>JAGAIP010000016.1 GCA_017626495.1 Clostridia bacterium | reverse complement strand
TTTGCTTATGTGTGATAAAGAAGCAATAGAAGTGCAAAAAATTTTGCCGTTCCTATCCGACACTTGGCCATTGTGTCGGATAGGTCGGGCGGTTATTCGGGCAAGTCAATCTTGCCGACAAAGCTGTAATAAATCTCAATGTCCTGCCTGCGGGTGCCGTTCTCATCATAGCTGCACTCATGCACCACAATTTTCTCGATCATTTCCCGCAAGAGAGTGGGGGTCAGTTCTTCAAAGGCAAGGTGCTTGCGGACAATGCCCATAAATTTCTCGGCGTTGACGGTAGCTGCCTGTGACTTGTCCAGTTCGGCTTGCAGGGCGGCGGCTCTCTTTTTCAGCTCCGCTTGCTCGGCTTCGTAGTCAGCCGACAGTTCCATGAAACGCTCATCGCTGATTTTGCCGTTTACATTGTCCTCATACAGCCGCTTGATAATGCGGCTGATTTCAGAAATGCGTTCCTGCGCCTGTTCAAGCTGCTTGATGGCTGCGGCGGTCTTTCGCTTGCCGCCGATCTCGTTCTGCTGGACAAGTAGTTTCACAAACCGGCTCTCATGCTTGGCTGCGTATTCGGTCACTTGCCGGAGATTTGCCAGGACACCAGCGGTCAACAGATCGGTGCGGATAAAGTGCGCCGTACAGTTGCGGGTGCGCTTCTTGTAGCTGCCGCAGATGTAGCAGTCCTGTTTGCGGTCTTTGTTCTGATACCGCTGCTGATACAGCACATGGCCGCAGTCGGCGCAGAACAAAATCCCGGAGAACAGCCCCACTTCATCGTAGCGGTTCGGGCGTTTGCGCTGTTTGCGTAACTCCTGCACCCGTTCCCATGTTTCCTTGTCGATGATCGGCTCATGGTGGTTCTCGAAAATGGCCTGCTTCTCGACGGGGTTCTCTATGCTGTGCTTGACCTTATAAGAAGGCTTTTCCGTTTTGAAGTTCACCAGACATCCGGTGTACTCTCGGTTTTCGAGGATATGAACGACGGTGTTGGTCGCCCATTTGCACTCATAGCCTGGGTGATAACGGCGGGTGCTGCCTGTCCGCTGATATTCCAGCGTCCCCGGCGTGGGGATTTGCTGCTCCGTCAGCATACGGGCAATCTTGGTCGGGCCGTTCCCGGCAAGGCAAAGCTGGTAAATCTGCTGCACCACCGGGGCGGCTTCCTCGTCTATAATAAAATTCTCGTCCTCGTCCATCACATAGCCGTAAACCGGCTTGCTGGTAACAGGCTTGCCGCTCATGCCTTTTGACTTTTTCACTGCCTTGATTTTCTTGCTCGTATCTCTCACCAGCCATTCATTGAACAGATTTCGCAGCGGGGTAAAATCGTTGTCCATGCCCTCGCTGGCACTGTCCACATTATCGTTGACAGCGATAAAACGCACACCCTTTTGAGGGAACAGCATTTCCGTGTAAAACCCTACCTGCAAGTAGTTTCGCCCTAACCGGCTCATGTCCTTGACGATGACCGTACCCACTTTCCCGGCTTCAATGTCCGCAAGCATGGCTTGAAATCCGGGCCGCTGGAAGTTCGCGCCGGAAAAACCGTCGTCGGTGTACCAGCGCAGATTGGTAAAGCCGTTCTGTTTTGCGTAGGTTTCGAGTATCCTTTTTTGGTTCGATATGGAATTACTCTCGCCTTGCAATTCATCCTCGTGGGACAATCTC
>JAGAIP010000006.1 GCA_017626495.1 Clostridia bacterium | reverse complement strand
ACTGAACCATAGTGGTGACGATAGCGAGAAGGATCCACCTGTTCCCATCCCGAACACAGAAGTTAAGCTTCTCTACGCCGAAAGTAGTGCCCGGGCCACCGGTCGTGAGGATAGGTAGTTGCCACTTTTTTATGCCCTTTTACCCTGTCAACCGACAGGGTTTTCTTTTTGCCTGCACGTTTTCGTGCCTTATTCCGTTATTTTCTTTGAGTTTCTTTTTTACCACCCGATGGTCTGTTTGTCCTCTGTTGTGTTTTTGGTTTTTTCGTGATTACTTCTTTTGTTCGCCCGACAGGGTTTTTCCTGCACGCTCTCGCGCTTGATTCCGTTGTGTTCTGTCCGTTTTCTACCCGACGGTCTGTTTGTCCTCGGTTTAGCTTTGCGCCCCTTTCATGATTGCTTATTGATTCGCCCGACAGGGATTTTTTATAAACAAAAAATTCATCGGCTCATGATACGCACCTCAAACGGTTGTCCAACGTCAGAATTGTATATCATGAATGGGGAATTTTACACAATCGTATTTGGGTACGAGCGTTCATAACGTATCTGATTCATTGTGAGATTTGAAAGTCGTAACGCATGTTTTCAACACGCGGAGAATGGTATATTTCAGGCGAATGACGATTGAAAAAAACAAAAAAATATGATATAATAAACTTGTTGAAGAAGCTTTTTTGAAAGGTATTCTTCCGAACGGATTTTCTTTTAACAAGGGATACACAGAAAAAGGTTTTGCCGAAAGCGTATTCCATTTGCATTTGAGATATATGGGAGATTACGAGCCTAACAGAGATGGATATACAAACGCAAAAACCGAGTTTGTACGGAAGTATACCGAAAAAGCGAAGTTGATATACGGCAACAGATATTGAAAACTCAATTTGAGTCGGAAAGGAAATGATTATGAATATTTCAGCAAACAAACGAAAAAATAAGCTGTTTATGATATTGGCGTCAGTTGCGCTTGCACTCTGTATTATCGTAGGGGCTTGTGCAATCTACGTCGGAGACTACTACCGTGCGGACGTGGATGAAATCCAATCCTTCGTCGACGCAAGCGGTGCGGACTATGTGTTTTTTGACGATGATACAATCGTTTTTGAACCGGACGGAGCAACTCAGGGATTTATCTTCTACCCCGGCGGAAAGGTTGAATTTACCGCGTATCTTCCCTTAATGGCGGCTCTTGCCGAACAAGGAATTTTGTGCGTCCTTGTGGAGATGCCGTTCAATCTTGCCGTACTTGACGTGAACGCAGCGGACGGTATACAAGAACAATTTCCCGAAATCAAGGAATGGTACATAGGAGGTCATTCACTTGGAGGATCAATGGCAGCATCCTACCTTGCAAAGCATACCGCTGATCTTTCGGATACCGAACTTGAAGTGCTTTCGGTTTACGGCAGCGAGGATAAGGTGATGAACCGAGAAAAGTATGACGCGAACAAATCCAATCTTCCCGACGGCTTTACCGAAATTGTAATTAACGGCGGCTGTCACGCCTATTTCGGTATGTACGGAGAACAAGACGGCGACGGAGTGCCGAACATCAGCAACAGAGAGCAGATCGTTTTTACAGCACAAGTCATTTGTAATTTGATAAAATAGTATTTTGAGCAAGAAAAAAATTCTTGCTCTTTTTTTGTGATTCGAGCACAATTTTTTCATCTCATATTGACAACCGAGAATAAATATCGTATAATATAAATGAACACGTTCATAAAAAAGAAAGGAATAAATCATGCCAAAAATAATCGAAAACGTGCGTGAACAGTTGCTTGCGGAGGCAAAGCGTCAGATCGCGCAAAACGGATATAGAGAAACCACGATCCGTTCGGTTGCAAGCGCTTGCGGTCTCGGCGTTGGAACCGTGTATAATTATTTCAGCTCCAAGGATATGTTGATTGCTTCATTTATGATTGAAGAATGGCGAGAATGTCTTCTGAAAATGAAGCAAAAAAGCACAAGCGATATCGAGGCTTTTCTTCAAAATGTCTATCTGTCCTTACAAGAGTTTATTGAAATCCATGCGTCCCTGTTTCGTGACGAGGACGCGGCAAAGGTGTTCGCAGTTGCGTTTGCCGAGCGACACAAGTTGTTACGCAATCAGCTCGCAGAGATCCTCATGCCGATATGTACTCACACAAACCGTAAATTCTTATCGGAATTTATTGCCGAGTCGCTTCTCACATGGACAATGGCGGGAAAATCATTTGAAGAAATATATTCCGTTATAAAATTATTATTATTTTAATAGAAAGGAGAATACCTATGAGCAGCTTTGAAAACCTTCGCATCGTGGACAATTTCTACCAGACCTCTCTGTATTTCCCGATGCCCACCGTCATCATCTCGACTTTGTGTGAGGACGGCTCGACCAGCCTTGGTCCTTACTCACTCGTTCAGCCATACTATGTGGCGGGCAAGGACTACTACGCAATGCTTTTGTGTTGCCGCAATTCCTCCAACACCGCGCAGAACATTCTCAAAAACGGTAAATGCACGCTGAATTTCATCGACGATAAGCCTGCAAGCTTTAAGGAAGCCGTTAAGCTTTCATGGCCCGGTGATAAGCCCGAGGAAAAGATGCCCAAGTGCAACTTCAAGTTGGAAAAGAGTATCATTGAAGAGGAAACGGGCGAAGTAAGACCGATGGTGCTGACCGACGCCATTGAAGCGATCGAATGTACTTGGGTGCGTGAGCTTGAAGGTGCGGAAAAGTTCCACCCGGGAGAGCTGAACGGCTACGAGCCGCCTTACAACGATTTCAACGGAATCACCTCAAAGTTCGGCGCGCACTTTATTCTTCGCGTTGACAAGATCCTTATGAAAAAGAAATATGCCGATGCCATCATCAACGGCGTCAAAGCAAAGGACTTTCCTCCGCTTCCCGTAGACTACGGCTACCGCGACAGTAAGAATTTCTGGTTCCACAGAAAGACCAAGATGAGAGCGGAGCTTCTTCAAATGCGCAGGGCTTCTCTTGAATCCGTTCGCTATGCGGCAGACCGCGCCGATGATACCATTAAGTTTACCGACGATGCTTTGAAGACCATTCTCGGTGTTCCGAGAGTATTCCTCTCCGTTGTTCTCAAAGGATGTGTTTCCTGGGCAAAAGAAAACGGAGTAACGTTGATCACCGCGGAGCACATGAAGATCATCAACGACAAACGTTCCAAAGAAAAGAATAAAAAATAAGGGAGGATAGAAAATGAAAATATTACTTGCAGGCGCCTTTGGCAACCTTGGCGCGGAAATTCTGAAAAAGCTGTGCGCTGACGGTTACGAGGTCGTGGCGGCTGACTTAAAGGAGCGCAATATCGCGGGAACGGAAGGAAAATATACCTTTGCTCCCATTGATGCTACCAATCCCGAAACCTTGAAGGGGCTCTTTGAGGGAGTTGAAGCGGTCATTTCTACCGTTGGTCTGACCGGTGCATCTACAAGGTTCACCGCATACGATATCGACTATCAGGGCAATAGGAACATTCTTGCCGAGGCGATGGCGGCAGGCGTTAAGAATTTCAATTACGTCTCGGTTATTTCCTGTGACGAAAAGGGTGCGGAGAAGGTTCCCATGCTTCACGCAAAGTATCTTTTTGAGCAAGAGCTTAAAAAGAGCGGTATGGACTACGTAATCTACCGTCCCACGGGTTATTTCTACGATATTGCAAAGGTGTTCAAGCCCTATGTGGATAAGGGTGAGATGCAGCTTCTCAAAGGCTACGGCTCGGTAAGGGCAAACGTGGTTGACTGTCCCGACTTTGCGACGTTTATCGTAGAGCATATGAACGATAAGAATACCATTTACAACGTAGGCGGCAAGGAAACCTATACGTACGAAGAAATGGCTGCCATGTGCTTTGAAGCTGCCAAAAAGCCTCTCAAAATCAAGTGGGCTCCTATCTGGCTCTTCGGAATCCTCGCAAACCTCCCCAAAATCAAAAAAGAAGGTAAGCACGACATCATTCTGTTCTCCAAATGGACTCTTTCTCACGACCTCGTCGGCGACACCGAGGTGGGCGAGGGCAGCTTTGGCGAATATATAAAGAGCTACTTCGGAAAGGAGAGCAACTGATATGCCTTGGTCACTTCTTGGAATTTTATTTGCCGTTTGCGCCGTTCTGTGTGCAGTCGGATTCTATAAGTTCGTATATTTTCTCTCTATCGGCTACGGATTTGCCGTAGCGGGCGGCGGAATTGCCATACTCATCATGTATTTGATCAACCCCACAGCAACTCCTCTTTGGATCGTTCTCGTGCAGACGGCTCTCTTTATCACGTACGGCGCCCGTCTTTCGGGATTCCTTCTCATTCGTGAGTTTAAGAATGCATCTTTCAGAAAGACCGACGTGGCAAAAGACACGCTCGCAAAGAACGGTGAGAAGAAAATGCCGGTGTTCGTGCTTGCAACGATCTGGATATTCGTTTCGGTTCTTTACGTGGCTCAGGTCAGCCCTATGCTGTTCCGCTATGACAACGCATCTACAGACGTGATTCTTCCTGTCGTTGGATTTGCGGTTTCCGTATTCGGTTTGATTCTTGAATCGATTGCAGACAAGCAGAAGTCCGCGCAGAAAAAGGAGCGTCCCGATATGGTTGCGACCAAGGGGTTATACAGAATCTGCCGTTGCCCCAACTACCTCGGAGAGATCCTGTTCTGGACGGGTGTATTCGTTAGCGGAATCACGGCTTATCAGACCATTGGTCAGTGGATCACCGCGGTGATTGCTTATATCTGTATCGTTTACATTATGTTCAACGGCGCGCAAAGACTTGAAAAGCGTCAGATGGAACGCTACGGTGCGAATGAGGAATACAACGCATATGCGAACAAGACGCCGATCATCATTCCTCTTCTTCCCGTATATCACTTGAACAAAAAGAAATAAAAGGAGCTTTTAAATATGGACTTTTCAATTCCTATGGCTCTTGTTGACTATATCTCCGTTATTCTTTTCGGAATTGCGGCGGTAATTCTTCTGCGCAATCTCTACAATAAGATGAGCAAGGGGGCTTTTGCTCTCTTTTCCGCAGGCGTGATCGATATCACGCTTGCAGGGGCGCTCAAAGCCACGTATAAGCTCCTTTACGCTGCCGGCGCTTGTAATTTTGAAGCGCTGAACCATATGTTTTTCCCCGTGCAGTCTATCGGATTTTTGCTTGCGGGTGTGGGTATCCTCGCTATGATCTGCCGCAATCAGACAGAAAAGACCGCAATGCTTGCGGTTGCGCCTCCTTTGTTTAGCGGAACGTTCGTGTTCGTGGGGCTCATGGTTGCGGGACTCGGACTGATCGAGACGGCGCTGTGTATTCTCTCCGTCAAACTCAAAAAGCCGTGGTTGATTGCTTTGTTTGTCGTTTCCTTTGCGTGTTCCTTGTGTATGGGCTATTTGTCTTCCAAGGATTTCACCGAGGCTGTGATGAACTGGATCGCAGAGGGCGTCAACGTCCTGGGACAGGGTACGTTCCTTGCGGGAGTCATCATGCTTCATAGAAGCGGACTTGCTGGACTTACACTCAAAAGCGGAGAAAAGGCATGACGGACAGCTTGTTGGACTTCATTCGGGAAAAGTATCCTCTCTCGCCGATCGAGACGGCAGAGACGTCAACGTTCAAGGCGAACGGAATGACCTTTACAGTCAAGGCATATCGCGCGGAGGGACTTGGGCACGTTTCGGTTATGCGGGCAAAAGGCTTTTTCGGACTGATGAAAATGGATACGCTTATCATCAATCCCACAAAGATCGAACTTCCGCTTTACTCTTACGATAGAATATACGCGATGGGTAACGATACGCTGATCGTAGAGCTTTACGATACGCTCAGCGATTCTTGCGATCTTAGCGGATTGGAGAACATTAAGAACCTATATACCGACGTTGCCGAGCGAGATTGCGGATCGCATTGGTATGATAGCATTAAGTTACCCCAAAGTATTTCCAAAAGAGGAAAGAAAGCTCAGACGGTTATGTTGGATCAGCTTGCAACGCAGTACCTTTCGGCATATCTGGAAATCGAAAATCCCGTCGCTTGCGCCGAGGAAAAGCGGCGTAAAACGGCATATTACGTTGACGGACTGTTGGCAAACGGCGGTCCTTCCACAGACGTTTTTAAGAAAAGCCTCGGCGTTGAGAAAACCGCTTGGATTTTCAAGCATATTTTGTTCGGCACTGCCGAGTAGAGATGAAAAATACGGCAAGGATGAAGAGATCCTTGCCGTGCTTTTTATGCGTTGAAAGGATCGCAAAGATATGGCAAAAATTATGGAATACCGCGTGTCGGCAGGGATAAGAATGGTGTAATACCCGTCTACGCAAGCCTTTTCTTG
Organism: Clostridia bacterium; assembly: GCA_017626495.1. Lineage (GTDB taxonomy): Bacteria > Bacillota > Clostridia > Christensenellales > Borkfalkiaceae > RGIG8762. The sequence continues at coordinate 39,258 of JAGAIP010000006.1, read as the reverse complement.
CAGATTGTTTTGGCAACTACCCATATAGACCTTAGTTCTGTCGCTCACGATAGGTAAGACTTGATCAACGTCAGGGTGAATCTCTGCGCCGACGTCGCCGCAAACGGGAATGCGCATGACCGACGGTTGTAAATCCCGTCCAAAACGCCGCGTGAAAATTTTCATTCCTGAGTTCCGATAGATCGTCTTGCGGAGGAGACGATTTGACGCTTAAAAATCATGTTCGGAATCAAAATTTGATTGAGCATGTTGTATATATTTAATAATTACAGTATAATTTTTGAAATTTCAATCCGAAAAAATTCAGATTTGAATGGAATGGTAGAGTGAACGGGTAAATTTTTCCGATCTGTTTTGCATTACGCATAGACGTACATGAATTATTTTTCTTGTTTATACTGTATATATTCAACAAAACAATATGATTTTCTATTCCTAAAAAACTGAAAAATCTTTGGTTTGAACCAAATTCAGGATTATATACAGATTTTTTTTCGGAGTAAGATCGATTCGAACAGGACGAATCGTGCGATCGAAGTCCCGGATTGAAAAAGGGGAAAAGTTGTCTTTTTGGGTGGCAAAAATGCCAAATTCTCAGTTTGCGAGATAAAAAATCGGTATGCGGGGTTGATAAATACGCCTTTGACAAGTAGAATGAGTGTGCTTATAAGTAAGGAGAATGAAATGGAAACTATGACGATTGGTAACTTTATAGCTGCTCTTCGGAAAGAGAACGGCTTAACGCAACAGGAACTTGCGGATCAACTGAACGTATCGAACAAGGCGGTGAGCCGTTGGGAGTGTGGCGAATGTCTTCCCGACCTCACCTTGATTCCTGCGCTTGCCGACCTTTTGGGCGTGACCTGCGACGAGCTTCTGCGTGGGAAACGCATACCGCGTGAAGAATCCGTTCGACAGGAGACGACGGACGGCGCTTCCGAACAAACTCAAAGCGCACAAAGCGGAATCAAAGCTCTGTGGGAAAAGGTCAAGAGCGTCGCGAAGGGCGAGACGAGTTTGAAATGTGAAAGGACGATCTATCGCGTCGTCATGATCATCGCCCTGGCGGTCGCGTTGATCGGATTCGGGAAAGCGCTCTGCTATGCGTTCGCTCTGTTTGGAAACGAGAACTTAAATTCTTCGGGTTGGCTGGATTTTACAGAACTGTTCCGCTTGTCTCAGATCGGATTTTTCTCAATGCTTCCCTTGGAATTCTTTGCGGCGCTTTTCTGTCTGAGCGCATGGCTCAGAGTTCGTTTCGTGTTGAAAAAGGGCAGTTTGTCCGACGCAGAGAAAAGTCTCGTCAAAAAAGAGTTTGATCTGTATTTGTATTGCGTATCGGCGGTGATCGTATCTTTCATCGCCCTTGCGATTCCCTTCTTGGTTTGCGACAGTTACGACATTGCGGAATCGTATTGGAGCACGATGTTTCCCGCCATTTTGTGCGGCGCGGTTTTGGTATCGAGAATCGTATATCTGTTCGTACAGCATCGCGTCGGTAAAACGAGCTTGCTTTGTAACGGGATACAGATCGGATTGGTAGTAATTTATGCCGTCCTCTTGCTCTGTGCTCCGTTCGGACATACCAAATCTGTCGCAAACGGAGAGAGCGTCGTCGGAAAATACGTCATCTTCGGGATTGCCGCATTGTTTGCACTCGCAAGTCTGATTTTCGGTTGGATTACGTACGGAACGAAAAAAGCGACGCTGTTGAGCGTACTCCGAAATTCCCTGTTTTTGGTTCCGACTTCCGTATTCGCTTGGGTATATACGGTGACGTTCGAATACCGTTACGACAGCATTTACTGGGGAACGGGCAACGATTGGGCGCGTATCGTTACCTGGAACACAGACAGAATCGTAATCGCTCTCTATTCGCTCTTTTTGATCTGGTTCGTGTTTGAACTTATTTCCGTGTTTGTGAGAAAGAGAAAAAACGCATAAATTTCAAAACCCATCCAAAGAAAAACTCCGCAAACGTCGCTTGCGGAGTTTTTTAGAACGATAGTTTTATTCTGTTTTTTCGACTGCCTTTTTTGCGATTGCGTCGCATAGTTTTTTCGCTCCGCGATCTATGCGAAGCAGTTTGAAGAGAAGTTCGCGGAGTTTATCGGCGATCATGGAAATAAGGAAGATAACGAGCGAAGCTCCTAAAATCGCAAACGGAAAGACCCATAGGGGCAAATCGGCGAATCGGGTAAAACGGTTCACGATGAGGAGTGTCCAGACGACGTCCTGACAATGAAAAATGTAGATTCCGAACGAAGTCGGCGCGGCGAATGCAATTGTCCGTTTGAAGAAACCGTTCGGTTTCATTTTTGAGAAAATCGTTACGAAGCAGATTGCGGCGCAAGCCATGGTCGGGCTGGAATAAGTGAGGAGAGCGGGTGCTCTCGTCCATTCGGGAAGATAAGCTCTTGCAAACCAAGTAAAGAGGATCGAAAAGATAAGCGCGAGCCATGCGATCCACGTTTTGAACTTGGAGGCAATATCGCATTTTTTGATCCATGCGCCTACGATATAGAGCACCGTGAGCCATACGAAACTATACCCTCTGAGAATCCTAAACGAATCGGTAACGAACGAAAAGACGCTGAACACAGATAAAAGAATGCAGACGAATACCGTCAGTTCTTTTTTCGTGCAGGCGCGAATGAGTTTATTAACCCAAGGAATCAGGAAAAAGAGGGGCGTATATGCGGTGAAATACCAAAATTCGTCGGTTAAGACGGGAAATGCGGACAGAAAAATATCTTTTTTCGTAATGCTATCGTCGAAAAAGGAAGCGATGAGGGTGATGATGAAACTGTAACAGAATACCTGCAACCACATCGAAATGTATTTATGGAAATGGTAAGGTTTTTCCTCCTCGGTGTAGCCTACGAATCCGCTGATAATTGCAAAACAATCGACGGCGCAGAAGGTTACGGTAAAGAGCAAGAGCCGAACGAGCTGGTAATTTCCCGTTACGGAGGCAAATCCTCCGTGCGTGATCACGTGGTATGTGACGATGAGATAGATTGCAAAAAGCCTGAGCGCATCAATGCCGTAGTTTCTAGAATTATTCAACGGTTTCATTTGACACCTCACGTTTTTTGAATTTTTTCAAAACGGCTTGCGAAAGTCTATCGATAAGCCGATCGACGCGCAGAAGACGGAAGAAGAAATGTCTGACTCTGTCAATCAGGAGACAGACGAGGAAAATGACGAAGGAGCAAGCAAGGATTTCGGGGATCACGAGCCAAACGGGCTGTGTGGCGATCCATGCAAATTTTCCGCTGAGGAGAAACGCTAGGAACAAGGGGTGTTCATGAACGAGATAGACGCCGAAAGAACAAGGCGCAAAGAATGCGATGGTTTTTTTGAAAAAACGATTGACTTTTAATTTTGCAAATAATGCCAGATAGGAAACGGCGATAAACGTTACGACGGGGCTTGCATAGCAGACGATCAGAGGCGTTCCCTTCCATGAGGGAAGAAAGCACCTAAGGCTCCATAGGAGAATACAGCATAGAATGATTCCGACGATTGCAAAGAGCGGTTTGATTTTTGAAGGAATATCATATTTTTTCATCCATGCGCCGACGACGTAAAGAACGGCGAGCCAGAGGAAAGAAAATCCGTAATACGTTTTGAACGGATCGAGAAAGAGCGTAAAAAAGGAGAAAAGGATAAGAAGAACGACGACAAAAATTTCCGTTTGTTTTTTGTCACAGGCGCGAATGAGTTTATTTAACCACGGAATCATAAAGAAAAGAGCAGCGTATTGCGTAACATACCAATATGTGCCGTTCGATACGGGAAAAACAGATAAAATCAGCACCTTTAAGGTGAAATCAGGGGATTTGATGAGAAATCCGACAAGCGTCATAAAAAAACTGTAACAGAATACCTGTAACCAAAAGGAAAGGAACTTATGATAGCGGTACGGTTTTTCTTCGTCCGAATATCCGACGAATCCGCTGATTATGGCATAGCAATCGACGGCGCAAAAGACGACGGCTTCCATACAAAGCGCCAATGCGCGGGGTGCGCCGCTTGCCTGATTGATGATACAGCCCTGCGTGAGCAGATGTAGCGTGACGATAAAAAACATGGCGAGAAGTCGCAGAGCGTCGACGCCGTAATTTCTCTCTTTTTCTAAGTTCATATTTGTCTCCTTTTTCAGCGGAAAATCTTCTTTAAGGTAGAATTTGGAGATACAGGGCGAAAAGTTTTTTCTTCCTTCACGAAAAATAGGTTCAAACTCCTTTGAACCCACCTTTTTTATTATATCACGGTCAAGAAAAAAAGGCAATACCTTTTTTCAAAATATATTTCAAAAGAATTTTGAAAAACATATTGACTTTTGTGAATTATTTGCTATAATTAAGGTACAAAAAGGAAATGAAATCACAAAAAGTGATAAATCGTTTCAAAAAGGTGGAAAGATGAAAATCTGAAACCCTCCGACGGGACAGAGATAAGGAGGTTAAACAAGTCTCAATCAAGAAATAAGGAGGATATATGAAGGCGTAATTCCATCCAACGAACGGCTGACGGATGTAAAATAAGTTCAACGGAAACAAACGCAACCTCGTCAAAAGACGAAATGCTTTCCCAAGACAAACGGAACAAAATAAGGTTGAAAAAGACCGAAAATAACCGAAACCCAACCCTGAAAACAAAAACGAAATCAGACGATCGAAAGCGAGAAAATTGCAAACAAGAACAAAAAGATCGTAAAAAGACGGAAATCTGAAATAGATAAATGGATTGAAGGTCAAAGGTCAGATAGAAGTCAAATATCGGTAAAAGTCCTATCGGAAACTCTGTATCGAAAAAATTGAAAATCGGTTAAAAAAGAAAAAGATCGAAAAAAACCGAGAATCAATGAAAAAGAGAAGAATCGAAAAGATTTGAAAATCATCGAAATCAGAAACTTTCAGAAAAGAAAGTTTGAAAAACAGAAACAGATCAGAAACAGAATAAAACGAGAAAGACGAAAATCGAAAAAGTAGACGAAATCGTTGAAGAAGTAGAGACCGATGAAAAAAGGGAGAGGAAAAGAGGGAAAGGAAACGATCAAGGCGAAAAACGAGTTGTTCAGAAAAGATGTAGATATCGGATAACAGGGGTTATCGAAGAATGTATCAAGTGTAAGTTTCTTTTCAGAGAAACAAAAACCGAATTCGATTGATCAAAAAGGAGGATCGAAAGATCCTCCTTAATTTTTTGTCTGAATAGGATCAGGCTTATCCCGAGCCTCATTCTTCCGCGCGACGCGTTGAAACAGGTTGTTCCCGTAAACGAACGGGAAATCGTCGGGTGCGGATTATTAGACGAGTTTGGAAAGAAACCGTTTTTCCCGTTTGGAGATTTTTCCGTCAACGGAGAGAATGCAGAGACATACGGTGACGGCGTCCGTTTTGAGTTCCTCGCTCAACATCGAGAACGCGTCGATGAGAACTTTGACGGAAGATGCGAGCTCTTTCGACGTTTCGTCGCTGACGAGAACTTCCTTTTTGATAGAGTCGAAGTCATAATCCTCCCCGAACAGTTTTTTCAGAAAGGGGAGCATGAGCTCGTATTCCTTATCGTCGATTGTTCCGTCCGAAACGACGCAAGAAAGAATGAGCGCTGAGAGTGCCGATAGGGGATCGACGCCGGGCAAGTCGAGTTTTTTCAAGGCGGATACGACGGACGCGGATTTTTGCTCGAAGAGCGCATTGCGCTCGTCTTGGGTAAGCGATTCAAACGTGCGAATGAGTTTTGTTCGTTCAAACATGAATATCTCCTGTGAATAAGTTGCGCTTTTTTCTTTGTGGTAAATCGCATAGGGAGCAAAAACTTGATTTTCAAATGACGGGGAAACGGTACGCTCACTTGTCTGAAAGAAAATCAAGGACGACGCTCTGATAGCGTTCGGGGTCAACGATATAGCTCATTGCGTGTTGCGCGGTTGGAAAGAGTTCGAGCCGTTTTTCCGACGTGCAGGCTTCGTGGTTTTTGAGCGTCATGGACAGGGGAACAAAACGATCGCATTCTCCGTGAATAAATAAAATCGGGTACTTGCTTTTGCTTACCGCGTCCGTCATGCTTTCTTTGACGGAAAAGCCGCAAAAGAGCTTTGCGCTCCATTCCGCAAGAAAATAAGCCCACTTGAATTTCTTGTCGATCACATGGAAGATGATTTCCGCAGGGGACGAAAATCCGCAATCCGCGACGATGGCTTTTACGTTGGGAAGATCGTACTTGGACGCGTTGAGGACGGTGGACGCGCCCATGGAGATGCCTCCGAGGTAGATCTTATCCGTCTTGTCCTGTAAAAAACGACACCAGGTCATGACGTCTTTGCTCTCCTTTACACCGAAGGTGATAAAATTCCCTTCGCTCATGCCGTGCGAACGCTGATAGACGAGCAGAAGGTTATATCCCGACGTTTCGGTGATGCGGAGGATTCCGCACCCGTCGCGCAAGGGCGTACTGCGGTAGCCATGAAAAAAGAGGACGGTCGGCGCGCCTGCTCTGCGTTCGTAATACCGCCCGACGAGTTTCAATCCGTCGTACGATCTCACTTCGACGTGTTCGTACGGCGTTTCGTTCGCCTTGTCGAAAAGCTCTTTTACAAATTCGTCTCTGCCTTGATAGTCCATCGTGAGATCCGGTTTATAAACGCGGGCGTAGGCGATGCGATAGGGAATGAAGAGGGCGAAAAACAGAAGAAGGGAGAGAACTCCCAAAACGATAAAAAACGCAATCATGTTTGAATTATATCATAAAATTCGTTAAAATACAATGGGCGCAACAAAATTCCCCCTTGCAAACGTCACAAATGTATGGTATAATGAGGATATGGAACAGACAGAACTTGAAAATCTCATCACGGACGAGCTATCTCTCTTTCTCGAAAAAGGCTTTTCCTACGAAAGTACTTACGATAAGAGCACGGACACCTCTTGCGTCTACATTCACCGTTTCAAGCGCGGAACGGAGACGTGTGAGATCAGAACGGTCACGGGCGGAAAGAGCATGAAACTCGTTGTGTACGCGTCGGGAACGTATCGTTTTCCCGATCTATTCAAAAAATATAAGAGGGAATACAGAGCGTTTCGCCTGTCGCACCTCATCAAAAAAGCGAGCGAAGAGGAGATGTGGCGATTTTTTCTTTCCTTAATTAAGAGAGAGTGCGCAAGCGGTTGCTTTTTCGGCATTCGCTTATAAGCGATTTCCTTGCATTTTGAAGAAAACTGTGTTATAATGAAAAAAATCCCGATGGAGGATAGTTATGCAAGCAATATACAAGAGGGTGCTCTTGAAACTTTCCGGCGAAGCTTTGGCGGGGGATCAACGGTTCGGACTCAACGAAACCATCATTGCAAAAGTCGTCGATCAAATCGTCGCCGTCCATAACATGGGCGTCGAGGTGGCGCTCGTCATCGGCGGCGGAAACTTTTGGAGAGGCAGACAGGGAACGAATATGGAGCGAACCACGGCAGATCATATGGGAATGCTCGCGACGGTCATGAATTCCCTTGCCATGATGGACGCCATCGAACAGCGCGGCGTGCCCGTGAGAGTACAGACGGCGCTCAATATGATTTCCGTGGCGGAGCCTTACATTCTGAGAAAGGCGCTTCATCACTTCGAAAAGGGCAGGATTGTCATCATGGCTTGCGGTACGGGTAATCCCTACTGCTCCACCGATACGGCGGCGGCGCAACGCGCCTGCGAGATCGGGGCGGACGTGCTTCTTATGGCGAAGAACGTAGACGGAATTTACGATTCCGATCCCAAAAAGAATCCGAACGCAAAGAAGTATTCCGAGCTTTCTTTCCTTGAAATCATCGACAAAGGCTTGAAAGCAATGGATACCACGGCGGCTACCATGTGCATGGATAACGATATTCCCGTTCTCGCATTCGGACTGGACGAAGAAAATTCCATCGTCAAAGCGGTATGCGGAGAAGGCTCGGGTACGCTCATAAAAAACAAGTAAGGAGATATCATTATGATTGAAAACGAAGAAGTTGAACTTATTATGCTCACGTTGGAAGAAAAATCCGAAAAGACCGTTTCCGTTACGAAGGAACAGTTTTCCACCATTCGTGCGGGAAGAGCAAATCCGCACATTCTGGATAAGATTCAGGTCGAGGCTTACGGCGGAATGTCTCCCCTCAATCAGCTCGGGAATATTTCCGTTCTCGATGCGAGATGTCTTATGATTTCCCCGTGGGATAAATCTCTCCTCAAAAGCGTAGAGAAAGCCATTCTCGCGTCCAACATCGGACTTACGCCCACCAACGACGGCAACGTCATTCGTCTCGTATTCCCCGATCTCACCACCGAGAGGAGAAAAGAGCTCGTCAAGATGGTCATGAAAATGGGCGAGGATGCAAAAGTTGCGGAGAGAAACAACCGTCGCGAGGCGATGGAGGGCATCAAGAAACTCAAAACGGAAAAAACGATCTCCGAGGACGTCGCCGCGCTCTGTGAAAAGGATATCGAGAAATGCGTCTCCGATACCATCGCAAAGATCGTAGAGCTCGTTGAAATCAAAGAAAAGGAGATCATGACGATCTAAATGAAATTACCCAATCATGTTGCCATCATCATGGACGGAAACGGACGTTGGGCGAAAGAACGCCTTCTTCCGAGAGGGGAAGGTCATCGGCAGGGCATGAATCGCATGATCGACCTTGCCGATTATGCTTTTACCAAGGGGATCGATTATCTTACGGTGTACGCGCTCTCCACGGAGAATCTTTCCCGTCCGAAGGAAGAAGTCGAGGGACTTTTCAATCTTTTTCGTCTTTACTTTACGGTCAACGTAAAGAAAATGATCAAGAGAAATATGCGCGTCAAGGTCATAGGCGACGTCTCCGCCCTGCCCGAGGACATTCAAAAACTCATCGCGCAGAACGAGCAAGCGAGCGCGGGCGGAACGAGGGGCTGTTTGAACATCGCGATCAACTACGGTTCGCGCCAGGAAATCGTGTACGCCTGCAATCGGCTCGTCAAGGAGGGAAAAGAGATCACCGAGGAATCGCTCTCTTCGGCGCTCTATACGGGCGGTCAACCCGAACCCGACCTCATCATCCGCACGGGAAGAGAGAAACGTATTTCCAACTTTCTTCTCTATCAGGCGGCGTATGCGGAACTGTACTTCACGGACGTCATGTTCCCGGATTTTACCAACGAAGAATTTGAAAAAGCTCTTTCCGACTTTTCGGGAAGAAAGAGAAGATTCGGCAAAACGGACGAGCAGGTCGGAAATGCCTGAACGGGGTAAAAAACAGAGACAGAAGGAAAAGGTATCGTTATGAAAAAACGGGTGATTACCGCAATCGTATACGTTGCGATTTTAGTATCGTTTTACGCGCTGAAATTATTTGTCAGCGACTATTGTTTCGACGGACTGGTGTGGCTGTTCGCCGTCATCGGAACGTACGAAATGGCAAGGGCGTGTTCCCTCACGAAGGTACAGAAACTGCTCACGATAGGCTTCGCAGCCGTCAACGTGCCCTTGTTCGTCGCTATGGACCTTTGGAAACAGCAGGGATATTTCGTCATGATCGGGAGCATGGTCGCGATGTGTATCATCGTGGTTACGTCCATGATCTTCGACTACCAAAATACTTCTCTCGAACAGGTCGGAAAGGCAGTGCTTACGCTCATTTATCCGAACCTCTTTCTCAACTTCCTCGTCGTCATCAATCACATGAATCACGAGGGACTGCTGGTTATGTTCCCGTTTGCGATTACGCCCATTACGGACGTATTCGCGTTCACGTTCGGGAGTAAGCTCCATAAGAAATTCCCCAAAAAACTCGCCCCCGAAATCAGTCCGAATAAGACGATTGTCGGCGGTATCGGCGGTATTATCGGCGGCGTCTGCGCTTCTGCGCTTCTGTTCTTTATCTGGAAATTCCTCTTCGATTCTTCGTTGACGTACGAAAAAGACCTCGTCGCCTTCCTCGTCATGGGATTTCTCATCGCGGTGGTTACGCAGATGGGCGATCTCGTGGAGAGCGCCGTCAAACGCAAGGCGGGAATCAAGGATATGGGAAACTGTCTCCCCGGACACGGCGGCGTGCTCGACAGAATCGACAGTTCCCTGTACGCTTGTCTCGTTACTTTTATCGTTTTTGTTCTTATTTCTGCAATTTAGGATATACTAACTATGAAACACATCGCACTCATCGGCAGTACAGGCTCTATCGGCAGACAGGCGCTCAACGTCGTCCGCCGCTATCCCGAACTGTTTCAGGTCGACGCTGTCGTCGCGTTCTCTTCGTCGTCTCTCCTTGAAGAGCAGATCAACGAATTTCATCCGAAAAGAGCCGTAATCGTCTCGGAAGAGGCGGCAAAGGACGTGCGAGAGATCCCTTCCGACGTCAAATTCTCCGTCGGCAGGGAAGAGGCGCTCTCCGTATGCGAACTTCCTATGGTAGACACCGTGCTCGTCGCGGCGACGGGATTTGCAGGGCTTTCCTATTCGCTCAAAGCCATCGAGTCGGGAAGATCGCTCGCCCTCGCGAACAAAGAGACGCTCGTCTGCGGCGGTGAACTCGTCATGCCCCTCGCCGAAAAGAACGGCATCGACCTGACGCCCATCGACAGCGAACATTCCGCGCTTTGGCAGTGTCTGCATTTCAATACGCACGGCGATTTTCGGAAACTCATCATCACGGCGAGCGGAGGCCCTTTCTATCACGCGGACGAAGATACGCTCAAAAAGGTAACCGCAAAGGACGCGCTTCGCCACCCCACCTGGACGATGGGCCCCAAGATCACCGTCGATTCCGCAACGCTTCTCAATAAGGGATTCGAAGTCATCGAGGCGAAATGGCTGTATCACACCGACCTTTCGAAAATCGAGGCGGTCGTGCATCCCGAAAGCATCATTCATTCCATGGTTGAATTTGAGGATGGCGCGGTGCTCGCGCAGATGAGCTATCCCACCATGGAACTTCCCATTCAGATGTCGCTGACCTATCCGAAGAGATACCCCTGCGACGTCAGACCGCTCGATCTCGTAAAGCAGGGCGCGCTTCATTTCCTCCCCTTGGAGAGGAAGAAATTCCCCTGTTACGATCTGGCGCTCCGTTCCTTGGAGTGCGGAGATAATTACCCTTGCGCCCTGAACGGCGCAGGCGAAGAGGCGGTTCGCGCCTTTTTGAACGGACGAATCGGGTTTACGGAGATCGCCTCCGTGCTCGAAGAGGTACTTTCGAAAACGAAACAACAAAAAGTTACGGATTACGCCACCCTTGCGGAAACGGATCAGCTTTCTCGCAAACAGGCAAAGGAAATCATATGTCGTTTTTAGCCGTTCCGGCAATTCTTTCGAGCATCGGTTCCGTCGCCGTTGCGATCCTCATCTTGCTCGCGATGGTTACCGTTCACGAGTTCGGACATTACGTCGCAGGAAAACTCCTCAAATTCAAGATCAACGAATTTTCCATCGGATTCGGACCTGCGCTGTTCAAGAAAAGAAACAAAAAAACGGACGAGATCTTCTCGCTCCGTCTTTTTCCGCTTGGCGGATATTGTGCGTTTGACGGCGAAGAGAACGATCAGGAGTCTCCCCAAAGTTTCAACCGTCAAAAGCCGTGGAAGCGTATCGTCGTACTCTTTTCCGGCGCATTTATGAACTATCTGCTCGCCATGGTGCTCATTCTCGTTTCTTTTTTTACGTTCGGTCAGTATCTCTATATGACCTATGAGGTTGAGCCGAACGAAACGTACGTCGGCTATTCCTTTCAGGATCGCGACGTGATTTTGGAGTGCGAAGGCAGAAAAGTTTATCTCACGTCCGACTTGGTCGGCAAATTGAAGGGAAAAAACGAGGGAGATCTCGTGGAATTTACCGTGTCCCGTGTGGAAGAGGATCACAGAGAGGTTAAGACGGTCGAAATTATGCTCCGAGCAGATACCACCGAACTTAACTCTGCAAGCGGAGATATCTTATGGACGGCAATGGGGATCAGAAACGACGAACAGGACGGTTGGGGTATGCGTATTACTCCCATGCGCCTCGGATTTTTTCAGACCATCGGAAGAGCGTTCGTCTACTCGGGGAGGCTGGCAAGCTCCATTCTCTCCGCGTTGGGAGAACTCGTTACGGGTAAGCTCGGCATTTCTTCCATGGGCGGACCGATTACGACCATTCAGCTGACGTCGCAGATTGCGACGAGGGATTTTCGATCCTTCCTCGATATTGCTTCGTATATCGGCGTCAACCTCGCCGTGTTCAATCTTTTACCCATTCCCGCGCTCGACGGATCGAAAATCGTGTTTACGCTCATCGAGTGGATCTTCAAAAAACCCGTCAACCGTAAAGTGGAGGCGATCATTCATACCGTCGGTATCTTGTTCCTCTTCGGTTTTGCCGTTCTCGTCGATCTTCTTCGGTTTATATAAGAAAGAGAGAAGAAAAAATTTCAGAAAAATCGATCGGACGGTTTTGCCGTCCGATTATACGCGTCGGCATGGAAAAAGCGCGGTGGCAAATGCAAGATCGCGCCTTGCTTTTTTGAAAATCACTCATTGAAACACCGGACTTCCGTTGGATGTTCAGATCGTAGACAAACAGGGTAGAGAGAAAAGAATCTTTACCCTGTTTTTGGTGCGGCACGAGGAGCTCGAATCCCCAACCTTTGGCAGACCAACGCTCTTCGTCGCAACGCGACCATAGATTCCGTTTCCTGCGGAACCGGCTTTTCAGGTCGGTTGCTCCTCTTCCCGAAACGCTTGCGGAGCAATCGTTTCGGGAACCCTGATAAATCAAACGGCTATTGTTTGGTCTACGGAACCAAAGCTTGGAAGAGAAAGCAAAAAAGGATATGCGATGCATATCCTTTTTTGTGGTGCGCCACGAGGAGCTCGAATCCCCAACCTTTGGTTCCGTAGGGGCTTCAAAACTTTGTTTTTTAAGCCCTTGGGTTAGAACAATAATGACCATTGTTTATCTTTGTAAAACGCCTAAAACCCTTAGGTTAGAACGAGTTTTTATATGATTATAGCACGTTTTCGTGATAAAAACAACTAACTATCATTAAAAATAAATACACGTTAAGACCAAAGGTCATTGCACGAATTTTTGCACTTTTTTGGTGATTTGGGTTAGAACAAATCCGTTCTAACCTATCACTAATTATATATATCGTTTGTTGATGATTTTTTATTTTACAACGTAGAAAGTTGCAGGACCATTACCGTGTTTTACGATAAAGTTTTCAGCGATAAGTTCTCTTAACGCCTTTTCTATTGCAGAACGGCTAAGCGACGGACATAATTCCATGATATCACTTTTAGTAACTTTACCAAGTTTTAAACCAAACGCTTCTTTAACCATTTGCTTGGCAGATTTTTTATCGGAAACAAGTTCAATACGCTCTTCAAAATCTCTATAAGCCGAAAGCACTACGCCAAGAATATATTTAGTAAACGCCGAATCGTCGTTTTTACCTTCGTGCCAATTTTCAGAAGCCAACTGCAAAGCGTCGTAATATTCGTTTTTGTGGTCGTGTATTTTCTTTTCAAGCGAAATATATTTACCAACAACGTAACCGCTTTTATATAGTAGTAAAGTAGTAAGTATTCTACTCATACGTCCGTTGCCATCGTTAAATGGATGAATGCAAAGAAAATCGTGAATAAACGTGGGAATTACTACAAGTGGGTCAACTTCGCCCGACGCTATAATTTTATTATAAGTTTCGCAAAGTCTTTCAACGGCTTCAGGTGTTTCAAATGGTTCTAACGGCTTAAATCTAACTACAACCGTACCGTCAGGTCTGATTTCATCAATCTCGTTTGAAGTTGTTTTGAACACACCACCAAAAGATGTCGGCAAATAAGAATACAACTTTTTATGAAGCCCTAAAATAACGTTTGCCGTGATAGGCATATACTCAAAACTTTCGTGCACCATTTCAAGAACGGCTCTATAACCTAAAATTTCTTGCTCGTCCCTATTTCGTGGCGTAGTTTTTTGACTCATTAATTGTTTTAAGCGTTGGTTAGTTGTAACGATGCCTTCAATAGCGTTAGAACTTTCCGTGCTTTGAACTTTTGCAATTTCTACAAGTCTATCAAGTTCAGCAGGCTTTTGCTTTAAGTATGCGTCAGGATGATGAATACACAAAATCAAATATACAAAAGCTACAAGAGAAATACGGACGTAAATACAGTTATGATATATACAAAGATGTTGAAGCTGATGTAAATATGGAACTGCACGAAAAACCATTCTCTATTCTAATGAGGTTAGAGAAAAACAAGCAACGAAATACAGACCATAACCACACAAAGTACCGAAATCACGAACAGGAACGATAATATTAAGAAAATTATTGACAATGGCACTAAAATATGATATAATATATATCACACAATAAACGTAACAGGTTTACGTTTGTAAAAAGACGTAACTATACAGGGAGAAAGCATGCTATTCCGGCTTTACGGTTGAAACCTTATACGATACATTTATACAGACAACACCCCGGATCAGCTTTTGGTTGGACAATTCCAACCAAACACCACAGCAAACAGCAGAAACTATTCTGAACGCCAAGAAGCCGGTATGATTGTTAACATATAAGAGGAAGAAAAATTTCTTTTAGGTACTTGCTTTCCTAAAGCTGATGTGATATAATAGTTTCATTCCAGAAAAGGAGTAAAAAAATATGCGGCAAGGTATTCTTAAATAAAACTATAATCAAATAGTGGGAACAAAGAATTATGATAGTCCCTTTCACGGGGGCTTGGTTTTTGTACCCAATTTAAGAATACTTTTGCCTTATCAATTTTGACATATCCCAAAAAACAGCAATCACAAATAGGTGTATGCTGTATATGTGTATGTCCGCAAATTATAATCCCCAGTGGTAAAAGTATTTTACTGCTGGGGATTTTTATGCCCTTTAGGGCTGTAAAAGGAGGACAATCACATGAAAATAATAAATATTGGCATCCTTGCCCATGTAGACGCAGGAAAAACAACATTGACGGAAAGCCTGCTATACACCAGTGGAGCGATTGCGGAACAAGGAAACGTGGATAAAGGAACTACAAGAACAGACACTATGATTTTGGAACGGCAACGTGGAATTACCATTCAGACAGCAGTTACTTCTTTTTGCTGGAATGATTATAAAATCAACATCGTGGACACTCCCGGTCATATGGATTTTTTAACCGAAGCATACCGATCTTTATCTGTCCTTGACGGAGCTGTTTTAGTCATTTCGGCAAAAGACGGCGTACAGGCACAGACACGTATATTATTCAATGCGCTTCAGAAGATGAACATCCCGACAATCATCTTCGTAAATAAGATAGACCAAAATGGAATCGACCTGCGGCGTGTTTACCAAAGCATCAAAGATAAACTTACCAGTGATATGATTGTCATGCAGGAGGTTGCCTTGTCGCCCAAGATAACCATAACCGATATTTCTGATTTGGACAAATGGGATATTGTTATTTCTGGAAGCGATGAACTGTTAGAACGATATGTTGCAGAGGATCCTTTGGATATACAGGAATTACAATATGAAAAGTGCAAAAGAACCAGATGCTGCTCTTTGTTTCCTGTTTATCATGGGAGTGCAAAAGACAATTTAGGAACAGAAAAACTGATCGAAGCGATTACAGAAACTTTCATTACAGAAACAGACGATATTCAGTCTGAATTATGTGGATATGTTTTTAAGGTTGAGTATACAGACCGGAAAAAACGGCTTACTTATTTACGCCTGTATCATGGGACGCTCCATTTACGGGATGAGCTGCCGCTGTCAAAAAAGAAAAAAATAAAGATTACAGAAATGTGTATTCCGTTAAATGGTGAAATCGTCCCGGCTGACCATGCTGATCCGGGAGAAATTGTTGTTTTAGCTGATGATACTTTGAAACTGAACGACATTCTGGGAAACGAAAAACTCTTACCTCAAAAAACACGGATCGATGATCCCATGCCATTACTTCGGACAACCGTAGAGCCGCAAAAGCCGGAGCAAAGGGAAGCCCTGTTAAATGCCCTCGTAGAGATCGCTGATACAGATCCTCTTTTGCATTTTGACATTGATACTGTTACCCATGAGATCATGTTATCTTTTTTGGGAAAAGTACAGTTAGAAGTTATTTGTTCGCTATTAGAAGAAAAATATCATGTGGGCGTGGTTACGAAAGAGCCTTCGGTTATTTATCTGGAAAGACCGCAAAAAAAAGCGAGCTGCACGATTCATATTGAAGTGCCGCCGAATCCGTTTTGGGCATCTATTGGTTTGACTGTAACACCGCTTCCTATTGGAAGCGGAACACAATATAAAAGCGAGGTATCTCTCGGATATTTAAACCAAAGTTTTCAAAATGCCGTCATGGAGGGGGTGCGTTATGGAATGGAGCAGGGCTTATATGGCTGGGGAGTGACAGACTGCCAAATTTGTTTTGATTATGGAGTTTATTACAGTCCGGTCAGTACCCCCGCTGATTTTCGTTTTCTTGCACCTATCGTGTTGGAACAGGCATTGAAAAAAGCAGGAACACAGCTGTTGGAACCATACCTTTCCTTTACTCTTTTTGCGCCGCAGGAATATCTTTCACGGGCTTATAATGACGCACCAAAGTATTGCGCAATAATTGAATCAACCAGACTTGAAAAAGATGAAGTTATTTTTAAGGGGGAAATCCCTGCCCGTTGTATCGGTGAATATAGGAATGATTTGAATTTTTATACAAATGGAAGAAGTGTTTGTATTACAGAATTAAAAGGGTATCAGGAAACTTCCGGCGAGCCTGTGTTTCAGCCACGCCGCCCGAACAGCCGTTTAGATAAGGTTCGCCATATGTTTCAGAAGATAATGTAATGTCTTGCGCAATGCAAGCGTTCATTGCTTGCTATTGCGCAATATCATTGATAAAATCAGTATTAGAGAGGAGGAACTATTTTGAACTGGAAACAGACGGATATTACAACAGGAAAGCAAAAGTTTTGCAGCATTACAAAAATAAAAGCCTATACCATTTTGGGAAGAATAGATACTGTGACGGACTTGCGGAACGTGCGGATGTTATCTTTACGCTCATGCACCAATATCCGCATTTCGATGAAACGGAACTGTATGCCAATTTTCGTGACGACGTCGTGCGCAGTTTAAAGGAGCGGTTAAAGCGCGGGCATATTTTGTTAAACGGTACGAATGCCACTCTTTTCGGAAACGGCACGGAACTTTTAAAGTATCTTGCGAGCGAAGACTTTACAAGCGAATTAAAGCCCGGGCAGATCCGCTGTGAACGCTTTGGAAATGGGACGAAATTGCTGTGCGCGCGTTCTCCGCATATCACGATGGGAAACTTATATTGTGTGGAAAACGCTCTCAGCGGTGGGATATGGGATTACTTTGACCTAGGCGAAAACATTGTCTGTGTAAATTCTATCGGAGAAAATATCCAGCAGCGGCTCAACGGCTGTGATTATGATTCGGATACGATGCTGATAACGGATGACAAGCTGTTGGTAAACGCGGCCGCGCGATATAAGGATTTTTTCAAAGTTCCCGTGGGCAACATCAAAGCAGAGGAAAAGACGGAACAGACGCTCTCTAAACTCGACCATGATACAAGCGTCAATAAGATCGGGGAAATCGTCAACCTGTCGCAAAAGCTCAACAGTATTTTGTGGGATGAACTACATAAGAGCGCAGAGAAGGGAAAGATACTCTCAATTTACGAGGACATCTGCAAGCTTGCGGTTCTTTCGGGATTGGAGATCGACAAGGCAAAACGCAGCTTTGAAAATATTTCCGTAAGCAAGGAACTTACCATGTTGCGGAAGAAGTATCAGCGTCCTTCTCCGAATTTCTTTGCAGAGATTGACGAGAGTAGAAGTAAACAGCACGCCTTTTATCATACGGCGATGGATGATCTGTATGCGCTTGTGAATAAAGTGCATTTCCGAAAAGGCAGAGAGCAATACGGTGACTATCTCCCGATTTCGTCAAGTTTAGCGTATGATGTGGGTTCAGGGAACGCTACGGAATACAGACATAAAGATAAAATCGTACAAATCATAGACGAGAGCAAGGCGGCAATCAATCGCTTGTATTTGTCGATACGGACAGCGGATGAACAGGAACGGGAAGTCCTTTATGAGCAAATAACGGATATAAAGGCAGAGCGAGATCGGCAGGTTACTAAATGGCTGACGAATGAAAACGTATTGATCCTCGTGCTGCGCCACTACGAGAAGAACAGCGCGGCAGATTGGCGCATTTATGCGGCGTTTATCAATCACCCGATATACATTTTTGGTTCGCAGAGAAAGAGCCGAAGTGCAAGTACAGAAAAAGAGAGTTGGAGTACCGCCACAAGGGAAAAATTGAGAAAGCAGTGATAGACCGTATGCACGTTCGTCTGAACGCTTTTATAGATGAAAGGACGGATAAGATGTATATGACGCGCGACGAGGCTTTGCGTGAATTAAAAAGGATAACCTTTCCCAAGAGCATAATTTACAGCCTATTCTCCTAAATGATAGTAACAATGGTGCGGATTGGAGAGCGCACAATGTGAATAAATCACAAGTGTTGAATAGACAAAAATCTTCTCAATTAGGTTCAGAAGAAATATGGGAATTTGCAAAAAGTTTGGTTGAAAGAAACGTCGCAAAAGGAAATATAAAAGATAAATAATAAAAAACGGCTCTATTAAAAGGAGCCGTTTTTTTTAATAAACAATGTGTTAAAAGCTGTCCAATTTGGGCGGCTTTTTGTGCTTTTATCCTTCAACGGGGTTGTATTTTTAATTTTCGTGTCCTTGGATATATGGAGAGAAATTTTTACCTACTTTGTGGACCACTCGCT
Organism: Clostridia bacterium; assembly: GCA_017626495.1. Lineage (GTDB taxonomy): Bacteria > Bacillota > Clostridia > Christensenellales > Borkfalkiaceae > RGIG8762. Next base: position 20,404 of record JAGAIP010000006.1, on the reverse strand, counting down.
AAAAAATTGTGCAATAGAATAGTGAAGGGGTTGCAAAACGCAAAAAAAGTCAGGGATATATAGTAGAGCGTGGTTATAAAAAGGAAAATTTTTCAGCATTTAAAAGTAGAGGGTTGTTTTTCGTTAAAAAAGTAAGGGATATATAGTGAAAGGAAAAATTTTTTTCAAAAATGGCATATTTTTGCCGTTTTCGATGGCTACCATTTGAGGGGATAAATTTTTTACAAGATAGACCGCCACGTTTTGTCTTAAAATCGCCCTTTTATATAGAGAGTAAAATTTTCTATCAAAAACCGCCGCGTTTTCAAAAAAAGTGTCCTTGGTTAAGTGTGGAAAGGAATTTTAACGCAAACCGTGTACTTTTCCTTTTTTCTGTCCTTGGATAAGTGAAGGACGTTTATAAAAAAGTTTCCGACCAAAAAGAATTTTTTTATACCAATACCATAGTGGAAAGGTTTAATAAAAAGAATTTTTAGTTTTAACCTTAACTTTTGCCTAAAAATCGCCCTTTTAAGTGAAGGGGTAAAAATATTTTTAGGTTTAATGGGGTTTACTTTTGAGTAAAAAAAGCCCTTTTATATGGGAAGCAAAATATTTTTAACTTATGGGGGTGCGGTTTTGCTTAGAATTAACCCTTTTAAGTAAAAGGTGTAAATTTTTTAAGAAATGGTTGTAAAAATGCTGTTTTCAACGGCTACCACTTGAGGGGATAAAAAATTTTGAAGAATTATTGAAGCAAATAACAAAACATCCCCATAAATACGGGAGCAAATGTCCATTAATAGTGAGTGGTAAAAATTTTTCGAGAGAATTTTCAATTTAGGGCTTGAAAAATGCTTCTTCAAAAGGCTTATAAGTGAGGGGGTTAATAAAAACGTTAAGGAGGTGGTGCTTATGGGCTAACTTAAAAGGCAATGCAGATGCGCCTATAAACGTTCTGCAAATAAATTAAAAGGAGATTAAAATGGAGAAAAAATTAACTCGATTTACGTTCTACGATATGTATTGGAACGTAATCAAAAACGCCAAAGACGAAGAGATTGGGCGCTTTATTAAAGCCGTTTGCGCCTTTGTCTTTGACAACGTACTGATGGCTCCACCTAAGTCAGCGCAAGAGGATTATTATCAGGCTTGTATTCTCTCTGAACTTGAAGAAGTTAAGCGCCTTGAAACGCAAGGCAAAGTTCCTAAAAAGTATAACCAAAAGATGCTCCACTTTGCTTTCTTAGACGTGTACTATAAAGCCATCAAACTAATGAACGACGAAGATAGCGGCGCATACTTAAAAGCACTCTGCTCTTATGCGTTCAACGGCAAGCAAACAAGCAAATTAAAACCGCCTGTGGACGGATATTTTGAGTTTGCAAAACTGAAATTAGAACTCTCTAAAATACGTGCAACAAGTGGTAAAAAAGGCGGTAAATCTGAGCGTGTTAAAGTTACCGATGAAGAGATTGATAGCAAGACGGAAAAATTAGAATTTATACTTTCGTACGAAGATTTTATGAAAGCGCATCCGCATATTGTAAACGACCTTTATCAAAGCAACAAACACCTTTTAGACGGTATTATCGATTGGACGCCTTTAGACGTTGGATTAGATTACAGCGGTTATAAAAATTGTAAAAGTTTAACCAAGATTTTGGAAAATCGAAAAGAGATTGAACTTGCGGTTTTTAAGGCAAGCAAACTATGAAGCAAAACGGAAGCCAAATAAAGGTTTTAGGTAGCAGGCTAAGAAAATGCAGTTTCAACCGCATTTTGCCTTTGGAAAGTGGGATACCCACCTTTCCCTTTGCCCGTCGGTCAAATAATGGAGATAAACCGCTATGAGCCAACCTGTAATTTTCGATATAGCATATACTCCCTATCGCCTTAAAAAAGGTTCGTCGCAAGCGGATATTGACAAGCACGCAAAAGACCGTGCTTTCTTCGATATGTCAGGTCAAGATAACAATATCTACAAGTATATGACGGCTGAGGGCAAGATTATGGGCGAAGAAACGCAAAAGTTTACGATGCTTGAATATTTGCAAAAAAGCACAGGCGTATTCAACCAAAACGGCTTACTTTCAAAGCAAGAAGTCAAAGAAATGAAAAAACGCGCGCAAACGGGAGAAAAGAATATTTGGCACGGGTTTATCTCGTTCAATAAAGAGAACTCCGAGAAGATAGACACGCCTGAAAAATGTATTGACCTTATTAAGAAAACGTTCAATGAATTTTACAAAGACGCAGGCTTTGACAAGGACAATATCGACCTTATGTGTGCGCTTCATTTAGACAAGCCCGATCACCTACATATCCACTACGTTTTTTGGGAACGAGCACCGAAAATTAAGAACAAGCGTGCCGCTGGTTATAAGTATAGAGCCAAAGGAAAAATTTCTAAAGATTCCATACTAAAAATGACCGAGCGATTAAATGCTTACACCATTAACGACGAACTCGACAAAAAACGAGATGAAGTTATTCAAAGTTTTTCAAAATCGGTAGCGTTTGAAAAGGCTCACTTTAAGGATTTAGCCGCAAAAACGTTAAAGGAACTTGCAAAAGAATTACCTAAGGACAAGCCTTGGTTCTACGCATCAAAAGAGATGGCACCGTTTAGAGAAAAAATTGATAAGGCGGTAGATTTTTTGCTCTCTTGCGACAATAATGCGTACGCCGCACATAAAAGTTTCGTAAAAGAAATGGACAAGAAAGAAGAAGCCTTAAAAGGAATTATGGGCAAGTATTATGCCAATCAAGTTAAAGAAGAAATGCAAACTGCGGACTTGTTTCCTAATCACACGGATTTTCACGGCGTAGGCACAATTCACACGATAGAAAAACTACGTTGGGATTATAGGCGTAGGCTTGGTAATATCGTGCTTAAAAAGGCAAAATATATCCAAGACAACACTTATACCTACGACAAAAAATTCAAGCGTAAAACCAACGATAAGTTTCTTAAACGAAATATCGCTATTTCTAATAAGAAAATCAAAGGTTATATGCAGGGACTATTCTCTGCTGTGGCTAAAATGTTTATGCCCGAAACAAACAACTACCGTAACCGTTTGCAAGAAATTGAAGAAGAAATGATTGCTAAGCGCAAGGAAGAAGAACAACTCATATCTTCCCCACAGCCACAGCAAAACGAAAAGTATAACCGCTACAAATTCGGTAAAGGAGATTAAAATGAAAGTTTTTTAGAAGAAAATTCAAAAAAGTTATAAAAACAGCTTGACTTCTTTTATAAAAAGTGATATTCGTATTAATACGATAGTACACTACGGTTAAGGAGAAGATTGAAATGGAAGGTTTAACGCTTGAAGAAGTAATCAAATATCAGCGCACGCATCCACCCGTGAAGCACGTTTACGGTAAATGGGGCAACCTAAAAAAGCAGTATTTGATAGATACGGGTAAAGATTGGTTGATTGAAGATATTCCGTCCTATCTTCACGGCATAGATAAAGCCGCCGAACAAATTTGGGAAGTTATGAGAGAAAAACTCTTAAAGCGCCCCGAATACAAAAAGACGGGCGAATTTATGCACGACGTTAAAATTGAAATGGAAATCAAAAACCGTATTGACGAAGAAATCTTAAACGAACTTATTTACGTAGATTAAAGGAGTATTAATATGGAAAGAAAACAAGATACGCCCACTCGCATTAGTCGTAGGGCTTATGAAGAAAAACACAAAGAAGAACGCAAGCTACTTAACAAAGTTTGGGGAACGAGTATTCCCCGTAAGGATGCAGAGAAAATTGATGAGTTCCTTACAAAAAACGGACTTAGTAAAGTAGATTTAATAATGGCAGGGTTCAACTACCTGCTACAAGTCCACTCGGATAAGGCAGAACGGTAAACTGCTGAAAGTAATAGCCGACGTGTTTCAAGGGCGCAATGAATTTATGATATAAAGCGATGAATGAAACAGGAAACACGGAAGCGTGGTATAAAATCCACCGTATTTATGAGTTGGAGGGGTTACGATGATAAGGGAAAACAAATGCGTAACGAATTAAAAGGAGGTTATCCCGCAACCACCAAATAAATGGAGGAAAATACTATAAACAACAAAATAACGGCGCAAAGCGCTTCTAATAAAACTATTGTAAACAATGAACTAAAAGCAAACGAAATGTTTGAGAACTATCCTGACGTTGTCAGTGTGGAAGATTTAATGCAAATGCTCCAAATCGGACAAGTACTTGCATATAAATTGGTAAAACGAGGAGAAATAAAATCAAGAAAAGTTGGTAGAGAATACAAAATTCCAAAGATTAACGTAATCTCTTATCTTCTTAATGGTACGGAGGTGAAATAGTGAACGTAAGCATTCACGCAAAAAAAGGATTTTTATACGGCGTTATAACTTATTACGATGAAGCAAACGTAAAAAGGCATAAATGGATAAGCACGGGCTTAAAAGAACGTGGGAATAAGAAAGAAGCAAAGAAAATTGCTGAAGAAAAAGCCGAAGAGTTTGAAAAAGAACTTATTGCTTCCCGTAATAAAATTTCACGTCGTGCAAACGCAAACGATACGGATAAGTCTGATGCGGTAATGCTTTTTAGCGACTACTGTGATAAATACGTTGAAGAAAGAAAGCCAAAATTATCGGCTTCGGTATATTACGGCTATAAGCGTTATATCCCACTCTTTAAAAAATTCTTTGATAAGCGTAAGCTACGTTTAATCGACGTTACCGAAAAGGAATTAAACGAGTTCTATGATAGCGAAAGAAAACGTGGGGTTAAAGAAATAAGTCTAAAACACTATAACTGTGTACTTCGCCCCGCACTTCGTAAAGCGTATCAAGCAAAGTTGATTCCCGACAACCCGTTTGACTTTTTAGAGCCGCTACATAAAGAAAAATCGCCTATGTCCTATTACGACAAAGGCGAAATGAAAAAATTGTTTGAACTTATAAAAGGTCATCCGTTAGAAGTTCCATTAACACTTGCAGCCTATTACGGTTTCCGTAGAAGCGAAGTGTTGGGTATTAGGTGGAGCGCAGTCGATTTTGAGCATAAACTCATAACGATTAATCATAAGTTACTCGTGGTTGAAAGACAAGTCATTTTAACTGACGAATTAAAGACCAAAACGAGCCATAGAACGCTACCACTCATACCGCCCGTAGAAGAACTACTTCTTCGCCATAAGGCTAAAATAGAAGAAAATAAAGCCTTTTACGGCAACGTTTACGACAAGAGATATTTAGATTACGTTTGTGTGGAAGAAGATGGTAAAATCGTTTATCCTGACCATTTAACGAAAAAATTTGCAGACTTAGTTAAAGAAAATGGTTTAAGGCATATAAGGTTACACGATTTAAGACACAGTTGTGCAAGTAATATGCTTGCAAGTGGCGTACCATTAAAAGAAATTCAAGAGTGGCTTGGTCACTCAGATTTCTCTACAACGGCAAATGTGTACTCGCACCTTGATTTCAGTTTTAAGATTAAAGCGGCAAACACAATCTTATCTGCTTATTCTGATGAGCAACCTATAGTCAAGAAAGAAAGCGAACTTTCTCTTTTAGAAAAAGCAAGTCAAGAAATGAAAGCACTCGGTTTTACTTCTATCGAAGAATATCTCGCTTATAAAGCAAAATAAAACTGAATAATATATAGATGGACGGTATCGGAAAATGATGCCGTCTTTTCTATTGCTAAAAATAAATAAAAATATTTCAAAGTAAAAAATGATAGAAAAATTCTTCGGTTTTAACACGGAAAATGCACGTTAGGTTAGAACAGGGGTTAGAACAAGCCGTTTTTGGCGTTTTGCACGTTTAGTATAGTTACTATAAAAAAAGACACATTTTGTTCTAACCCACGAGGTTAGAACAGCGCTTAAAAATGAACTAACATACGTAAAAAGACAAAAAAATAGCCCAAAACGTAGTGTTTTGGGCTAATTTTGGCGCACCCTAAGAGGCTCGAACTCCTAACCTTTGGTTCCGTAGACCAACGCTCTATCCAATTGAGCTAAGGGTGCATAACCCCGAAATCGGGGGAAATATTCAGTTTTGACCTTTGGGTCCGTAGACCAACGCTCTATCCAATTGAGCTAGTAGCGCATATCCGATTGACGAATCACATTATACCCTTTTCTTTTCTTTCCGTCAAGTATTTTTTCCCTGTTTCCGCATAATTTTTCAACTGTTCATATCTTTTTTATCCTATGCGTTCGGGTGCTTGCGTTCTCCGTCGAACCGTATCGTATTTTGTGGATAACTCCCGTTTTTCAACTTATAAACCTTGATTTTATCAACTTTTCCACGTTCCGTGTTGATAACTTTTGTTGACTTCTTTCCTTGATTTCATTTTTATGCTCATTTCATGTGGATAACTACCCTTTTTCCACCCGATTTATCAACATTTTTGTTGATAAGTTTTCTTGATTTCCGTGAATAAAAATTAAAATCATAGAATTGATTTTTTAATTTTCCTATGATATAATAAATTCATGGCAGAAGATAAACGAATTACAAAAACAAAAAGAGGTTTGAGAAATACGGTGATCCGTCTGATTGAAAGCGAGACGTTTGAAAAAATCACCGTAAAAACGATTTGTCAGGAAGCGCACGTCAGTCGCCTGACCTTTTATTCGTATTATCGCGACAAATACGATTTGATGGACGATATTTTCAACTATTATAAAGGAGTGATTCTGCAAGAACATCAGATTCTCGATGAAAAGACAAATCGGGAACAGGACAACGTGCTTTCGCTCTGTAATCTCTTGAAAGTCATCATTGATTTCTTTTACGACAATGAAAAACTCGTTTTTTCAGTCAATTACGAGCGAAATCCCTACGTGAAATTCTCCTTTCATACCTTTGTCAGAAATTGTTGCGACAAAATCATCTCCGAAAAGGTAAGGCAGGAGCGTCTCAGACACCCCCTCAACCTCACTTCCGTTTTCCTGTGCAGCGGCGTCAGCGCCTACCTCGGCGAATGCATCTACGGCGGCTACACGAGGGAGCAAACGCAAGCGAGCGCGCACGAGCTCCTGTACGGACTTCTTCACTCGGATATTTTTCTCAAATAATCAGATGCGTCTCTCGAATGCACGGGAGGCGCTTTTTTTACGGCGAAAGAAGTAAGGGGACGTATCATTACGAAAGGATGCAAGCGAAAAGAATTTCAGAAAGCCGAGCGAGAATTATTGACTTTATGCGCGGAAAACTGTAAAATAGTACCGAATCAATACATCCGTAAGGAGCGACTATGTTTTACAGAACTCATCATTGTAACGAACTGCGCAAAGAGGACGCAGGTAAAAAAGTAAAGATTTCCGGTTGGCTCGATTCCAAACGCGACAAGGGCGGCGTACTCTTTGCCGTGCTCCGCGACTTCTACGGGGTAACGCAAGTCGTAGCGACCGAAGAACCCTGCCTTTCCGCGCTCCGCGATATTCCCACCGAATCTACCGTCAGCGTCGAAGGAACGGTCGTGCTTCGTTCCGCGCCCAACGAGAAACTTCCGACAGGGCTCATCGAGATCGTTCCCGAAAAGGTCGAAGTGCTCGGCCGCAGATCGGTGCAGGCGCTTCCCTTCGAAGTGTCCCACTCCACCGACGCGGGCGAGGACGCGAGACTCAAATACCGTTTTCTCGATCTCAGAAACGAGGAAGTCAGAAAGAAGATCGTGCTCCGTTCCAAAATCATCGCCGATCTCCGTCAGCTCATGACGGAAAGGGGATTCCTCGAAATCTCCACGCCCATTTTGACGAGCTCTTCCCCCGAGGGCGCAAGGGACTATATCGTTCCTTCCCGTCTCTATCCCGGAGAGTTCTACGCCCTTCCCCAGGCGCCTCAACAGTATAAACAGCTTTTGATGTGCTCGGGATTCGACAAATATTTCCAGATCGCCCCCTGTTTCCGCGATGAAGACGCGCGCGCGGATCGTTCTCCGGGCGAGTTCTATCAGCTCGATATCGAAATGGCGTACGCGACGCAGGAGGACGTGTTCGAAGTGCTCGAAGGCGTGTTGCCTCCCGTATTCGCAAAGTATTCCGGTTGGGAGGCGGACAAACCTCCGTTCAAGAGAATCCCTTATCTCGAAGCGCTCGAAACGTACGGTTCGGATAAGCCCGACCTGCGCAATCCCCTCGTCATCAAGGATATCACCGAAGAGATGCAGGGTTGCGGATTCAACGCCGTCGAGGGAAAAATCGTAAAGGCGATCGCGGTGGATCGCTTCACGCAGACGAGAAAATTTATCGACAAGACGGCGGAGGACTTCAAGATCAAGACGGAAGGCGGAGCGATGTTCTGGTTCAGACTGGACGAAAAAGAAACGCTCGTCGGCGGTATCTCCAAATTCCTCGCAGGCAATATCGACGCGTTGAAGGCAAAGCTCGGCTTAAAAGCAGGTTCGTTCGTCGCGCTCGTTGCGGAAGAGAAAAAGTCCGTCGCGCAAAAACGTGCAGGCATTCTCCGCACCATGCTCGGCACGGGGCTCGATCTTCTCGAAAAGAACGTGTACCGTTTCTGTTGGATCGTCGATTTCCCCATGTACGAGATCGGCGAGGAGAGCGGACAGCTTGAATTCTGCCACAACCCCTTCTCCATGCCCCAGGGCGGCATGAAGGCGCTTACGGAACAGGATCCGCTGGATATTCTCGCTTATCAGTACGACATCGTGTGCAACGGCATCGAGCTTTCTTCGGGCGCGGTTCGTAATCACGATCCCGAAATCATGCTCAAAGCGTTCTCGCTGGTCGGTATGGACGAATCCGTCGTCGAGGGCAAGTTCCCTGCGCTCTATAACGCGTTTAAGTTCGGCGCGCCTCCCCATGCAGGCGTCGCGCCCGGCGTGGACAGAATGGTCATGCTCATCTGCGATACCGTCAATATCCGCGAAGTCATTGCGTTCCCCATGAACGCGAAGGCGCGCGACCTCATGATGAATGCGCCGTCCCCCGTCGAGCCCAAACAGCTCGTCGAGGCAAATATCTCCGCGGTCATTCCCGAAAAAAAATAAGTATCAGTCAAAAACCGTGCTTTGGCACGGTTTTATCATTTTTTGCTGTGTGCGAACAGGTTTTTTTCCGATTCTGATTCGAATTCTCATTTATGCAATATTTATGAATATATGCGTATAAAACCCGAAAAACAGATTAAAATCATTCAAAAAATCGCATAAAAATAGGTTGCTTTTCGAAAGAAATGGTGATAGAATAGGCGCATCTTAAATCCTTTGGAGGAATCGATTATGAAAAAAATACTTGCGGTTGCGGCAGCCGTTACCATGAGCTTGGCAATGGGATCTCTCGTCGCTTGCGGAAATAATCCGACGGGAAAGGGGGGCGTCGAGGTGTACGAGTCCATCGAGCTTACCGAAGAGACCTACGCATTTGCAATCAATAAGGAAAACGACGCGTTGACCGAATCCGTCAACGAGATTCTCAGCGAGATGATTGCCGACGGAAGTCTCGAATCGCTCGTCAACTCCTATTTCGACGGCACCGCGACGTTCACCTACGAGAACAAAACTTCTTCCCCTGCGGAAGGCGACTTCGTCGTTGCGACCAACGCTTATTTCCCTCCCTTCGAGTATTACGAGGGCAATCAGCTGACGGGTATCGATATCGAGATCGGCTCGATCATCGCAAACAAGCTCGGTAAAACGCTCTACGTTGCGGATATGGATTTCGACGCGATCATTCCCGCCGTCATGACCAATCAGGCAGACATCGGTATGGCAGGTATGACCGTGACCGATACGCGTCTCGAATCCGTAGATTTTGCGATGGGATACTATTCTTCCGCGCAGGTTCTCACCGTAAAGAAGGGCGATACCACGTTTGCGGATTGTAAGACGGTCGCAGACGTCGAGGCGGTCATCGCACAGCAAACTGCTTCCTTCATCATCGGAACGCAGAACGGAACGACGGGTTACATGTATTCCGCAGGCGACGCGGATTTCGGCTACGACGGATTCAAGAACGTACAGACGAAAGGCTATCCCACGGGTGCGCTTGCAATGCAGGATCTCGTCAACGGAAGGATCAATGCGGTCATTCTCGATAAGCAGCCTTCCCTCATGATCGCAAAGAATCTCAATAAATAAGAACCATGTTAGATTTCCCGGTTGCCTGGCAACTTTTTTGGAACAAATTCATAGAAGGTCAGGGATATAAAAATTTCCTGATCGGTCTCGAAAATACCGCGATCATCGCGGTATTCGGTCTTATCATCGGTTTTTTGATCGGTTGCATGTTGGCGATCGTGAATATTCTCCGTTCGCGCTCGATTCCCGTTCTGATCTTAAAAGGAATCGTAAACGTGTATATCACGCTGTTCCGCGGAACGCCCATGGTCGTACAGCTCCTGCTCCTGCACTACGCCGTATTTTCCCTGCTCTCGATCAACATCGACTCCGTCGCCGAGGCGGTCATCATCTTCGGTATGAACAGCGGCGCGTATATGGCGGAGATCATTCGAAGCGGAATCAACGCCGTCGATGAAGGGCAGATGGAGGCTGGAAGATGCGTGGGAATGAGTTTCGGCGCTACCATGGTGCGTATCGTGCTTCCGCAGGCGATCAAGAATATTCTTCCGACCATCGGCAACGAATTTATTTCCCTCATCAAGGAGACGTCCGTCGTCAGCTTTATCGCAGTCATGGATATTACCAAGTCCTTTCAGACGATCGCAAATTCCACCTATGAGTATTTTATTCCGTATATCATGCTCGCGCTCGTTTACCTCGTCATCGTGCTCTTGTTCACGGTACTTCTCAAAAATCTGGAAAAGAGGATGAAGAAAAATGAAAGATGAAGTATTGTTGAAAATAGAGCATTTACAGAAAAATTTCGGTCGGCAGGAAGTCCTCAAAGACGTCAATCTCGACGTCATGCAGGGGGACGTGATCGCGGTCATCGGACCTTCGGGGTGCGGCAAGAGTACGTTCTTGCGCTGTCTGAACTGTCTCGAAGATCCTACGGGAGGATCCATCTACTTCGACGGGGTCGATCTTTGCGATCTGAGGGTGGACATCAACGAGCACCGACGCAATATGGGCATGGTGTTCCAGTCCTTCAACCTGTTCAATAATAAGACGATCCTCGATAATATCACGCTCGGCTATCTCTACGCCGAACAGAAAAAACGCCAAAAGGCAAAGAGGGCGAATTTCAAGGCGAAACTCCATAATTTCTTCGTTCGGAAAAAACCGAAAAAAGAACTCGTTCCCGTTTCCGACAGAAAAGAAGTCAAGGCAAAGGCGAATGAGATCGCCATGGGGCTTTTGAAACGAATCGGTCTCGAAGATAAGGCGAAGGCGTTTCCGTCTACGCTTTCGGGTGGACAGAAACAGCGTATCGCCATCATACGAGCCATGGCAATGAGCCCGAAGGTCATTCTTTTCGACGAGCCGACCTCCGCGCTCGATCCCGAAATGGTAGGGGAGGTTCTTTCCCTCATGAAAGAGCTTGCGTCGTCAGGCATGACGATGATCGTCGTTACGCACGAAATGGGATTTGCGAAAGAGGTCGCAAATAAAGTCATTTTCTTTAACGACGGCGTGATTGAAGAACAGGGCAGTCCGAAAGAGGTCTTTTCCGATCCGAAAAGTCCCCGTCTCCGCGATTTTTTATCCAAAGTCTTATAAAAAAAGCGCCGTTCCTGCGTGAACGGCGCTTTTTGCGTGAGGTCGGACGGATCGATCCGCTTCGTTTGACGGTGAAAGACAGGTTCCGTACCCGTCGCGCGTGAGCAAAAAATTCTATGAAGGTGATTTGTTTAGCGAATAAATTTTTACAAAAAAAACAGTTGACAATACAAACACGAACAATTATAATATTATTAAGGTCTTACGAAAGAAGATACCGCACCTCAAGGATCTGTTTTCTTTGACCTCGAGCCGGGGGAGAATTGCTTTTGCAATTCTCCTTTCTCTATTGACGGGGTTATTCGATGATCTGTCCCGTCTCTCCGCTCTGAAAGAGCAGAAAATACCCTTCTTCCGCATGAAAGAAGGAGAGCGGAACGAAAAGAGCCTTGTCGCGGTGCTCTTTGGGGAGTTCTTCCCTCGTCTTTGCGCCGAACAGGAGATATTTCACTTTCTCTCCGCGGTACAGTTTTCCGAGCAAAACCTCGCCCGTCTGAACGAAAACGGCAGAGGGGAGCGTTTCCGCATATCCTGAAAAAGGGGGAAGGGTATCGAAACTCTCTTCCACCTCTTGTTTGACGGAACGATAATAATCGTCGTTTTCCTGCGGCGCATAATAGTTTTGTTCTGACACCGCGTTATCGTCATAAGTCTCTTCCCGTTTCGGTTGCAGAGGAGAGAGTAGCTCGTTTGCGTCCCAAGTCCGCTTTCCGCGCGTGGCGAGCGCGACGGGCGAGACCGTTTCGTCCTTGTGGTACAGCACGAGGCAGAGCTCGTCGAGGTCGAGTTCTTCGTTTCCCCGATAGCCCGAAATCGGCATATGCAGGGTGTGCGTGCCGTCTGTGATGAGGCAGGCGTAAGTTCCGTTTTTCAGCGTTGCAAGGCGAAAGGGGGATACCCTCACGGTGAGGGAAGAGCCGAACCGTTCTATTCTGACGCTGCCGCCCACCTCTCCGCCGTCCGAAAAGCCTTTTGCGATTTGTTTGAGTGGAATGGTATATTCACGGTATATCATGAACGTATTGTATTCCTTCCCAACGCGCGGCTGCGCGCTTGTTTCGTCGAAAAACCGTTTTGTTCGTCGAAACGGACGGATAGAAAACTTCGATGGAAAAAATCCTCGTTTTTTGTTTACAACGGGCAGGTTTTGTGGTATACTTATCATTGGAATAGAAATGTTATTTTTTTTCTGAAAGGAGTTAAAAATATGACGAACAATAAGAAAGTATTGCAGTTTGTCGAAGAGAGCGTCGCTCTCGCAACGCCTGCCAACGTCGTTTGGATCGACGGTTCTCAGCAGCAGATCGATGCGCTCCGTGCCGAGGCAGTCTCCACGGGAGAACTCATTAAGCTCAATCAGGAGCTTTTGCCCGACTGCTATCTGCACAGAACGGCAGTCAACGACGTAGCCCGCGTTGAGGCGAGAACAGTTATCTGCCTTCCCAAGGAAGAGGACGCAGGTCCTACCAACATCTGGAAGAGCCCCGAAGAAGGGTACAAAACGTGTCGAGAGATCGCGCGCGGAAAGATGGCGGGCAAGACGATGTACGTCATTCCCTACTCCATGGGCGTGGTGGGTTCCGAGTTCTCCAAGATCGGTATCGAGGTGACGGACTCCATCTACGTCGTACTCAACATGGTCATCATGACGAGAGTCGGCAAGATGTGTCTCGACGCGCTCGGCGAAGACGGCGATTTCATCAAGGGATTCCACGCAAAGTGCGACATCGACGAGGAAAACAGATGGATCATGCACTTCCCTCAGGACAATACCATCATGTCCGTCAACTCCGGTTACGGCGGAAACGTTCTTCTCGGTAAAAAATGTTTCGCGCTCCGTATCGCGTCCTACCTCGGAAGAGAAGAGGGCTGGATGGCAGAGCATATGCTTATTCTCGGCGTAAAGGCTCCCGACGGAACGAAAAAATACGTCGCCGCCGCATTCCCCTCCGCTTGCGGTAAGACCAACCTCGCAATGCTCATTCCTCCCAAGTCCTTCCGCGACGCAGGATATGAGATCGAGTGCGTAGGCGACGACATCGCATGGATCAGAGTGGGCGAGGACGGAAGACTTTGGGCAGTCAACCCCGAAAACGGTTTCTTCGGCGTTGCTCCCGGAACGAACGAGAAATCCAATCCCAACGCGCTCGCCGCAACGAGAAAGGGCACCATCTTCACCAACGTCGTACAAAATCTCGACAACAATACCGTTTGGTGGGAAGGTCTCGATAAAAATCCTCCCGAGAATGCGATCGACTGGAAGGGCAATCCCTGGAACGGCAAGACGAGCGACGTCAAGGGCGCTCATCCCAACTCCCGTTTCACCGCTCCCGCAAAGAACTGCCCTTGCGTAAGTCCCGAATTCGACTCCAAGACGGGCGTTCCCCTTTCCGCAATCATCTTCGGCGGACGCCGTGCGACCACTACTCCCCTCGTATATCAGTCTCGCGACTGGAATCACGGCGTATTCGTAGGATCTATCATGTCCTCCGAGACGACCGCGGCGGCTACGGGCGCAGTCGGCGTGCTCCGTCACGATCCCATGGCGATGAAACCCTTCATCGGCTATCACGTAGGCGACTACTTCCAGCACTGGATCGACATGGGCAAAAAGATTTCCAATCCTCCCAAGATCTTCAACGTCAACTGGTTCCGTCAGGGTCCGAACGGCGAATTCCTGTGGCCCGGTTTCGGCGACAACATGAGAGTTCTCAAATGGATCCTCGACAGATGCGACGGCAAGGTCGAAGCGCGCGAGACGGCAATCGGTTACGTTCCCTATGCGAAGGACATCGACCTCACGGGGCTCGATTATTCCGTTGACACGCTCGAATCCATTCTCGCAGTCGATAAAGAGAGATGGGCTGCGGAAGCCGAGGAGATCACCGGCTACTACACCAACACCATCAAGGACAGAATCCCCGCAGAGCTCTGGGAGTCCCTTGAAACCCTCAAAAAGAACTGCAAAGCGTAAACGCTTTCTGAAAGAATGCGGCGCGCCCGTTCCGGGTGCGCCGTTTCTCACGCACGAAAGTCGGCGAAATGAGAAAAACCTCTTTTCGGAGGGAAAAAGTCGCTTATTTTGTAAAAAAACCCTCAAAACAAACAAAAACGGCTTGACAGAGGGGGTTAAATGTGATAAACTACGATTACACCTGTCAAGGGGTGTAATTTTTTTGTTATGGAGTTTTCGATATGGCTACTAAAACATCGAGAATGAAGATTACGTTCGAATGCACCGAGTGTAAGCAGAGAAACTACGACAGCTATAAAAACAAGAAGAACGATCCCGATCGTCTCGTTCTCAAAAAGTACTGCCCGTTCTGCAAAAAGACCACCGAGCATAAAGAGAGCAAGTAATTTCAGCTGAACTGCCCGCAATCGTTGCGGCAAGGAGTGAACATGAAAAAAACGGAAAAAGAAACGAAAGAGGTAGAGACGAAAGCCGAAAAGCCCGTCGCGAAGAAAAAGGATAAGAAAAAGAAGCCGAATATCTTCGTCAGAATGGGAAGAAAGATCAAAGAAGTCTTTTCCGAACTCAAAAAGGTCAACTGGCCGTCCTTCGGAAAGATCGTCAAATCCACAGGCGTCGTTCTCGTCGTCGTTCTGATTTTCATCGTCGTCGTCACTGCAATCGACAGCGGACTCAGTGCACTTCTTAAATTGCTCGTAGGCGCGTAAGGAGAAACGGAATGGAAGAAATGCAAGACAGAAAAAGTCAGGCTCAATGGTACATTCTGCATACTTATTCAGGCTACGAACAGATGGTCAAGAGTAGTTTGGAAAAACTCATCGAGAACAACAACCTCGGTGATTTTATCTTCGATCTGAAAATCCCTACCGAGCAGGTAGTGGAGGAAAAGAACGGCAAGCGTAAGGTGGTAGAGCACAAGCTCCTGCCTTGCTATGTGTTCATCAAAATGATCTATTCCAACGAACTTTGGTATCTTGTCACCAACACGAGAGGCGTAACGGGATTCGTCGGTCCTCAGGGAAGACCCATTCCCATGAAAGAGGACGAAATCAAGAAGATGAAACTCGAAGAGTTCGTCGTAGACGTTGATTTCGGTGTGGGCGACCGCGTTATGGTTACCGAAGGTCTTGCAAAAGATCTCGTCGGCGAGGTACTTTCGCTCGATGACGAGAATCAGGAAGTCAAAATCCGCACCACGATCGCAAACAGCGTGCAGGACGTCATCGTCAAATACAGCGAGGTCGAAAAGGTCTCCGCTGACGTTGCGGAATAATTATACCGACAATCCGAAAGCATTTTTTCGGTTTGGAGTGGGAGAGACGTCAAATTTTTCAAGGCGTCTTGTCAATACCACGTATATGGAGGATTCACAAAAATGGCAAAGAAGATCACAGCAGTAGTTAAGTTGCAGCTTCCTGCCGGCAAGGCTACCCCCGCGCCCCCCGTCGGTTCGACGCTCGGCCCCTACGGTATCAACCTTCCCGGTTTCACGAAGGAGTTCAACGCTAAGACGACAGACAAGGCAGGACTCATCATTCCCGTCGTCGTCACGATTTATCAAGACAGATCGTTCACGTTTATTCTTAAAACGCCTCCCGCACCTGTCCTTATCAAGAAAGCTTGCGGCATCGAAACCGCGTCCGCTCGTCCCAACAAGGATAAGGTAGCAAGACTTACGAAGGCTCAGGTCGAAGAAATCGCAAAGACGAAACTTCCCGATTTGAACTGCGACTCTCTCGAAAGTGCAATCAGCATGATCAAGGGAACGGCTCGTAGTATGGGCGTCACCGTAGAAGAATAATAGGAGAACGTGGGAGGGGCATGCCCCGTTCGTACCACAAGGAGGTAATAAATGAAAGTCGGAAAGAAATATGCAGAGAGCGTAAAGCTCTATGAGCATGCCAAACAATACGAAGTAGCAGAGGCTGTTAAGCTCGTACTCGATACCGCAAAGGCAAAGTTCGATGAGACCATCGAGCTTCACGTCAGACTCGGCGTTGATCCCCGTCAGGCAGATCAGCAGGTTCGCGGCGTTCTCGTCCTTCCCAACGGTACGGGTAAGACGAAGAGAGTTCTCGTTATCGCGAAGGGTGAAAAGGCAGACCAGGCGCTCGCCGCAGGCGCAGAATACGTCGGCGCGGAAGAAATGGTTCAGAGAATCCAGAAAGAAAACTGGTTTGATTTCGACGTCGTCATTACGACTCCCGACATGATGGGCGTCGTAGGTCGTATCGGTCGTATCCTCGGACCTAAGGGACTTATGCCTAACCCTAAGGCAGGTACGGTTACTCCCGACGTTGCAAGAGCCGTCACCGAAGTAAAAGCAGGTAAGGTTGAATATCGTCTCGATAAGACCGCAATCATTCACTGCCCCATCGGTAAGAAGAGCTTTGGCGAGCAGAAGATCACCGAAAACCTCGTTGCTCTTCTCGACGCAATCATCAAAGCGAAACCCGCAGCGGCAAAGGGTCAGTATTTGAAGAGCGTAACCCTTTCCTCTACGATGGGACCCGGCGTAAAAGTAGCTTACGTCAAGATCTAAAAAAGATATGCATTCGGGAAAATTGTCATTCGAAAACGTTTGACAATTTTCTCCGATTCGCTTATAATGAGAACGTAAAAAATACCGCAGAAAACGTGTACTTCGGTTCAATGGGATTTCCCGCACGTCGAGGTTGTAAGAACAGTTCACTGTCTCCTTATGCCATGCGGTATAGGGCTTTTTTAATGTGAACAGGAGGTAAGAAATGTCTGCTAATTTAGACGCAAAGAAACAGGTCGTCGAAGAAATCAAGGCGCGCGTTGAGGCAAGCAAGTCCGTTGTGTTCGTAAACTACAACAAACTTACGGTTGCCGAAGTAAGCGCTCTTCGTGGCGAGTTCAAGAAAGCGGGATGCGAGTACAAAGTTTACAAGAACACGCTCCTAAGAAAGGCTTTCAACGAGCTCGGATACACGCAGTTCGATAACGACCTGAACGGCACTACGGCAACCATTTTCTCCAAAGACGAAGTTTCCGCCGCAAAGATTTTGTCCGAGCAGGTTAAGGCAAACAAGGAATTGGAAGAAAAGGTCGTTGCAAAGAGTGCTTTGGTTGATAAAGCATATGTAGATAAGGCAGGAGTTGCAGCGCTTGCGGCAATCCCTTCCAGAGAAGTTTTGCTCGCGAAGATGGTCGGCTGCTTGCAGTCTCCCATTTCCAAACTCGTTTATGTTTTGGACGCGCTCGCAAAGAAAGAAAACTAATTTTTTATTTCAGAAATCAAAAGGAGATTTATCAGTATGGATATCCAGAAGTTCATCGAAGAAGTCAAATCTATGACCGTTGTCGAGCTTAACGAGTTCGTTAAGGCTCTTGAAGCAGAATTCGGCGTTTCCGCAGCAGCTCCCGTAGCAGTTGCAGGCGGCGCAGCAGCTCCCGCAGCAGCAGAAGTTGAAGAAAAGACCGAGTTCAACCTCGTTCTGAAAGCAGTCGGCGGCAACAAGATCGGCGTTATCAAAGTTGTCAAAGAGATCCTTGGTTGCGGCCTTGTTGAAGCTAAGGCAGCTACCGAAGACGGTAAGGTTCTTAAAGAAGGTATGCCCAAAGCAGACGCAGAAGCAGCAGCAGAAAAGCTCAAGGCAGCTGGCGCTACCGCTGAACTCGCGTAAGTTTTATCGAATTTCATTAAAAAAGCAAGGAGAGGGCATCTTCGGATGCCCTTTTTCTTTGCCGGAAAGATAGACAAAATTCTGAAAACGTGCTATACTGTATATATGATTACAAAGAGAATTATAGCGTTTGATATCGGAGATAAGAGAATCGGCGTCGCGGTAACCGACCCGTTCAACGAGTATGCGCTCCCTTCCGAAACGTATTGGCGCGTCGGAAAGTTTGAAGAGGACGTATACGCCGTGTTGCGCATCGCCACGGAGAAAGACGCAGGGGCGATCGTATGCGGTCTGCCGCTCAACTTCGACGGTACGGAGAGCGTTCAGACGATCAAGACGCAAAAATTTATCGATGCGATGCGCGCGCATACCGACATTCCCGTTTATGCGGAGGATGAACGGTTTACCACGATGCAGGCGCATGAAATACAACGCATTTGCGGCGTCAAGCGGAAAGATCGGAAAAATTCCGTCGACAGCATCGCCGCGTCGTATATTTTGGAAAATTTTCTCATGACGAGAAAAAGCGGAGGTCAAAGATGATGGAAGAAGAAATGATGGAAGAAGAAGGCAGAGTCGAGCTAATCGACGACGAGGGCGAAACGCACGTATTTTACCACCTCGGTACGATGGAGTATCAGGGCGAACTGTACGCGTTCTTTGAGCCCGAAGAGACCGTAGACAACGAGGAAGAAGGCGAAGTGTCCATTTTCCGCCTCGGCGGTGAAGACTCGAACGAGCTCTATCCCATCGAGGACGATTCTTTGATGGAAGAACTCTTTGCGGAATTTTCCGCAAAGTTGGAAGAGGAAGAGGCGGCAGAAGAGGCAGGCTCTCTCGACGCGTAACGATTGTTTGAACAGAAAAAGCCGTGTTGTTTACCGTTCTTCCCGTAGGGATTTAAATTGAATAACTTATAAAACTCGACTTGTTAAAAGTCGGGTTTTTCTTTTCTCCACGTAAAACTACTTGAATTATATTTGTTTTTTTTGATATAATAGACTCACCGATAAATAAGAATTTACAGAGTTGATGAAACACAAAGGCAGACGGAAAAAATATGATTGAACAAATTTTTAAATTAACACAAGGAAATTAAAAAACAGTTGAAAAGGTAATTATTGATGAAAATATACACTATATAAATTAAGGAGTTTGCTATGAAAAAAAGTAAAGGATTACAAATGGAAATTTTACAAAACTATTTTTCAATTCAAGATAATATCGCAACGCTAAAACTTGTGTATGATACTTTTGCAGAGTTAGTAAATCCAAATTTCGGCGATGACAAAATAGAAAAACTAAACGATACGTTGTTTTCGGATATTCGAGAAGTTGTATCTTTGTTGCCTAAAAAGTATAAATTAAACTTACAAATAGTTATAAAAGATTTCGGAGAATACAGCAAAGAAGAATGTGAAAAAATAGTAATTCAAAATGTAACATTATCCGCTTATCAAACGCTTAAACAAAAAAGTAAAAAACTTGTAGCCGGGTGGTCGTTGATTGGCACAGGCGCTATTACATTGCTTTTGAGTTACATACTTCGCGATCAGAGCTTGTGGTTTGACTTAATAAATATAAGCGGGACTTTGTTTGTTTGGGAAGGCGTAAATATGGCGTTTATAGAAGAGAGTTTTGAAAATATAGCAATGAAAACTTTGGCGAAATCAATACACAAGGTTTCTATTGAATGAGACAAAGAGGTGATTAAACAAGGAATAAATATATGAAATACAAAGGAACACTTATTGTTGTTAAAGATTGTAATCGTGCGTTAAAGTTCTATAGTGATATGTTCGGACTTCAACTGCTTCAAGACAACGATGGGAATATGGAATTGACGAATAATTTATATTTACAGGAATTGGGATACTGGGAACAATTCACAAAAAGAAGTGTAATTCCAAACAGTAATCAGTCTGAGCTGTATTTTGAAGAGCCCAATATAGAGCAATTTGTAGAGCGTCTTGAAACACTTTACCCTGAAATCGAATATGTCAATCGACTGATGACACACAGTTGGGGACAAAAGGTGGTCAGATTCCACGATTTAGACGGCAACCTAATTGAAGTAGGAACACCGATATAATCAACAAATTCCAATTTATCGGGCTGTTGCGCTTTGTGGTAAAATTTTTTCAATAGTATAGCAC
>JAGAIP010000005.1 GCA_017626495.1 Clostridia bacterium | reverse complement strand
GTGAAAGCTTGCATATCTTATCATACCTCTATCTCTCTTGTCAAGCGTTTTTTCAAACTTTTTTTGACTTTTTTTGAGTTTTTTTCGGATATGATCTTTCGCTGAGCTCCCTTTCGAAAGCTTGCCTATCTTACTACTTTCGACACGTTATGTCAACTGTTTTTCACTATCTTTTTTGAAAAATTCTTGTTTTTTCGCGATTGCCGTGATACAATGGTTTCAATCATTTCATCTTGGGATTTTTGTTATGTTTAAGTTTTTGAGAATCATCTGCACCATTCTTTCCGCGCTCTGTATCGCTTTTTTCCCGTTCGCCTGGCTGTTCTTCGGCTTGGACGTCGCTCTCGTCGTACTCGGCGCAGCCGCGCTCCTGTTTTTGCTCGTTCTCATATTCAAGAAGAAACAAGAAGAATCCGAAGAATAGAAAAACCGTCCTTGCCGGACGGCTTTTTTATTTGAACGACGTAAATCAGAACGCCCAATTTCCGTTTTTGAAGAGCTGAACTCTCGTTCCGTCTTTTTGTACGCCGACGATCTCCATATCTTCGCTGCCGATCATGAAATCGACGTGGATCATGGATTCGTTCACGCCCATTTTCGTGAAATCTTCCTGGGTGTACTTTTCAAAATCGGTGATGCAGTCGTGGAATCCTCTGCCGAGCGCAAGGTGACAGCTTGCGTTTTCGTCGAAGAGGGTGTTGAAGAAGAGAATTCCCGTATTGTTGATGGGGGAATCGTAGGCGATGAGCGCACATTCTCCGAGCATGCTCGCCCCTTCGTCCATGGAAACCATCTGTTTGAGGAGTTCCTCGCCCTTTTCGGCTTTGACTTCGACGACTTTACCGTTCTCAAAGCGAACGGAGAAGTTCTCGATGAGTTCTCCGCGATAGGAGAGCGGCTTGGTGGAATAGACGATTCCTTCCGCTACGCCCGCTTTGGGAGAAGTAAAAATTTCCTCGGAAGGAATGTTCGGGTTGAAGAAAATAGATTGAAGGGATGTTTCGCCTCCGCCGCAGAAACGCCCCTCGTCGATGAGCCCGACTTTGAAATCCGTGCCGTTGGAAGAACGATATTCGAGGGAAGCAAGGTGAAGGCTATTGATATAGTCGCATCTCTTTTTGAGGTTTTCGTTGTGCTCGTCCCAAGCTTTGCAGGGATCTTCGCCGTCCGCCCTCGCGGTCATGAGAATCGCGTCCCACAGTTTTTCCATCGCATCTTCGACGGGAAGGTCGGGGAAAATTTTCTTTGCCCACGCCTTGCCGGGAACGGCGACGATACACCACTGATATTTGTTTTCCAGCTGATCTCTGTAAGGTTTGATGATGGGATAGGTTGCGAGGGAAGCCTTTCTCATCTTTTCCTGATCGATGCCTTTCATTCCGTCGGGATCGGAAGATTCGATATGCAGACGACAGGGAATCTTATCTACCTGATACTGCATCTTCGCCTTTTCCCACTCTGCGACGGCGGAAATCGTCTCCAAAGAACGATAAGTCGCGTTGAGTTTGGAAACGGGTTGATGCGACCAGTCTACGACGACTTTCGCCGCGCCCGCTTTATAGCACTCCTCGACGACCATCGTGACGAATTCGGGCTGATCGAGTTCCGCATTGATCCAGACTTCCTGACCATCCTGTACGTTCAAGCCCTTGACGGCAATGAGTTTCGCATAGTTTTGTAATTGTTGTTGCGTCATTACGATACCTCTCTCTTTTTCATTCGCCCTTTACTATATCACAGTTTTTTGCGGAATGCAAGTCATTTTCCAAATTTCGTATGTTCAGGAAGCATACGGCTCTTTTGGTTTCTTTTCTGTGTTTTTTCCCTGAAATGGAATTTTTTTGGCGTTGACCGTGCCGCCATTCTTTGGTATTCTTCCCTTATCACAACAAAAGGAGAATTTTATGAAAAAATTACTACTGATCGGAATGAGTACCATTCTTTTGCTGACGGGGTGTACGAGCCAAACGGACGCTCCCGAGAGCTCTCTTCCTCCCGAATTCCCTGAAGAGATTCCCGAACAGATTCCCGAACTGTTTCCGGAAGAAGTTCCCGAACTGACGCCGGATCCTCTTCCCGAAGAGATTCCCGAGGAAACCCCGGAAGAAGAGCCGAAAGAATCAACCTTTACATACTTAAAATGCACGGCGAGCAAGCTGACGGTGCGTTCGGGAACGAGTTCCTCGACGGCGGCAATCGGATACGTGGAGAGGGGAGACCATCTTCCCATGGTTGCAAAGAGCGGAAACTGGTATGAAACGAGATACCTCGGAAAGAAAGGATACGTCCATGCGGATTATCTTACTCCCGTAAAAATCACGGTAGAAAAGAGCGATTACGAGGGCGCTTTGGAAACGGCGTACGACCTGCTCGGCACGAAGTACGTTTACGGCGCGGTACGCTACCACGACGGAAAGGGAAATTTGCTTTCCGGTTTCAATCCGAAAGAATTCGATTGTTCTTCCCTCGTGCAGTACGCCTATTATATCGGCGAGGGAATCATCTTGGACGTCAATACGCGGACGCAGGTCAAGCAGGGCATGCGCGTCGATCAGGCGCAACGCGGAGATCTTCTCTACATGACGAACGACGCGAGGAGAAACAAGACGGGAATCGAGCGAATCGGTCACGTCGGAATCTATCTCGGGGGAAATCTGATGCTGCATACTTCATCCGATTACGCAAAAATCATCGAGATGACAAGCGCGAAATGGAAAGACGTAGAGGACGTCAGAAGAATGTGACGATAAACGCCGAAATCCTTTTTTCGGCATTTTCTTTCCTTAATATACAGCGAAAAAGTTTTTCAAAAAAGGGATTGAAAAACGCCCTTTTCTATGGTATACTTACGGTATGAAAAAGCTTTCTGCCATCGTCCTTTCAAGCATCTTACTATTCTCGCTGTGCGGATGTGAATCTCAAACGGCAAATTCTTTCCCGATCGTCGCGGAACATGCGCTCACGCTGTCTCATCAGGCAGGGATTTACGAGCAGTCGTTCATCTTACGGGTTGCCAAGGAAAAATCCACGAACGAGATTTACTACACGACGGACGGAACGACTCCGACCGCCTCTTCCACGCTCTATCGGGAAAAAGAGGGAATCCTCATTTCCGATTGCACTCAGACGGCGAGCTATTCCCTGTCGAATAAAAGCGTTTACGCTTACCCCGAATATAAAGAGCCCAAACGGGTACACCACGCGACGCCTTTAAGGCTCATCGAAGTTGACAAACAGGGAAATACGGTGGCTTCCAAGACGGCTTCTTATATCGTGAAAGACGACGCTCTTTCCTATTATACCGTACCCGTAGTCTGCATTACGTCCTCTCCGAGCGACTTTTTCGGAAAGAACGGCATGCTGTCGCAACAAAACTTGGCAAACGAGCAAAAATACGATATGACCGTGGAGTTTTTCGACGGCGACCGTTATTTTTCGCGCTCTTCCAAGATAAAACTGGGCGGAAACTGGACGAGATACGGTTTTCCCAACAAGACGTTCAACGTAAACATGAAGAAGGATGAAAACGGAAACAAGAACGAAAAAATCGGATTTTCCGTGTTCGGAGATCAGAAGAAAGAGGATATGACGGGCGTTTTGCCCTCGACGACGCGTTTCCGCCTGCATACGGGCGCGAACGATACGATCGGCTCTTTCTTTTCGGACGCGCTCGTGCATAGATTGAGCGAAAATCTGAACGTTTCCACCACTTCTTACCGTCCGTGCATTCTCTATCTGAACGGAGAATACTGGGGACTTTACGCCCTGCGCGAGTGGTACTCGGCGGATTACTTTGAAGATAATTACGGCGTTGACAAGGACAACGTGCTCTACGTGGACAGAACGTATTCCGCTTGGATGAATCCGTATTGCATGGAGATCAAGGACGGCGACGAAGAACTCGGAAGAGGGTTGATCGACGAACTCATGCAGTTCGTGCTCAACGCCGACCTTTCAGACCAAAAAAATTACGAGAAACTCTGTTCGATGGTAGATATGGAGAGCCTCGCCGATCTGGTCCTCATTCATTCCTACGTCGGAAACTGGGATTTCATGTACAACAATTTAAGAATGTGGCGCACCATCGTGCCCGAACCTGGCAATCCGTACGGCGACTGCCGTTGGCGGTTCTGCGTGCACGACGCCGATTTTTCCTTTGAAACGGTTTCGGCGGACGACGGGTTGCCCGAAGAATACAAAGCGGACTATTCCTATCTCGATTTCTTCCTCGGCGACGCGCCAAACACCATCAATAACCTCGGATGGATGTCGAGAGAACTCAACTGTTTCTTCCGCGAGCCGTTCGTTCAGAACGCTTCGTTCCGTTCCCTCGTCAAGGAGAGAGCGCAGGAAGTCAGAAATGCTTTCGAGAAAACCAGAGCAAAGAATTTTTTATCCTGGATGCAGAAAGAAATATCCCCTCTGATGGTAGACCACTTGAAACGGTGGAATCGCGTCGGATACACCAAACAGACTTGGCTCAACGTGTGCAATTTAAGAAAACAAGTGATAGAGGGCAGAGGGAGCGCGTTCGAGGCGGACGTGATCAACACCCTGCGCCGATACGGCTCGTAATTGAAAACCCCGTGAACGGAAAAATTCACGGGGTTTTTGCTCTATACGGGAAATTCATTTCAGAATCCATCGGAACGCGGACGGAATGGAAAGGTTTTTCCGAATCTCGTCCTCTCGATACGTTTCAAAGGAAGTATGTTCGGCGGTGAGAAAGTAACAGGTCATATTCCATTCGACGTGCGTGAAAATATGCGTGTGCGTTCTGATTTCCGTCACTTCGGCATGCTCGATAGGCAGGGAAGAGAGACATTCCTCTTCAAAGGACGGAAATTCCCACATTCCCTTCAACACGCCGCTCGTCCTTTTCCTGAGGGCGACGCCGTTCGGCGTGCGGATACAGTAAACGAAAATATTCTTCTTTTCGCGTTCCCTTTTTTTGGGGAGCACGGGGAGAAGGTCGATCGTGCCGTTTTTTCTCGCTTGGCACAGTTCGCGCATGGGGCATCTTTCACAGAGAGGGTCTCCGTTGGGGAGACAGACGGTAGCGCCGAGCTCCATGAGGCTCTGCGTAAAGTCTCCGGCGCGGTCGGGATAAATCGGTCTGAGCATGGAAGAAAACAGCTCTTTGGGATCGACGCGGTATTCTTCCGTGATTCTCGAAAGCACGCGCACGACGTTGCCGTCCACGGCAGGCTCTTTTTGATCGAACGCAATGGACGCCACCGCGCCTGCGGTATATGCGCCGATTCCGGGAAAGGAGACGAGCTCTTCCTTGGTTCGGGGAAACTCTCCCTTTTCCGCGATCAGTTTTGCCGTCTTTTGCATGTTTCTCGCGCGATTATAATAACCGAGCCCTTCCCACAGTTTCATGAGCTTTTCCTCGGAGCAGGTTGCAAGGTCGTAAACGGTGGGAAGTTCCCTCATAAAGCGTTCGAAGTACGCTTTTCCTGCCTCGACCCTCGTCTGTTGGAGCATGATCTCGCTCACCCATACGCGGTACGCGTCCTTATCTTTTCTCCAAGGCAGGTCGCGCTTGTTTTCGTCGTACCACGGAAGAAGCTTTTCGGGGAGCTTTTGCAAAGCTTCCCTCTTTTCGCTTGCGATGCAGCGGAGATTTTCTATCGTCTCTCTGAACACGGGGATCATGTGCGGTTCTTTGGAGAGGGTACAAAGATCGTCTATTTTGATCCAACGCACGTCGGAATTTTCGTCCTCTTTCACGCGGATCGTTTCCCGTTCGGAAACGAGGAAAGCGAACGTCACGTTGAGGTGGGTGTGCGCCTTGACAATTTCTCCCCGTTTCACGTGTTCTTTCACGGGTAAAAATCCGAGATGGACGGGCTTGGACGAAAAGAGGGTGAGAGAGGAGATTCCCGTCTCTTCCATCGCCTCGCGCTTCGCCACGGAGAGAAAATCCCGTTCGCCGTCGTTGTGTCCGCCCACCCAGGTATACGAATCGTAAATATTATGATAGACGACGAGCGCTTTGTCGAGCGTTTCGTTCACCAAAAAAGCGGAAGACGTGCAATGCACCTCTCCCTCTCGCGTATAATGTTTTTCTTCGTCGAACCGTTCCGGACGAATTTCAGTGTTTACCCGTTTCGTCAATTCCCAAAGCGTCATGATAGATTACTTTCTTTCCCCGTTTCATCGCATAGTTGACCGTCTGATACGTTCCGCTCCGCCTGTTCCCGTTGAAAAAGGCGTATACTTCGTCGCATTCGTCCACCATATAATAATTTCTCAATTTATAGCAGTCGTCCTGATAGGCGTAACACATGACGACCTTTCCGTAGCACTTTTCCAAAAGGGAACGGTATTTTTCCCGATCTTCTTCCGAGTACCGTTCCGCCTGGTCGGGATAGGGGATACAGGCGATTACCTTTGCCTTTCCGATGAGGTACTCGCATACGGTCAGATCGAACCCGACCGCCATTCCGCAATAGAAGGTATCCGCTCCCTGTTCGATGAGGCGGTCTATCTCCCTTTTCATGACTTCTTCCTTGAATCCCCTTAAAGTCCTGTGTCCCGTCAACGCGCACTTCATAGAGGTTTGCTCCTTTCTTTTCCGTTTCCCCTCGGATAGAGAGGGGGCGTCCGTTTGATTTTATCCACCACGACGAGGCAATGATTGTCCGCCCCTTCGACGCGATAGGGGATCACTTCTCTGAGAGCCCCTCCGAGCGTTTTAATGGCGTTTTGCGCCTCGTCGATTTCCTCTCGCTCGCCCTTGTAGGCGACCATCATGCCTCCGACCTTGACGAACGGAAGAAGATATTCGGAGAGGGTGTTCATTCTCGCGACGGCTCTCGCCACCGCGACGTCGTATTTTTCCCGATGGTTTTCCTCTTTGGCGAGCGTTTCGGCACGGGTATTCAAGATATCAACACCCTGTAAGGAGAAGTTATCAACAATCACCCTTAAAAATTCGCACTTTTTTCCGACGCTTTCCACGAGCGTGAAGGTCAGATCGTCCCTCAGAAGCTTCAAAACCATCGACGGAAAACCGCCTCCCGAGCCGATTTCTATGCATTTTGCCCCTTTCGGAAGGAGAAAAATACCCGTAGCGCTGTCCAAAAAGTGCTTTTCAAAGACTTCTTTCTCCTCTTTTATCGCCGTAAGGTTGAATTTTTCATTATATTTTGTTAAAAGAGAGAAAAAACGGTCAAATTTATCCCTGTTTTCTTCGTAAATGAGCTTCTTGATCTGTTCCGTGTTCATAACTCAATTATACACCATTCCGATCGAAAATGCAAGGTTAATAACTCGGAAAAGTTATCAACATGTTGAAAAATATTTGTTGATAAGTTGGATAACTCGTTTTTTCCTCTTTTTTCGGAAGGATAGCGTATCTTTTCCTCTCTTTGCCCTCTTTTTCTTTTCCACTTTTCCACTTTTTTCCCGATTTTCTCAACTGCTTTTCCACAATCTTTTTCCACAAAATACGAAACCTGTTTTTTCGGCGTTTCGATCCCGTTTCGGCACTTTTCCGTTCGTTTTTACCGTGTTTTTCGAGTTATCAACTTTTCCACAGAAACTACTACTACTATTACTGTTAATATAGAATAAGATAATAGGACGGTAGGAAGAAAAATTTCGTTTCCTACCGCAAAAGACGACGAGCGCAAAGGCAAACAGTTGATTTTTTTTTCGCCGCGTGGTATAATAAAACGGTAAAATATAGGATACGATTAGGAGCAAACAATGAAACTTATCTGTCAGGGAGCCGATCTTTCGGACGCAGTTCTCAAAGTAGTCAAAGCTTGCGCGGGCAAAAGCGTCGTTCCCGTGCTGGAATGCATCAAACTTACGGCAAAAAACGACATTTTGTCCCTGCTTGCAACGGATACCGAGCTTTCCATCGAAAAAGTAATCAAAGCGGACGTGCTCGAAGAGGGCGAACTGTGCATTCCCGGAAAATATTTCTCCGATTTTATCAACAAGATCGAGGATGAGGAGATCACCCTCACGACCTGTGCGAGAGGGCTTGAAATCAAATACGGCGACGCCGTCTCCTTTATGCAAGTCCTTCCCCCCGACGATTTCCCGAGAATCGATATTTCCGTCGGCGAAAACAACTTCGTCATGGCTCAGTCCGCGTTTCGTTCCCTCATTTCAAAGGTTGCGTTCTGCGCTGCGACGGACGATTCCCGTCCCATTCTGAAAGGATGTCTCTTGGAGATTGGCGAGAGAGAAATCGTGGCGACCGCGCTCGACGGATACAGAATGGCGGTGGCGAGAGAAAAGATCCTCTCCGCCTCTCAGCCCAAACGCATCATCGTACCCGCAAGGACGCTCGGCGAGATCAACAAGATGATTTCGGGAGACGAGAGCGAACTGAAAATCTTCATTCAGAAGGGAATGATGATGGTCGAAGTGGAAGATACCATTCTGACGAGCAGACTGTATACGGGCGAATTCGTCAACAGCGCGTCCATCATGCCGAAAGAATTTTCCACCTACGTCGAGGTTTCGGGTAAAGAACTCGAAGAATCCATCGAGAGAGCCGCGATCCTCGTCAGAACGGACAAGAACAGCCTCATCATCTTCGACATCAAGGGAAGTTCCGTCGGCGTCTCTTCCAACTCCGACATCGGGGGCGTTTCCGAAGTCGTCCGCGCGAACGTGAACGGGCCGGAACTGAAAATCGCGATGAATTCGAAGTATATCCTCGAAGCGGTCAAGGCGATCGGAGAGAGCGTGGTGCGCATTCAGCTCAACACTTCCGTCGCGCCGTTCATCGTTTACGGCGAGGAAAAAGAAAAATGCAAATACCTCATTCTTCCCGTAAGAGCAAATTCCTAAAAAAAGTTTATTTCACGCGAAAAAGCGATTGACAAAGAAAAATATATTTGTTAGAATAATCACAGTATAATACCTATTTCAGGAGAAGATAATTATGAAAAGAACATATCAACCCAAAAAGAGACAGAGAAGCAAAGTTCACGGTTTCAGAAAGAGAATGGCTACCACCGGCGGCAGAAACGTTCTTAAAAGAAGAAGAAACAAGGGTAGAAAGAAGCTCTCCGCTTAAAGAGCTTTTTTTGACAACCGATTTTTAGATTGATCGAATCCCACAACATAATATTTTTGTGGGATTTCCGTTTATTTATAAGATGATCGGAGGCGTATGAATTATCTCCGAATAAAAAAGAACAACGACTTTACGAAGTTGTTGCAAAAGGGCAAAAAAGCGTATTCTTCCGCCCTCACCGTTTTGTATTCACCCTCAAAAGAGCTGAGAATGGGCGTCTGCGTCGGGAAAAAGTACGGAAAAGCCCACCAGAGAAACCGGATCAAGAGACTTCTCAGAGAGGCGTTCCGCCTGCATGCAGACGAGATCAAGGGAACGTATTCGTTTATCCTTCTTCCGAAGGTCAAGGAGACGTATTCCTTTCAGGAGTTTGAAAAGTGCATCGTCCAAATCTTAAAGCGGGAAAAGCTGATTTGATCGGACTTGCAACGCTCAGTTATTGTACTATCAGAAAAGTGAACAAGGTCAAACCTCTCAAACGGGCGGAGCTTTGGCTCATCATGTTGTATCAGAAGTTTTTGTCCCGTAAAACCTGTATGTATACGCCGACCTGTTCGCAGTATATGCTCGAATCCATTCAGAACAACGGTCCCGTGATCGGCGTTCTCTTCGGAATAGGTCGACTTTTCAGGTGTCATCCGTTTTCGAAAGGCGGGTACGATCCCGCGAAAGAAAATCTATTGTTGTCCGTCTGGCTCATATAAGGAACATTATGTTAAATACACTCCTTGCTGTTTCTATTTCTATTTTCGCATCGGGCGCCGACGTCGCGTTGGGTTGGCTCGATAAAGTCATTCAATGGATCATCGGCGTTTTGCCCATGGTAGGTCTCGGTATCATCGTCTTTACCGTCATCTTAAAGACCGTTACCCTGCCCCTCGATATTTATTCCAAAGTCATTTCCAGAAAACAATCCCTGAAAATGGAGGAAATGCGTCCTCAGCTCGAAAAATTGCAAAAGCAGTACGCAAACGACAAGAACCTCTATTCTCAGAAGATGATGGAGCTGTACAAGAAGAATCATTATTCCATGTTCTCCGCTTGTATTCCCTCTATCGTCATGATGGTCGTGTTCATGATCGTGTTCAGCGCGTTCAATTCCTATTCTCAGTATGCGAACCTGAGCACTTACAACAAGATGATCGAGAGCTATAACGCGAAGATCTATGAAAACGCCATTACGCTGACGCTCGACGGCGACTTCTATCGCATCGAGGACGGCGCGATCGTCACCATAGACGAAAACGATTCCGCATACAGAGTATATAAATCCGCAGACGAGAAAAAGTTCGTCTATTTCACCGTAGCCGCGTTCCAGGTCACCGAACAGGGAGTCGCGAAGGACGCGAACGTTTCTTATTATATCGATACGGAGAGAATGATGGCGGATCCTTCCGTTTCGGCAAAGGTCATCGAACTCAAAAACGAGTACGCGCAGCTCGAAACGCCCGTTATTCTGACGAATGACGAGGCTTGCGCCGAATACGTCAAAAATCAGGCGAGAGAAGCGTCCGCACAGACGTTCATCGAGAATGAAGAAGGATTCTTCTGGATCAAAAACATCTGGTATCCCGATACGACCGTCGCGCATCCCGTCAGAGAATATTCTTCCTTCGTCAATTCCATCAATAAGAAGGTAAGCATCGACGGTAAGAGCTATAAGTTCAACGAGTACGAAGGCTCTCCCTATGCGACCGACGCATGTTACAACGAGATCACCTACAATCTTTCCAAGGAAAAGAGCACGGCAAACGGATATTATATTCTGATCGTCGTTTCCATCGGTTCGATGTTCCTTTCTCAGTTCATCATGTCCAAAATGCAGAAGGCGCAGACGGAACTTCAATCCGCGGACGGTTCCGGCGCGACCTCGATGAAGACGATGATGATCATGATGCCCATCATCTACGGCGTTTTCTCGTTCAGCTATTCCTCTGCATTCTCGATCTACATGATCACGAGCAATATTTACGGTATTATTACCTCGCTTCTCACCACGTTTATCGTCGACAGAGTGTTCAAGGCAAAGCAGGCAAAGGCGTTCAAAGAAAAGTACGAAAAGAGATACAACGCGTCCAAAGGAATTTTGGATCAATCGAAGAAAAAATAAGTTCTAACGTTCAGGAGATAAAAAATGGAGAAATTGATTCAGGGCGAATTTACAGGCAAAACGGTAGAAGAAGCAATCAAAGACGGTCTTCTCACGCTCGGATTGAATCGTGAGGATGCAGAAGTTGAGGTTTTGGAAGAGGGAAAAAAGAGACTGTTCGGTTCCGTGAAAGCGAGAGTCCGCATTGCGAAAAAAGTAACGGACGGGGAGAGAGCCGTCGATTTTCTCGACGAGCTTTTGGGCATTCTTGATATCACGGCTACGAGCGAGCTCGTTTCCGAAGAGGAAAAAATCGTCATCAATATCACCGCGGCAAACGCAAACGCCGTGATCGGAAAGAAAGGCGAAGTGCTCGACGCTCTTCAAGCGCTTGCAGGCGCCGTTGCGAATACCGGAAGAGAAGATTACAGACGCGTCGTCGTAGATTGCGAAAACTACCGCGAAGAGAGAGAGGCTTCCCTCAA
Source organism: Clostridia bacterium (assembly GCA_017626495.1). GTDB lineage: Bacteria > Bacillota > Clostridia > Christensenellales > Borkfalkiaceae > RGIG8762. The sequence continues at coordinate 378,492 of JAGAIP010000005.1, read as the reverse complement.
AGCGCACGCAATGAAGCTTGCGGATAAAGCAGTCGCAACGGGCAGAAAGATCCGTCTCGATCCCATGAATCCCTATGAAAGAAGAATCGTTCACGCCGCCCTTGCCGCAAAAGAGGAAGTCAAGACAATTTCCGAGGGAAAAGAACCCAACCGTTTCATCGTCATCGTTCCCGCAAACTACGATCCCGCAAACGATAAGAGACCTTCCAGAAAACCTTATGCGAAGAACGGCGCAAAGGAACGTCGCGACGGAAAGCCCCGTGAGAGAAAAGAGGGTGAAGAGAGAAGAAACGACCGTCCTCGCGGAGACAGAAAGCCCTACGACAGAAACAGAAGACCCGAAAAGAAAGATCAGCGTAAGCCTGCCGCTTTCTTCGGCACTTACATCGGAAAGAACCCGAATCCTTCCGCAGAAAATTCTTCGTCGGAAGAAAAATAAGACTTATAATAAGTTTTACACCTCGAAAGTTATCTTTCGAGGTGCATTTTTTGCTCGTTTACTTTAATTTGATCGCTCTCAGTTCGATATATCCTCTCTCCCCCCTTGGTTCAAGTTGGATGCGAGGATTTTCGTGATCCCATTCATAACCGATCACGGACGGGTCATACCTGTCCATAGCATTCTGAACGGCGGTGATTGCTTCACAGTAGTCCTCTTCACGGAACGGTTCGCCCTGAAACATTAAGTACTCACATGCAGGTAACGCGATGACGTCGAAGCCGTCGGGAATATTGCCTGCAAAATCCATATTTACCTCTACGCCTTGCACGTATTGAGAGGTGTTTGGTTTAATATATTTTTCGGGAAGCCACAGGCAGACGGGCTCTCCGCAAAGGGAATCCATGCTCATGAGCGTGCCCCAGACGTCGCAGCCGACTTCGTTGCAGTAATCCCAATATTCTTTCGCATTTACGCCTCTTTTGATAATCGATTTGCGTGCAGGTTTTCGAATTACTTGAATAAAAACGTTTCTTACTTTTTCCATTTTGACTTTCTCCTTAAAAAGTTCTCTGAATTTTACGCCGTAGGGAATGAAAAGAGTAATCGGGGTGGGGAGCAGACGGTATTCGCTCGGCGTCATTCCGAACTCACGCACAAACGCCCTTGTAAAGCCGTCCAAGCTTTCAAAATCAAGCGTCATTGCAAGATCTGTCACGCGACTTTTTTCATTTTTCAATCGTTTTGCCGCTTCCGACAAACGGAGCTTACGAATATACTCCGCGGGGGAGATTCCCGTCAGCTCTTTGAAGAGCCTATGCGCATACCACGGAGAAAAATGTGCCGTCTTTGCAAGATCGGCAAGCGATATCGTTTCTGTCATATGATCCATAATATAATCTTGCATTGCCTGAACCGCTAAGATTTTTTCTTTCACCCTCTTACCTCCTTCGACGTTGTATTCATTATAACAAAAAAGAAAAATATTTGCTCGACTATTTTTGCGATAATTTACCTTGAATTCTAAATACAGGATTAAAGCGAAAAATTGCAATTTCGTATTGACAAAAAATTTGTAGGTGATATAATGATAAAGATGATTCAAAGGATGAGGGGAAATATGGAATTCAGAGAATTGACCGTATCTGATTTCGATCAGATTGTAAAGTTACAGCGTGCATATAAAATTTCAATCGGCGAGGCGATACCTACGGCACAGGGGCTGAGCTGTCTGAAAGAGAAGTTCGCAAATCATGAAATTCGCTTCTTCGGCGCATTCGACGGAGAACTTCTGATCGGTATCTGTTCAATCGTAAAAATGTTTTCTACGTTTCGCTACGAATATTTGGGAATGATCGATGATCTATATATTCTGACTTCGTACAGACGGAGGGGGATTGCAAAACAATTTATCGATTATATTTTCAAAAACGAGGATTGTTCTACGCTCGGAATTTTTTGCAGTGATGAAAATGCTTCCGTAATCAAAAATATAGGTTTTACTTTCCCGATTGAAAACACGCTCTTAAAAATCGAATAATTTCGCAAAACAATTATTTTACGCATAATAAAAAAAACACGAAAATCGTTCTTTTTTTCGTGTTTTTTTGTTTTTATCAATTTTAATTGCTCTTTTTGACTTAATATAGTATAATTTTTAGTTTTTTTTATAAATTTAATTATAATTTTATATTTTTATCAGTCTTTTTTATATATAAATTTTTTAATTTCAGTTCTTTTTGTCCTATATCTCGTATTTTTCTTGACTTATCAAATTTAACGCTAAACAAATTCCGTCTGAGATCGTTTTAGCCATGGAATAGATGAGTTTCATCCGAGTCAAATCGTGGATCGAATATCCTGTAACGGTGCGTTCTGCAACGATTCCCAGAATGGAAACGTCCCCGATGGGAGAAAAACGTTTGTTTACTCCGCTCCCCGGGTGCAGAGCCCCTCGTCTCACTTTAATCGTTCCGATTTCTTCCTTGCTTCCGATTGCGGCGTCGATGACTAATCTTTTTTGATGAGGATTGATCTTGTTCAAAAATGGTTCAAGCTTTGGAAGTTCTTTCGCCGTGACCGTCTGTTGCAATGTTCCGTAGAGAAACGTTGAGATCTTTTGTTCTCTTAAAAAACTTCCTACGAGAGGGGCGAGACAATCTCCGATTACGAGATCGCTTCCGATGCATAGAATTACGGGCACCTCCTCGCACAGATAGGTTGAAAGGATTCGTGCGATTCCTTCTTTCGTATACTCTGCTCTATAATGAAAGGTTGTTTCCATAGTTAGATTTTTGACTTTTTTCAAAAATCTATTCATAAATACTTTTCTTTTTTTTCATTATGTATTATAATTTATGTACTATGGAATTTACTTTAATAAATCTTTTTGATGTTGTGGCGATTGCGTTCATTGTAATCATGCTCCTCGTCGGTATATGGCGTGGATTCCTGCGTTCACTGATGAAACTCATCGCCCTTGTTGCGGCTCTTTTTCTCGGATATCTTTTTTCCGCGAAACTCGGTACATGGATCGGAAGTTGGTTCGGAATGCACTCGTCTTTGACGGAGACCTTGCGAGGTTCTCTCTTCTCAGATCCTGCGCTTGAAATCTACTTAAACTCCGACGGAATCATTGACGTGTTGAATAATACGCTCCCGAATTTTCTTGCGCAACCGATTGGTTCCGTTCTTTCTTCGGCGGACGTTCCCTCCGACGTGTTGCTTGCGGATTTTCTCGCCTCGTCCGTTTCCTCGAGTATCTTCACTGTAATTGCATTTTTGATCATTTATATCGTAGTTTTCATTCTTTGTCATTTCTTGTCTAAGCTTTTTGAAAAGACGATTATGAAAATCAGCTTGATTAAAGTTGTAGATCGTGTTTTAGGTGCAATCGTCTTTGTTATTTTTGCATTTTTCTATCTGTACTTATTCCTTCTCATTTTCCCGTTCATTTTGAATCTATTCAACATGACGCTTGACGGTTCGTTCTTCTTACTTTACTTGTCTGATCACAACCTTCTCATTTTTATCATTCAAAAGGCGATTTCATTGATATTTGAAGGAATTTTAACTCCGATTACCTCCCCTATCGCGCTTATTTCGTGATTTAACCTCCCCTACCCCTATCGGTAGGGGACTTTTTTATTGTTTCACATGAAACAGTATATTCAGATTGTTTCATGTGAAACACTACATATGAATTGTTTCATGTGAAACACAAGAAAGATTGTGAAAGATACCTGAAATATCATAGAAAAGGTTGCAAAATTTAAGTCAATATGGTACAATAAATTCACGAAACGAACTATAATAAATATATAAGGAGAATTCATTTGAAAAAGACAACGAAAATCATTATATGGGTTGTGATAGCGCTTGTAGCCGTCGGGCTTGGGTACTATCTCGTATCCTCGGCTGTAAATATGTCTACTACGGTTTCATTTAAGGAACTTTGGAGCAAGATGTACGACGCAGACGGAAACTTTAAGTCTCAGGACGTGACTTCCATCGTAATCGGAGTTTATACGTTGACTGCGACCATCGGCGGAAAGACGTATACGGCGATTACAGGGAATTTTTACAACCTTTCTCCCTCGGAAGACCCGATTGCGACTTGGCTGCAAAAAACAAACGTTACGTTCAAAGATCCGAATGCAGGCAGCGGATGGTCAACCTTGCTTTCTTTCGGTTCGATCATCATCGTCGCGCTCATATTCTGGCTCATTATGCGTCAATCCATGACGGGAGGAATGAAACAGCAAAACTTCGGCAAAACGAAAGCTCGTATCACTACCAACATTAAAACGAGATTTACCGACGTTGCGGGCGCAGAAGAAGAGAAACAGGAACTTGAAGAAGTCGTCGAATTTTTGAAAAATCCCGAAAAATTCTCAAATCTCGGCGCAAAGACCCCCAAGGGAGTTCTCCTCGTAGGTCCTCCGGGAACAGGTAAAACTTTATTTGCAAAAGCCGTTGCAGGTGAGGCAGGCGTCCCCTTCTTTTCAGCGTCGGGTTCTGATTTCGTTGAAATGTTCGTCGGCGTAGGTGCGTCTCGTGTCAGAGACCTCTTCGAGGCGGCAAAGAAGGCGCAACCCTGTATCATATTCGTCGATGAGATCGACGCGGTCGGTCGTCAAAGAGGCACGGGGCTCGGCGGCGGAAACGATGAAAGAGAACAAACCTTGAACCAAATCCTCGTTCAGATGGACGGTTTCGAGGGAAATGAAGGAATCATCGTCATGGCTGCAACGAACCGCGCAGACGTTCTCGATCCCGCATTGCTTCGTCCCGGACGGTTTGACCGACAAATCTACGTTCATCTCCCCGACGTAAAGGGCCGCGAACAGATTCTGAAAGTCCATGCGAGAAATAAGCCTCTCGACGCAGATGTCAACTTCAAAGTCGTTGCGCGTATGACGGCAGGATTCAGCGGCGCAGATATTGCTAACCTGCTTAACGAGGCGGCAATCCTTGCGGCGAGACAGGACAAAAAGACCATCGGTAACCTTGAACTTTACGAGGCGATCAATAAAGTCATCATGGGGCCTCAAAAGAAGAGCCGCGTCGTAACGGAATCGGATAAACGAATCACGGCTTATCATGAGGCAGGACATGCGATCATCGCAAAACTCTGCAAGCATTGCGATCCCGTTCAGGAAGTCTCCATCATTCCCAGAGGCAACGCGGCAGGTTATACGCTCACCCGTCCCGACAGCGACGACAATCATATGTCGAAAGATTCTATACTCGATTTCATCTGTATGGCGCTCGGTGGACGCGTCGCGGAAGAGCTTGTCATCAAGGATATTACGACGGGTGCTTCGAACGATCTGCAAAGAGTAACGGAAATGGCGAAAAAAATGGTTACGCAGTGGGGTATGAGTGAGAAACTCGGACTGATTACCTACGGCGGAGACTCCGCCCCCATCTTCCTCGGCAGGGATTATGAGTCGAGAAACGATTATTCCGAACAAATTGCGGCAAAGATCGACGAAGAAATGCACGCAATCGTCGAAGGGGCGCACGAACGAGCTGTTAAGTTATTAACAGAAAACAGATCGATCCTCGATAATATGTCGAGAGTGCTCGTGGAAAAGGAAACCATCTATACGGACGAGGTCGACCTCCTCATGGAAGGGAAAGATTTCAAAGAAGTCATCGCCTACATGGAAACAAAGGAGTCGCATCCTTACGATAAAATGAAAGCAGACAATTAACAAAGGATAAGATATGGGAAAAATCATTTCGTTTTCAAACCAAAAAGGCGGCGTCGGAAAAACGACGACTTGCGTGAATATGGCGGCTTACCTTGCCTATCGCGGCAAAAAAGTGCTCCTCGTGGACATCGATCCGCAGGGAAATACGACCACGGGACTCGGATATACGAAGAGTGCGATCAAGCATTCCGTGTATAACGTCATGATCGAAGAGGAAAATCCGAATAAGAGCATTATGCACACGGAACTGGAAGGGCTCGATTTGCTTCCTGCCAACATCGATTTGGCAGGCGCGGAGGTCGAACTCGTCTACAAAAAAGCGAGGGAGAGAGTGTTGCGCGAGGCTCTTCTTCCGCTGAAAGAAACGTACGATTACATTCTCATCGACTGTCCCCCGTCTCTCGGACTTCTCACCATCAACGCCTTGACGACGGCGGATTCCGTCATAATTCCCATTCAGAGCGAATATTACGCGCTGGAAGGTCTTTCTCAGCTCATGAACAGCATTTCCATCGTAAAACAGAGACTGAATAAAGACCTCAAAGTCGAGGGAGTCGTGCTCACCATGTACGACGACAGAGCGACCATTTCCAGGCAGATTGTGTCGGAGATCCAAAGATATTTCACCAAATCTCTGTACGAGATCGTTATTCCGAGAAATATCCGTCTTTCCGAAGCTCCTTCTTTCGGTAAACCCATTCTGTTGCACGATCCGAAGTGTAAGGGCGCAAAGGCGTATCAGGCGTTGACGGACGAATTCCTCGCAAGACAGAACGAAACGGAAGAGTAAGGAGAGAAGTATGGCAAATAAAGGATTAGGCAGAGGACTTTCGGCGCTCTTTTCCGATACCGAAGAGGCTTACGAGAACGCGCAGAAAGAAGAAAAACGGGATATTAACGAACTTCCTCTCGACGATATTTACCCCAATCCCGACCAACCGAGAAAGAATTTTGACGAGATCGCGCTCATGGAGCTTGCGGATTCCATTCGAGAGCACGGCGTCATCGAACCCATCGTCGTAAATCGCGAACCGAACGGAAAATACCGTATCATCGCGGGCGAAAGACGGTTCCGCGCGGCGAAACTGACCGACCTGAAAACGATTCCCGTCGTGATAAAGCAATATAACGAACGGCAGATCAAAGAGATTTCCCTCATTGAAAATTTGCAGAGAGAGGATCTCAATCCCATCGAAGCGGCGTTCGCAATGAGACAGCTCATGGAAGAATACGACCTCACGCAGGAAGAGATGTCGCAGAGAATCGGAAAATCCCGTTCCGCGATCGCAAACACCCTCAGACTTCTCAATCTCTCGGACGAAGTCATGGATCTCGTGGCAAAGGGCGATCTTTCCGCGGGGCACGCGAGGGCGCTCGTCGTTCTTCCCAAAGAAAAACAGCTTAAAATCGCAATCGACGCGATCAAGGGAGGATATTCCGTCCGCGATATCGAAAGAGCCGTGAAACTCGCGCTCAATCCCGCTCCCGAGAAACCGAAAAAAGCTCCCGTGAGCGTGGAACTCAACGATTTCGTGGAACGCTTCCGCGGTACGTTCAAAACGAAGGTCTCACTGATCGGAAACGACAACAAAGGACGAATCACCATCGATTATTTTTCGAGAGACGACCTCGACAGAATCAGCGATCTGATCGACAGATTGTCCGATAGAGAAAACTGAATCGAAAGCGCAAGACGGCACTGTTTTGCGCTTTCTTTTTTTGTAAAATAGATAAAATCAATATATTGTGGTCGAAGTCGAATTTTCAGTAAAAATGTACAATATAGCAGATTATGCGATATAAAGGAACAAACAATAGGAATAATTGTATATTTTGAATTCAAAAAAATATGATAATTTCACAAAAAAATATAGAAAGTAGCATTGACAAAGTGAAAATTGTGTGATATAGTATAGACAGTACAAGAACGCAACGGGGGAAGCGGAAATGTAGGCACATTCTTTGAGAATGGTCGGCTCTTCTGACTTTTCGAAAGGAATGTTTTTTCATTTCCGATTCTATGCGTCGTCCCGACGTTCTCTTTCCCCCAACCAAGAGAACGAGAGGACAGTATGAAAAAAATATTTTAAGAGGTAATTGTAATGAAGAAATTCTACAAAAAAGCCGTTACGATTGGTCTCGCAGGCATCCTCGGAGCTGCGTCCGCAGCTGCCCTCGTAGGATGCGGAAAGAATTCCGACCAGGTTCTTTCCGTCTACATCTTCGCAGGATCCGACGATATTCAGACCAATACCGACCTCGTTCACCAGTGGGGTAAAAACTATAAGGCGAACATGATCAAAAACGGCGTGTGGACAGAGGGATCTTCTCCCAACCTTGACACGGATGCTGCATTCGACCTGTCTTTCGACTCCGATACGGCAACGTATTTCACCACGATCAACAAGAAGCTTTCCGCAGGTAACGCACCTGATATCTTCTATGTATCCCCGAAATACGTTAAGACCTGGTCCAAATCGAATTATGTACTTGACCTTTCCAAGTATATCGACTTCGCCGATACGACCTACGATTACAACATCGACGACGTTTGGGCAGACGCGATCTCCTTCTACGCTTATGACAGTGTAAACAACGTCATCGGTGAAAAGGTTACCTACGACAAGGCAACCAAGACCTTCAAGAACAACAATACCGGCGCTACCACCGCGCTTTACGGTCTTCCCAAGGATTACTCCACGTTCGGTATGGCATACAACGCTAAGTGGTTCTCCGAAGGTGCAAACGGATATAAGCAGAAGTATCAGACCACTTCCGCTGCGTCCTTCGGCGATAAGGGCGTCATCACCACGCTCGACGGAAAAGATGCTCCCGGCGTCATCAATCCCAAGCAGGCGATCACCTATAAGCCTTACAACTTCTATGCGCACGACAACTACGCGGCAGCACTTGCGGCAGGCGATCCCGTTGCGGCAGCGTCCAACTCCGTTGGCGGCTACACCGTAACGATTCCCGGATTCCCCGGCGAAACCTTCGACGTTAAAGCAGAAGATCAGGATCCGACCGCAGTTTACGATGCTACCATCGGACACGTTGTTTACACCTACGCTGAGTATTCCGCACTTTCCTGGGCTGCAACCTACTATATCTACAAAGAGTCCATGGCAAACGGCGGTAACGGCTATATCACCAACGCTTTGGGAGACAGCGTACACGTTTTCGCAAACGATATTCACGAGAACAACACCCTCTACCTGCTTCCTTGGCTTCACGGCAACAACACCGAGTTCATTAACTCCGACTACACGAAGGTTACCAATGCAACGAACCTCGACGGAAGAACGACCGGTATCGACTCCGATCCCTTCATCGAGACCTATGCTGCATTCGTAGCTTACTCCTCCGACTGGAACTCCAACTCCAACTTCGCAGGCGCTTCTGACGGCGTTAAGATCGGCGGATGGGATTCCTTCTGTGCAGGCGCGAGCCTCTTCTATGGTTGCGGTACTTGGGATATGCCTTCCCTCAACGCAGCTGATAAGAGCGACCTTGACTATCAGTTGATGCCCGAACCTATTTCCGAGTCCTATGCGCTTTACTCCAAGATTAAGGACGCAAAGTATCAGGCTAAGGAATATGGCACGAAGAAAGCAACCTTCACCGATGACGAATGGTATGAAAACCAGTTGTCCCGTCAGACCGTTTGGGGCGCTCGTGCAGACTCCGTAGGATACGGCGCAAACAAGAAGCTCGAAGAGAAGATCGGTACGGACGGCGAATGGAAGATCGCAGCTTGCGCAAGCTTGGTTGCATTCCTCACCATCGACCACGCTGCTCAGGTATCCCTTACCTATGCAGGTTCTCAGCTTCCTAACTATGCATCTCAGATCGAATCTTATGCACAGTACATGGATGAGAAGTATCTGACCGACGGCGATTTCAGATACATGATCACGCCCGACAACACGGCGGACAACCTTAACCCCAACAACCCCATGTCTTGGACGGACGCTTATGCGCTCGCTTGGACTATGGCGAACACGAAGGGTAAGACTACTGTCGCTGATTGGATGGCTCAGAATTATCCTAACTACAATTACAACCAGAACTATGCTGAATACACCATGGCAAAAGTTAAGACTGTTTCCATCGCAATGCGTGTACTCAACATGATCTCCTACAACTACAACTCCCGTGACATCGCAGTTCGTATGACTTCCGGTCTCAACGCGGCAAGAGATTCCGCAATGTACACCTATGATACCGAGTGGCTCAACAAATTCTGTGAGTACAAGGTTCAGTATCTTGTAGGTTACTCCGAGCAGGCAGTCGGCGGATTCGACCTGGTTGACTACGGTCCCGTCGTAGAAATGAGCGGTAAGTTCTATACTCCTTACGAGTATTGTAAGTACATCGCTCCTCTCGCTCAGCAGCAGCTTGACAAAGTTGTAGGTCAGTAAGTTCTGACTCTGAAATGAAATCGTTTTCCCGATTCCCATAACAGGGAATCGGGGTAAAACGAAACGTAAAAAGAGGTCGTTGGGGGACGTGCTTTTTATCTTTCGTTTTTTATTCCCACGGGGATTCCGTCGCGAGACGGTTACATTAAGGAGGATTTTTGATGGAAGCAGTAAATACTGTTGAAAGTACCCCCGTTCAGAAACCCAAGAAAAGAATCAACCAGCAGAAGTTACAGGATAACCTTTGGGGCTGGCTGTTCACTTCTCCTCTGATCATCGGTACTCTCGTATTTGTCTATATCGCACTCATCATTACCATCGTCCTCTCCTTCACGGATTACGATGGTGGTAACCTGATGGACTACCTTAGCGGAGGTCTGCACACGGTAGATGGCAACCCCTTCTATTGGTATAAATATATCTTCACTGATGCTGACCAGTTCAAATATTTTTATTCCGGCTTGTTCAACGCAGTGTTCTACATGATCGGTATTCCTATCGGCATGTTCCTCTCTATGTTCTTCGCCGTTTGTATGACGAGAGACATCAAGGGCGGTAACGTATACCGTATTATCTACTATCTTCCCAGCGTCGCATCTTCGGTTGCTATCTCCTACACGTTCCAGAGATTGTTCCAGTTTGAAGGTGCAATCAACCAGGTTCTTTTCGGTACAGATCAGACGAAGTATATCCGTTGGTTGGCTCCTACCAACGTTACGGGTGCAAACGAGGCTTGGAACCCTGCGTTCCTTACCATGAAGTGGGTTATCATTATCATGGGTGCATGGAAAGGACTCGGCGGTACGATCATTCTTTACGTTGCAGGTCTTTCCGGCGTCAACGCTTCTCATAAAGAGGCTGCGTCTATCGACGGCGCAAACGGATGGATCACGTTCTGGAAGATCGTCATTCCTCAGCTTTGGCCTACGATTTTCTATAATATCGTTACTTCTGTCATCGGCGGTATGCAGATTTACGCAGAGCCCGACATGTTGTTCAACGGCGCATACGGATTCGACTTCCGTGTATCCGGTTACGTCGCACTCATCGTTAAGTGGGGTCCTCAGGGTAACAACGCCGGACATCCCAATTTCGCATACGCGGCAACCTTGGGTATCATCCTTGCAATCATGATTGCTATCTTGACGCTCGTTCAGTTCTATCTTGATAGCAAAGCAGATAAATAATTTCGGAGGTTAATTGATATGTCTGAACAAGAAAATAAAGTTAGCGCCGAAATTGAAAGCGGTGCTCCCAACAAATTCGTAGACGTTCTCTGTCTGGTTCTTTCCAAACTCGGATTCTCTACAAAATACTATAAAGGATCGAAACAGAGCGGTAAGATCTTCATGGACGTATTGGACTATCTTGTTCTTTCGTTGGTCGGTCTTATCATGTTGTATCCTTTCTGGTGGATGATCTGTGCGTCCTTCGCATCTTCCACCGCAGCCGTTACGCAGACCGTCATTTGGTTCGTAAACCCTACCTGGGCAAACCCTTTGCGTAACAATGAAGCGTTCTACAACTTCTCGCAGTTCTTTGTAGCCTGTGAGACGCGTTTTGGCGATGCAAACTTCTTCATCATCGTTTTGAACACGTTGCTTTACTCCATCGTGCCCGTTGTAGTCGGCGTCATCACCTCTACTTCCGCTGCATTCGCATTCTCCAAGATCGAATGGAAAGCAAGAGAAGGCGTTTTCTTCGGACTTCTCGCTGCTATCATGATTCCTTGGCCCTCCATCATGATCGTACAGTATTGTATGTTCGTTATCTTCGGATGGACTGAGAACGGACTCTCCATGTGGGTTCCCGGACTCTTCGGCTCTATCATGACTGCATTCTTTATTCGTCAGTTCCTCTATGGTCTTCCTACCTCCATCATCGAAGCTGCAAAGATCGACGGTGCAGGCTACTGGATGATCTTCTGGAGATTCATTATTCCTCTTGCACTTCCCGCAATGATGGCGCAGGGTATCCTCTCCTTCTTCGGTGCATGGAACAACTACCTCGGATGCTTCATGATGGTCGATAATACGAGATGGTATAACCTTCCCGTCGTTATTCAGAAGTTGACGCAAGACGTTTCCGCAACAATGGGCCAAGGCGTCGTTATGGCTGCATCCTTGATGTCTGTCATTCCCGTCCTTATTCTGTTCGGTATCTTCCAGAAACAGATTATCGGCTCCTTGATGCTTACCGGTTCTAAGGAATAATCTTTAACTTATGGAATTTTCGGAGCGGTAGTTTTATCGCTCCGAATTTTTCTTGAATTTGGAAATAATACTATTTATAAGACAGTTTCAGATAAGGAGAAATTATGAAACAGAAAAAAACAATCTGCTTAGCTCTTTCGGCTCTCATGTGTCTTTCCATTTTCTCCATGCTTGCCGCGTGCGGCGAAAAGGAAGATTCTCTCAGTGTAACCTATCCCACGGGTGAAGGTCTTTCCAAAAAAGCCGTCAGAGTATATAATAAAGGAAATCCTTCGAAATGGAACATGGAATGTTCCCATGACCCTGTTGTTGTCGAGGAGAACGGAACGTACTACTCCTTCGGTACGGATAACTTCGGGCCGTTCGGTTATCAGATCAGAAAGTCAACCGATCTGATGAACTGGGAATACGTCGGCGTTGCGATTCCCGAATTCGGTCAGGGAGGCAGCGTTTTGGAAAAAGGAAGAGAAGGAACGTCTCCCTTGCAGGAAGTCTACGATATTCTTGCAGAGGATGCAAAGTTCGACTGTACCACGCTTTGGGCGCCCGAAGTATACCCTGCGTCGGACGGCGGTTGGTGGCTGTACGGTTCTTGGACGACAACCTTCGGTTCTTCCCGTTCCGTCATTTTCCAGTGTCATGCAGATAACGTTGCAGGCCCTTACACCTATACCGATACGCTCGTAGTCAGCGGTAAAATCGGTCCGAACGCCATCGACGCGTCCATCTTTGAGGATGCCGAAGGCAAGCTTTGGATGTCTTACGGATCATTCTATTCGGATAAATTCAACGTGCTAGAACTCGATAAGGAGACGGGACTCAGAAAAGACGGATATACCTATGATGATTTCCTTGCCGGCACGATCAACGCTTCGGCTTACAGAGGCGCGAAGCTCGTAGATATCAAGAGTTCCGAAGGCTCCGTTGTCACCTATCATACGGACGTTCCCGTTTACGGCGGCGACATTACGCAGGGATATGACGAGACGCTTTGGAAAACAGAGAATAATTATTATTTAATGTGTTCCAACCAGGCTTTGGATAGGACGTATAATATGCGTACGTTCAAATCTTCGAACCCCACGAGAGGATACAAATCGCTCGACGGCTCCAACGGAAACAAGATTTCAGGTTCGTTCTCTTGGAGATACGATAAAGACGATTCTTCCATCGGCTACGACTACTTCTGCCCCGGACATAACGATATGTTCCGTACGAAAGAGGGCGTAAACTGTATCGCATATCATAACCGCAGTCAATTCGGCAACAACAATCACTATCTCTTCATCTCCATGTACGACTTTAACGCGAACGGCGATCTCGTCGTCAGCCCGAACAGATACGTTGGCGAAAGCGTCCGCACCATCGACGCGAGAGAGATTTATCAATCCTCGAACGGCAAGTGGGATATGGTTGCAATTCCTTATTCTCCTGCAAATAAAGGTACGGATGAGAAGAATTATGCGAGCCAAGTCGTATTCAAAGAAGACGGCACGATCAGCGGCAGCGCAACGGGAACCTGGCAGGTTTACGGAGATCACTATATCTATCTCGTTGTAAACGGAACGAAGTATTACGGCAGCATTATGCCTGCATATATCGAAAAATGCGCTAGGGGCGGTCTTACCATCTCCGCGCTCGACGTGAATGGAACGGCGATTTACTTCAACATGCACTTTGACGCAGAATAAGTCTGAAAAACAAGAAAACCGCATTGCAAAGCAATGCGGTTTACGTTTTATAAAACGAGTGTCCATAACTCAAATCCGTTACGAACACTCGATATGTAAGTAATCTGAAAGTTTGATACAATTTTTTTAAGGGTGCTTTTGACTTGCAAGTAATTACCGATAAATAGGGATTTACAGTTATTTATAAATCAATGTTTCGGGATGGGAGAACACAAACGAAATATTCTTGTTAGGATTAATAAGCAAATTTAGGACGCCGGGTTCTTTTGTATCCAAACGAGTATCCATAACAAGCTTTCGGTAAGGTTTAAACCCACTCTTTTCCTGAACTCTTTTAGATTGATTGTTAAAATCATAATATCCGCAGGTTAAAAAATCCAAATTTAAGTCGTTGAACAGATAGTCAATTACGGCTCCTACGGCTTCAGGCATAATGCCTTTACCCCAGTAATCCTTCGATAATACGTAACCAATCTCGCGACCATAATAGTCATTGAATTCGGTCAGTTTGTTTTCAAGCTCATATTTTTCAACACCGATAGAACCGATTACTTTGTTGTTCTTTTTGAAAACAATTGCAAAGGTTTTATCTTCTCTGATAAACATATCCAAGATTTCCTGCGTTTGTTCAATTGTTTCGTGGTGTTTCCAGCCCGCCATCTCGCCGACACCCGAAACAGAGGCGTATTCATTGAAATCGTGCAGGTCGGATTGCCTAAACGGACGCAATACCAATCTTTCGGTTTCAATAACCAATTCACCAATTTCAAAGTTTGCATTCATATATAAATAATCTCCTCAAATTCCTATTTATCGTTGAGTTCATTATATAGCATAGTCCGGCAGAAATCAAGAATTTATTGAACCGAAGCAAAAATTGAACGATTTGTATTATATGAATACAAAAAGGCTTGTATGGACGAAAACCACCCCGACAAGCCTAAATTTTTACTATAAACCTATGAAAAAGGACAAAATACCCCTATTTTGGTAATAAAAAAAGCCATAATACCGATATTTTTCGTATCAATATTATGGTTTCTTTATGGTGCGAACAACAGGACTTGAACCTGCATGGTTGCCCACTGGATTCTAAGTCCAGCGCGTCTGCCAATTCCGCCATGTTCGCATAGGCAATGATTTAGATTCATATTATACCATATTTGAAAGAAAAAGTCAATTATTTGAAAAAAGCCGAAAATACATATTGAATTTTTATAAGAGATATGATAAAATAAAAACAGAAAATATCAGGAGGATCGTATGTCTTCTTACGAGTACAAATTCGATACAACCGTCCAGCTGCTCAAATATAAGGTATTGAGAAGCCTCATCAAGAAACGCTATCAGAGTTCTCTCGATGAGACCATCTACGTGGATATTCCGAAGGAGATCTCCCCGGGACCGAAAGCTTCCATGCGTTGCTGTATCTATAAAGAAAGAGCAATCTTGCAGGAAAGAATTCAGGTTGCGCTCGGTCAGGGCGTCTATAAGGACAATCCGAATATCATTCAGGTCATCGAAATTGCCTGCGACGAATGTCCCGCCGAGGGCGTTTATATCACGGAATCCTGTCGCGGCTGTATTTCACACAAATGTGTAGACGCCTGTCCGAAAAAGGCGCTCACGATTGTCGGACACAAGAGCACGGTGGATAAAAATCTCTGTATCGAGTGCGGTAAATGTACGACAGTTTGCCCTTACAACGCAATCGTACTTCGCCGCCGTCCCTGTCAGATGGCATGCAAGGTTGGCGCAATCACCATGGACGAGAACTTCACGGCAAAGATTGACGACGACAAGTGCATCAAATGCGGAGCTTGTATTGCACAATGCCCCTTTGGCGCGATTCAGGATAAGAGTTACGTCATGGATGCCGTGGATATTCTCCTCGGTTCTTACAACAACTATAACTATAAGGTCTATGCGATGTTAGCGCCTGCAATCGCGAGCCAGATCGACTATGCGACCATGGGACAGATCGCGACGGCGCTCAAAATCATCGGGTTCTATCAGGTCACGGAGGCGGCAGTCGGCGCGGACGTGTGCCTCGAAAAGGAGCTTGAAGAGTGGAAAGAGCACGGCGTCATGACGACTTCCTGCTGTCCTGCTTTCGTCTCTTATATCGAGAAGAACTATCCCACGCTCGCAAAATACATATCTTCGTCGTTCTCCCCGATGGTCGAGGCGGCAAAGATCATCAAGCGCAACGATCCCAAGGCGAAAATCATCTTCATCGGACCTTGTTCCGCGAAAAAGATGGAATTTCAGCTTGAAAAGACGGGCGGCGCGATCGATTGCGTGCTCTCGTTTGAGGAAATGCTCGCCTATATCGACGCGCTTGAAATCGACATGGCGCATCTGGAAGAGAGCCCGTTGGACGACGCGTCTTACTTCGGCAGAATCTTTGCAAAGTCCGGCGGTATCAAAGAGGGTCTCACCGAAATCGCGAAGAGAAAGGGCATCGAGGGCGTCAAACCCATTTCCATGAGCGGAATCGAAGAGTGTAAGAAAGAACTCATGATGCTCAAACTCAACAGATCCACCTATAACTTCTTCGAGGGAATGGCGTGCGACGGAGGATGCATCAACGGCGCGCTCAACCTGCACAGAGATCCGAAGAGTATGAAACTTCTCGACGCGTTCTGCAAAAAAGCGTCTAAAACGGATATTGCAGACAGCGTGACGCTGTATAAGGACAGCCTCGCAAAAGAAACGAAAGAATAAACGAAACGCTCCGAAAATAATCGGAGCGTTTTTTCCGTCAGCTATTGCAAGAAAACAAAATTTGTGGTATACTGAACGCATGGAAGAAGTATTGACGATTAAAATTAAAATCAAAAACACGAGGGAAGTGGTCAGTCCGAACGGAATCGTCCGCATGCTTTCGTTTGAGGGCAGGGCGGATTCTCCCTATTTCCGCGGTATGGTCATGGATGGGACGGATACGCAGATTCAGAGACGGGGAGATTATAATCGTCTTTCCGCGAGATACATTCTACACGGGGTGGATTATACGGGGCAGCCTTGTAAAATATTTGTGGAAAATAACGGCGAGGATACGGGTATTGTCATCACACACCCCGTCATCTTCACGGATAGCGTCGCGCTTTCGTTTTTGGAGACGGAGCCGCTTGTCGGGCATCTCACGACAAAAGACGGCTTGACCATCCATATTCAACTCGACAAATAAAAAAGGCATCGCACGATGCCTTTTTCTTTGTCAGTCCTCTAAGGTGCTCTGCACGAGAAAGAGGAACTCGTCCTTTGTAAGCCCCGACTTTCTGGCATAGTCGAAAAGAGCTCTCGTTCTCTTGCCGATTTCCGACTCTGCCTGCATACGAAGGACGGTCTTGTTGATTTCGGCGACGAACGTTCCGCGTTGAGGCAAAACGACGATGAACTTCTTCGACTGTAACGTTTCGTACGCTTTTTTTACGGTAATGACGCTTACGTTCAGTTCCGAAGCGAGTGCGCGAATGGACGGGAGCGTTTCTCCCGAGGTCAAAGTTCCGCATGCGATCTGTCCTTCGATTGCGGATGCAATTTGTTCGTACATGGGTACGGGGGAAAGGGGTTGAATGGCGATTTGCATGGCGTTCTCCTAAACTGTTATATTGATTATAAACAGTATATCTGAGTTTGTCAAGGATTTTTTACGAAAAAAATCCGCGGACAAATTTTTACTTTGCAGAGACACGGACGAAAAACAATTCCCTTTACGCCTTGATCGGATGACTTTCGCACGGCGGCTTCCATCAATGCGACTTACAACGAATAAAAAAACGCTCTCTCCGTTTGAATATATTGTATATATTCAACATATCAGTCTCTCTGAAACGATGAAAAGACCTCCGATGCGGCTTAGCGGAAGCAATTTTTCCGTTCGTCGTAGGCGTAGCCGATTGCGCCGAGCTTATTTTCAACCTCGTCGCGGTCAAGTTCGAGATCGTCGCAGAGTGAATCGAGCGAATCGTATTCGTCGCGTAGTTTCATATTCAAAAAACTCAACAACATGTTCGGATCGGATGGAATGTACATGGTACCTCCTTGTAAAATGCATTTTGCGTTCAAACATAACGAAAGGACGATTTTATTTTATCACCGTTTTGCGTAAAATACAACCTCTTTTGGCGGAAAAGGATAAAAACGGTTGTGATACGGTGCTTTCTGTGTTATAATGAGATACGGACGGAAAGAATTCAGATGGTGTAGGCGAAGCTGTTTCGACGGCGAATTTTCGCTTGCAGGAAATTATTATAGTGTTTATATTCAATAGATACAAGCAAAAAGGGGGTATAAAATGATCGTTGCAGTCATGGATCAGGGCGGACAAGTCAAAGGGCATTTCGGAACAGGGGAGAGCGTGCGGCTTTATCTCGTCGAAGATGCGCAGATCGTTATGGAGAGGAACTATCCTATGAGGGGGAGCGGCTATTCCGCGATGAACGAACTTTTATCCCTGCGCGTTTCGGTCGTGATTTGCGACGCGATCACGCCCGCTTGTCGGATCGTACTGACGGATAACGGAGTGAGGACGTTCACGGGCGTCAAGGGTACGACCGAGGACGCAATACAGGCGTTTTTGCAGGGCAAGCTCGAAGCGAACGAAGCGGATAGCGGTTGCTCGGGAAGTTGTTCTTCCTGCGCAAGCAAGTGTCATTGAGGTGAAAGATGAGGAGAGAGTATTCTTGCGGCGCAGTCGTCTATACGAAACTGGGAGAAGAGTATCGCTATGTGATTATCCGTTCTCGCGGCGGCGATTACGGCTTTGCCAAGGGGCATATGGAAGGGAACGAAACGGAAGAGGAGACGGCTCTGCGCGAGGTCAAGGAGGAAACGGGTCTTTCCGTCCGACTTACGGAAGGATTTCGCATGGTGGACGAGTACCGCCTTCCCGGAAAAAGCAACGTCGTAAAGAAAGTCGTGTATTTTCTCGCTTCGTATGAAAATCAGAAAATCACGCCCCAACTCTCGGAACTCTCGTCCGCGCAGCTCATGAGCTATAACACGGCGATGTCTAAGCTAACCTTTCCGAAGAGCCGGGAGATTCTTCTCGAAGCGGCGACCTTTCTGGACGACGGGGAGAGATTGAAAAAATAAATCAGAACCCTTTCTTGTCGAAAGGGTTTTTTATATCGTCCGACGGAAAACGGCATGCGCAAAGATCGGTCGATAAAAAAGAGCCGTTCCGTACGGGAACGGCTCTTCGGCTTTTCAGGCGTAAACTCTCGCGATGATATAGGCGAGGTATGCGACGTAGAGAAGGAGCATGACGACGCCCTGCCAACGGACGAGCTTTTTCTTTTTGAAGGTGAAGAGCCACACGAGCGCGCTCATACCGCAGAGAATCGCGATGTCGATCGCGTTTTCCGTCGTGAAGGCGAGCGGTGAAATGGTGACGGCGATACCGAGCACGAACAGAATGTTGAAGATGTTCGAACCGATGACGTTTCCGAGCGCCATGTCGAGTTGTTTCTTTCTCGCTGCGACGACGGAAGTGACGAGCTCGGGAAGAGAGGTACCGCAGGCGACGACAGTTAGCCCGATGAGGGTGTCCGTCATATGCAGAAGGGAGGCGATGCGCGTAGCGGAATCCACGACGAGATCTCCCCCCACCATGATTGCGGCGGCGCCGAATACGATGCAGAGAATCGCTTTCCAGACGGGCAGGGGTTTTTCTTCATCCTCCGCAACGATCATCGTCTTTGCCTGTTTCTTTGCGGAGAAGATCATGTAGAGCAGGAAGAGCACGAAGAGGGTGAGGAGAATCACGCCTTCGATTCTGTTCACGCTCTCTCCGACCAGTCCGAAAACGAGCAGGAGCAGGGCGATGACGACGGAGAAGGGAAATTCTTTCAGGAGCGTTCCCTTTTCGATTTCGAGGGGAACGAACAGAACGCAGAAACCGCAGACGACCATCAGATTGAAGATATTCGAACCGATGGCGTTTCCGATGGCAAGTCCGTTGCTGTTTGAAATGGACGCGGTTACGGAGACGGCGCATTCGGGGAGAGACGTTCCCATTGCGACGATGGTCATACCGATGATGAGGGGCGGTACTCTGAGCATTTTTGCGACGGACGACGCGCCGTCGACAAAGAAATCCGCTCCCTTGATGAGCAGAATGAAACCGCTGACGAGACAAATTGCAAGAAGAAGGTATTCCATAAAACATCCTTCGGGAGAAAATAAAAAAAGACAAGCACTTATCCCACACGCAGATAAGTCTTGTCAATTAAGATGGAACCGGGAACTTCCGGTTTGTCGATTCCACCGCACGCCTTGTGCCGACTACTCCCTTATGGATTCTATTATATCGGAATATTTCCCGTTTGTCAACCAACGAAACGCTCGAACGGTGGAATTGTTTGTCGCTTTGCTGCTTGTTTTGTCCGAGCAAGATATAATCAATTTGAAAAATAAATTCAAACGGAATTTTTTATAGAAAAAAATTTATTCTGTATATTGACAGGAATGGAATAGGAGTGTATAATGATAAAAAATAAACCGATGAAGCGGAGATAACGGCGTAAAAGTCCCCACAGAGAGTTCCGTAAGCTGAGAAGGAATGGAAAACGGTGCGTCAAATGGACCGCGGAGGGTGCAGTCAAAGGGGAAACCCGAGTATTCTGCAACGTAAGACACGCGTAAGAGGTCGGGGATATGTCGGTATCCCGCAAAGTGTATGGGTCAAACCATAAAGCAAGGTGGCACCACGGAGAAATTCGTCCTTGACAAAGTTTTTTTGTCGAGGACTTTTTTTATGCGAGTGACGCCTTCTTTTTCCGAATGTATGGCTTATGCAAACGAATACAAGACGGTTCCCGTCTGTATGGAACTTTTGTCCGATCAAAAAACGCCCATCGAAGCGCTTCGCATTCTGAAAAACAATTCGAGGCACGTCTTTATGCTCGAATCGGTTACAGAGCAACAAAAATGGGGAAGATATACCTTTTTGGGATATCAACCCAAACTCTCCCTCTCGTGCAGAAACGGCAAAATGACGATCGGAGACAAAACCTTTTTCACCGACGATCCCAACCGCGAGATACGCTCGTTGCTCTCCGCCTACCGTTCCCCCGTCATCGAGGGATTTCCCCCCTTTACGGGCGGACTCGTCGGGTACTTTTCCTACGATTATTTGAAATATGCGGAGCCGACGCTCAACCTCGACGCGACGGACGTAGAAGGCTTTCAGGACGTGGATCTGATGCTCTTCGACCGCGTGATCGCCTTCGATAACGACAGGCAAAAACTTTACCTCATCGCAACTTTCTTTTTGCGCGACGGGGAAGAGGGGTACCGCTCAGCGGTGGAAACCTTGCAGGAGATGAAGAGAACGCTCCTCTGCGGCACGCCTGCCGTCGATGAAAAGGGGAGACTTCTCTCCGATGTAACGCCCCTCTTCGATAAGGAAACCTATTGCAGAATGGTCGAAAAAGCAAAGAACCATATCGTTGAGGGAGATATTTTCCAGATTGTCCTGTCCAACCGATTAGAGGCAAAATTCGAGGGAACGCTCCTCGACACCTACCGCATTTTGAGAACGGTCAATCCCTCTCCCTATCTCTTCTATTTTTCGGGTACGGACGTCGAGCTTGCAGGCTCTTCTCCCGAAACGCTCGTCAAACTCGAAAACGGCGTTTTGCATACCTTCCCCCTCGCGGGAACGAGGCGGCGCGGAAAAACGGAAGAAGAGGACAAAGCGCTCGAAGAAGAGCTCCTTGCCGATGAAAAAGAGCTTGCGGAACACGATATGCTCGTTGATCTCGGCAGAAACGATATCGGAAAGATTTCCAAATTCGGAACGGTCAAAGTGGAAGAATACCACAAGATCCTTCGCTACTCCCACGTCATGCACATCGGCTCTACCGTCCGCGGAGAGATCAGGGAAGATAAAGACAGTCTCGACGCCGTCAACTCCATTCTCCCTGCCGGCACGCTCTCGGGCGCACCCAAAATCAGAGCGTGTCAGATCATCAACGAACTTGAAAACAACAAGCGCGGCGTATACGGCGGCGCGGTCGGTTATCTCGATTTCTCGGGAAATTTAGATACCTGCATTGCGATCCGCCTCGCATATCGGAAGAACGGAAAAGTATTCGTCCGAAGCGGAGCGGGCATCGTGTACGATTCCGTTCCCGAAAAGGAATACGAAGAATGTATCAATAAGGCGGCGGCAGTCGTCAAGTCATTGAAGGAGGCGGAAGAACTATGATCCTTCTCATCGACAACTACGACAGTTTTTCCTATAATTTATATCAGCTCATCGGTTCGATTCGCCGGGATATTCTGGTTGTCCGCAACGACGAACTGACGGTAGAGGAAATTAAGAGGCTTTCCCCCGACGCAATCGTCCTTTCTCCCGGACCCGGAAAACCCGAGGATGCAGGCGTGTGCGTGGAAGTCGTGCAAAAGCTCGGCGCAACCGTTCCCATCTTGGGGGTCTGCCTCGGACATCAGGCAATCTGCGTCGCCTACGGCGGAATTGTCTCCTATGCAGGCAAGATCATGCACGGCAAGCAGTCGATCGTCTCGGCGGTGAAAGACGAGGTGTTCGACGGATTGACTTCTTTCCCCGTAGCGAGATACCACTCCCTGTCCGCAAAGGTCGTGCCCGACTGTCTGCGCGTTCTCGCAAGATCCGAGGACGGCGAAGTGATGACTCTGCGCCATAAACGTTACCCCGTATACGGATTTCAATTTCATCCCGAATCCATTCTTACTCCCGACGGAGCGAGGATCGTCAGCGCATTTTTCAAAGGAGTTTCAAAATGATCAGTGAAGCAATCAAAAAAATCGTAGATAAACAAGACCTGACTTATGAAGAGGCTTACACCGTCATGAACGAAATCATGTCGGGACAGACCACGCAGACGCAGAATGCGGCGTTTCTCGCCGCGCTCTCGACGAAGAGCACGCGCGCGGAGACCATCGAAGAGATCTCCGGTTGCGCCGCGGCGATGCGCGACCATGCGACGAGGGTAAACTATGAGGGAGACCTTCTCGAAATCGTCGGAACGGGCGGAGACAATGCTTGCTCGTTCAATATTTCCACCACGTCCGCCATTTTGCTCGCGTCGGCAGGCGTCAAGGTCGCAAAGCACGGCAACCGCGCCGCGTCCTCGAAGAGCGGAGCCGCCGACTGTCTGGAAGCGCTCGGCGTCAACCTCGACCTTTCCCCCGAAAAATGCGTAGAACTTCTGGATAAAACGGGTATCTGTTTCTTTTTTGCGCAGAAATACCACACTTCCATGAAGTACGTCGGCTCTATCCGCAGAGAACTCGGAATCCGCACCGTATTCAATATCCTCGGACCGCTCACCAACCCTGCCAGACCGAATATGCAGTTGTTGGGCGTGTATGACGAAGCGCTCGTCGAACCGCTCGCGAGGGTGCTTTCTTCCCTCGGCGTCAAGAGCGGCATGGTCGTGTACGGTCAGAATAAGCTCGATGAAATTTCTCTCTGCGCGCCGACCACCGTCTGCGAATTTAAGGACGGAGACTACTTCCTCTACGAGATCAAACCCGAGCTCTTCGGCATGAAACGTTGCTCCATGGACGAGCTCAAAGGCGGTACGCCCGAAGAGAACGCGGAAATCACGAGAAACATTCTCCTCGGCAAAGAGACGAGCGCAAAACGCGACGTCGTTCTTTTGAACGTCGCCGCAGGACTCAAAATCGCAGGCAAAGTCAACTCCTTCCCCGAAGGAATCTCCCTTGCGCAGTCGCTCATCGACTCGGGGAAAGGCTATGAAACCTTGCAGGCGTTTGTCAGGGAAAGCGCATGACGATTTTAGATACCATCGCGGAGGCGACGAGGGAACGAGTCGCGCTCAAAAAGAAAGCGTTTCCCCTTGCGGACTGTAAGAAAGCGGCGCTCTCCCTTCCCAAAGGAGAACGCACCTTCGAGGATATGAGGGAAACGATGTCTTTCATCTGCGAGTGTAAAAAGGCGTCTCCGTCGAAAGGGGTCATCGCCCCCACGTTTCCCTACCTCGATATTGCAAGGGAGTATGAGCGAGCGGGCGCGTTTGCGATCTCCGTGCTCACCGAACCTAAGTGGTTTTTGGGCAAGGACGAATATTTGAAAGAAATTTCCGAAACCGTAAGCATACCCTGTCTCAGAAAAGATTTTACCGTGGACGAATACATGCTCTACGAGGCAAAGACGCTCGGCGCGAAGGCGGTTCTTCTCATCGTATCTCTCCTCGACGCGCATAAGCTGAAAGCCTACCGAGAGATCGCAGAGGGGCTCGGCATGTCCGCGCTCGTGGAAGCGCACGACGAACACGAGTTGGAAGTCGCGCAACGGGCGGGCGCGACGCTCATCGGCGTGAACAATCGGAACTTGAAGGATTTTTCCGTCGATCTTTCCAACGCGGGCAGACTTCGCGCTCTGGTCGATCCGTCCGTCAAATTCGTCGCGGAAAGCGGTATTAAGACGAGGCAAGACGTGGCAAATCTCGAACGAATGGGCGTGAACGCTGTGCTCGTCGGAGAAACGCTCATGCGTTCGCCCGATAAAAAGAAGGCTTTGGAGTATTTGCGTGAAGGTTAAAATTTGCGGAATCAAAACAATCGAGGATATTCAGTCTCTCAATAGATACAAACCCGATTTTGCCGGATTCGTCCTCTCAAAGCGGAGCAAACGCTTTGTTTCCTACGAAAGGGCGGTCGAGCTCATGCGTTCGCTCGATCCCGCCATTCGAACGGTGGGCGTGTTTTTGGATAACCCCGTG
Source organism: Clostridia bacterium (assembly GCA_017626495.1). GTDB lineage: Bacteria > Bacillota > Clostridia > Christensenellales > Borkfalkiaceae > RGIG8762. The sequence continues at coordinate 353,764 of JAGAIP010000005.1, read as the reverse complement.
GGGGAGATCGAAACGTACGCGGCGTTCGACTTTTGGCAACTGCACGGATATCGAGAGGACGAAACCCCGAAGGGCAGAAAAATCATTCGCGCCTACTCCGTCAAGACGAGAGAGGATATAGCGCGTGCGGAACGGTCCGAAGCGGACTATATCCTGCTTGATCACGGTCTCGGCGGTACGGGAAAGCAATTCGACTGGTCGCTCCTCGACGTCAAGAGGGATTTCTTTCTCGCAGGCGGACTGAACGAGGAAAATTTGAAAGGATTGCCCGTTCGCCCCTTTGCGCTCGACGTGAGTTCGGGCGTTGAGACGGACGGCAAAAAAGACGACGAGAAAATCAGACGCTTTATCGAAAGCGCAAGGAGATTATGATGGAACAAAAAGGAAGATTCGGTATTCACGGCGGACAGTATATTCCCGAAACGCTCATGAATGCGGTCATCGAGCTGGAAGAGGCTTACGAGCACTATAAAAACGATCCCGAATTCAAGAGGGAGCTTTCCGCGCTCTTCAACGAGTACGCAGGCAGACCGAGCCGTCTCTACTATGCCAAAAAGATGACGGAAGAGCTCGGCGGCGCTAAGATTTATTTGAAGAGAGAGGATCTCAACCATACGGGAGCGCATAAGATCAACAACGTGCTCGGACAGGCGCTCCTTGCCAAAAAGATGGGAAAAACGAGACTCATCGCGGAGACGGGCGCAGGACAGCACGGCGTCGCGACCGCGACGGCGGCGGCGCTTATGAATATGGAATGCGTCGTCTACATGGGGGAAGAGGACACCAAGCGCCAGGCGCTCAACGTATACAGAATGAAACTTCTCGGCGCGTCCGTCGTTCCCGTCACGACGGGTACGGCAACGCTCAAAGACGCAGTTTCCGAGGCGATGCGCGAATGGACGAACAGAATTGCGGATACGCATTACTGTCTCGGTTCCGTCATGGGGCCTCACCCCTTCCCGACCATCGTCCGCGATTTTCAATCCGTCATTTCCGAGGAGATCAAAACGCAACTGTATGAAAAGGAAGGAAGACTTCCCGACGCGGTGATCGCCTGCGTGGGCGGCGGAAGCAACGCCATCGGTTCGTTCTATCACTTCATCGGCGAACCGTCCGTGCGCCTCATCGGCTGCGAGGCGGCAGGCAGAGGAATCGACACCTTCGAGACGGCGGCTACCGTCAATACGGGAAAACTCGGAATCTTCCACGGCATGAAATCGTACTTTTGTCAGGACGAGTTCGGGCAGATCGCGCCCGTATATTCCATTTCCGCAGGGCTCGATTATCCCGGCGTCGGTCCCGAACACGCCCATCTGCACGATATCGGCAGGGCGCAGTACGTTCCCGTCACGGACGACGAGGCGGTCGAAGCGTTCGAGTATCTCGCCAAAACGGAGGGGATCATTCCCGCCATCGAGAGCGCGCACGCCGTCGCCTACGCGAAAAAACTCGCTCCGACCATGAAAAAAGATCAGATCATCGTCGTTACGGTTTCGGGCAGAGGGGATAAGGACTGTGCGGCGATCGCGCGGTACAGAGGAGAGAACATCTATGAGTAATATCAGACAGGCATTTGAGAAAAAGGCGTTCATTCCGTTCGTAACGTGCGGAGATCCCGACCTTGAAACCACGAAACAAATCGTCCTTGCCATGGAACGGGCGGGGGCAAGCCTCATCGAGTTGGGTATTCCCTTCTCCGACCCGACCGCCGAGGGCGTCGCCATTCAGGGCGCGAACTTACGCGCGCTTTCAAACGGCATCACCACCGACGACGTGTTCGCGCTCGTGAAAGAGCTGAGAGAAACCGTCAAAGTTCCCCTCGTATTCATGACGTATGCAAACGTCGTCTTTTCCTACGGCATCGAACGCTTTTGCAGAAGAATGGCGGAGGTCGGCATGGACGGCATGATCCTTCCCGACGTCCCCTTCGAAGAAAAAGAGGAATTTGCGCCCGTCTGCCGAAAGTATGGGATCGACTTCATTCCCCTCGTCGCACCCACGTCCGAGCACAGGATCGAAAAGATCGCAAAGAATGCGGAAGGATTCGTCTATTGCGTTTCCTCGCTCGGCGTAACGGGCGTCAGAAAGGAGATCACGACGGACGTCGAGAGGATGGTTTCCCTCGTGAAAAAGGCGAATCCCGATATTCCATGCGCCGTCGGATTCGGAATTTCCACCCCCGAGCAGGCGGAACAGATGGCGAAAATCGCGGACGGCGTAATCGTCGGCAGTGCGATCGTGCGCGAAATCGGGCGGTGCGGACGTGATTCCGTTCCCGTCGTCTCGGACTATGTAAAGCGTATGGTTGACGCGATAACGTAAAAAACGTTGCGCCCGAAAGCGTTTTGCTTTCGGGCGCAAATCAGAGTTCTTTCTTTATAATAAATGCTTGTATGCGGTTTCGAACGACTCTTCCGCCGCAAGCAGTTCCATCACGAGATTGTCCACGTCCTCGGTAAGTCCCGCTTTGCTCTCGGAATAGGACGAGCGGAGACATTTGATTCCCGTAACCGTGCCCGAGAGCATCATCTCCGCGATGTGCGTCGGGGAGTTGTCGGCAAAGGTGTTCATCTTGATGGCGGACCACATCATCGCCTTTTTCATGGGGTTGGGGTCTTTGAGCTCGACGTTCTGCTCCTTTGCGATGGCGCAGGCTTTGGAAGAGATGGTTTCATACGTTTCGTGCTGGCGTAAAATTTCGTTTCTGACGGCGGAATCTTCCGTTTCGGGGAGAATATCCGAGATGGAATCGAGCGCGTTTCTGCAATTCCGATACACTTCTGCGAGCATTTCTTCGTTGGATTTCTGTGTTTCTACTGACATAAAAAACTCCTTTAAGGGTAGTATGTTTTTTCTGGCGAATCCTATGCAAAATCGCTTGACTTTACCCTTTAATTATGATAAAGTAAGCCATGAGCCGCACGAAACGGGCTTTATAAGCGTGGTATCCACCGCCTAAGCATTCGGCGAGACTGGATAGAGGAGGTAAAGAATTTCCATGTACGCAATCATCGAGAACGGCAGCAAGCAGTACAAAGTAGTTGAAGGCGACACCGTAAGACTTGAAAAATTGAACGCAGAAGTCGGCGCAACCGTCGAATTTGCAGCGATTTTGGTATCCGGAGACGAGGGCGTGAAAGTCGGCGCAAACGTTGCGAAAGTAACCGCAACCGTAGCGGCGCAGGACAAAGCGAAGAAGATCATCGTCTACAAGTACAAGTCTAAGAAGAACGAACGTAGAAAGCAGGGCCACAGACAGCCCTTCACCGCAGTCAAGATCGAAAAGATCGAGCTGTAATCTAACGAAAAGGAGTAAAAAATATGTTGTTTATCAATTTATTTGCTCATAAGAAAGGTACCGGTTCTTCCCACAACGGTCGTGACAGCGAAGCCAAGAGACTTGGCGCAAAGCGTGCAGACGGACAGAAAGTTCTCGCAGGCAACATTCTTGTCAGACAGAGAGGAACGAAATTTTATCCCGGTAACAACGTAGGCAAAGGCGGAGACGATACGCTTTTCGCTTTGATCGACGGCGTTGTAAGATTTGAGAGAAAGGGCAAAGATAAGAAGCAGGTCAGCGTATACGCTGCTGAATAATTCAGACTGAAAGGCATGGAATTCCATGCCTTTTTTATTTTGCGCCGTGGATTCGGAACGCTGTATCGTTTTGCCCGTTTCTCCTGCCGTTCGGAACGCCGCGCCCGTTGTCCCGTCACGCGAATCCTCGCGGCGGCTCGTTGCTCCGTCATGCGAACCCTTTCGCCGCGCTGTTCGTTTTCGTCATGCCCGGTCAAAGCACCTTTTTCCCGTCCGCGTGTTCGGTTCATCGGAAAAAGATTCCCGATAGGCATCGAAAAAAATTTTCAAAAAATTCTGAGTTAGGTATACCTAACTAGTTGACAGGGGGAATCGGAATGAGTATAATGGAAATATAAGTTCGGCATGACGAACTCAATTTTATACACTTCGGTTCGCTTAAACGAACTCATCTGCGATCCGAACGGGAGAGGATGAACGAAAGGCGACCGTAAATCGTAAACGGTGCTTACGGTAAACTTTGGAGGTAATTATGGAAAAAACGCTTGATAACTTTGTTCCCAACGAACGCGGCGTCATCAAGAACGTTACGGGAGAAGGGAGAGTGCGTCGTCGTCTCTTCGATATGGGCGTAACGCCGGGCGCGGAGATTTTGCTCCGCAAGAAAGCGCCTTTGGGCGATCCCATTGAAATCAAGATCAGGGGATACGAACTTACCCTGCGTAAATCCGAGGCGGCTTGCGTCGTGATGGAGGTGGTTTGATGAAAAAATTCGCACTTGCAGGAAATCCCAACTGCGGTAAAACGACGCTCTTTAATATTCTGACAGGTTCTAACGCATACGTCGGAAACTGGCCGGGCGTCACAGCCGAAAAGGGAGAGGGCGTCTATAAGAAAGGCTCGGAAGAGGTCGATATCGTCGATCTTCCCGGAATCTATTCCCTTTCGCCCTATACGTCGGAAGAAGTCGTTTCCCGAAACTTTATTCTCGACGAGAAACCCGACTGCGTCATCAACATCGTGGACGCGACCAACCTCGAACGAAACCTGTATCTGACCACGCAGCTCATGGAAATCGACGTTCCCATCATCATTGCGCTCAACATGATGGACGCGGTGGAAAAGAACGGGGATAAGATCGATCCCAAACTTCTCGAAGAGCTCGTGGGGCTCCCCGTCGTTCCCATTTCCGCCATGAAGGGAACGGGCATCAAGGAACTCATGGACAGAGCCATCGAGGTTTCCAAGACGCCGAGAAAGGCTTGCACCGTCCTGCACAATTCTCCCATCGCGCACCTCGTCGGCGACGTAGCCATCGCGTTGGAGGCAAAGGGCGTCGCGGCTCCCTTGTTCCACGCCGTCAAACTCGCTGAGATGGACGAAATCGAAGTGAATATGCACAGGGACATCATTCATATGGTGGACGCGTTCAAGGCGACCTTTGCGGACGACACCTTCGGCACGGACATCGAGGCAATCATTGCAGACGCGCGGTATAAATACATAACGAGCGAATACGTCAAAGCCTATACGAGAAATCCGAGGAGCGACGACAGCAAGTCGGATAAAATAGATAGAGTTCTCACGAATAAATGGGCAGGCATTCCCATCTTCCTACTCATTTTGTTCGCTATTTTCCATTGTACCTTCTCCGAAAGTTTTCTGTTCTCTGCGAGCTGGGGACTTCCCTCTCTCGAAGAGTTGGGACTTCTCGTCGACGGCGAACCTGCCAACTTCGGCGTCGCGCTCCTTGCTTGTCTCTATGACGGAGCGATTTACTCTCCCGGCGTCATCATAAACAATTTGTGGAACGACGTCATCGTGGGTAACCTGTTCGGGCTTGTCAACGGCTGGGTGGAACAAATCCCTGCCGAATGGGCGGTCGGGCTCATCAACGACGGTATTTTGGAAGGTCTCGCCGCCGTGCTGTCCTTCCTTCCTCAGATCCTCGTGCTGTTCCTCTTCTTCTCGATTTTGGAAGATTCCGGTTACATGGCGAGAGTAGCGTTCATTCTTGACCGAATTTTCAGAAAGTTCGGACTTTCGGGCAGAGCGTTCATGCCGATGATCATGGGATTCGGCTGTTCCGTTCCCGCCATGATCAATACCCGTACCCTTGCGGATGAAAAGGAAAAAACGGCGACCGTCCGCGTCATTCCTTTCTTCTCCTGCGGTGCAAAACTTCCCATTCTGACCGCGATTGCAGGCGCGATCGTCATGAGATTCGGTTGGGGCAACGCCGACCTCATCACGTACAGCATGTACGTTCTCGGCATCGTTACGGCGATCGTCTCCGTTATCCTCATGAGATCGACCACCATGAAGGGCGAAGTTCCTCCCTTTATCATGGAACTCCCTGCCTACCACGCTCCCTTGTTCTCTTCCCTCATGATTCATCTCTGGGATAAGACGAAGCACTTCATCAAAAAGGCGTTCACGGTCATTCTCGCGTCTACCATCGTCATCTGGTTCATCTCCCACTTCTCTTTCGATTGGAGAATGCTTTCGGACGAACAGATCAACGAATCCATTCTCGCAGGAGTCGGAAAGCTCTTGCAACCCGTCTTTACGCCCCTTGGATTCGGCGCGCAGCTCACCGAATGGGGTTGGGTATTTGCGGTCGCCGCCATCACGGGGCTCATCGCGAAGGAAAACGTCGTCGCTACGTTCGGAACGTTGGCTGCCTGCGTCGCGGGTGCGGTCGTTGCCGAGGACGAAGAGGGGATCTCCTACGTCGTGGCAATGGTCAACGCGACGGGAATCACCGTTCCCGCGCTCCTTGCCTTCATCGTGTTCAACATGACGACCATTCCCTGCTTTGCGGCAGTCGCAACGGCGAGGGGAGAACTTCCCACTTCGAAGTCTTTCAAGTGGACGATCGTGTTCTGGCTCGCCGCTTCGTATATCGCGAGCGCCGTCGTCTACACGATCGGTTCGGCGTGGTGGACGCTCTTTATCTGGCTTGCGGTCGCAATCATCGTCGGCGTAACCATTCATTTCGTGAATCGAAGGAGTAAGTATGCAGTGGTATGAAATTTTAATCGTCGTCGCCTGCGTTCTCTTTGTCGGCGGCGTGATCGCAAAGAAACTTTGGGATAAGGCGCACGGAAAAACGGGGTGTGATTGCGGATGCGGAAACGGAAAAAACTGTCCGCACTGCGTAAAGAACCCCGATCGGAAAACGCAACGCTAGTTTGTAATTCTTCACGGAAAGATCCGAAATCTGTTTTTGTTATGGCGAAAGGGACTGAAAAATTTCAGTTCCTTTCGTCATTTTCTTTGAAAAACAGATTGAAAATGATTGTCAAACGGTTTTTTCTGTGCTAAAATAATACAGCTAAAAATTCACACACTGTCTTTTTGCGAACCGTGTCCGTAAATTTTCGAGACGGATGACAAAGCAGAGAAAACAGGGACAGTGGAGGTAGAACGGAGGTAATTTTTATGGCAGTTATCACTATGAAACAGCTTCTGGAAGCAGGCGTTCACTTCGGACACCAGACCAGAAAATGGAACCCCAAGATGAAGAGATACATCTTCGCCGCAAGAAACGACATTCACATCATCGACTTGCAGCTCACCGTCGGACTCATCGAAGAGGCATACGCATTCGTATGCGAGCAGGTAAAGGCAGGTAAGAGCGTTCTTTTCGTCGGTACGAAGAAACAGGCTCAGGACGCAATCAAGGAAGAGGCTGAGCGTTGCGGTCAGTTCTACATCAATTCCAGATGGCTCGGCGGTACGCTTACCAACTACAAGACGATTCGTTCCAGAGTAGAGAGACTCAACAAGCTCCACAAGATGGAAGAAAACGGCGATTTCGATCTTCTTCCCAAGAAGGAAGTCATCGGACTCAAAGCCGAAATGGATAAACTCGAAGAGAACCTCGGCGGTATCAAGGAAATGAAAGGGCTTCCCGGCGTCATGTTCGTCGTAGACCCCCACAACGAGGACATTGCGGTAGCCGAAGCAAGAAAGCTCAACATTCCCATCGTTGCAATCACCGATACCAACTGCGATCCCGACCTCGTCGACTACGTTATCCCCGGTAACGACGACGCGATCCGCGCAATCAAACTCATCTCTTCCGTCATTGCAAACGCAGTCATCGAGGCAAATCAGGGCGAGAGCGTAGAAATGCCCGTCGTAGAAGAGGCTCCCGTTTCCATGGAAGAAGTTGCCGCAGCGGCAGAAGAAAAAGCTGAATAATTTTTAGGAGAATAAGAAATATGGCAGTTTCCGCTAAGGACGTCATGACCCTCCGCGAGGCTACGGGTCTTGGCATGATGGATTGTAAGAAAGCGCTTGCAGAAGCAGACGGAGATATGGAAAAGGCAAAGGAGATCCTTCGCGAAAAGGGTATCCTCAAAGCCGATAAGAAACTGAACTCCCGTGTTGCGGCAGAAGGCGTCGTCGCCGCTTATATCTGCGACAAGTGCGGCAAGGTCGGTACGCTCTATGAAGTAAACTGCGAATCCGACTTCGTTGCAAGAGGACCCAAATTCCAGGAAATCGTCGCTAACGTCGGTAAGCTCATCGTCGAGCAGAACCCTGCGGACGTTGACGCTCTCATGGCTCTTCCTTTCGAAGGAACGACCGTCGAGATGTATCTCAAAGAGGCAATCTCCGTCATCGGTGAAAAGATCGCCGTTCGTCGTTTCGTTCGTTACGAGACCGAAGGAACGCTTGAAAGCTATATCCACATGGGCGGTAAGTCCGGCGTTATGGTCGAGGTAGATTCCGCGTCCGCCGCTCCCGAACTCAAAGAGCTCGCACACGACATCTGTCTCCAAATCTGCGCCGCAAACGCAACCTACGTCAACAAGGACGAAGTCCCTGCAAACGTACTCGAACACGAGAAAGAAATTCTCATGCAGCAGGCAATCAACGAAGGAAAGCCTGCGAACATCGCCGAAAAGATGGTCATGGGCAGAATCAAGAAGTTCTATCAGGACAACTGCCTGATGGATCAGGCGTTCGTCAAGGACGGCGACAAGACCATCGCGCAGGTCATTAAAGAGGCGGCTCCCGCAATCGGTTCCGTCATCACCGTCAAGAGATTCGCGCACATGGTTATGGGCGAGGGCATCGAGAAGAAGAGCGAGGATCTTTCCGCAGAAGTTGAAAAGCAGATCGAGGCAATGAAGAAGTAATCTTTGCCCCTGCACAGAAACGAAATAAAAAGAGTTCTGTTTGAAACAGAACTCTTTTTTTACGCAAAAGAGAAACCGACGGATTGTTTTATCCCGTCAGTTTCTTATAATAGGACGGATGATACCCCAAAAGTTTCATGATGGTAAGCTCGTCGAGCGTATCTTGCAGAGCGTTGTGCGTCTCTCGGTAGGCGTAATTTTCCGAAAGAAGTCTCAAAATGCACTCGACGCCGTACCCGCGTTTGAGTCGTCCCGTGCCGAAACATTCGGCGTTCGGGGGAATCGCGTCGTTGTATTGACGGTACGCGGCGCGCTGAATGATGTCGAACCAGTCGAAACATTGCAGTTCGGGGAGATGTCCGTAGTCAAACTTGGCATTGTAGGCAAAGATGGACGTAACTTCGTTTTGAAGTAACGTATGCCGAATATCTGAAATCGCCTCACGGTAAGAGCAAACGATTCCGTCTCGGAGAAAGAGAACGGACGAATACATTCCGCCTTCCAGATAGGCAGGGGAGATAATGTAGTACCTCTCTTCCATCGCCTCGAAGGTGTCCTCGTCGGCAATGACGATTCCGATGGACATGATTTTGTCAAACCACGTCGTTTCCGTGTCGATGACGGCAAAACTCATAATTCCTCTCTGCTTACGTCTGCGTCGGTCAGGGTTCGTATCATTTCAACGTGTACGATACCGTCCTCCAAGAAGTCTTCGGAGCACTGTTTGAATCCGACGCCCTCGTAGAAAGGTTTCGCATACTTTTGCGCGTGAATGCGAATGGCGTCCGCTCCGTAAACCCGACGGGCGAGCGCAATCGCCTCGTTCAGGACGCGCGTGCCGTAGCCCTTTCTCCGTTCGAGACAGATCACTCTCCCGATGGAAGCCTCCTCGCAGGACGTCCCCTGTTTGAGTACGCGGCAGTAGGCGATGAGCCGTTCGCCGTCGGTGAGCCAGACGTGCCACGCGTCCTTGTCCTTTCCGTCGAGGTCGGAATAGGGGCAATCCTGTTCCACCACGAAAACGTCGATGCGAGCACGCACGATGTCGTGAAATTCCTCTACGGTCAATTCCGAAAAGTGTTTTTTATGAAGCCGCATCAGTCGAAATAATTGATTTTCATCGCGTTTTTGACTTCGGTCAGCGTTGCTGCGGCAGTCTCTTTCGCTTTGTGAGAGCCTTCGCGGAGCATATCCCATACGGCGGGAATATCCTTTGCAAGCTCTTCTCTTCTCGTGCGGATGGGTTCAAGCGTCTCTTGCAGGACGTTATTGAGGAATCTCTTGACCTTCATGTCGCCCAGACCGCCTCTTTCGTAGTGCGCCTTCATTTCGTCGAGATTCGTATAGTCGGGGAGATACCTCTGGAAATGCCCGTCGTTTGCAAAGGCGGAAAGGTAGATAAAGGTCGGGTTGTTCGAGGTGTTGCCCGGATCGGAAACCTGAATGTGGTTGGGATCGGTGTACATGCTCATGACTTTGCGCTTGATTTCATCCGCGGAATCGGCGAGATAGATGCAGTTTCCGAGGGATTTGCTCATCTTTGCCATGCCGTCCGTGCCGGGGAGACGGAGACAGGACTTGTTTTCGGGAAGAACGGCTTTGGGTTCGACGAGCGTTTCTCCGTAGAGGTTGTTGAAACTCCTTACGATTTCGCGCGCCTGCTCGATCATCGGGAGCTGATCCTCTCCGACGGGAACGACGTTCGCTTTGAACGCGGTGATGTCCGCCGTCTGAGAAATGGGGTAGTTGAGAAAGCCGACGGGAATGGATTCTCCGAACGCTTTCTGTTTGATTTCGTTTTTCACGGTCGGGTTGCGTTCGAGCCGTGCGAGCGTAACGAGATTCATGTAGTAGAACGTGAGCTCGGTAAGCTCGGCAACGTAGGATTGTAAGAAAATGGTCGCTTTGCTCGGGTCGATTCCGCAGGCGAGGTAGTCGAGCGCGACCTCCGTGATGTTTTCACGCACTTTTGCGGGATTGGAAAAGTTGTCCGTAAGCGCCTGTGCGTCTGCGACCATAATAAACATTTTTTCGAAGTCGCCTGAATTTTGCAGTTCCACTCTGCGTTTGAGAGAACCGACGTAATGTCCGATGTGCAGTTTTCCCGTGGGTCTGTCGCCCGTCAAGATAATGTTTCCCATAAATACTCCTATATAAAAAGCCCCTGATTTGTCAGACAAATCAAGGGCGAAATTATCGCGGTGCCACCTTGTTTCCATACCGAACGGTATGCTCGATGCAGTTTTTTGAACTTGCGTTCGGTGAGTCCCATATTACCCGAATCTTTCTTTCATGGCTCGCACCGTCCCATGATCGCTGAAAAGCAGAATTTCGTCTTTTCTCTCACCTGATTTATCATACCACGATTTCAAACGGTTTGTCAATCTATTTTTCCCTGTCTTTTCAGGATATTCTTGTCGGAAAAGAATCGTGGCGACGTCATAACGATACGTTCGGTTTCAAGGTTCGACTTCACCGATACGCGCCGCCTCGTCGATTTCCCGTTCGATGGGAATGGCTTTCTGTCTCAGATCCTTGAACAGCTTGTTGTTAGGGACACCGCACGGGGAACGCTTATCATGAGCGTCTTCCGCCATGGTATCATACTGCTCTGCATACGGGAACGAAGAGTGCGCCGATAAAGCTCGTGCTCCAAAGCAGAACGGTCTGTTGCAACGTTTATATTATATCATAACCTCCCACAGAGTGCAAGCCCGATTTTCATTCCGATCGGCATATCTGCGGAAATCTCCGTTGCGGCGGCAACAACCGATTGAATCCATACAGAATAACAAACTCGTATCTTTATGCCGGTTCTCATAAGGATGTTGTAATTTCAATCGTAGGGGAGGATACGTCAATAAATTTCAGCGGAGAGATTGTTTTCTCTGCCGATTCGTGTTATAATGGAATCAACGGAACGGCTTCCTTGTGTAAAAGGAGTCTTTGGATGCGTGTGTGATTTTTTAGGGTATGGGCTTTTGCCCTACGCTTTTTGTAACACAAAGGCGAAAACGGCAATAAAACATACCGATCAATAAGAATTTAACGGAGTGATATGGTGGATATTGTAAATCAAAAAATCATTCAGGCTGTAATTGATAAAGCGAACAAGGTATGTCCTGACTCTTTGGCGTTGATTGGAATATACGGTTCGGTTATCACGGACGATGCGTATGAGAAATCCGATTTGGACTTGCTCATATTGATTGAGGATGATGCGGGGTGGAAACTGGGAACGGGATTTATTCTGGATGACAGAAAAATCGGCTATGACATTTACTGCACCAATCGGTGCAGTTTGAAATATGATGCAGAATGTCACCATGCTCACCTTTCAAAATTGATGGACTCACGAATTGTGTATGTGAAAAACAAAGATGCATATGACGAGTTATGTGCATTAAAAGCACAGGTAAAACAGTTCTTAGTATCCGAGGACCGTTTCCAAAGAGCAGACGAATTGCTTGGTAAAGCAAAAGTTTGCTATGCGAATGCTTGTCTGTACGATGAGCTTGGACAAGTACGCGTGGAAGCATACGGAGTGATATCATATCTTTTAGATACCATAATGCTTTACCATGGAACGTATTTTAAGCGCGGTTTGAAAAGAACGTTTGAAGAACTGGAAACGCTGCAAATTGACGGGGTGTTTGCACAAGCAATTCGAAAAGCGGTTGTCAGTAAAGAGGTTTCGGAGTTGCGTGATTTGTTGAAACAATTGATTCTTTATGTGGAAAGCCATATGCGAAAAGAGAAGAATAAAGCAGAACCTTCAGAAGCTTTATCCGGAACATACGAAGAAATGTATTCAAATTGGCGAAATAAAGTTGAAGAAGCGTCAAAAAATGCTGATGCTTTTGCTTCTTTTATGAATATGTGCAGCTTGCATCTTATGCTCTCTGAGATTTCAGAGGGTGTGGCAATAGGAACGTTCCCCGTTATGGACGAATACAATCCGGATTCCCTTGCGGATAATCTAAAAACATTCGATACGTATTTGCAAAAGTACGAGCAAGTTTATATGCGCGCGGGAATTCGGGTCAAACATTTTGCTGACGTTGATGAATTTGTTGCAAACTATTTGTCTCAATAACAGATTGCCCGTTCGCTATATTCCAATTTATCGAACAGAATAAACCAACCATGTGAGACTTCGAAAATCCGTCGGGATAATTTCTTGTTTTCTGCGGATCGATCTTATTCCTTTGCGGATAGTTGAGGACGTCGGTCCATACAAGAAAATTTCAACTTCCTTATGAGAAGGAGCATTTTTGTACGTTTTTTTATTTTGGTGACTCCTACGGCGGAACCCATGTTGCGGCGTCGGCACAAACTCCGCTTTCAGCAGGCGGGCAAGTGTGCCCGTCTGCAACTTCGCTCCGTTGCGCCTCCTTTTCCCCACAAAGCCTTTCTACGAAACGCTTTGCGTGGACCCCGATTACGCAAACTCCGCTCGAAGCAGACGGGCAGGTGTGCCCGTCTGCAAAATCGCTCCGTTGCGCCTCCTTTCCCCACAAAGCCTCTCTACGAAATGCTTTATGGGGACTCCTGATGATAATTTCACGTCGGCTGGTTTGGGCTCAATTCCTGAGAAAACATACAAAACAAAAAACCGTACATTTTTGTACGGTTTTTGTTTTGGTGACTCCTACGGCGGAACCCATGTTGCGGCGTCGGCGCAAACTCCGCTCCGAGCAGACGGGCAAGTGTGCCCGTCTGCAAAATCACTCCGTTGCGCCTCCTTTCCCCACAAAGCCTTTCTACGAAATGCTTTGTGGGGACCCCAAGAAGTTCACGGCGGCAACAACCGATTGAATTCATATAAAATATCAAAAAGAAAAGACAGACGATTGTCTGTCTTTTCTTTTTGGTGACTCCTACGGGAATTGAACCCATGTTGCCGCCGTGAAAGGGCGATGTCTTAACCTCTTGACCAAGGAGCCATATATTTGAACGGCTTTTCAGCCGAATTTGTTGAATTGGTAGCGACGGGTGGATTCGAACCGCCGACCTGCCGGGTATGAACCGGCCGCTATAGACCAGCTAAGCTACGTCGCCATGTGGTTGCGGGGGCAGGATTCGAACTTGCGACCTCCGGGTTATGAGCCCGACGAGCTACCTAGCTGCTCTACCCCGCGATGTTGGCACCAACTTGATGCTTGCTTATTCTAATATAAATCCAACTATTTGTCAACTGTTTTTTTCAATATTTTCAAAATAAATTTTAAAATATTTTTATTTGCTGTTGCTTATACCGAAGAAAAATGCTATAATAAAATTGTAAGACTTAGTTGCGACGAATGGCTCGATATAGACGAAACCGCTTATTTGAGACCGATCGCAAAATATCCGTTTGCAAGTTTTACGGTATTTTAGTTCCGTGTATTTAGATTTGACTCCGTTTTTTCATAAGCGCATAGCCGTAGCCGTTTCCGGAGGGAAAGACAGCATGGCGCTTCTGCACTATCTTTCCGAGCATTCGGAAGGATTTTCTCTTCTCGCGGTTCATTGCGAACACGGAATCAGAGGGGAAGAGGCTTTGAAGGACGCGAGTTTCGTCGAATCGTATTGCAGGGAACGAGGCATTGCTTTCCGCCTGTTTCGGGAGGATTGTCCTGCAAGGGCGCGGAACGAAAAAATTTCTTTGGAGAGCGCGGCGCGTCTCTTCCGTTATGAGAGCTTTGCGTCCGTCCTTTCGGAGGGGCTTGCCGACGTCGTGTTGACGGCGCATCATGAAAAAGACAATGCGGAGACGGTTTTGTTCCGACTTGCGAGGGGTTCTTCCCTCTCGGGACTTGCAGGCATCTGCGAACGTGAGGGCATAGCGCGTCCCATGCTTCACGTTACCCGTTTCGAAGTGGACGACTATATCGCGCGAAACGGCATTCCCTATCGCGAGGACGGAACGAATACGGACGAACGGTATACAAGAAACTTCATTCGCCGCGAGATATTGCCGTTACTCGAAGAGAAGATTCCGGGAAGTACGTCCAACATTGCGCGCTTTGCGCGCCTTGCGAAGGAAGACGACGAACTTCTCTGTTCCATGGCGGAAGAACTGATCGAGGGGAACAGCGTCAGGTTGGATCACCGTTTTCCTCTGTTTTCAAGGGCGTGTCTTTCCGTCATGAAAGCACTCGGACTGGACAGCGACTACACGAGTACGCATTTGACGGCAGTCTATTCGCTGATCGACAAGGAGAACGGCAAGAAGATCACCCTTCCGAACGGAATCGAGGCATACCGCGAATACGACAGGGTAACTTTTTATCGGTCGGTTTCCGCGGCGGCGGAGACGCCGTTTCGTTTCGGAACGATACCGTTCGGCAAAGGACAGGTAGTCGTTGGGGAAGGGAACCTCTTCTTCGATGCGGATCGGATTCCCGAAACCGCGGTCGTCAGGACGAGGCGCGACGCGGATCGGTTCCGCCCGTATAAAGGGCACGAAAAGAGCCTCGGAGACTGGATGACGGATAAAAAAATTCCGCTTTCGACGCGGAATTGCATTCCCGTGGTGGCAGACGGGAACAAGATTCTCATAGTCGTCGGCTATGAGATTTCGGACGAAGTGAAACTTACGGCAGGGACGAAACGCTCCTGTCGGATAGAATACAGATGAGGTAAGGAATATGCATCAGGATTGCGAAAGAATCTTATTGACCGAAGAGACCATTCAGAACAGAGTGCAGGAGATTGCGGATACGCTCAACCGTGAGTATCGGGGAAAGAATCCGCTCGTCGTCGGCATCTTGAAGGGAAGTATCATTTTCTACGGCGATCTCGTCCGTAAACTCGATATGCCCGTGGAGCTCGACTTCATGGCGGTATCTTCTTACGGTTCGGGAACGGTATCGAGCGGCACGCTCCGTATCAAGAAAGACCTCGATAAGAACATCGAGGGAAGGGACGTCATCATCGTCGAGGACATCATCGACAGCGGATATACGCTCGCTCGGCTCAAAGAATATCTCCTGAGCCGTAATCCAGCGTCCGTCAAAATCGTCGTACTGCTCGATAAATTCGAACGCAGAGTGGTGGACATCGAGGCAGACTATACCTGTTTCCGCATCGAGGACGAATTCGTCATCGGCTACGGGCTCGACTATGACGAGAGATACAGAAATCTTCCCTATATCGGCATTTTGAAACGTTCCGTCTACGAATAAAAACGGCGAGGCGGATCGTCGTGCGACCAACGGGAATTTTAACGCATGTTCAAACTCGACCTTTTCACAGGTTGAGTTTTCTTTTGTCAAGGAAGGACCGATCGGAGTATGGCTCTACGCTTCGTAGATAAAGGGAATTCTACGCTTCGTGCGTGTTCATGACGTTTCAAATCGTGTATCATGACGGCGGAAAGGAGGTGAAACCATGAATCAAATCAAAATCGGAAAATTCATAGCGGAAACAAGAAAACAACGGAACCTAACCCAACAACAGCTTGCCGACGCGCTTTTCATCAGCAACAAAACCGTTTCGAAATGGGAAAGAGGGAAAGGGCTTCCGGAAATTTCTCTCATGATGCCGTTATGCGAGGCGTTGCAAATCACGCTCAACGACCTGCTTACGGGGGAAAGCGTTTCCGACTCCGAGTACAAAAACAAAGCAGAGGAGAACATGATGAATTTGATGAAAGAAAACCAAGAAAACAAAATGCGAATGACGTTGTCCGTCATCTGCGGTATCATTACGATCATCGCCGTATGCTCGCTTGTCGTCATTGCAGCGTATATCGAAATGCCCGTGATCGCCCGAATTGCAGTGTTGATACTCGCGGTCGCTACGGCGGCGGTGCTCGAAGCCAAAGCAGGGTATTATGAATGTCCGCAGTGCAAATCGTTTTTTGTGCCGACCATGAGCGAGTACGTCAAAGGAGCGCATAGTCTTACCAAGCGCAGACTGACTTGCCCCGAATGTAAAAAGATAGGTTGGTGCAGGCATCGTATTACGCGATAAATTCCGATTTGTCGGGTCAAGGTCGTTTGAGAACGAAACAAAAAAGACTAACGAACGGTTAGTCTTTTTTCTGTCTGAAAAACCTTGTCGGTTGGTTATTTGTTGGTGAACGACGCCTCTACCAGCGTATAGGTCAAAGAACCGAGACTGTAACTGAGAGATGTTTTCATGGAGATGAGCACGTTGCGGTAGGTGTTGACGCCGGTCGTGACTTTGTCCGCATAGACGAGCGTCTGTGCCGCGCCTGCATAGTTTCCGCCAAGGGAAAGGGTTACGGTCTTGGTGGGAATTTCCAATTCGCTTCCGTTCAACATAAATCTGGTATTTTGCGCGGAGGAATAAGCATACTTGACCGTTTGTACCTTGCCGACTTCCACGCCGAGCACGGAAGCGGTGTAAGCGGTCGCGTTGCTGCTCGAAGACGAGGTAAAGTTCATGCCTCTTCCTGCGAAGAGCAGAACCTCGTTGTCGAAAATCGAACCGGAGACGCCGAGCGCATACTCTTTGACGGTCGGCGTATCCGAGTTCGTCCATTTGGTCGTAACGGTCGCCTTGGAGAGATCCTTTTCATAGACGATATAGTTGGTGTAATCGTACGTCACGCACATATGCTCCGCGTCTTCGGGCACGAGCGCCGTGGGGGATGTGGAGCGAACGTGTTTCTCGGAATAGATGGGGGTAAGGTTCGCCGTGACGGGGCGGAAATAGGTCACGCTCGTAATGAGATCGTCAAACGCAACGCTCGTTTCGTCCATGGTGTACGCACCCGAAATGGTCAGGGAAGATTCGAGCTTATAGACCTCTTCCTTGGAACCGTCGTCCCAGGTATAAATATCGTTGGTCAGTTTGGTGACGTAGCGTCCGATGTCATATTTTACGCTGTAATATTTGTTCGTAGAACCTGCGCTCTGATAAGTGACGTCGTAAACGAGCGTCTCCTCCGTGCCGTTGATGGCGTTCGTGATAGAGGTATCCCCGTACCAGTTTGCGGCAAGGGAAACTTTTGCAACTTCGCCGCAGCCTGTAAGCAGGGAGACGGAGAGCAGGGCGGTAGCCAGAAGGGCAACTCTTTTCTTCATGTTCGGTAACTCCAAAGAACGTAGTCGTCGGAAAGAAACGCTCCGACTTTCTCCATTATAACATATATTTTTCAGATTGTAAAAATAATTTTCGGAAAATCAAGAAAAATCAAAAAAATTTCACCGAAAATATGCTATAATGAGGGTATGATCAAGACCATCACGACGCCCGATCTCAAAACGGCGCTCTCTCGGCTCGGCGACATCATTGAGCGAGAGGAGAAAAACGACAATATTCTCATTTTTTGCGGAGACAGATACACGCTCCTGGCGGAACAGACCATCTGTAATCGAATCGGCGGGACGTTTTCCACGCCCGTACTGACCTTTGCGCGCTATCTGCGATTGCATCACGACAAACGAATGCTCTCCAAACAGGGTTCGGTCATGGCGATTCGGCGCATTCTGTCCGAATATCGCGGTCAGCTGAAATGCTTCACCTCTCCCCATGCAGGCGAGGCGGCGTCGGGGATTTACGATACCATCATTCGGCTCTCGTCCTCGAAAATCACGCCGCAGGATCTCGAACGGGCGGACGTGGGAGGCAACGAGGTTCTCAGGGAAAAACTGAGCGACCTCGCTTTCGTGCAGGAGCAGTACGAGAAATTTCTCGCAAAGCACGACTTTTTGGACGAAAGCAACTATTTCCGCCTTCTCCCCGAAATCATTCGCACCACGGGTGAATTTACGGGAAAACACGTCGTCCTCTTCGGATTCCCTTCCTTCGCGGCGCAAATGCGCGAGGGCATTTCGGCGTGTCTCGACGCGGCAAAGGACGTCACGGCGCTCTTTATCGGCGGACGGGGAGAGCTTTATCGCAACGAGGCGCACCCTGCGTTCATGGAGATCGTTCAGGATCGTCCCTTCGTCTGTGAAACGGTAACGGAAACGGACGAATGCGAAGAGGCGAGCCGCCTGCGCGACGGATTGTACCGCCCCGAATGCTACGGCGAAGAGGGCATGCGTACGGATAAGGTCTTTTTGTACGAGGCGTCGGATAAACGCGAGGAGATAGAGCGCGTCGCGTCTCTCATCTGCCATAACGTGCGCGCAGGCAAACGCTATCGCGACGTCGCCGTTCTCGTTCCCGATCCCGAATCGTACGCGCTCACCGTGCAATCCGTCTTTTCCGAATATAAAATCCCCTATTTCCTCGACCGTAAGAAATCCATGTCCGAGCACCCTCTTTCGAGGTTTCTTCTCTCCGCGCTTGAAATGGCGATGGACGGTTGTTCTCCCGAAAGTACGCAGGCGTTTCTTTCTTGCGTGTATTTCGGCGACGCGGACGAATACAGAAACTATCTCTCCGCCTATGCATTCTATCGCGGCGGAATCAAAAAGGAGATTAAGGACGTCAAGGGCTACGATAAGGCAAAACTTACCTATCAACAGAACAGACTTTTGAAATTCATGCTTCCCACGCATGCGCAGGGGGGAGAATACGTTCGTCTGCTCCGCGCCATGCTCGTCGGAACGGAACGCACCACGGTAAATCTCGCCTTGAAGATCAAGGACGAAATGCTCTCCGATTTTCTCACGCAGGGCGTGGATAAAATCAATAAAGTTCTCGA
Organism: Clostridia bacterium; assembly: GCA_017626495.1. Classification (GTDB taxonomy): domain Bacteria; phylum Bacillota; class Clostridia; order Christensenellales; family Borkfalkiaceae; genus RGIG8762. The sequence goes on along the minus strand of JAGAIP010000005.1, from coordinate 334,465 downwards.
CGAGGCGGAACTGCTCACGGAAGACTACTTCATGGACGCGAGCGAGTTTTATACCGTTTTGTCGGACGGTCTGTCCGCCTGCGAAGTCTCCATGATTCCCTTGAAAGCGGACGGCGTGTTCGTCGGCGACGTCGCGGAGAGTAAATTTCTCCCCGTTTCCCATCTGTACGCGGTCGGACTCAACGAAAACGTTCCCAAAGTCACGGAAGATACGGCGATGTTATCGGACGGCGAGCTTCGGCTTCTCGGCGAAGTCTCCCTGAAAATCGAACCGACGACGGCGCAGGCTAATCTGCGCACGCGCGAATCGGTCGGGCTCAACCTCTGTTCGTTCACGGACAGCCTTTCCTGTTTCGTTCCTGCCGACGGCGAGGGGAAGAGCGAGCTCGTCCTGTATCTGAGACAGCTCTTCACCCGTTTCGGCTCCACGGGACTTGCCTTCGAGCATACGGACGAGTACAGCCTTTCCACCCTCGCGGACAGATGCGTCACGCCCGAGCTTGCCATGAAACAGTTTCTCATGAAAATTCACGACGTTTCGAAGTCCGAGGACGCAGGGGAAGGTACGGGCGCGGTGTACCGCGCGCTGGCAAAGCGCGGCGAACGGGAACGCAGGGATCGGCTTTACCTCGGCGTTCCGCCCAAACTGTACGTTCAGACTGGAGAAAAGCTCTTCTTTCCGAGAGGAACCGTTTCGCCCACGCTGCTCGAATCCTATTACGATTGCCCCTATAAAAATTTCCTCACGAGAGGACTGAAACTCGAAGAAAAGGTCGAGGGCGGCATGAAGAACACGGATACGGGCAACTTTGTGCATACCGTGCTCGAACAGCTCGCCGATTTGATCAAACAGGGCGAAATCGCAACTTACGAGAAGTGCGACGAGGTTTCCAAGTCGCTTGCCACGGCTCTGTCCGAGCTTCCGCCGTACAGCTACGGAACGGACACGGCAGGCGGCGCGTACCGCATGAACGCCTTGATCGACGAGACGGTCGAGATCTGTCGCGCGATGTATCGCACCGTCGAACAGTCCGAATTTACCGTCGCCGATTCCGAACGCGTCGTCAAATTCGGTCAGCTGTACGGGAAAGTGGACCGCGTGGACGAAAAGGGCGACTTTGTCCGCGTAATAGACTATAAGACGGGCGAGATCGACGCTTCGCCCGAATCGTACTACGTCGGAAAAAAATTACAGCTCGAACTGTACCTTCACGCGGTGTCCGAGGGCAAGACGCCCGCGGGCGGATTTTACTTTCCTGCCTATCGCGATTTCACGGACGAGGAGCACGCCAACTATCGGATGACGGGCTTTTACAATCAGTCGGCAATGCCCTTTCTCGATAGAGAGGCGTCCGTCGGCAAGAGCGAGCTGTTCGATCAATCGCAGGGGGAGCGGAGCAAGAAGGTGCTATCTTCCGAATTTTTCACCGATTTTGTGGATTATTCCGTCATGCTCGCCGAGAACGGCATACGGGAACTGAAAAAAGGATTCATCGGCGCGTCTCCGTATAAGGCGTGTCCGACCTGGTGTAACTTCAAGGGGCTCTGCGCCATGGACGGCGACGGCAGACCGTCCCATAAAACGACCTGTGCGGAGATTGCCGCCATCTCGGCAAACGAAAAGGAGAAGGAGGAAAAGGCATGAGCGTGACCTATACGGCGGAACAGGCGCTCGCCATCGGGGCGAGGGGCAAAACCATCGTTTCCGCGTCCGCAGGGAGCGGAAAGACGTTTGTCATGATTGAAAAGCTCGTCGGGCTCATTCTCGACGAGGCGAACGTGACGGACATTCTCGCCGTTACGTTTACGACGAAGGCGGCGTCGCAGATGAAAGAGAAACTCAAAACCGCCCTCATCAAAAAAATCGGAGACAAGTCGATTTCGGACGAACAGCGCAAAACGCTCAAAGAAAAGCTCGTCATGTTGCCGCAGGCGGACGTATCCACCATTCATTCTTTTTGCTCGAAGATCATTCGCAGGTATTTCTATCTCGTGGACGTCTCGTCCGATTTCCGCATTCTTGCGGACGAAGCGGAAGTGAAAAGCCTGCAAAACAAGGCGCTCGATCTCCTCTTTGAACAGGCGTACGCCGATGAGGACGAAGATTTTTACACCCTCCTTTCCGTTTACCGCAAAAAACGGAGCGAACGGACGCTTCGCGAACTCATCTTGTCCTTTTACGAAAAGATCAGACCTACCCGAAACTATCGGGAAACGCTCCTTTCGGCGCGCTACGACGAAACTTCTTTTTCGGAAACGGAGCGCGGACTGTACGAACTGTATGCGGCATCCTTTTCGCGCCGCAAGCAAAAACTCGAACTTCTGAAAGAAGAATGCCTCGACTATCCTGTGGCGGAGCGGTTTTTGGAAGACGTTCTCTCGTGGTGCAACGAAGTGCTTTCGGGCAATCTGTTTTCCATGCGCGAGGGGTGTTTCCTCTCCCTGCCCGCAAAACCTCGCAGATCCAAGAAAATTTCGGATGCGGAGATGGAAATCGTCGACAGGGCGGGCGAGCTTAAATCCGCCATGAGCGAATTTGCAAAAGAGATCAGGAAGTTCGGCACGCGCGAGGAAGAACTCGAAACCTATCTCGCGTCGGGAAAAATCGCGAACGCGCTCGCCTCGTGCGTGCTCCGATTCGACGAACTGTACGCGCAGGAAAAACGCGCCAAGGGCGCGCTCGACTACGGGGACCTCGAACATTTCGCCCTTCGCCTTCTCGAAAAGCAGGAAGTCGTCGCGGAGCTCAAAGGGAAATACAAATACGTCTTTGTAGACGAATATCAGGACGTCAATCCCGTGCAGGAGGCGATTCTCTCCGCCGTGTCGGGGAAAGAGGTCTTTCTCGTCGGGGATATGAAACAGTCCATTTACGGATTCAGAGGCGCAAATTCGTCCTATTTCGCCAAAAAAATCGACGAGTTTGCGCGCGAGGGGAACGCTCTTCTTCTGCGCAACAATTTCCGCAGCGCGGACGGTATTTTGAAATTCGTCAACGATATATTCGAAGTCTGCATGACGGACGAGACGGGCGTCGACTATAAAAGCACCTCTCACATGATCGGAGGAGGTGGATACGGCGAGCACGAGGGCAGAGTTCTTCTCCACATTCTTCCTCCCGAAGAGAGGGAGGAGATCGTCAAAAACGGCGTTTATTCCGTAGAAAAAGAGGTTCTCCGCCTGCAACGGGCGCAGGAGAAGGCGCTTTCTCCCCTTGCGAAAAAACTCGTTCAGATCGTGGAGACGGAGCATGCGCGTCAATATTACGACCTGGACGAACGGCGATTCGTTCCCGTCGGTTACGGCGACATTTGTATTCTCATTCGCTCGAATTCCGAAGATACGACCGAGGCGGTCAAAGCGCTCTTCGAACGGGGGATTCCCGTCGGTTCTTCGGGAAAAATCGACCTTTGCGCCTTTTCCGAAGTCAAAACGCTCCTCGAATGGCTCTCGTTTCTCGACAATACGGAACAGGACGTCGCTTTGGTCGGCGCGATGCTCTCTTCGGCAGGGGGATTTTCCGAGGACGATCTCGCCAAAATTCGCATTCGTTTCCCCGAATCATCCTTCCGCGTCGCAGTCAGAAAGTATGCGGCGGTCAATCATGAACTCGCGCTCCGTATCCGCGCGTTCCTCTCCTATGCGGACGAACTGCGCGCCTATTCGAGAACGGCGAGCGCGGGAGAAGTGCTCACCAAACTCATCGCCGACCATAAAATGGAGACGGAATACCTCGCATATCCCAACGGAAAAATGAAGATTCGCCACATCGAACGGCTCATCTCCGAGGCGAAAGGGGACGTGCATTCCTTCCTTACGACCGTCCGCGCCAACGGAAATAAGATTTCCTACGTCGAGCCTGTGGGCGAGGACGCCGTACAGGTCATGACCGTCCACGGCTCCAAAGGGCTCGAATTTCCCGTCGTCATCGTGCTCGACGCGGATAAAAAGTTCCACGCGCCCGACGCGGACGAGGTTTTGTGTTTTGGAGGCATTCCCGCGCCGCGCTGTTACGATATGGAACAGAGAACGAAAAGCGATACGATTCTTCGTAAACTCTGTCGCTTTACCCAAAAGACGGAGACCGTCAAGGACGAAATGAACCTCTTTTACGTCGCGCTCACGCGCGCAAAATACGCCCTGCACGTCGTCATGAAGGAGAAGCGCGCGTTCTCTCCCGATTTTGTCGCCGAGGCGAAATGCTGGGCGGACTTTTTCGACGTCGAACGGTTCAGCGTCGACGAGGAACTTCCCGAGCTCCTTCCGTTCGACGTGCCGCTCGTCTCTCTCGACGGGGTAGAGGGGGACGAAGAACCCATTCTTCGCGTCATGGACTACGTTTACCCCTATGAGGCGGCGACAAACGAGCCCGTCAAGAGCTCCGCGTCCGTTCTCCTCGAAGGGGACGAAGAATATTACGCGCTCCCCTCGCTGTTTGGAGAAAGCGACCGCGAAAAGGGAACGGCGTATCACGCCTTTCTCGAACGCGTCGATTTTTCGAAACCGCTTGCGGAAGAATACGAGCGTGTCAAAGCGCTGATGACAAGGGAAGACGCGCAACAGCTCGATTACGAAAAATTAGAGTCTATTCTCGCCATGCCCGTGTTCCGTTCCCTGAAAGGGTATACCCTCAAACGGGAACAGCAATTTCTCGTCGCCCTCGAATCCCCTTCGGGCGAGCAAGCGCTCTACCAGGGCGCAATCGACCTGCTTGCGATCGGTCAGGACGTCAGGATCATCGACTATAAATTCACGGGCAAAGCCGACGAGGACGTGCTCCGCCACTATACGCCTCAGCTCGAACTATATCGCAGGGCGGTGTCGAAAATCATGCGGATTCCGATGGAAAAGATTTCCATGACCATCGTCAACATTCTCGCTTGCCATCAGCTCGACCTATAAGTCCTGATGATTCAAAATTCGACAAGAACAGTTCCTTTTCTCCACCTCGATTCTGTTATACTCGGAATCGAGGTGATTTTATGCAACTATTTTCATTTTTATCGGAGTTTCTCACTTCTTTTGAAGAATGGATTTTCTGCACCTGCATCGCAGTTCTTCCCGTGCTTTGGTTTATCGCATGCTGCCCCTTACATACAAAACGCATTTTCCGAATTTTCTCCGCGCTTCTCGTTCTCGTTTCGTTCGCCCTGCTCGGGTGCGCCTATCCTCTCAAAGACGCGCTCCTGTTTTCCGTTTTGATTGTCGCGGAGTGCTTTCTTCTCGATAAACTCATTCTGCCCCGACCGCAAAAAAAGAAAGAGGCGCAAAAAGTGGTCTGTTTCGAGGAAAAACCGCTCGTCACGCAGATTGCTCCGCCCGAGATTGCAAGCCATTCGCTCGACGAAACGGACGTGTGCCTCGACCACGCATTCGAGATTGCGAGCCGTCTCAAAAGCATGCCCCTTTCGGGAAGCGACAGGCTCGAAACGGATAACGTCGAGCTCGCCCTTCGCATGTATCGCGCAAAAGGGGTACTCACCGACCGCGAAATGCGTTCGCTCAACGATTGCCTCGCAGTTCTTTTGAAACTTACGGCAAAGTATGAGGGGTGATTGACTTTTTTTCCGCCGTGTGATATACTTTCCGAAAAAAGGAGAAAAGCAATGTCTATTTCCCGTTGGGACGTCATGCGCCTGTCCGAACAGTACGACGGCGAATTTAATTTTGCGGATTTTATCGAGGACGAAATCAGAGAGCTCCTCGGCAGAACGGTTCCTCTCACCAAAGAGCAGCTCCGCGAGCTGTATTTTGCGGAACACGACGACGTCAAGGACAGAACGCTCTCCCATCACAGGTGGGCGGACTGATGAAAGCGATCGTTTTCGACGTGGATCACACCTTGCTCGACTTTGACGCGGACGAGACGGAGGCGTTCGCGCTCACCTGCCGCGCGGCTGGGATCGAGCCGACAAAGGAGCAGATAGACGATTTCTGGCGTCTTTCCTACGAGAGTTGGAGAATACGGGGGCTCCATCTCGTTCATTCGGAGGAGATACGCGCCGCCTTTCACGAACGGTATCGAACGCACGTCAAGTGGCTCTTTGCAAACTATCGGAGCGTTTCGTTGCCTTCCGGGAGCGACGAACTGTTCGTTGAGCTCCTCTCCCGTCAGTTCCACCCCGTTGCGGACAGTCCGAATATCTTAAACCGCCTTTCAAAGAAGTACGATCTGTATCTTGCCACCAATGGTCTATCCGTGATTCAGCAGGGCAGAACGAAAGGATTCATGCCGTATGTGAAGAAATGCTTCATTTCGGAAGAGGTCGGAGCGGTGAAACCCGATTCCCGTTTCTTTCAAACGATGTTAAGGGAAATCGGACTTCCCGCCGACGAAATTCTGATGGTGGGGGATTCCTATCCTTCCGACATGATCGGCGCGATGAGCGTCGGAATGCGCACCTGCTTTATTCGCCGCCACGAGGAGGATATGCCGAAAGCGACGGACTTCATCATCTCGCGCATCGACGAGTTGGAGGCTCTTTTATGAATACGCAAAACTTGATCCGTCTCACCGCAACCGACGCGCTCGGCGAATACAAAAAACTGACCGTTCGTCCCGTACAGGGAAAAACGGCGTATTTTCAGGCGGAAAAATACAAAAACAACCAGGTTTTTCACACGAATTTCGAGGATTTCGACGCCTTTTTTGCCACAGAAATCGAGGGGAAATTCAAGCAGATTTCCATCTTTTACGAGGGGAAAACGGTGCTGTTGTCGCGCGGCGGCAATGGGGAATACCGCAAAAAGGAGACGAAAAACGACCTGAAAGCGCAAAATCAGTCGCACGACAGAGAAAAACGCTATCTTCTCGAAGAGGGCGAGGAAGTTCCCGCGCTCGTCGATCTCGGCGTCTTTACAAAGGACTACAAAATCGTCAAGGCAAAGTACGATAAGTATAAACAGATCAACCGCTTTTTGGAGCTCGTGGACGACGCTTTCCGCGAAACGGGGGAAACTTCCCTCACGATTCTCGACTTCGAGTGCGGAAAGAGCTATCTGACTTTTATTTTATACTATTATTTTACGTTCAAAAAGGGAATTTCCGTCAAGGTGATCGGGTACGATCTGAAAAAAGACGTGGTGGAACGCTGCAATGAAATTGCAAAGAGCTACGGCTATTCTTCCCTCGAATTTGTGGTCGCCGACGTCACGAAAGACGTCTTATATGAAGAAAAGATCGACATGATCGTTACCTTGCACGCCTGTGATACGGCGACGGACTACGCTCTCGCCTATGCGGTGGAAAAAGGAGCAAAATACATTTTTTCCGTTCCCTGTTGTCAACACGAAGTCAATCTCTCCATTCATCAGGGCGGCGATATGGATATTTTTTTCCGCTACGGCATCGTCAAGGAGAGAGTATCCGCGCTTTTGACCGACTCCGTCCGAGCGATGCTTTTGGAGGACGCGGGCTACCGGGTGGATATGATCGAGTTCGTCGATTTCGAGCATTCTCCGAAAAATATCATGATTCGCGGCAGAAAGGAAAAAGTTCCTTCCAGGCGCAACGAACGGGAGATCGAAAAGCTTGTCGAAACGTACGGATTCAAGCAAAAACTGTATGAATTATTGAAACAATGAACGATGGATACGGCGATATTTTATATTGCCGTTTTTTGCGTAGAAAACGGAAAATAAAGCGCCGCCGAATCGTTTTCGATTCGGCGGCAGTGAATTGATTGTCGGTACAATCGGGGCATGCGGCACGCATGGCGAACGGACAAAAAGAATGCCGACGAGGTGTGTATACGCCTCGTCGGCACAGTAAGCCTGTCCGAACTAACGGGATCAAGCGGCACGCTTGGCGAACGGATAAAAAGAATGCCGACGAGGTGTGTATACGCCTCATCGGCACGGTAACATTGTTCGTACTAACGGGATCAAGCGGCACGCTTGGCGAACGGATAAAAAGAATGCCGACGAGGTGTGTATACGCCTCGTCGGCACAGTAAGTCTGTCCGAACTAACGGGGTCAAGCGGCACGCTTGTTACATGACGACGATGTCGTTTTCCTGGAATACCGCTCTCATTTCATCGGGGAAATACTGATCGGTGATGAGCACGTTGATGTCGTCGATGTGCGCAAAGGTATAGGGCATGACCTTTCCGATCTTGGAAGAGTCGAGCATCATATAGACCGCCTTTGCCTTGGAACATACGAGTTTGAGAAGATCCGCCTCGATCTGAGAATTGCAGGAGAATCCGTTCACGGGCGTAAACGCGGACGCGGAAATGACGGCAAGTTCAAAGTTCATGCCGTTGAAGTATTCCTTCGCCATGGGCGACGCCGTGGAAAGATTTTCCTTGATGAGCTGTCCGCCGATGACGGTGATTTTCAGATTTTTCTTCTGCGCAAGTTCGCATGCGACCGCAATGCCGTTCGTGAAAACGGTGCAGTTGAGGTCGGCAATCTCCTTTGCGAGATGTAGCGCGGTCGTTCCTCCGTCGATGAACAGGGAAGAGCCGTCGTCGATGAGCGCCGCGGCTTTCTGTGCGATCACGATTTTTTCATCGGTATGAATGACCGTCTTTTTTGCGTAGGGTTCGCCTGCGACTTTTTGAATTTCCTTGACGGACATGGCTCCGCCTCTGACGCGAATGATCCTGCCGTCCTCTTCGAGTTGGAACAGGTCTCTTCTGAGCGTCATCTGAGATACGTTGGGAAAACACTCTTCGAGTTGTTCCAGCGTCATTTTGCCTCTTTTGTCGAGAAGTTCTGCAAGTTCTTCAACTCTGTCTCTCTTCATAAGAACATTCCTCACAGCATAGTATTTTTAACAATTATATCAGAATTGATTGAAAAAAGCAAGTATTTTTCATAAATTTTGAAAAATTTGTTAGATTCTTCCAAAAAATGGCGTATGATTCGGGCTATTTTGAAAAAATGAACGAGATTTTCGTCGAAAATGAAAACTTAATGAACAGAAAACGGCTTTAATTTCAACGCGTTTCCTTGTTGCGACCTTGCGAAAAAACTTGACAAGGAAAAACGGAAATAGTAAAATATCATTCAGAAAAATATACGATTTGAAAAAAGGGTGTTTTTCCGCAAAAAAGCGTCTTTTCAGACAGATTGATACCTTGCGGTTTGTTTCGTTATCGTTTTGTCGGGAAGTTGTACAAATCGAGAAAGCGTTTGTACGACGAATCTCGGACGAAAATAGTCCGGGCAAAGCGGAACGGCGGCACGGTGCGCCTTTATATACTGTAAAGGTGTATTTTTTAGGAGGCGGTTTATGTTTTTTAAGAGTCTGCGTGCCGACGTCGACGCCGCAAAGCGGTTCGATCCCGCCGCAAGAAATAAGCTTGAAATTTTACTCACCTATTCAGGCGTTCATGCTCTCTCCCGTCACAGGGTTGCGAACTTCTTTTACAGAATCCATATGAGGTTGCTTGCGAGAATCATCTCGCAATGGGCAAAATTTTTGACGGGCATCGAGATCCATCCCGCCGCAAAAATCGAACCCGGCGTATTCATCGACCACGGCGCAGGCGTCGTCATCGGCGAGACTGCGGAAGTCGGAAGCGGAACGGTCATCTATCAGGCGGTTACGCTCGGCGGTACGGGAAAACAGACGGGAAAGCGTCACCCCACCGTCGGAAAAAACTGTACCCTGTCCGCAGGGTCCAAAATCCTGGGCAATATCACCGTAGGAGACGGCGCGAAGGTCGGCGCGGGGGCGGTGGTGTTGAAGGACGTTCCTGCCGGCGCGACGGTCGTCGGTATTCCCGCGAGGGTGGTTCGCCTCAACGGCGAAAAGACGGTCGATTTGCTCCCTGAAAAGGAAGACCCCGTCATGAAAGAGTTGAACGCACTCAGAGGGCGGATTACCGAACTCGAAGAGACGGTAAAAGCATTAACGGAGAACGGCAATGAAAATTTATAATTCACTTACAAGAAGAAAAGAAGAATTCGTGCCTTTGGAAGAGGGAAAGGTCAAGATGTACGCCTGCGGCATTACCGTTTCGGGCGAGGCGCACATCGGACACGGCTATCAGGCGCTCATTTACGATATTATGAGAAAATATCTCGAAAAGGAAGGCTTTCAGGTCACCTATGCGAGAAACTATACGGACGTAGACGATAAAATCATCGCAAAATCCCGCGAAACGGGGATTCCCGCCGACGAGTACGCAAAGATGATGATCGGAAAGATCGACTCCGTCATGGAAGAAATGGCGATCGACGATCCCACCGTCTGGCTCAAAGCGACGGAGAACATCGACAACATCATCGACTTCGTGTCCACCCTCATCGAAAACGGGCACGCCTATTCCACTCCGTCGGGCGACGTTTATTTCGACGTGGACACCTATCCCGGATACGGTCATCTTTCCAACCGTACGCCCGAGGAGGCGCTCAACGGCGTCAGAGTCGATAACGACGAACAGAAGAAAAATCCCTACGATTTCGCGCTTTGGAAGAGCGCGAAGGAAGGGGAGATTTCCTGGGATTCCCCTTGGGGAAAGGGCAGACCCGGTTGGCACATCGAGTGTTCCGCGATGAACAGAGCCGCGTTCGGCGACCAGATCGACATTCACGGCGGCGGAAGAGATTTGATTTTCCCCCATCACGAGAACGAGATCTGCCAGTCCGAGGCGCTCACGGGAAAACAGTTCGTCCGTTACTGGACGCACAACGGGCTCATCAAGGTCAACGGACAGAAGATGAGTAAATCCCTCGGCAACAGCTTGCTCCTCGAAGATCTTCTCAAAAAATATTCCAACGAGGCGATCAAGTTCGCCCTTCTCGAAACGAATTACAGAAACGACATCAATATTACGGACGACCTGTTCCCCTCCGCGGAGGCGCATCTTGCGGAATTTTATAAGACGATCGCGCAGGTCGGCGAGAACGGCGGAGAGAATCGGCAGATCGACGACGAATTCAACGCCTGCATGAGCGACGATTTCAACACCGCGCTCGCGCTCTCCAACCTCTACGGTTATTTCAAGGAGGTGCGCAGAAAGTGGGAAAAGGGCGACAAAGAGGGGGCGAAAACGGACGTCTCCCAAATCAGAAAGACGTATTCCCTCCTCGGACTTTTCAAAAAGAACGCGGACGAGTACCTCAAATGGTACGAGGAGGCGCATAGGGAAGAAATTCCCGACGAGGTAAGAAAGATCGCCGAGGAGAGATGGAACGCCAGACTGAATAAGGACTGGGCGAAGTCGGACGAGCTCAGAAACGAGCTTGCATCGCGCGGTTATGCCGTAAAAGACGCAAAAACGGGTTATACCCTTACGAAAATTTAACGGAGTACAAGAAAATGATCACATCCAAAGAATTAAGAAATAAATGGCTCTCTTTCTATGAAGAGAGGGGCCACGTCAACATCGGCGCGGTATCTCTCATCGGCGACGGAACGACGGGCGTCATGTTCAACGTTGCGGGAATGCAACCCCTCATGCCCTATCTGCTCGGTCAAAAGCACCCTGCCGGCACGAGGCTTTGCAACGTGCAGGGATGTGTTCGTACGGTGGACATCGACTCTGTCGGAGACGCGACGCATTTTACGTTCTTCGAAATGATGGGAAACTGGTCTTTGGGAGATTACTTCAAAAAGGAAAAAACCAAGTGGACGTTCGACCTTCTCACGCAGGTGTTCGGGCTCGATCGAGACGAAATTTGCTCTACCGTGTTCGAGGGCAACGACGCCGCTCCGCGCGACGAGGAGACCGCCGCTTATCTCAAAGAACTCGGTATAAAGCCCGAGCATATCTACTACCTCGATAAATCCAACAACTGGTGGGAGCTCGAAGGTACGGTCGGCACGCCCTGCGGCCCCGACAACGAATGGTTCTATCCCCGTCACAACGTTCCCTGCGGCCCGAACTGCGGCGTAACGTGCGATTGCGGAAGATACGTCGAAATCGGAAACGACGTATATATGCAGTACAGAAAGACGGAAACGGGCTACGAGCCGCTCGACAACAAGAACGTCGATACGGGATTCGGACTGGACAGAATGCTCTTGTTCCTCAACGGACTCAACGACGGCTATAAGACGGACCTTTTCATCGACGCGATCCGTAAGCTCGAAGAACTCTCCGGAAAATCCTACGATGATGACGCGGACGCGAGAAAGGCGATGCGTATCATTGCGGATCATATCAGAACGGGAGTCATGCTCATCGGCGACAAGAACGGAATCGTTCCGTCCAACACGGGCGCAGGCTACATTTTAAGACGTCTTCTCCGCCGCGCCATTCGCTATACGAGAAATCTCGGCGTCACCACGAAGGCGCTCGACGAAGTTGCGAAAATTTTCATCGAAAAGGTCTACAACGAGGCATATCCGCTCCTCGTCGAAAAAGAGGACTATATCCTTGCCGAGCTCGATAAAGAATCGGAAAAGTTCGACGCGATGCTCGTTCAGGGAATCAAGGAATTCGACAAGTGCGTCAACTCCTTGGAGAGAAAGAACGAATTTATGGCGAGATCCAACCCCGCTTACGTCAAAGAGACGACCATTGCCGGAAAATCCGCTTTCCGTCTCTACGATACGTACGGATTCCCCGTAGAACTTACCGTCGAAATGGCGGAAGAGAGGGGATATAAGGTCGATATGGACGGTTTTGACGCCGCGTTCAAGGAGCATCAGGAAGTCTCCAAGGCGCAGGCGACCTTTAAGGGGGGACTTGCAAACCATGAAGAGGCAACCACCTTCCTTCATACCGCAACCCACCTTTTGCAGGCGGCGCTCCGTCAAGTCTGCTCTCCCGAAATTTGCCAGAAAGGTTCGAATATCACCGAGGAGAGACTTCGTTTCGATTTCAACTTCGACCGTCCGTTGACGGCGGAGGAGATCAAGGCGGTAGAAGATCTCGTCAATGAAAAGATCAAAGAGGATATTCCCGTCGTCATGAAGGAAATGCCCTACGAACAGGCGAGAGAAGAGGGCTTTACGGGACTCTTCGAGAGCAAATACGGCTCTACGGTCAAAACGTACGCCATCGGGGAGTTCTCGAAGGAAATGTGCGGCGGACCGCACGCGGAGCATACCGGTCAGCTCGGTACGTTCAAAATCAAGAAGGAGCAATCTTCCGCCGCAGGCGTCAGAAGAATCAAAGCGGTTCTTGAATAATTCTATCATCAGGAGGCAAGACCATGTCAGAACGCAGTAAAAAGTGGTTTTCCATTTGTCTCGTCCTCTTTTTGGCGGTGACGTTTTTGCTGAGCGCCGTCGCGGCGAGCACGCTTACGCGTCGATATGCGCAGTTGCAAAAGAAGCAGGAAGAGCTCAATCAAAGTTACATCGCCTTGCAATACGAGTACGCTAAAAAACAGGAAGAGTACGAGGCGGTCATAAAAAGATACCAAGAATTAGAGGCGATGCAGGAAGAGATTCTCGCAAATTTCGATAAACTCGAACAGGCGGACGTTCTCGCGGAACAGCTTGCGGACTTGCGCGTCGAGTACGAGAACCTGAAAAAGGAGCTCTCCGAGCAGCAGATCAACAACTCGAAACTTCAAGCGGAATACGCCGCGCTCCAAAAGCAGTACGATATGCTGATGGAAGCGTTCGAAACGTTGAAAGAAGTCGTTCCCAAGGAGACGCTGGTCAAGACAAAGCTTCCCGGCGTCGTATGTTTCGGAGACTCCCTTACGGCAGGCAACCTCGGAAACGGCGGTTGGAGTTATCCCTCTCAGCTTTCGAAACGCATGAACGAGGCGCTCGGCGTAAGCGTGGAAACGATCAACGAGGGCAGGGGCGGATGGACGAGCGAACAACTCTATTATCTCGAACCGACTCAGATCGCGAAGAGCGGATGGGGCAACCACGTGTTTATCATCTGGATGGGCATCAACGGCGGTTGGGAGGTTTCGGAGAGCGTGTCCGTTCCCGTAACGGACGAGGCAGGCAATCCCGTGCTCGACGGAGACGGGCAACCCACTTATACGACCGAAACGATCGTCGACGAGCAGGCGTCCATCAATAAATTGATCTATCAGATCCAATACATACTCAACTGTCAGACGGATCCCGAGGCGAGGTACCTCGTCGTGGGACTTTCGAGGCCGACGAACATCGTTGATGCGCAAAAGCTCGAAACCGAAATGCAGAAAGCGTTCGGGGACAAATTCGTCAATATCAGACAGTATCTCATGACGGACGCGATCACGGACGCAAATCTTCAACTTACCGACGACGATCGGAATTATCTCGCCATCGGAAGACCGCCGGCAAGCTTTATGGCGCGGCTCGGCAGCGGATACGATCCCACGCATTTCAACGATACGGGCTATACGCTCATCGGAAATTATCTCTATGAAAGAATGGAATCGCTCGGGTATTTTAATTCCGCGAAGGAAATAATTTCATGGTATTGACAAAAACAACGGCTTTTTTTCGCGAAAAGCCGTTGTTTTTTCGGGTAAAAAATTTTTTTGAAAAAAATAAAAAAACTTGCGAAACCAAACACAAAACAGCTTGACAGAATATTCCGAAAATAATACAATGGAGTAGCAATCACGGAGAAAGCATAACTCACGAATGATTTCTCAATGAAACGAATGCTTTTTTGACTATAACGAAAAAGGAGTACAACATAATGAAAACCTACATGGCAAAAGCCCAAGCGGTAGAAAGAAAATGGTATGTTGTCGACGCAACGGACGTTCCTCTCGGAAGACTTGCTTCCAAGGTAGCGGCGATCCTTCGCGGAAAAAACAAGCCTGCTTTCACCCCTAACGTAGATACCGGAGATTTCGTGATCGTGATCAATTCCGACAAAGCGGTTCTCACCGGTAAAAAGCTCGAAGATAAGTTTTACAGATATCATACCGGCTACATCGGCGGCTTGAAGGAAGTTCCCTACAAGAAGATGATGGCTGAAAAGAGCGATCTTGCGGTCTATGAAGCGGTCAGAGGTATGCTCCCCAAGAACAGCCTCGGCAGAGACATGATCAAGAAGCTCAGAGTTTATAAGGGTAGCGAGCACAACCACGCAGCACAGAAACCCGAAGAACTCAAATTATTTTAAGGTGAGGTATTAAAATGGCAAAAGCTAATTTGAAGAAAAAGCTTCAATTCTGGGGAACGGGCAGAAGAAAGGCTGCAATCGCGCGTGTTCGTCTTATCCCCGGCGGAACCGGCAGCATTGTCATCAATGACAGAACCCTCGAAGATTACTTCCCTCAGGGAACGCTTCAATATATCGTAAAACAGCCCCTCGTCCTTACCGAAAGCGAAACGAAGTTCGACATCGCCGTAAACGTATGCGGCGGCGGTTATACCGGTCAGGCAGGCGCAATCCGTCTCGGTATCGCCCGTGCGCTCCTTCAAGCAGACGCAGAGCTTCGTCCCGCGCTCAAAAAGGAAGGATTCCTTACGAGAGATCCCAGAGTCAAGGAAAGAAAGAAGTACGGCTTGAAGAAAGCTCGTCGCGCTCCTCAGTTCTCCAAGAGATAAGTTGCAAAAAATCAAGGTACTCATACAGAGTACCTTATTTTTTTGCGTTCGGGCGCAGGACGGTCATCTCTTCGTGTGAGATTTTTCAATCCTGTTCGACGCGCTTTCGTGTCTGGCGTAAAAATCGGACAGAACGGAGACGTGGTCGTTTTTATAAGGGGAAACGGAAGCCGTGCTCTCGGAAGGGGGAACAGGGGCGTTTTTATAAGGCGGAACGGGTTCGTTTGTTTCAGGGGTGGGAGCGGCGCGGCGCTTTGCACGGGCGAAACGGTAAATTGAAAAGCTTTTCATGAAAATTTCTCCTTTTTTACAAAAATATCTCCCGTTCGGATTTGTTTTTGTTTGATTTGAACTTGAAATTGTTGTATAATAGATTTTGCAGTATTATATTGACTTACCTTTTCCGAAGGAGAATGACATATGCGTAAGGCAACCAAGACTATTTTGGCATCCGTACTCGCGCTCGGGCTTTCCTGTTCCGCGCTGGTAGGCTGTTCTTCGACGCCCGCATTGGAGGGCGACGTTTCAGGCGAAGTCGTATCCAACAGCGGTTTTGTCGTACAAAAGGGCAATTATTACTATTTTATCAACGGAGTCGAAGCGTTCGATTCTTCGAATAAGACGGGTTCCGTCGTAAAGGGCGCGCTCATGCGCATCGCGAGATCCGACCTCGATGCAGGCAACTTCGGCAAGGCGGAAACGGTCGTCTCTTCCCTGATGGTGGCAGGAGATTATACGTCCGGCATTACCATCTACGGCGACAGAGTATATTATGCGACGCCGACCACCGCAAAGAACAAAGACGGCGAAGTGATGAGCTCTTATCTCGATATGAAGAGCACCAAGCTTGACGGCACGGACACGTCCGACGTCTATCTTCGTATGACGGACAACACCGCGAAATACAGATTCGTCGAAGTGGACGGCACGGTATATTGTATGTACGTCGTCAACGATTCCGAACTCCGTTCTTACAATACCGAGACGGGAAAGGAGACGCTTCTCGTAGACGATATGGATTCCTATGCGTTCTGCAACGACCGTACGAATCCCGGCGTTTACTATACCATGAACGTCAAAGTCGATATGGATAAGGACGCAAACTATACCGAATCGTACACGCAGGTATACTACGTCACCGCCGATACGACGGAAGCGCCCTATACCTACACGTTCGACGAAGAATTTGCAGAGGAGTATGCAAAGGATCACGACGGAAAAGCGCCCTATACCAACCTCGGTACGATCGTGCTCGACGGCTACGGCAGCGAATGCCGCTATACGCAGTTCAATCACAACGAAGGAACGACGCCTTACACGCCCAGCGGATATACCTATAAGCTCTTCTCCTATACGAACGAGGGATTATACTACACGAGATCGTACGTGGATACGACTTCTTCCACGGCGGACGGCGGTACGCTCTATTACCTCGCAGATGCCAACGTGAAGAGCGATTCCTGGAACGCCGTTTCTGGCAATCCCGATTCCACGAGAGCGGATGCGGGCGACTATAACGACATCGTATCCTACGATACGACGAACGCGTCCGTCGCCGCAATCTTCTTAAAAGACGGAGACAATCACTCCTATCTGTATGCGGAGGACAACGCCATTTTCCGCGCGGACGTCAAGCAAACGGCAAACGGTATCGTAAGAGAGAACGTGCGCATCGTCGATCAGGCTTCCTCCCCGTCCCTGATGTACGTGGACAGCATGGGGGAATTCGATTACCTTTACTACTCCACGACGGGCGCGAACGGCTCTTATCTCTACCGCGCCGTGTACAACGGAGAGCAGAGCGACTACAACGCGCTCCTTTCCAAGGAAGATTATAAGGCGGTTCAGATTTTACAGATCGACTTCGCCTCCGACTGGTATCTTCCCGAAAAAGTCGGAAACTATCTCTTCTTTGCGAATGCGGAGGCGATCGGCGCGAATTCCTACAACTATATCTGCGTCATGGACGTTTCCGCAACGAACGGCGCGCTTGCAAAACTCAACGAGAAATATGAAGAGATCGACGACGCGATTGCGGAGCTGAATACGAAACACGCAGATCTCGGAAACCTCGTAACCTATTATTACTGGGCAGGCTCGGATAATCCCGTATTTAACCGCTATTATCTCGACGACGGAATGACGGGCGCGACCGTGTACGAGAATACAGATTATTATCATGCGATTCTCGCACAGGCAAAGGAAGAGGGTTATACCGATACCTATCTTTACAGTGAATACTATCAGACGGCGTTTGCGGACTTCGTAGCGCATACGGGCGAATACCTCGACAAGTTCAAGGATGAGAACGGAACTTATTACAACGTACAGTCCTATTTCTATCACTGGATCGGAGAAGTGACCGACGAGGATATGAGCGCGATCGACAACGTGTTCAAGAGCGGTTGGGTGAAGAAGCTCGATACCGAAGAGGAAGAATCCTTCCCCGTCTGGGCAATCGTGCTCATCGCAGTCGGAGGCGTTCTCGTTTCGGCAGGCATTGCGCTTGCAATCGTCCTTACCGTTCGAGCAAAGAACAAGAAGGCAGACAGCGCTCCCAAGAAGCAGAAAATGGTCGTCGATACGTCCGATGACAGAGACATCGACGTTTATGCCGACGAAAATTCGGAAGAAAAAGAATAACGAAAAATTCCTCATCCGCGCGATGAGGAATTTTTTGTGAAAAATCGTAAAAAATAAAAAAGAAATTCAGAAAATGCGTTTTTCGCATTACAAAACAGTTTACAAAATAATCGCGAGCTAATATAATGTATTGCAATATAAACGTTACGAAAAACGTAACAAGGGGGAAATCATTCAATGGCAAGATATATTAAATGTCCGAGATGCGAACTCAATTATGTAGACGCCGATTTACAGGAATATTGCGACATCTGTCTCGACGAAATGAAGGGAACGTCTAAGTACGTCGATCTTCCCGAAGATGAGGAAGAAACGGAGCTTTGCCCGATTTGCGGAGAAAATATGATGAAGGCAGGCGAAAAGATGTGCGACGAGTGCAAGAAAAAGTTTGCCGAGGACGAAGAAGAGGACGTCGATCTCGATAAGGACGAGGCATGGCGCGACTACATGGACGACGAGACGGAAGAAACGCTTCCCGACGCGCCCGATGCCGACGAATTCGAAGACGAGGAAGAAGAGGAAGAGGACGATCTCTATCACGGCGAAACGGATGACGACTTCGACTACGTTACCGCGGACGAGGCTGCCGCGATGGCGTTCGACGATGACGACGAAGAGGAAGAGGACAAAGAGGACGACGATTTTTAATCGTTTGTAAAACTGAAATCAATAGAACGGTATCATCCGCTACGGTTTAAGACGTGAAAACCGTAGCGGACTTTTTTATGGAAAACCGCCATTGCTTCGTTTCACCCGAAAAGCCGCTATGCCAAAGCGGAAGCAATCGCGGCGAAATGCGCTTTCGCACGGCGTTGTGCAACCTTGCAGGGGTTGGAAAAAATTGCATAAATTCCGTTTTTTTGCGCATACTGCCTGTATGATGAAACAAATCCGTTCTCTTGCAGAAATCAAACGCGTGATCGAGGGGTATTACGACCGCCCCGTGTCCGTCAAAGTGAACCTCGGCAGAAATAAAGTCAGCTCCTATCGCGGTCGGCTTTCCGGAGTATATCCCGCCCTCTTTACGGTGCTCCCCGACGATAAAACCTATCTCGGGAAAACGACGTATTCTTATTCCGAGATCCTGTGCGGCAGCGTGCGCGTATCTCCTTTATAGTTCTATTCGTTCCCGTTTTCCATATATATAAATAAAAACATATGGGAGCAAAAGGGAATGAAACATCATTTTGAAACATTTGAAACGACCATGCCGCTGTTGACGGTCACGTCGCAGACGGCGGTAGAATGCAAGATCGTGGGAGGAGGAGAGTTTGCCACGCTCCTTTCGTGCGTCGCTACGGCGATTCCCACGGGAAAAGAAGTTACTTCGGGGGAGTTCCGTTACAGCGGAAAACTCCTCTTTTCCGTCGTGTACTCGGACAGCGACAATCAGGTTCGGCGGCTGGAACGGGGAGCGGAATTCAGTCATTCGATTCCGAGCGAAGATCTCGCCCCTGCTTACGCCGCGAACTTGACGCTCTGCGTCGTCAAGACGAACGTCCGCAGGGAGAACGGCAGCATTTACGCTACGGCGATCGTCGCCCCTACGGTGGAGATTTTCGCTCCCTCTCCCATCAGATACCTCTCGGAAACGGAGCTCGTCTCCAAACACGAACAGCTCGCGCTCTACCGCCGCGTTCCCGTCGGAGGAATGTCGGAGACGGAGGACGAATTTGAGACGGAATATCTCGGCGACGTTCTCACCCATGCGGAGCAACTGCTCACGGAAAAAGTGGAAATCGGAAACGGATGCGTCGTGGTAGAGGGCAACGTTTCGCTCCTGATCACGGCGTGGAAAGAGGGGGGATTGTGCTCGTTTGAACGGCTCGTGCCCTTCCGAACGGAACTTCCCTACGAGGGAGGGGGAGAAAGGGCGGAGTGCAAAGTGACCGTGCGCGCGGTCAACCTCAGCGTCAGTTCAGACGAGGAGAAGGGGAAAACATCCATACTCACGGAAATCACCCTCGATTTTTGCTGTACGGTGTGGGAAAAACACACGCTGGATCACGTCGAGGACGCCTATTCCACCGAGATAGACGTCTCTCTCGTCCGAAACAAGACGGTGTTCCTGCTCCCCGCCGGGCGGTCTGCGTTCAATGAGCGCGTCGTTTGCCCCTGCGTGACCAACGAGGTGTTGGATTTCTCTTCCACGGTGCGCGCGATCACTTCCGTTCGCGCGACTTGCGACGGGGAAACGGCGACCGTCACGGCGACGGCGATTCTTGCCGATAAGGACGGAACGCTCAAAAAGATGGATCTGTCCTGCCCCGTTACCCTTCCTGCCTATACGGGCGAGACAGAACTGCTCGTGTGCGGATTCAAAGTCAGTCAGCGAAAAGAGGGGGAATTAGAGGCGGAGTGTACTTTGAAAGGGTGCGCGCAGGCGCGCGAAGAGGTCGCCGTCTCGTGCGTCGGCGAGGTGATCGAGGGAGAAAGCTTGCCTTCCCCCGCGCACATTCGCGTCATTCTCCCCGTCAAAGGAGAAACGCTCTGGGAGCTTTCCAAACGGCTGCACCGCTTATCCGAAGAGGTTTCCGCGCAAAATCCCGATCTCTCGTTCCCCATGACGGGCAAGGAACGCATTTTGCTGTGCGCGTCGCAAAAGAGAAAATAGAAAAAATCTCCCGTTTTCCCTTGTTATTTTCCGCATTGTATGGTAGAATAAGGGCATGGTTACCGTACGTTCTTATGCAAAAATCAACTTAACGCTCGATATTACGGGCGTCAAGGACGGGTATCATATGCTCCGTAGCGTGGTGTCGTCCATCGACCTTTCGGACACGATTCGTCTTTCCAAACGCAAGACGAACCGCGTGACGATGCACGGCATGGGCAGCGAGAGCGTTCCGCCCGAAAAGAACAACGCGTTCAAGGCGGCGGAACTTTTTTCGGCTACCTTCGGTACGGAAGGAGCGGACGTCACGGTTTATAAAGATATTCCCATGTGCGGAGGCTTGGGCGGCTCGTCGGCGGACGCCGCAGGCGTGCTCAGGGGAATGCAAAAGCTCTACGGCGTCGGCACGGACGAAGAAATCAAGGCGCTTGCAGACAGGCTCGGGAGCGACACGGGATATATGCTCAAAGGCGGCTATGCGCTCATCGAGGGGCGCGGAGAAATCGTTACGCCCATACCCTCGGAGCGGACGCTCTATCTTCTTCTGTTTCTGCCCAAAGCGGAAGTTTCCACGCCGCAATGCTATGCGCTCTACGACAGCATCGGCAGACGGAGCGAAAAGACGGACGTATGCGTCGAGGCGATCGCGCACGGGACGGTTTCGGAGATTGCAGAGAGCTTTTCCAACGATTTGTTGCTCCCTGCCATCGAAATCGCGCCCGAAGTGCAGACGGCAATCGACGAGGCGAAGTTGTTCTCTCCCCTCGGCGTGAATATGACGGGATCGGGCAGCGTGGTCTACGCTCTGTTCGAGACGAGAGAACTTTGCGAGTGGGCGCAGAGCAGATACAAGGGAAAGTGTCGTACGATCGTCACGCGCACGATCGTGCCGAAAGAGGCGAAAGAATGGGGTAATCCGTTCCGCCTTTCGGAAGAAGAAATACAGAAAGCAAGGCAATAAGGGAGGATACCCATGGAAGAAAAAATCATTGATTTAGAGACGGGCAAGACCATTCGACTCAGAAAGAATGCGGACGGAGAAAACGAGATCGTAGACGGAAACGAACCGGAAACCGAACAGGACGAAGAAGAAATCGTGTTCGATCTTCCCGAGCAGGACGAGGACGACGAGGAACTCGCGTCTCTCACGCCCGAAGAGGCGGAGGCGTTCAAGAGGGCGAGGGAAGAGAAACAACGGGAAATCGAAGAAAAGGGAAGAGCCTATCTTGCGCAGGCGAACGAACTGTTTGCCGAGGGCAAGAAAGAAGAGGCGGAAGAGGCGTTCAGAGAGGCGGAGGAATATCTCGGAGAAGAGCCCGAAGTCATCGTAGGCATTCTTCGCATCGCGACGGACGATTTCACTTCCGTCGACAGGGTGGGAGAGCTTCGCGACGAGCTCGACGCGCTCCGTCTCGCCGAAATCGAGGCGAGGGAAGCGTTCTTGCTCTCTCACGGGGACGCCATCGGCGCGACGCTTGAAAATATTCGCGCGGAGAAAACGCCCTTGCAGGAAAAGGTCGAAGCGAAGAGAAAAGAGAGAGACGGAAAATTCCGTGCGGGATTCAAAGTCGCCGCCAAACGTCTGCTCGTTTCCTCGGCTGTCACCGTGGTCATGGTCATTCTCGCCGTGGTGTTTATCACCAACATTTTCCATCAGTCGGGAAGCGGATTCCTCATTCTCGCCATCGCCTCGGGCGTGCTTGCGTGCGTGGGGCTCGCGTTTACCCTCGTCTATGCGAACAAGTTCCTGACGGCGAAACACAGGCTGGAAATGAACGCCGACAACGCTTATTCGAATGACGGCAGACGGCTCAACGCCCTCATCGAACAGGAAGAATTTTATGACGAACTGTCCCGTATCGTGACAGATGAAGGCGAATCTGAGTGATTCGCTTTCTTTTTATCGATTGGAGCGATAGTTTTTTTCATAAAACGTCTTGAAATTTCATTTTATTTGTATTATAATGATACTGCGATAAAAGGATAAATACGCAATGTGGAATTGCGATTTGATAGGAGGAAATAGATATGGAAATTTTAGTCAAAACGGGATCCAAGACCGTTTACCGTGACGGGGACGTCCTCGTCAAGCAGTTCGACGAGAGCTATCCCAAGGCGGACGTTCTCAACGAAGCGCTCAACAACGCGCGCGTAGAGGACATCGGTCTCTGCGTTCCTAAAATTCTCGCGGTTTCCTGCATCGACGGAAAGTGGTCGATCACCAAGGAGTATATCGAGGGCAAAACGCTCGCTCAGCTCATGGAAGAGCATCCCGATAAAGAGGACGAATTCCTCTCGATGTTCGTCAACATTCAGCTTGAAATCAATTCCATGAAAGTGCCCATGCTCTCCCGTCTCCGCGATAAGATGCAGTCGAGAATTTCCGCAAGCGGTTATCCCCAGCACGTCAGATACGATTTACATATGCGCGTAGACGGACTTCCCAAACATAATAAACTTTGCCACGGAGACCTTGCTCCCAGCAACATCATCATCACCCCCGACGGCAGACACTTCGTCATCGACTGGACGCACGCGACGCAGGGCAACGCGTCCGCAGATACGGCGAGAGCATACCTCAACTTCTACATCGAAGGAAAAGAAGAGCTTGCCGAGAAATATCTCAAACTGTATTGCGACAAGACGGGCACGGATATTCGCTATATTCAGAATTTCCTTCCCATTATCGCCGCCACGTATCCCAAGAAGCACCACGAGGCAGAGGCAGAATTCCTCTCCCGTTGGGTCAACGTCTGCGATTGGCAGTAATCGAACCGCATTGCCGCTCTTCCCTGAGGGAAGGGCGGTTTTTTTGCAATAAGAAACTCCCGGATAGCGATATGCACCCCGAAAGTTTTTCTTTCGGGGTGCATATCCAAACGTGGGGATTATGATTTTACCAAAGCTCTTCGCAGCTCGTGGATACGGCGACTGCGCCTGATTTTATCGCTTTTTCTGCGTGTTCTACGGTCTTAATGAGTCCGCCTGCAATAATATCCGCCGAAACGCACTCCTTGATTTCAGTAATCGCGTCGTACGCCACGCCGGGCATGATCTCGATGGCGTCGGGACTATACTTCCTGATATTGGCGATCGCTGAATCCATAGATTGCGAATCGATCATGAACACGCGGTAAATCGTGCGCAGACCGTAGTCCTTGGCGGTTTTGACCACGTTGATCTTCGTGGACAGTACGCCGTCGGGACGGATATGTTCGGCAAGGAAACGGATGGCGGCCTCGTCCTTGCCCATGCCGACGGCTAAATCGAGATGGATATAAACCTGTTTCCCCGCGGCATGACAGCGTTCGACCGTCTCCGCCGCACTGTTGATATCGGCTTTCAGCAAAAATATAATCTTTCCGTCCCGTTGCAGGGCGCGTTCCAACTCCTCGTTCCCCTTTACTGCATAAATTACTTTCTTTTTTTCGTCTGACATTCCGCTCTCCTTGTATGACAGAGTAGTAGTTTTTCTCTCAATGTACGTTGAAATACAGATACAATAAAAGATTTATCTGTTCGATATTTTCTATTATAGCAAAAAAAAACAGAAAAATTCAATCGTTTTTTGAAGTTGTTTTTCGACGTTATTTCTTTCCGTTCCGCGTTTTTCACAAATTTCACAAATCGACGTCATTCGGCTCGTGCCGTTCAGCATGCCCGGATTTACCGCCTGTCGGGACGGATAATCCGTTCTCTGTAAGTCGGGAGCTTCCGCAATACCCGTATAGCCGATGTTTAGTCACGCGTTGAACAATGCCCCGCAATACAGAAATGCACCCCGAAAGCGGAATGCTTTCGGGGTATATATCATAAGATGACCGTGGAATAAAATTCCAATAGTTTATGCCGTTATGCGAACAATCCTACATAAGGCGCAGATGCCGCCGTGTTGGCAACCGTGATGATGGTAAACAGCAACGTGTTTACGATGACGCCCAGCCAGACGTTGCCCGTTCTCTCGTACAGTCTGCGCGAGAGGATCGTAGCGATCACGAGTACGGGAATGATGGGGAACAGTACGATATAGCCGAGAGCCATGTCGCCCTGCCACAATACGCCCGTCGTACGGAACGTACCGTACTGGATCATGATTACGAGGAAGATTCCGATAACGTTGAATACCGCGTTGATGGCGATGGTTGCCCATTCGGGAAGGTTTCTTACCTTGTAGCTCTGGTTGAAGATGCCGTTGATTGCGTAGAAGATGAAGAATACGCATGCGTAACGGAGCATCGTAGGCAACAGCGTTTCGGCTTCGAATACCTTGACGTCGAACGTCCAGATACGGAAGTCAACCAGCCAGATCGCCCAGTTGATATAGACGACTGCATAGAGCAGGAACACGATCAGCGCGCCCAGAAGAATGGTTTTTACGATATTCGCGAGACCGCCCTCAACCTTTGCGACGCCGAGAGGATGCTCGTCATACTTCGCATAGTTTTCGCCGTGTTTTACTCTGTTAATGATGTGGTTGATCAACCATGCAATACCCATTGCGATCATTGCGAAGATACCGCAGACCGCAGCCCAGGTTGCTACCCAACCCGTCGTATCCTGAGGATAGTACGTGCCGGAAAGACCGAAGAAATCTCTTACGGAGCTGAAGAATTCACCCAGCCAGCCCTTGCCGCTGCATACCCAACGGATGGAGAATCCGCTGAACAACGTGCAGATCAACGCAACCAGCCAGTAGGAGACGTGTTTGCCGACTCCCTTCAAAGCGGGCAACGTTTCGTCCGAGCCGCGGAGCGAACCGATGGGATACTTTCTAGCGCTCGTTGCGCACGCATTCGCCGTCGAAGCGTTTGCGCTTTCAGGTGCGGACAACGTCGAGTCGCAGAGTTCCGTCTGCTTTCTGCGCAGGCTTGCGAAGAAGGGGATGGTGAGAAGAAGATCGGCAAGGGGCAATACGAGTGCGAAGAATCCGATCAATCCCAACAACGAGAACGCCTCTTTTACCCACCAGGTTTGGCTGCTTTCCTTGATAAAGGAATAGCCGTTCGGCGTTCCGAATGCCGTATAGAAGAAGTTCGTGACGTAGCTTGCGCTTTCCGTCGAGAAATGGTTCAGAGGATGGATCTCGTCCGCCTCATAGATGACGCGGAAAGGAGAACTTGCCGCCGTACCTGCTGCAATCGTGGTGAGCGTTCCGCCGATATAGATACCGCCGTTTTCGATGTTGATGCTATCGGCTGCGTTGCCGTAATCTTTCACACCGACGAATTTAGCTGCGGCAGTACTCTGTAAAAACTGTCTGCTGATGGAAGGCGTGCCGTCTGCCAACGTGCTCTTGAAGAAGAACTCGTCGTCCTTAGCTTTCAGGAAACCGACCGATACGTCCGCACCTGCTGCCATAAACGAACTCCAACCCTGCATCAATCCCGCGGATACGAGACCCATATTGGCGGTCGCTACGTTTTTGTTGACGGTGATTTCTTCCGGACCCTTGTACATATCGTTCATCAGTACGGACGCCGTCGTGTAGCCGCCCATGGAGTGTCCCGATACGCCGATTCTGGTGTTATCGACTTCGGGCATACATGCGAGGTATTGAATCGCCTCGTACAGTCCCGAAGTGTTCATCATCGCGCTGGAAGAGCTTGTCGGCTGGTTGTTGCCGTGGCCGCCTCTGTCGATCGTCAAAACGACGAATCCTCTGCGGGCAAGTTCGATTGCGTTCTGCAACTGCAATTCCCGATTGTTGAGGTATCCGTGCGTGAGCGCGACGGCGGGCAGGGGATGCTCCTCGCTAGCCTGTTTGGGCACGAAGAGGATACCGCTTGCCACGGTGCCTTTCAACGTCAGCTCGTCGCCGTATTTGTTGGTGACGGTTGCGCTGTACTCTGCGTCTCTCAGGTCGCTTACTTTGACTTTGTATCCGCCGCTTTGAATCATGGACGCAAAGAAACTGGATAACAGAATCAGGATCAATGACGCCAACAGAGCGATGAGAGCGATTTTGTGCTTTTTGAGATAATTTCTCATCTTTTTCCTCCTTATCATATTTTTAATCTTACGTCCGACGAGCGGGCGATAAGTCCGTTTGATGACGCCGCCTTTCGTTGCGGCGTATTTTTATTGCAACCGTGCCTGCCGAACGGCTTTTGCCCAGCCTTCGAGGCGGCGTTTGCGTTTTTCTTCGTCCATGTTGGGCTGGAATACGCATTCGATCGTTACGTTCTTGCGAATGTCGTTCAGATCAGCCCAGTATCCCGTCTGCAATCCTGCGAGATAAGCCGCGCCGAGCGCCGTCGTTTCCACGATTTTGGGACGTTCGACCTCGCAATTCAACAGGTCTGCCTGGAATTGCATCAGGAAGTTGTTCGCCGACGCGCCTCCGTCCACGCGAAGATGAGTCAGACAGATTTCCGCGTCCTTCTGCATGGAGAACACGAGGTCGCTGACCTGGTAAGCGATGGATTCCAACGCGGCGCGGATGAAATGCTCCTTTTTCGTGCCGCGCGTCAGTCCCACGACGGTACCGCGCGCGTGAGCGTCCCAATAGGGCGCGCCCAGACCCGTGAAGCTCGGTACGATATAGACGCCGTTCGCGCTGTCCACACTGGTGGCGTATTTCTCGGTTTCTGCGGCAGAGCGGATCATGCGCATTTCGTCGCGCATCCACTGTACGATCGCGCCGCCGATGAATACCGAACCTTCCAGAACGTAGGGCGGTTTTCCGTCTACCGACGCGCCGAGCGTCGTTACGAGCCCGTTCTTGCTTTTCACCGGCGTGTCTCCCGTGTTCATAAGCAGGAAACAGCCCGTTCCGTAAGTGTTTTTGATGTCGCCCTTTTCCACGCAAAGGTGTCCGAAGAGCGCCGCCTGCTGGTCGCCGACCACGCCGCAGATGGGGATCTTTTTGCCGATGACCGTCTTGTCCGTAAAGCCGTATTCGTAACTCGACGGATGAACTTCGGGCAACATCGACCGCGGAATATTCATCAGTTTGAGTAAGTCTTCGTCCCAGTCGAGGGTATGAATGTTGTACAGCATGGTACGGCTGGCGTTGGTGTAGTCGGTGGCGAAAATCTTACCCTTGGATAAGTTCCACATCAGATAGGTATCGACCGTGCCGAACAGGAGATCGCCTCGCTCCGCGCTTTCGCGCGCGCCTTTCACGTTATCGAGGATCCATTTGATCTTGGTCGCGGAGAAGTAAGCGTCGAGCACCAACCCCGTCTTTTCGTAGATCATTTCCTCGTAACCATCGGCTTTCAGCTTTTCGCAGTAGTCAGCCGTGCGGCGACATTGCCAAACGATGGCGTTGTATACGGGCTTGCCCGTCCGTTTGTCCCAGACGAACGTGGTCTCGCGTTGGTTGGTGATGCCGATGGCTTCGATATCGGAAACGCTGACGTTTCCGCGGATGAGCGCCTCTACGATGACTCCCACCTGGGAACCGAGAATATCGTGCGGATCGTGTTCTACCCAACCCGTATGCGGATAAATCTGTTTGAATTCCTGTTGGGCATTTCCTACGATCTGCCCCTGCTTGTCAAAGACGATGGCGCGTGAGCTCGTCGTGCCCTGATCGAGCGCGAGAATATATTTCATACTTTACTCCTTGTCGCATGTTCTTCGGATCTCTTTGGTGACGACGAAATCTACGCCGCATCCGAGAATATTTTCCACCGCGACGTCCCCGATATGAAGGGGTGCGGTCAGCGTCACTTGTTTCAACAGTTCCAAGCTGTCAAAGATAAGCTCTTTGGGAATGGCGCGCGCCGTCTTGACCGAAACCATGGGCAGGGAACCGCCCTCCACTTTCACCGAAGCCGTCACCATGCGCTTGGGAGCGGTGATCTCGTCTATGGCGTAAGCCTTGCCGCGCGGGCAAGTGTTGCCCGTCACGATGATGTTTTGCCTGTCGGCGTCGTCAACCGTCAGACGGCAGCCAAGCGGGCAGTTGATACAAATCATTTCCTTCATGCTCTTGCCTCGCCTCCTTCCAGTGAAATTACGATTTCTTTCGCCTGTTTCAGCGCTTTCACCTGTTCGGCGTTGAGCGCGATATTTTCCATTTCTCCCGGCGCGACGACGGGGCGTTTTTTTCCATAGATTTTCACGCCGTCCGCGCGTACCGTAAGTTCTACTTTTTTATAGACGCCCGCAACCCGCATTTTCAGGCTGATGGGTTCGTAAACGCCGTCCGCGCAGAGATATTGCGGAACGCAATAACGCACGCCGTTCACCGTTTTTACGGGGATTTTCTGCGCCGCGCAGACCTTTCCATTGATATATTCTGCGGCGCACCTGCCGGCGTTCTCGCTTTCAGCCGAAACGAAATCCACGAGATCGTGTACGTGCAGCACGTTGCCGCACTGGAACACGCCGTCTACGTCGGTCATCATGTTCTCATCCACGACGGCTCCGCCCGTCACGGGCGAAAGGGAAACGCCTGCTCCCTTGGCTAGCTCGTTTTCGGGCAACAGACCGACCGACAGCAACAGCGTGTCGCAGGGGATCAGTTCGGCTGTCTGCATGATCGGACGAAGCTTTTCATCCACGGCTGCCACGACCACTCCTTCCACGCGGTCCTTTCCCTTGATTTCCACCACGGTATGGCTGAATTTCAGGGGGATGTTGAAGTCGTTCAGGCACTGCACGATGTTGCGGTTGAGACCCGAAGAATAGGGCATCAGCTCGATTACGGCCTTGACTTTGGCGCCCTCGAAGGTCATGCGACGAGCCATGATCAGACCGATGTCGCCGCTGCCCAGAATTACGACTTCTTTGCCCGGCAGATAGCCTTCGATATTCACGAGGCGTTGCGCCGTGCCTGCCGAGAATACGCCTGCGCCGCGCATACCCGCAATGTTGATGGCGCCGCGAGGACGCTCCCTGCAACCGCAGGCGAGAATGACGGCTTTTGCTTTTACAACGCCTACGCCGTCCTTCGCGTTGACGTAAGTCACGATCTTATCGCGGCTCACGTTCAGCACCGTGGACGCGAGCTTGTATTCGATGTTGCGCTTGATCACTTCGTCGATATAGCGTTGCGCATATTCGGGTCCCGTCAGTTCTTCTTTGAACGTGTGCAGACCGAACCCGTTGTGGATACATTGATTGAGAATGCCCCCCAGCTCGTTTTCGCGTTCGAGAATGAGAATGTCCCGTTCGCCGCAGTCGTAGGCGGCTTTCGCCGCCGCCAGTCCCGCGGGGCCTCCGCCGATAATCACCAGATTACGTTCCGTCATCATTTCGTCCTCCCTGTTACGATCTGCGAACGTCCGCCGCACTTGGTCACTTCCGCGAGGTCGCAACCGAGTTCGCGCGCGAGAATTTCCATCAGTCGGGGCGTACAGAATCCGGCCTGACAGCGCCCCATGCCTGCACGGGTGCGGCGCTTGATTCCGTCCAGATCCTTTGCGCCCAGCGGACGGCGGATGCTGTTCACGATCTCGCCCTCCGTCACCGTTTCGCAGCGACAGACCACTTTGCCGTAAAGAGGATCCTGATCGATCAGTTTTTGCCGCTCTTCGTCGGAAAGATGAGAAAATTGCGGAATGCCCTTTCTTACGGGATTGAAATCGTCTTTCTTTTCCAGAGCGAGCGCGGACGCGACCTGCGTCGCCAAATCGACCGCGATGGCGGGTGCGGCGGTGAGACCGGGAGATTCGATGCCTGCCGCATTATAAAAGCCTTTCACGCTGCTTTCGCCTACGATGAAATCGCCTCCCGGGTTGTGGGCGCGCAATCCCGAAAACTGCGTGATGATATTTCGTTTGGAGAGGGTAGGCATGGTAATCAGCGCCTTTTCAAAGGCCTGTGCCAGCTCCTCTACGGTCGTGTTCACGTCCTCTTTTCCCTCTCTGTCGGTGGACGTGGGGCCGATCAGAATATTGCCGTGCGTGGTCGGCGTGACGAGCACGCCCTTTCCCATTTTGGTCGGAAGTTGGAACAGCGTACTGTTGCAAAGATAGCCGCACGCTTTATCCAACAACATATAGTCGCCCTTGCGCGGCGTAATTTCTATTTTTTCCGGACAAATCATGTTGTTGACGTCGTCGGCGTGAACGCCCGCGCAGTTGACGATCGCTTTGGTTTCGAACGCAGCGCCGTTCGCGCAGGTCACGCGGAACCCTTTTTCCGTCCGTTCGATGCTTTCTACCGTATGTCCGAACAGAAATTCCGCTCCGTTGACGGCGGCATTTTCGGCATAGGCGATTGCCATTTCATAGGGCGAAACGATGCCGCCCGTTTTCGCATACAGCGCGGCGACCGTTTTTTCGCTGACGTACGGTTCCATGCGGCGCGCTTCTTCTCCGCTGATGAGGGAAAGTCCCGTCACGCCGTTGGCGACGCCTCGCTCATACAGTTCTTCCAGTCCGCTCCGTTCGTTTTCATCGAAACAGAGTACCATCGAACCGTTTCTGCGGAAGGGGAAATCCAGCTCTTTGGAAAGCTCGTCGAACATGGCGTTGCCCGCTACGTTGTATTTTGCCTTTTTGGTGCCGGGGACCGCGTCGAATCCCGCATGAACGATGCCGCTGTTTGCTTTCGTCGTTCCCACCGAGACGTCGTTGCCTCGTTCCAGCACGACGATCTTTGCCCGATAGCAGGAAAGCTCTCTGGCGACAGCGCTACCTGTAACGCCGCTGCCGATAATCACAATATCCTTCATACTGCCTCCAAAACCGAAAAAAAAGCATCACCGCCGATACAGTCTGAAAAACGGCATCGAAAATTTGCCGTAATCGGTCTGTACCCATGTCGTGACACTCTGATACTCTGATAGACATAAATACTTTTTTTGATTTGTACGATGATTATATCACACACTTTTCATAATTGCAATAGGTTTTCGAAAATAATTTATCACTTTTTGTAAAAAAATAAAAATTTCTTGATAAAATTTATCAAATTAAGTATTATTTTTGTGAAAAAACGTCTCGGATTCCGTTGAGGGAGACCGCGAACGTCGGATAAACTTCGGCGGCGCGTATTCGTTCGCAGAGCGTGCCGTATGCTCGATCCGAATCGAAGACCGTTGATTGTTTTTCGATCCGACCGCATGCTATGCATACGGATGATTTTTCGGGCGATACGAAGTATTTGCAAAGGGTTGACAAGGGCGGTCGTTCATGGTATAATCGTATTATCAGGAAGTATGTATTTTCGCAGAGGGGAGATTTCGATGGATTTCATACAGCTCAAAAAGAATTGCAAAAAGGACGCGTCCGGGTTGCCCTCGTACAGGCTTGCGCTCCTCGGCGACTGCGCCACGCAGCACCTTGCCATGGCGCTCAAAGGACAAGCGTATGAAGAGGGAATCAAACTCGAAGTGTTCGACGCGGATTACAATCAGATCGTCGCGCAGACGCTCGATCCCTCCTCCGAACTGTACGCATTCGCTCCTCAGGCGGTCGTTCTCTGTCTCTGCACGGAGAAATTGTACGAGAGCTTCTGCGATTCGTCCGATCGGGCGGCATTCGCCGAGCAGACGTACCGCAAGATCGTCGGTTACTGGGAGGCGATCAACTCCCGTATCTCCGTATCCGTCTTGCAATATACGTACGTTGAGACGGACGACAGGGTGTTCGGAAACTACGCCCTCAAAGAGGAGACTTCCTTCTTTGCACAGCTGAAAAAACTTAACTATCTGCTTGCCGAGGGAATGCGTTCCCACAAGAACGTCTATCCCGTGGACGTCGATTCCATCGAGCGCAGGCTCGGCAGAGCTCGTTTTCACGACGACAAACTTTACGCCATCGCGAAGATGCCTTTCTCGCTCGAAGCGCTCCCCGTGATCGCGTCCGAGACGATCGGAATCGTCAAGGCGCTCATGGGTAGATTCAAAAAGTGCGTCGTTCTCGACCTCGACAACACCCTATGGGGAGGCGTCATCGGCGACGACGGCATGGACGGAATCGAGCTGGGAGAGCTCGGACAGGGACATGCCTTCACGGATTTGCAACGCTGGCTCAAAGAGCTCAAAAACAGGGGAATCATTCTCTGCGTCTGTTCGAAGAACAATGAGGCTACGGCGAAAGAGCCCTTTGAAAACCACCCCGACATGGTGCTCCGTCTGGACGATATCTCCATGTTCGTCGCGAACTGGGAAGATAAAGCCACGAATATCAAGACCATACAGAAAACCATCAATATCGGCATGGATTCCATCGTCTTTCTCGACGATAATCCGTTCGAGAGAAACCTCGTCAAGGGCATGATTCCCGAAATCACCGTTCCCGATCTTCCCGAAGACCCTGCCGATTATCTTTCTTATCTCAAAGGACTCAACCTGTTTGAAACGACGAGTTTTTCCTCCGAGGATAAGGACAGAACCAAACAGTATCAGGCGGAAATCGGAAGGGCGATGCTCGAGCAGCAGTTCGCGTCCTTTGACGATTACCTCGCAGGGCTCGAAATGGTCGCCGAGGCGAAACCGTTCGACGCTTTCCATTATCCCCGTATCGCCCAACTGACGCAGCGAAGCAATCAGTTTAACCTGCGCACGGTGCGCTACACGGAAGCGGAAATCGAAGAGATCGCAAACGACGAGAAGTATCTCACCCTCTATTTCACCTTGAAGGACAAATTCGGCGATCACGGACTCATCTCCGTCGTCATTCTCGAAAAGAGGGAAAAGGAGCTGTTTGTACACGAATGGCTCATGAGCTGTCGCGTGCTCAAACGCGGCATGGAAGAATTTATCGTCAATAAAATCATGGAGACCGCGTTCGCAAACGGTTACGAAACGGTGGTCGGCGAATATCTGAAAACGCCGAAGAACGCCATGGTTGAAAAAATATATGCAAGGCTCGGATTCGTCGATCGGGGCGACAATACGTTCACGGCGACGAAAGAGACCTTCGTACCGAATAAAACGTTGATCAAGGAGTAAAAAATGGAACGCAGCGAGGTTTTTGAACGCCTGAATGAAATTTTCAGGGACGTATTCGACGATGAGAACATCACCGTCACGGAAGAAACCACCTCTTCGGACATCGAGGACTGGGATTCCCTCACGCACATCACTCTCATTTCCGAAATCGAGGATGAGTTCGATATGAAATTCGCAATGAAAGAAGTCGTCGGCATGAAGAACGTCGGCGAAATGGTGGATATCATCATCAGAGAATCGTAACGGCTATGAGTTTTACAACGCTCAAATTTCTCATCTTTTTTGCCATTGTCTTTTGGGGATACTTTCTCATCCCCAAAAGGTTTCAATGGGCTTGGCTCCTCGTCGGGAGCTTGGTTTTTTACGCCTTTTCCGCATGGTGGGCGATTTTTTATTTGCTCGGAACGATTACCGTCTCCTACGGTTGCGCTCGCTGGATTCAAAGCCTTTCCCTGAAACAGAAAGAATCCCTCGTCGGCGTCAAGGATAAAAACGAGAAGAGCAAGATCAAAGCTTCCTTTGAACGGAAGAAGAAATGGGTCGTCGTACTCGCGCTCGTGCTCCTCGTCGGATTGCTCGTCGTCGTCAAGTACACGAATTTCATTTTGAAGAACGTAGAGAGCGTGTTCCATCTCGATTCGTTTGCGCTCGATATCGTCATGCCCGTGGGACTTTCCTTCTATATTTTCCAGAATATCGGGTATCTCATTGACGTCTATCGCGGTCAGTACGAAGCGGAAAAAAATTACTTCAAATTCGCGCTCTATATCAGCTATTTCCCTCACGTCTTGCAGGGTCCGCTCGACGATTACGAGGCGGTATCCGCCGAGCTCTACGGCACGCACGAGTTTGACTATGCGCGCGTCGTCAGCGGAGCGAAGAGAGCCGCCTGGGGCTTTTTCAAAAAGCTCGTCATCGCAAATCAGATTTCCGTCGTCATCGACGGGGTGATCAAATCGGGCGGAACGGGTCACGAGGGGCTTTCCATCATGCTGAGCGTCGTCTTATACGCGTTCTGGATCTATGCTGATTTCTCCGGCTACATGGATATGGCGATCGGTATGAGTAAAATGCTCGGAATTCCCATTGCGGAAAACTTCGATTCTCCCTATCTCTCCAAGAATATCGCGGAGTATTGGAGAAGATGGCATATCACGCTCGGCGCGTGGTTCAGGAACTACGTGTTCTACTCCGTACTTCGCTCTTCCTGGTGTACGGCGATCCGCAAAAAATTTAAGAAGAGCAAATATCTCGCGAGCACCGTTCCTACCGTTCTTGCGCTTGCCATCGTCTGGCTGCTCATCGGTATGTGGCACGGCGCGGCTTGGTCGTATATCATGCATGGTATTTATCACGGCGGATTTATCATTCTCGGAACCATTCTCGATCCCGTTTACGATAAGCTCCATAAAAAGTTCCCCAAGTTTTACGGCAGTAAATTCATGTCGGCGTTCCGCGTCGTCAGAACGTTTACCATCGTTACGATCGGTTATTATTTCTTCGCGACGGGTGCGCCCAGTCTGAGTTTGTCTCTGCTGAAAGGTTCTTGCCATATTTATCTTGCAGGATTCGTTCAGTTCCTGTCGAATAATCTGAGAGAACTCATCATCATCGGAATTTCCTTGATTTTCCTGATTTATATGGATTTTTACAACGCGAAAGGGGATAAACCTCCTCTCGGTGATGTCGTTGCGCGTCAAAAGACCTGGGTGAGATGGACGCTGTACTTCGTCTTGCTCTTCGCCATTCTCTTTTTCCGCGCGTATGACGTGGGCGACGCGTTTGCGTATTTCAGATTTTAGGAGGAAGTCATGAAAAAATTTTTACTGAAATCTCTCGCGCTGATCGTGTCGGTGGGGATCCTCTTTTACGGAGTTACCTTTGCCCTTATACTTCCGAGCAAAGGACAGGCGTTTGCAAACAACTATCAGAAAGGATTCGTCTACCAGTATCGCGCTTTGGAACGCGCGGAAGGTAAAAAGATCATCACCATCGGCGCGTCCAACGTCGCGTTCAACACGGATACGGCGCTCATGCGTGAAATTACGGGTGTTCCCGCCTATAATCTCGGAATCCATGGCGGAATGGGGTATCATTATATCCTCGAAACCGCGCTCAAATTCGTGGACGAGGGAGATACGGTCATCTATCCGTTCTGGCATTTCTCAGAGGACGATTACGGTATGGGGCTCATCTGGCTCTCGTTGGAAGGAGAGCAGGATCTCATCTTCGACTTCATCAAGGAACACCCCGTCAAGGCGCTCTCTACCGTCGGTCAGTTCGGGCTCAAAAAAGTGTACGCGTCCATTCTCGGGAATAAACTCGATACGGATTCGCTCGACATGGCTTGTTACCGTGCGTCCTGTTTCGACGCAGAAACGGGCAACTATATCTACGAACGGGGTACGCCCATTGTATCTTGGGACGCGATGCATGCGACCAAACTTGCTTTCTCTCCTGCCAACTTCGATAGCGCTTTTGTGTCTACGCTCAGCGAGTTTATTTCGGCGTGCAGGGCAAAGGGAGCGGAGGTGTATTTCACGTTCCATTCCATCATGAGCGGTTCCTTAGTCAATACCGCGGAAGAGCTTGCCGAGGTTCGTTCGATCGCAGAGCAGACGTTCTCTGTCGAGTTTCTAAACGACGCGAGCGAAGTAACTTACCCGTTCGAGTACTATTATAATTCTCCCACGCACCTCAACACGGCGGGAATGAAGAGATATACCGAGGCGGTAGCAAACGCGCTCGTGCCGTATTTAACCAAATAAAAGAGTAAAGAGCAGAAAGCAGGCTCGCCGTTAACGGCGAGCCTGTTTTTCGGTGGAAAAAATCCGAGGGACAATCATGCATGCCGCAGTTGAAAGGGAGAAAGGCGTTATCAAATTCGATTGATAAAATTTCAAAAAAAGTCTTGACAAACGTGTTCTTTTGTGATTTAATATTATTAGAAATAGATACCATTAGGTACAAGATACTATTTAATGATTTTTCATGCGAATGAAGTAAAAAGGGGAAAATGATCGGACGAAAACCGAGATCATTATAAATAATAAGGAGTTTTTTCTATGAGAAGCATCACAAAACTTGATTTGCAGTACGCGCACAGATTTTACGGATTTAAGGGTGAGGCACAGTATTTGCACGGACATACGGGCGTTCTTACGATTGAGGTGGAAGACTCGGTAGAACCCGGCGTAAATATGGTATTTCCCTGCAACGAAATACAGAAAACCGCTTGGGAAGTGTTAAAAAACTTCGATCACGCGCTGATTCTGAGAGAAGACGATCCCTTGCTCCCCGCCATTCTTGCGGTGTACGAAGCGCAGGGAATCAAGAACGGTTCGCCTCAGAACAAGATGAAGGGGCCCGCGTTCAAGACCGAGCTTGCAACCGCATATCCCGACTGCCGTCTCGTCGTCACAAAGGAAACCATGACGGTAGAGGGTATGATCAAAATCGTGCACGAACTATTGAAAGATAAACTGAATATCGTAAAGCTTACGTTTACGAGCGGCGTCAATGCGGCAACCGAAGAATATCAGGTCGAGAAGAGCGTAGACCGCTGCCCTCTTTGCGGCATTGCGCTGAACGAAAACGGCGTTTGCCCGAAATGCGGATATAAGAAGAACTGACGCATCAGGCTCGATTGTCAACCGAAGACAGGTAACCCCCGAAACGTGCATTCGTTTCGGGGGTTTGTCATGCAAAAAAATACGCGCCTTCAAAAGGCGCATATCAAAAACGGATTTTATGTAAGGTTATCTTGCAACGCGCACGCCGTCAACCGTCTTTTTGATGGCGGGCGAGGAGAGCAGGAGAATGCCTACGACGATTACGATCGCAATATCCACGAATACGAAGGAATTGTAGCCGAGGCTGTAAAGGAGAGGGCTGGTGAATCCATTGTCGAACGCGTAAGCGCTGAATGCGAATACGCCGGAAAGAACGTGCGATACGAAACGGAGCGAGGATGCTACGACTGCGCCGAACGCAAATTTGAGCTGAGGGAGCTTGTCGAGCGCTTTCATATCCGAGAACATACCTGCGAGCCCGACGAAGGCGAATGCGATGGGATAGTCGAGAAGGAACTGCGCAGGGTGGATGATCCAAGGATCCTGAACTGCCTGCAAGATGCCGTAGATAAAGCAAGCAAAGACGCCTTTCTTGGTTCCGAACATATAGGAGTACAACATGAGGGGAAGAAGGGACGCGATCGTAACGGAACCGCCCTGAGGCATTTCAAAGAGTTTGATATAGGAGAGGGCAAAGCTCATCGCGATGCAGATCGCGGCGTAGGCGATGGACTTCGTGGTGAACCCGTTGTCCTCCTTTCTGTTGAAGAGGAACGCGCCGCATACGGCAAGAACGACGAGAATGACCGCGAAGAGCCAAAGAAGAACGTTGTTTACCTTTGCTCCGGCTTCCGACTCATCGTAATATCCGTCTCCGTCGATGTGGGTCGTATAGTGCTGGGAGATGAGAATGGCGGTAACGATCACGCTTGCGAGCGTTGCGGCGACGCCGATATACAGCACGAGTTTTGCCTTTGCAGGGGCTACTTTCAAGGCGATGAGTTCCGCGACGGTGGCAATGAGAATGATGCCGAGCGTTACGGCGATGGGCACGAGAACGTTTTTGATCAGGGACATACGGTCAAGCCAGTTCTTGTCGGCATAGCTCTCGGAATAGTGCTTTGCGATTTCGAGGGAGACCATCGTAAGTCCGATCGCGACTGCGGCGATGACGGCGACGACGAGTTCGATCTTCATCACTTTGGCAAAGATTTCTCTCTTTGCGAGGTAGACGACGAGCGCGACGACGAGGAGGGCTGCGATGAGACCGATGCCGACCCATTTCACGATCGGTTCGAGCACGTCGACCGCATACACGACGTTTTCGCTCAAAAGGGTGTTGAGAAACATAAAAAACTCCTTCTTCCGTCGAAATTGCATGAAAAAACGCCCATGAAAGACGGGCGTGCAGTATGAATATCGTACTCTCGATCAAGGATTATCTTGCCGATTCGAGTGGTATAATCTCAGCCTTTGACAGCACCCACGACGGAATAATTAAATTTGTAGCTAAATTATAGTAGAATGATTTGAAAAAGTCAAGCAAATATGCTACAATGTTCGGGAAGAAAAAGGAGCGGAAATCATGTCGAATTTTTATGCGTTTTTAGACAGAATGAAATATATTCGCCGTTGGTGTATCATGCGTTCGGTGAGGGACGAGAACATTCTGGAACATACGGGACAGGTCGCGCTCTTTACGCACGCCCTCTGTGAAATCGAAAATACCGTGTTCGGCGGAAACGTCAACGTCGAACGGGCGGTCTTATACGCTCTGTATCACGAGAGCAGCGAGGTCATCACGGGCGATCTGCCCACGCCCGTCAAATATTCCAACGGGGCGATCGAGTCGTCCTTTCACGCCCTCGAAGATCAGGCGGTGGAACGACTCTCTTCCCTTCTCCCCGAGGCGTTGAGAAACGCTTTTTCTTCCGTCATGAATC
The DNA here is from genome assembly GCA_017626495.1 of Clostridia bacterium. Lineage (GTDB taxonomy): Bacteria > Bacillota > Clostridia > Christensenellales > Borkfalkiaceae > RGIG8762. Next base: position 295,421 of record JAGAIP010000005.1, on the reverse strand, counting down.
CCGATAAAGATTCGAAGGAATACCTGTTTATGAAGTGCGCGGATAAGCTTTCCGCATACGTCAAGTGTCTCGAAGAGCTCCGTTCGGGCAACAGGGAGTTTTCCAAAGCGAAAGAGACCATCGAGGCGGAGCTGAACGGAAAAAATATTCCCGCCCTTGCGTATTTTATGAAAGAGTTTATTCCCGAGTTTCAACTCACGTTGGACGAACTCAACGTTTAAGGATTTTTGAGCTTTACCGAAACGGAGAAATCAATCTCGTTCAAGAACCCTTCCCCCGTATCCGTGCGGGGGAACTTTTTATGCACGAGGTTTTTGATTCCGAAAAAGTCGCAATCCGTCCTCCTCGTTTCGTCGATGAGCGCCGAAATTTGTTCCGTGATCGCCCGTTCCGCTTCCGTCAGGACGGGAGCTTCCACGAGCTCGGTCTTGGATATATCGTCCACGGTATGCGAGGCGTCGCTGTCGAGCATGATTGCGCTCGCCGAGAGGGAAATCTTGACTTTGATTCGCTTCCCCTGTTCGACGGAAAAGGAAGTTTTTGCGCGCCTGACGCCGAGGGTATAGCCGATTCCGTTTTGTGTTACGGGAAATGCGGCGATACGGACGTTGTTTTTCATGATTCCGAGCGTGAGCGTCTGCATGGGGGAAAGTTCTCCCTTTTTTTGTCCGCGTGAGAAGAGGGCGGTTTTCGTTGCGTCGAAGAGGTATTCCGTCTCCTGCGCGCCCTGCTCGTTCGTCTGTTTGCTTCCCTGTCCTTTCTCCTGCTCCTTTTTGACGATGATAGGAAGATAGCCTCCCCGTTCGGTGAAATAATCGATGGAAAACTCTCTCAACGACAGGGGAAGGACGACGCCCGAGCGTTTCGCTTCGCTCGAAAGAATTTTTTCCACGGCGAACGTGCTCATGTCCGCGGTGGGCGTCTTTGAGGAGAGAAATTCCTTTGCGCTCCCCTCGCAAGTCGCCACGAGGGCGTAGTCGGGCACGTTCTCGTTTCTGAAAAAATATTCGAGACCTGCATAGATTTCTCCCTCGACGGCGGATTCTCCCAGGACGACGAGGTTGCAAAAGGAGAGCGTCGGGTGCCACCCCGTAGTGGAATTGATGGCGGTGAGCGCCTCTCCTACCGTCTGCCCGACGCCCGACACTTCGACGGAATCGGTGGAATTCTTCTGTTCCGATTTTTGCGGAACGGCGAGCTGTGCGGTGATGGAAAACCCCTCGCCATTCCTGTCGATTCCCACGCCGAGCACGATCGCCGTCTTTTGAATTTCCACGATGCCGAAATCGTTGGTAAAGAAAAAGACGGCGCAGAATGCGAATAACAGCCAAAAATAGAGTTGTTTAAGTTTAGCCATGCGTTTTCCTCAGAAAAAAAGACAGGGACGGAATCACGAACGAAAAGAGCAAAAAGACGGGGAAACCGTACGTTCCGATCAGATTGTCGATTCCCATGAGCGAGCTTTGCAAAAGCGTATAGAGGAAAAACAGTCCGAGCGTAATTGCCGCGCTCGTAATCAGGCGCGTATAGCGAAAGGGCAGACAAACGTCGATGCACGATACGGCAAGATACAGCGGAATCATCAGCGCGAGAACGTATCCCAGAGAGAAGAGATAGGTCAAAATGAGGTCGATCCGTCCGATCGTCGCCGTCGCGGGGAAGTATCTCGCAATCTTAGAGACCGCGCTCGATTCCCTCGGAGAGAGCACGGAGAAAATGCAATAAAAATCGAACAGGAAGAAGAGGACGACGATACAGCCGACGGCAAAGGAGAGCAGAACTTTCCAAGTCGTTCCCTTTTCATGCTTGAAGTGCCCCAAGAAAAAGAGAGGATAGGCGCAGTCGAGACATCGGGGCAGGGCGCGCACGGACGCCGTGAAAAGACGGTTTGCTTTGAAGTCGATGAAGGGGAAAAATCCGTCCGTTTCGATCGTTCCGAGAGACAAAACGAGGAGCAAAGCGAGCGAGACGGAGGAAATCGGAACGACGACGTCGGACAGTCTCCCCAGGCAGCGCAAAGGTTTCATGCAAAAATATCCCGCGAGAACGGCGAACGAAGAAAAAATGACGGGAGAGGGTATGGTGTCGTAAAAGGCGCTTCTGAGGAGAAGATTTTGCTCGAACACGGGGAGAATGGCGGAACATAAAAAATAGACGCCGTACACCCCGAACAGAATGCGCGCGAATACCTTGCCGAAACGGTCTTCGACGAGCGCGTAAAAGGTTTGATCCGTCTTGGAAGAGAGGTGCATGACGGAAAAGAGGACGAGCCCTTCGATCAGAAAGAGAAAGAGCGCAGGAAAGAGCAAATCGCTCTCCATATGATAGGCGAGTACGGACGGGAGTAAAACGAGTTTGGTCAGGGGGAACAATCCCCCTGCGATGAAACAGAGTTGTCTTGTGCTTAGTTGCATGTCGTCTCCTTGAACCGAATGCGGTTCTTGCTCCCGATGGAACGGGGGCGTCTGTCGAGCGCGGGGAGAGAGGCGCGGACGAGGGAATCCTTCAAATCGTTCGCCTTCATGGGGGAGAACGGAGCGAGCAAGGGACTTCCGTATTGTTCCTCGCCTACGAGCGCGACGAGTAAAAAGAGCGCGCCCGTTACGATTCCGTACGTTCCGATGCTCCCTGCCACGATGAGCGCGATGAGCCTCAGGGGCGAGGTCGTTTCGACGAGGTCGGGCACGGTGTAGAGCGCGATACCGCTGAACGCGACGAGAATCACGGCAGGGGTGGAGAGAATGCCTGCGTTTACCGCCGTGTCGCCGAGCGTGAGCGCGCCGACGACGGATAGGGCGAGGCCGACGTATTTCGGCATGCGCACGCTAGCCTCCATCAGAAGTTCGAGCACCGTCAGCGTCAGAAAGAGTTCGAGGCTGGGCGAAAGGGGAAGTCCCTGAATGCTGCTCGCGATGGTTAAAAGCAGGGGCAGGGGAATGAGTTGCAGTTTGAACAGTTGCGCCGATACGTAGAGGGCAGGCAGGAGAACGGCGAGCGTGGCGACCGCAAAGCGCAAAAGCCTCGTGAACGAGGCGCGCACGGGGTTGACGAAGTAATCTTCCGCCGATTGAAAATCTTCGAGCAGGAGATAGGGCAGGGTGAGCGCGACGGGAGAACCGTCTACGAGTACGCCTACCCGTCCTTCCGCAATGCGCGCGGCAAAGACGTCGGGTTTCTCGGTCGTGCCTATCCGTTTGAACAGAGACTGTCCCTGACAGAGAAACCGTCCGACGTAGGAAGAGTCGGGAATGGCGTCGATCTCGAACGATTGCAATCTCTCTTCGATCTCGCGGACGACCGTTTCTTTTGCGATTCCGTCCAGATAACAGATCGCGACGTTCGTTTGCGATTGTTTTCCGAGTTTCAGATTGAGAAAGCGCAGTTTCCCCGTCTTGAACCGAAGGCGCACTTGCGCCATGTTCGTCTTGACGTCCTCGATAAATCCCGCGCGCGGACCTTTGGTAACCAGACCCGTCTGCGGTTCGGTGATGGCGCGCACGGGTACTTTTTTCGTGCCGACGATAAATCCCGTCGCGATTCCGTCCACAAACAGAACGGGATTTCCCTCCGCGATCTCTTTTTCGAGCTGTTCCATGCGGTTTGCCGTTTTTACTTCGGGAAAGGCGATCGCCTCCATAATCTCCGCTTTGCCGATCGTTCCGCCGTATGCGGTCAACGGGGTAATCACGAGCCTGCCCATCATCTCTTTGTCGACGATTCCGTCGGCATAGAACAGTTTGCACGCCGTTCCGTTTCGGGTGGTAAACGAAAAAGAGAGGATATCCTCCGAGGGCATCCGTCTCTTGATGAGCATTGCGTTTTCGCTGATCGAACGTTTCATACAAAAAGTATGCGTGTTTCTCTTTTGCACTATACAAAAAAAACGTGCAAAGATCTTCGCTTTGCACGTTGCGTGAAAAAAGGGATCGAAAGCCCTAACAAATCAAGTGTAACATATTCCATAAAAAAACACAATAGGGTTTGAAAAAATAAATTAAAAAAGAATTTATAAAAAAGTATTGACTTTTGAAAGTTATTTGCTATAATGTAAGTACAAAAAAGAAATGAACTAACAAAAAATGTTAGAACATTTCAAAAGAGGGACGGTAAATGAAAGCGTAACTCCCTCCAAAGGAACGGTTGACGGAGGTAAAATAAGTTCCGGAAGGTAATTACTGAAAATACGGAGAAGAGGAGACTATGATTAGATAATTCCCTCCAACGAACGGCTGACGGAGGTTAAATAAGTTCAACGGAAACCAGACAAGACTCAAAGAGAAATGAGGAGAAAAATCCCATGTATCGCAATAGATCGTAGAATTTTCGATGAGAAAAGAAGAAACGATAACGAAAAAAACTTGCTGAAAAAAACATAAGACGGAACGTAAGCGAAAGAGATCGAGAAGAATCGTCTTCGCAATAGAATGAAAGGAAAAAAGGTCAAGATAAATTAAGCAAGGAACAAGCAGAGTAAGTCGCGAAAGTCAGTCAGAATCGTGATGAAGATATCCGATAACAGGGCGTTATCAAAGAAGTATCAAGCGTAAGTTTCACCATTCGGAGACGAAACGGAAACGATTACTCGAACATAATACATATAAAGCCGTAACGAAGCGTTACGGCTTTTCTAAATTGAAAAATTACTGCGCGTATAGCCTGACGGCGACGGCGGTCATATCGTCCTCCGCCTTTCCGCCGTACAGGCGCTTTGCCTCGGAAAGAATGCAGTCGGTGAGCCCCTGAGGATTGAGAGGGGAGAGCGTCTGTAAAAAGGAGACGAGGTCTGTGTCCGAACCGAACGCCGAAGTCACGCCGTCGCTTAAAAAAACGAGAATGTCGTCTTCGAGCAAGTTGGTCTTTGCCGTCATCGGGTGAGCCGTTTCCAACATTCCGAGGGGCAAGGTTTCGCCCGAAAGCAGGCGAAGCTTGTCTCTTCCGATGATAAAACCCGTCGGCGAGCCGATTTTGATGATTTCTGCCTCCCCGTTTTCGAGGTTGACGGCGGCGATGTCGAGACAGACGAATCCCTCGTCCTGATTGAACGATAACAATCTTCCGACCGTGTCGAGAATGGTCTCGGCAGGCATGCCCGTCCGATAAAATCCCTCGATGAGCGAAATGGTGGAGTCGGACAGTTTTCTCGCATAGTCTCCGCTCCCCATGCCGTCGGACAGCGCGACGAGAAAGGTCTTTTCGTCCACCCGAATGAGAGAGTAGGTGTCTCCGCACACCGCCTCCCCCTCTTTGGAGAGGGAGCTCACGCCGAACGCGGCGTTGAAGGCAGGGCGTCGCTTGAAGGTCATGCAATATTTATCGTCGCCGAGCGGCATCTTTTCGGTGGGCAGAAAGGGGACGGAAAAGCTCTTTTCGAGAACGGACGCGACGTGCTTTCCGTCGACGTTTCCGAACGTGATGAGGTTGACGGTCGGATCTCTCTCTTCTCCGTAGACGAGCAGTTCCGTACACAGGATTCCGGCGCGCGCGAGCGAGAGGGAGAGTTCCCGTTCTTTGTCGACGAGCAGGGCATACGGTTCGCTCTGTTCCATCGCCATGGATTTTAAGATCTCGCTCATGCCCTTTGCCTGCTCCGCGAGCAGGGCGCGCCCGGCGTTCACGTTCTCCGTTTCCGCGAGAAAGTTACGGTAATCGGCAACGTGCTTGTTCAGCGTGGAGAGCATTCCCCCCGGATTGATGCAGGCGGAGGAAAGTTCCGCAGGCAGATCGATGAAGTTTGCCTTTCCCTTTGCGCATGCGATGGAGATGAGGCGGTCGAACGCCGTTCCCTCTGCAAGGCGACAGCGTTTTTTGTCTCTGCACGAGGAACAGACGGCGAAGACGAGGTCGTTTTTGATGGAGAGACGGGCTTTTTCTTCGCTTCCGCTCTGATTGAGGCAGTCGAACGCCACTTCGATTTCACGGAAAATGCCCGAAATCTCAAACAGTTTTTCTCCCGTTACGGCGCGGTTATGGTTGATGGCGATGCGTGAAAGCTTGCGCTCCCGATAGAATACCAGCTTGCGCTCCAACCGTTCGAGCAAGAAATCGGGAATGAGCAGGTAGCACAGGCAGGGCAGAAATCCCGAAAGAAGAATGAGCATTCCGTGCATGACGGAGTCGGAAAACAGTCCCGTAAACAGTTTCGCGAGGGTAAAGGCGACGAATACGCCCAGACATTCGGCTACCCGATTTGACCGCGCAAAGAGATGATCCGCCGAGGCGCACAGCAGGAGAATGGCGCACCCCTCCATGGAATGCGTTAAAATCGCCTCGGGCAATCCGAGCAGGAGCGCGACGGGAAAGACGGACGGGCTCTTTAAGGCGAATCGGCACAAAAACAGGCAGAACAGGAAGAAAGACGTCGTAACGACGGCTCCGAACAGGCGGTACACGCCCATGCCGATGATGAGAAAGCAGACGGCGAGAGAGATGAGCTCTTCCGTCTGCAACCGACAGCGGAAGGATTTTTGCAGCAGGGCGCGGAGCGCATACGAAAACAGGTGGGATAAGAGGAAGAGAAAGGCGGCAAAAACGCCTCTTTGCGCCATCGGGGGGAGAAAGGCAAGCACGACATAGCTTTCGGTATTGCCGAATACGACCCAAAAGGCGAGGGACACGGCGAGATAGAGATACCGTTCCCAGCCGGGCGTTCTTCCGTTTCTGCGATAGATGAGATAGATGAGAAAGAGAAATCCACCCGAAAGGACGGCTGTCAGAATGCGCGATAGGGAAAATCCGATGAGGGAGCACACCGCATATGTAAGGCAGAGAATGGCGGGATTCATGTCTGCGCAGAGACAGGCAAACAGTAAGGTCAGCCCGTACGGTTCTTCCTGCGCGCCCGTAAACGACAAAAAGAAAAGCCCGACGAGGCAGGCTGTGTAGTGGAACAAAGAGAAATTGTCCGATTTCACGGATAGATTTTTCAACATAAACAGTACCTCTTTTCCGCATCATACCAAAGATACGGAACAGAATACGCGTTTATTTTGCCGAAAAAGGTGTTTTTTGCGTGAAAATATCAAAGAGAAAAGTCGCTTTTTGAGCGACTTTTTTCATAGAGCCATGGGAATTCCGAAACAGAGCACGATGACGTAAGCGAGAATAAGCAAAAAGAGGAGCGTGTAGGAACGGGTGCTTTCGCGGAGCGGCTTTTGCGTATCGAGCATATTCACGCGCACGTTGCAGACCACGGCGGCGATGGCGACCATTACGCCGAATACGCCGATGACCACGCCCCCGACGGAGTCGAAAAAGAGGAAATAGGGTAGGAGAAGCAGAAGAGAAAAGAGTCCGAGCCCGAGGGTGACGCGCGAGAAGACGACGGAGAGCGCCGTCTTTTCCCGAACGACCTGCTCGTTCTTTTCCACGATGATGTCCGCTTTCGTTTTGAGATAACGTTCCGCATATTCGGGTCTCTGCGTCAGATAGCGGAAATCCGAACAGGCGATGAGCTCTTTATACTCGCTGAACTTTTCGAGCGAGGCGTTCCGCTTCAAGACGGGCGCGGCGAAATCCCTTGCAGGAATGATCTTGCTCTTTGCGAGAATGATCATGTTCCAGACCTCGGCGCGGTCGGGATAAGTTTCCGCAAGCCCTGCGGCGAATGCCGCCGCCTCGTTGAAATATTCGTATGCGATGAGTTCGTACCCCCGTTCGAGTTCGGCGCGGATCGCTTCGTTGAGCGTACACGCCTCGTCGACGCGCAAAAACAGCGCGCGCTGTTCGTCGTCGCAGACGCTCAGAAGATTCTGAAAGGTCTCGCTTCCCATCAGGGGCGTTTCGCGCAGATGCGCAAGCTCATCTTCGTTTTTGACGCTGTTTTCGATGAGCAGGCGCAATCTCATCACTTCGAACGTGTTGACGGCGGGAAGAACTCTCGCGGCGGCGAAATAATCGCCCTGCGCCAAAAGCTCGCCTGCTCTTTTGATTTTTCCGTTGATGATGAGATAATCGAGTTGCGGTTGGTTTTCGGGGGACATAATTACTCCTTGTTGGTCGATAAATATAATAAGAGAACGGCGACGTCCGCAGGGTTGACGCCGGGAATACGCGACGCCTGTCCGATGGAAAGGGGTTTTACCCCGTCCAGCTTTTCGCGCGCTTCCAGGCGAAGTCCCAAAATCGAATGATAGTCGATGTTTGCGGACAACGGTTTTTCTTCCAGCTGTTTGGTTTTTTCAATCTGCGCGAGGCTCTTTTTGAGATACCCCTCGTAGCGGATCTCCGTTTCCGCCGTCTCCCAGACTTCCGAATCGACTTCGAGTGAAAAGGCGTTCCCGATCTCGCGGAGAGAATATCCCCGTCTGATGAGGTCGGCATAGGTCACCCTGCCTGTGGGTGCGTTTTCCCCGTGCTCGGTGAGGAACGGACAGACCTTTTCATAGGGAATCTTTTCGGACAAAAGCGCCATGACGGACGCATAGTCCGCCTTTCTCCGCTCGAATACTTCGTAGCGTTCGTCGCTGACGAGCCCTGCCTTTCTTCCGTATTCCGTCAGACGGAAATCCGCATTGTCCTGACGGAGAAGAAGTCGGTATTCCGCGCGGCTCGTCATGATTCTGTACGGCTCGTCCGTGCCTTTCGTGCAAAGATCGTCGATCATGACGCCGATGTACGATTCGTCGCGCTTTAAGATGAGCGGCGGTAAATTTCTGAGTTTGAGCGAGGCGTTGAGCCCTGCGATAAGTCCTTGCGCCGCCGCCTCTTCGTATCCGCTCGTGCCGTTGATCTGCCCCGCCGTGTATAATCCCTCCGCAAGCTTGCTTTCGAGCGTGGGGAGCATATCTTTCGTGTCGATGCAGTCGTATTCGATGGCATAGGCAAAGCGCATGAAATCCGCTCGTTCCAACCCTGCGACCGTGTGATACATATCCAGTTGCAGATCGTGAGGCAGGGAAGTGGAGAGCCCCTGAACGTACACTTCGAGCGTGTCTTCGCCCTCGGGCTCCAAAAAGAGCTGGTGTCGCTCTTTGTCGCGGAAACGGACGACCTTCGTTTCGATGGAAGGACAATATCTCGGTCCCGTGCTCGTAATGGCTCCGTTATAGAGGGGGGAACGGTCGAGATTTTCCAAAATGACCTCGTGCGTCTTTGCGTTGGTATAGGTCAGATAGCAGTCCGCCGATTGATTCGGCTTTCCCTTCGTCATATAGGACAGGGGATAAATATGTTCGTCTCCCTTTTGCGGCGTGCAGACGGAAAAGTCGATCGTCCTTGCGTCCAGCCTTGCGGGCGTGCCCGTCTTGAAACGGCGAACGGTATAGCCGAGGGAACGCAGGGAATCCGTCAGATGCGTGGCGCGGGAAAATCCGTTCGGTCCGCTTTGCCTGATTTCTTCCCCCGTGATGGTTTCGGAATTTAAGTAGACGCCCGTGGCGACGACGACGGCGCGGCAGGAGAGAATTCCCCCGAACGTCGTTTTGACGCCGACGACGCGGCCGTTTTCAACGAGTATTTCCGCCGCCTCTCCCTGCAAGATACGCAGGTTTTCCGTATGTTCGAGGGTGCGTTTCATCTCGGTATGGTACTTGTTTTTGTCGCATTGCGCGCGCAGGGATTGCACCGCCGCGCCTTTTCCGACGTTGAGCATTCTCAGTTGCAGGCAGGTCTTATCGGCGTTGATTCCCATTTCTCCGCCGAGCGCGTCGATTTCGCGGACGAGATGCCCTTTCGCCGTTCCGCCGATAGACGGGTTGCAAGCCATGAATCCGATGGAGTCGAGGCTGAGCGTGAGCATCGCTGTTTTCTGTCCCGTCCTCGCGAGCGCGAGCGCCGCCTCGCAACCTGCGTGGCCCGCGCCGATGACGACTGCGTCGTATTGTCCTAAGGAAAATGATTTCATTTCTTTAATATCGTACTCTTGATGTCGTCGACTTCCTTTGCGATGGCGACGCTCTTATCGATGAGTCCCGTAATTTTATTTTTGGAATAGATGACGGTCGCGTGGTCTCTGTTCATCTGCTTTCCGATGGTGACGAGGGGAAGGTTGAGAATCTCGTACATCAGATAGCAGGCGACCTGTCTTGCTTTTACGAGTTCCGCCTTGCGGTTGGAACCGAGTATGTCCGTTTTCGTAACTTTGTAATAGTCGCAGACGCATTTGATGACGTTTTCCGCCGTAACGGTGTCGTTGTCCTTGTTGCCTTCGTCCGGAACGGATTTATCGAGCGCGAGCGCGGCAAGCTCGATGGAGACTTCTTTCTCGTACAGACGGCTCGCAAGGTAGAGCTTGTTGACTCTTCCTTCCAGCGTTCTCACGTCGCTGCCCGAATCTACGGCGAGGAAGGAAAGAACGTCCTCGGGAATGACGATTTTTCTCTCGAACGCTTTTCTGCGCAGAATTTCGATCTTCGTCTTTTCGTCGGGGGGAGTTACTTCGAGAATGAGTCCGCCCTTAAAGCGCGTGCGGAGCCGTTCTTCGAGCGTGGAGATCTTGTCGGGCTCTACGTCCGAGGTTAAAATAATCTGTTTGTTCTGCGCGTATAAGTCGTTGAACGTGTGGAAAAATTCTTCCTGCACGCCCGGTTTTCCGGCAAGGAACTGAATATCGTCGATGATGAGCATATCCACGTTCCGATAGTGTGCGCGGAACTTTGCGCGCCTGTCCGTCGTGGCGGCTTTGCCGTTTGCGGAGGCGAGGGATTTGGTAAATTCGTTGAGGAATTTTTCAAGCGTGGTGTAAAGAACGCGGAAAGAGGGCTTTCGCATCTGAATGTCGTTGGCGATGGCTTGCACGAGGTGCGTCTTTCCAAGTCCCGTTCCGCCGTAAATATAGAGGGGATTGTAGCCGTCTCCGCTGGGATTCTCCGAGACGAGTTTCGCCGCGGAATAGACGAATTGGTTGGAAGGACCGACGACGAACGATTCGAAGGTGAAGTTCTTGTTGAGGTGCATCGCCTCGAAGTCGTTGTCGTAGACCATGCCCTCCGCGTCCGCATTGTAAACGACCTTTCCGCCGAGAGAAAGGGCAAAGTCGGTCACACCGACGTCGGCATGGACGATCGCGCCGCGCAGTCTTTCCGCAAGCGAATCTTCTCCGGGGCGAGAGAGCGTCTCCACGACGAGGTCGCTCGGCGTCTGTAAGACGATTTTTCTGCCCGACATCGAGACGGGTTTCAAAGGTCTTATAAACGTGGAAAAAGAGGCCTTGGGGGTAATCTCCGTTTCCGCGACCTTTAAGATCTTTTCCCATAAAATTTCCACTTGCATATTTTCAGCCATTTTGTCCTCAATTCCGTTTGTAATTTCATCTGATTTTTGGTATAATAATACCGATATCATTATAATACATTTTTCACGGAAAAGAAAGCCTTTTTTTCAAAAATATCTCGTCTATGCGCATAAAAAATTTAACTTTGACCAATTTCAGAAATTATGAGAAGGAAACCTTCACGTTCGGGGAGGGGCTCAACGTGTTGATCGGGAAAAACGCGCAGGGAAAGACGAATTGCGCCGAGGCGGTCTTTTATCTCTGTACGGGGACGTCGCTCAGGATCCGCAGGGATAATCAGCTGATCAGAAGGGGTTGTGAAGAAGCGTCCCTTTCCGCGACGGCGGAAAGCAGATACGGTGCGATCACGCTAGAAGCCGTCATTCGCGAACACGGGAAAGAACTGCGCGTCAACGGCGTCAAAGTCGCAAAGACGGCAGACTGGATCGGAAATATCAATTCCGTCTTTTTCTCTCCGGGGGAACTGAGGCTCATTCAGGACGGGCCCGACGAGAGAAGACGCTTTCTCGATATTTCCATTTCGCAGACGTCCAGGCGCTATTATACCGCCTTGCTCCGTTACCGCAAGATTCTGGAACAGAGAAATACCCTTTTGAAAGAGAAGAACGATTCCCTTATTTTGGAGACGTTGCCCGTCTGGGACGAACAGCTCTGTACCTACGCCGCGATCATCGGCAAAGCTCGCAAAGAGTATGTGGACTTGCTTGCCCCCTATGCAAAAGAGGCGCACGCCTATCTGACGGACGGGGCGGAGGAGCTTTTCATCGCCTGCGAGAGAAAATACAGGGGCGACGAAGAGGAGATCAAAGAGAAACTTTATCGGGAAATGCAGGAACGGTACGAGCGCGACATGCGCCTCGGTTTTACTTCCGTCGGTCCGCACAGGGACGATTTGGATATTCGCATCGGGGAGCTGGACGCAAAGCAGTTCGCCTCGCAGGGACAGACGAGAACGGTCGCCCTTTCCATCAAATTCGCGGAAGTGGAAATTTTCAAGCGTCTGACGGGAGAGAGCCCCGTGCTCATTCTGGACGACGTCATGTCCGAGCTCGATCTTCCGAGGCGGAAAAAGCTCGTCGAAAAGGTGGAAGGGTTGCAGACCATCGTCACTTGCACGCACGCGGAGCGCGCGCTCTACGGCAAGGACGCGCAGAAAATACGCATTTCGGAAGGTCGTCTCATCAAGGCATAACGGAAAGAAAAAAACGCATACTGTCAGAAACGGGAGGGTGCGGTGCAATTTGGAATACTTGCGTCTGTCCTTGCGGCAGGCGCTCTTTTTTTCGGAACGGTAGAAAAAGGAGTGGTCATCGACGGGATCGACGTGGGCGGAATGACGTACCGTCAGGCGATGCAAGCGCTCGACAGAACGCCCACTCTCACCATCGAGACGCCTTCGGGAAACCTTGAATTTTCGCAGAGAGAAATTTACGAGCGGAGCAACGTGTACGATTTGCTCGGCGCAAAGCGCGGAACGTACGAGAGCGAGCGGATATACGGGCTCAAAGGGGAAACGGACGTGTTCGAACGAATCTGCATGGACTATCACGAACGGGCGGTGGACGCGAGCGTCTCCTTTGACGGCTCGTTTTCCTATCATGCAGGGAACGACGGCAGGGCGGTGGATCCGGAAAAGCTCAAAGAGGACGTCTTTCGCTCCCTGAACGAAACGCACGAAACCGTCCGTCTTTCGTTCAAAGAGGAAAAACGCAAGGTCACGGAAGCCGAACTTCGAACGAATACCGCGAAACTCTCCGCGTTTTTCACCACGTTCGACGCCGAAAATCGGGGCAGGAGCAAAAACATCGCCCTTGCGGCGTCTAAAATCAACGGCACGGTGCTCTATCCGCACGAGACGTTTTCCTTCAATCGAACGGTCGGCGCGCGCACGGAAGCGAACGGATTCCAAAAGGCGGCGGTCATCATGAACGGCGTGTACACCGAGGGGGTGGGCGGAGGCGTGTGCCAGGTGAGCACGACGCTGTACAACGCGGCGCTCCTTGCAGGGCTTACCGTGACCGAATCGAGGGCGCACAGTCTCTCGGTCGGGTACGTCGCTCCTTCGTTCGACGCGATGGTCTCTTCCTCGTCCGATTTGAAATTCGTCAATCCGCACGATACGCCCGTCTATCTTTCGTGCCGCGTGAACAACGGAAAACTCACCGCGACGGTCTACGGAAAGAGCGACGGGAGAGTGTACGAATGTTCTTCCACCGTGCTTTCGACCATTCTTCCGCCCGAAGAGGAAATCGTCTACGGGGAACGGGAGGAGGTGGTGCGGCGGGCAAAGAGCGGACTTATAAGCGAGGGGTATCTCAACGTCTACGAGGGCGGAAAACTCGTCGAGCGCAGGCGTATTCGCAAGGATAAATATCAGGCGGTGCGCGGAATTATCCGAAAAGTGCAGAAAATAGATTGAAATTTCGCGCTCGGTGTGCTATAATTCGAGGTATGGAACAGGTCAGACAGGAATTTATGGAATTTAAGGAGAAGATGGAAGCGTTTCATCTCCCCCGCACGAACGAACTTCCCAACGTAGAGCTGTATATGGATCAGGTGTTGAGCGTGCTCAATTCGTCGCTCTCCGCGCTTGAAATCGACAAGTCGGAGGACTTTATCACCTCGTCCATGATCAATAACTACGTCAAACAGGGCTTGATCACGCCCCCGAAGAACAAGAAATACGATAAAATACAGATTTGTTTTCTCATCGTCATCTGCGTGCTCAAAAAGGTGTACGCGATCGGAGAGATCAAAACGCTTCTCTTGACGAGCGCGCAGGGTAAAAGCCACGACGAGTTGCGCGTAGCGTACCACAGTTTTTGCGAGTGCATCGAGCGCGTGCTTCATTCCGAGCCCATTTCCGCCATTGATTGGGAAGAAGAACTCTTCCTGCCGTACGGCAACGCGCTTGCGCTCTCCGTGGGTATGAAAATTTTCGAGCAGAAAATCGTCGCGTTAAAGAGAGGACTCATCGTCGAAGCGCAGGAGCCTCAATAACTTCATTTTTCTTGCGGAGCGAAAGCTCCGCTTTTTCACTTTCTTGCATAGACGGCGCGTTTTTATTTGTTTTTTTGTAAAAAGTGTGCTACAATGTAAAATGAAACGAAATATCATCGGAGATAAACAGTATGCAACAGACCAAAATTTCCAGCATCTATCGCGACGTCGCCGCATTTGACGGCAAGTCCGTCCGCGTCTGCGGCTGGGCAAGAACCATTCGCGATTCCAAGGCATTCGGATTTATCGAGCTCAACGACGGTACGTTCAAGGGCTGTCAGATCGTATTCGAGCGCGCTTTTCTTGAAAACTACGACGAAATCGCCCATCAGAACGTAGGGGCGAGCCTCATCGTCGAGGGTACGGTCGTGGCGACTCCCGAAAATAAACAGCCGTTCGAAATCAAGGCGACTTCCGTCAAGGTGGAAGGAGAATCCACGCCCGACTATCCCTTGCAGAAGAAACGCCATTCCGTGGAGTATCTTCGCGAAATCGCGCATCTTCGCCCCAGAACCAATCTCTTCAACGCGGTGTTCCGCATCAGAAGCGAGGCGGCTTACGCCATTCACACCTTCTTCAACGAGCGCGGATTCGTCTACGTGCATACGCCCATCATCACGGGTTCCGACTGCGAAGGCGCGGGCGCGATGTTTCAGGTAACCACGCTCGATATGGAGAGCGGCAAACAAGCGGACTACAAAGAGGATTTCTTCGGAAAGAAAGCGTCTCTCACCGTTTCCGGTCAGCTCGACGTCGAAACGTACGCCATGGCGTTTGCAAACGTTTACACCTTCGGACCCACCTTCCGCGCGGAACGCTCCAACACCGTCCGTCACGCGGCGGAGTTCTGGATGATCGAGCCTGAAATGTCGTTTTGCGACCTTGCAGGCGATATGGACGTGGCGGAAGCGATGGTCAAATTCATCATCAAGACCGTCATGGAAAAATGCAAGGACGAGATCGCGTTCCTCAATTCGTTCGTCGATAAGGGGCTCGTTGCAAGGCTCACCAACGTGGCGGAAAGCGACTTTGTCCGTCTCCCCTACACCGAGGCGATCAAACTGCTCGAAAAAGCGATTGCGGACGGCGTAAAGTTCGAATATCCCGTGTTCTGGGGATGCGATTTGCAGAGCGAACACGAGAGATACATCACCGAGCAGGTATTCAAGAAACCCGTATTCCTCACCGATTATCCCAAGGAGATCAAGGCGTTCTATATGCGCCTCAACGACGATCAAAAGACGGTCGCCGCCGCAGACCTACTCGTTCCCGGTATCGGCGAACTCATCGGCGGTTCTCAGAGAGAGGAGAGGCTCGACCTTCTCAAAGCGAGAATGGCGGAGTGCAATTTGAAAGAAGAGGACTACGACTGGTATCTCGACCTTCGCAAGTACGGCGGAACGACGCACAGCGGTTTCGGCCTCGGCTTTGAACGGATGATCATGTATCTGACGGGCGTGGCGAACATTCGGGACGTCATTCCCTTCCCCAGAACGGTCGGCAACCTCTTATTCTGATCAAAGGAGTATCACAATGATTAAACTTATTCTCGATGCGATGGGTGGAGACAACGCCCCCGGCGAAATTGTAAAGGGTGCGGTTCAGGCGCTCGAAGAACAGAAAGACCTCTATCTCATCCTGATGGGACGGGAAGAGGCAGTAAACGCAGAGCTTGCGAAGTATTCCTACGACGCGGCCCGCGTAGAGGTCGTGAATTGCACGGAAGTCATCGAAATGAACGACATTCCCACCGAGGCGATCAAAAAGAAGAAGGATTCTTCTCTTGTCAAGGGACTTTGGATGCTCAAAAAGGAAGATGAAATCGGCGGTTTCGTTACCGCAGGTTCCACGGGCGCGACCATCGTCGGCGGTCAGCTCATCGTCGGACGCATCCGCGGCGTCAACCGCGCCGCGCTCTGCCCCGCCCTTCCTTCCAAAAACGGCGGCATGACGCTCCTTTGCGACAGCGGAGCAAACGCGGAGTGCAAACCGCAGATGCTCTGTCAGTTCGCCGTGCTCGCGTCCGCCTACGCAAAGACGACCTACGGCGTCGCCGAACCCACCGTCGGACTTCTCAACAACGGCACGGAAGAGCATAAGGGCGATCCCGTCCATCAGGAAGCGTATCAGATGATGAAAAAGACGGACGCCATCAACTTCGTGGGCAACGTCGAGGGCAGAGAGATCAACTACGGCGATACGGACATCGTCGTTGCGGACGGTTTCTCGGGAAATACCACCCTCAAAGGCATCGAGGGGTGCGGTAAGCTCGTTCTCGACGAGATCAAAAAGATGTTCACCTCTTCCCTTTGGTCGAAAATCGGCTACGCGTTGTTTTTGCGCAAAGCCGTCAAGGGCATGAGAAAGAAGCTCGACTTCGAACAGTACGGCGGCGCGCTTCTTTTGGGCGTGAAAAAAGTCGTCGTCAAGACGCACGGTTCTTCCAAGGCAAAGAGCATCGTGGCGGCGCTCCGTCAGGCAGGCAACGCGGTTCGCGGCAATACGGTACAGGCGATGGAGGCAGAGCTCGCGAAAGTAGACTGGGAGCATCTCGTCGATGAATCTTCAAACGGTTGAAGAGAGGATCGGCTATACCTTCCGCAATCGGAATTTGCTGACGACCGCCCTCACGCACGCTTCCTATGCCAACGAACACGGGGGAGAGAGCTACGAGCGCATGGAATTTTTAGGCGATTCCGTCATTCAGCTCATCGTGTCCGAACAGCTCTATTTCCGCGACGGAGACGAGGGCGTGATGACCGCGAGGAGACAGAAAATCGTCGCGGCAGAGCCGCTCGAACGGGCGGTCAAAGCCATCTCTCTGGACGCATTCGTCCTGCAATCGGGCGGGATCGGCAAAAAGGGGATCTCCTCCGTCTTTGAAAGCGTAACGGCGGCGATCTATCTCGACGGCGGAATGGAAGAGGCGAAACGCTTTGTCCTCTCTCACCTCGACATGGAAGGAAAAGAGAGCAACTATAAGGGAGAATTGCAGGAACTTTTGCAAGCAAAGGGGAAACACCCCGTATACACCTTTCTTGAAAAGACGGGAGAAGAACACGATCCCGTTTTTCGTTGCAAAGTCGAGGCGAACGGATTTTTCGCCGTCGGGGAAGGCAAAAACAAAAAACAGGCGGAGCAAAACGCCGCAAAAGCGGCGCTGAAACGCATCAAAGGGAAAGAATGAACTTTAAGGGAATGCAGCTTGTCGGCTTCAAATCGTTTGCCGATAAGACGACAATTACATTCGACGACGGCGTAACCTGTATCGTCGGGCCGAACGGCTGCGGCAAAAGCAACGTGGCGGACGCCGTTCGCTGGGTGCTCGGCGAACAGTCCGCAAAGACGATGCGCGGTTCGAGCATGCAGGACGTCATTTTCAGCGGAACGGAGAAGCGAAAATCCCTCTCTTTCTGTGAAGTTACCCTGACCTTCGACAACACCTCGCGCATCTTCGACGTGGAATACGACGAAGTCGCCATGACGAGAAGACTGTTCCGAAACGGCGAGAGCGAGTACCTTCTCAACAAACAGAATTGCCGTCTCAAAGACATCGTCGCCCTTTTGCACGGCGTCGGAATCGGAAAAGAGGGCTATTCCATCATCGGACAGGGCAAAGTAGAACAAATCATGAACGCAAAGCCCGAGGACAGGCGCGCCATCTTCGAAGAGGCTACGGGAATCATGATGTTCAAGGGCAGAAAAGCGGAAGTCGAGAGAAAGCTGGAAAACTCTGCCGATAACCTCAACCTCTTCTTGCAGAGAATGTCCGAAGTCGAAAAGCAGGTAGGGCCGCTCTCTCGTCAATCGGAGACCGCGAGGAAATACAACGAATATTACGCGGAACTGAAAAAGACGGAATGCAACGTCTATCTCTATCGTAGCGACAACGCCGCGGGGGAAAAGGCGGTCATTCAGGCGGAGATCGATAAAATCAACCTGAAAATCGACGAATTGAACGCCGAAATCGAGACGCTCAATCAAAATACCGAAGAGAACCGAATGAAGATCGCGAATGCGGACAGGGATCTTTCCGAGCAGAACGCAAAGCTCCTCTCTCTGACCGTCGGGCTCGAACGCAAGAGCGGAGAGGCGCAGCGCGTGAAGGACAGGGCGGGATTCTTCCGCGATCAACTTCAAACGGCGAACGACAGGATCGGCTACTGCATGCGCCGCATCGAGGCGATCGACAAAGAACTCAAAAACGGAGAGAAAAACGCCGCTACGGGTACAAAGCGCCTCGAATCCACGAAAAAAGAGATCGAAAAACTCACGGAGAGACTGTACGAGCTCTCCGCGCAGATCACGGAATATGAAAAACGGTCGGATGAAACGAGCCGGGACGTTCTTTCCCGCGCGGAAAATCTGTCCGCATTGAAGGAAAACAAGGGCTCGCTTTCCGCAAAGAGGGAGGCGACCGAGGAACGGCTTTCCGAAGTCGAAAGCACCTTAAAGCGTTTGCAGGAGAGAAGATCGGCG
Organism: Clostridia bacterium; assembly: GCA_017626495.1. GTDB lineage: Bacteria > Bacillota > Clostridia > Christensenellales > Borkfalkiaceae > RGIG8762. The sequence continues at coordinate 276,712 of JAGAIP010000005.1, read as the reverse complement.
ATCGAACGCGACTGCGAAACGGCGACCAAAGAAGAAATGCGCCTTCGCTCCGTTCTGGACGAGGAGCAATCGGCGTTTGCGGGCGTTTACGAGAAACAGGACGCGCTCACGGAGAAATCCAATCGCATTCATCAGGAACTGTTCGGGTGCAACGCGCAGATCGCGTCTCTCAGAGAAAATCTTAACTTTTACATCGGACTGAAAAACAGGTTCGACGGATATAAGTATTCCGTCAAAAAGCTCATGAGCGAGGCGAAGAACAATCCTTCTCTCTCGGCAAAGCTCAAAGGCATGATCGCGGACATCGTCTCCACGGACGCAAAGTACGAAGTCGCCATCGAAACGGCGTTCGGCGGCGCGATGCAGAACGTAGTCACGGCAAAAGCGGACGACGCGAGGCAGCTCATCGAATATCTCAAACGTTCGGGCGGAGGCGTGGTTACCTTCCTTCCCGTCGATTCCATGAAGCCGCACTATGCGTCCGCGGAATGTAAGCGCGCCATTTCCGAGACGGGTGCGCTCGGTCTTGCGACCGACCTCGTATCGTACGATCCCTATTACGATTCCGTCATTCAGAATCTTCTCGGAAACACGCTCGTGTGCGATACCATCGCCAACGCGACGCAGATTGCGAGAAAGTACCGTTCCGCGTTCCGTATCGTTACGCTCGACGGGGATATCGTCTCCACGAGCGGCGCGATGACGGGCGGTTCGAGAAAGCAGGAAAGCGGAAATCTGCTTGCGAACGAGAGAAAAATCAAAGAGTGCGAGGATACCATTGAGGAAAAGAAGGGGTATCTTCTCAAACTCGAACAGATGGAACGGCATATCCGTTTCCAAAAAGAGGAGGCGGACAAGCAGGCGGAGGAACTTCGGGAAACGTTCCAAAGCGCGAAATCCGACCTTGCGGCGCTTATGCAAAAGCAAGAGGCGTTAGCCGTTTCCCTTGCGGAGTGCAACGAGTCCGTCAGAGAGTACGACGAAGTGCTCCGTTCGTTGAAGGCGAGGGCGAGCGAACTTTCCAGCGAGTTTTCCCTTTCCGCAGAGGATGAAGAGGCGCTCTCCGCCCTCAAAGAAAAAGCCGCAAAGGATATGGAGGCGCAGAGAGAGCAGTATTCCGCCGTCAGAATAGAGTTTGACGAGAAGAATGCGAAACTCGGCGAACTGAAAGTCGAGCTTGCCGCGCTCACGGGAACGCTCGAAACGGAAGAGACGAACAGAAAACGCCTTGAAAGCGAGAGAGAGTCGCTCCTTTCCGAGATGACGGAGACGAGAAAGAACGTGGCAAACATCGAAGTTACCATCAAAAATCTCGATCAGGAAGCGGAACGAAAGGCGCTTACGCCCGAAGAGAGGGCGCAGGTGGACGGACTTCGCGCAGGCATTGCCGCGCTCGGCGAGGAGAAAAAGCTTCTCAACGCGAGAAACGTGCTCATGGAGAACAGAAAGAGCGAGCTCTTGTCCGAAATTTCAAAGTTGCAGGACAGAAAGTTCCAGTGCGATCTGAACTCCAACAAGATAGACGCGGCGCTCGAAAATACCCGTCAGCGCATGGAAGAGGAATACGGGCTCGATTACGAGGGGTGTCTCGCGTTCAAAGACGAATCGTTCGATATGCGCGGTAGCGCGACGCTCGTCAATTCCTTAAAGCATAAGATCGGCGCGCTCGGCGCGGTCAATCCCAACGCAATCGAGGAGTACGAGCAGGTCAAGGCTCGTTACGAGGAGATGCAGGTTCAGCAAGCCGATCTCGAAAAGGGCATTTCCGATCTGAAAACGGTGCTAGAAACGCTCAAAGCGGAGATGCAGAAACAGTTCGACGACGGGTTTAAGAAGATCAACGAGAACTTCAAGACGACGTATAAAGAACTGTTCGGCGGCGGCAGAGCGGAACTGCAAATGGAATACGAGGACGGCGTCGATCCCCTCGACGCAGGCGTGGAAATCATGGCTTGCCCTCCCGGCAAAAAGCTCACGAAGATCTCCCTGCTTTCGGGCGGAGAGCGTGCGCTCACGGCGATCGCCATTCTGTTCGCGATTCTGAAACTCCGTCCCATGCCGTTCTGTATTCTCGACGAGATCGAGGCGGCGCTCGACGAGGCGAACGTAGACAGATTCGCCCAGTATCTCAAAAATTTTTCCAAAGACACGCAATTTATCGTCATTACGCACAGAAAACCCACCATGGAACAAGCGGATTCCCTCTTCGGCGTTACCATGGAAGAAAAGGGAGTTTCCAAAATCGTATCCGTCAAGTTGTCCGAACTCGAAGAACGGCTGGGCGGCGACACGGTTGCATAGGTTCGGGGATCACGCTTCCCATGCGTAAAGGGGAACGCATATCATAAGGAGATCACATGGCATTTTTCGGAAAACTTTTTTCCGCCCTCAAAAAAACGAAAGACAACGTCTCAACCAAACTCCGTCTGCTCTTTGCGAAGAATAAACTCGGCGACGAATTTTACGACGAACTCGAAGAGATCCTCATTTCCGCGGACGTCTCCGTGCGCACCGCCGACGACATTGTGGAACAGGTCAAAGAGGAGGCGATCGGCGAAAAGGTCAAAGATCAGGGTTACGTCGTTGATCTGCTCAAAGACATTTTGCAGGATACGCTCGAACAGGCGGAAATTCCCGAAATTCAATATCCCTGCGTGCTGATGCTCGTCGGCGTCAACGGCGTCGGAAAAACGACCACCATCGGCAAGCTCGCGCATTATTTCACGCGCAAGGGCAAGAGCGTCGTGCTCGCGGCAGGCGACACCTTCCGCGCGGCGGCTTCGGATCAGCTCACCGTCTGGGCGGACAGGGCAGGCGTGCGTATCGTCAAGCATGAAGAGGGGAGCGATCCTTCCGCCGTCGTATTCGACGCGGTTTCCTCCGCAAAGGCGAGAAAGACGGACGTCGTCATCGTCGATACGGCAGGCAGACTTCACGTCAAGGCAAACCTGATGAACGAGCTGTCCAAGATGAACAGAGTCGTAAACCGCGAATATCCCGAGGCGAAGTTCTATAAACTGCTCGTACTCGATGCGACCACGGGGCAGAACGCGTTCAATCAGGCGAAGGTGTTCGACGAGACGGTCGATCTCGACGGAATCGTGCTCACCAAACTCGATGGTACCGCAAAGGGCGGTTTCGTCGTGTCTCTCTGCGGAGAACTCGGCATTCCCGTGTGGTTTGCAGGCGTCGGCGAAAAGCAAGAGGACATCGAACCCTTCAACGCCGAAGAATTCGTCGAGGGATTCTTTTAATACCGAAAGGAAAAGCCGAGCGTATCGTTCGGTTTTTTTGAAAAAATGGTTGACAATCGTCCGTTTCTATGATAGAGTAAAAAAAATCAATCAAAAAGGGAGAGACCGATGAGAATCGAATAATTCGTCAATGAAAAAAGAACGCCTTTGCAAACAGGTCTGCAAGGTGTCTTTGTGCACGGATTATTCATCGAACTTCGTTCTTTTCCCGTTCTCCGAATGGGTTTTTCTCCGTGTGCGCTTGCAGACGGAGTTTTTTATGCCGCATTGCGGCAAAAGGAGAACGTATGATTTTACAACTAAGCCATTGTACGATAACAATGAATCAAAACGGAAGGGAACTGTGCAGAGACCTTTCCTTTGTCCTCAACGAGGGGGATAAAATTGCGCTCATCGGCGAAGAGGGGAACGGAAAATCCACTCTTTTGAAACTGCTCTGCGACGAGGCTTTCATAGCGTCGTATGCATCCTATACGGGTGAACTTGTGAGAAGGGGCGCGATCGGGTATCTTCCTCAATTTCTGCCCGAAGAGGACGGGAGCAAGACGGTCGCTGAATATTTCGCGGAGGAAAATATCTACGCGGACGGAAAGGCGGTCGAGCTCGGACTCGATTATGCGTTACTGCACGGGGAACGTACACTCGATACGCTTTCGGGCGGAGAGAGGGTTAAGGTACAACTTCTGAAATTGCTCTTGCGCAATCCCGACGCGTTGCTTCTCGACGAGCCTTCCAACGATCTCGATTTGGAGACGATCCTGTTCTTAGAGGAATTTATCGTAAATACGCCCCTCGCGGTATTATTCATCTCTCACGATGAAACGTTTTTGGAGCGGACTGCAAGCGGCGTCCTGCATATGGAACAACTCATCAAAAAGACCTGTCCGAACATAACCGTAGCAAAAAATATGACTTATAGCGATTATCTCGAACGTAGGAATCTTTTATTCGGAAAACAGACGCAAATTGCCTTAAAAGAGCGTGAGGAACATCGCAGGCGCATGGAGCGATGGCAGCGCATTTACGAAAAGACAAAATATCAACAGGCAACCATAACTCGTTCCGACCCGCATGGCGGACGCCTTCTCAAAAAGAAAATGAAATCGGTCAAAGCGCAACAAGCGAGGTTTGAGCGAGAAAGGGAGAATATGACGGAAATTCCCGACAGGGAAGAGAGTATCATCACGTTTTTTGACGAACGCAGTATTCTCCCTGCAGGCAAGAGGGTGCTCGACTGTGCGTTCGATTCGCTTACAGTCGGAGGCAGAGTACTTTCGAAACATATCCGTTTGACGGTGTACGGCGCAAAGCACGTCTGTATCATCGGAAAAAACGGCGTGGGAAAGAGTACGCTTTTGAAACGAATTTTGGATGAATTGAACGGAAGAACTGATATCGTTGTCGCCTATATGCCTCAAAATTATGACGAAGTGCTTGACGGATCTCTTTCGCCCGACGCCTTTCTCGGCGCGCAGTTCGATCAAAGAACCAAAACAAAGGCGATGACGTTTCTCGGCAACATGAAGTTTACGCCCGATGAAATGAAGCGTCCGATCAACTCGCTGAGCGGAGGACAGAAGGCAAAGCTTCTTTTTTTGAGCATGGTCTTAAAGGGGGCGAACGTGCTTATTCTCGACGAGCCGACGAGAAATTTTTCTCCGCTCTCCGCCCCCGTCGTGCGTAAAGCGCTGAAAGAGTTCGGAGGATGTATTTTGTCCGTCTCTCATGATCGGAAGTATATCGACGAGGTCGCAGACGAGGTCTACGCGTTGACACAAGAGGGGTTAGAGAAAATCGAGGAATGAACGATTCTTCTGATACCGAAAGGAAAAGCCGAGCGGAACGATCCGTTCGGCTTTTTTAGAATTGCAGTTTGTAAAATAAAGTATTTTTTGTAAAAAAAGACTTGACAAAATGAATAAAGTACTTTATAATATAAAGTAGAAAGAGAAAGGAGAGAGATATGGAGCTGCATGAGATACCCGAGGCATTTCAATCGAAGCTGAGGCTTGTGATTATAAGTATGCTGATTACGGGCGACAAGACGTTTTCCGAACTGAAAAGCATTACCAAAGCGACGGACGGAAATTTGTCGGTACAGCTCACGAAGCTCGAAGAATGGGGGTACGTTTCCATCACGAAGACGTTCGTTTTGAAAAAATCCCATACGGTTGCGGCTCTGACCGAACGTGGAAAATGCGATTTCGAAGCATACGTCAAACTTCTTTCTGATTTAATAACTGTAAAGGAAGGAGAATGAGGTATGATGAATATTGAAGAAGCGCAAGAGAATCTGAGAATCGTGAATGATACAATCAAGAAAAGCAAATATAATCTCTTTTATTTGGGCGTTGTTTTGCTTGTCTACGGCTTGTTGGGTGAAGCGTGCTACCTGTTTAATCTTTTATTTGCCCTTCATTGTACGAGTGAGACGCTTGCCGTTTGGAGCACGAGCGGGGTGGTTTTAAGGCAAGTCATGGATTGGACGATTCGCATCCTTTGGTTTATGCTGTTCTATCAATCCGTCAAGAGGGAAGATAAAGGAACGCAAAAGCTGTTTTTAATGTGGGGCCTGGTTCTCATCGTCGCACCGCTTTTGTACGTTAGTTTTTCCTTAATCTTTTTCGGTACGGATATATCGTATCTCAGAGATATTTTGATATTTTTAGCAAGCGGCATTTGTTTTTTCTATATGGGAAAAGCGTTGGAGAGAAAAATATACTATATCTTAGCCTTTCTATCGGGCTTGCTTACGATTTTATGTATCGTCCTTTGGTGTATGGGGGATTCGCCGATATCGCTCGGTATGCAAGGTATGTACGTTTTTTGTATCGTGCTCGGCGGTATTTGCATGAAGATGAAATGGAACTTGAAAAATCGGAAGGATCAATAGGCGAAAAAGACGATGTGTTCCGTCATGCAAAAGCGTGAAAACGGAATATCTTTTTTCAAACAAAAAATTTACGCCCTATCAAGTAAAAATGCTTGACAGGGCTTTTTGATTCTGTTAAAATAACACGGTATCAAGCAAGAATGCTTGACAGGGTGAACACGGTGGACGAAAAAGAGACGGAACTCTATCTGAAAGCAAACGGCGTTTCCGATCATATGGCGGAGAACCTGAGGCTCCTTCAACTTTGGGATACCTATAAAGGATTGTTGACGGACAGGCAGAGACAAGTACTCGATCTCTTCTTCAACTACGATCTATCCCTTTCCGAAATCGGGAACGAAACGGGGGTGTCCCGTCAGAGCGTTTCCGACTGCATCAACAAATGCAAGAGACAGCTTGAAAAATACGAGGAAAAACTCGGACATTTCAAAGCGATGCAAGACGTAAACAGGACGCTCTCCTTTGTCCTCACGAATGTGGGAAGATGGATAGAGCGGACGAAACAAACGCATCCCGAGCTCAACGGGGAACTGAAAGTCCTCGAAGAGAGCATTCAAATCGGAGAAACGATCAATTTGGAGAACTGACAATGGCATTATTCGGATCTCTTTCCGAACGACTCAATCACATCTTTTCAAAACTGACGAAAGGCGGACGGCTCACCGAGCTTGAAATCAAGCAGGCGATGAGAGAAGTTCGCATTGCCCTTTTGGAGGCGGACGTCAATTTGAAAGTCGCGAAAGAGTTCATTGCAAACGTCTCCGAAAAGGCGGTCGGGCAGGAGATTCTGACTTCCCTCAACCCTTCCCAACAGGTCATTAAAATCGTCAACGAGGAGCTCACCGCGCTGATGGGTTCCAAGAATGCAAAGCTCGAAGTTTCTTCCAAGCTTCCCACCGTCATCATGATGTGCGGTTTGCAGGGCGCAGGAAAAACGACGCTCTGCGGAAAACTCGCCGTGCTCCTCAAAAAGCAGGGCAAACGCCCTCTTCTCGTGGCAGGCGATATTTACAGACCCGCCGCAATCGACCAGCTCAAAGTGGTCGGCGGACAGGCAGGAGCAGAGGTGTTTGAACGGGGAACGCAAAATCCCGTCAAGACCGCGAAAGAGGCGGTCGAGTACGCAAAGAAAAACGGGTTCGATACCGTCATCGTCGATACCGCCGGTCGTCTGCATATCGACGAGGCGCTCATGAAGGAGCTCGAAGAGATCACGAAAGCGATTGCCGTCACAGAGATTTTGCTTACGGTGGATTCCATGACGGGTCAGGATGCGGTCAACGTGGCAAAGACCTTCAACGAGCGGCTTGAAATCACGGGCGTCATTCTCACCAAGCTCGACGGCGATACGAGGGGCGGCGCGTGTCTTTCCATCAAGGCGGTTACGGGCAAACCCATCAAGTTTATCGGCGTAGGCGAAAAGCTCACCGACCTGGAACCTTTCTATCCCGACAGAATGGCAGGCAGAATTCTCGGCATGGGCGACGTGCTTTCCCTCATCGAAAAGGCGCAAGAGGCGGTTACCGAAGAACAAGCCAAGAAGATGCAGGAGCGAATGCGCTCCAACACGTTCACGCTGACCGACTATCTCGAACAGTTCGAGGCGATGAAGAAAATGGGCGGCGCGCAGGCGATGCTCTCCATGATGCCGAATATGGGCAAGCTCAAAATCGGCGAGGGAGATATCGACGAGAAAAAGTTGGAGAGGACGAAAGCGCTCATTCTTTCCATGACCGTAAAAGAGCGCGAAAATCCGTCCATCATCAATTCTTCGAGAAAGAAGAGGATCGCCGCAGGCAGCGGCACGACGGTGCAGGAAATCAATCAACTTTTGAAACAGTACGAGCAGATGAAACTTCTCATGAAACAGGTAAAAGGCAAAAAGGGAAGATTCAAGATGCCGTTCTGAGCATAAACGAAGAAAAACAGTTTTACAATTTGGAGGTAGGATCATGGCAGTAAAAATGAGAATGATGCGTATGGGCGACAAGAAAGCTCCCGTTTACCGTATCGTAGTTGTGGACAGCAGAGTTGCGCGCAGCGGTGAGTACATCGATAAAATCGGTTTCTACAATCCTTGCGCAGAACCCGCAGTGCTCGACGTTGACGTAGAAAAGGCAAAGGCATGGCTTTCCAAGGGTGTTCAGCCCACCGAAACCGTAAAGAGCCTTCTCGTGAAGTCCGGCGCAATGGAGCAGTCCAATAAGCTTTCCGCGCCCAAGACCAACGACAAGAAAAAGAAGAAGGACTAAGATCTGACCGTTCCCGTTTAGGAACGGATCGCTGGGAAAAGGGCGAGCCGCGGCTCGCCGAATAAATCCATGTTCAATGTAGCAATACACCTTATGTACCACAAGGAGGTTTCGGTATGGTATTGGATTTAGTAAAGTTTATCGTTTCCAAGTTCGCTGAGAATGCCGACGAGGCAGAGTATCAGATCAACGAAACGGATACGACGGTTGAAATCGACGTGTTCCTTTCTCCCGACGATATGGGAAAGGTCATCGGCAAGCAGGGAAAAATTGCAAAGGCAATGAGAACGCTTGTCCGTGCGGCGTCCGCAAAGGAAACGAAGAAGTACACCGTCGAAATCAAAGAGAAAGTCTAAGCGAAAAACCATCCGTTTCGGAACGGATGGTTTTTGTCAAGAAGAGGGATTTATGGAACAGTTTGCAATCGGAAAAGTGCTCAAACCGCAAGGCATTCGCGGAGAACTCAAAGTACAGCCTTATACGGACACGGCGCAGGACCTTTCTTATTATAAGGAGATTTTTCTCGACGGAACGGCGTATAAGGTTCTGTCCTTCCGCACGGGAGACGGGGTGGCGTATCTCGGACTTCGCGGCGTGCCCGACAGAAACGCCGCGGAGCTGTTGCGCGGAAAGGAAATCACCGTTCCCTTCGAAGAGAGAAAACCTCTCCCCGAGGGCAGGTTTTACGTTGCGGAACTGCTCGGTTGCACCGTGATAGACAGCGAAGGAGCCGTAATCGGCGTCCTCACCGACGTCACGCAATCCGCGACCGAATATTACACCGTGCAGAGCGGAGAGAAGAGCATTTTGTTCCCCGTTCCCGACGGTGTCATTCTCTCCGTAGACGTCGCGGCTCGAAAAATCGTCGTGGATAAAAAACGCTTTGCGGAGGTTGCGGTACTTTGAATTATTTCTGTCGGCTGTTCCCTCGGACGGACAAGTCGTTGTCCGTGTCCGTTCCCGGGTCGAAAAGTATTACAAACAGGGCGCTCCTTCTCTCCGTGCTCGCCGGGGAAGGCACGCTTTCAGGCATTCAGACGAGCGACGACGCGTCGGTGTTCGTATCCGCGGTGCGTTCTCTCGGCTACGACGTTGAAATTCAAGGGGAGAAAGCGTACGTCAAAGGTGGAAGTCGCAAGAAAGACGCGTCCGTTTACGTCGGCAGCGCAGGCACGGCGGCGCGATTTCTGACCGCTTTTTTGGGACTGTCGGATGGAACGTACGAGCTCGATTCTTCCGAGCAGATGAGAAAAAGACCCATGAAACCCTTGCTCGACAGCCTCGTTTCCCTCGGTGCGGAAGTGACCTATCGCGGAGAAGAGGGGCATTTTCCGTTCACCTTAAAGGGCGGCAAACGGAAGAACGAGGTGACCGTCGACGTTCGTTCCAGCTCGCAGTTTTTGAGTGCGCTCCTCATCGCGGCTCCCGTGTTCGGGGGACTTACCGTCCACGTGCAGGGAACGCACGGCATGGCGTACGTGGATATGACGGTCAAGATGATGTCTTCGTTCGGGATAGACGTGAAACGGGAGGGAAATACCTTTTTCGTGCCTGCTGGAAACTATCGTGCCTGCGACTACGTTATTGAACCCGACGTTTCCGCCGCCTGTTATTTCTACGCGCTCGCGGCGATTACGGGCAATACGCTGGAAGTACAGGGCGTAACGCTCCCGTCCTTGCAGGGAGACGTCGCCTTTTTGGACGTTCTGCGCTCGATGGGCGCAAAGGTGGAGGGTACGACGGTAACGGGCGGAACGCTCCGCGGCGTCGAGGCGGACTTGTCCGCTTTTTCCGATCAGGCGATCACTCTCGCCTGCATCGCGCCGTTTGCGTCCACGCCTACGCGTATCACGGGCATCGGGCACATTCGTTTGCAGGAAAGCGACCGCCTCACCGCAATGGCGACGGAACTCAAAAAACTCGGCGCAAGGGTGGAAACGGGCGAGGATTCTATTCTGATTTACCCTTCCGCGCTCCACGGAGGAACCGTTAAAACGTATGACGACCACCGCATGGCGATGGGATTTTCCCTCATCGGGCAGAGGGTAGAGGGCGTCGTCATCGAGAACGCCGAGTGCTGTAAAAAGACGTTTGCGGAGTATTTCTCCGTTTTGGACGCATTGAGAGAAGGTATATGAAAATCACGATCTTAACGTTATTCCCCGAAATGTTCGAACCGCTCAGACAGTCCGTCATCGGGCGCGCGGTAAAAGGGGGAAAATTCGAACTCGAAATCGTCAATATCCGCGACTACACGCAGGATAAACATCTCAAATGCGACGATTATCCTTTCGGCGGAGGGGCAGGCATGGTCATGATGCCGCAACCCATCGGTTCCGCCATCGAGGCGGTGGACCCCGATCATCGCGCTCGCCGTATCTTCATGAGCCCGAAAGGCAGAGTGTTTCGTCAACAGATGGTGTTCGAATACCTCGAATACGACCATCTCATTTTTCTCTGCGGACACTACGAGGGGGTCGATCAGCGCGTGCTCGATCTGTACGTCGACGAGGAAGTTTCCATCGGCGATTACGTTCTGACGGGCGGAGAGCTCCCTGCCATGGTCATCACCGATTGCGTCGCGCGGTATGTGGACGGCGTGCTTTCGGGAGGGTCTTTGGTCGACGAGAGTTTTTCCGAAAATCTTCTCGAATATCCTCAATACACGCGCCCCGTCGAATATCGGGGGCTGATCGTTCCGGAAGTACTCAGGAGCGGTAATCACGCAAAAATCGACGAATGGAGAAGGGGGCAGGCAATCGCAATCACCAGAAAGCGCCGTCCCGATCTTTTAGGAGAATAGTATGAAACACATTCAATGGTTCCCCGGACACATGACGAAGGCGATGCGCATGATGCAGGAAGAAATCGATTTGTGCGACGCCGTCATCGTGGTGCTCGACGCAAGATGTCCTGCGGCGTCTTTCAATCCGAAACTCAAATCGGTATTCGGCGAAAGACCGATTTTATACGTTTTGAACAAAGCGGATCTCGCCGATTGCAATAAAACGGACGCGTTTGTCAAACTCATCGAGAGCAAGGGCGCGTTGGCAGTCAAACTGACGGCGACGAGCTCTTCCGCAAAGCGCGCCCTGACGGCAAAGATCGAGCGGCTCACCGCAGAGAGAAGAAAACAAAACGCCGAGAAAAACAACCTTCGCCCCGTCCGTCTCATGGTTTCCGGCGTGCCGAATACGGGCAAAAGTACCATCATCAATCTTTTGCACGGCGAAAAGAAGGCGATCACGGGGGATAAGGCGGGCGTTACGCGCGGAAAGCAGTGGATCAAGTGCGAGGGATTCGACCTCATGGATACCCCGGGTACGATGCCTCCCGCCTTTGAAAATCAGGTTCTCGCAAGACACCTCGCCTACATCGGCAGCATCAACGACGATATTCTCGAAATGGACGAGATCGCGCTCTCTCTCCTGTCCGAACTGCGCGCAATGTATCCTGCCGTCGTCAAGGAGAAATTCAATACGGAAGAGGAAGAACCGCTCGAACTTCTCAACGCGGTCTGTCGGAGAAGAGGATTTTTACAGCGCGGCGGAGACTACGATTACGAGCGCGGAGAAAAAGCCGTCGTCGACGATTTCAGAAAGGGCAAGCTCGGCGCGCTGAGTTTGGAGCGCGCCGAAGATTATACGGAAGTGGAGTTTTGATGGATAAGCTCGAATACGAACGCAAATGGCAGGAGAGGGGATATGCCCTGATTGCAGGCGTGGACGAAGTCGGAAGGGGACCTTTGGCAGGTCCCGTCGTGACCGCCGCCGTCATCATGCCCCTCGACGATCTCATCGAGGGGGTTGACGATTCCAAAAAGCTCTCTCCCAAAAAGAGGGAAAAGCTTGCGGAAGAGATTCAAAAAAAGGCGATCGCATACTGCATTTCCGAAGTCTCGCATACCGTCATCGACGAGATCAATATTTTGCAGGCGACGAGGCTTTGCATGAAACAGTCCGTCGAGGGATTAAAAATCGCGCCGTCCTGCGTGCTCACCGACGGCAATATGATGCTCGATATCGCGTTTGAGCAGGAGAGTATCGTCAAGGGAGACGCGAAGAGTTATTCCGTCGGCTGCGCGAGCATTCTCGCAAAGGTGTATAGGGATAACCTCATGAAAGAGATGGCGAAAGCGTATCCGTATTACGGATTTGAAAAGAACGCGGGCTACGGTACGGCTCTGCACATACAGGGGATCAGGGAGCACGGACTATGCGAGATACACAGAAAGACCTTCGTAAAAAAATTCTCGGGAGAAACGGAGAAGAACGAGCCCTCGACTTTTTGAAAAAGCAGGGGTACGTCCTCGTCGAGAAGAACTACCGCACGCCGTACGGCGAAGCGGACTTGATTGTCAGAAAGGACGAACTCGTGTTCGTGGAAGTCAAGACGAGAAGTACGGATCTGTTCGGAACGCCTGCCGAGGCGGTCGGAAAAAAGAAGATGGAAACCTATCGCAAGATTGCGTCCTACTGGTTTTTGAGCCATGAAGAGGAGGCGTTCCGCTTTGACGTGATTGAAATCGAGGGCAAAAAAATCAATCAAATCGTGGGCGGATTTTGAAATTTGCCCTTAAAAACGCTTGCTTAAAGGAAAAAAGTATAGTATAATACCAAAGACTTCGGGTAGTCCTCTGTTCCGCGACGATAGAGCGGATCAAGAATGCTTAGTAACGCAGGAGGTAAAGTCATGAAAGGATTGTTAGAGGCGATCGAGGCAGAACAGCTCAAAGCAGAAGTTCCCGCATTCAACGTAGGCGACACCGTTAAGGTCGGTTACAAGATCATCGAAGGCGGTAAGGAGAGAATCCAGAATTTCGAGGGCGTCGTTATCGCAAAGCAGCATGGCAGCGTAAACGAATCCTTTACCGTAAGAAGATTGTCTTTCGGAATCGGCGTGGAGAGAACGTTCCCCATCCATTCCCCTAAGGTTGCTTATGTAACCGTAGTAAGACCCGGTAAGGTAAGACGTGCAAAGCTCTACTATTTGAGAGGTTTGACGGGTAAGGCTGCTAAGGTCAAGGAAGTTAGATAATTTCCGCAAAACACAGTAAAAAACGAGCTGTCGAAGGTCACGACGGCTCGTTTCATTTTTCGATAAAAAAGACGGTTCACAGAGAGATGAACCGTCTTTTGCTTTTTCAGAAACGCCTTTCAAAGGATAGGAATCTCGTACCTTGAAAGGTAAGGTTGCCTTTGTCTCCCTCGATCAGCAAGCCGTAATCCGTTCCGTCTACGGAAAGTTCCAGTCTGTCTCCGCTTTCGACCTCGAAAGTGACGAAATAACTCGTGCTCGTCGAACCGTGTCCGACTCCGTTGAGGGTAGAGTGATGGTGATGAGTCAGTTGTTCCCGTTTCGTCACCACGGTGGCGGGTACGCTCAGACGGGGAGAACGGTTGTTTTTGTTCCAAGCGGAGATGTTCTTTACGAGTATTACGATGAATACGGCAAAGAATAAGCCGAAAAACAGGAAAAAAACAATACTGAACAGATCGAAATGCAAATTAAAATTTGGCATGATTTACCTCAACTTATTCTTCGCCGCAAAACAGGTCGTGATACAACTTCGTTCTCGTTTTCCAGGTGTGCGACTGTTTGAGAACGGCGGCTTTTGCGCGCATCTCTTCGCGTAAATCCTCGTTTTCCTGTACGAGAATGAGCGCGTTTGCGACTTCTTCGGGGTTTTCCGCGTCGACGAGTTTTGCCGCGTCTCCGCAGACTTCGGGAAGGGACGAATTGTTTGCGCAGACGACGGGCGCGCCGAGATTCATCGCCTCTACGGGAGGATAGCCCGAGCCTTCGATGAGGGAAAGGAACAGGAACACTTCCGCGTGCGCGATGAGTTCGTGCATTTCATGGGGATCCTGAATAAACTTGTGGCATACGATATGCTTGGAAAGTTCCTCGTCCGCACCGTAAGGCTCTGCGCTCTCGATTCCTATGATATGCAGAGGCAAGGGATTTTGAGAGAGTTTTCGGTATGCCGCATACGAGGCTACGATTCCCTTTGCGTTTTTGTGGGGAAGGGGAGAAGTAACGGCGCAGAGGTATCCTCCTCCGCCGTGCGTTCCGTCGTAGTCGATGAGTTCGGAGCTGTGTTCGATGATGCGGATTTTATCGGGATTGCAACGAGCATATTTGACGATGTCGCGCTTCGACGCTTCGGAGATGGTCAAAATCTCTTTCGCCGTCCTTGCGGACTGTTTCAAACGCGCCTTAACGTATGCGTTTTCAAACTTGTTCATATGCCCGGGAAATTTTTCGTCGTAGAAAAAGGGAATCATATCGTGAATCTGAACGATATCGTATACGGGGTGCGTGAGCGCGCTGAATCCTCTCGGGAAGAATACTTTGTCCGCCTTGATTTTTTTGAGCACTTTCGATACGGTGAAAAGCTCCCATACGAGACAGGTCAGTCTGGAATGGGGGTCTTTGTCGATCTCGATAAAATTGACGCCGCAAATATCAAAGTCCTCGCGCGTATATTTATTGCCGAGTACGGTAAGATTCATATCGGGATAAGCGGTTTTCAGATTGCGAATGAGTCTCTGTACGCTGATGGGAATGCCGTAGCTCTTTCCCGTGCCTCTTAAAAATTTGAAACAATCAATGACGATGTGTGGATTTTTCATACAGTCCTCCTGCGTTTGATTGTAGCATATCCGCGTGCTAAATGCAAGATTTTTCGAAAATTCCGTCGGATATTCGTTTTTCGGCTTTCAGGCAGAGAAAGAGCCTGCCGCTTCGATGACAGAATTTTAACAGAAATATGCGGCAGCGTATCACGAAAGTTTTTTCGGGTAGCGTTGCGTACAAAAAATTCGTACTCCGAACGTAAACTTCTCGATATCAGCATGGGGGTAAAATATGGTCGGATAATCCATTCTATTGAAAATTTTTGCATATTCAACAAGTTTTTTCTAATTCAAATATGTTGTAATATTGACTTTTTTCCTGAAAGGCGGTATTATAGTATTGAAATTTTTTGCATATATGTGCAAAATAATCTGATAGGGTGGTTTATGGAAATAAAAAGAGACGTTTATTTAAGAAAATTGATAAATAGGATGCACAACGGTCTGGTAAAAGTGATAACGGGGATTCGCCGTTGCGGTAAATCGTATTTACTTTTTGAATTGTTTTACAAGTTTCTGAAAGAGCAGGGCGTGGAAGATAGCCATATTATTAAACTTGCCTTGGACGATAGAAGAAATAAAAAATATCGCAATCCAGACGTGTTATGTGATTACGTTCACGATCAAATAATTGACGATAAGCCGTATTATATTCTCCTCGATGAAGTGCAGTTCGTTGACGAGTTTGAGGATGTCCTGAACAGTTTTCTGCATATTAAAAACGCCGATACTTACGTTACCGGCAGTAATGCAAAATTCTTATCGAAGGACATTATAACCGAATTCCGCGGACGAGGAGACGAAATTCATATTTCTCCTCTCTCGTTTAAGGAATTTTATTCCGTATACGGTGGTTCAAAGGAAGAAGCTTGGAAAGAATATTGTCTTTACGGCGGACTTCCCAAGGTTTTGGAATATAAGACCGATGAAGACAAGGTGGCGTATCTGAAAAATATTTTTGAAGAAACGTATTTGACGGATATTAAGGAACGACACAAGATTCGCAACGATGCAGAACTTGCCGAACTTCTGGATATTCTTTCTTCGTCGATCGGTTCTCTTACCAATCCCAAAAAATTATCCGATACTTTCAAGAGTGTAAAACAGGTTTCTCTGCACCCCGATACGATCAATAACTATTTGGAACATTTGCTTGACGCTTACTTGATATCGCAATCAAAACGCTACGATATTAAGGGAAAGAAATACATCAATACCCCCTCTAAATATTATTTTACCGATATAGGTCTGCGCAATGCAAGGCTCAACTTCCGTCAAAACGAAGAAACGCATATTATGGAAAACATAATCTACAACGAACTGAAAATAATGGGCTTCAACGTTGACGTAGGCGTTGTGGAGTACAGCAAAGCGATTGACGGAAAATCGGTCAGGGTACAGGCCGAAGTTGACTTTGTTTGCAACAAAGCGGACAAGCGTTATTACATTCAATCGGCATTGTCGATTCCCGACAGAGAAAAGATGTTGCAAGAACAAAACTCTTTGACGAGAATTGCGGATTCGTTTCAGAAGATGATTATCGTGAAAGATGTGATAAAATCGCACTACAACGAAGGCGGCGTTTTGATATTAAACTTGTTTGATTTTTTGTTGGGAGATAGCGTTTTGGAAAATGGAATAGGGTGAGAGCTAACGGTCTATATAAAAAGCGCCCGTTCGAAGACGGGCGCTTTTGGCGCAGTTGTCGGGATTTGAACCCGAGCCACGTTTAACCGTGCTACTCCCTTAGCAGGGGAGCCCCTTGAGCCACTTGGGTACAACTGCAACGCAATGAAAAAACCATTTGTTCAATATCTCTAATACTATACCATAGTTTCGGAGAGATGTCAAAGAGAAAACCGACCGAAACGAAAAATTTTTTCAAAAAAAATTTATTTATAGGTTGATATTCTCTTTCGGGTATGGTAGAATGAAAAAACAGAGGTATGTAATTATGAATATTTGGCATGACATTGACCCCAAAAGAATCGGCGCAAAAGACTTCGAGGCACTCATCGAAATCCCCAAGGGAAGCAAATTGAAATATGAACTCGACAAGGAGACGGGGCTTCTCCGCCTCGATCGCGTTTTGTATACGTCCACGCACTATCCCGCAAACTACGGTTTTATTCCCAGGACTTTGGCGGACGACGGCGATCCTCTCGACGTTCTCGTGCTTTGCTCCGAGCCCGTCTATCCCATGACGCTCATTCGTTGCTATCCCATCGGCGTCATCACCATGGTCGACGACGGCGCGCTTGACGAAAAGATCATTGCGATTCCGTTCAAAGAACCGTCCTATAACAATTATTACGACATTCACGAACTTCCCAAACACACCTTCGATGAAATGATGCACTTCTTCGAGGTTTATAAGACGCTCGAACACAAACAGACGGCGGTGAAAGAGATCTGCCACAGAGACGAGGCGATCGAGGTCATTCAAAAATGCATTCAGCAGTATAATAAAAAATACGGAGGTAAGAGGTGATATGAAAATTCTGTTTTTAGGCGATTCTATCACGGAGGCAGGCAGAGATCCGATGAATGAAAAGGATCTCGGTTCGGGTTTCGTTCAGATTTTTGCAGGAAAACTCCGTCTGCTCTACCCTGAAATTCAATTTGAGTTTATCAATCGCGGCGTTACGGGATACGGCGTGGCGGACGTGCTCGAACATACGGACGAGGCGCTTGCGCTCGCGCCCGACATCGTCGTTCTGCTCGTCGGTATCAACGACGTTACCTGCCGCTTTACGAGGGGCGTCGAGGTAACGCCCGACAAATTCAGAGCATGTTACGGCGAGATCGTCGATAAGATTTTGGCAAGCGGCGCGCGTCCCGTGATTTTGCAACCGTTCGTTCTGAAAGTTCCCGACAAGATGAGGTACAGAAGATTCTTCGATCCGTTCCTGCAAATCGTGGACGAAATCGTCGAACAACATGATCTGCTTCACGTTCCGCTCGACGGTTATTTCAACGGACTGTGCGCGTCCAACCCCGCGAGCGCATATTCTCAGGACGGAATTCATCCCACGCACAGAGCGTCCAGACTCATCGCGGACAATCTCATCAAAAACATAAAACCTTACATCAAATAGAGAAAAGAGAGAAGATGTTCTCTCTTTTTGTCAAATTGTTAAAAAAAAGACAATTTTGTGTGAAAAATGTGAGAAATTACTCAAAATACGCTTAAAAATAACCCAAAATGGAAAAAATAGGCTTGACACGGTATTTGTCATGTGGTATACTAAGCTTGTCTATGGAAAGTTATGGGCTTGGACTTTTCAAGACGTTACGGCGCGCCGAGCGTGTCCGATATTTTTTGAGGTGTTATTTTATGGAATCAACTGAATACTTAAAGAACGTGTTTAAGATGATGAAACAGGTTCAGGGAATTTCCCTCGGAGATTTCCGTTCTCATTTCAACAAC
The DNA here is from genome assembly GCA_017626495.1 of Clostridia bacterium. Lineage (GTDB taxonomy): Bacteria > Bacillota > Clostridia > Christensenellales > Borkfalkiaceae > RGIG8762. The sequence goes on along the minus strand of JAGAIP010000005.1, from coordinate 258,245 downwards.
TCCGAAATGCGTCTTATCGAGGAAATTTCCCTTGCGAAAGCGGAAGATGAAAAGCTTATCTCCACTCAGCTTGCGAAATTGCTTGGCGTTACCAGATCTGCGATTTCTCAGATGGTCAACAAGTTGGAGCTTGCAGGTATCGTAAAGCGCACGCCCGATAAGGTCGACAGAAAGATCGCTTACATCGAGCTCACCGATGAGGCAGAGGCTATTTATGCGAAGGAACGCCAGATTTACAGTGAAACTTTGAATAAAGTCATTGAAAAGATCGGCATTGAAAAGTTTGAAGAGCTTACGGCGCTCGCCGAAGAGTTTTCCGACGTGGTTCAGGACGTAACGAGAAGATAAAAGAAAAGATACGGTTTCGTATCTTTTTTTATTTGAAAAGGATTGATAATTTCCCGAATTTGTGTTACAATACTGATGTTACAATAAAAAAAGGAGAATAAAACTATGGCTAAGATTACCAAGGATACGCTCATTGCAGATTGCCTCAGATATAACCCCGATTCCGCAGAGATTTTGATGTCTGTCGGAATGCATTGCCTCGGATGCGCAATGTCTCACGGCGAAACGATCGAAGAGGCTGTGTTCGTACACGGAACGGATCTCGACGCGCTTTTGGAAAAACTCAACGAAGGCGTAGAGGATTGATCGCCTGCGGAAACGCGACGGGAAAAAAGACGCTCGGGCGTCTTTTTTCGTTTGAGGAAGCTATGAAGACGTTTATCGTAATTATGATCATTCTTTGCGCGATTCCGTTGCAGGCGCTGTTTTTGTGGCTGATGTATCGGCTTATGGGCGAAGAAAAGAGGCTCAAACTCAAAGCGATTTTCAAAAAGAAAGAAAAATAAGAGAAAAAGCAGGGAGATCTCCTGCTTTTTTCATGAAATCATTCTTGAAAATTTCGAATTGAAGAATATATATTCATCGAAAAAATAGATTAAAAGAGGAGACGGAGAGGGTAAAAGTGATAAAAAATCACAAAAAAAAGCCTAAGGTGTTCCGTTTTCACAAAAAATTGATTTTATAGTGAAAATACACGGAAATCATGCCGAAAAGGGCAAAAAAAGCTTGATTTCGGGGCAAAAAATCGTTGACTTTCGCATTCGGATTCGTTATAATGTTAGAGCTGTGTAAAAGACGGCGTATAGGGTTGACGCATAAAGTTACTGAAAATTCGGTGTTTTGAACCCCATCGGAACAGATAATTTATGCCGACAAATGTCCGCGCACGACGCGGGCGACTAACCGGGGCTTTGTTAAAAAGCACTTTCCAAAGTGTTTTTTTCATGCGAAATACCCCGATACGCCCGGCTATGTTGACACAAGTTAGTATAAAAATCAGGAGTAAAAGTATGGCAGAGAAAATCAGAGTCAAGTTAGCGGCTTACGAGCACGAGCTTGTAGATCAGGCAGCTCAGAGAATCGTCGAAACGATGCAGAAGAACGGCGCGAAGATCAGCGGCCCCATTCCCCTTCCCACCGAGAGAGAAGTCGTAACGATCCTTCGTTGCCCCCACAAGTACAAGGATTCCCGCGAGCAGTTCGAACTGAGAACCTACAAGAGGATCATCGACATCTATTCCACGAGCGCAAAGCTTTTGAACGACGTGCATCTTCCCGCAGGCGTTGACATCAAAATTCAGTTGAAGTAAAAATTTGAAAACATCCCGGATACTTGAAAAAAGGTATCCTGTATGAAAATAAACGGAGGTGAACTTTAACATATGGTTAAAGCAATCATTGGTCGCAAGGTCGGCATGACGCAGATCTTTGCGCAAGACGGAAAAGTAATTCCCGTAACGGTAGTAGAAGCAGGTCCCTGCCCCGTCGTTCAGATCAAGACGGTAGAGAAGGACGGCTATGCGGCATTGAAGCTCGGTTTCATCGAGGCAAGCGAGAAGGAACTCAACAAGCCCGAGCTCGGACAGTTCAAGAAAGCAGGCGTTGCACCTTGCAAGGTGCTCAAAGAATTCCGCCTCGACGATCTGTCCTCCTACAAGGTAGGCGATGCGGTCTCCGCAGACGTATTTGCGGCAGGCGACAAGGTTGACGTAGCAGGTACGACGAAAGGTCACGGATATACCGGCGTCATCAAGAGATGGAATCAGCACAGATTGAAGGAAACGCACGGCGTAGGCCCCGTACACAGAGAACCCGGTTCCATGGGTGCAAACAGCTCCCCTTCGAGAGTATTCAAGCAGAAGCACCTCGCAGGTCAGTACGGCGTCGAGAACGTTACCATTCAGAACCTTGAAGTCGTTAAGGTCGATGTAGCAAAGAATGCGATCCTTGTAAAGGGAGCGATTCCCGGACCTAAGGGCAGCGTCGTAACCATTTGCGACAGCGTGAAAGCGAAGTAAGGAGAAAGAACATGCCCAGCATTAAAGTTTATAACATGAGCGGCGCCGAAGTCGGCGAAATGGAACTCAACGAAGCAATTTTCGGAGTAGAGTACAACGAGCCCCTCATTCATCAGGCAGTCGTAACCAGACTTGCGAACGAGAGACAGGGCACGAAGAGCACCCTCACCAGAACGGAAGTTCGCGGAGGCGGCAGAAAGCCTTGGAGACAGAAGGGAACGGGTAACGCCCGTCAGGGATCCATCCGCGCTCCTCAGTGGATCAAAGGCGGCGTCGTATTTGCTCCCAAGTCAAGAGATTTTTCCAAGAAGATGAACAAGATCGCAAAGCTCATCGCACTTGCAAGCGCGCTTTCCAAGAAAGTGGCAGACGGCGAGTTCGTGGTAATCGATTCTCTTACCTGCGAAGGCAAGACGAAGGAAATGGCAGCTTGCGCGAAGGCGCTCGGTCTCAATAAGTCCGCGCTCTTCGTAATGGATAACAACGACGAAAAAGTAATCCTCGCAACGAGAAACCTTCCCAAGATTTCCACGCTTCCCGTAGAGCAGATCAACACCTACGATGTAGTAGCGAATGCGAAAGTCGTCTTCACCAAAGCTGCCGTTGAAAAACTCGTCGGCAACTATGTATGCGAGGAGGTTGACGCATAATGATGTACGAAGATATTATCATCAGACCCGTCCTTACCGAAAAGGGATTCGACGGCATCGAGAACAAGAGATATACCTTTGTGGTAGCAAAGAAAGCAAACAAGACTCAGATCAAGGCAGCGGTCGAAGCGCTCTTCTCCGTCAAGGTTGACAGCGTAAACACCGTAAACTGCCATGGCAAGTTGAAGAGAATGGGCAGAAATCAGGGCTATACCCCCGATTACAAGAAAGCTGTCGTAACCTTGAAGGAAGACAGCAAGGCCATCGAGTACTTCAACTCCTTGTCCTGATAGAAACGGAGGAAATGAGAAATGGCAGTAAAAAGATATAAACCGACTTCTTCGGCTCGTCGTTTGATGACGGTAAACGCCAATGAAGATTTGACGGCAGGAAGCAAGCCCGAGAGAAGCCTGCTCCACGATCAGCGTAAATCCGGCGGCCGTAACAACACCGGCCGTATCACCGTAAGACACATCGGTGGCGGAAACAGAAGAAAATATCGTATCATCGACTTCAAGAGAAATAAGGACGGCGTTCCCGCAAAGGTCGTTGCGATCCAGTACGATCCCAACCGTTCCGCACACATCGCGCTTTTGAGCTATGCAGACGGTGACAAGAAATACATTCTCGCACCTCTCGGACTCAACGTAGGCGACGTAGTCGTATCCGGCGCAAATGCGGACATCAAAGTCGGCAACGCGCTTCCTCTTGAAAACATCCCCGTAGGTACCATGGTTCACAACATCGAAATGACGCCCGGCAGAGGCGGTCAGATCGCAAGAAGCGCAGGTATCTCCGCGCAGATCATGGCAAAAGAAGGAAAGTACGCAACCCTTCGTCTTCCCAGCGGCGAAATGAGATACGTTCCCCTCGGATGCAAGGCAACGATCGGTCAGGTCGGAAACGTAGAACACGAGATCATCCGTATCGGTAAAGCAGGTAAGACCAGATACCTCGGCGTAAGACCTACCGTCCGCGGTTCCGTCATGAACCCCAACGATCACCCTCATGGTGGTGGTGAAGGTAAGTCTCCCGTCGGACATGCAGGACCTATGACCCCTTGGGGCAAGCCTGCTCTCGGATATAAGACGAGAAACAAGAAGAACCCGACGAGCAAGTTCATCGTCAAGAGAGTCAACTAATTGGAGGGATAGAAAATGTCTAGAAGCATTAAAAAAGGACCTTACGTCGAAGCAAAACTCCTTCAGAGAATTGAAGCGATGAACGCGGCAGGCGATAAGAAAGTATTGAAAACCTGGTCCAGAGCCAGCACGATCTTCCCTCAGATGGTCGGTCACACGATCGCCGTTTACGACGGAAGAAAGCACGTTCCCGTATATGTTACGGAAGATATGGTAGGATGCAAGCTCGGCGAGTTCGCGCCCACCAGAACGTTCAAGGGTCACGTTGCAAAGTCCAGCGCGCCCGGTAAGAAATAAGGAGGTCTGAATTATGGCAGGAAACATGAAGAAAAAGACTGCAAGAATCGAAGAAAAGAAAGACAGACGTCCCTACGCTACGGCAAAATATGTCAGAATTTCTCCCTACAAGGTAAGACCCGTGCTTGACCTTGTCAGAGGTAAGAGCGTTGAAGAAGCTGCCGCGATCCTCACCTATACCCCCAACGGTGGTGCGGACGTAATCAAAAAGGTTCTCCTTTCCGCAGCGGCAAACGCAGAACACAATCAGGGAATGGACAGAAGCGACCTCATCGTTGCAGAGTGCTTTGCAGACGGCGGTCCTCATCTTAAAAGAATGCAGCCCGTCTCCAAAGGCAGAGGTCATGCGATCCTCAAGAGAACGTGCCACATCACCGTAATCCTTGATGTGAAGAATGATTAAGGAGAATTCAAATGGGACAGAAAGTTAATCCTCATGGTTTGAGAGTAGGCGTTATCAAGGGTTGGAACACCCAGTGGTATGCAGACAAAAAGGAATTCTCCAAATTCCTCAAAGAAGATAACGTCATTCGTACTTTCCTTAAAAAGAAGTACTATGCAGCGGCCATCTCCAAAATTCTCATCGAGAGAGCCGCAAACAGAATCACGGTTACCATCTATACCGCAAGACCCGGCGTTCTCATCGGTAAAGCAGGTTCCGAGATCGAAGTAATCAAAAAAGATCTTGCCAAGCTCACGAACGGCAAAACCGTTATCATCAACGTAAGCGAAGTAAGAAAGCCCGACGCAGACGCACAGCTCGTCGCAGAATCCGTTGCATCCGCTTTGGAGAAGAGAATGAGCTTCCGCCGCGCAATGAAGCAGGCGATCTCCAAGTCCATGCGTTCCGGCGTAAAGGGTATTAAGATGATGGTCAGCGGTCGTCTTGACGGTGCTGAAATCGCAAGATGCGAACAGTATCACGAGGGTTCCATTCCTCTTCAAACGCTCCGCGCAGACATCGACTACGGATTCGCAGAGGCGCATACGACCTTCGGATGCATCGGCGTAAAGTGCTGGATCTACAAGGGCGAAGTCCTCAGGAAAAAAGAAGGAGGCGAAGCATAAATTATGTTGATCCCTAAGAGAGTTAAGAGAAGAAAGCAGCATCGCGGCAGAATGACGGGTGCGGCTCATAAGGGTAACACCGTCGCTTACGGCGAGTACGGTCTCGTAGCAGAAGAATGCGCATGGATCACCTCCAACCAGATCGAGGCAGCCCGTGTCGCAATGACCAGATTCATCAAGCGTGGCGGTCAGGTTTGGATCGATATTTTCCCTCACAAACCCATCACCAAGAAACCCGCCGAGACCAGAATGGGTTCCGGTAAAGGTTCCGTCGAATATTGGGCAGCCGTCGTAAAACCCGGCAGAGTCATGTTCGAAATGGCAGGCATCGACGAGGAGAGCGCAAGAGAGGCAATGAGACTTGCATCTCACAAGCTTCCCGTCAAGTGCAAGTTCGTAAAGAAAGCAGATTTGGAAGGCGGTAACGACTAATGAAAGCAAACGAAATTAAAAATTTGACGGACGCAGAGCTTACCGAGAAGCTTGCAGAGCTCAAAAAGCAGCTTTTCAACCTTCGTTTCCAGCACGCTTCCGGACAGCTTGAAAACCCCATGGCAATCAATACTTGCAAGAAAGACATCGCAAGAGTAAACACTGAGATCCGTGCAAGAGAGATCAAGGCGTAAGGAGAAGACAAATGGAAGAGAGAAATCTTAGAAAAGAAAGAGTCGGTATCGTTACGTCCGACAAAATGGATAAAACCGTTGTCGTAGCGATCGTCGACAAGAGCAAACACCCCCTCTATAAAAAGACCATCACCAGAACGAAGAAGTTCAAGGCGCACGACGAGAACAACGAGTGCGGCGTAGGCGATACCGTCAGAATCGTAGAGACGAGAAAGCTCAGCAAAGACAAGAATTGGAGAGTAGCCGAGATCGTCGAGAAGGCTAAGTAATATTTAAGGAGAAATCATTATGATACAACCTCAGACAAGACTCGTTGCAGCCGACAACTCCGGTGCAAAAGAGCTCATGTGTATTAAAGTACTTGGTGGTTCTTTCCGTAAAACGGGCAACATCGGCGATGTAATCGTAGCATCCGTCAAGACTGCAACCCCCGGCGGCGCAGTCAAGAAGGGTGAAGTCGTAAAGGCAGTCATCGTCAGAACCAGCAAGGGCATCAGAAGAGCAGACGGCTCCTATATCAGATTCGATGATAACGCCGCAGTCATCATCGACAGCAATAAACAGCCCAAGGGTACGCGTATCTTTGGACCGATCGCGAGAGAACTCAGAGATAAGGACTACATGAAAATTATCTCTCTCGCACCCGAAGTACTCTAAGGAGATAGGACAATGAACGTAAAAAAGAATGATACCGTAGTTGTACTGACCGGAAAGTACAACGGTAAGCAGGGTAAAGTAATCGCTACTTCCCCCAAGAACAATACCGTCGTCGTAGAAGGCGTCAACATGGTCAAAAAGCATGAGAAAGCCAGAAGAGCGAACGAGACCAGCCAGATCGTAACGGTCGAAGCTCCCATCGACGCTTCTAACGTAATGGTCGTTTGCGACGCTTGCGGTAAGGCAACCAGAGTAAAGCACTCCGAAGTTGCAGGTAAAAACGTCAGAGTATGCGCTAAATGCGGCGCCGTTCTCGATAAGGCTTACGTCAAAGAACAGAAGGAGGCGAAACCCGCAGAGGCAGAGGCTCCCAAGAAGAGGACCCGTAAGAGAACCGCAAAGGCAGAGACCGCTGAAACCGAGACGGAAGCAAAGAGTGAGGAATAAGACATGGCAGAGAAAGTATATTCCAGCAGAGTAAAGGAACAGTACGAGAAAGAAGTCGTTCCTTACCTCATGAAAAAATTCAATTATTCAAACATCATGCAGTGTCCCAAGCTCGTAAAGATCGTAATCAATACCGGTCTCGGCGACATTAAGGACAACGCAAAGTCCATTCAGGTTACGGAGAACGAGCTTGCGCTCATCACCGGACAAAAGACGATTCAGACGAAGGCAAAGAAATCCGTCGCAAACTTCAAAGTAAGAGAAGGACAGACGATCGGTATCAAAGTAACCCTTCGCGAACAGAGAATGTACGACTTTTTCGACAGACTTGTTTCCATCGCTCTTCCCAGAGTTCGTGACTTCCGCGGCGTTCCTACCGACGCGTTCGACGGAAGAGGAAACTACTCCCTCGGTTTGAAAGAACAGTTGATCTTCCCCGAAATCACCTACGATCAGGTCGAGAAGATCAGAGGTATGGACGTCTGCTTCGTAACGACGGCTCAGACGGACGAAGAGGCAAGAGAGCTTTTGAGAGCTATGGGAATGCCCTTCAAGAAGTAAGGAGAAACGAGATTATGGCAAAAAAGTCAATGATTAACAAGCAGCAGAAAACGCCCAAATTCTCGACGAGAGCATATACGAGATGCACCATTTGCGGTCGTCCCCACTCCGTTTTGAGAAAGTATGGCATTTGCCGTATTTGCTTCAGAAACTTGGCATATAAGGGTGAGATTCCCGGTGTCAAGAAGGCAAGCTGGTAATAGGAGGTAAAGACAATGACAGATCCTATCGCAGATATGCTCACCAGAATCAGAAACGCTATCACCGCGAAACACGAAGTAGTTGAAATCCCCGCTTCCAACATGAAAAAGGCGATTGCAGAGATCCTCGTAAACGAAGGATACGTCAAGAGCGCTAAGGTTGAAGAAGACGGCGTACAGGGCAAAATCGTGATCGAGCTCAAATATGCAGGCAAGCAGTCCGTCATCAGCGGTCTCAAAAGAGTATCCAAACCCGGACTTCGTACCTATGCAGACACCGAAAACCTTCCCAAAGTTATCGGCGGACTCGGTATCGCAATTCTTTCCACGTCGAAGGGTATCATGACCGACAAGCAGGCGAAAGTTGCCAACGTAGGCGGCGAAGTGCTCTGCTATGTATGGTAAGGAGGCAGGCAGATGTCAAGAATCGGAAAAATGCCTGTTAAACTTCCCGCAGGCGTAGAAGTAAACGTAAAAGACAACGTCCTCACCGTAAAGGGCCCCAAGGGTACGCTTACGGAGACCATGAAAAAGGGCGTAAACGTAGAAGTAAACAAGGGAGAAGTCGTCCTCACGGCTCAGAACACAGAGGCTGACGCGCTTCACGGACTTTACAGAGCACTCCTTCACAACATGGTAGTCGGCGTTACCGCCGGATATGCCAAGAGCCTCATCGTAAACGGCGTAGGTTGGAAGGTCGCAAAGCAGGGTAACAAACTCGTTCTCAACGTCGGATTCTCCCATCCCGTAGAGGTTGCAGAAGTTGCAGGCGTCAAGTTCGAATGTCCTTCCGCAACCGAAATCGTTGTCAGCGGTATCGACAAGTGCCTCGTAGGTCAGGTCGCAGCGGACATCCACGCAATCAGAGAACCCGAACCTTACCACGGATACGGTATCCGTTATAAGGATGAGGTCATCGAGCGTAAGGAAGGTAAGACCTCCGGTAAGGGCAAGAAATAAGGAGTAAATTATGATTTCTAAAATTGATAAAAACTCTGTAAGACAGAGAAGACACGCTCGTGTCAGAAAGCATATTGCCGGAACGGCAGAAGCTCCCCGCCTTAACGTATATAGATCCTTGAATCACATCTATGTACAGATCATCGACGATACGAAGGGCGTAACTCTTGCGTCCGCGTCTACGATGGAAAAGGCTGTAAAGACCCAGATCGCCGATATGACCAAGACGGAAGCTGCGGCAGTAGTCGGAAAGGTAGCAGGCGAGCGTGCTTTGGAAAAAGGCATCAAGACTGTTGTGTTCGACAGAGGCGGTTACCTTTACACCGGACGTGTAAAGGCAGTAGCAGACGGTGCTCGTGAAGCCGGTCTTGATTTCTAATTGAGGAGTGACGAAAAATGGCAAGAGAAAATAACAGACCTGCAAGAAGACAGGAAGAAAACGACGGACTTGTAAAAAAGCTCATCGAAGTAAACCGTGTTTCCAAGACCGTAAAAGGTGGTAAGAACATGAGATTTGCTGCCATGATGCTCGTAGGCGACGGAAACGGCCGCATCGGTCTCGGCACCGGAAAGGCAAAGGAAGTCCCCGAAGCAATCGAAAAGGCTACTCAGCAAGCGAAGAAGAACATGGTTTCCGTAAACGTTTGCGGTACGTCCATTCCTCATGAAGTACTCGGCGTATTCGGCAGAGGTTCCGTTCTCATGATGCCCGCCGCACAAGGTACCGGCGTTATCGCAGGCGGTCCCGTCCGTGCGGTCATGGAAGCAGCAGGAATTAAGGATATCAGAACGAAGTCCCATGGCAGCCAGAACAAGGCAAACTGCGTTAAGGCTACCATCGCAGGCCTCAGAGCTTTGAAGTCCGCAGAAGAAGTTGCCGCGCTTCGTGGCAAGACCGTTGAAGAAATCATCGGTTAATCGGAGGACATCATGATTAAAATCACATTGATTAAGAGCACGATCGGCGAAGTCAAGGCAGTGAAGGACACCGTAGCTGCGCTCGGCCTCAAAAAGATCCGTTCCAGCAAAGTATGCGAAGATAACGCATGCGTAAGAGGTATGATCACGAAAGTGCGTCACCTCGTAAAAGTAGAAAACGTAGAGAACGCATAAGGAGTCACAAGTATGTCTATGGAAATGAAAATCGGAAAACTTGCACCCGCTGAGGGCGCGGTAACTTCCTCCAAGAGATTAGGCAGAGGTGTTGGTTCCGGTCTCGGTAAGACTTCCGGTAAGGGACATAAAGGTCAGTGGGCTCGTTCCGGCGGCGGCGTCAGACCCGGATTCGAAGGCGGACAAATGCCTCTTTTCAGAAGAGTTCCTAAACGCGGTTTCAACAATAAGTTCAGAAAAGAGTACGTCATTGTAAACATCGGCGCACTCAACGATCTTCCCGCAAACACGGTCGTCGACTTCGGTTTTGTCATGGAGAACGGACTTGCAAAGTCCGTCAAGAACCCCGTAGGTTTGAAGGTACTCGGCTCCGGCGAGCTTAAAGTAGCTTTGACCGTAAAGGCTCAGAAGTTCTCCGAGTCCGCAAAGGCAGCCATCGAGGCTGCAGGCGGAACGGCAGAAGTTGAATAATGAATTGCCTTGCCCCGAAAGGGGCACGGTAAGAAAACCGGACAGTTTGGAGAAAGAAGATGTTTGAAACATTAAAAAACGCATTCAAAGTAAAAGAGATCCGTAAAAAGATCTGGATGACTCTTTTATTCCTGCTCATCTTCCGTTTGGGATCGTATATCCCTGTTCCCGGTATTTCGAGTTCTTCGTTTGCAGATAACTTTGCAAACGCAAACAATAACTTTTTGAATTTGATGAGCATGATCACCGGCGGCGCAATGGCAAACGCAACGCTGTTCGCTCTCGGTATCGGACCTTATATCAACGCATCGATTATCATGCAGCTCCTCAGCGTGGGTATTCCCGCTTTGGAGGCTCTGTCCAAACAGGGCGAAGACGGTAGAAAGAAGATCGCACAGTACACGAGATACCTTGCAATCGTTCTTGCAATCGTTCAGTCCATCGGTATCATCGTAAATTATGCATCCAGCAGCGGAAACGTAATCGACATGTCGATGTTCTTCAACCAGAAATGGCTCGCATATATCTACATGTCCATCGTTTATACCGCAGGCTCCTGTATCGTCATGTGGATCGGTGACAGAATCACCGAGTACGGTATCGGAAACGGTACTTCCCTGATCATCTTCGTCGGTATTCTCGCAACGGCAGGTCTTACCATTCTCGCCAAGATCGAAGGCATCTTCGGTTTCGGCAGCTATGCGAACGACGGCATGCAGAACCTCGTAGATCTCGCTATTTTCGCAGTGCTTGCAATCGTCGTATTCTTCCTCATCGTCACCGTTGACCTTGCAGAGAGAAGAGTTCCCGTTCAGTACGCAAAACAGGTAAAGGGCAGAAAGATGTACGGCGGACAGTCGAGCAATATTCCCATGAAGATTTCGGGAAGCGGCGTCATGCCTTTGATCTTCGCATTCTCGATCATCTCCTTCCCTTCCATGATCATGGGATTGTTCTGGCCGAATTCTTCCGCATACGCATGGTGGAGCGAACATTTCGATTCCGGCAGTTGGGCGTACGTCCTCGTGCTGTGTCTCCTGATTTTCGCATTTGCCTTCTTCTATGCGCAGATCCAGTTTAATCCCGAAGATATCTCCAAGAGTATTCAGGGAAACGGCGGCTTCATTCAGGGTATTCGTCCCGGTAAGCCGACCGCAGATTACCTCAGAAAGATCAACAACAGGATCACGCTGTTCGGAGCGATTTATCTCTCTCTCATCGCGTTCATTCCTTCCTTGATCTTCTCTATCGCAGGCAGCGAATTTGTCAATGTCTTCTCAACGACAGGTATTTTGATCGTCGTATCCGTAGCGCTCGAATTCGACAAGCAACTTCAATCCCAGCTCATGATGAAGACGTATAAAGGATTCTTAAAATAAGGGAGAAACAAGATGAACATCGTATTACTTGGTGCACCCGGTTCGGGTAAAGGAACTCAGGCAAGCATGATTTCCGAGCGTTACGGCTTGGTTCATATTTCCACGGGAGATATCTTCCGCGAGAATATCAAGAATAAGACCGAAATCGGCTTGCTCGCAAAATCTTATATCGATGCAGGTAAGCTCGTTCCCGATGAAGTTACTTGTGAAATCGTAAAACAGCGTATCGCAAAAGACGATTGCAAGAACGGTTACCTTCTTGACGGTTTCCCCAGAAATACCTTCCAAGCTGAACAGCTCGACGGTTTTTCCAAGGTAGACCTCTGCATCAATATCAACATTGACCATGCACTTCTCATGAACCGTCTTTGCGGAAGAAGAGTGTGCAAAGCATGCGGTGAAAGCTATCACGTTGACACCCTGAACGGATCGACCACCTGTGCAAAGTGCGGCGGCGAACTGTATCAGCGTGCCGACGACAATCCCGAAACCGTAGGTTCCCGTCTTGCAGTTTACAACGATCAGACGGCTCCCCTCATCGATTACTATACCAAGAAGGGCGTCATCTTCAACTGCACAGGTACGGAAGCGCCTGCGAGCGTCCTGTTCGGCGTTGTTTCCGCGGAACTTGACAAATATTTGAAGTAAAATGATCTCAATCAAATCGGAAAAAGAAATCGACGCGATGAGGGAATCCTGTCATATCGTCAGAGAGACCTTGCGTTTCGTCGAACGGCATCTTCATGCCGGCATGAGCACAAAAGACGTCGATCAGCTCGTATATGATTATATCAAGAGCTGCGGGGCGATCCCTTCCTGTCTCGGCTACGAAGGGTACCCTGCGTCTGCGTGCGTGTCCGTCAATGAAGTTGTGGTACACGGGATTCCTTCCGAGGATCAGATCCTGAAAAACGGCGATCTGGTCAGCGTGGATCTGTGTGTACTCAAAAACGGCTGGCAGGGCGACGGCGCAAGAACGTTCATCGTCGGAGAAGGTTCCGAAGAGGACAAAAAACTCGTCGAAGTTACCAGACAGTGTTTCTTTGAAGCGATTGACGGTCTGAAAGCGGGGTCTCCGCTTTACGATATCGGTTATCGTGTGCAGTCCTATGCCGAATCCCACGGATTCGGAGTCGTGCGTTCCTTCACGGGGCACGGCATCGGCAGAGAGATGCATGAAGATCCTTCCGTTCCGAATTTCGGAAAGAAGGGTACGGGAATGCGTCTCAAAGCAGGCATGGTCATTTGTATCGAGCCGATGATTACGGCAGGCGATTGGAGAGTCGTAACGCTGAACGACGGCTGGACGAGCGTAACGCGCGACCACAGCAAAGCGGCACATTACGAAAATACGATCGTGATCCGTGAAGACGGTGTTGAGATTCTTACGGTATAAGATGGAAGAAATCGTTATCGGAGATATTGTAGAGAGCCTGAAAGGTCGGGATGCGGGAAGAGCGTTTCTCGTGGCGAAAACAGACGGGAAATACCTGTACCTGACGGACGGCGAATACAAAAAGCTTGCGAATCTCAAAAAGAAACAAAGAAAGCACGTAAAACCTTTGTCGACCTCACTTACCATCGGTGAGAAACTGAAAAGCGGGAGACAGGTTTTTGACAGCGAAATCTATTCTGCACTCAAATCATACAAGGTGCAAGATTCGAAAATGAAATCGGAGGATTGAGTCAGTGTCCAAAAACGACGTTATCGAAGCCGAAGGAAAAGTTGTGGAAGCGCTTCCCAACGCAACCTTTAAGGTACAACTTTCCAACGGGCATATCATCACGGCATATATTTCCGGAAAACTCAGAATGAACTATATCAGAATCATCGAGGGTGATACGGTAAAGCTCGAAATGAGCCCGTATGATTTGACCAAAGGCAGAATTATCTGGCGCAGCAAGTCTTAACGCCATTCGCAAACTATTATAAAGTAAGGAGAAAAACAATGAAAGTCAGACCTTCAGTAAAACCCATGTGCGATAAGTGCAAAGTCATCAAAAGAGACGGCAAAGTCATGGTTATTTGCTCCAAGAACAAAAGCCATAAGCAGAGACAGGGCTAAGCAAAGCGAAGTTTCGCTTTGAAACTGAAAATAAGGCGACGCATTCAGACGCATTTTCCACTGTATCCGGGTGCGTTCGGTTGAGCATAAATTCTATATTTACAAGAAATTTAACGGAGGTTAGAGATCAATGGCACGTATTGCCGGTGTAGATTTACCCAGAGAGAAGAGAGTAGAGATCGGTCTTACCTATATTTACGGTATCGGACTTGCTACTTCCAAGAAGATTCTCGCAGAAACGCAGATCGATCCTGATACGAGAGTCAAAGATTTGGACGAGAACGACGTATCCAAATTGAGAAACTATATTGAACATAATTTGCACGTAGAAGGCGAACTCAGAAGTTCCGTCAGCCTTAACATCAAGCGTCTGATGGAAATCGGATGTTACAGAGGCGTTCGTCACAGAAAGGGACTTCCCGTTCGCGGACAGAGCACCAAGAGAAACGCAAGAACCAGAAAGGGTCCTGCAAGAGCTATCGCTAAGAAGAAGAAGTAAGGAGGTAGATAGTCATGGCAGCAACGAAAAAAATCGTAAAAAAGCGTAAAGAGCTTACGAAAGTTGATAAAGGTCAGGTTCACATTCAGTCCTCCTTCAACAACACCCTCGTTACGATCACCGATATGAACGGTAATGCAATCTCCTGGTCCAGCGCAGGCTCTCTCGGCTACAAGGGTTCCAGAAAAGGTACTCCCTTCGCAGCGCAGATGGCGGCAGAGACCGCGGCGAGAGCAGCAAAAGAGCACGGACTTCGCAGCGTAGAAGTATACGTAAAGGGTCCCGGCGCAGGTAGAGAATCCGCTATCCGTGCTTTGGCGGCTTGCGAACTTGAAATCACGCTTATCACGGACGTTTCTCCCATCCCTCACAACGGATGCAGACCTCCCAAGCGTAGAAGAGTATAATGGAGGATAAATAAATGGCAATCAATAAATATCATAAGATGAAGAGATGCAGATTCCTTGAAATGGATCCTGCAACCATCGGATGCTACAAGAAGTCCATCAGAACCTCCGGAAGAAAGACCCGTAAGGTTTCCGAATACGGACTTCAGCTTCGTGAAAAACAGAGAGCAAAGTTCATCTACTGCGTAAACGAAAAGCAGTTCAGAAAATACTACGACATGGCAGACCGCATGAAGGGTGTAACCGGTGAAAACATGCTCTCCCTCCTTGAAAGAAGACTCGATAACGTCGTATTCAGAATGGGACTTGCTAAGACTCGTCTTCAAGCAAGACAGCTCGTTTCTCACGCACATTTCCTTGTAAACGGCAAAAAAGTAAACATTCCTTCTTATATTGTAAAGGCAGGCGAAACCGTCGTTGTCAGAGAGAAGAGTAAGGAAAGTGCATATTTCAAGGCAATCAAAGAGACGAAAGCCGCAAATATGCCTAAATGGGTCGAATTCGATACCGAAAAATTGGAAGGTAAAGTTCTGGCGCTTCCTGCAAGAGAGGACATTGATACTCAGCTTGAAGAGCACATGATTGTCGAGTTGTACTCCAAGTAATGAAAATAGAATAAGGAGGTAGCACCATGATCGAAATGGATATGCCAAAAATCGAAGTCGAGGAGAACGAGGGACAAAGCTACGCGAAAGTTGTCGTCGAACCTCTTGAAAAGGGATTCGGACTCACGATCGGTAACTGTCTGAGAAGAATTCTTCTGTCCTCTCTTCCCGGAGCTGCGGTTCAAGGTATTCGTTTCTTCCCCGACGGCAGCGTGAAACACGAGTTTTCCGCAGTCGAAGGTGTGAAAGAGGACGTATCCGAAATCATTCTTAACCTGAAGCTTTTGGCGATTAAGACGAAAGTGACAGAGAAAAATTACACCAAAGTTTTGCACCTCTCAAAAGAAGGCCCCGCAGTCATTACGGGTGCAGACATCGAACAAGATTCCGAAATCGAGATCATCAATAAGGATCAGTATATCTGCACGGTAGACGCAGGCAGCAAGCTTGATATGGAATTGACGATCGGCAGAGGCAGGGGATATAAACCTGCGTCTGCGAACAAAAAGCCTATCATCAACTATATTCCCATCGACTCCATCTATACGCCCGTCAAAAAGGTCAACTACAACGTAGAAAATACCAGAGTCGGTCAGAACACCGATTACGACAAGCTCACGATGGAAGTCTGGACGAACGGTGCGTTTGCAGGAAAAGAAATCGTTTCCCTCGCCGCAAAGATCATGCAAGATCACATCAATCTCTTCGTCAACCTTTCCGAAAGCATCAAGGGTATGGATATCCTTGTCAAGACGGAGGACGACAAGCAGAAACAGGTGCTTGCGATGGCGATCGAAGATATGGATCTTTCCGTCCGTTCTTATAACTGCTTAAAGCGTGCAAATATTCACACGGTAGAAGATTTAACCAGAAAGACAGAGGACGAAATGCTCAAGGTGAGAAATCTCGGCAGAAAGTCTCTTGACGAAGTAATCCAGAAGCTGGAATCTTTCGGTCTTTCGCTAGCAATCAAGGAGGATTAAAATGTCTAAATTAGGAAGAACCGCAAAGGAAAGAACTGCACTCGTCAGAAACCTTGCATCTCAGCTCCTTTGGTACGGTAAAGTAGAAACGACGCATGCAAAGGCAAAGGAAGTTCAGCCTTATGTGGAAAAGCTTCTCACGAAGGCGATCAACACCTATGCAGACGTCGAGGAAATCACGCTTGTCAAGAAAGACAGCAAGGGTAAGGAAGTAGAAGTCAAAGCAACGAAGGACGGCGTTAAGAAGCTTGCCGCTCGTCGTGCGATCATGGCAAAGATCTACGACTTGCAGGAAGTAAAGGCTTTCAACGAAAAGAAGGCTGACTTCAAGGCAAGAACCGCAGATTCCAGACACCCTCTCGTCGATAAGATCTTCAACGAGTACGCTCCCAAGTACGCTGCTCGCGCAGAAGAACTCGGACAGGGCGGCGGCTACACCAGAGTTTACCTCACGGGCGAACGTCGCGGCGACGCTGCGGAAACGGCTATCATCGAGCTTGTTTAATCGACAAAAAACCAAAAAAGGACAGAGCGCTCTGTCCTTTTTTTGTTTGATAGGATAACGGAAAGAAAAAAGAATTCGTGCGAAAGAATTCTTTTTTATATGTTCTAAGAAAACACTTGACACCGTAAATACGGGATTGTATAATTGTATTACATACACAATACAAAAGAGAAGAGAGGCGTGTGAAATGGATATTTTGCGGTATATCAGTATAGCGATTTCCATTATTTTCTTTGTATGCTATTTCCATCAATTGGTTTATATTCCCGTAGCATTATTCGGAAAGAAGAAAAAGAAAGAATATGAATTGAAGAAAAACGATTACGCCGTCCTGATTTGCGCGAGAAACGAAGAAAAGGTAATCGGAAATCTCATCAGGAGCATCAGACAGCAGACGTACGACGCGAATCTCATTCATATTTTCGTCATGGCGGACGCATGCACCGATCGAACGGCGGAAATCGCGTTATCGCTCGGCGCGCGCGTGTATTACAGGAACGATCCGCAGAACGTGGGCAAAGGGTATGCGATGCAGGAGATGCTCCGACATCTCAAAGAGGAGTATCCCGAAGGATTCGACGGTTATTTCGTATTCGATGCGGACAATCTGTTGAAAAAAGACTACATAGAGCGCATGAACGAGACCTTCTGTCAGGGGTACGACGCCGTTACGAGTTACAGAAACAGTAAAAATTACGGCGATAACTGGTTGAGCGCGGGTATCGGGCTCTGGTTTTTGCGCGAAAGCGTCTATTTGAACGGGGCGAGAGACATTCTCGGAACCGGCTGTGCGGTTTCCGGAACGGGATTTCTGTTCAGCAGGAGAATTGCGGAAGACCTCGGGGATTGGCCCTTCCATCTTCTGACGGAGGACGTCGAGTTTTCCGTGGATTGCGCCATCAAGGGCAAAAAAATCGGCTATTGCAAAGACGCTGAATTTTTCGACGAGCAACCCATTCGGTTCGCGCAATCTTGGAGACAGAGACTGCGTTGGTCGAAGGGCGGATTTCAAGTCATAGGAAAGTATTTCAAACAACTTGTCAAAGGAATGTTCACGGGCAACTTCGCTTGCTACGACATGGCGTTCGCCTTTATGCCCGGTTTCGTCTTAGCCGTTCTGTCCGTGCTTGTAAATATCGCGATCGTCGTTTGGGGAATCGTCGCAGGGAGCGACGCGCTGTTTGTGTTGCGTTCGCTCGGCGAAATGTTCCTCTCTATGTACGGCAGTATGTTCCTCATCGGAACGATTACGACGATTACGGAGTGGAAGCGCATCAAAACGACTACATTTAAGAAGATTTTTTATAATTTCACGTTTCCGCTCTACATGATTACGTTTATCCCCATTGCTTTTTGGGCGATGTTCTATACGCCGAAGTGGAAACCCATCGAGCATACACGCTCCATCGAACTGTCCGAAGATAACGAATAAAAGGAAAACGTCTCTTGTTTTCGCGGCACGGCGATAAGGAATTATCGCCATGCCGCTATTTTTTTAGCGAAAGACACATTTGTCTTGCAATGCGGACAACGTTGTGCTATACTAAACAGTGTGGAGGAAAAAGGATATGCTCGCAAACGTAAAATGCTTTACCCTCAACGGGTTGGACGGATATGCCGTCGACGTCGAAGCGGACGTCAATAACGGTATGCCCTCGTTTGAGTTGGTCGGTTTGCCCGACGCCGCCGTGAAGGAATCCAAAGAACGCGTGAGAAGCGCGGTTAAAAACAGCGGCAACGTGTTCCCCACCCATAAAATCACCGTCAATCTTGCGCCTGCCGATCTCAGAAAAGAGGGAACGCAGTTCGATCTCGCCATCGCGGTCTGTATTCTGAAAGCGACGGGGCAACTTTATATCGGCGACGAAAACGTAGTCTTTCTCGGCGAGCTCGCGCTCGACGGAAAAGTGCGGGGCGTTTCGGGTATGCTTCCTCTTTTGATCAGCGCGCGCGATCGGGGATATACCACCTTTTTTATTCCCAAAGACAACGAAAACGAGGCGTCTTATCTCTCGGGAATCACAGTCTATCCCGTCGAACGCATTTCGGAGATCGTAAGCCATATCGGCGGAGAGAATCTGATCGAACCCATACGTCCGCATCTGTTTTCGGGTTCGTCGGTACGGGACGACGCCGATCTGTCCTTCGTGAAGGGACAGGCGGTCGCAAAACGCGCCGTCGAGATCGCCGTGTCGGGCGGTCATAATATCCTGTTGGTCGGGCCTCCCGGAGCCGGAAAAACGATGCTCGCAAGGTGTATTCCCGGCATTTTACCCGACCTCACGTTCGAAGAGGCGCTCGAAGTGACGAAAATTCATTCCGTCGCAGGGATTTTGACGGAGGAGGGCATCGTCTCCAACCGCCCGTTCCGCTCGCCCCATCATACGGCTACGACCGTTTCCCTCTGCGGAGGCGGAAACACGAAAATACACCCCGGAGAAGTTTCACTCGCGCATAACGGCGTTCTGTTTCTCGACGAATTGCCCGAGTATAACCGTTCGGCGTTGGAGGCGCTCCGTCAACCGCTCGAAGACGGCGTGATCACCATCGCCCGTTCGGTCGGCGCGTATCGGTATCCTGCGTCGTTTATTCTCTGCGCGAGCATGAATCCCTGCCCTTGCGGAAACTACGGTTCGGAGAAACCCTGCAACTGTTCTCCCTACGACATCAAGCGTTACCGTGCAAAAATTTCGGGACCGCTACTCGACAGAATCGATTTGCAGGTCGAGGTGGATTCCGTTTCCTACGACGATCTCATCTCCGAAAAGCAGGAAGAGCCTTCTTCCGCCGTCAAGCTCCGCGTCGAGGCGGCAAGGGAGATTCAGCGAAAGCGGTTTCGGGGGAAAATACATACGAACAGCGAAATGCGCGAGAGGGAATTGAGCGTCTTTTGTAAACTCTCTTCGGAGTGTGAGACCATTCTCAAATCGGCATTTTCTCGGCTCGATCTGTCCGCGCGCGGCAGGGCGAGAATGATCAAAGTCGCACGCACGATCGCCGATCTGGACGGGAGTGCGGAAATCGAGCCCAAACACATTTTGGAGGCGGTTTCTTACCGAACGTTTGAACGATGAACTATACGAGAGACGATCTCGCCGTCATTACGCTAGGCAGTGTGCTCGTTCTTGAAGAAAAGAAAAAATGGGAGCTTTTGGAACGATACGACGCTCCGTCCGATTTATTTACAGAGGATTTTTCCGCATTTCTGATTAGAAACGGGAAAAAGGACGTATATAATAGTATCGGGGAAGCGTTTACCGAGGAATATCTTTCCGCGCTTTTGTCCGATTACGAGAGAAAGGGAATCGTCGCCGTGCCTTATACCTCGGCGCTCTATCCTTCTCCTCTCCGAGATTACGAGGCAAAACCACTCGTTCTCTATTGCATGGGAAAGGTTGAACTGTTGCAAGAGCCGACGTTCTGTATCGTCGGATCGAGAAAGACATTGCCGAATATCCTGAAAGTGACGGAGCAGATCGCGTGGGACTTATCCGAGCATTTCGCGATCGTCACGGGCGCCGCCGAAGGGGGAGACTATGCCGCGACAGTAGGGAGTATAGAACGGGGCAAGACGGTATGCGTCTTTCCCTGCGGACTCGATTTCGCGGTCAAGAAACGCGTTCACGAAAGGGTACGGGAGAGAGGACTGCTCGTCTCTCCGTTTCCCCCGTCCGTTTCGACCAGAACGTATTTTTACCATATCCGCAACCGCATTATGGCAGGTATGAGCCGTGGCGTGCTCGTCGTGAGCGCCGGAAAAAAGAGCGGAACGCTGATCACGGCGCATTGCGCGCTCGAATACGGGAAACCCGTATACGCCTTTCCGTACACCATCGGCACGGCGAGCGGAGAGGGCGCGAACGCACTTTTGAAAAAAGGCGCCTATCCGACAGAAAATGTTCTTGACATTTTGCCCGATTTTGGTATAAACTTTGAACGTACGCCCGATCCTTCCTTGACGGACGAGGAAAAACTCGTCCTCGATTGTATCAGGGAAGGGGAAGAAGTGCACGTCGCTCAGATAGGACGGCTGACGAATCTCGATGCAAGCGCGTTGTTCGCCGTGCTCTCTGCGCTGGAACTCAAAAACAGAATCGTAAAATCAGGCGGAAATAAATTCCGTCCCGTATAGGTAATCAATGGATCTCATCATTGTAGAATCGCCTTCCAAGGCAAAGACAATTTCCAAATATTTGAAGGGAAAGTATAAAGTCGACGCCTCCGCCGGACACGTCAGGGATCTTCCCGAAAAGACGCTCGGCGTAGACGTGAAAAATAATTTTGAACCCAAATACGTCGTCAGCGAAGGAAAGCGCGACGTCATCAAGCGCCTCACGGATGAAGCCAAAAAAGCGGACAAAATCTATCTCGCGACCGACCCCGACCGCGAGGGAGAGGCGATTTCATGGCATTTGCAGACGGTGTTAAAG
Organism: Clostridia bacterium; assembly: GCA_017626495.1. Lineage (GTDB taxonomy): Bacteria > Bacillota > Clostridia > Christensenellales > Borkfalkiaceae > RGIG8762. The sequence continues at coordinate 236,813 of JAGAIP010000005.1, read as the reverse complement.
CTCGATCCGAACGAAAAAAACAGAATCGAGTTTAACGAGATTTCAGAAAAAGCGGTGCAGAAAGCGCTCACCCAACCCAGATGCGTCAACACCGACCTCGTAGACGCGCAACAGGCAAGGCGCGTCCTCGACAGGCTCGTCGGCTATAAGCTTTCTCCCCTGCTCAATAAACGCATTCACAGCGGACTTTCCGCAGGAAGAGTGCAGTCGGTTGCGCTTCGGCTCATCGTGGACAGGGAACGCGCCATTCAGGCGTTCGTACCCAAGGAGTACTGGGATCTCACCGTCACCTTGCGCGATCAGCAGGAGAAGTACGCGTCTTTCCTCGCGTCGCTCGTCAAGAAAAAGGGGAAAAAGTACGTTCCTGCATCCAAAGAAGAAATAGACGAGGTGCTCTCCGCCCTGAAAGAGGGGAAATACACCGTAACGGGAGTGAAGAAGGCGGTCTCGAAGTCGCACGCTCCCGCTCCGTTCACGACTTCTACGTTGCAACAGGACGCGTCGAATAAATTCGGCATGACCTCTCCCGAAGTCATGCTGATTGCGCAACATCTTTACGAGGGCATCGACACGCCCGAAGAGGGACACATCGCGTTCGTAACCTATATCCGTACCGACTCCACCCGTATTTCCGCCGAGGCGCAGGCTTCCGCCCTTCGATTCATTGAAGAGAAGTACGGAAAAGAGTACGTTCCGTCCAAACCGAACGTCTACGCCGCAGGCAAGGGCGCGCAGGACGCGCACGAGGCGATTCGTCCCAACGACGTTGCGAGAACGCCCGAATCCGTCAAGCATCTGCTTGACAGGAAACACTGGAATATCTATAAACTCATTTACGACAGATTCGTCGCCTCGCAGATGGCGGAGGCAAAGTACAATACCATGCAAATCGCCATCGACAACGGGGAGTATTCCTTTAAGGCGACGGGAAAAGCGCTTCTCTTTGCAGGATTCACCGCCGCCTATACCGAGGCGAAGGGGAACGAAGAAGAGGAGGTCGGAAAACTCCTCCCTCCCTTAAATGAGGGAGATACGCTCCGCTGTCTCAAAGAGGAGCCCAAGCAGAAATTTACCAAACCGCCTTTGAGATATACGGACGCGTCTCTCGTCAAGGAGATGGAATCCAACGGGATCGGACGCCCCTCGACCTATGCGTCCATCATCGCCGTGCTCACCAAGAGAAAGTACGTCTCCAAGGTCGATAAAAAATACATGATGCCCGAGCCTGTGGCGTTTGAGATCACCGATCTTCTGATGCACTATTTTCAGGACGTCATGGACGTCGGGTTCACGGCAGACATGGAAAAGAAGCTCGACGAAATCGAAGAGGGTAATAAAGACTGGCACAAGATTCTGACCGACTTCTATCCTCCCTTTGCGGAGAAAGTGGCAAAGGCGCAGGAAGAAGGTACCGAGCAGACGGATATTCCCTGTGAAAAGTGCGGTACGCTCATGGTCAGGAAGGGCGGACGGTACGGAAAATATCTCCTTTGTACCAACCCCGCGTGCGGAAATAAGAAGAACGAGACGGAAGTGGAAGTCTCCGACGTGCCTTGCCCCAAGTGCGGCGCGATGCTCGTCGTAAAATCGGGCAAGTTCGGAAAATTCCTCGCTTGCCCCAACTATCCTGCTTGCAAGACGACCATGCCCGTGCCCGATAAAACGATTCCCGCCGAGGCAGGCGTGTGTCCCGAGTGCGGAGAACCCGTTCTTCCCAGAAAATCCAAAAAAGGGAGATTGTTTTACGGCTGTACGGGGTATCCGCAGTGTAAATTCATGAGTTGGGATCTTCCCGTCGGGAAGAAATGCCCGAAGTGCGGAAGCTATCTCGTAAAGACGGCGAAGGGGGATCTCAAGTGTTCCTCGAAAGAATGCGATTATAAGGAAAAAGGGGAGAAAGATGAAGATTAACGTAGTCGGCGGAGGACTCGCAGGGGTCGAAGCGGCTTGGAAGATCGCAAACGCAGGGTTTGAGGTCACGCTCATCGAGGCGAAACCGCTTGCCTATTCCCCGGCGCATACCTCTCCGCTCCTTGCGGAACTCGTCTGTTCCAACTCCCTCAAATCGAACGACGTTTACGGCAACGCCTGCGGACTTCTCAAAGAGGAGATGCGCCTTTTGGGTTCTTTGACCATGCAGGCCGCCGAAGTTTCTCGCGTTCCTGCCGGCGGCGCGCTCGCCGTGGACAGAGAATCGTTTTCGTCTTTCATTACCGAGAAGATCGGAAACCACCCGAATATTACGGTAAAGGAAGAACTTGTCGAACGTATCCCTTCCGAAGGGATCACCGTGATCGCGACGGGACCTTTGACGCAAGGGGCGCTTGCGGACGAAATTTCCGAACTGTTGGGCGGACTGCACTTTTACGACGCGTCCGCGCCCATCGTTTCGAAAGAGAGCGTAGACTGGGAAAAGACGTTCGTCGCGGACAGATACAATAAAGGTACGGGCGATTACGTCAACTGTCCCATGAATCGGGAGGAATACGAGGCGTTCGTCGAGGGACTCAGGACGGCGGAGCGCGCGCTCGTGCATGAATTTGACAAAAGGGAGATTTTCGACGGCTGTATGCCCGTCGAGGTCATGGCGTCGCGCGGAAAAGATACGCTCCGATTCGGAATGCTTAAACCCGTCGGACTGTACGACAAGGACGGAAAACGCCCCTACGCCGTATTGCAGCTGAGAAAAGAGGACAAAAACGGAACGTCCTACAACCTCGTCGGCTGTCAGACGAACCTTAAATTTCCCGAACAAAAGAGGGTATTCGGCATCATACCGGCTTTGAGAAACGCAGAGTTTCTCCGCTACGGCGTCATGCACAGAAATACCTATCTTCCCCAGGGATCGCTCTCTTACGATTATTCCTGCAAGAAAAGGGACAACCTGTACTTTGCAGGGCAGATCACGGGCGTAGAGGGATACGTGGAGAGCGCGATGAGCGGACTTTTGGTCGGTTTGCAGATCGTAAGGCGTCTCTCAGGACAAGAGCCCCTCAAATTAGACGGAAACACCGTCTGCGGCGCGCTTTCCGATTACGTTTCGACGCTTCACGACGATTTTCAGCCGATGAACGCGAATTACGGCATTTTGAATCCCATCGAAGAGCGGGATAAAGAGAAAAAACGCAGAATGATGGCGGAGCGTTCGCTCGCCGTCATCCGAGAAATAGGAGACATAACATGACTGAATTTCACGCAACAACCATTTGCGGCGTCAAAAAAGACGGCGTGATCGCCATTGCCGGCGACGGACAAGTCACCATGGGCGAGAACGTCATCTTCAAAAATACCGCGAAAAAAGTCAGAAGAATTTACGGGGGCAAGGTTATTATGGGCTTTGCAGGCTCCGTTTCCGACGCATTTTCCCTTTCCGAAAAGTTCGAGGGAATGCTCAATAAGTTTTCGGGAAACCTCATGCGCTCCGCAGTCGAGCTTGCCGACCTTTGGAGAGCGGACAAAATGGGCAGAAAGTTAGAGGCGCTCCTCATCGTTGCGGATAAGGACACCATGCTCATGGTCTCGGGTACGGGAGACGTCATCGAACCCGACGACGGCGTGCTTGCCATCGGTTCGGGCGGAAATTATGCGCTTGCCGCGGCGCGCGCTCTCTATCAGAATACCGACTTCACCGCAGAGGAGATCGCAAAGAAAGCGCTTAAAATCGCGAGCGAGATCTGCGTGTTCACCAACGACAACATCCGATGCGAAGTGGTCGGAAAGGAGGAGGAATAATGGCGCTTTCCCCGAAACAGATCGTTTTCGAACTCAATAAATACATCGTCGGTCAGAACGAGGCGAAAAAAGCCGTCGCGATCGCGCTCAGAAACAGATACAGAAGAAGTCAGCTCTCTCCCGAACTTCGAGAGGAGATCACGCCCAAAAACATCATCATGAAAGGACCTACGGGCGTGGGCAAAACGGAGATCGCAAGAAGACTTGCCAAACTCGTCAAAGCGCCTTTCGTCAAGGTCGAGGCGACCAAATATACCGAGGTCGGCTACGTCGGCAAGGACGTAGAGGGCATGGTAAGGGATCTCGTGGAGTGCTCCTACCGACTCGTCAAGGAAGAACAGATGGCGGAAGTGTCCATCAAAGCCACCGCGAGGGCGAAAAAGAAGGTGCTCGCCCTTCTGAAAGAAGCGAAGAGAGCGGATAAGGGAGAAACGGCGGATGAGGTGTTCGAGGCAAACCTCAAAGAGGGACTCGACAGAGGCATTTTCGATGACACCTTGATCGAAATGGAAGTGACCGACCAACCCATGGGCATGGAGCTGATGGCAGGCGGCGGCGCGTCAATCTCGCTCGGTTCGGTGTTCGGCGATATGTTCCCCAAAAAGAAGAAAAAGAGAAGACTTTCCGTCAAAGAGGCGTTGAAAATCTGTATCGACGAGGAGAGCGATAAGCTCATCGATAACGATTTCGTCTCCGCAGAGGCGGTCAGGCGCGCGGAGAACGAAGGCATCATCTTCATCGACGAGATCGACAAAATCGCCGCAAAGGGCAATTCGGGCGGCGCAGACGTATCGAGAGAGGGCGTTCAGCGCGACATTCTTCCCATCGTAGAGGGCAGCACGGTCATGACGAAATACGGCGCGGTCAAGACGGATTTCATGCTCTTTATCGCGGCGGGCGCGTTCCACGTTTCGAGCGTGGACGACCTCATTCCCGAACTTCAAGGACGGTTCCCCATCTTCGTAGAGCTCAAAAGTCTCACGAAAGAGGACTTCATTCGCATTCTGACGCTCACGGAGAACTCCATCACCATGCAGTATAAGGTTCTTCTCGCCGTGGATAACATCGACCTCAGATTTTCCGAGGACGCCATCGAGCGAATCGCGGAGATTGCCGTCGATATGAACGCGACGAGCGAGGACATCGGCGCAAGGAGACTTCACACCGTCATGGAAGATTTGCTCGAAGAGATCTCCTTCGAGGCGGGCGGCGGAGATTATCCCGTCATTCCCATCGAGATCAACCGCGCTTACGTCGATCAGCACCTTGCATCCGTCGCGGAGACAAGAGATCTCAAACAATACGTTTTATAAACCAAGGAGAGAATTATGATCACCATTCCCAAGGGAACAAAGGACGTTCTTCCCGGCGAATCCTATCGTTGGCAGTATCTCGAAGAGAAGGCGAGAGCCGTCTCCAAGAGATATTGCTTAAAAGAAGTCAGAACCCCGACCTTTGAACACACCGAACTTTTTAACCGCGGCGTAGGCGATACGACCGACATCGTCAATAAGGAGATGTACACCTTCCTCGACAAAGGGGACAGGAGCATCACCTTAAAACCCGAGGGTACGGCAGGCGTTGCGAGAATGTTCATCGAGAACGGACTGACGGGCGGCGTTTTGCCCGCAAAACTGTACTATATCACCCCTGCGTTCCGTTACGAAAGACCGCAGGCAGGGAGACTGCGCGAGTTCCATCAGTTCGGCGTAGAGTTTTTCGGCTCGCCCTCGCCCGACGCGGACGCGGAAGTCATCATGCTTGCGAACGATTTTTTGAAGGACGTCGGAATCGACGAAGTCGAGCTGAATATCAACTCCATCGGCTGTAAGCATTGCCGTCCCAAGTATAACGAGGCGCTCCGCGACTATTACCGACCGCATCTTGGCGAAGTCTGTCCGACGTGCAGAGAGCGTTTTGAGAAAAATCCCCTTCGCCTGCTCGATTGCAAAGAAGAAACCTGCCACGAAATCGCGAAGAACGCCCCCGTCATCACGGACTATCTCTGCGAGGAGTGCGAAAGGCACTTCAAGGGCGTGCGCGAACTGTTGGACGCATGCGGTATTTCCTACAAAATCAACCCCAACATCGTGAGGGGGCTCGACTACTATTCCAAGACGGTATTCGAGTTCGTCTCCACTGCCATCGGCTCGCAGGGAACGGTGTGCGGAGGAGGGAGATACGATACGCTCATCGAGAATCTGGGAGGTTCTCCCACGCCTGCCGTCGGATTCGCGGCAGGGCTCGAACGGCTCATTCTTCTCATGCAGAATACGGGCGTTTCGTTCGGGGAAGAACCCGTTCCCGAAGTGTACCTCGCAGGCATGGACGAACTTTCGAGAAAGAAGGCGTTCGCGGTTGCGAAAACTTTGAGGGAAAACGGAATCGTCGCCGATACCGATCACATGAACCGTTCCATCAAGGCGCAATTCAAGTACGCCGGTAAAATCGGAGCGAAGTTCGTCGCGACCATCGGCTCTTCCGAATTGGAAGGCGGATTCATGAACGTAAAAAACATGGCGACGTCGGAATCGGTCAAAGTGCCTTTCGACGAGGCTGTTACTTATTTCAAAAAAGGAGAAAAATAAATGGTAAAACACGTCAATAGCGAAACTTGCAGAGAAATCATCAAGAAGGATCCTGTCGTCGTCGTCGATTTCTGGGCGACTTGGTGCGGACCTTGCAGAATGCTCGCCCCCGTATTCGAGGCGCTTTCCGAAGAATATAAAAACGTTACGTTCCTCAAAGCGGACGTAGACGAGAACGAGGATCTCGCCCGTGAATACGGCATCTCTTCCATTCCCAACGTGCTCCTCTTCAAGGACGGCGAACTCAAAGACAACTCTCTCGGGTTTGTTCCCAAAGCAGTCTTGAAATCCTTCATCGAAAAAAATCTTTGAATTATATCCGTCCGATCGACTGATCGGACGGATTTTTTCCGTTTGGTCGGTTTTGAACGCCGTTTGGTCGGAATAGGGATTGTCATTTTGGAAAAATGCGGATATAATGGGATTGTAAAAAGTAACATATACAGATTTGAAAGGAGGTTTATTATGTTACGGGATAAAATTTTGAGGTTGCGTTCGGAGAAAAAAATAACGCAACAGGAACTGGCGGACGCCATAGGCGTATCGAGGCAAACCGTCAAGCGTTGGGAGACAGGAGAGAGCGATCCTTCGGCAAGCGTCATTCTTCCATTATGTCAATACTTCGGTATCTCGCCGAACGATCTCTTGGAGGGTGAAATCACCGACGAGGGTAAAGTCAAGGAAAATATGGCTGTAATTCAACGAACGGAACGGCAGAAAAAAACTTGGGAAGTCTCAAAATTTATAGGTTATCTGATTCTCATATTGATTACCCTGTTTTTCGCAAGAAATTGGTATATCGTAACCCATCTCGAAAGTTATAAATGGGATAGTATTATAGATCCTTCCATGATCGAGGTGAAAACGGTTGGATCGCTCCTCATTTTGTTAATATATCATTTTGTCATGTTGAAGTTGGACGGAAAAAGTCTGAAAAAAGGGGAAAGTGAGTTTGCGTCTCCCTTTGTTCCTTCTCAAATGGAAACGGAACAATTGAAAAAAACAAGAAAAGCGCGGTGGATTAGAAATCTTTCTGTCTATGGAGCCATGGCGATTGCTCTTGTTGCTCTCATATTATGGGGAGAATACGAATATTATTTGCCGACTGAGTTTGAATGGCAACATAACTCTGTCGATTTGCCTGTGGTTCTCATCATGGGACTGTTCGTCGTTTTTGTTTATTATTTCGCATTAGATTTTTATTTCAACTATCGAACATGGGCAAACAGGAAAGACTTGCAAGAGAACAATTTGATATTATGTGAAAGATGGAAAAGCGGTGAGGCGTGGGGTTTCGCGAAAAAAACGGGAGCATGCCTTATGGTGATTCTTTTGGCGACACTATTCGATAATTCTCGCAATCGTTTTTTGTTCCACTCAAATTGGTACCATTCTTATCATGAAATATATTGTATAGTAGCGGCGGCACTGCTTGTTGCATTTGTAGTCATGATAATTCTGTTGGACAGAAAATTAAATCGACAGAAATAGAAATCAGTATGTATTAAAAAAAGGGGTTGCCTTTTAGCGCAAGCCCCATAACGAAGTATTTATGTAAGAGGCGGTGTGACCAAAAAGGTCACACTGCCTTTTGCTATTCATACAGCTATCTTTTTTCCTTTGCATCTGCCATGTAGCGCGATGCAATCATCTTCTTTGATGGTAGGCAAATCAATGATGCCGACAGCATTGTAGTAAATTTCAATCTTTTGTTTTCTATGTCCACTGCTTTTATCGGGGGCATAGACCACTATTTTGTCAACCAAATCATTAATCATTTGCGCGGTCAATTCTTGTGGATCGGTATACTTGCGAACGTTGGCAAGAAGCTGCTTTAGATCCTTTGTCTGTGTTTCGCCGTTTTCGATCAAATCTTCAAGCTCTGCAATCTTTACTTTGAGTTCTTTTTGCTCCTGTTCATATTCAGCTGCGAGCATATCAAAGCGCTCTGCCGTAATTCGTCCCGATACCATATCCTCGTACAGCCTCTTGAATAAGGTGTTCAGATCTTCATCTCTGCGGCGCAAGGTTACTACATCGACCTTTGCCTTGGAGATTGACATAGCCATCGCATTATCAAGTCGCTCCATTTGGTCGCGCACAAAGGTTTCTTCAAATTGTTGCACATAGACGAGCATTTTCTTAATATGCTTAAACACCATATTGCAAAGCGTTACGTTACGGATATAATGCGCTGAGCAACTTCCCATATTGCTTCGATAATTTGCGCAAGTAAAGAAGTCCTGTCTTGCCTCAAATCCGTTGGTAGTGCAATAGTGAAGCTTGGATTTGCAATCGGCGCAGATTACCTTGCCGGAGAGCAAGCTCATTTTACCCGTAGCGGTAGGACGGCGTTTGCCTTCACGAATCTTTTGAACTGTCTCGAACAGTTCCTCACTTATAATCGCGGGATGGGTATTCTTGAAGATCAATTGCTTTTCGGGCGGATTTTGAATACGCTTTTTGCTCTTGTAGTTCTTGGATGTGGTTTTGAAATTGACCGTGTGACCAAGATATTCTACCCGTTCTAAGATGCCCGCGACGGTTTTCTGATCCCAATTGAACGGGTCACGCTCATAAAGCTTTCCATCACGCTGTGCATAATATGCCGTGGGGATCAATATTTCCTCAGCTCTCAAGCGCTTTGCAATTTGAAGAGGGCCGAAGCCGTTAGCACAAAGATCGAATATCTTACGAACAACGATGGCGGCAGGTTCATCAATCAGCCATTTGTCTTTATCATCTTTGTCTTTGATATAGCCAAATGGAAGATTGGTTGTCAAATGCTTTCCGCTTTCACCCTTCATCTTGAAGGTGGATTTGATCTTCTTCGCCGTATCCCTCGCATAAAGCTCATTGCAGAAGTTGCGGATCGGCGTCATATCGAACTCTGTCTGTACTGCGGAATCGACGTTATCGTTTATAGCAATAAATCTTACGTCGTTTTCGGGAAACACGATGTCTGTATACATTCCCACTTGCAGATAGTTTCTGCCAAGACGAGACATATCCTTGACGATGACCGTTCCTATCTCACCGTTTTCGATCATTTTTTCCATTTCACGAAATGCAGGGCGGTCAAAGGTCGTTCCCGAATATCCGTCATCTACAAAGAATCGTAGATTCTTGAAGTGGCTCTTCCTTGCGTATTCATTGATCAATGCTTTTTGGTTGACGATACTATTGCTCTCTCCCTCGCGCCCATCGTCTTGGGATAGACGGCAGTAGAGAGCCGTTATTCTGTTTTCTTTCAGTTGTCTGTTCAAAATTTCTCCTTTCCGACAACCGATACAGTATTATCGCTTGTCTTTATTATAACATAAATCGAAAAATATTTCAACACTTTACAACGCTAAAGTGAAAGTTTTATTGTAAACTTTCTTCTTTCATCATTCGCCAAATTTTCTGAAGAAGGTTTTCTCGCGCGTTGGGATTGAAATGCCCGACAACCTCATAGGTGGTATGACCTTCCTTTTCTTCAAAGTCAAAGGCTGAGGCGGGAACGTTGTAATGCACGGGAATTTTATCACGCTCGGTATCGACTATGGGAGTAGGAGGTGGGGGCGGATTTTCAGCCCATTTCTTTTCGTACTCGGCATATCGTTCTTCGATATATTTATCTTTTTCAGACTTCATACTATTTCCTCCTTATTATTGATCTCGTTCATCTTAGCTCTTGCCAAAGCTCTGCGTTCTTCCGTGTATGGCGCGGTGAGGCGGATGGAGAATCTGTCCTTATCAATCTCAAAGGAAAGGTATCCAAGCTCGTCATCGTCGGTTAACCGGCAGAGGTCGGGAAACTTCTCGGCAAATGCAAGCAAACGTTTCTTCAAAGCGGTGTTGTGCGTCCGTATGATTACGGGCGCAGATGTTTCATCAAAATAGATCTCCGTTGTTTTTTCATTCTTTTTCTTATTTGTAATCATAAAGTCCTCCTAATTTGAGTTGTTTTTTGAAGTAAGGCGTTTTTCGCTCAAAAAGGCTCGGTCAAGAACGTGGAAAAATGCGAATTTTCAAATATATCGTGCATTTTCGATGTGGGATACATTTTGAGGTGTCAGAAATAGAAAAATGCCTTTTTTCTTCGGTCAAGACCGTAAATCTGCTTTTGTGGGCGGCTACAAATTTGTACGGTCAAGACCGATGTTTCTATCTTTCCTCGCGTCCGTTCTTTTTGAGCGCGGCTTTCTGCCTTTCCTGCTCGACGAGCTGCGGGAATTCAACGCGCTCGACCGTCTTTTCAATATCATCGCTACGGTCATAAATATCTTTGCACATTGCATATTCCTTGCGAAGCGGCTTGAGCTTGTCTGAGATGGCAAAGATCTGTTCACGTATCGGCTGCATCTCGGCGGAAGCCTTCATCCACCGCATCTTGTTGCGGAGTTTCTGCCGTTCCTTGCACAGTGCATTCATTTGCTCACGGACTCCCAACGCGTGCTGAATGAGATCGTCCTTGGTGTCAAGTCCGTACTTGCCGAGGAACTTTGCCTGCTCCGAGTACATACGGGCGCGGCGCACATCCTCCTTAATGGCGGCATAGGCTTCGGGATTCTTGGGGATCACCTTGGGTATCGCTCCGAGCAGATAACAGTAATGGAGATAGAGCGCATAAAGTCCTCTCGGCTTTTCACGTAAGGTCGGCTCATAATACGTGATCGGTGTCCATTGACGAGCACGCGCATTGTTTCTTATCCTCGCCTCAATATCCTCCTCGGTATATTCCGCACCAAGCTTGTCCAAGCGGAAGAACTTATCGTATCCGTATGGCTTGATGCGGAGATATTGTCCTCGGCGTTCAAAGGTATAGCCGAGGGATTTCATACGACTATAAAAATTTTTGGCAAGAAGCTCTCTCTTTGCCACCGCATCGATATCGGCGCGTATCTGATCGCGCATCGTGGGTATGCCTTTCTTTTCGGCGTGAACTTCTGCGATGTGCTTGTGCTTATCCTTGCTTGGATTTTCGATCACCGACAATCCGTACTCCCTGCAAAGTCTGTCCGAGGTGTCGCGCATCAGCTTGTAAGTAGCGTTACAATCGTGATACCGCCTGCCCGAAAATCCCGTCGCCGATAGGCAAAAATGATTATGCACGTGCCCTCTATCGATATGGGTGGCAACGATGATTGGAAAGTCCTCGCCCCATAGCTCATTGGCAAGCTGAATGCCGATAGCGTGAGCGGTGTCCGCATCCACCTCGCCGGGCTTGAAGGATTGGTAACCGTGGTAGGCTTGTATCTCGGAAGGTGATGTTCCTTCCAAGAGCGTCAGCATAACCTCATTGGCGTTTTCGGGTGTGCAGTTAATGCCCGTGACGAACTTCTTTTCCTCTGTGGCAAAATGATCGGACGGCAGTCCAAGCATTTCGGTGGCGAGCCGCATCTCTTCGTTGTCGGTTCCGCGCTCCATCTCCATTGTGGTTTTGTTTTTATTAGCAACGTAAGTAAGCAGTTTACTGACGTGTGCGCTTACGTCCCAAATTTTAGTGGTTGCCAATCAGCTTCACTCCTTTCTTCGCGTACTCTTGTTGGATCGCACCAAGCACCTTCATCACCTCGTCGGCATAGCGGCGGTATTCGAGATCATCCACAAAGCCAAGCGTGTTTGCCCGTGCCGCGATCTGATTCATACTCACACCCAAGCGACGAAGCTCGCGGGTAAACTCCTTGACTTCCACCGACGGCGGCGCGACGGGCTCGATCCATTTGATGAGCGAGCGTAGATATTTACTCTTGTCACGTTTGAACGTTGCCGCATCCCTGCATAGCTTTTCATACTCATCATCACTCAGATATACCTTGACGAGGTGGGTGCGCTTGCGCCCGCCTTTTACTTTTTCCTCTGTCTGTTTCATTTTGTTTTTACTCCTTTGCTATAAGTTTTCATTATAAAATTTTCTGTACGGGGGTCTGGGGTTCTCCCCACCTTCGCATTTTGTGTCCACAAATGCAGTGCTTGTCAAGAAAAGCAGACGGACTACAAGTCCGTATTGATTTGTCAAGAAAAGCAGACGGACTACAAGTCCGTATTGATTTGAAGTAAAACCTCATTACTGTCGGGGATATTCGCTTGACTTTTTCTTTCGCCCTCGTCTAAAAAATCTTCAAATTCTGCAATATACTTTTTCAATTGTTCAAACTCCGCGCGCACATCCTTGCGAAAATTTTCTTCACTCATAATCATTGGAAAGCGTGCAAAGTAATTTCCGAGGCTGCCAACAAGTTGAAGAATCGCTCCGTGGAGTGGACCGCCTATAATCATTTCCGTTGTCTTTCTTTCATCGTATGGCTGTGCATCTTTATTGAACATTGATTCTACTTTTTCGGGACGATCATCTAACGCGGATCGTCTCAAACTTTCCACATCCCAATGCGGAACTTTTACTTCGCCGTTCAGCACTTTTTCCTTTGTGCCGGGAATAATCTCGTCGGCAATATCCAAACCGTCCGCGAAGTCTTCGGCGCGTCTGACGTAGCGTTCGCTCTTGCCGATCTCTTGCGCGATGCGCTCACTTGTTTTGAGTCCGTCATCCAAGTGGTCATCGTGTCCACCCGGGAGATACTGTCCTTTTTCGTCTCGGAGTCGCTTCATTTGCTTCTCCGCCGAGTAACGTCTGCCGATCAAATACTTAAAATGCTCGGGACGCAGATTACGTCTTCCAAGCTGTTGGTTACACATCCAAGCGATAGCTTCATAGCGGTTTTCAAAATTCATTTCCTTGATCGAATACGGGATATGCGGATGCTTCTGCAAGATCTTGTATCTGTTGTGTCCGTCAACGATCACTCCGTTCCACACGGCAATAGGTGTCGTGATCTGTCCGTCGGCAAGAATGTTGTCTTCAAGCAAGACGAACTCTGCGAGTGAGATAGGTGGGATAACCTTTTCAAATTCGGGATCGATTTTCAATTCTTCAAGCATTTTCTTTTCTCCTTTGTTTCGATAATTTTCGACATTGTAAATGCAAAAAAGGGCAGGTATCATTTACAAACCGCCACAACAAAACATAATAGGAATTGAATCCGATTATGCGTGTGATGATATGTAACTGATACCTACCCTTAGATTGATTGCTGAACCTCGGGCAATTTGCTTTGCAAATTGTGTGGGGGATTTATCTGAGCGACAAATCTTCGCGAGTTTCACAATCCCCCATATTCACTGATGGGAGGATGGATCACTAAAAATATGTGTTATTTAATTATAGATTTAGAAAAACGATATGTATTATGGGGTGTTGCTTGATTTCGAATATTGATGACTTGGCAGCCAAATACTTTGCACAGCCGGATGTTCTTCCTGTGCTTCGCCAATATCGTTATTGATCTCACCATAGAAGATGCGAGTACCCATAGGTATTTCACCGTCTTGATATGTTCTTGTTATCCGGTGATTAAATACGTACATATATTCAAACGGAGTACCGCCGATTGTACGGAAGCAACGGCGGATAACCTTTGTTCCTACGTGACGACGGACACCGATGTATTGCTTACACTTAGGGCAAACAATAACGTAGTCTGCAACTCCGTTTACTTCAAGCAGCGTTAAAATCGTTTCGTTCTTCGCAACCGCATCTCCTGCGAACATAATATTCTTCGCGTGACAAGCGGGGCAATCGAAGGTTGGAAGTTTATATTTCTTCGGCATTTCCGCTTGCTTGTGATGAGCATCGATAACAGTTTGAAGCCGTGTTAGGCGTTCTTCCTCATTGATATATCGATGTGCAGATTTTTCAAATTGGTTTCGGAGATCGTATTTCTTTTGGGGCATCGATTACCTCCTTTTCTTCAAGCGGTGCATAACGCAAACCGCAACTCCTTGTATCCTCAGATCTCTCGGATAGATGTCGGGATATGTCTCTTTGTCCTCGTTGCAAGAGCGAAGAATGTATTTGCCGTTATCGACAACAAGCTCCTTGAGATTGTTAAGACCTTCATAAAGAGCAACAACGTAATCTCCGTCGCTTGCGGTGTTTTGCTTGCGGATAACAACGTAGTCGCCTTCGTTTACTCCCGCGTCGATCATAGAGTCACCCTTTGCGATCAGCACGAAAAACTCTCCCGTGCCGACTAAACTTTCGGGGAGGCGGATATACTCGATGACTTCCTCCGTTTCTTCTTCACCCTCGCCGCAACGAACGTAACCGAGGACGGGAGCAGAAGCGTGGCGCGATTCCATATCGATACGCTTGGTAGAGATCGACTTGCGACCGTTGTATTCAAGCTCGCCGCTTTCTTTAAGCGAGAGCAGATAACGATGTACGGTTGCCAAAGCAATACCCGTGCCCTCCGCGATGGTTCTCACGGCAGGAATCTCGTTATATTCGTTGTAATACTCGTCGATGAAATCAAGTATCACACTCTTTTTCGATTCGTCTTGTCTTCGCATAACGCCTCCGAGAAACATAATGTTTCAGTATGTAGAGCTATTATATCATATAATTTTTCCATTGTCAAGAGGTTAGTGAAAATATTTGTTTCAGTATTTTAGCAAAGCAAGCGGTGAGCCTCGGCTCACCGCTTTAGTTATTCAGTTTTGTGGTTTTGGCTCAATCAGAAATCAGAAGAGTTTCTTCTTTCTGAATACGAACCACCAAAGAGCGAAACCTCCACCGCCGAGAACGACTACAGAGCCTGCAACGATGCCTGCAATAGCACCGCCGGAGAGTCCATCATCGGGATCCTCGGGTTTATCGGTTCCGGGGACGTCTGTACCGGGCACATCAGTACCGGGTGTATCTGTGCCGGGAGTGTAGTTGGGATCAGTTTCACCGCACTCGCACTTGCCTTCAACGAAGTTATGCTCGTGAGGAGGTACGTAGTTGGGATCGGTCTCACCGCACTCGCACTTACCTTCGACGAAGCTGTGATCCGCAAGTTCTCCGTACTTCTTACCGCAAACGGTACACTCTGCCTTGTGCTCGCAGGTTGCGGTGCCACCGGTATGGGTTGCATTTGCAGCAGTCGTTACAGTTCCGCATACGGAGCATGTAATTGCTGTTGTGCAGTCGCCGTCGTCTGCGTTGGGAATATGATTTGCGAGATTGCCGTACTCCTTACCGCAAACGGTACACTCTGCCTTGTGCTCGCAGGTTGCGGTGCCACCGGTATGGGTTGCATTTGCAGCAGTCGTTACAGTTCCGCATACGGAGCATGTAATTGCTGTAGTGCAGTCGCCGTCGTCTGCGTTGGGTTCGTGATCCTTCGTGGTTTTACCTGCGCCAACCTTCCAAGCCTCAAGGTCGTTTATAGGCGTTTGACAATTTGCATCCTCGTAATATTTTCCGCATCCGCAACGGTAGTAGTCTTTCCAACCGTCAACCGTACAGGTTGCGCCTTGACCGCTTTCGAGAACACCGCTGCACTCGTGAGGGATAACCTCCCAAATAGCGTAAACATCAGTATCAGCAGTAATTGTAATCTGTTCGCCGGGCTGCTTCTGCTCGCCGTTTACGCTACCGATTGCCCAAGCCTTAAACTTGTAGCCTTCAGGGGCGATATAGGTGCAATTTTCAAGTGTAAACTTGCCGTTTTCCTCTACCATATCGCCAACCATAGTACCGCTACCACCGTTTTTATTGTAGGACACAATATACTCAGATGTTGATGCTTCCTGGAATACAGCGTACAAGTACAGTTCTTCGTTGATATCGAAAGTATAAGATGCTGTTGTAGCGACGAAATCCTGAACGTAAGGAGATGCCTTTTTCCAGCCAAGGAATTCATAGCCAGAAGCTGCAACTGCATTGACAGTTACCGAAGAATTTCTGGTGGCCTGAATCGGAAGCGGAGTTGCACCCTCAACCGAACCTTTATCTGTCTGTATAGATACAGTTCCACCGACGCCAATTTGTCCGTTATTTATTCCATTTGTAATATCGAAAACAGTACAATCGATCGTGCATTCAGGGGTGTACTCGAAAACAGCATACATCCATACTGCTTCGGTGGCGGTAAACTGATACTCTGTGTTGGTAGAAACGGTGGCATTCGCATCAGTCGGAGAACCCTTTCTCCATGCGACAAACTGATAGCCCGGCTCAGCAACTGCAAGGACTCTTACGTTTGTGTTTTCGGTTGCATATTGTTGCTGCGAGGCAGCATAACCGGTACCGCCCTTATCGGTTTCAAGCATTACCGTTCCGCCTGTTTCGTTACTCGAAAGATTGTGAGAAACACAGTTGATTTCATAGGTCGGCACTATCTGCTGAACCTCCTGGAATACTGCATACAAGAACAGCGGAGGATCGTCTGAGGGAATAACAGCGGGATCTGACGCAGTAAAGGTATAGGTTGCTTCTGTCGAGAATGCGGTAGAATAGTGCGGAGTATACTTTTTCCACGCAACAAACTCATATCCCTGAGCAGGCACTGCGGTGATCGTTACTGCGGTGTCCTCAGTAGCATATGCCTTGGGGTTTGTACCTTCTGCAGAACCCTTGTTGGTCTCCAGTTTTAAAGTTCCGCCCGCAGTTGCTGTGTACGTAATATCAAAAATCTGCAGCTCAATCTGATATTCTGTCGTTGAAATAGCCTCAAAGACAGCATACAGATACTTATCCTCGCTTGCAGTAAACTGATAATTTGCTTCAGTAGAAATCGTTGCGCCTGCGGTTCCTTGTCTCCATTCGACAAATTTATAGCCTGCTGCCGGATTAGCATTTAATGTTACAGTAGTACCTTCGGTTGCTTTTTTGATATATCCATCGCTTGACCAACCATCTGTACCCTCATCGGTAGTCAGATATACCTGGCCGCCAGCTTGGGTTTTGGAAACAGTTGCATCATAAGGATAAGCGCCAACACTGTAGCTCACCACAACATACTTCGGGCTTTCGGCGGGGTTACTGTCACGATAGTTGTCAGCCGTGGCAACGACCTCGAACCAACGACCGTCTGTGGCTTGAGTAGTCCAATCATACTGTGTTTCAGTTGTAGTTTTACTTAACTGAACAGAACCGCTCTCGGTGTAAAGTATAACTTTATATTCGGTTGCATTGGCAACGCTGTCCCATTTGGCTACAGTTCCGTTCCAAGTTAGATTCTGCGGTGCGGGTAGCTTGTCTTCCGGAGAAACATACTTAAAGGAGATGTTTCCCGAAGTAGCGTCCGTATCGTTTGCCTTGATGGAGAAATAGTAAGTCCCGTTTTCGAGTTTCAGTTCTTTGAAGCGATTAATCAGATTAAACGCATTGGTGTTGATGTTGTAAATATTGGTCACAGTACCGCCCATTTCCGTCTCATCCACAGAAATGTCATAGGTTGCACTGCTCATATCGTTCCATCTGAGCATACCATCGTCAGAGAGCGTAACATTCCACTCGGCTTTACCACCCGTAAGAGTCGGCGCCGTCCAGGAATAAGTGCCATATCTCGGGCCCTCGGTAGGGTTGCTGTCACGGTAGTTGTCAGCTGTGGCAACAACCTCAAACCAGCGACCGTCTTCAGCCTCGGTAGTCCAATCATACTGTGGTTCAGTTGTAGTTTTAGTTAGCTGAAGATACCCGTCGTCGGTATAAAGATAAACAGTATATCCAGTTGCATTGGCAACACTGTTCCACTTTGCAACGGTTCCGTCCCAATGCAGATTCAGTGGTGCGGATAATTTGTCCTGCTGAGAAACATACCTAAAGGAGATGTCTCCCGAAGTGGCATCCGTATCGTTTGCCTTTATATAGAAATAATATGTACCGTTTTCAAGCTTCAGTTCTTTGAAGCGATCTATTAGATTGTACGAGGTACCGGAGATACCTTGGATTTTAGTTACGGTACCACCCGTTTCCGTTTCGTCCACATCAATGTTATAGGTTGCACTGCCCATATCATTCCACGTCAGCACACCTTCATCAGAGAGCTGGACGTTCCATTCGGCTTTGCCGCCGGAAAGAGTCTCTGCCGCAAATGCTGTCAACGAACCGAACGGTACAATGGAAAGCACCATTACGAGTACGAGCAGAATCGACAAGAGCTTTGACTTAAATTTTGTTTTCATTGTCTTTTTCTCCTTTTTCATTCAACTTCCAATTTTTCTATGCGATGTCCGCATTGAGGACAAAACCGAGAATCTTTTGCCAAAACGGTATCGCAGTTTTTACAGTATACGTGCCTTCCTTTATATTCATCATACAAAGTTTTATTTGATAGCAATTCACCACAGGTTGAGCAGACCGTTTCCGTTGCACCTGATTTTGCTCCACAGGACTTGCATACTTTGATTTTCTTCATTTCTTCGGGACCGAAGCCGTAATGCTTCATTCCCAACAGCTTGATGCTTTCCAAATACTCTATGGTCAATCGCTATCACCTCCGTATTGTAGCTTCGTTCCGCATTTTGAACAATAGGTGTCACGAGAAGAATTTTCAACACCGCATTGCTTACAAAAGTGGGGAGCGTTTTCCCAAGGAGTGCAATCCACGCATTCAAAAACATCGGCATTATACATAACCGTACTTACCCACCTTCCGCATTTTTGGCATTGGTTGAAATGCGCTCTGCCTTCGGTTTCCCAAGCGAGCTTCAATTCTTCTTCTGCCGAAACCGCACGAATTGGATTTGTGGTATGTACTAACACCCCGGAGGCTTCACAAAAAAATTGATAATGCCTGCCCCCGGAATCGGCTATGACTTTGTATTTTGCCGTTGAATTAGGCTGTTTGCTCATAGACTCCTCCTTTCGAATATTTCCTCCAAAAATTTCAGTTTAAATTTTATTAAACAAGGATATTCAACCTTGACTTAATCAAGCATTTGTGTTATAATGTTATGGGTGGGCGGTATGTGCTATTGCGCTAACAATAGCACATACGCTTTGCTCGGGAACCTCCTCCCGAAAGAAGCAAGGGCTACCCATTCGCTTTTTCAAAAGCGGCAGAAAGCTATGCCCATCTCGCATTCTGCACACATATTATAATTTATTCTCAATTTTTTGTCCCCCACCCAATCCCCGAAAAGGTGGGGAAAATCAAAAAAAATTCAGATTTTTTCCTGATTTTTACCTTATTCAAATAAAAAGGTGGGGAAATGGGTTGGGAAAGACGGTTAAACCGTCAAGGAGGTATTACTATGAAAAAAATCCTTTCGTTTTTGCTTATGCTCGCACTTTCTCTTTGCGGTTTAGTCGCCTGCAAAAACGACAACACCCTGCTTGATCCTGATAATCCTGTTACTTTGACGATGTGGCACGTTTACGGTGAGCAAGCTGATTCGCCTATGAACAAATACATAGAAGAATTTAACCGAACCGTTGGAAAAGAAAAAGGCATTATTATTAACGTAACAATGATGTCCAATGCCTCGCAAATCGGAGACAAGCTCGTTGAGGCGCAAGCTGACAAACTGGGCGCGCCCGATATGCCTGATTTGTTCTTCTGTCATAACAATAACGCTGCCTTACTTGGCACTGAAAATTTAATAGATTGGAAAGATATGTTTACATCTGAGGAACTTTCGGTATATGTGGATGACTTTATCGCTGACGGATATGTTGGTGATGAGCTTTGCATCTTTCCGGTATCTAAGTCTACACATCTTTTGTACATTGCAGGCGGTGTCTTTGAACGCTTCTGTGCCGACACGGGTGTGTCCTATGACGATCTTTCCTCTTGGGACGGCTTTTTTAATGTTGCTGAAAAATACTACGTTTGGTCAGACGGAAAGCCGTTCTGTGCTATTGACTATCTGCTCCGTTGTGTGGAGCTTAATGCAATGTCAAAAGGCGCGACCTCTGAAAGTTTTTACACCGAGAATGGTTGGTATGATTTCAATAACGAGCTTATGAAGGCTTCGTATATGGAGTTTGCGGAGTCGATCGCTAAGGGACATATCGTAATAGCCGATCTTTATTCAAATACACAGGTTATGACAGGCGAGACCATAGCCGGTATCGGCTCATCTGCTTCGGTTCTTTATTATAACGATACAATAACCTATCCCGACAACACTACCGAGCCAATGAATTTGCAGGTTTGTCCCATCCCTCAAGCAGGGGTTGGCACGAATTATGCAACGCAGGCAGGTGTAGGTCTTTGTGCTTATAAGACCACAGAACAAAAGGCAGAGGCAGCTACCGTATTTGTTCGGTGGTTTACCGAGGCTCATCGTAATTTTGATTTTGTCATTTCTACGGGTTATATGCCCGTTCACGACGGTGCTTTTGATAAAATTCAAAATCACGAATTTACCAAACCGTCCTACGAAAATCTATATGCCGCGCTTGGCGAAACAAAACAAACCTGTACGCTTGTCTCCGAGCCTTCTTTTGCTAACTATTACACAAAGGTAAACGCTCTGTACGCTTCGCTTCGCGCATTACAGAATGATCTTCTAACAAAATACGCAAACGGAGCAAACGCCGAAAGTATTGCAACGGAAATATGGACTACTTTTGAGGCTATTGAATAAGGTAAATGTTATGAGCATTCTGTCTGAAATCAAAAACAAAAAAACGCCGATGCGGCGTAGGCTATTCTTGTATATGCTTGCGCTTGCCTTGATTCTTCTGCTATTTCTTGCGGTAGGCTTGTTTTTTCTCGGTCACTTCTCAACAACAGGAGAAAAGGTTTCGGATAATCTATCGTTTCAACTTGATGTGTATGAACGGCAGATTGACGAGCAATATGAAGACTTGGCAATGATGGGTATCGCACTTTCACGAGATACCACACAACAGATAGAACAGTATTTGAAACTCAACGATATTTCCTTTGTTGATTTGAACGATTCACCCGAACACATAAGCGGTGTTCAAGGTGCGATTTTCGATACCTTACACGATGAACTTTTGAAAGCAGATTGTTCCGGTGCATTCATTATTCTTGATGCTACCGTAAATTCATCTTTAGAGGGAGCAGCTGCATCCAAAACGGGTTTGTATTTTCAACGCGGAACGCTTGATGAAACGGACGAAACTGTACTTTTATTCCGAGGCATTGCCGAACTTGGAAAATCAAACAATATAATGCCTCACAGAAAATGGAGACTGGAGTTCAAAACCACTTTAATACCGAGTTACGACAAGTATATGTCAGAAGCAACACTCCCGCTTGAAAAATCCTGCTTTATTTCCGATGTGGTGACTTTGACAGGAACATCAGAGCGTGGAATGCACGTTATTGTTCCTCTAATAAGCCCAGAAGGAACGGTGTATGGTCTTTGCGGTTTTGAAATATGCGATAATTATTTCAAAACACATTTTTCCCAACCCACACAATTTACGCATTTGACTTGTATGCTTACCAAAAAGCAGGACGGAAAGCTCGACACATCAACAGGTTTTTCCGCAGGTGTTCTCGGTGGTTATTATCTTGCCCCAAAAGGCGATTTTACGACCGACAATATTGGAAACGGGCTTGTAAGTTTGAATGGCTCGTCCTCATACGTTGGAATGGCGAGGGATATAACACTCTGTTCTCATAGCGAATATGCGCTTACCGTTATGATACCTAAAACGGAGTATGATAGAATGGTGGCAAATAATATAATTTCACTTGTGTTGCTACTATTCCTTTTGGTTTTCGCTACCGTAACATTTTGTGTCTTTTTCAGCAGACGGTTTCTTTCGCCACTTTTGAGAGGGCTTGATCAGATTCGAAAGCAAGAACACCGAGAAGCAACCTCCACTTTCGTGGAGATCGACGACCTTTTTGTTTTCCTTGCCGAGCAAGACCGATTGAATGATAAAGAAAAAGAACTCCTGCGCCGTGAGCGTGATGAAAATGCAGATGCTCTTGAAAGCCAAAAAGCCGAGATTGACCGCCTTGCATATTCTCGCAAGAGTGAAGTTGATCCCGATGATTACGAAGCTTTCAAGGATGGTATTAAATCTCTCACAAAAACTGAAAAGATCATTTTTGAGTTGTATATGTCAGGAAAAACCGCAAAAGAGATTATGGAAAAATTGGGCATACAGGAAAGCACGCTTAAATACCATAATCACAATATTTTAGGAAAACTCAATGTTTCTTCCAGAAAGCAAATGCTCCGCTATGCAACCCTGCTAAAACAAGAAAACGGAGGTTAATATTATGACACTTGCCGACAGATTGAATAAAATCATCGAAGAACAAAAACTTACAAAAGTTGAGTTTGCACAGAGAGTTGGTGTTTCCGAAAATTACATCTATATTCTCACGGGCAATAGTCGTGCTGGTACAAAGCAAAATAAAACTATATCTCCGCTACTTGCAAAAAGTATTGCTATGGAATTTGGTTACGATGTTGATTGGATTCTCCACGGAGATAAAAAAGACAACTAACCAATGCCTTTTGATTCACGCTTATGTATATATGAAAATAGCCGATGTATCACTTAACGGCACATCGGCTTTATATTTTAGTAGAAATAGAAACTATAAACTTTTTTGGCGGGATTTTCGCTCTCTCTATGAATAATCTCGGCATTTTCAAAGTGTGCTATAATTATTTTGGGGATGTAAACTTGGGAGTGTTGCTCTGCCTGTTACCGTCTTATATTCGCCGCCTGCCTTACGGTTATCGGGTACCAAATAGGTTACGGTTATCTCCGGCTGTTCGTCAATGATCTCCGCAAGGAAGGATTGCTTTCTGTCGAGCTTCTCGCGCATATCCTCGCTGATGTCTATCTTTTCGTCGGTGAGTCTTGCCGTTTCGTCTATTGCCGAGTCATATCCTGTTAAGGCTGCAAACGGTGCGAATTGCGCGGCTCTGTCGGCTCTCGGCATTCTCGGATGCCGTGGCGATGTTGGACACGGCAGATTGATGATATCATCATAGTTTTTTTCGCTCATGCCTTATGTCCTCCGATCTGCTTGTTTCTATCCATCGCCGTTGCGCCTTCCTCGAGATTCATGCCCTTGACGATGGCGAACATAATTACCGCCGCGCCGATCAACACGCCAATCACCCATTTTTTATAGGTGTATCCACAGAGCTTTGAGATCAGCACAAACATACACAGGGGGATCAGAACTTATCCGAGGTATGTAATCTTATTGGCAAAGAGCGCGAATTCTACCGTGTCCCCAAATGCTATCAAGGTATACCCGAGGTTGACTACTGCTACGCAAGCGAACAAAAATAACAGCCACGGCTCGTTCTGCTTTTTACGCACGAACAGATAATACCCGATTGGCAACAAAAGCGACAAAGCAAAAATGACGCCATATGCAATTGTCATAAGTCCACCTCCTTGTTGAAATGTAAATTTGATTATTCTATTATATCACAAAATTATGAATAAATCAAGCCATTTTTCGGCTTTGGAAACACATTTGCGATACCAACAGGTTGGGCGGTGCATAATTAACCATACGCACCGCCCGTTTAGGAAAATATTAATTATTAAGAGTAGTTATTAATTGTGATTATAGTTTATTCACATATAACTTCCATGGAAAGAACTGTTATCTTTGTTATTGTCTCTGGTCATCAAGCATAACCGTAAGCATTAGTTTGGCTCCAAGTTTGAACGCATACGCAAAGATCTCGCGTTCGTTGATATCGGTTAACTCATTGTAGCAATCATCGAATTTTTCAAACAACTCTTTTTGCTGATCGTTCAGCGTAGAGAGTAAGTTATCGTGATGATCGGCTATGTAACCCATCAACTTCTTCGTTTCTTTATCGTGACTTCTGCAATCGGTGTTGGGGCAGATGTTACCGTAGAACAGTTCTTCAAGAATAGATCTCATTTGCACATGACCTCCTTGAGAACGATTTCTTCCGCGCTTGCCTTGATGTTGTTCATCTCAGCAGCCCAACGAAGCATATCACGAGCTTTCAAGTTCTCGTCAATACCTCTTTCAGCGGCGAGTCGGGATATGATGCTTTCAAGCATCGTTTTTGCTTCAAGGTCGATTTCGTGCAACTGAACGTTTAACGTGCCCTCGGTCAAGAGCGTGGTGTACCTTCCACGACGATGATTCTTAATATAATCAAGATAAAATTGCCCGTACTTGCCAATTTGATAATTGGTTTGTTCGGGCAGTTTCATTTCCGGAATAAGACGCCCATTTTCTTCACGATAGGTTCCACCAAGTGTTTCATACAATGTTTTCATTACAGTATCTCCGTTCAAATTATTATTTGCGATATACTGTATCGATTGTCTTTACCACTTGTTTTTGAAACCTTCGTTATGGGGGCTCGTCATTCAAGCAACCCCTGTTTTTATTCGGGAAGGTTCGGTTCTACGAGCAGAGTGGAATAATTGGTATATACGACGAATCCTGCGTTTGCCTTGGGCGGTTTTTTCACGAACCGTCTGTCGCAGTAGTCTACGGCGACCTTTCCGCCCTTATTGCCGTCCGAATAGTAGGCGCAAATTTGCGCGGCTACAAGGAGAACTCCATCGGGTACCTCTCTTCCCTCCGAAAGGATGGCGACGTGCGAGGAGTGGTACTTTTGGGTGTGCAGCCAAATATCCCCCGCGCGCATGGATTTTAAGAGCCTGTCGTTCTGTTTGTTGTTTCTGCCCGATAAAATCTTGAATCCGTCTTTTTCATAGGTGCGGAAGGGGGTAACGACTTCCTTTCTCTTCTTGCCCTGGAATTTCAGCAGTCCCGTATCGTACAGTTCTTCCTCGATTTCGGTCAGGTCGATTGCCGTTTCCGCGCGTTCGATGGACGAGACAAGACTCTCGGCATAGTCGAGCTCCTGCTCCGTCTCTTCCTTTTGGGGCGTAACCGCGCATACGGTGCGCTTTTGCTTATTGTATTTTTTATAGTATTTCTGTGCGTTCTGCGCAGGGGTGAGCGTCTCGTCGAGCCGAATGGTTATGGTGGGACAAGTCTCGTCGTAATAGTCTGTCACCCGACAGGACTTCGCGCCCTTACCGATGGCGTAAATATTTGCGGTGATGAGTTCGCCGTATTTTTTATTGTCCTCGGCGTCGGCGCATTCGCGCAATCTGTCGAGGAGCAGGGCAAGCTTTTTCTCCTCTTTTTTCTTGTGCGCGCGCACGGCAGAGAGGAGTTTTCTCCGTTTCGTATCGAATGCCTTGTCCGTCTCCCTCTGCGTATACAGTCTGTCCTGCGCCTCGGACAGGCTCGAAACGGGCGTGGAGAAAGGGACTTCCCTCGCAAAGAAGTCCTTTATCTTTCCGTCCCGAATGAGGATACACGGGGCGGTTTCGCTCTCAAACAGGTAATTTCTGACGTGCGTTTCGAGATCTCCCTCCCACGTTCTCGCGATGTCCTCGGCGGTGGGGCGCGCGATGCCCGCAACGTGCAGAAAGAGAAATTCGGCAAGGTCGCCTCCCGTATACGAGGAGAGCACGGAGAGATCTTTCGTGGGATCCGCCTTGTCCTGCGGCGCGGGGAGCGTATAGGGAACGCCTGCAAAGAGGACGCGTTTGTAGTTCTCTTCGAGTGCGGTCATTTTCAGCGCGCCTAAAATTTGTCCGTGTTCGGTCAGAATGAGGTTGGAATATTTCCCCATGACTTCGAGGTACAAAACCCTGTCCGCTTCGGTGAAGTCGGAGACGCAATGCAGCGAGATCGCAATGACGCGTTCGAATCCGATCTGTTCCACCTCGGTGATCGTCGCGCCGAGCAGGTATTTTCTAAGTAGCATGCAAAAGTTCGGCGCTACGGCGGGGGCGGGATAATCGTAGGTTGTAAAAGAAATTCTCGCGTCCGACGCATTTGTGGATAAAAGAAGTTTGAAACCGCCTCTTTGCGTGTATAAATAAAAGAGTAAGGCGTCTTTATCGGGCTGTATGATTTTCGTGATTTTGCTCCCGACGAGATCGGGATGAAGTTGCGCAACGACTCTGCGGAGCGTGAATGCGTCCTGAGGCATGACAGACCTCCTCGTTTTTTCTAAATTATATATGATTTTTCGCTATTTGTAAATAAAAACGCTTTTCAAAACGAAAAAACTGTGGTAAAATGATGCTTGCGTTAAGCATGAAAAAGAAAGATTAGCAAACAGGAGATAAACAGTTATGAAGTATTCCGTAGCAACCGCCGAGAAGAGCACCGTTAAAGTAACCATCGAGTTTGACGGCGCAGAGTGGGCAGAGGCAATCAATAAGGCATACGCAAAGAACAAGTCCAAGTATTCCGTAAACGGATTCAGAAAGGGCAAGGTTCCCAAGCACGTTCTTGAAATGTACTATGGTAAGGGCATCTTCTTCGACGACGCGCTCAATATTCTGTTCGGAGAAAACTATCCTTCCGTTATCGAAAAAGAGGCGGCTAATTTCACCGCAGTCGGAGATCCCACTCCTTCCGTAGAAAAGCTCGAAGACGACGGCGTTACCATCGCGGCGATCGTTCCCGTAAAACCCGAAGTAAAAATCGGTTCTTATAAAGGAATGAAAATCCGTAAATTCGAATATACTGTATCCGACGCAGATATCGCAGTCGAGCTCACCAAGCTTCAAGAGAGAAACGCGCGCAAAGTCGAAGTTACCGACAGACCTTGCGCAAACGGCGACACCGTTACCATCGACTTTTCGGGCAGCGTTGACGGCGTGAAGTTCGAAGGCGGCACGGCGGAGAAGTACGAGCTCGAACTCGGATCCAACTCCTTCATTCCCGGTTTCGAAGAACAGGTTTGCGGCATGGCGATCGGCGAAGAGAAGGACATCACCGTAACCTTCCCCGAAAACTATCAGGCTGAGAACCTCAAAGGAAAAGAGGCGATTTTCGCAATCAAACTTCATAAGATCGAGGGAAAAGACCTTCCCGAAGTAACCGACGAGTTCGTAAAGGACGCGGCAGGCTGCGATACGGTAGAAGAGTATAAAAACAAAACGAGAGAGAGACTTGAAAAGCAGGCTGCAAAGCGCAGTCAGGACGAGACCGAGAACTCCATCGTCAACGCCATTTCCGAGACCGTAGAAGTCGTCGTTCCCGACGCAATGGTAGAAAAGCAGGTTGACGCGCTCGTTCAGAACGCAGAGTACAGACTCATGTATCAGGGTCTGAAACTCGAAGATTACCTCCGCTACATGGGCAGAACCATGGAATCGTTCAGAGGCGACTTCAAAGAGCAGGCTGAGAAGAACGTCGTCGATCAGCTTATCGTCGAGAAGATCATCAAGGACGAAGGCATCACCGCGTCTCAGGAAGAAATCGAGGAGCAGATCGCAAAGCAGGCTGCATCCGTCGATAAGACCGCAGAGGAATACAAGAAGACCATGGATCCCAGACAGATCGAGTATATCAGCTCCGACATCATGGTAACCAAACTCTTCAAGTTCCTGGAAGAAAACAACGAGCTTTACACCGAAGAGGCGTAAATTTCAGCAAACAACAAGGGATCGGCTTCCCGGCCGATCCTATTTTTTAAGGAGACAGTATGGAGAAGAATGTTCTTATCCCCTACGTCGTGGAGCGCACTTCCAACGGCGAACGCAGTTACGATTTGTATTCGAGACTTCTCGAAGACCGTATCATCTTTCTGACGGGTGAAATCGACGACGCCATGGCAAACACCGTCGTCGCACAGCTCATCTACCTCGAAGGCAAGGACGCGTCCAAAGACATCAATCTTTATATCAACAGCCCGGGCGGTTCTGTCACGGCAGGACTTGCAATCTACGACACGATGAACTACATCAAATGTCCCGTTGCGACCAACTGTATCGGCATGGCGGCGTCTATGGCGGCGGTACTCCTTTCCAGCGGCGCAAAGGGAAAACGTTACGCACTCCCCAACAGCGAAGTGATGATTCACCAGCCTTTGGGCGGCGCGCAAGGTCAGGCGAGCGACATCAAAATCGTAGCCGACCATATCATGAAAACCAAACAGAAGCTCAATCGGATCCTTGCGGAGAATACGGGCAAGCCCATCGAGGAAATCGAACGCGACACCGACAGAGACAATTATCTGTCCGCAGACGAGGCGCTCAGATACGGGCTCATCGACAGGGTTTTCGACAAGAGATAATTCGGAAAAGAAAGACATGAAAGAATATATGCACACTTGTTCCTTTTGCGGAGAGGCAAAGGATTCCACGAAAGATTTGCTTGCAGGTCCCAACGGACTGTTTATTTGCGGAGATTGCATCGACCTCGCGTATGAACAGCTCCATGAAAAGAGCGAAGTGAGAGAGGACGGATTCCGTCTGAAAACGCCCGCCGAAATCAAGAGAGAGCTCGATCAATACGTCGTCGGTCAGGACAGAGCGAAGAAAGTGCTTTCCGTAGCGGTCTATAATCATTATAAGAGAATCGGCTCGAAGCCTGCGAAAAAGAGCGCGCTCGACGAAGTTGAAATTGAAAAGAGCAACGTCCTTTTGCTCGGCCCTACGGGTTCGGGTAAAACCCTGCTTGCGAGAACGCTGGCAAAGATCCTCAACGTTCCGTTCGCCACCAGCGACGCGACGACGCTGACCGAGGCAGGTTACGTCGGCGAGGACGTCGAAAATATTCTCCTCAAACTCATTCAGAACGCCGATTACGATATTGAAAAGGCGCAGAGGGGAATCATCTACATCGACGAGATCGACAAGATTTCGAGAAAGGGAGAAAACGTTTCCATCACGCGCGACGTGTCGGGAGAGGGCGTTCAACAGGCGCTCTTGAAAATCATCGAGAGCACCGTCGCCGCCGTTCCTCCTCAGGGCGGAAGAAAACATCCTCAACAGGAAATGCTCCACATCGACACCACGAACATTCTGTTTATCTGCGGCGGCGCGTTCGTTGGACTTGACAGGATCGTTGCGTCCAGAAAGGACGATTCCACCCTCGGATTCGGGGGAAAGGTCAAGACGTCCGACGGAGACGTGGATTATTCCCTGCTCGAAGAAGTCAAACCGCAAGACTTGACGAAATTCGGTCTCATTCCCGAATTTGTCGGACGTCTCCCCATCGTGGTTTCGTTGAACCCTCTCGATGAGGACGCGCTCGTCAATATTCTCACCAAACCCAAAAACGCCATCGTGAAACAGTATGAAAAGCTCATCGGCATGGACGGCGTGCGGCTTACGGTGGAAAACGAGGCGGTTCGCGAGATTGCAAAGACCGCGATCCGACTGAAAACGGGCGCGAGAGGACTCAGAACCATCATCGAAGGCATGATGACGGACGTCATGTACGATATTCCCTCTTCCGACGACATCGAAGAGGTCGTCATCACGAAAAATTGCGTCCTCGGGACGGAGAAACCCACGCTCATCAAAAAGGCGGGTTGACCGTTTTTTGGGAAAAGAAAGCGAAAAAAGGCGAAGAAACTCGCCTTTTTCTTTTTTGGTGAAAAATACGAAAGAAAT
The DNA here is from genome assembly GCA_017626495.1 of Clostridia bacterium. Classification (GTDB taxonomy): domain Bacteria; phylum Bacillota; class Clostridia; order Christensenellales; family Borkfalkiaceae; genus RGIG8762. The sequence goes on along the minus strand of JAGAIP010000005.1, from coordinate 207,290 downwards.
TCCGGGAAAAGTATTGCTTTTTTGAGTGAAATCATCTATAATTGAAGCATAAAACAAAAAAATGACATGGAGGAATTACTATGCCCTTAGTCACAACGAAAGACATGTTCGCAAAGGCTTATGAAGGTCATTATGCGATCGGCGCTTTCAACGTAAACAATATGGAAATGATTCAGGCGATCGTAGAGGCCGCCAACGAATGCAAATCTCCCGTTATCTTGCAGGTATCCGCAGGCGCAAGAAAATACGCAAATCCCGTATATCTCCGCCACCTCGTTCAGGCAGCGGTCGAGACGACGAATATTCCCATCGCCATGCACCTCGACCACGGCGCGGATTTTGAAATCTGTAAGGCGTCCATCGACGGCGGATTCACTTCCGTCATGATCGACGCGTCTCACTTCCCTTATCAGGAGAACATCGAGATCACGAAGAAAGTCGTCGAGTACGCGCACGACCACGGCGTCGTCGTAGAGGCTGAGCTCGGACAGCTCGCAGGAATCGAGGACGACGTCAACGTATCCGCAGAGAACGCGCACTACACCAGACCCGAAGAGGTTTACGATTTCGCCACCAAGACGGGTATCGACTCCCTTGCAATCGCAATCGGTACGTCTCACGGCGCGTTCAAGTTCAAGCCCGGTCAGGATCCCAAGCTCCGTCTCGACATTCTGGAAGAAGTCGGAAAACAGCTTCCCGGATTCCCCATCGTTCTTCACGGCGCGTCTTCCGTTCCTCAGGAGAAGGTCGCGATCGTCAACAGATTCGGCGGTTCCATGCCCAACGCAATCGGTATTCCCGAATCCGAACTTCGCGCTGCGGCTAAGATGGCAGTCTGCAAGATCAACATCGACTCCGACCTCCGCGTAGCGTTCACCGCCGCAATGCGTCAGCACCTTGCAGAGAATCCTTCTCACTTCGATCCCAGACAATACCTCGGCGACGCTCGTGTTTCCATGAAAGAAATGGTCAAGCACAAGATCATCAACGTACTCGGTTCCGAGAACAAAGCGTAAACAGAAAATCAAGGCGTACCGACTATTCGGTACGCCCGTTTTTTTATCAGGGGAGAAAGAATGCTCAGCAAAGAAGCGAGAGATCTCATTTTCGAGAACAAAAAAAATTACGCAGAGAATGGGGGAAAGCCCGTTCCGTCCGCGACGATCGAAGAGATTCGGGAACGGGACGAGAGAAACAGCGAGGCGCAGGCGCGCGCCTATGCGAACACGACCGTCGTAAGGGAGCAGTGGAATATTCCCGTCGACGTCATGACGCCAAAGGAAAAGAAAAGGGACGACGTATTCTTCTTCATTCACGGAGGGGCGTGGGTATTCGGTTCGGCAATGAATGCGAGACTGACCGCCTGTTATTTCACGGAAGAAGGGGGAGGAGTCGCGCTCTGTCCCGAATACCGTCGCGCGCCCGAAGTAAAGTTTTCCGCCATGTTAGACGATTGCTACCGCGCGTATGTGCAAGCGGCGAACCGTTACGGCGCGGATAAGCTCGTTTTGTCGGGCAGTAGCGCGGGTGGAAATCTCGCCCTTGCGCTGATGCAAAAACTCAGGCAAACGGGTACGCCCTATCCTAAGGCGATCGCGCTCTTTTCTCCCGTGGCTCTGCTCGATAACGCAAAGGAATCCAACGAATGCCTCGGCGCATGGGATATCGTGTTGAGGGATTTTGACGAAACTGCGGTGAAAGCGTACGAGGACGTGGAAAATCAGATGTCTCCCCTCTACGGAGACTACGACGGATTTCCGCCCATGTATATCGCCTGCGGAAGCGAGGAGAGGTTGTTGGACGACAGCGTGTCTCTCTTTAAGAAGGCGAAAAAAAGCGGCGTAAAAGCCGTGCTGAGCGTGCGCGCGGGAATGTGGCATTCCTATCTCGAATGTCAATATTTTATCCCCGAGGGGAAGGAAGAATTTCGGAATATCCTCTCTTTCATCGACGATCTGGATCGTGGCGAAAGCGTAATATAAAAGAAAGTCTCCTTTGTATCAAAAGGAGACTTTTTCCTTATGCTTCTTCCGAAGGTTCTTTGAGAAGATTCAAAATACCTTCGATCTTCGAGAGGACTTCATCCTTTCCCGCGCCCGTTTCGGACGAAAAGGGAATGACGTTTGCCTCGCCGAGTTTTAATCCTGCGGCGACCGTCCTGACGGCGGCTTTCTGCTGCATTTTCGAAAGTTTGTCCGCTTTCGTCGCGATTACGGAATAAGGAATGGTGTGATAGTGGAGATACTCCGTCATCTGCACGTCGTTTTCCCCCGGTTCATGGCGGAGATCGACGAGGAGAAAGACGTGGGCGAGCTCCTCTTTTCGGGAGAAGAACTCGTCCAGGAGTTTTGCCCATTTTTCCTTTTCGACCTTAGAGACCTTCGCGTAGCCGTAGCCGGGAAGATCGGCGAGCATGAATTCGCCGAAATCGAAATAGTTGACGAGCCTCGTTCTTCCGGGTTCGGCGGAAGTTTTTGCGAGTTTGTTGCGTCCTGCAAGCTTGTTGATGAGGGAGCTTTTCCCCACGTTCGATTTGCCGCATACGGCGATCATCGGCTTGTTCGGATGAAGAAACTGGGTTCGGCTTGCCGCCGAGGTGATGAAAGAAGCGTTTTTAATGATCATAATCCGATGAGTGCGTTTTTGAATACCGTGGATACGTCGGAGGCAAAGATGAAATTGAGTTCATCTCTGACGGATTCGGGGATTTCCGATACGTCTTTTTTGTTTTCTTCGGGTACGATGATGTCGTGAATGCCGATTCGGTGCGCCGCGAGAGATTTCTCTTTCAGACCGCCGATGGGAAGAACTTTTCCGCGAAGGGTGATTTCTCCCGTCATGGCGACGTCCTTGCGCACGGGCTTGCCCGTGAACGCGGAGAGAATGGCGGTCGCCATCGTAATACCTGCGCTCGGGCCGTCCTTAGGCGTCGCGCCCTCGGGAACGTGAATGTGAATGTCCGTCTTTTCAAAGACGTCGGGATCGATCCGATACGATTCCGCGTTGGAGCGAATGTAACTGATCGCCGCCTGCGCGGACTCTTTCATGACGTCGCCGAGCTTTCCCGTGAGCTGAATGTTTCCGTGCCCTTTCAGCGTGGAAACTTCGATGGTGAGCGTAGTTCCGCCGACGGAAGTCCAGGCAAGTCCCGTAGCGGCGCCGACTTCGTCTCGTTCGCGTTCGGTATCTTCCGAAAATCTTCGGATACCGAGATACCCTGCAACGTCCTCTTTTTCCACGAGTTTATCGGGCATGGACTTGTCCTTCGCGTAGACGACGGCTACTTTTCTGCAAACGGAGCCGATCTGCCGTTCCAGGTTTCTTACGCCGGCTTCCATCGTGTATCCCTCGATGATTTCGTCGATCGCGTCGTCCGTAAAGGATACCTGCCGATCGTCTAGCCCGACTTCCGTTCTCTTTTTGGGAACGAGGTAACGCTTGGCGATCTCTCTCTTCTCTTCGAGGGTGTAGCCCGAAAGCTGAATGACTTCCATTCTGTCGAGAAGAGGGGTGGGAATGGTGTCGAGGGTATTCGCCGTGGTGATGAAGAGCACTTTGCTCAAATCATAGGGGACTTCCAGATACCTGTCGCGGAAGGTGGCGTTTTGCTCGGGGTCGAGCACTTCGAGGAGTGCGGACGCGGGGTCGCCGTGAATGTCCGTGGAAACTTTGTCGATTTCGTCGAGCAGGAATACGGGGTTGATGGAGCCTGCCGTCTTCATGCCGTAAAGGATTCTGCCGGGAATGGCTCCGACGTACGTTTTTCTGTGTCCTCTGATTTCCGCCTCGTCTCTGACGCCGCCGAGGCTCATTCTCACGAATTTTCTGTTCAAAGACCTTGCGACGGACTTTGCGATGGACGTTTTACCGACGCCCGGAGGGCCGACCAGACAGAGAATGGGCGCTTTCAGGCTCTTCGTGAGTTTCAGAACGGCGAGATATTCCGTGATGCGCTCTTTGATCTTTTCCAGCCCGTAATGATCCTCGTTGAGGATCGCCTCCGCGTCCGCGAGGCTCTCGGTGTCCTGCGTCTCTTCGGTCCAAGGCAGGTCGATGATCCAATCGAGATAGCCTCTGAGCACGTTGTAATCGGGCGTGGAAGAGGGCATCTTGCTCATTCTCGTGAGCTCGGACAGCACCTTTTCTTCCGTTTCCTGTACAAGTCCCTTAGCGAGGATCTTTTCGCGGAGCTGATCGGTTTCGGAAACGTCGTCTCCGAGTTCCGAATGAATCGCTTTGAGCTGTTCGCGCAGGAAGTATTCCTTTTGGTTCTTGTCGATGCTCTGGCGAACGGAATTTGCGATGGATTTTTCGATTTTGGAGATTTCAAGCTCGTCGTTGAGGCACTTTTCGAACAGGCGGAACCGTGAGGGGAGATAGGATTCTTCCAAAAGTTCCTGTTTGACTTCCTCGCGGATGCGCATACTGTTCGCGGCGACGTTGATGAAAACGTCGGGATCGGCGCAGATGTCGAGCGTAGCTAAGGTCTCCTTATTGAATTTGGATTCCGTGTTCTGAATCTCTCTGATCATGTCCTTGGCGGTACGGAAATACGCCTCTTCGAGGGTGCCGTCTCCGTGTTCGGTTACGATCTCGTCTACGACCGCGCTGAACGAATCGCTCATGCGGAATTCTCTCGCCCTCGCACGGTACAGTCCTTCCACGACGATGCGGACGGAGCCGGAGGGGAGCGAGGTGATCTGTCTGAGTTTGACGACCGTACCGACCGTGAGCAGGTCGTCTCCCGTAATTTCAAGTTTCGATGTATCTTTCTGACGGCAAATGAACGCGAGCATATCGTTCGTGCTTGCCCGTTTTATGGCATGGATGGTGACGTCACGGCCTGCGTCAAGGGTAAGAACGGTGTTGGGGAAAACCGTTCTTCCGCGCATGGCGATGACGGGCAATAGGTTTGTTCTGATGTAATCCACCTCAGGCGTCTCCTTTTACAGTATATAATTTCTATAATAATATACCCTGTTTCCGCATAAATCAAACGGAATCGGGAAAAATACTTTTTGTCAAACTTACCGTTTTTTTTCAAATAACGATTGACTAACGGGCAAGAGTTTGTTATAATAGACATAGTTAAACGAATTAAAGTAGCGCATGAGCGCTGCTATGGAGGATTTATTATGGCAGTTAAAGTTGCAATCAATGGATTCGGACGTATCGGCCGTCTTGCTTTCAGACAGATGTTCGATGCAGAAGGCTATGAAGTCGTTGCGATCAACGATCTTACCAGCCCTAAGATGCTCGCTCATCTTCTTAAGTACGATTCCGCACAGGGTAAGTACAAGTATGCAGACGCAGTCAGCGCATCCGATGAAGAAGGAACGATCACCGTTAACGGAAAGACCATCAAAATCTATTCCGAAAAAGACGCGGCAAACCTTCCTTGGGGCGCTCTTGACGTAGACGTCGTACTTGAATGTACCGGTTTCTATTGCTCCAAAGCAAAGGCTTCCGCACACATCACCGCAGGCGCTAAGAAGTGCGTTATCTCTGCTCCCGCAGGCAACGATCTTCCCACCGTCGTATTCAGCGTAAACGAAAAGACCCTCACCAAAGAGGATACCGTTATCTCCGCTGCATCCTGCACCACCAACTGCCTTGCTCCCATGGCTGATACCCTTAACAAGCTTTGCAAAGTGAAGAAGGGCTACATGACCACCATTCACGCTTACACCGGCGACCAGATGGTTCTCGACGGACCTCACAGAAAGGGCGACCTTCGCCGTGCAAGAGCAGCGGCTGTCAACATCGTTCCCAACAGCACGGGTGCGGCAAAGGCAATCGGCCTCGTTATCCCCGAGCTCAACGGCGTTCTTGACGGATGCGCTCAGCGTGTTCCCGTTCCTACCGGATCCCTTACCCAGCTCATCGCCGTATGCGAAGGCGAAGTTGACGCTAAGACCGTAAACGCAGCTATGAAGGCAGCGGCTTCTGCATCCTTCGGCTACACCGAGGAAGAAATCGTTTCTTCCGATATCGTCGGCATGACCTACGGTTCCTTGTTCGACGCTACGCAGACGAAGTGCATGCCCATGGGCGACGGCACCACGCTCGTTAAGGTTGTTTCTTGGTATGACAACGAGAACTCCTACACCAGCCAGATGGTTCGTACCATTAAGTACTTCGCAGAAGTTTAATCTTTGCGCGAAAGAGCTTTCCTTCGGGAAAGCTCTTTTTTGATACGAAAATATAGTCTATTCGAAGAGCCTTGTACATACATTACGGTGTACGGGGCTCTTTCCTTTGAATTGACAAATTCCCCAAAAGATGCGTCTATTCGACACAATCGTGCAAAATCCGTTTTTGAAATGAGGTTATAATGAAGGTACAAATATGAAGGGAAAAACAACTGCGATCGTAGCGGGATTGACTTCCATCGCCATGGCGCTTGCCGTCTGTCTGGAATCGACGGGCGCGGCGGCGCTGTATTTCGGCGTGCAAAAGAGGTCTCTCCCCATCTATTCGGTACAGACGGAGGAAAAGAAGATCTCCATTTCGTTCGACTGCGCGTGGGGTACGGAGCATACCGACGCCATCTTGAAAGCGCTTGCGGACGAGGAGGTTTCCGCAACGTGGTTTATGGTGGAGTTCTGGACGGAACGGTATCCCGAATACGTCAAAAAGATCGACGAGGCGGGGCATGAGATCGGAACGCATTCCAGAACGCACTCTTACATGTCGAGGCTGTCCAAAGAGGATATCGAGGACGAATTGAAGACTTCGTCCGAGGCGATTACGGCAATCACGGGAAAAACGGTCGAACTGTTTCGTCCGCCTTACGGGGATTACGACGATCTGCTCGTCGATACCGCAAAGGAAATGGGCGTCTTTTCCGTTCAATGGGACGTCGATTCTCTCGACTGGAAAGATTTGTCCGCGGGGGAAATCGCCTCCCGTATCATTTCGAGCGCGCACCCCGGGGCGATCATTCTCTGTCACAACAACGGATTGCACACCGCAGACGCGCTTCCCGTCATCTTGCGTACCTTGAAGAACAAAGGATATCAATTTGTTCCCATCGGTACACTCATCTATCACAGCAATTTCATGATAAATTCAAACGGGGTACAAATTCCCGTTGAAAATACATGATAGAATGAAAATTGGAGGAACAACATGAACACTATGCCGGAGAAAAACAACAGAGTATACATTATGGGGGAAATCGTCAGCGACGCCGTCTATTCCCACGAAGTGTACGGAGAGGGATTTTATGAATTTTCCGTGAAGGTCATGCGCCTTTCGGGGCAAGCGGATATTCTCCCCGTAACGGTATCCGAACGGCTGATCGAGGGGAACGATCTGAAAATCGGCTCTTCTATCTGCGCCATCGGACAGTTTAGGAGCTATAATAAGCTTGAAAACGGAAAATCCCGACTCATGCTCACCATTTTTATCCGTGAGATTTTATCGGACGCCATGTCCAAAAATCCCAACAGCATCGTACTGAGCGGATACATCTGTAAACCGCCCGTCTACCGTACCACGCCCTTTAATCGGGAAATCGCCGATCTGCTGATTGCGGTCAACCGCGCCTACAATAAGTCGGACTACATTCCCTGTATCGCATGGGGCAGAAACGCGAGATTCGTAAAGAACCTGTCCGTCGGGGATAAAATCGCCCTTTCGGGAAGAGTACAGAGCCGCGAATATCAGAAAAAGATTTCCGAATACGAGGCAAAGACGATGACCGCCTACGAGGTCTCCGTCTCCAAGCTCGCCGCCTTTGACAGCGCGGAGGACTTCGACATCGATTCCGAGTTCGACTTGTATTCTAACCCGACGAGTACGGAATCCGCCTATACGGAATCATAACAAAGAGCCGTCTTTTTGAAAAAGACGGCTCTTTTTTGTAATTCGTAAGATAGAAACGCGAAACGCAGTGACGTCCGCGCAGACGGAGTTTATCCCAAAATGTGACGAGACCGAGAGAAGGATTGCGTCTTCGCATATCGGAAATGAGTTTCAATTCCTCTTGGGAGTGGTGATTTAAGTGATGATGAGGACGGAGGGAACGATCCTGTCACGAAAAGGTATCACCGTTGAAGCGTTTACGCCAACGGTAAACGGAATCGCGAGAGACGTTGAAACGGATAACGGCAGTCTGAACGGAAAACTTGAAAGAATCGCTGACAACCGATTGACGAAAGCGGCGATTTGTGATATAGTTTTCATGATAGTAAATAGCTCCTTGTTTTTTTGGTGGTGCTTAAACTATATCACGGGTAGCGTATATTTACTATCTTTTTTATACCCTTGTCTCACATCTATTGTAATCCTACACACTACACACTACACACTTAAAAATTAAAAAAGTTTCTTGACAGTTTACATATTGTATGATAAACTATATTTTATATGAGATATCGTATTATCCCTCATTCGGAAACCACGAAAGAAGAAGGCGCGATATGACTGCATGGACATTTCCTGTGTGCTTATTTATCCTATGCATTTTGGCAGTTACGCTCCTCTATTGCCATAGAGATGCCACCGAAATGCAAGAGCATGTTCTTAGAAAAAGGATGTTATTGATGGCGCTACCTGCGGTGTATTGCTTAGCTGTCTTTACATTTATGGGAGTATCAAAGATATTATTCGCCTTTTAGTCAGTGTATTCTTCATTACAGATTGGCTCCTTGTTGTTTATACTCGGCTTTGCATTCATTGCAACATATATATAGTTCGGATTCGTTATACTTCTTCGCAACGTATTCGGCAAGGAGAATGAGATAGACGATTTTCAGAAAAAGCAAGCGGCATTGTTGTCAGGCAATTTGTTCGGCTTCTCGGATAGTTATTCTAAAATTGAGTATATTCGCGATGGGCGCTTTTTTGAGTACTTGAAAATTTGGGGTAGTATGTCGAATATTTGTAGATATTGCTTTTTGCAGAACCCTCGATTTCTCGTTCGCTTTTTCATGTGCGCGTACAAGCATGCGAGAGGGTAAAGGCAGTTGATTGATGCAGGTGCGAACGCGTTTGACGAACCTGCGTTCAAGAGGAAGAACAAACCGAGAACGGCTGAATTCGGGAAAGTTTTACAAAAAATTTCTGTGAAGAGTTGTTTTATCTTTTAGACGTTTTCAAAAGCGACTGCGCGGTCACTTTCGATCGCTTCGGCGAGTAATGTAACAAATTTTATTTCGGGGATTACGTATGAAAATAGTAATGATCGGACACAAATATGTCCCTTCAAGAGAGGGCGGTGTTGAAGTAGTCGTAGAGAATCTTTCAGCACTCCTTGTGGAGAAAGGACACGAAGTGACGCTCTTTAACAGAAAGAGAAAGAGGTATCCTACCTTTACACAGCACAAAGGCTGTAAGATTGAAACAGTCTTTACGGTCAATAAAAAATCGTTGGATGCGATCGTTTATGCGTTTTTTGCAACGTTAAAGGTAAGAAAGCTCATAAAAAAAAGAAAGGTTGACGTTGTTCATTTTCATGCGGAAGGTCCCTGTTTCTTTTTGAATTTGTTGCCCAAAAATCATAAAGAGAAATACGGTGCGAAAGTCGTGGTTACCATACACGGGCTCGATTGGCAGAGAGGCAAGTGGGGTGGTTTTGCTCGTAAAATTCTTAAAGTCGGCGAAAAGAGGGCTGTGAAGTACGCGGACGAAATAATCGTTCTCTCTGAAAACAATCGAAAATATTTTCTTGAAACATACAACAGAGAGACGCAATATATTCCGAACGGTGTGGACCTGCCTAATATGTTGCCGGCAAAGCTCATAAAAGAAAAATACGGTTTAGTGAAGGACAGCTATATTTTGTTCCTTGCGAGAATGGTTCCCGAAAAGGGACTGCATTATCTTGTCGACGCTTGGAAAAAGGTTGTAGAGAAGACGGGAACGGATAAAAAGCTTGTTATAGCCGGCGGAGCATCGAATTCGCGAGAGTATTTTGAAAAAATATACGAAAGCGTCAGAGGTGATGATACGGTTATTATGACAGGATACATTCAAGGACAGGAATTGCAGGAAATGTATTCAAATGCTTACCTATACGTCTTGCCTTCGGATATCGAGGGTATGGCTATGAGTCTTTTGGAGGCGCTTTCCTATGGTAATGTTTGTTTGGTTTCGGATATTCCCGAAAATACCGAAGTAATCAACGCAGGTAATTTTGTATTCAAACACGGAAATACAGACGATCTTTACGAACAGATAGAAAAGATACTCAGGCTAAATTTGAGCACGCACGTCAACTCGGTGGTTTCTTACACCTGGCAGGAAGTGACTGAGCAAACGTTGGAAACTTATAAGAGATAACGATGATAAGAATTTTACAAGTGGTAAACGATATGCATAGAGCCGGTTTGGAAACTATGCTTATGAATTACTATCGCAATATCGACAGAAGTCAAATTCAATTTGATTTTCTTACGCATAGACCGAATAAAAGCGATTACGATGACGAAATCATCGCTATGGGAGGCAAGGTATACTATGCTCCCAGGTTATATCCGCAGAATTATCCGCACTATTTCAAATGGATGAAAAAATTTTTTGCGGAGCATCCCGAATATCAAATCATTCATTCGCACATCGATACAATGAGTTTTTTGCCGTTAAAGGCAGCGAAAAAAGCCGGAGTTCCCGTAAGAATAGCGCACAGTCATACTACGGCGATAGATAAGGATTATAAATATATTCTGAAAAGATATTTTAAGACGCGTATAAATTCTGTCGCAACACATCGTTTGGCTTGCGGTGAAGAGGCAGGAATATTTTTATTCGGGAAAAAAGAATTTACGGTAATTCCAAATGCGGTCGATGCTGAAAAGTTCTATTTTAATGAGGAGACCAGAAAAAGCAAACGAGACGAACTCGGATTTACCGATGAATTTGTTGTCGGTCACGTCGGCAGAATATCTTATCCAAAGAATCACGAATTTTTAATTCGGATTTTTCATGAACTGCAAAAAAAAGACGATAAAGCTGTTTTGACACTCGTAGGCGTCGGTGAGAAAGAGGCGGACGTAAGACGGCAGATTAAGGAACTCGGCATAGAAGATAAAGTAAGATTCCTCGGTAACCGAAGCGACGTTGCCGAATTGTATCAGGCAATGGACGTATTTGTGCTTCCGTCACGGTTTGAAGGTGTTCCCGTAGTCGGTATTGAGGCGCAGTTTGCCGATTTACCCTGTTTATTCTCAGATAAAACGCCTGTCGAAGTTAAGTTTAGCGAGAAGTGTCAGTTTATAGGATTGGATCAATCCCCCGAAGATTGGGCGGATAAAATTTTGAAAACCAAGGAATCTGCTCTACGTTCCAACAGTAGAGAAGATATTGTAAACAGCCGATACGATATCAAATCTGCGCACGACTTTTTGGAAGCGTATTATAAAAATCAATATGGCGGAAATAGGAATGGCTAACGGACGTAACAGTTCCATTCAAAATGATGCGGAAATGGGGGCGTTATGGAAAAATATGTGGAGAAAGATATGCAAAAAAATGAACCGATAAAATTTAGCGTTGTATTGCCTATATATAACGTTGAAAAATACTTAAAATGTTGCATAGACTCCGTTCTAAACCAGTCTTATCGTAATTTGGAAGTTATTTTAGTGGATGACGGGTCTCCCGATGGTTGTCCCACCCTATGTGATGAGTACGCTGAGGCGGATACAAGAGTAAAAGTCATTCACAAAAAAAATGCCGGACTGGGTATGGCGCGAAACACCGGAATTGAAAACGCCACGGGGGATTATATTTGCTTTTTTGATGGAGACGATTTTGTCGATACGAATTTGTTTGAAGTTTGTGCAAACGAACTTAAAAACGAAGCTTACGACGTAGTTGCTTTTGACATTTCAGATTACAAAAATGGTAGAATCGCGGAGTATCCTCGACGGAAAGGAAAGACGGTTTTTAAGGGTAAAGAGGTTCAATCAGTTTTTTTAAGATACATGATTTACAATCGTGATAATAGAGAAAGATTTCATGATTCTGCCTGTAATAAACTCTATTCCTTGAATTTAATTCGGAAGATCGGTTTTCGATACGTATCTGAAAGAGAATATATTTCCGAAGACTATTTTTCAAATTTGATTTTATTTCACAAGGTTAATTCAGTACTGGTTCTTCCTGATGCGTTCTATTATTATCGTTATAATGATTCGTCGTTATCCCATACGTTCAATGAAAATCGTTTCGAGAAAACTATTTATCAGTATGAACAGAGTATTATAAAATGCGATGAATTAGGTTATTCTGATGAAATTAAGCGAGCGGTAGCCCTTCAAAGTATGGGTGGTCTTTTAGGTGCATTCAAGTTATTGTTATCGGCAGATCATTTGTCTGAAAAAGAGAAGAAGAAAAAAATAAAGGAAGTAGTTCTGTCCGATCGATTTAACGGCTTATATAAAGATTTGCTTATTCAAGGTGAATGTTTCAGCAGAAGTGTTTTCATTTGGTCCTTAAAGAGAAAACACTATCATATGGTTTATATTCTTTTAATATTAAAATACGGACACTGAAAAGGTTCGATAGTGATGAATCAACAATAATTTTTAACAGAGATAAATAAGGATGAAAATGCCATTAAGAGTAATAAAACATTTCATGATAAGATGAGCTTTTGCGGTAATATTGTTGATTCATATCATTATGTCGTTCAAAATACTCCGAGATTTCACATCTATGCAGAGTTTATGCGGTATTGCGGATTTTAAGTTTTCCGGAAATGGGCATTAGTTGAAAGCAAAAGATTTTTGTTGTGATACTATCATGGGAAAGTATAGTTTCTTTTACCGTATTTCGGGGAATTCAATCATTATTTTGTTTTTGCATTTATGTTCTTATAACATGAATTATGATCTGTTGGTTATTTCTGATTGCGACGATGATGATTCTTCTGTGAACGTGAGAGTCATGAAAAGTCCTCTGTCAAAAGTGAAAGATATTGCAGAAAAGAGATCAGGATTTCGCGTTTCGCTTGATAGTCCATATAAGTTGTGTAATTTTAAGTCGGCATAGGGTTCCCTTATTTGTTTTTGCTTGATGTGTTCAAAAATTTATGAAATGGGATTGGTAAGAAAATGTATAAATTTGGAAAAGCAGTGAGTGAATTCGGTAAAAAAGTATATAAATTTGCCGATTCGGAAATACCGGGAAAGGCGATCATGTATTCGATCCTATGTTATACTATAATCATGGAAACGCTGATTAGTCAATTCCATTTTCCTACTGAGATACGATATTTTAATGATTTTTTAGTGTTGCTCCTTATTCCTTTGATACTAAAAGATGGCGTAGGGGACTTTTTTCGAAAGAACGGGAATCAAGCTGTCGTAATTAGCGTTTTGGTGTTTTTATGTATATCATTGTTCACTTCTCTCATAAACGTCGTTTCGCCATTATTGGTTTTGTGGGCGCTTCGTAATACTTTTCGTGGGGTTGTTTTCTTTTTCGCTGCATCATTGTATATCAAAAAAGAGGATTTGCCTAAACTCTTTGATATTTTATTGGTCGTACAAGCCGTAAATTTATTGCTCGCAATTTATCAATATGCCGTATTGCATCGTGACCGTGATGATATTGGTGGAATTTTTGGATATAGTAATGCCGCAGTTAATCTTTTTAATATATTAATAACAGCCTACTTCTTTGTTTGCTACTTGAAAAAGAAAGAGGGTTTTCTTAAATTGGTAATTGCCTGTTTGTCATCCGTTTTAATGGCATCTCTGGCAGAAGTAAAAGCGTCGTTTATATTTATCGTTCTCATTTCAATAGTCGTTATTTTATTAACGGGTTTTTCAGTTAAGAAATTATTGATTGTCGTTGGAATCATTTGTGTGTTGATTACAGGGATTTTGTTAATGGAGGTTCTTAATCCTGAGTCAGCACATCACCTTAAAAGCCTTAAAGCAATTATAGAGTATTTTACAGCATCGTATGAATCGGGGTATCGTTTGCCGAGGTTAGGGTCATTTAGCATAATAGAGAAACTGTTCTTGAATGATAGTATTTTTTCAAAGCTTTTTGGGATCGGTTTCGGAAACGCTGAAACATCAAAATTTAGTTTTCTGCAAAGTGAGTTTTATTTAAAGTACGGAGATTATAATTATAGATGGTTTACGCATCAATGGATCTTTATTGAGGAGGGATATATCGGATTTATCAGTTATTTGTCAATCTTTATTTCCATGTTGATCTGTTTGGTAAAAAATCGGAAATATGATGTTGACAATTATAATATTATCGTAGCAATCTGCACTGTGATATGCTGTATTGCGATAATTTGGTATGATGCAGCGTTAAAGATTGATATGCAATATTTGGCTTATTTTTCAATGGCGATTGGATTCGTGTCATTGAAGAATCAAAATATTGTTTATTTACAGCATAAGTTGTTGCGTAATGGTTGCAAAAAGGCAAAATAAGTGGAAATCTGACAGCGTGTCCAAAATATCGGACAAATGATTTGGGTTTATATTGGTTAGATGAAAACAAAAGAACACATCAAAAATGTCGTGTTTTTGGAAGAAGTATTTTTAGCAAAATCTCTTTTGACCGAAAAATTAAATTAACAGATAATACAAAGAGCCGTCTTTTTCAAAAAGACGGCTCTTTTTTGTGATTCGTAAGATAGAAACGTGAAACGCAGTGACGATCGATCAGAAGTCGATGCGTTCTTTGACGTAAGCGGCGACTTCGGAGATGGGAAGGCGAACTTGCTCCATGGAATCTCTTTCGCGGAGAGTAACCGTTCCGTCTTCGAGCGTGTCGAAATCGACGGTAAGGCAGAAAGGCGTGCCGATTTCATCCTGACGGCGATAACGCTTGCCGATCGAACCGGTCACGTCGTAGGTGCAGGGGAACTGCTTTGCGAGCGCCGCATAGACTTCGTCCGCTTTATCGGAAAGTTTCTTTTGCAGGGGGAGCACGGCGACCTTGTAGGGCGCAAGCACAGGGGAGAGACGGAGCACGGTGCGCACGTCGCCCGTCGCTTCGTCGAGCACTTCCTCGTCGTACGCGTCGGTGAGGAGAGCGAGGAGACATCTTTCTACGCCGAGGGAAGGTTCGATGACGTAGGGAACGTACTTCTCGTTGGTAACGGGATCGGTATATTCCATGCTTTCGCCGCTCTCGTTCTGATGCTGAGAAAGATCGTAATCCGTTCTGTCGGCTACGCCCCAAAGCTCGCCCCAACCGAATGCGAAGTTATATTCGAAGTCGGTGGTCGCCTTGGAATAGAAACACAGCTCTTCGGGAGAGTGATCGCGGAGTTTGAGGTTTTCTTCCTTCATGCCGAGGGAGAGGAGCCACTCTTTGCAGAAATTTTTCCAGTAATCGAACCATTCGAGGTCGGTTCCGGGTTTGCAGAAAAATTCAAGTTCCATCTGTTCGAATTCACGGACGCGGAAAATAAAGTTTCCGGGGGTGATTTCGTTACGGAATGATTTACCGATCTGACCGATGCCGAAGGGAACCTTCATACGGGTGGAGCGTTGAACGTTCTTGAAGTTGACGAAGATGCCCTGCGCCGTTTCGGGACGGAGATAAACCGTGTTCGTCGTGTCCTCGGTGACGCCCTGGAAGGTCTTGAACATCAGGTTGAATTTACGAATGGGGGTGAAATCGTGATTTCCGCAGTTGGGGCATTTGATCTGCTTTTCTTCGATGAAAGCTTCGAACCGATCGTTATCCCAGCCTGCGATGTCGACGTCGAGCTTGTGGGATTTGACGTAATCCTCGATGAGGTTGTCGGCTCTGTGTCTGGTCTTACACGATCTGCAATCCATGAGGGGATCGGAGAATCCGCCGAGGTGTCCCGACGCTTTCCACGTTCTGGGATTCATCAGAATCGCGCAGTCAAGCCCCGTGTTGAGGGTGTTTTCCTGCACGAATTTTTTCCACCATGCTTTTTTGATGTTATTTTTGAGTTCTACGCCGAGAGGACCGTAATCCCAGGTATTTGCAAGACCTCCGTAAATTTCACTGCCGGGGAAGATGAATCCGCGGTTTTTGCAGAGTGCGACGAGCTTTTCCATGGTAACGGCTCTTTTTTTTGTTTCAGCCATAGTCGTAACGTCCTTCTTGAAAAATTTATTTGGTTTATTATAGCAAATTATTTCCGTTTCATCAACAAAATAAAGCGTGAAATCTTTATTTTTTTCGTTGGATAAAAAAGAGTCGTCTTTTTATGTGCTCCTTCACTGTAAAAGATTGACAATTTATGGGGAAAAACCTATAATGAGTATAGGAAAATAAAGGAGGAAAATATGGAAAAAGTGATTCCTTATCTTATCATGTTGATACCTTATCTTATCACGCTGATACCGTTCGGTATTGCGCTTTTAATCATGATGCTCCATGCGCGCAAGCGCGGCGCAATCGTGCAGGGCGTGCGGACTGCGTCGCATCTTTTGTCCATCGCGCTCGCGTATATTCTCGCGCCCATTGCGAGCAGAACGGTGGCTGAATCCTTCATCGGCGCAGAGGGAATCGACCTTTCGCAAATTTTTGCGGAGCTGAATTTCGTCATTCCCGGAGATACGGGTATTCCCGCAGTTCTTGCCGGTTTCATCAGTCCCGTCATGTTTTTCGTTCTCTGGGTTCTCATCGGCATCGCGTTTGCAATCGTCTATGCAATCGTCAGGAAAATAATCGTGCACGCGCAGAAAGAGAAAGAAATCGGTAAGGGTTCCAAAGCGATCGCGCTCGCTCTCGCATTCGTTACGGCGTTTGCAGTCGGCGCTACGTTTACCATGCCCGTCGTCGGCACGATGCGCGTGATTTCCGAAACGGCGGCAAACGTCGCTGTTGTCGAGTACGAGATGAGGAAAGAATCCGTCGGAGGAGACGTAGATGGGGCGGAAGTCGTTTTTGACTTTATTCGGGAAGTAGATTCCAACGTCACCTTCAAAGCGGTGGACGCGACTACGGGTTGGATGTTCGACGGCTTGACGACGATCGAGTACCTCGGCGAAAAGGGATCGATCGCAAAGGATCTTCCCAAGGTGGCAAACGGAATTAACGGTATGGTCGGAAGCGTAACCGAGCTCATGTCCGCCTTGCAGGGAAGCTCGGATATTTCCAAGGTCGATCTTTCCGCTATGGAACGGATCGCTACATACATCGATCAAACGCCCACTTCCCGTATCTTCGGATGCGTTTTGATGCGCACGGCTGCAAGCGCCGTTTCCGATATGAAAGAACAGGATCCCGACAATGAGGCGGCAGGATTCTACGACGTCATCGTCGAACATTTCTCAAAAAGTACGCCTCAGATGGTCGCAACGGATAACGAAAATTTCTATCGCGCGTTCGTAATTCTTCAAAAGACCTATATTTTGGTGGATGAAATCAATCAACCGTCTTCCTCGGAACAGGGCGCCGTTGACCAGATGGGGCAGATCTTCGATACGCTTACGCCCGGATCCGCTACGATTGCGACAGATCTTTTGCTTGCTGCCGTCGATACGGGTGCGCTCAACATCGGCGATTTTGATATGAACGCGCTCGGCGGAACGATTGGTGACGTATTCATTGCCATGAGCGAGGCAAGGGAAACGCTCGGCGAAGCGGAATATCGGCAGGAAGTCGAAGTATTCACGAATATTCTCGATTTCATCGTTACGCAGGCTGATGAGGCGGCACATAAGGTCGTCAGCGGAATCTGTAACTCCGAAGTCATCAGCTCCGTTCTCAAAGATGCGCTTGAAAAATACGGAAGCGACCCCTACGGATTGGGCGCGGCTTTGAGCGAAGAACAGAAAAGGAATATCTCTTCGTTCGTTCAGGAACATAAAAATCTCGGCGAAGACGAGGCAAAACTCGACATGATTCTGCAAATTTTCGGCATTCAGGGTTAAAAAATTCAATCGATTCGTTTCGGAAAAAGGGCTTTGTCAAAGCCCTTTTTTTGCATAAAAAGATGACAACCGAAAAAAAAGGTGCTATAATACCGATAATCGGAGTACAAATATGAAAATCATCGACATCATCAAGGGAGACAGACCCTCCCTTTCCTTTGAAGTGTTTCCTCCCAAGACGGAAGTCAACTTCGAATCGGTAAAAAAAGCAACCGAAGAGATCGCAAAGCTCGATCCTTCCTATATGTCCGTTACCTACGGCGCAGGCGGAGGTACGTCCGCTTACACCATCGCCATCGCCGAAAATCTGAAACAAAAGGGAATCACTCCACTCGCGCACCTCTCCTGCGTGTCATCCACCAAAGGCAGAGTTGAACAGGAACTTTCCGCCATTCAGAGCGCAGGCATCGAGAATATTCTCGCCCTCCGCGGAGACATTCCCCAAGGCGTGGAACGCTCGACGTTCGACTATCACTATGCGACCGAGCTCATTCGGGATATTAAGGCGCACGGGGACTTCTGCATCGGCGGAGCGTGTTATCCCGAGGGACACCCCGACTCTCCCAACTGGATGAAAGACCTCGAATATCTTCGTGAAAAAGTGGACGCAGGGTGCGACTTTCTCGTTACGCAGATGTTCTTCGACAACGACATCTTCTATAATTTCATGTATCGCGCGCAACGCGCGGGGATTTCCGTCCCCGTCGTGCCCGGAATCATGCCCGTAACCAACGTCAAGAGCTTAAAGCGCACGGTCGCGCTTTCGGGCAACATTCTTCCTCAGCGGTTCTATAGGATCATGGACAGGTTCGCGGACAATCCCGAGGCGCTCAAACAGGCAGGCATCGCCTTTGCGACCGAACAGATCATCGACCTTCTCGCAAACGGAGTGAACGCCGTCCACGTTTATTCCATGAATAAACCCGAAGTTGCCTCCGCGATCAAGCGGAATCTCTCCGAGATCTTATGACGGCTCTCTCCATTCCCGTGCCCGAAATTTCCGTCAAGGAAGTGTTGTACTATATGCGCGCAGGGCAGGACGAAAGCGCAAGGGCGATCGCGGAAGAGGGCGTTTCCCTCGTGCGCAGAGCCGCCGACTGCAAGATCGTATACGAGCGGTTTCCCTTTTCTCGTACGGACGATACGGTTACGATCGGTTCGTGGACGATTTGCAGCAAATCTCTTTCCGCGCATCTGAAAGAGTGCCGAGAGGTCGTCGTGTTCGGCGCGACGGCGGGAATCGGGGTCGATCGCGTCATCACCGCGAGCGGAAACAGATCGGGTGCGCTCTCCCTCGCCGTAGATTCGGCTGGCGGCGTGCTCGTCGAGGCGGTTTGCGATCGGCTCGAAGAATTGATCGGGGGGAAGAGGGTGTTCCGTTATTCCCCCGGCTACGGAGATTTTCCGCTTTCGGAGCAAAGGGAGATGGCAAATCTTCTCAAACTTGAAAAAACCATCGGCGTTACGCTCACGGAAGGTCTCATGCTCCGACCGACGAAGAGCGTAACCGCAATCATAGGTATCTTATGACCATTCTCGAAAAAATCAAAACGGGACGGCTCATTCTCGACGGGGGCATGGGCTCTCTTTTACAGGCGAAGGGAATCACGTGCCCTTCCGAATTTGCAAACCTCTATCATAGAGACGTGGTAGAGGAGATTCACCGTTCCTATTATCGTGCAGGGAGCGACGCGGTCTCCGCGAATACCTTTTCCGTCAACCCTTTGCGCCATGACAAAGAGCTGTGCCTTCAAATGCTCGAAGGGGCGTTTCAGGCGGCGAACGCGGCGAGGGAAGAGGGAAAATACGTTCTTCTCGACGTCGGACCTACGGGAAAACTGCTTGCGCCGTACGGCGATCTTTCGTTCGAGGACGCATACGAGAGTTTCCTCTTTGTCATCGAACATTCCATGCAGTATCGCCCCGACGCCGTGTTCATCGAGACGATGAACGATTCCTACGAGACGAAAGCCGCCGTGCTTGCGGCAAAGGAATTCGGACTTCCCGTTTTTGTCGGCAACGTATACGACGCGTCCGCAAAACTGATGACGGGTGCGGATATTCCGGCCATGGTCGCCATGCTTGAAGGATTGAAGGTGGACGCGTTCGGGCTCAACTGTTCGCTCGGGCCCGAGCAGATGTCTGAGCTCGTCAAAACGTTCGCAGAGTATTCTTCTACGCCCATTCTCGTGAAACCCAACGCGGGACTTCCGAGAGAGGAAGGGGGTAAGACGGTCTACGACGTTTCCGCGGACGACTTTGCAGAGAGAATGGCGGAAGCCGTGAAAAACGGCGGCAACCTCATCGGCGGTTGTTGCGGAACGACCCCCGACTTTATCAAAAAGACGGTGGAAAAAATCGCGGATATTGTTCCCGTTCTTCCTACGAAAAAGCATAAAACGCTCGTCTCTTCCTATACCCATGCACTTGAAATCGGGAAAATTCCCCTTCTCGTCGGAGAGCGCATCAATCCGACGGGCAAAAAGAGATTCAAGCAGGCGCTCCGTGAAAACGACGTCGCTTATATTCTGAATGAAGGAACGGCGCAGGAAGAGCGAGGAGCGCATATTCTCGACGTCAACGTGGGACTTCCCGAGATCGACGAGGTCGAAATGCTCGATACCGTCGTCTGTCAGTTGCAAGCCGTCACCGACCTTCCCCTGCAAATCGACACCGTTCACCCGGGCGCGATGGAGAGGGCGCTCCGCCATTATAACGGAAAACCCCTCGTCAATTCCGTCGACGGAAAACAGGAATCCCTGGACGCAATATTGCCTCTTGTCGGAAAATACGGCGGAACGCTCATTTGCCTTACCATGGACGAAAAGGGCATTCCGACGACGGCGGAGGGCAGAGCGGAAATTGCAAGGAAAATCATAAGAGAGGCGGAAAAGTACGGAATCGACAGAGACGAACTCATTTTCGACCCCCTCACGCTCACCGTCTCTTCCGACGCGAATGCAGGAAGAGTGACGCTCGATTCCCTCACGCGCATCAAAGAGGAACTCGGGGTAAAGACGAGCCTCGGTGTATCGAACGTCTCGTTCGGACTTCCTGCAAGGGAGATGCTCAACGGCGCGTTCTTCCTGCTTGCGCTCGAACACGGGCTCGACCTCGCCATCATGAACCCTCTGTCGGACGAAATGCTCAAATCGTATCGGACGTATCTCGCCCTTACGGGCAAAGACGCCGATTTCAGCGGATACATTCCCTTTGCGGAGACGCACGCGACTTCGCTCGTTCCGACGGGGAAGACTGCTATGGCGGAAGAGGGCAAAACGCCGCTCGAACACGCCATCGTCAAGGGGCTCAAAGACGGCGCGCACGCGGAGGCGCAGCGCCTTTTGCAGACGAAAGAGCCTCTTCAAATCATCGACGAGGTGATCATTCCCGCTCTCAATGCAGTGGGAAAGGGGTTTGAAGAAAAGAGAGTGTATCTCCCTCAGCTTCTCATGAGCGCAGACGCGGCGAAAGAGGCGTTTTCCGCAATCAAACAGGCGCTTCCTCCCTCCGAGGGAAAGGATAAAATCGTGCTTGCCACCGTCAAGGGAGACATTCACGACATCGGAAAGAACATCGTTCGGGTGCTCCTCGAAAACTTCGGGTTCTCCGTCATCGACCTCGGAAAGGACGTTTCGCCTGAAAAAATCGTGCAGGCGACGGTAGAACATCAATGTAAACTCGTGGGATTGTCGGCGCTCATGACGACGACCGTCCCCTATATGGCGGAAACCATCGCGCTGTTGAGAGAACAAGCGCCCTTTGCAAAGGTCGTCGTGGGCGGCGCGGTGCTCACGCAGGAATATGCGGATAAAATCGGCGCGGATCGGTATTGCGCCGACGCGATGGCAACGGTAAGATATGCACAGGAGGTATTTGCATGAACGTGCTTTTGTTAAACGGCAGTCCCCGTCAATACGGGTGTACCTATACGGCGCTCAAAGAGGCGCAGAATCAATTCGACAAACTCGGCGTACAGAGCGAGATTTTCTGGATCGGCAAGACGGTCGCAGGTTGCACGGCGTGCGGTGCTTGCAGAAAGACGGGAAAATGCGTCTTTTCGGACGGTCTCAACGATCTTGCGGCGCGGCTGGATACGTTCGACGGCGTCATCGTCGGATCTCCCGTCTATTACGCGTCTCCGTCGGGACAGATCCTCTCGTTCCTCGACAGACTGTTCTATTCCTCTTCGGGGAAGCTTGCAGGCAAACCAGGCGCGGTCGTCGTTTCTTGCAGGAGAGGGGGTGCAACGGCGTCGTTCGACGTTTTGAATAAGTACTTCTCCATCAACAATATGCCCATCGTAACGAGCAACTACTGGAATCAGGTGCACGGCAACACGCCCGAAGAAGTGGTGCAAGACGAAGAGGGCATGCAGACGGTCAGAACGCTTGCGGCGAACATGACTTATCTTCTCTCCTGCATCGAGGCAGGTAGAAAGGCAGGCGTCAAACCGCCCGTCTACGAAGAGAAAATCAAGACGAATTTTATTCGATGAAATATTTTACCAAGGAATGGCATCTTTTGCCCACGGACAGAACGCTTTGCATGAAACCGTGCAAAGACCGAGCGTACTCGGAAGAAGAGATAGACGCGCTCTATCAAAGGAAACTGAGCGAGGCGATCGAAGAGGAGCGTTCGTCGTATGACGAACCGCCATTCTTTCTTCCTATCGACTTCGACGGCGCGAGCGTGGAGGACTTTCTCATTCTGGACGAAGAGACGGGCGAGGCGCACCGCCCTGCCACGGTGGAAGAGGCGAAAAAAAGCTTGGAAGAAGAACGGCGCAGGGCGCAGGAGGAATACGAACGCCGCCCTCCCTTCGACGAGCGGAAAACGGTCGCGTTTTTTCGGGAAGTTTACGAACGGAAAAAGGAAAGTTGTCCCTACGAGATGCAACCCGAGCTGTTTGCGCTCGATTATTTGCCGAAATCTCTCTTCAAACGGTTCAAACGGGAGGATAGGTCGAACGAGCGTAAAAGAAAGAGAGCCGAGCGTGCGTTCAGAAGAGACAAAGCGCGCACGGAGCTGTTTGATTGTTCTCTGCACGACGGGGCGTTTCTCTCCTTTACGGACGGAACGCTCGCCTATCGCAACGAAGAGGGGGAGCATACGCTCGTATTCGAGGATTGCACGGTGCTTGAAAACGAGGCGCGAGAAGGAGATTGGTTTCTCTACGAAGAAGTTTATAAAAGAGACGGCGGTTACGAGATATGTTTTCTGCTCGAAGGGAGCGAGCCGCATTATCTCACGTTCACGGCAAAAAATCTGAAAAAATAAACGAAAAATCCTATACAAACGCGACGGCGTTTGCTATAATTGATAAAAATACAAAAAAGGAAGGGAAACCATGTTATCGGATATTGAAATTGCGGAAAGTATTCCCATGCGCGACGTCAGGGACGTGGCAAAGCAACTCGGACTTAGAGAGGACGACCTCGAACTGTACGGAAAATACAAGGCGAAGATCTGCGCTCCCTGCGATCAGAGAAAGGCGAAATTGATCCTCGTAACGGCGATCAATCCTACCGCGTCGGGCGAAGGCAAAACGACCGTCTCCATCGGACTTGCGGACGGCTTGAAACAGATCGGCAAAAACGTATGCCTTGCGCTCCGCGAGCCATCTCTCGGCCCCGTGTTCGGTATCAAGGGCGGCGCGGCAGGCGGCGGCTACGCGCAGGTCGTTCCCATGGCGGACATCAACCTTCACTTTACGGGCGACCTTCACGCGATCACCGCGGCGAACAACCTTCTGTGCGCGATGATCGACAATCACATCTTCCGCGGAAACGAGCTCGACATCGTTCCCGAAACGATCTCGTTCCGCCGTTGCATGGATATGAACGAGCGTTCCCTCATCAATATCACCATCGGACAAAAGGGCAAGGGCGTCGAGAGAGAAGAGCACTTTGAGATCACGGCGGCAAGCGAGATCATGGCGATCCTGTGCCTCTCCACATCCCTCAAAAACCTCAAAGAAAGGCTCGGCAACATCATCGTCGGACAAAATTCAAAGGGCGAATACGTCTATGCGAGGGAACTTCGTTGCGTGGGCGCAATGGCTACGCTTCTCAAAGACGCGCTCAAACCCAACCTGGTTCAGACGCTCGAAGGCACGCCTGCCATCATTCACGGCGGACCGTTCGCAAACATCGCGCACGGCTGTAACTCCATTCTCGCAACCTATACGGCGATGAGTCTTTCCGACTATACCGTAACCGAAGCCGGATTCGGCGCAGACCTCGGCGCGGAGAAATTCCTCGACACGAAATGCCGTATCGCAGGCATCGAACCTTCCGCGGTCGTTATCGTCGCAACCGTCAAGGCGCTCAAACTCCACGGCGGCGCGGATAAGACAACGCTCTCCGAAGAGAACGTCGAGGCGCTTGAAAAGGGACTTCCCAACCTGCTCAAACACGTCGAGACGATGCGCGACGTATTCCATAAGCCCGTCGTCGTCGCGATGAACCATTTTGCGACGGATACGCAGGCGGAAATCGATACCGTCATGGCTGCGGTTCAAAGCGCAGGCGCAAAAGCCGTCTTTACCGACGTGTTCCTCAAAGGGGGAGAGGGCGGAAAAGAGCTTGCCGAGGCGGTCGTCGAGGCGTGCGAACTTCCCTCCAAACTCACCTATTCCTATGACCTAAGCGACGGCATCAAGGAAAAGATTACGGCGGTCGCGACGAAGATTTACGGGGCGGACGGCGTAACCTTTACGCAGGAAGCGGCTGAAAAAATCGCCGCCATCGAAGAGAGGGGTTACAAAAACCTTCCCGTCATCATCGCAAAGACGCAGTATTCCCTTTCCGACCAAAAAGATCTCGTGGGCAGACCCGAGCATTTCAACATCACCGTCCGCGACGTCATCTTAAAGGGCGGCGCAGGGTTCGTGGTCGCCTGCACGGGAACGCTCATGCTCATGCCCGGTCTTTCCAAACACCCTGCGGCGGAACTCATCGACATTGACGACAACGGAACCATTTCCGGACTTTCTTAACATTCAGGAGCACTATATGGCTGAATCAGTAAACTTTATCGAACAAATCATCAACGAGGAACTCGAAGAGGGTAAGTTTGAACGCACGGGCAACAAAATCATTACCCGTTTCCCTCCCGAACCCAACGGCTATCTGCACATCGGACATTGCAAGAGCCTCTGCATCAACTTCGGCGTTAAGGATAAGTATCAAGGAGAGTGCAATCTCCGTTTCGACGATACCAACCCCGCGAAGGAGACGGAAGAGTTTGCGCAGTCCATCATCGACTCGTTGGACTGGCTCGGATTTCAGTACGACCGCATTTTATATGCGTCCGATTACTACGATAAAATGTACGAAATCGCGGAAAAGATGATTCTCGACGGAAACGCATACGTCTGCGATCTGAGTGCGGAAGAGATCACCGAAACGCGCGGTACGCTCACCGAGCCCGGCAAAGAGAGTCCTTACAGAAACAGGAGCGTCGAAGAGAATTTGAAGCTCTTCCGCGAGATGAAAGAGGGCAAGTATGCGGACGGAGAAAAGGTGCTCCGCGCGAAAATCGACATGGCGTCTCCCAACATCAACATGAGAGACCCCATTCTCTACCGCGTCGCGCACGTCTCCCATTACAGAACGGGGGATCGGTGGTGCATCTATCCCATGTACGACTTTGCGCACCCCATCGAGGACGCCATCGAGGGCATCACGCATTCCATCTGCACGCTTGAATTTGAAGATCACAGACCCCTCTATAACTGGGTGGTCGAGCATGCCGGATTCGAAGCTCCCCTTCCCAGACAGATCGAATTTGCCCGTCTCGGCATCACGAATACCGTCATGTCCAAGCGGTATCTGAAAAAACTCGTTGACGAGGGAAAAGTTCACGGCTGGGACGATCCCCGTATGCCCACGCTTGCAGGACTCAAAAACAGAGGCGTGCCGCCCGAGGCGCTCAAATCCTTCTGTAACCTCATCGGCGTGTCCAAGGCAAACTCCGAATGTCAGTATTCCTATCTCGAAGCCTGCATTCGCGACTACCTCAACGCCAACGCGGAGCGCGCCATGGCGGTGGTCGATCCCTTAAAACTCACCATCACGAATTACGAGGGAGAAGAGGACGTAGAGTTCGATATCAATCAGTTCAAGCCAGAGCTCGGCAAGAGAACGGTCAGATTCGGCAAGACGCTCTATATCGACAGGAATGACTTCTCTTTGAATCCTCCTCCCAAATATTTCCGTTTGAAGGTAGGCGGATACGTCCGTTTGAAGAGCGCGTATATCGTTCGTTGCGACGGTTACAATACCGACGAGAACGGCAACGTGACCGAAGTGCTCTGTTCCTATGTTCCCGAATCGAGGAGCGGAAACGATACTTCGGGCATCAAGACGAAGGGCGTCATCCACTGGGTCAACGCAGAAACCGCGATTGACGCCGTCATCAAGCAGTACGAGCCTCTCTTAAAAGACGCGGAATACGCAGGGCAAGACTTCTCCGAGCGCATGAATTACGACAGCGAGCATATCTTCTACGGCAAGGCGGAACCGTACCTTGCGGAGACGATGGAAAAATCCTTCCAGATCATGCGTACGGGTTACTATAAATCCTGCATGGACGGAGACAAGTTCTGTCTCTCCGAAATCGTTTCCCTCAAAGACAACTTCAATAAATAACGAAAAGAACGGCAAGCGGAACGCTTGCCGTTCTTTTATGTTTTTTCTGTTTTATGAAAGAAATAAACAAATTATTCTTAATTTGATTGATAAAATGTTATTAAATATATTGATAATCATAAATCGGGGTGCTATACTGATGCATATGGGGGTAAAACATGAAGAGGGGTAGATGGATTGCGATTATGTTGACGGCGATCATAAGGAATTGTCAACCATTGCCCTTACAAGCTCGCTGACTTCCGTCGGGGCTTGGGCGTTTTCCGATTCGGGACTCACGGAAATTTCCGTTACGGGCGTAACGACCATTGCGACGGGCGTATTTAACGGCTGTTATCAGCTCGGTAACGTTGAACTTGCCTACGGAACGACGAGTATCGGAGATTACGCGTTCACAGGTTCGGGCATTACGGAAATTACCATTCCGAAAATGGTAACGAGCATCGGAGAATGGGCGTTTGTGAGCTGTATTCGCCTCGCCGACGTGTACTATGGCGGTACGCAGGAAGAGTGGGAGACGATTGAAATCAAAACGGGAAACGATTATTTGACGAATGCGACGATTCATTATGCACAATAAAAAGAACGGCAAGCAAGAACGCTTGCCGTTCTTTTACGTAAGAATTTCCTTGATTGCCCGATAAAAGCAATCGACCTCTTTGAGCGTATTTCCGTAACCCATGCTCACGCGCACGCTTCCGCCTGCATGTCTGTCGATGCGCTCGTGAATGAGCGGCGCGCAGTGTAATCCTCCGCGCACCGCAATGTCGTATTCGTTCAGCTTTGCGGCAATCGCTTCCGAGGGATATTTCTCGGAAGAAAAGGTAACGATGCCGTAGCTGTTCGGCTCGGAATACAGAGTAACGAGGGGGGAGAGCAGTTCGTGCATGGTTTTGGAGAGCATGCTCTCGTCCTGCACGCCGTGCGTTTTGAGATAGAGCACGCCCTCGTAGAGGGAGACGATGGCGGGAAAGTTGAGCGTCCCCGCTTCCAGACGTTCGGGATAGCAGCTCGGCATATCCCGATTGAAACTCTCCGTTCCCGTTCCGCCGTAGAGAAGGGGAGAGGGAGAAAAACGGTCGGAAAAGAGCAGTACGCCGCTTCCCTGAATGCCGAATAACCCTTTATGCCCTGCAAGGCAGAGGGCGTCGAGCCCGAGCCGTTTCATGGAAAGATACGCGTGTCCGCCTGCCTGCGCGCCGTCGCCGATGATCAGGACGTTCGGGGGAAGAATGGAACGGATGAGCCTTACGTCGGGCGCGTAACCGGTCACGTTGGACGCGAGGGAGATGACGAGTGCCGAAGTGTCCTCTCTGACGAGGGAACGCAGCGACAGAAGATCGAGCTTTCCGTCCGTCAGGGGGCAGATAGAATAGTTTCCCCGTTTTGCGAGCGGACGCAGAACGCTGTTGTGTTCGAGTTCGGTGGCAATCACGTGTCCTTTCAGGGAAAACAGGGCGATATTGAGCGCTTCCGTACAGTTTTTGGTAAAAATAACCCTCTCCGCGCCGTATCCGTCAAAATAGGACGAGAGAAGCTCTCTTGTAAGATACACTTTCTCCGCGAAGGCGACGGACAAACGGTGTCCGCTCCTTCCGGGGTTTGCCCATCTCTGCATGGCGGAGACGACGGCGGAAGTGACTTCGGGCGGTTTGGTTCCTCCCGTTGCGGCATGATCGAAATATATCACCTGACGACCTCCCAAAACATATACTGTACTATATTCCGACAAATGAGGTGTTATGATGACGATTGCAGTCTTTCGTTCCAGAACGCAGCTTTTTTCTTTCGTTCAATCCCTGCGCGCGAGGGGAATTCAACCGAATATCGTCTCCACGCCGCAGGAAGCAGGGGTGGGGTGCGGACTTTCCGCAGAGTTTCCCGACAGAGCTTTTTCTCTCGCGCAGATCTTGGCGAGGGCGAACGACGGATTCGTCGGTTTCTATAAATATTACGGCGATAAAAGAAAAAGGCTTGTCAAACTTCTTTGAACATGGTATACTTTTTTCATGAATCGCAACGAAGAAATTCTGGATATTCTCTCAACGGTGTATGCGGACGCAAAGCCCGCCCTCGAATACGATACCGCCTATGAACTGCTCGTAGCGGTCATTTTGTCCGCGCAATGCACGGACGTCCGCGTGAATAAAGTTACGAGGGAGCTTTTTAAGGAGCATAACACGCCGCAAACCATGCTCTCCCTCTCTCAGGAGGAACTCGAACGGTACATTTTCTCCTGCGGACTGTATCACAGCAAGGCGCAGCATATCCTTTCGGCGAGCCGCGACATTCTCGAATTGTTCGACGGCGAAGTTCCCTCCACCGTCAAGGAGCTCAAAAGGCTCGCGGGCGTCGGACAAAAGACGGCGAACGTCGTCTATTCGGTCTGGTTCGGCGGCGACGCGATCGCCGTCGATACGCACGTGTTCCGCGTGAGCAACCGACTCGGACTCGCTCATGCCGATACGCCTTTGAAAACGGAGCGCGATCTGAACGAATCCGTGCCGAGAGCGCTTTGGTCGAGGGCGCATCACTGGCTCATCTATCACGGCAGGCAGATCTGCCATTCGCAAAATCCCGAATGCGACCGTTGCCCCCTGATCAAGCTTTGTAACTACCATAAGGAGAAATAACGTGAAACAACTGCTGAAAAATCCATTCTTTTACTTATCCGTCGTATTCTATCTCGCAAGCGCGGTGGTCATCGGGTACATGTTTTCCTGTTGCCTCGACGACGCCATGTGGGGAGACGAGGGGTTTTCGCTCGGGCTCATCGAATTCGATTTGGGATGGATCGCTTACAGAACGCTCTACGACGTGCATCCGCCCCTCTATTACGTCATATTGAAGATGCTGACCGCGTTCGGCGCAGATAAGATTATCATGGGAAAAATCGTCTCGGTTCTTCCTTTTGTCGCCGTGTTCGTTTACGGACTGACTTTTCTTCGCAAGGATTTCGGACCGTTCACCGCCGCTTTTATCACGTTTGCCCTCTGTACGGCTCCGCAGTTTTTTCGCTATTCGTCCGAAATCAGAATGTATTCCTGGGCGATCGGGTTCGTCGGGGCAACGCTCGTGCACGCGTATGAAGTAATCGACAAACCCAAGCAGATTCTCTCGTGGATTTTTCTCTCCTTTCATACCGTCTGCGCCGCCTATACCAACTATTTTGCGGCGATCGCGGTGTTCTTCGTTTGGATCGGATTGCTCGTAATCTTCGTGACGAGAAACAAAAAACAGTTCCTGCGCTTTTGTATCACGGGCGTCGTATCCATTCTTCTCTATCTGCCTTGGGCGATTTTATATATCAAAGCTTCCTACGGGCAGTACGGCTCGATCGGAGGGGACGTGCTCTTCGAGAAATGGAGATTTTTCTATGCGTTCGCGTTCGGCTACGCCATTCCTTGGTACTATTTCCAGTTTTTGCTCGGCGCGCTGTTTACGGTCGTCTTTGTTCTTTCCCTCGTGCGGTTTAAGCTCGATTCCCTCAATCTCATGAGCGTCATCGCCTACGGATCCTACCTCTGTTTCTTTCTGCTGATCCTCATCTCTCCGAAGGTCACGTCTCATCCGATCGAATACCATTATCTGTTGCCTGCGTCGGGACTTCCCTTCCTCACGGCGGCGGCGCAGACGGGCAGACTCATCGGCTCGTTCCGCATCGAGGATATCAAAACGCCCGCGCTTTCCGCCGTATGGAACGGCGTTTCCAAGCTCCTGCTTCCCGTCTCGCTCCTCTGTTGCATCACGGTCGGCGGTATCTCGACTACCGTTTTTCAGGTCGAACGGCAGAGAGCGGAAGCGGAATCCTTCGCCGTCTATCGCGAAGCGGTTCTCGACAGAGTGAACGAGGGCGACGTGGTCGTCAGCAGAAGTCTGGCGTTCACCTATCCCGTGCTTTATTGCCAGCTCCCTCATGCGCAGAGAGCGCTCTGGCAGAGAGTGGAAGAGCCTCTCCAAAAGGATTGTATCAAGGTTTGGAGCGTCGATCCTCTCATCGAGGCGCTTGCAGAGGGCAAACAGGTGTTCTTCTACGACGACGGTACGATGGGCGAGGCGGTCAAGCTCCTCAAACAGCATTGCGACGAACAGGGCATTCCCCATACCGACCTCGGCACGTGGACGCAGGTCGATACGGTCAACTGCGCGACGAGCACGATTTACCTGTTCGGTTCATAAAAGACAAATCTCCGCACATACTTTGTGCGGAGGTTTTTTATGACGCATTTAACGAGAAAAGAACTCACCGCCCTCACGGAATTGATGGAGGCGGAGGCACTCGCAGGGAAAAAGGCAAACATGTATGCCAACACCCTCACGGATACGGCGCTTGCGCAGAAACTCAGCGCCGTCTCGACGGAGCACGGTAAGCGTTACGCTACCTTATTGAAACTGATGGGAGGGAAAGCATGAGAGAAAAACAGATGACGACGCTCAACGAACGCGACGCGCTCTCCGACCTTCTTTCCACGGAAAAGAAAATCATGAGTCTTTACTCTTACGCCATCGGAGAGGGGAGCGGCAAGGAATACCGCACGAAGCTGTTTGAAGGCATGGAAGAGGTCTCCGCAAACGCATTCGAAGTATTCGACGAAATGCAAACGAGGGGATATTATCCCGTAGAAGAGGCGGAAGAGGAAGAAATCCGAAAAAAAATAGAAGAAATGACAAAATTTCAACCGAAATTTGAAGAAAAGCAGACGAATTAGTTGAAAAAGAAGGGGAAACAAGGTATAATAGGGGCATATTCGGAGGAAAATGATTCATGATTCGCAGAAAAGGGAACGTTTATAAGCTCGATACGCCCCGTACAAGTCTTGTCATCGACACGGAACGGGAGCCTGAATTGCTCTATTACGGGGCGTCGTTGCGTTCACAGCCCGATTATTCCATCGTGAGATCGGAACGGGATTTTGCGGGAAACGATATGCCCCGCACTCTGTTTTCTTCGTTCGGAAGCAACGATTTCCGCGAATGCGGCATTCGCGTCGTTCTCTCGGACGGATCCAAGGCGACGCACTTTTCCTTTCGCAAAGTCAAGCGGATGCCTCGCCCCGAAACGGGAATGCCGCTTGCATACGGGGAAGAGGAGACGCTCCGCTTTGAATTTACGGACGAGTATGCAAAGCTCCGCCTTTGCCTCTATTATACGGTTTTCGCCGACGTCGACGCGATCTGCGTCTTGACGGAATTGACCAACCTCGGCAAAAAACCCGTACATATCCGTAAAATTTCCTCTCTCGAACTCAACCTTTGGGGGGACGGATTCGTCTTTTCCACGTTCGACGGCTCGTGGGGAAACGAGCGTCAGCGCCACGATTCTCCCGTTACCTCGCAGCTCTTTGTCAACGAGTCGAGAACGGGAACTTCCTCTCCCTTCCATAATCCTTTCGTCATGCTGTCGAGAGAGGGCGAGGTATATTCCTTTAACCTCATCTATTCGGGCAATCACAAGGAGTCCGTCGAGGGCAACGCATCCCGTCAAGTACGGTTCATCAGCGGAATCTCGGACGCGTTTTTCGACTGGGAGCTCGGGGCAGGGGAAACGTTCTACGCTCCCGAGGCGGTCATGGTCTACGCAAAGACGGAAGACGAAAATACGGAGCAAATGCATAGATTCGTCTCCGAACATATCGTGCGCGGCAGGTATCAGAAAAAGGAACGCCCCGTTCTCGTCAACAACTGGGAGGGAACCTATTTCAACTTTACGAGAGAGCGCATTCTCGAAATCGCGAAAAAGACGGCGGAGATCGGCGCAGAACTCTTCGTGCTCGACGACGGGTGGTTCGGCAGGCGCGACGACGATACCTCTTCCCTCGGAGACTGGTTCGATTACGAGGAAAAGACGGGAGGAATTGCCTCTCTCGCCGAAGAAGTTCGGAATATGGGACTCAAATTCGGTATCTGGGTAGAGCCCGAAATGATCTCCCCGAAGAGCGAACTATATGAAAAGCACCCCGAATTTGCCATGAAACCCGTAAAGACGAGCGGCACGCTCATACGCAGTCAGCTCATGCTCAACATTGCGGATAAATCCGTACAAAACTATATCGTGCGTTCGATTTCCAAAGTCATCGCGGAGACGAAAGCCGCCTATATCAAATGGGATCACAACCGCTATATGACCGATCCTTACGGCAAGGATATTCCGTCGGGCGAATATGAACACAGGACGATTTTGGGACTTTATTCTATCCTGTCCCGTCTCGTTGAAAAATTTCCGCTCGTTCTTTTCGAATCGTGCGCGTCCGGCGGCGGCAGGTTCGATCTCGGCATGCTCTCATTCATGCCTCAGACCTGGACGAGCGACAATACCGACGCGAGGGAACGCTACGACATACAACGGGGAACTTCTTACGGCTATCCTCCCTGTACCATGGGCGCTCACGTTACGGCGAGCCCCAACCATCAGAGCGGACATGCCTCTCCCATCGAGACGAGATTCAACGTAGCGTGCGGCGGACTGATGGGCTACGAACTCGATCCCACAAAGTGTACGGAAGAAGAGATTGCCGTCATCAAAAAGCAGATTTCCTTTTACAAGAAATACCGGGAGTTGTTCTGTTTCGGAACGTTCTACCGCCTCGATCCCAAAGACGGCGGCGAGGGATTCATGTTCGTTTCTCCCGACAAGGCGCAGGCGATCGTCGTCGGCGTCGTAAAGAACAAGGTAACGGCAAGAAATCATTATCGTCTCCGTCTCAAAGGGCTCGATCCTTCGTTCAATTATTCCGTCAAAACGAGGGAACAGTCCAACTACAAAGAGGAGCTCTCCTACGTTGCGGGCGGAGATTTGCTCCTGCAATCGGGCATACAAATGCAGGATATCTTCTCCGATACGGAAAATCAATGCAATTCTCTCTATACGAGAATGTACGTTCTCAAAAAGATTTCTTCCAGATAAAAAAATCCCCTCGGCGCGCCGAGGGGATTTCGCCGGAAAAGCGTTCATGAACGGCGACGATTTGGAAATACTAATCGTATGAATTTTTTCGTATCGCTTCTATGTACATTATATTTTTCAGGTTCGATTACGGACGTGACCAAGCCCTATCTTTCCACCTATACCTGCGAGTATATGGCGCTGGGAGAGCAAAATCTCCTCGACGAGTTCGAACGAGTAACCATCGAACTCAAAAAGG
Source organism: Clostridia bacterium (assembly GCA_017626495.1). Lineage (GTDB taxonomy): Bacteria > Bacillota > Clostridia > Christensenellales > Borkfalkiaceae > RGIG8762. The sequence goes on along the minus strand of JAGAIP010000005.1, from coordinate 173,654 downwards.
ACGGCTACGTCCTCCGTGCGAAAACGAAGGGCGGCAAGTATGAGAGAGAGGGAACTTATACCTACTGCGAAGAGACGGGCGAATTTGCCACGGAGTATGCGGTCGGCATGCTCGAAAACGGCGAGCTTACCTTCGGCAGGCAGATCGGAGACAGATACTTCTTCGCGCGTTTTGTCGGAAACTGACGCTTTTGCTTGCTAATTGAGGTTTTCTGTGCTACAATAAAGGCATGGAAGTCGTACTCACCTCCGATCAGGAGAAAGCAAAAGAATATATGCTCGACTGGTATTTCAACCGCGACGCGCAGGTGTTCACGCTTGCGGGCTATGCGGGTACGGGAAAGACCTTTCTCATCAACCACGTCGTGCGCGACTGCTTTTGCCTCGTTCCGGAAGAGAGCGTCTTTTTCGTGACCCCTACGGGAAAGGCGGCGACCGTGCTCATTCAAAACGGCACGCCTGCCGGAACGATTCACAGCCTCATCTATCGCAAGGAAGAGGTGAAAGAGGAATTTGTGGACGAGGACGGCGTCGTTACCGTCAAGGAAAAACTCGTCTTTAAGAAACGCGCTTCCATCTCGGACGAAATCAAACTGCTCGTCGTCGACGAATCGTCCATGGTCAGCGACGATACCGTTCAGGATCTTCTCTCTTTCGGCGTGAAGTGCCTGTTCAGCGGAGACAGCGCGCAGCTCCCTCCCGTTTCGGGAAAAAAATTCCCTCGTCCCCGATTACGAACTCACTGAGATCGTGCGGCAGGAAGAGGGGAATCCCATCGTGCAGGTCGCCTCGATGGCGCGCGAGGGGAAACTCATTCCTTACGGCGTTTACGGAACCAACGTGTGCGTCATTCCGAAATACCGTTTCAAGGGGAAGGACAGGGAGCGTCTTTTGAAAGAGGCGGATCAGGTCGTCTGCGGAACGAATAGCACGAGAAGAAGGCTCAACGCGGAGATTCGCGCTCTGAACGGATTCGAGGGCGACTATCCCGAAAACGGAGAAAAACTCATCTGCACCCTCAATAACTGGGACAGGTCGATCGACTACGAGGAAAAATTCCACCTCGTCAACGGCATCATCGGCTACGTCGAAGATATCGATTTGAGCCCGAACGATCTCGCGCTCTGTTCTTTCCGCGCCGAATTTTTGTCCGACGTCATGACGCAGATTCCGTTCGATACGGGGATTTTCACGGCAGGACAGTTTCGCTACGGATTCGGCAAGGACAGAATGGTCTGCGTGCTCTCGGACGGCAGCGTGGTTTCGCAGGAAGAGGGCAAACGAAGCGAAGATTTCGTCGAGAGTGTGGAGCCTGCCAACCGATTCGAGTTCGGCTACGCCGTTACCTGCCATAAGGCGCAGGGTTCGGAATTCGATTTCGTCATCGTGTTCGACGAATCGAGATTTTTCGAGGACGGCGCAAAGTGGCTCTATACCGCCATCACGCGCGCAAAGAAAAAATTACTCATCGTAAGATAAAGGAGATTGATATGTTTTCAACCGAACATTTGATATGGCTGGGGATCTCGGCAGGCGTCATTGCGGCGTTTCTGCTGTTGTTTTTTCTGACGAGATGGAAAACGGATACCTGCATCGCCGTCGCGCTCGTCGTTTTGTGGCTTTGCGAGGCGGTCATGATTTCCTACCGCGTATCCTTTCATCAGAATGCGGACGATCCGTGGAAGGGCTTTTTCCTCGACGCGGAAATGCTCCCCCTGCACCTTTGCACCGTGCAGCTCGTCTTTCTTCTCATCGCGAAGCTTTCGAAAAAAGTTTCTCCCGTCCGCAGGGCGCTCTATCCCGTCATTGCGATCGGCGGAACGGCGGGCGCGCTTGCGGCTATGCTCGTCCCCGTCGAGGGCGTCGCTTTCGTCGCCGAGACGTATGCACAGACGGCTCCTTCCTACCGTTATTTCATCTATCATTCCGTGCTCTTCGCGATTTCCGTGCGCGTCGCCGCGGATAAGGATATGGAGTGGAGCGGCGTTTCCTATCTGCATACGCTCGTATTCTTTGCGATGATGCTGTTTTTCTCCATCTTCGTCAATGCGATTCTGCATACCAACTTCTTCTATACGGCGTATCCTCCCATGGAAAATCTTCCCTTCTTCTCCGTCGTCGAGGGGGATATCGGCAGTTGGTATCTGTATCTTCTCAAACTTGCGTTGGTCGCGCTCATCGTAATCACCCTCTTCTATATTCCTTTCTGGATCGCAAGAGCCGTTCAGCGCAGAAAGGAACGCCCCGTACGGCGCATTCGCGTGGAGCTTCCCGAAGAGGACGAGGCTGCGCCCTTCACCATTTCTTCCATTCTCGGATCGGGGGAAGAGGAATGAGGCTCATTCTGATTCGTCACGGCGATCCCGATTACGAACACGATTCCCTCACGGAAAAGGGCGTTCGAGAGGCGGAACTTCTGTCGGAACGGGTGAAAAAGTGGAACGTGACCGATTTTTACTGTTCTCCCTTAGGCAGAGCCAAACGGACGGCTGAGCCGACGCTCGCAAAGACGGGTAGAGAGGCGATAGAACTTCCTTGGCTGCGTGAATTTCTCTATCTCGTCGACGGAAAAGAGGGGAAACGCATTCCGTGGGATTACTATCCCTCCGAATGGACGAACGAGAAACCGCTCTTTGACGAGGAAACCTGGCATAACGCCTATCCCATGACGACGGGAGAAGTTCCCGTGCGCTACGAGGAACTCAAACGGGAGCTCGACAAGCTTCTCAAAGGGTACGGATACGAGCGAGACGGCAAATTCTACCGCGTGAGAGCGCATTCGGACGCTACCGCAGTCTGTTTCTGTCACTTCGGGGTGTCCATGGTGATCTTGTCCCATCTCCTCAATATCCCTGCGCCCTCTCTTCTGCACGGCTGTTTCATGGCTCCCACGTCCGTCACCGTGCTCAATACCGAAGAACGCTTCGAGGATGAGGCTTACTTCCGTTTGCAGGTTTTGGGCGATACCGCGCATCTGCGCGACGGAAACGAACCGCCCTCTCAGTCGGGCTACTTCGCGCCCATGCATATCGAATAAAAAACGCCCCTGCTTTTTGAAAAAGCAGGGGCGTAATTTATAACGGAACTTAAAGTTTCGAGTAGCCGTAACTGTTGACGAGCGCGTCGAGCTTGACCTGATTTTTGCAGAGCGGACAATTCGCTTTCGAATGCGTTTCGTAATCGGGCAGATCGTCGATGGAGAAAATGCTCGTGACGGGCGTCTCTCCCACCTGATCTACGGTGGAGAAGAGGGATGCGATGCCTACGGGCGTTCCGCCGTAATATTTGATTCCCTCGATGGCGGTCGCCGCGGTGAGACCCGTCGAAACGTTCGCAAACATGACGAGCACGTGTTTTCCGAACACGAAATCTTTTACGTTGTCTCTGAGCAGGAACTGTCCGTTGGAAAGTTCGGGCGTGAGTACGCCGATGTCCTGACCGTTGTTCAAGCTTTGCGAAGAGAGTTTGTCCGCGAGGAATGCGGCGATCATTTTCGTGCGTTCGAGGCAGACGATGGTATCCACGGGCGTGCCTATGTACGCCTGCGCAAAGCGTTCGGCGGCGGCTTTCGCCATCTTGTGCATGGACTTCATGTTCGTGAGGTCGACGAAGTAGTTGATGTGCGAGTGGTTGGTCGCAAAGTGTCCCGGAATGACGGTGACGGAAATGTTCCTGTCAAACGGCGATATTTTCAGAATTGCTCTCTTTTCCATATTCAATTCCCCCTGTTTTCTATACAGTATATCACCGATTGAACGATTTGTCTATACCCATTTGATAAAAAATAGTTGACAATCCGGAAATCAAAGCGTATAATAAGTAAAAAAAGTAAGAAAAGTAAAACAATAAAAACGGAGATCTTATGTTAGAGAACGAAGGGAAGTATATTTTCGGGGTGTGTAAAGTCAGCGAAAAGGGGCAGATCGTCATTCCGAAAGAAGCGAGAAAGCTTTATCAGATCGGCGCAGGGGATACGCTCCTCATGTTGGGAGATAAAAACGGAATCGCGCTCGTCAAGACGGAAGTGTTTTCCGCCGTAACGGACAGTATTTTGGGGGGAATCAATGGAAGCAATTCAAACGAAAAACCTGAATAAGACCTTCAAGGATAAAGTAGCGGTCGACGGGTTGAACCTCACCGTTCATAGAGGGGAGCTTTATACGCTCCTCGGCGTGAACGGAGCCGGTAAAACGACGGCGATTCGCATGCTCACCTGTCTTGCTCGTCCCACTTCGGGCGAGGCGAAGGTGTGCGGTTACGACGTCATATCGGAGCGCGAAAAAGTCAAAGAGCGCATCGGCGTGTCTCCGCAGGAGACGTCCGTCGCGCCCAATCTGACGGTTAAGGAGAACTTGCGGTTCTTTGCCGACCTCACCCTTCCCAAGGCGGAACGGGAAAAGGCGGTCGGGGAGATGATCGAATTATTCCGTCTCGGAGAATTTGAAAAGAAAAAGGCGAAACTGCTTTCGGGAGGATGGCAGAGACAGCTCTCCATCGCCATGGCGCTCATCGGAAAACCGCAAGTGCTGTTTTTGGACGAACCGACGCTCGGTCTCGACGTCATCGCGCGCAGAAGGCTCTGGGAGGTGGTGCAGTCCTTAAAGGGAAAAATGACCATTCTTCTCACCACGCACTATATGGAGGAGGCGGAAGTGCTCTCCGACAGAGTGGGCGTGCTCGCAAGGGGAAAACTCTATACGGAAGGTACGGTCGAAGAGATCGAGACAAGAACAAATTCCAACAGTCTGGAAGAGGCGTTCGTCGCGATTACGAAGGAGGCGGAGCAATGAAATTTTATACGTTTTTCCGAAGAAATCTCAAAGAGATCGTTCGAGATCCCCTCAGTCTCATCTTCTGTATCGGATTCCCTGCTATTTTGCTGATCGTCTTCCGAATCATCTTTTCCAGTATGGGGGAAAAGGTGTACGAGGCTACGCCGCAGTTCAGGATCGATCAGCTCGTTCCGAATATGTGTCTGTTCGGCTTTACGTTTTTGAGCTTGTTCGTGGGTATGCTCCTTGCAAAGGACAGAACGACCTCTTTTCTTGCAAGGCTTCGTTCCACCTCTCTCCGTCCTGCGGATTTTATGTTGGGTTATGCCGTTCCCATGTTGCCCATCGCGCTCTTTCAGGAAATCATTCTCCTTTTCATCGGACTTTTGTTCGGACTGAACTTGACGGCGAACGTGTTTTTCATGCTCCTTGCGCTTCTTCCTTGCTCCGTGCTCTTTATCGCGTGCGGCGTGCTCATCGGACTCGTGCTTTCGGATAAATCGGTCGGAGGCGTGGCGTCGATCCTCGTCAACGTCGCGGTATTTTTGAGCGGAATGTTCTTCCCCGTATCCGCAATGAGCGGAGGGTTCGTGACCTTCATGAAAGTTCTTCCCTACATTCATATTTCGCAGATCGCCAAGACGGTTCTGACGGGTTCGGGTGTGATCGAGTTCTCCGTCTGGGGTTCGGTCGGGATCCTTGCAATCTACACGCTCGCGCTCACGGCGCTTTCCGTCGTCGTGTTTGCGAAAAAACTGAGAAAAGATAATTTTTGAAAACGGGCGTTGCCCCGTGTACGGCTCCGCATTTGCGGAGCTTTTTTGTTTGAACGGAACGTTCGGTCTTGCTATTTTCAGTCCGGCGTGCTATAATGGGTTCGACAGGAGAAAAAAATATGCAAGAATTATATGAAACGGACGAACGGTTTTCCGAATTGAAAACCATACTTCCCCCTCACGCAAAGTGCTTTGTCGTCGCAGGAGGCGCGTATCGCGGCTCGAAGCTGCAAGAGACGATGTCCGCCTTTCAGACGGTCGTCTTTGACGGTTATTCCCCCAACCCGAAGTACGAGGAAATCAAGGCGGGCGTCAGACTGTTTCAAAAAAACGGATGCAACTGCATTCTCGCGGTAGGGGGCGGTTCTGCAATCGACACGGCGAAGTGCGTCAAACTCTATGCGGATAAAGATCCCGATTCCGATTTTTTACTCACGGAAGTGTCCGAACGGGCGAAAGCGATCCCTCTCATCGCCGTACCCACCACCGCGGGTACGGGTGCGGAATCCACGAGGTATTCCATTCTCTATAAAAACGGGGAAAAAACGACGGTCGCAGAGGCGGCAGGACTTCCCGACGTGGCGATGCTTTGGGAGGGGTGGCTCGAACGCCTGCCCCAAAGACAGAAAGTTGCGACCATGCTCGATGCGCTCTGTCAGGCGATCGAATCGGCTTGGTCGGTCAAATCAAACGACGCGAGCTTGTCGCTCGCGCTCATGGCGATTGAAAAAATCGCAAAATTCGGGGATCGGTACATTCTCGATTCGTACGATCCTGCCGTGGCAAAGGAGATCATGCGCGCGTCCAACCTTGCCGGACAAGCCATTCAGATTACGTCCACCACGGCTCCGCATGCCATGTGCTATAAAATAACGACGCTTTTCGGCATTCCTCACGGCATGGCGGTGGCGCTGACGCTTCCCTGCCTTTGGGAAAAAATGCTTTCCGAAAAGAAGAGCAACGATCCGCGCGGAAGGGCGTACAACGAGGAGACGTTCCGAAAAATAGCCGCCGCCTACGGGTGCGGAACGGCAGAGGAGGCGATTGCAAAATTTTCTCGCAATCTCGTCCGTTACGGCGTGAAAATGCCTCGTCCCACCGAGGAACAACTCGAAATCATGGTGAATGCGGTCGCGATTCCCAAGCTTTCCAACCACCCTGCGCCGCTTTTCAAGGAAGATTTGAAAGAGATATACAAAAAATCGCTCGGGACTTGAAAAATTTACAATTATCCTATTGACAAAATTTCAATTTTTGGTAAAATGTAAGGGAGTTATTATGGACGGCGGTCCGATAATGAACAAAGAAAATATGAAAGGAAGGTTTCACACAATGAAAACAAACGAATGTGTTGAAAAGGGAACCCTTACGGACGAGTACCTGACCAAGTTGGACGCTTATTGGCGCGCAACCAACTATTTGGCAGCGGCTCAGCTCTATATGGTCGATAACCCTTTGCTCCGTAAACCGCTCACCAGAGACCAGGTTAAGAAGAAGATCGTCGGTCACTGGGGTACCGTTCCTGGACAGAACTTTATCTACGTCCATCTGAACAGAGTCATTAAGAAGTACGATCTCGATATGATCCTCCTCTCCGGTCCCGGACACGGCGGAAATTTCTTCGTGGCAAACTCCTATCTTGAAGGAACGTATTCCGAGGTCTATCCCAACGTAGGTCAGGACGAAGAGGGTATGAAGAAGCTCTGCAAGCAGTTCTCCTTCCCCGGCGGTATTTCCAGCCACGTTGCACCCGAAACGCCCGGTTCCATCAACGAGGGCGGCGAGCTCGGTTACTCCCTCGCGCACGGCTTCGGCGCAGTGTTCGATAACCCCGACCTCATCGCTGCGGTTACCGTAGGCGACGGTGAAGCTGAAACCGGACCTCTCGCAACCGCATGGCATTGCAATAAATTCATCAATCCCGCAAACGACGGCGCGGTTCTTCCCATCCTTCATTTGAACGGATACAAGATCAACAACCCCACCGTATTTGCTCGTATTCCCGAAACCGAACTCGTTAAATTCTTCGAGGGTTGCGGTTGGAAACCCATCATCGTTCAGTGCGAAGGCAGCGATCCCATGACCATGCACAAGCTCATGGCAAAGGCGCTTGATAAGTGCGTTACCGAGATCAAGGCAATCCAGAAAGAGGCAAGAGAAGGCACGCTCGAAAAGAGACCCGTATGGCCCATGATCGTTCTCCGTACGCCTAAGGGTTGGACGGGTCCCAAGACCAACGACGCAGGCAGACCCATCGAGGGCAGCTACCGCGCGCATCAGGTTCCCATCGACATGACCAAGCCCGAGCACCTCGCAAAGCTCGAAGCGTGGCTCCGTTCCTATCGTCCCGAAGAACTCTTCGACGAGAACTATCGCCTGATCCCCGAGCTCAAAGCGCTCGCTCCTACGGGTGACAGAAGAATTTCCGCGAACCCTCATGCAAACGGCGGTAAGCTTTTGAGAAATCTCCGTTTGCCCGACTTCAAGAAATACGGCGTAGACGTTCCTACTCCCGGCGGCGTAAAGACGCAGGATATGATGGAACTCGGCGCATATATTCGCGACGTATTCAAGCTCAACGAGGACAACAAGAACTTCCGTATCTTCGGACCGGACGAAACGATGTCCAACAGACTTTATCACGCGTTCGAAGTTACGTCCCGCGATTGGCAGGAACAGACGCTCGATACCGACGACGATTACAACCCCGCAACGAAGGACGGCTCCGCACTCTCCACGAACGGCAGAATCATGGACGCATATCTTTCCGAGCATATGTGCGAAGGTTGGCTTGAAGGCTATATCCTTACCGGACGTCACGGCTTCTTCGCATCCTACGAGTCCTTCATCCGCGTCGTAGACTCCATGGTCGCTCAGCACGCAAAGTGGCTCAAAGTATGTCAGGATCTTCAATGGAGACAGCCCATTTCTTCCCTCAACCTGATCCTTACATCCAACGTATGGCAGCAGGACCACAACGGATTCACCCATCAGGATCCCGGATTCCTCGATCACATCGCTTGTAAGAAAGCAGACGTCGTTCGTATGTACCTTCCGCCCGATGCGAACTGCCTCCTTTCCTGCATGGATCACTGCTTGAAGAGCAAGAACTACGTCAACGTCATCGTAGCTTCCAAGCATCCTTCCTTCCAGTGGCTCACCATGAAAGAGGCTGTCAACCACTGCACGCAGGGTATCGGCGTATGGTCCTGGGCATCCTCCGACGCAGGAGAAGAGCCTGATCTCGTCATGGCTTGCGCAGGCGATACTCCCACCGTCGAGGCGCTCGCCGCAACCACCATTCTCCGCGACTATATCCCCGGAATCAAGATCAGATTCGTCAACGTCGTCGACCTCTTCAAGCTTGAATCGCACGAAAAGCATCCTCACGGCTTGACCGACGCGGAATACGATGCGATCTTCACGAAGGATACCCCCATCATCATGGCTTACCACGGATATACCAAGCTCATTCACGAGCTCACCTATACCCGTCACAACAAGAACCTTCAAGTATTCGGTTATCAGGAAGAAGGTACCATCACGACTCCTTTCGATATGCGCGTCCAGAACCACATCGACAGATTCCATCTCGTAAAGGCTGCCGTCATGGCGCTTCCTCAGCTCGGCAACAAGGCTGCATTCCTCGTTCAGCTCATGAACGACAAGCTTGTAGAGCACAAGAACTACATTGCCGATAAGGGCGAGGATCTTCCCGAAATTCAGGCATGGAAGTGGCATACTCCCGATCAGAAAGATCAGTATATCACCGAAATCAAGTAATTTAATCGGTAATTTTACCCTGCAATCGTCCGATTGCAGGGTATTTTTTTTTGCAAAAACGGGAGAAAAAATCAGTAATTTGTCAAAATCTTGCCATAAAATAGTGATTGACAGTATAAGAAATATTTGTTATAATACCTAAGGAGTATGAAGAATTTACATAAGATCGAAACGTTACATCTGAAAAAATTACTCAATACGCGAGACCTGGGCGGACTGCCTGCGGAGGGCGGCAAGACCATTCGCTACGAAGCGCTGATTCGCAGCGGAAAGCTATATAATCTTCCCCAAAAGACCATCGACCGCCTCGTAAAAATCGGCGTGACGAAGGTGATCGACCTGAGAATCGACACCGAAGTGGGGGAGTATCCCGACACGCCCATTCCCGGTTCGGAATACATTCATCTTCCCGTGCTTTGCACGGCAACGGTGGGCATCACGCATGAGAAAAACATGATGCTTACGATGATGAAGGAGAGCGAGCGCGTGAAGAAGGAGTTCGGTTCGGTCGATAAGTATATGGTCGCCATGTACCGCTCCATTTTCATGCAGGAAGAACCGCAAAGCCGCCTCGCAAAGTTTTTGCGTATCCTCGTGGAAGAACCCGGATGCGTCCTCTGGCATTGCAGCGCGGGGAAAGACAGGGCAGGCATCTGCGCCATGCTCATCGAATCGTTGCTCGGCGTGGAAGAACAGCTCATCGTTCTCGATTATACCCTCTCCGACCGTTTCCAAAGAAGGAAGAGGATCTGGCAGAAACTCGGCATGATGATCGTGCCGATGCCGAAATTCCGCGCCCTGCTGTTCGGCATGATGAACGCAAAGAGACGGTATATGCTCTCCGTCATGGAAATGTTGAAGGAAGAGTTCGGCAGCATCGTCGAATACTGCAAACAGAAGCTTTCGATCACCGATCAAGACATCGCGATTCTGCGTGAAAAATATTTGGAAAAAGCGTAAAAAATATCGGAAACCCTCTTGACATAAGAGGGTTTCTGTGATAAAATAACATCATGAAAGGAAGATCCTTTCAAAACAGAATATGAATTTTGATGATTCCGAGCAACGGAAACACAGCAAATATATGATCGTCAGGGGAAGATGAGCCGTGCGAGGAAGATAAGGAGACAGGGATTCCCGACAGAAAGTGTCATAGCGGAGAATCGAGTGTAAGTTGAATCCTTTCATCATTCATGTTCGTAGGAAAGGGGATTGCCCGCAGGCGATCCCTTTTTTTATTTGAGCTGCATTTTATTTTGACATTTTTCAAGAAAGTTGTTATACTATCGGCGTTAAGAGGGAATTATGGAAGTTTACATTGAAAAAGAGGGGGAATCCGCGCTCTACGCGTCCGACAGAATCGTATCGCTCGCAATGGATCTTTCGGAAAAACTCCTTGAAAAGGGGGCGCAGATCCAGCGCGTGGAAACGACGGTGATTCGCGTGTGCCTCGCCTACGGCGCGGTGCAGGTCGAACCCTTTGCCATTCCGTCTCTCATTCAGGCGTCCGTCAAAATGCCGGACGGCTATCACACCACGCAGATACGCAGGGTGTATCAAAACGCCGTCGATCTTTCGGGACTTTTAGAGCTTGCAAAGCTCGTCGATAAAATTTGCAAGGAGAAACCTTCTCTCGAAGAAGCGGAACGGGAATTTCATGCGATTGCGGACAGACCGATCGGATTCGACTGGATGCGCATCGTCGGAATGCCCATCGGCGCGGGCGGATTTGCCGTGACCTTCGGCGGAGGGATTCTCGACGCCTTTTGCGCCGCGATCATCGGGTTTGCCGTCGCCTGGCTCAACATTCTGTTCCGAAAGAAAATTCTCAATTCCACGGCGATCGTCGTGCTCGACGCCTTTCTCAGCGGCATGATGAGCGTGCTTCTTTGCGCCGTCGGATTCGGAAAAAACCTTGACGCCATCAATGCCGGAACGATCATGCTCTTCATTACGGGCGTGCTCTTTTCGGCGGCGCTGCAAGACCTCATTTGCGGAGACCTCGTCGCGAGCCTGTTTAAGTTCATGCAATCCGTTCTCTCCGCCGTCGCCATCGTGGCGGGCTATTCCCTTTCGCTCTGGGTCGGAACGCGGTTGCCCGTTGCTCCTTCGCCCGACGGCGTAACGCCGCTTTGGGCGGACGTGATCGCGACTTGCCTTGTGGGTACGCTCGGATTCTGTTTCGTATACCGCGTTCCCTTAAAGGAGATGGGCTTTTCCGTCGTCGGCGGACTCGTCAGTTACGGACTTTGGATCTTATGTAAGAACGTGTTCCGTTTCGAGAATTACTTTCTCATCGCGTTTCTCTCGTCGCTCGGATTGTCCGTGTACAGCGAAATCGTGGCTAGGATCAGGAAAAATCTCGTCAGCGTCTATATGACGCCGAGTATCTTTCCGCTTGCCCCCGGTTATCATCTGTACTACGCGATTTTCCACCTCATGAACAAGAATACGGAGCAGTTCTGGGCGTTCGCGTCGAACACCGTCCTCATCTCGGCAGGCATTGCCGTGGGTGTGGTGCTCATCTCGCTCGTGCTCCGCATCATCAAGATACCGAAAATGCAGAGACATTTGCATAAAACGCACTGATTTCCGATTGATACCGCTGAAAACGGGGTATTATGATTGTTACAAGGAGACTTTATGTTACGATTAGAGCATATCGGTTACGCCGTTCCCGACGAAAAGGGAGAGGTTAAAACCATCTTAAAGGATATTACCATGACGCTCGACGAACGGTTCATCGTCATTACGGGACCGAACGGAAGCGGTAAATCGACGCTTGCCAAGATCATTGCAGGCATCGTCAAACCCACTTCGGGGAAAATTTACCTGGACGATACGGATATTACGGACTATTCCATCACGGACAGAGCGAAAGCCGGCATTTCCTTTGCCTTTCAGCAACCCGTCCGATTCAAGGGGCTCACCGTCATGGATCTCATGTCGCTCGCGGCAGGGAAAAAGCTCTCTACGGGCAAGGTGTGCGACTATCTCTCCGAGGTCGGGCTCTGCGCAAGGGATTACGTGAACAGGGAACTCAACGGCAGTCTGTCGGGAGGCGAGCTCAAACGCATCGAAATCGCCATGACGCTCGCGCGCGGAACGAAGTTCTCCATCATGGACGAACCCGAAGCCGGAATCGACCTTTGGAGTTTTCAGAGCCTCATCAGAGTGTTTGAAAATCTCTATCGCTCTACGAGCGGCTCGATTCTCATCATTTCCCATCAGGAACGCATTTTGGACATTGCGGACAGGGTAATCGTGCTGGAAAGCGGTTCCGTTACGGCGGACGGCAGTAAGGACAAGGTGCTCCCCGCCTTTTTGAGCGGAACTTGTCCTAAGATCGGTTGAGGTGAACTATGGACGAGATTCAGAAAAGATTGCTTTTGGAAATTGCCGACCTGCACGAGATTCCGGAAGGCGCTTACAACATCCGTTCCAACGGAGAAAAGGCAGGCAGGCGCACGACGGAAAACATCGACATCGTGACCAAGACGGATAAACCCGGCATCGATATCATCATTAAACCGGGCACGAAACACGAGAGCGTGCATATCCCCGTCGTCTTGACCAAGACGGGATTCGAAGATACCGTATATAACGATTTTTACATCGGAGACGATGCGGACGTTCTGATCGTCGCAGGGTGCGGCATTCATAACTGCGGAAATCAGAAATCAGAACACGACGGCATTCATACTTTCTACGTCGGCAAGAACGCGCGCGTCAGATACGTGGAAAAACATTACGGAGAGGGAGAAGGTACGGGCGAACGCATTCTCAACCCGACGACGATCGTTCACGTTGACGAGGGCGGCTATCTCGAAATGGAGACGGTGCAGATCAAGGGCGTTTCCTCTACGGACAGAAGAACGGAGGGAGACGTTGCAAAGGGCGGTTCGATCGTGGTCAAGGAAAAGATCATGACGCACGGCGATCAGTATGCGAAAACTTACTTCAACGTCGATCTGAACGGAGAAGGCGCGTCCGCATCCGTCGTTTCCCGTTCCGTTGCGAGAGATCGTTCGGTGCAGGAATTCGTCTCCGTCGTGAACGGCAACAGTGCATGCACGGGACATACCGAGTGCGACGCCATCATCATGGACGAGGCGAGAGTGACGGCGAAGCCCGAACTGACCGCAAATCACGTCGACGCGGCGCTCATTCACGAGGCGGCAATCGGCAAGATCGCAGGGGAACAGCTCGTCAAGCTCATGACGCTGGGCTTGACCGAGGAAGAGGCGGAGGCGCAGATCGTCAACGGATTCCTCAAATAAGAAACGAAAGAGCGAACTTGTTCGCTCTTTTTTGTCGCCTGTAAAGTTTTATATCGCGTCCATTCGGAAAACGGAGGAACAGTCGTTTGACATCGGGCGAGGGCATATGATAAAATACAGAAAAATAATTTGAAGAGGGAATCAGAATGATTGATTTTTCCACCATTCGCAACACCGATCCTGAGCTTTGCTCCGCGCTCGAAGAGGAGCTTGCCCGTCAGCAGGGCAACATCGAGCTCATTGCGAGCGAGAACTTCGTATCTCCTGCCGTCCTCGCCGCCGCAGGCAGTCATCTCACCAACAAATATGCAGAGGGTTATCCCGCGCACCGCTATTACGGAGGTTGTCAGTTCGTAGATAAGGCGGAAGAGCTTGCAAGAGAGAGATTAAAGCAGATTTTCGGCTGCGAGCACGCAAACGTTCAGCCTCACAGCGGCGCGAGCGCAAACCTTGCCGTATTTTTCGCCCTCCTGCAACCAGGCGATACCGTTATGGGCATGAACCTCGCGCACGGCGGACATCTCTCGCACGGTTCTCCCGTCAACATTTCGGGAAAATATTTCCATATCGTTCCCTACGGACTCGATCCCGAAACGGAACGCATCGATTACGATAAAATGGAAGAAATCGCGCTTGAATGCAAACCTAAGCTCATCGTGTCGGGCGCGTCCGCGTACGCGAGAGTCATCGACTTCAAGCGTATTCGAGAGATCTGCGATAAGGTCGGCGCGTACATGATGGTCGACATCGCGCACATTGCAGGACTCGTCGCGGCAGGGGAACACCCTTCGCCCGTTCCCTATGCGGACGTCGTCACCACGACTACCCATAAGACGCTCAGAGGCCCTCGCGGCGGCGTCATCATGTGCAAAGAGTACCTCGCAAAGCAGATCGACAAGGCGATCTTCCCCGGCGTACAGGGCGGACCTTTGATGCACATCGTTGCGGCAAAGGCGGTCGCGTTCAAGGAGGCGCTTACCCCCGAATTCAAGGCGTATCAGCATCAGATCGTCCTCAACGCAAAGGCGATGGCGGACGAATTTGGAAAGCTCGGCATTCGCATGGTATCGGGCGGTACGGACAATCACCTCATTCTCCTCAATCTGACGGAGACGGGCGTTACGGGAAAAGAGCTTGAAACCATGCTCGACGAAGTGCATATCACGGTCAATAAGAACGCGATCCCCGGCGACCCTCAAAAGCCTTCCGTCACGAGCGGAATCCGCGTAGGCACGCCTGCCATGACGACGCGCGGCATGAAGGAAGAGGACGCAAGGACGGTCGCGCGCCTCATCGCGAAGATCATTCGCGAAAAGGAGAGCGCATTCGAAGAGGTTAAGGCGGAAGTTGCGAAACTTTGCGAAAAATATCCGCTTTATGCCGACTGTATCGCTTGACAAGAAAATAGAAATTTGTTATAGTATACGTACAATATTCTTTGGGGCGGGGTGTGATTCCCCACCGGCAGTATAGTCTGCGAAGCCCTTCGGGGCCCGATCGGGTGAGATTCCCGAACCGACGGTATAGTCCGGATGGAAAAAGACGTAAGGCATACGATATGGCTTTTCGCCGCCTCGAACTGTGTTCGCGGCGGTTTTTTTGTTCAAAGAATACTGAATTTTTTTTCGGAGGTTCTTGCCAAATGGAAGAACAAAAAAGCAAGGCGAAGGAACTGTTCTCCGCCAAACGCATCGCAAAGATCGCGATCTTTGCCGCACTCGCTTACGCGATCAGCTGGGTCGAGATTCCCATCATTCCCGCGGTTCCCTTTCTGAAACTCGATTTCGGGAACGTATTCATTCTGCTGTCCTCGTTCCTGTTCGGGCCGGTGGAAGGCATTCTCGTCTGCGCCGTCAAGGAAGCGCTTCGCGCGATCACCTCTTCTACGGGCGGCGTCGGCGAAATCGCAAACTTCACCGTGACGACGGCGTTCATTCTCATTCCCAGCGTCGTATATCGTTTCAAGAAGGGCATTCCCGTGGTGCTCGCCACGATGGGCGCCGCCTGTTTCGTACAGATCGGAGCGGCTCTTCTCATGAACAGATACGTCAATTTCCCTCTGTTCGGAACGCTGTTCGGATTCGACGGCATAGCGCTTTTCAATGCGTCTATCTGGTGGATCGTCCTCTTCAACGCCGTCAAGAGCGTATCCGTCTGTATTCTCACCTTCCTGCTCTACAAGAGATTGGAAAAGCTGTTGAATAAATTCTAATCTTTTTTCTCCATAAATCCATTGCAAAAAATTGCCGTTCGTACTATAATAGTTGCGTATGGCAATTTTTTATACGAAAAACGCAGGGGAGACGATCTCTCTCGCCGAAGCATATGCAAAGACGCTCAAACCGGGGGATATCGTACTGTTGGACGGCGATATGGGCGCAGGAAAAACGGTCTTTGCAAAGGGCGTGGCGAAAGGGCTCGGAATCGAAGAGGAAATCACTTCTCCCACCTATGCGTACATGAACGATTACGACGGGATATTGTATCATTACGACTGTTATCGCATCGACGGCTACAAGGCGGAGGCGCTCGGACTCACCGATTATTTTTACGGAAACGGCGTATGCCTCATCGAATGGTCGCAGAACATAGAGGAGCTCTTGCCGAGCGGATGCAAGCGCGTCGTCATTGAAAAAATCTCCGAGGAGGAAAGAAAGATCACGCTATGAATTATCTCGTATTCGATACATCCTCCAAGGCGCTCTCCGTCCTTTGCAGAAAGGGAGACGAGGTAACGCTTACGCATTTGAACGATTGCGCGCTGCAACATTCCGTCATGCTCATGGACGCCGTTGACGATACGCTCGCGAAGGCGAATTGTTCCGTGAAAGAGTGCGACTATATCGGTTGCGTCGTCGGTCCCGGATCGTTTACGGGAATCCGAATCGGCATCGCGACCGCAAAGGGATTCTGTCTCGGCGCAGATAAAAAATCCGTCGCCATCACCGCTTTCGAGCTGATTGCATATACTTTGAGTGACGACAACGTACTCGCCCTGATCGACGCGGGGAGAGGATATTATTACGCGTGCGGTTACGGAAAAGACAGAATGGTTACCTTCGAGGCTCGCTATCTTTCGGGAGAGGAGGTCGAAAACATGAGGGGAACGTACACGCTGGCGTCCCTGGAACAACTCGGCATAGAGACGAAAGTCGTGCGCGCGGAAGAGGGATTGCAAAAAGCGACGGAACGTGCGATCGGGGCGGGAAAATCCGTCTTGGAAGCACTGTACCTGCGTAAAAGTCAGGCAGAGGAGCAGAGAAAATGATTTTTCGCACATGGGAATTTAAGGATATTATGGGCATCGCGCTCCTTGAAAAAGAACTGTTCCCCGGAACGGCTTGGACGTTCGAGATGCTTGCGGATTCCTTTCACTCGAACAAATTCGGCGGCGTGGTCTGCGAAGAAAACGGACTTATTTTGGGATACGGCGGCGTAACCTTCGGGGTGGACGACGCGGAAATCGACAATATCGGCGTGAGGGAACCGTACCGCGGAAACGGAATCGGCAAGACCATTCTCGGCAGGCTCGTCAAGATGGCGAAGGAGAGAAAAATGGAACGCATTCTTCTCGAAGTCAGAGTTTCCAACACGCCTGCGCAGCTTTTGTATCTCCATCACGGATTTCACGGACTTTACACTCGTCCCCGATATTATCCCGACGGCGAGGACGCAGTCGTCATGGTTCGGGAGTTGCAGTGACGTTTTCCCTGACACAAAGGGGAACGGGGAGAGACCTCGTGCTTTTGCACGGGTATCTTTCGGATAAAAACGCGTTTGCGGGATTGATTCCGCATCTGTCAAAAACTTATAAGGTCACCGCGCTCGATTTTCCCGGATTCGGGAACGCGGAACCGATCGGATTCGGTTGGAGCGTGGGAGACTATGCCGCGTGGCTCAAAGGAACGCTCTCCGCGCTTTCCATCGACCGACCGCTCGTCATCGCGCATTCTTTCGGCGCGAGGGTGGCGATCAAGGCGAACTGTTTCGAAAAGCTCGCGCTCACGGGCTGTCCCGGAATCGTCAGGCACGGTCTCAAATACAGGGTGAAGGTGGCTTGTTACCGCCTTGCGAGAAAATGGAAGTTATCCGTTGCCGATTCGTTCGGCAGCGAAGAATATAAAACGCTCTCCCCCGTCATGAGGGAAAGCTATAAGAAAATAGTCAATGAAGATCTGAGAGTTGCCGTAAGCAAAGTGGACCGTCCGATTCTGTTTCTCTACGGGGAAAACGACGAGACGACGCCCGTTTCCATGGGGAAGAAACTTTGTAAAAAAGCAAAGGACGGGAATCTCGTCGTCTTAAAGGGATGCGGACACTTTGCGTTTCTCGACGATCCGCTGTCCTTCCTCTTGCAGACGGATCTATTCTTTCAAACGTCAAAACGATAGGAGAACGAACTATGTCTTTTACATTCATCGAAATTCTGGAAATGATCGCGGTCACGATCGCTCTGACCGTGCTCCTCTATCTCTGCTCGGGAAAGATTCTGGGCGGATTGCAACAGACGAGTTATAAGACGAGGCGTCTCTTTTCCTGGATAAGAAGAAAAGACAATCTCGTTCTGGTTTCGCTGTCGCTGCTCTGCTTCATGCTCGTTCTCTCGTCCGCCGTGCTCGCGCTCTGTTTCTCATTTATGGGAGATTCGGCGTTCATTTCGCTCCTTTCGTTTCCCGTTTTCTGCCTCGCCTATTATTTTGCGGACAGAAAGTACGCCTTAAAGGTCAAAACGGTCAGAACGGCGCGCTACGTCCGTCTGACGATCTGCTATATTTTCATTCTCCTTGTATTTACGGGCGCGTTCGTCTTTCTGTTCGAACTGATTGCAAAGCTCGTCGCCGTTCCGCTCGTTTCCCTCTTCCGCTATTGTCTGCTCGGCGGACTCGTCATGCTCTTCCCCGTCTTTGCGGCGATCGCGAACTTTCTCGATAAGCTGTACGAAGAGCCAAGAAACAAGCGCTACCTCGTCAAAGCCGAAAGGGCGCTCGCCTCGTCGAAGCTCATAAAAATCGGCGTGACGGGAAGTTACGGAAAAACGACGGTAAAAAATATTCTCAAAAGCGTGCTCAGCGAAAAATATCGCGTGCTCATGACGCCCTCTTCCTACAATACGCCCCTCGGAATCGCGAGATGCGTCAACAGAAACAATCTCGAAGAGTACGACGTCTTTCTCGCGGAGATGGGCGCGCGGCATAAGGGCGACATCGGAAAGCTTTGCGAGACGGTCAGACCCGATTATTCCGTGATTACGGGAATTTGTCCTCAGCACTTGCAGAGTTTCGGCTCTGTGGAAAATATCGTCGAGGCGAAGGGCGAGATCCTCATCGGAACGGAAAAGGGGGCGGTTCTCGCAAACGACGAGCTCACCGTTTCACTCTACGACAATTCGCCCGTAGAGACGTATATCGCAGGCGAAGAAGTCAAGGTCTCCAACGTCAAGGCGACGAAAGACGGCACTTCGTTCGACCTCACCGTAGGGAAAGAGACACGCTCCGTTCGCACGAAATTGCTGGGCGAACACACCGCCGATAATATGTGCATCGCGGCGAGCCTTGCTTATATGCTCAACTTTACCGTCGACGAAATCGTGTCGGGGCTTGAAAAGACGGAATTTATTCCGCACAGACTCGAACCCATCGTCGAGGGCGGCATCACGATCATCGACGACAGCTACAACGCGAACGTCAAGGGCGCAAAGGCGGCCGTTACCGTTCTCAATTACTTCGAGGGCAGAAAGTTCGTCGTAACGCCCGGTCTCGTCGAACTCGGAATTCTCGAAGAGCGGGAAAACAAAAAACTCGGCGAGAGCCTCGTCGGAATCGACCGCGTGATTCTCGTCGGAGATACGCTCGTGTCCATCGTCAAAAAGGGCTACCTTGCCGCAGGCGGAGACGAGGAAAAACTGACCACCGTCGCCACGCTCAAAGACGCGCAGGAGATTCTCAAAGAGGAATTGAAAACGGGCGACTGCGTCCTGTTTCTCAACGATCTGCCCGACGTTTTCAACATCGTATAATTTCATCGAGTACCAAAGAAACACTTTGGTACTTTTTTATTTGGAGGAATTATGAAAACTGTCGCCGTGTTTTTCGGGGGAAAATCGTGTGAGCATGAAGTTTCCGTCTTTACGGGACTGCTCGCCGCAAAATTGTTGGATACCGAAGTGAAGTGTCTTCCCGTCTACGTCTCGCTCGAAAACGAGCTCTTCGACGGCACGGGCAAGACGGCAAAGGATTATGCGGAGCTCTCGACGAAGGGCATGAAACCCGTCTCTTTCGTGAAAGGCGGAATCAAAATCGGACGAAAAGAACGTAAGGTGGACGCGGCGCTCAACTGTTGCCACGGAGGGCTCGGAGAGGGCGGCGGACTTTCGGCTTTTTTGGAGTGGTATGAAATTCCGTCCTGTTCTCCGCGCATGACGGAGAGCGCGCTCTTTCAGGATAAATATCTCACGAAACTCGCGGTGCGTTCCCTCGGCGTGCGCACGGCGGACGGAATTCGCCTCACCGAAGAGCAGTACGCAATAAACAAATACGCCGCATGCCGTCTCGTGGAAGAGAGGCTCTCGTATCCCCTCATCGTAAAGCCCAACCGTCTCGGTTCCAGCGTCGGAATCGGCGTGGCGGAGGATCGCGCTTCGCTCGAAACGTGTCTTACGGAAGGCTTTTCTTACGATGACAGCGTGCTCATCGAACGGCTTTTGGAGGATAAACGGGACGTGAACTGCGCCGTCTATCAGGGAGAGCGCCTCGTCCTTTCGGAATGCGAAGAGGTCGTCTCTTCCGAGCGTATTCTCTCTTACGGGGATAAGTACGAGAGGGGGAGAAACACGGTTCCCCTCGAAGGGGAGCTTGCGCGCGAAGTTAAGGCGATCGCGGCGAAGATCTATCGCAGAATGGCGCTTCGCGGCGTGGTGCGCCTCGACTTTATCGTCAGCGAGGGAAAGGTGTACTTCAACGAACTCAACGTCGTTCCGGGGTCTCTTGCGTATTACCTCTTCTCGCCGTCGCTTGCTAAGGCGAGGGAGCTTCTCCTTTCGCTCATAAACAAAACGAATGAGCCGCATAAAAAAGTTGAAACGACGGGACTCATCAAACGGGGGAATTTTACGGGGCAAAATTCTTGTAAAATACGCTGACTTATGCTATAATGCAAGAAAAATTGCAAGAAGGATACGATTATGGCAAAAATTGCGATGAACACCCCCGTCGTCGAGATGGACGGCGACGAGATGACGAGAATCCTCTGGAAATGGATCAAGGAAATTCTCATCGAGCCGTACGTTGATTTGAAAACGGAATATTACGATCTGGGACTTCCCCACCGCGACGAGACGAACGATCGGGTAACCGTCGACGCCGCAGAGGCGACGAAAAAATACGGGGTAGCCGTAAAGTGCGCTACCATTACCCCGAATAAACAGAGAATGAGCGAATACAATCTCCACGAAATGTGGAAGAGCCCCAACGGCACCGTTCGCCGCATCCTGGACGGAACGGTGTTCCGCTCTCCCATTCTCGCAAAGGGAATCTCTCCCTACGTTCCGACCTGGAAAGAACCCATCGTCCTCGCCCGTCACGCATACGGCGACATTTACAATGCCGTGGACGATACCTGCGAGGTCGGAGATAAGGCGTACCTCACCGTAGAACACGCGGACGGAACGGTTACCAAAAAGCTCATCGCCGAGTTCAAAACTTCGGGCGGCGTGGTGCAGGGAATGCACAACAGGGCGGATTCTATTCGTTCATTCGCGCGCTCCTGTTTCCGTTACGCGCTCGATCTGAACATTCCCATGATCTTTGCGACGAAAGATACCATCGCTAAAATTTACGACGGTGAGTTCAAAGCCATCTTCGCCGAGATCTACGAAAACGAGTTCAAAGCCGCTTTTGAAAAGGCGGGCATCTGGTATCTCTACACCCTCATCGACGACGCGGTCGCCCGTATCGTCAGGAGCGAAGGCGGTATCCTGTGGGCTTGCAAGAACTATGACGGCGACGTCATGAGCGATATGGTCGCGACCGCTTACGGTTCGCTCGGCATGATGAAATCTGTGTTGGTTTCTCCCGACGGAAAATACGAATTCGAGGCGGCGCACGGTACGGTTACGAGGCACTATTATAAATACCTTGAAGGACAGACGACTTCCACGAACTCCGTGGCGACCATCTTTGCATGGACGGGCGCGCTCGAAAAGAGGGGAGAACTCGACGGCAACGAAGAGCTCGTCGCCTTTGCGAGAAAGCTGGAACGGGCGACGCTCGACACCATCGAAAGCGGCTACATGACGGGAGATCTCGTTCCTCTCTTCCACGCCGACGTCGAAGTGCATAAGCTCGATTCCGAGGCGTTCCTCAGAAAAATTGCAGAAAGACTGTAAAAAAATTCCCACCCTGCGGTGGGAATTTTCTTATAGATGTTTGAATTGATATTCGTACAAGGTCTTGTACAGTCCGCCCTTTGCGATAAGTTCTTCGTGATTGCCCTGTTCGGTCACGCCCTCGTGCGTGATGACTAAAATTTCGTCCGCATTCTTGATGGTGGACAGTCGGTGCGCGACGACGAGCGTCGTTCTTCCTTCCGAAAGCGCCGAGAGGGATTCCTGAATGAGCAGTTCGGTCGCATTGTCGAGCGCGGAAGTCGCTTCGTCCAGAATGAGAATGGGGGGATTTTTCAAAAAGGCGCGCGCGATGGAGATGCGTTGTTTCTGTCCGCCCGACAGCTTGACGCCCCGTTCCCCGACGTTCGTATCGTACCCGTGCGGCAACGATAAAATATAGTCGTGGATATTCGCTTTCTTTGCCGCCTCGACGATTTCTTCGTCCGTTGCGTCGAAGTTTCCGTATGCGATATTTTCCCGAATCGTACCGTTGAAGAGGAACACGTCCTGCTGAACGATGGCGACGTTCTCCCTCAGAGAACGACGGGAAAGGTCGCGTATATCCGTTCCGTCCACGGTGATTTTTCCCTCGTCGATTTCATAGAAACGGGGAATCAGGTGGCAGATGGTCGTCTTTCCGCCGCCGGAAGGCCCGACGAGCGCCACCGTCTTGCCTGCGGGGATTTCCATCGAGAAGTCTTTAATGACGGAAGTCTCTGCGGAATCGGTATTCTTATAGCTGAACGAGACGTTCTCAAACACGATGTTGCCTGCGAGCTTGCCTGCCTCGATCGGGTGTTTTGCTTCCGGCTCGGGTTCGATATCCATGATTTCCGTAAAGCGTTTGAATCCCGTCATACCCGACTGGATTCCCTCGTAAATGGTCGTCAGGGTACGAATGGGCGTGATGAGCGTCGTGATATAGAGGATATAGGTCATGAAGTCCGCGACGTCGATGATTCCGTGATAGAAGAACAGACCGCCTGCGAGCAGAACGGCAAAGTACATGAAATCGAGCAGGAATTGCATGGAGGAGAAAAATTCGCCCATGACCTTATATTGCCCCGATCTCGCCTCGACCATGGCTCTGTTCTCCGCTTCGAATTTTTCCATCTCGTGCGCCTCGGCGTTATAGGCGCGCGAGACGCGCACGCCCGAAATGGCGCTCTCGATGCTCGCGTTGATGGTCGCCTGCTTTTCTCTTGCAAGCTTGAACGCCTTGTTCATTCTTCTTCTCGATAAAATAACGACGAGCACGACGGGCGGAACGCAGACGAACAGAATGAGGGAAAGCCAACCGTTGATGGTCGCAAGAAAGGCGAACGAGCCGATGATGGTGATCACGGAGAGAAAGACGTCCTCGGGACCGTGATGGGCGAGCTCGGAAATCTCGAACAGATCGTTCGTCAGTCGCGACATGACGGAACCCGTCTTGTTTTCGTCGAAGTAAGAGAAGGGGAGTTTTTCGAGGTGTCCGAACAGCTCCTTACGCATATCCGCCTGCATGCGCGTGCCGACGACGTGTCCCCAATACTGTAATACGAAATTCAGAATCGCCTTGACGAGATAAAAAACGAGAAGCGCGCCGAGCGCGACGAGCATCGATGGCAACAGCTTGTTCGGAACGTAATCGTTGATGATCTCTCTGGTGATCATGGGATAAATGAGGTTGATGATCGCGATTGCGAGCGCGCAGACCATGTCGATGATAAAGAGTTTCAGGTGCGGTTTGTAGTAGGGAATAAATCTGCCGATTAAACTTTTCTTCTTTTCTTTCATACGGTTCTCCTTGCGTTTTTCCGACCATTATAACATAAAAATGATTTTTTGGCAATGAATAATTTGCTTTTTTTTCGTTGATTCGGTATAATGAGGACATGATAGATAAGAATCAGTTTACAGACAAAGTCAGAATCACCATTAAAGCGGGCTCGGGGGGAGACGGCATGAACTCCTTCAAAGCGTATAAAGGAAAGCCTGCCTGCGGACCGGACGGCGGAGACGGCGGAAGGGGCGGTAACGTCTATTTCGTCGGCGACAAGGATATGAACGATCTGCTTTCCTTCCGTTTCAAGAACAAGTACGTCGCGGAGGACGGAAAGGGGGGAGGAACGCAGCTGTGTACGGGAAAATCGGGAGAGGATCTCTATATCCGTATGCCCCTCGGTACGCTCGTAAAAGATTACGAGACGGGAAAAGTACTCTGCGATATTTTTCACGACGGGGAAACGAAGCTCATGGCGAGAGGGGGCAGGGGCGGTAAGGGCAACGTACACTTTGCAACGAGCAAGCGCCATGCGCCCAATTTCGCGCAGAAGGGAGAAAAGACGGAACAGCACGTCGTTCTTCTCGAACTCAAAGTCATTGCGGACGTCGGACTCGTCGGATTTCCCAACGTCGGCAAGAGCACGCTCCTTTCGAAAATATCCGCGGCTCGTCCCAAGATCGCGAATTATCACTTCACCACACTTTCGCCCAATCTCGGCGTCGTCAGATACTATGACGATTCCTTCGTCGCCGCCGATATTCCCGGGCTCATCGAGGGTGCGGCGGAGGGCGCGGGGCTCGGTCACAGCTTTTTGAAACACATCGAACGGACGAGAATGCTCTGCCACGTCGTGGATATTTCCGGCGTGGAGGGGAGAGATCCCGTGGACGATTTCAAGAAGATCAACGAGGAACTCGCCTCGTACAGCGAAACGCTCGCGTCTTTACCGCAGGTCATCGCCTGCAACAAGATGGACGTGTTCGGCGCGGAGGAGAACTACAAGAAATTCGTGAAAAAATACGGAAAAAAATACCGTATCTTCCCCATCTCCGCAGTGGACGGAGGGGGCAAAGACGAACTTTTGAAGGGACTTGTCGAAGTTTTGAGAGAGCTTCCGCCCGTTGAACCCGTTCCCGTCGACGAGGATTATACCTACGAGGTCGCGTCCGACACCGAGTTTGAAATTTTCCGCGACGACGACGGCGTGTTCGTGGTCGAGGGCGGTCTCGTGGATATGCTTTGCAGAAACGTCGTACTGTCCGATCCCGATTCCATGGCGTATTTCCAAAAGGTGCTCCGCGATCAGGGCGTCATCAAAGCGCTGCAAAAGGCAGGTTGCAAAGAGGGCGATACCGTGGAAGTCGGAGACGTTGAATTTGACTTCGTATTATAGGAGAAATTATGTTGACCAGCAAACAGAGAAGTAAATTAAAGAGCATGGCGTCCACGATGCCCGTCGTTACGTCCGTGGGAAAGAACGGCATTACCGATTCCCTTTTGAAGAGTCTTTCCGATACGCTCGAAGCGAGAGAACTTATCAAAATCGGTATTTTGGAAAATTCGGGAGAAGATCCCGCAGAGGTTGCGGATAACCTCGCGCAGCTTTTGGACGCGGAAGTCGTCATCGTCATGGGAAGAAAGGCGGTCTTGTACCGTTATTCTTCGAGAGACCATTACGCGCACATCGAACTGTAATCCCAACGCCCCGTTTTCAGAAAAACGGGGCGTCGTTTTACGCCGTTTTTGAAAAATAAAAATTCGGGCAAAATTTTTTCAAAATAATTGTTTGAAAAACATTTGAATGCGTTATATTCATAATGTAGAAAACAGAGCAGTAAATAACAGGCAGGAATATCATGGCAGAACAAGAAAAAAAGAACGTAGACACCGTTCCCGAAACGGAAAGTCCCGAAACGGATCATCCCGAAACGGAAACGAAAGAAGCGGTCGAAGAAGAACTCGTTCCAAAGTCTCAGCTCGACAAGGTGCAAGCCGAGAGCGACGACTTCAAGAGAAAGTGGTACAACGTGACCGCGGAATACGAAAATTACCGCAAACGCACGGCGACGGCAAAATCGGTCGCTTTCCTCGACGGAAAGGCGGATATTCTTTTGAAGATCTTGCCCGTAGCGGATAACCTCGAACTTGCGCTCCTTTCCACAAAGGACGAAAAGACGAAAGAGGGAATTCAGATGGTTCTCAAAAACTTCTTGAAAATTCTCGAAGGCGAGGGAATCTCGGTGATCGATCCCGTCGGAAAACAATTCGATCCCGAAGAGGCGGAGGCAATCATGGCGGCTCCCGCATCCGAAGGGGAAGAACAGGGAATCGTCAAGACGGTGTGCAGAAAAGGCTATAAGAGAGACGGTAAAGTGCTGAGATTTGCTCAGGTTATCGTGACTCAGTAAAATAAAAAATAATCAGGAGAATTGAAATATTATGGGAAAAGTAATCGGTATTGATTTAGGAACTACGAACTCTTGCGTGGCAGTTATGGAAGGCGGCGAACCCGTCGTTATCGCAAATGCAGAAGGATCGAGAACGACGCCTTCCGTCGTCTCTTTCCAGAAGGACGGCTCCCGTGTCGTCGGACAGACCGCAAAGCGTCAGGCTGTCGCAAACCCCGACAAGACGGTCATCTCCATCAAGAGACATATGGGTGAAAATTATAAAGTGAAGATCGACGACAAGCAGTATTCCCCTCAGGAAATTTCCGCGATGATCCTCACCAAATTGAAGGCAGACGCAGAGGCTTATCTCGGCACGACCGTAACGGACGCCGTCATTACCTGCCCTGCATACTTCAACGATTCTCAGCGTCAGGCAACCAAGGACGCAGGTAAAATCGCAGGTCTCAACGTACAGAGAATCATCAACGAACCCACCGCGGCGGCTCTCGCTTACGGACTCGACAAAGAGAAAGAGAACTCCAAAGTCATGATCTACGACCTCGGCGGCGGTACGTTCGACGTTTCCATTCTCGAAATCTCCGACGGCGTATTCGAAGTTTTGGCAACCAACGGCGATACCCATCTCGGCGGCGACGACTTCGACAACAAGATCATGGAATACATGGTCGCAGATTTCAAGTCCAAGGAAGGAATCGACCTTTCTAAGGATAAGATGGCGATGCAGAGACTCAAAGAGGCGGCAGAAAAGGCAAAAATCGAACTTTCCGGCATGAGCTCTACCAACATCAACCTTCCTTTCATCACCATGGGCAGCGACGGTATGCCCCGTCACTTCGATATGGATCTCACCAAGCAGAAGTTCGACGCGCTCACCGCAGATCTCGTAAACAGAACCATCGAACCCATGCGCCTCGCAATGAAGGACGCAGGTCTCTCTTACAGCGACATCAATAAAGTCATCATGGTCGGCGGCTCTACTCGTATCCCCGCAGTCGTTGCAAAGGTCAAGGAAGTAACCGGAAAAGAACCCTTCAAGGGCATCAACCCCGACGAATGCGTCGCAATCGGCGCGGCTGTTCAGGGCGGCGTTCTGACGGGCGAAGTGAAAGACGTCCTTCTTCTCGACGTCATGCCTCTTTCTCTCGGTATCGAGACGCTCGGCGGCGTATTTACCAAGCTCATCGAGAGAAATACCACCATTCCCGTCAAGAAGAGCCAGATCTTCTCCACCGCGGCAGACAATCAGCCCGGCGTTGAGATTCACGTTTTGCAGGGTGAAAGAGAATTCTGCAAGGACAACAAGACGATGGGAAGATTCAACCTTACGGGAATCGCTCCCGCTCCTCGCGGCATTCCTCAGATCGAAGTTACTTTCGACGTCGACGCGAACGGTATCGTTCACGTAACCGCAAAGGATCTCGGAACGGGCAAGAGCACGGATATCACCATCACTTCTTCCACCAATCTTTCCGAGGCTGAAATCGACAAGGCTGTCAAAGAGGCTGAACGGTATGCCGAAGAAGATAAGAAGAGAAAGGAAAAGGTCGACAACAAGAATAAGCTCGACGGTATGATCTTCTCCACCGAACAGTCGATGAAGGAGATGGGCGATAAGCTCTCCGACGAGGATAAGGCAACCCTGCAATCCGCGGTAGACGCGGCAAAGACGGAGCTTGCATCCGATGACGACGACAGAATCAAGGCGGCTTACGATACGCTCATGAATGCGGTTCAGCCCGTATTCGCAAAGGTATATCAGCAGGCTCAGGCGCAGGCTCAGCAGAACCCCGCCGACGGCGAAGATACCGAATTCCATCAGTAATCAGCAACGTGCACGACCTGACAAAACCCAAACTAGCCTTTGGGTTTTGTTTGGGTTTATCCATAAGAGCTAAGGAGTAACCATGGCGGATAAAAAGAATTATTACGAAGTGCTCGGCGTCGATAAGAACGCGGACGACGCGGCGATCAAGTCGGCATACCGTAAATTAGTCAAACAATATCACCCCGATCTTCATCCCGACGATCCGACTTGCGCGGAGAAGTTCAAGGAGATCAACGAGGCGAACGAAACGCTTTCCGATCCGCAGAAGAGAAAGCAGTACGATTTCGAACTGGAACATCCCGGCATGGGTTCGCAGGGCGGTAATCCGTTCAGCGGAGGATTCGGCGGCGCGGGATTTGGCGGATTCTCCGACATTTTCGATTCCTTCTTCGGCGGCGGTATGGGCGGAGGTAGAAGAGAGCCTTCGCAGGGAGACGACATCACCCGTCAGGTCAATTTGTCTTTCCTCGACGCCGTAAAGGGTTGTACGAAAGATATTTCTTACATGAGAAACGACACCTGTCCTTCCTGTAAGGGTACGGGCGCGAAGGGCGGCACGGCGTTTAAGACCTGTGACAAGTGTAAAGGCAGCGGTCAGGTCAGATTTGCGCAGGACACCATATTCGGAAGATCGATCCGTGTGGGAACTTGTCCCGATTGCCGCGGAACGGGCAAAACGATCATCGACAAATGCCCCGACTGTAAAGGAAAGGGGTATCTCCGCAAAGAGACGAACGTTACGATCACCATTCCGGCAGGCGCGGATAATCAGAGCTATATGAGAAAACGCGGTTACGGTCAGGCGAGCGAGGACGGCGGAGAACCCGGCGATCTGATCATCACGTTCAAGATCGAACCGCACAAGATCTTGAAGAGAGAGGGAAACAACCTCACGGTTACCGTTCCCATCTCCTTTACGACGGCGGTGCTCGGCGGAAAGGTCAAGGTGCCCGGAATCGACGACGCAATCGAAATCGATATTCCCAAGGGAACGCAGTCGGGAACGGTATTCACCATTCACGGCAAGGGCGTTCGGTCAAAGACGGGCATCGGCGATATCATCGCGACGGTGAAGGTCATTACGCCGAAAAATCTCTCTTCGCAGATGACGAAAAAACTCAAAGAACTCGACGAAATGACTTCGTATAAGGACGAGGAACAGACGAAGCGGTATTCCGACGCAATGGAAGGATTGTACGGACAGAGACCGTACGATAAATAAGAAAAAACGGTGGTTCAGAAGAACCGCCGTTTTTCTATCTTGCAACAGAGCCCGTTAAACGGGAGATACGCCGTCGTTGAAGTAGAGAATGCCGAGGGTGTGCGCTCCGCAATGCGCTGCGATCGTACCGCCTGCGCGCGTTTCGTAGACCGTTTCGATGCCTGCGTTTGCGCAAGCGGCGCGCGCCTTTTCGAGCATTCCTTCACTCGCCGTGGTGTAGGTAATGAACGCGTAGGATTTATCGGGCGTATGGAAATCCTCGAATACGTTCTCGCCGTATTTCTGAATGACCGATTCCATATTTCCGCGGTATTTTTTGTCCATCTCCATTTTGCCGTTTTTGAGGACGATGCGAGGGCGGATCTTCAACAGGTTCGCGCCGAGCAGTTGCAGGGAAGAACATCTTCCGCCCTTATAGAGATAGTCGAGGCGTTCGATGACGAAACTTGCCTGTACGGCGGAAGCTCTTGCCTGCACTTTTTCCTGAATGGTCTTGGGGTCTACGCCTTGATCTGCAAGCGTGCGTGCATAGATGCAGAGAAGCGCGATTCCCGTCGAGAGGGAAAGGCTGTCCACGACGTACACGTTTTCAAACTGTTCCGCCGCCATGAACGCGTTTTTCGTCGCGGACGTGATTCCGCCCGAAAGGCAGATATGCACGACGGCGTCGTATTCCTTCAATAAGCCCTCGAAATATTCGGTAAACTCTTCGATGTTGACGGCGTTCGTCTTGGGCAAAACGCCCGTTTCGTCGACGATTTTGAACAGTTCCTCGGTGGTAAAATCCCCGTCTTTGTGGAGTTCGTCGCCGATAAATACGCCGAACGGGATGGTCTTTACGTCGTATTTTTCAAGCAGTTCTTCGGTCATGTCGCAGGTCGTTTCTGCGGAAATAGCAATTCTCATAGGTTTCTCCCGAGCTTTTTCTTCCATTATATCACATTTTTTCGTGTTTGGGAATACCTTTACCGTGAAAATTGTATGAAAAAGGGTATTGCATTGCGGTGGCGACTATGTTATAATTTTTGAGAGGTAACAAATGAATTGGAATAATTTGCTCTCGCCCTGTCGGCAGAGAGAAAGTAAACGTTCGGAAAGCGATATGCGTTCCGAATTTCAAAAGGATTATCACCGCATCGTAGGTTCGGCGTCCTTTCGCAGATTGCAGGACAAGACGCAGGTCTTTCCTCTGGAACGCGGCGACTTCGTGCGCACGCGTTTGACGCACTCGTTGGAAGTCTCTTCGTTTGCCTCTTCCTTGGGACAGAACGTGGGAAATATCCTCTTGCAGAGAGGAGAGATCGACGAAAAACAGCGCGAGGCGATCGTGGATATTTTGCGGAGCGCCGGACTCATTCACGACATCGGCAATCCGCCGTTCGGACATTTCGGAGAGTCTGCCATTCGGCTCTGGTTTGCCGAGCATATGGATGAACTTTCCTTTCGTGGGAAGAAACTCAGCGACTTGCTGACGAAGCGGCAACAAGGGGACTTGCTCCATTTCGAGGGCAACGCGCAGGCGCTCCGTCTCCTCTCCAAATTGCATTTTCTCGTGGACGAGAACGGTATGAACCTCACCTACGGCATTCTCAATACCATCATCAAATATCCCGTTCCGTCCGATCGGATCGATAAGAGCAGCGGAAACGTCGCCACCAAAAAAATGGGATATTTTCATGCGGAAGAGGACTTGTACCGCAAAATCGTCGAGCAGACGGGTGCGGACGGGGTGAGACATCCGCTTGCCTTTCTCTTGGAGGCGGCGGACGACATCGCTTATCTGACGGGCGATATCGAGGACGCGGTCAAAAAGGAAAAAATTTCCTACTACGCTCTGCTTGAAGAGCTCAAAAAGCTCGAAAGCAACGAAGCGAAGGGGCTCACGGAAAAGCTCGAATGCGATTATGCGCGCGCAAAGGCGAACAATATGCCCTCTCCTGCCGTCAATGCGGTGCAGAACTGGGTCGTGAAGGTGCAGGGCTTTTTCATTTACAGGGCAGGGGAGGCGTTCCTTGCGCATTACCGCGAAATCATGGACGGTACGTTCGGAAGGGAACTTTTGTCGGACGGCGGCGTGGGGGAACTGCATAAGGCGCTCGGAAAGATCGCGTACGAGTATGTGTTCCGTTCCAAAGAGATCGTGCGCATCGAGCTTTCCGCAAAGCCCGTATTTGACTTTTTGCTCGATACGTTCGTTCCTGCCTCGCTCGGAGAGGGAAAGGACGCCATCGGAGACAAGCGTCTGCGCATCATCTCCGAAAACTACAAGACGGCGTTCGACGTCTTTTCAAAAAATCAATCGGACGGGGAACAAGCCTATCGGAGATTGTTGCTCGTTACGGATTATCTGTGCGGCATGACGGATTCCTACGCAAAGAAACTCTATCAGGAGTTAAGCGGAATCGCATAAGGGGGGATATACAGATGCAATTTTTCAGAGTGGAAAACGGGAAACTCATCTTCCGAAGACGGCGCGAGATCGTCGAGATCTCCGCATGGGGAGCAGGACTTCGCGTGCGCGCGACGGAAAATAGATCGTTTTACGATTTGCCCTGGGCGCTCGAAGAGAACTTATCAAAGCCTGCGGATATTTCGTTCGACGGGGACGACGCAATCGTAAAAAACGGTCGGGTGCATGCGAGAATCACGAGTTTTGGAAAACTCTCCTTTTTCGACGGCGACAAACTGCTGCTCAAAGAATATTACCGTTCCTGGGAGTACGGCACGGCAGGGTGGCGCGATCTCGATCAGATCACGCAGGCGAGAGAGACGGGGCGAACGTACCGTTCTCTTACGGGAGATTATTTCCGCGTCTCCGTCCGTTTCGAGCCGCAGGACGAGAAGTTGTTCGGCATGGGACAGTATCAGCAACCTACGCTCGACTTGAAGGGCAGTACCCTGCAACTGGAACAGAAAAATACGCAGGCGAGCGTTCCCTTTCTGCTCTCGTCGAGAGGATACGGATTCTTCTGGAACAATCCCGCTATCGGCAGGGCAAATCTCGGAACGAACCTGACCGAATTTATCGCCGAATGTTCGCGGCAGATCGATTATTGGGTTACGGCAGGCACGCCCGAAGAGATTCTCGCAAATTATACCGAGGTCGTGGGGCGTCCTCCCATGATGCCCGACTACGCGATGGGATTCTGGCAGTGCAAGCTCCGCTATCAGACGCAGGACGAATTGATGGCGGTCGCGAGAGAGTACCATAGGAGAAATATTCCCGTCGGCGTCATCGTCGTCGATTTCTTCCACTGGCCGCAGCAGGGAGACTGGCGTTTCGACGAGCGCTATTGGCCCGATCCGAAGGGCATGGCGCAAGAACTGTCCGATATGGGTATGAAACTTATGGTTTCCGTGTGGCCGACCGTCGACCGCGCGAGCGTGCATTACACGGAAATGATGGAACGGGATCTGCTCGTCAGAGTCGATCGGGGCATTCCCGTGACGATGGATTGTTTCGGATTCGAACAGTTTATCGACGTGACGAATCCCGAATCTCAGAAATACATTTGGAATATCTGCAAAGAAAACTATTTCGACCTCGGCGTTTCTCTGTTCTGGCTCGACGAGGCGGAACCCGAATATACCAAGACGGATTGGGATATTTATCGCTACTATGACGGTCAGGCGCTCGAATGTGCAAACGTTTATCCTGCAAAATACGCGAAAGCGTTCTATGACGGGGAAAAGGCTTGCGGCGTGGAAGAGCCCGTCAACCTCATTCGTTGCGCGTGGGCGTCGTCCGCAAAATACGGCGCGCTCGTCTGGTCGGGAGACGTGCCTTCCACGTTTACTTATCTCAAATATCAGTATGCCGCCGCGCAGAATATGGCGATGGCAGGCATTCCCTGGTGGACTGCCGACATCGGCGGATTTCACGGCGGAAACATTCACGATCCCGCCTTCCATGAAGTGCTGATGCGTTGGTTCCAGTTCGGAACGTATCTTCCCGTCATGCGTCTGCACGGCGACAGAGATCCGCACGACAAACCGCCTCTCGGCAAGGACGGCGGAGGTATGTGCTTTACGGGTGCGGACAACGAGGTCTGGGCTTATCCGCCCGAAGTGTCCGATATGATGGTCAAATACATACAGATTCGCGAACGCATGAAACCGTACACGAGAAAGGTCATGGAAGAGGCGCATCTCTACGGAAAACCCGTCGTTCGTCCTCTGTTCTACGAGTTCCCTCACGACGAATGCGCATGGGAGGATCATGAGGAATATCTCTTCGGCCCCGATCTGCTCGTCTGTCCCGTATTGCATGCAGGGATCAGACTTCGCGACGTCTATTTCCCGAAAGGGGCGACGTGGATCGCCGAGGACGGAACGGAGTACGAGGGAGGTACGCGTGCGAGCGTAGCCGCTCCGCTCGATACCATTCCCGTATTCCGAAAAAAGAAGGAGTTTTATTTTGATTGACGAGGCTTTTTCCAGAACGGCTCTCCTCATCGGAGAAAGCGGAGTGGAAACGTTACAGAAGAAAAGAGTTTGCGTGTTCGGAGTCGGAGGTGTCGGTGGATACGTCGTAGAGGCGCTTGCGCGCGCAGGCGTCGGCGCGCTTGACGTCGTGGATAACGATACGGTCGCGCGTTCGAACCTCAACAGACAGATCATTGCCACCCTGCCCGATATTGGCAGAAGAAAAGTCGACGTCGTAAAGGAGAGGATAGAGCGAGTCTCTCCCTCCTGTCAAGTGACTCGTTTTCCGCTCTTTATGCTCCCCGATACGCCCTTCGATTTTACGCCCTACGATTACGTCGTCGACGCCATCGACACGGTAAGCGGAAAACTCGCCATCGTCAAGGGTTGTAAGGACGCGGGCGTGCCCGTGATCAGCTCGATGGGGGCGGGGAACAAGCTCGACCCGACGGCGTTTCGCGTCGCGGATATTTCAAAGACGAAAGTTTGTCCGCTTGCAAAGGTTATGCGCCGATTATGCCGCGAAAATGACGTTCAGAAGCTAAAAGTAGTTTATTCCGAAGAACTTCCCGTAAAGCAGTCGGAAAACGGTTTAAGAGTACCTGCAAGCATTTCTTTCGTGCCTTCCGTGGCAGGGTTGATTCTTGCGGGAGAGGTGATCAAGGATTTGCTCTCCGCGGACAGATAGTCGGAGAAAAAATGCGCCCCGAACGAAACCGTTCGGGGCGCATGCTTGTGCGCGGTCGATTTCGCGCGGATCGTTCAATGGCGAAGTTTGCCTGTAAAGGTTATGCGCCGATTATGCCGCGAAAATGACGTTCAGAAGTTAAAAGTAGTTTATTCCGAAGAACTTCCCGTAAAGCAGTCGGAAAACGGTTTAAGAGTGCCTGCAAGCATTTCTTTCGTTCCTTCCGTGGCAGGGTTGATTCTTGCGGGAGAGGTGATCAAGGATTTGCTCTCCGCGGACAGATAGTCGGAGAAAAAATGCGCCCCGAACGGTTTCGTTCGGGGCGCGTGTCTGTGCGAAGATTATTCCGTATAGGTTACGGTGCATGAGTTTTTGTCGTGAAGGGCGATTTCATCCATGTTTGCCATGTCTCCGATCCAGTCCATCGCGCCGAAGAGGGAAACGTCTCCTATCGACGCGGAGACGTTGCCGCTTGCGCTGCATCCCGTAAAGGTGCACGATCTTGCATAGCCTGCGAATCCGCCTGCGCGCAGGGAAGTGGCGAATCGAACGGTCGCGCCGTTGCATACCGCAGAAGCGTTGACGACTTCCGCCTGCCGCGCGTTGCCCGTGATGAGCCCGAATTGAACGTAGTTTCCGGTAATGTTACACTTGACGGTTACGGAGCAATTTTCGATTTTTCCCGTGAGCTCTCCGGCGATGCCTCCGATCAGCAGCTGATTGACGGTCGTCACGAAGTTGAATTCGACGTCGAGTTTGAGGTTTGTCGCCGTTCCGGAAAGAGAGTTGAAAAATCCTACGGAGATTTGCATATAATCGGATTCGGCGGAGCTGACTTTGACGTTCGATACGGTATATCCGTTTCCGTCAAACGTACCCGAGAAGGGTTTCAGGCGATTTCCGAGTCCCGACCAGTCGATTCCCGAAAGGGAAATATTGTTGATGAGTTTGAAGTTTTCCGTCCAGAGATCGGGGCTTTTGGACAGAAATACGAGTTGATCTTTCGTGCCGATTTCGTATATCCCGTCTACCATAGGGATGGTTCCGCTGGGGGCGTAGGTGACGGTGAGGGTGATATCTCCGTAAATATGACCTGAAACGACGATGCGATCGGGTTCGAAATGGTCGACGGAAGGAGACGGAACGTAGTATGCCGTTCCGTAGGGCAAGGAAGAGACGTAATCGGCGGCAGCCGCCGTTCCGTCGTCAAAAACGTATTTGACGGTGAGGGTGAAGTTGACGGGCGAAGAGGAATATACCGCTGTATAAACGGTATCTTCGGTGGCGAGTGCGATCGGTTTATTCCAACCGGAAAAATACAATCCGTTCTTCGTGGCAGGCATGACGGGCGGCGTGACGGGGGAATCTATTTCGTATTCCTCTTCGGATATGAGCGTGCCGTCCGTGTCGCGGAATGTGATCATGCAGGTCGTTTGCGCCTCGAATATGGGGCTCACGGTCATATCTCCTACGATGCAGGAAAGATCTGCGTCCCAACCGATGAAGAGGAAGGTGATGTTTCCCTCGGGCTCTTTGACGGGATCGGGAACGGAGCCTCGGACGTCCTCTTCGTAAGTGGCGAAGATTTGTTCGTAAAGCGTTCCGTCCTCGTTGAGGAAGCGAATGGAATAACGGCGAGGCGTGGCGTTGAACAGAGCGTGAACTTCCGTATCCCCCGTAATGAAGGATACGTCCGTATCCCAACCCAGGAAGGTGTAATCGTTCTTCTCGTCGGAAGGACGAGAGGGGGACTTACCCGTATAGGAAACGGATGATCCGTAAGTGACGTGTTCGTCGGCAAAGAGAACTTTTCCGTCATAGTTGTAGAAAGTCACGCCGTAATATCTGAGAGTGCTCTCGTAGATTGCGGTATAGATCGCATCTTCCGTGACAGTCATGGAGAGCTCTTTATCCCAGGATAAGAATTTGTATGTATACTGCTCGTCGCTGCGGAACGTGGGGTCGGGAGGAACGACGAGCGTATCGCCCTCATGATACGTTTTTACGGAGATTTCGGAGTTGTCCATGTTCCTGAAAATGACGTTATAGGTTTTGGTATTGTCGTTGGGGAGCGGATCGGGATCCTTGCGGAGTGCGTTGTCGAGCATGAAGAATGCGGCAAGAATGAACAGTATGATGATGACGGAGACCGCGATTCCGCTGATGATATAGATTTGTTTTGTGCCGAGTGGTTTGGACATGGGATTCTCCGTTTTTATGGAATAAAAACAGTATAACAAAAAAAACGGAAAAATGCAATCGTCTTTACGTATATTTGAAGCGGAACGCGTCAGTTTCATTTTCATTGAACTTTTTTTGGAATAAACCATTGACATTGAGACGAAATCATAGTAAAATAAGTTCATATAGAAATTGAAAATTTGAAGGTGGTTATTTCTATGGTAAAATATAACAGCCCTTTGGCAGTCCAAAGAGCCGATCCCTATGTTTATAAACATACGGATGGATCTTACTACTTTACCGCAACTTTCCCCGATTACGATCGTATTGCGATCCGTCGGGCTAGTACCATAAACGGGCTTACCACTGCGGAAGAACGTACCGTTTGGGTGCGTCACATCTTCGGGCCTATGAGTTCTCATATTTGGGCTCCCGAGATCCATTACGTGATGGGCAAGTGGGTTATTTACTTTGCCGCAGGTTCCGTTCCCGACGTGTGGGCGATTCGTCCCTACGCGATCGTATGCGATTCCGACGATCCCATGACGGGCAAATGGTCGGAGGCCGGAATGATGCAGTCTGCAAAAGACGATCCCTATTCCTTTACCGATTTCTCCCTTGATATGACCGTATTTGAACATCAGAACAGATGGTATACAATCTGGGCTGAAAAGGTCGGACGTCAGCACGGTATTTCCAACTTGTATATTGCGGAACTTGAAACGCCTACCAAACTGAAAACGGTACAGGTGCTTTTAACGACTCCTGACTACGAATGGGAGAGAGAATTGTTCTGGGTAAACGAAGGACCTACCGTCTTGAAAAAGAACGGAAAACTGTTTGTGGCATATTCTGCGTCTGGCACGGGCGCGATGTATTGCATGGGTATGCTTTCTGCCGATCAGAACAGCGACTTGCTTGATCCCACCAGTTGGAAAAAACGTAACAAACCCGTTTGTCAGACAAACGAAAAACTCAAAGTGTTCGGC
This sequence comes from Clostridia bacterium, assembly GCA_017626495.1. Classification (GTDB taxonomy): domain Bacteria; phylum Bacillota; class Clostridia; order Christensenellales; family Borkfalkiaceae; genus RGIG8762. Next base: position 136,152 of record JAGAIP010000005.1, on the reverse strand, counting down.
CCCGGTCATAACTCCTTTGTGGAGGGAGAAGAGGGGGAGACGCTCTGCGTGCTCCATTTCAGAAGCTACGAAAAGATCATCGGAGATCCTCTTGAAGATCATAACCGTCATGCGCACATTATGCGCGTTGAATTCGATGAGAACGGAGAGCCTGTCTTTGATCTGGAAAAGCAGGATTTCTACAACGTACCGTTTACCAACGAAAAACAAGCCGGAATCAATTAAATATAAAACCGTCGTCTTCGGGCGACGGTTTTTTATGAAACGAGTCAAGTGAGGATTTGCAAGAAAACCGCACGGCGACGTTGCTGCTCGGTCATAGGCTGCATTAGGTGGATAACGTGGATTTGATGAGCGTGGGGAGCATCTCAAAGCGGAATGAAGAAATTATATCGTTTTTCGATAAAAAACAGAACGTTTGGAATACGGCCGTCGTCTTCGGGCGACGGTTTTTTGTGGAATGCAAAGAACGGTTTTGCAAGAAAGTCGCGCGACGGAGACGCTTATTCGAGGGTAGATTATTTTTTGGGGATGCGTATTCAGGCGAATCTGTTTTTGCGTGTATGACGGAGCGTTTTTAGAATGGAAGGAATATAAGTACATTTTGTTGCATGGCGAAAATCGAGCGGCTTTCATTTCAGAAAAACGCTTACAAAAATTTATAAAAAGTGATAAAATAAATTTGGTTACAACGCTTGCGTGTAAACCGAAAGGGAGTGCCGAGATGAAAGAAATCGGAACAAGGAAACATGATTGCGGCCGGACGCACGGTTTTGTCCAAACCTGCGGGGCTTGGAAATGCCGATAACGTATACCAGAGCGGATTTTGAAAAAATCAAGGACAGACTGAAATCGATGCAGGCGAAAGGGTCGGTGTTGCTTGCGTGTAACAAAACAAAACGAATCGTGGCGCAACGCATTCGGATCGAGGGGATTTACGAAAATTTTTTCGTAATCGAAATAATCAAAAAGAAATGTGTTGAGCGGACGACGATTTTGTATTCCGACTTGTTGACAGGAATCGTCTCTTTGAAAGAGATAGAAGAGGAAGAACTTCTCGAATGACGAGAGGTTCTTTTTTTGCGGATTGAGAGAGCGGCGGATTGTACGGGAAAGATATGAACAGACGTGCGGATAGAAGGCAGGCGATACCGTGGGGAGAGGTCATAAAGCGGCATTCAAGAAAGTTTGGTTTGATTTTACGATCGGTATGAGGGATAAGTACAGGTTATGGTATCGAGAAAAGGGGAAACAAGCGCAGCTGCAAAAAAAGTAAACAAATTATGTGTCAGAAAAAGTCGAAACGGATTTGATAATTGGCTTAGTTGATTGAAAAAAGTTTGGAAATATTTCCTGAAAAGAAGAGAGTCGGGAAAAAGGGGAAAGGCGACGAATCGGGAAAAGCGAAGAGTTAAGAGAGACTGTATTTCGCGGTCAGAGTGTCGCGTTGTCTGCGGAACTGACGGAATCATACTGCGGAGCGGTGGGCGGCTGAATAAAAAAGCGAATGCGTTGTGGGAAAGGGAAAGTGAACGTGGCGGATTTAAGAGGTATACGGTAAAGAGGATGGTGAGGATCGGAGAAAGGTGTGGAGGGATAGAAAAAAGCAGGATTCTTTCGGGGAGCGAATGGTAAGGACGGGGTTAAAAGAAATTCGGCTAAAAAACAAGACAAGTCGTTGTGAAGGGGAAAGGAAAGATAATTGTGAGACAGAAAAGAACTTTGTTTTGAGGGGAAAAGTCGAGAAAACTCTGCAAGAGACAAGTTTTGTAAATGTATTTAAGCGAAAAAAGATTTGATGAAGAGGAGAGGGGAACGACGGGAAAGTGAAACTGTCAGGATTCGTGGCGGAGAGAGTTATGGAAACCGGGAAAATCTTTGAATGACAAGCAAAATCACCTGGGGATCGGGCGAACGGAAAAAAGAGGGGGTTTTGTCGGTTGTATAACGTTTGTATAGGGTATATGACATTAAAATTACTAAACTATGCAACGCATACTATTGAATATACAAAGTTATACATGCAATATACAAATAAATACAATAAAATGTATAATATTGTATATTTGTATATACACCCATACAACACTTGACAAACGAGTTGTATCTGTTGTATAATGGTATAAAATCCCCCATTGAAAGGTATGTGAGACAAAATGAACACAAAAGCTATGATTTCTCTCGACGAGTTGGTCAACAAGCCCGATCTCATTATTAAAAAGCTTGAAAAATATTCCGAACTCGTTCTGATATGGAACAACGTGCCATACTGCGTCGTTTCCAAGGTGGAATCGACGGAGGACGACGTCGATGCGGAAGAACTTGATTTGGTCGCAGAGGAGAAACCTCTTCCCATTGCGAGCGCTCGCTTTGCGGAGCAGACGAGAAACGAAAGAACGGAAGAAAGACAAGAGTATGCTTCTGCGGACGCCTGGTTTGCAGGCGCTCCTTCTTATGAAGAACCGAAACCTGTACAGGAGGAAGAACCGCCTGCTCCCATGGAGGAAGAGACGAAGGTAGAAGAACCCGAAGAAATTCCTTTTAATCCGTACTTGCCTCTCAACAGAGATAAACCCCGTGCTTCTTCGACTCCTGCAAAGCCTGTCAATCCCATCAATCCCGTTCCCGAAAACGAGCCGACGCTTGATGAAGTACTTGCGTCCGAGGACTTGCAGGAATCGTATAAGTTTGATTACGTTCCTTACCAGGTCTTGAAGAAACAGCACGCGAACCTTTGGGACGTAATGGCGCAGGTGCTTACCGAGCATCCCGATCATACCATGCATGCCGTCGATCTCGCTCGCATCATCAACGAACGCGGTCTTTATAAAACGAGAGACGGGAAGGGGGTTACCCCCGTCCAGATTCGTGCGAGAGTAGGTCACCGCCCCGAGCGGTTCGAGGCGCTCGGCGGCAACATGATTCGTTTGATCGATACATAATATTATAAGTTTTTCTTATGGTTCATTCCAAGCCAAATTGTTTCATGAAACGCCTGATCGGCAGTGACTTAGGCAAAGGGCAGGAAGGGATATTCGGTAATGGGATTTCGTTTTGAGTTTATCCCGAACACCTGTGAGGAGAACGAGATCGTTTCTCTTGCATTGCTCCGAGATCTTCGGCGAAGAAAAACAATTGCTTTTTTGTTGTGTTTCGGAGCCGTTCGGAAGAAGAATTGATTCCATATGTTTTGGCGAGTACGATGGATTTCGTACTCGCCTTTTTCTATGATGCGGATTTCAACCCTTTAAGGCGTATGGTTGATCGGGTAGGCATCGAAAACAATTCCCCAAAAGCGTTGCCTTTGGGGAATTGTTTGTTTGAAGTTTTTGGCATAACGGCAAATCTTTGTTATGCGTGAGCGTCGGGGTTTCTCGGGAGATAGGACTTTGTCTGTTCGGTTGCGCCTATGTTCGTGTGGTACTCGATGATTCGTTCGAAGGTGAATCCGCATTTTTCGATTACGCGCCTGCTCCTGTCGTTAGATAGAAAGTGTGCGCAGGAGACAAAGTCTAGTCGGAGCGTTTCAAACAGATAGGAAATCACGGCTTTTACCGATTCGGGCATGAGCCCTTGTCCCCAGTAGTCTTTGGATAGGACGTAGCCAAGCTCTCTTCCCTTTTCGGGATAGGCGAGCATGACGGGATCGGAAAGCTCTTCGATGCCGAGAGAACCGATGACTTTACCGTCGCGCTTATGGACTATGGCAAAGACCTTCTTTTCCCGAAGGAACATTTGCAGAACGGCGAGGGATTCTTCCTTCGTCTTGTGGGGAGACCAGCCTGCCGCCTGTCCCACTCCGTCGACGCAGGCGTAGGCGAACAGGTCGTCCAAATCGGACAGGGCAAAGGGACGGAGAACAATTCGCTCCGTCTCTAAACGGACATTTGAGACGTCAATTTCAGCGTTCATAAATCACATTTTATCTTTTATGGAAATCAGGATATGGCAAGGAGCAAAGACGAGCGCGCCGAGGATGAGGGGAACGGAGAGAAGTATGATTCCGCTGAACAGAAAGAGAACGGACGGAATCACGGACATGGCGACGGCGCGAAACGGCACGTATCTTCGGAAGTGCGAAACCATGGATAGGGTGAGGGCATGAAACGGCGCGTTGTTTCGGAAGTGCGAACCCGTGGACAAGGTGACGGCGCGAATCCCTCGAATCACTTCGGAAGGGCGAAACTATGGGTAGGGCGACGGCGTGAAACGGCACGTATCTTCGGAAGTGCGAACCCACAGACAAGGCGACGGCGCGAAACGGCGCGTTGCTTTCGAAAAGGACTTGACCATTGCGAGATGGGGCGAGCATGTAGCCGAAGTAATCTGTTGATTTGAGCGTTCAAAATTACCTTTTCACGTTTTTAACGGAAATCAGGATATGGCAAGGAGCAAAGACGAGTGCGCCGAGAATGAGGGGAACGGAGAGAAGCATGATTCCGCTGAACAGAAAGAGAACGGACGGAATCACGGACATGGCGACGGCGCGAAACAGCGTGTTGTTTCGGAAAAGGATTGCCCAAATCGCGAGATAGAGAGCGAGCAGGCAACCGTTCACAATCAAGTAGACTTGCAACGCCGATTCAAAGAAAAAACCGAACCACGTGAAGGGCGGATTAAAAATCATAAACCCGAAACAGGAAAAGCGTCCGACGTTTTCCGCTCGTTCAAGGAAGGGATTCCGATAGAGGGGCGTTTCGTGTGTTTTTGCGAAATAGATAACGTTCGGTATCATGAGAAGAAGGATGACGCCGAGTCCGTAAGGATTGAACCAGCTCATTTTGTCTCCGTCTCGACGGGCGTTTCTGTTTCAACGGTCGTATTCGTCTCGACGGAGCGAATGTTCTCGATGGGGAGAAGAACTTGTTTGGAGATCGTCTTTTTTCTCCTGATCAAAGTTGCCTGCGTGAGGACGTACGTTTCGTCGAAGTCGAGAACTCTGAAAGAAAGCTCCGATTCCGTATAGATGATATCGTTTGCAAAGGGAAGATTGTTGCTCTCGTAAAAGGTGAATTTGACTTCTTTCCCGACGTTGTTTTTGAGCGTGTTTTTGAGAACGACGGAGTCTCGCATTCCGTTCTCCTTTTCTTTTTGTTTGCGTTTGAGGGTGGCGAGTTGTGCTTGCACGGACAGGGCGATACCGATTGCAATCATGCCGAATATCAAACCGAAGTATTCCATATTACACCTCGATGCAGACGGAAGAGATTTCCGAAAGGGGAAGGTCGATTTCTCTATCCGTGTTCTTCTTTGCGTTGTGAACGGAGACTTTCATGTAGGAAGAGTCCACGGCGAGCACCGTCATGCTTTCGTTCCGTTCCGGAAAAACAAGAGGTTCGTCGGTATCGTAAAAGCCGAGCGTTACCTTTTTTCCGACGAGGTCGGTGAGGAATTTGCTTGGCTTTTTGTTCTCGGAAACAAACTCTTCGTTTTTGAGAAGGTAGTCCGTGGATACGCCCAACAGTTCTGACAGGCGGACGATTTTTGCAAGGTCGGGATAGACGACGTCTGATTCCCAGCGCGAAACCGATTGACGGGTTACGCCGAGTAGCCCTGCGAGTTGTTCCTGCGTGAGGTGTTTGTTCGTCCTCGCGTCTTGTAATTTTGTACCGAAACTCATATGATTCTCCTTTCCATGATTGTATCAAAGGGAGGCGGTTTTGTCTATCTCTTTTGAATTTCTTTTTGTATCATTTTTGTTGCCGATACGATTTAGGGAAAGAAATTTCGCAAAAACCGTACGTTGCAGGCGTTGATAAAGGTTTTTTCACCGAAGAGATTGACATCGGGAACGAAAAGATATATAATAAAGAAAAGGTGATGTTATGAACGGATTTTCTATGTATGTGAATATGGAAGGCAGAGTCGTCTCTGTCTTTTCGGCATAGAAAAATCCGACCATACTCAAAAACGAGGGCAGTCGGCAGGACTGTCTTTTTATTTTATCCGAGACGAGGAGGAAACTATGATTTACGAAGAAAAGAGAATTGTATGCAAGCAGGGCAGAGAAGTACTTTTGCGCTCTCCCATGCGTGAAGACGCAGAGGAACTCATATCCTATATGAAAACGACGGCAGGGGAAACGGAGTTTATTCTGCGTTATCCCGACGAGGTGACGATGACTCCCGAACGGGAAGAGGCGTTTTTGAATGCAATCAATGAGCATCCGTATTCGGTGATGATTTGCGCTTTTGCGGACGGAGAGCTTGCCGGAAACTGTTCTCTCAGTATGGGAGGACAGAGAAAGACGAGGCACGTCGGCGAAATCGGCATTGCGTTGAAACGGAAGTTTTGGGGGTTGGGAATCGGAACTGCCCTGATGGGGGAGTTGGAGAGCGTCGCGAGAGAGCTCGGCGCAGAGCGGTTGGAGCTCGAACTGATCGGGGGCAACGAAAGGGCGAAGGCTCTGTATGAAAAATGCGGATTTACCCTATACGGAGAACGCAAGAAGGCTTATAAGCTGAAAGAAGGCTATGCGAGCGGATTTTTAATGGAGAAATTTTTATGATCGTAGAAGAAAGAATCGTTTATTTGAAAGACGACGGGGCGTGCCTTTTGAAAACGCCCGAAGAGGACGGCGAGACGCTCCTTTCGTACTTAAAACGCATCAATCGCGAGACGGACTTTTTGAACTTTACTCGTGAGGAAGTCGAGACGGTTACGGCGGAGAACGAGGCGGAGTGGGTGCGCGGATACAGGAACGGAAAGAGCATTCTGATCGGCGCTTATCGAGGGGGTGAGCTGATCGGACTTGTCGATTGTACGATCCCGTCTCTCTTTAAGACGGCGCACGTCGGAATCATCGGCGTTTCCGTGTTGAAAAAGGCATGGGGAAACGGGGTCGGAACAAAGCTCTTCGAGGCGGTATTCGAAGAGGCAAAACGGGCGAGCGTGAGCGTTCTGCATTTGGAACATTTTGCGGACAACGTCCGCGCGCATGCTCTTTACGAAAAGGTCGGATTCGTAACGTGCGGAATTTTCCGCGGCGGCGTAAAAAAGAGCGACGGAACGATTTCAGACGTAGTATTGATGGAGCGTGCGTTATGACGGATTTGGCTCGATTTCAGAAAATCATCGAAAACAGCAAAAAGATCGTATTTTTCGGCGGAGCAGGGGTATCCACGGAGAGCGGTATTCCCGATTTCAGATCGGTGGACGGACTGTACCATATGAAATATCGTTATCCGCCCGAAACCATTTTGTCGCACACCTTTTTTCTCAATCATACGGAGGAGTTCTTTGCGTTCTACCGTGAAAAAATGCTCTTTCCGAACGCGCAACCGAACGTCTGTCACAGGGCGCTCGCTAAGCTCGAACGGGAGGGAAAACTGCTTGCGATCGTTACGCAGAACATCGACGGATTGCATCAGAAGGCAGGGAGCAAGCGCGTGTTCGAGTTGCACGGCACGGTGCATAAAAATACCTGCATGAAGTGCGGCAAGCGTTACGGACTCGACTTCATGTTAGGCGGAACGGGCGTGCCGACCTGTTCGTGCGGCGGCGTCGTCAAACCCGACGTGGTGCTATACGAGGAAGGATTGGACGAGGATACGCTCGAAGGCGCGGTGCGCGCCATTTCCTCCGCGGATACGCTCATCATCGGGGGAACGTCCCTTGCGGTCTATCCTGCGGCAGGGCTCGTGGATTATTTCAGAGGGGAACGGCTCGTCGTCATCAATCTTTCTCCCACGGCGCGCGACAAATACGCCGATCTCGTCTTGCAGGAAAAGATCGGGGAAGTGTTTTCGCTCGTTTGAAAAAATTTCGTCACGATCCTTTACAAACGAAAAAAAATACGCTATAATAAGAGAAAAACGGAGTTTACAAGATGAAGTGCCTTTATTGTGGATCGACGGAAAGCAAAGTCATTGACTCCCGTTCCGCGGACGATCTGACCATTCGCAGGAGAAGGGAGTGCGTCGGTTGCGGAAGACGGTTTACGACCTATGAGACGGTCGAAGTCTCGCCCGTCCTCGTCGTGAAAAACGACGGCTCACGTCAGCAACTCGAAGCGGGCAAAATCAAGAAGGGGATCGTGAAGTCCTGCGAAAAGCGTCCCGTATCCATGGGGGACATCGACAAGCTCACCGAATCCGTCGTGCAGACCATCTACAACTCGATGGAGACGGAAGTTACGAGCAAGCAGATCGGCGAAATGGTCATGGATGGGCTCAAAAAGCTCGACGAGGTCGCCTATGTTCGCTATGCGTCCGTATACCGTTCGTTCAAGGATATTTCCACGTTCATGGCGGAACTTCAAAAATTGCTCGACAATAAATAAAACGGAGACGGCAAGAGGATTGCCGTCTTTTTGGAGAAACTATGACGAAACAGGTAAAAATAGGAAACGTGCTCATCGGCGGAGGCGTCACGCCTGCCATTCAATCCATGTGTACGACGAAAACGTCCGACGTCGACGAGACGGCGGCGCAGATTCTCAGGCTTGAAGAGGCGGGTTGCGAGATCGTGCGTTGTTCCGTGCTGGACGAGGCGGATTCTCACGCGTTCGGAGAACTCAAAAAACACATTCACATTCCCGTCGTTGCAGACATTCACTTTGCGAAAAAGTATGCGATCAACGCCATCGAGAGCGGCGCGGACAAGGTGCGCATCAATCCAGGCAACATCGGAAAGGAAGAGGATATCGCTATGGTCGCGGACTGTATCCGCGCGCACCGTATCCCCGTGCGCGTCGGCGCGAATACGGGCAGCATCGAACCCGATTTTCTCAAAAAATACGGCAGAAACGAATATGCCCTCGTGGAGAGCGCGCTCTATAACGTGGGAATTTTGGAAAAACACGGCGTGGAAGATATCGTCATTTCCGTCAAAGCGAGTTCCGTTCCCCTTACGGTCAAGGCGTACCGATTGCTTGCCGAGCGCACGGAGTATCCCCTGCATATCGGCGTGACCGAGGCGGGCACGCAGGAGATGGGAATCGTGAAGAGCGCGGTCGGGATCGGTTCTCTCCTTTTGGAAGGAATCGGAGATACGCTCCGCGTTTCGCTCAACGAAGATCCCGTCGAGGAAATTTATGCGGCAAAGAATATTTTAAGGGCGATCGGCATGGACGATCGGTTTGTAGACGTGGTCGCCTGCCCCACCTGCGGAAGATGTCAGTGGGACAGCATGGGGCTCGCGCATAAGGTGCAGTCGTTTGTTCGTCCTTACAAAAAGAAGGCGAAGGTCGCCGTCATGGGATGCGTGGTCAACGGCCCCGGCGAGGCGCAGGACGCGGACATCGGCATTGCAGGGGGAAAAGGGGTCTGTATTCTCTTTGCAAAGGGAGAGATCGTGGAAAAAATCCCTGCGGAACAGGCGGAGGAAGTTTTCCTTGCGAGAGTGAAGGCATTATTAGAGGATTGATTTGACGAAGAGCGAACAGTATATCGAAACAATCAGAACGAGGGACGGGCTCAAACGAGCCATCATACAGAGCATCGAGGTGGATAAGCGGAATAAAAAAATCGTGTTCCACCTCGTTACCGATCTTCCGTATTCGGAGGAGGACGTCTCGTTTACGTTAAAGACGACGCTTGACTATCTTCCCGAGGGATTCGAGGGGGATATTACCTTGAAAAAACTCGTGGCGGCGGAAGATCTCGTGGCGAGAAAGACGAAGGAACTGCTCGATCGGTTCCATCCCGCCGCGTCCGCGTTCATACGCGAAGAGGACGTCGAGATCGAACGGGGAGACGGATTCGTGAAAGTCGGATTCGGTCTTTCGGGCGAGGAAAAGGGAATCGTCGGAAAAGAAGTGCTGGAAAGCGTCGCCGAACACCTCAGCCGTTCGTTTTGCGGAGCGTTTTACGTTTCCGCATTCAAAAAGGAAAAGGAAGCGCTCGTCTTTGAAGAAGAACCCGAAGAAGAGGAGTTCAGACCGGGGTGCAGATATTTCGAGATCGCCGAGTTTGAACCGCTGGAAGGAATCGACGAGATTCCCAAGTACGCGACCTATATGGCGGACGGCGTGACGACGGAAGGAGATATGACCTTTTGCGGTCAGATCACCTATATTGAGGAAAAGGAAACGCAGAAAGGGAAGCCGTTCTTCCGCTTCACCGTCACCGACGGAACGGGAATCGTCAAAGTCGTGTACTTTACGAAGAAAGCGACGCTTGAAAAAATCAGAGAGCTCAAAGCGGGAGATTCCATCGTCTGCACGGGTACGAACGAGAATTACAACGGCTCTCTTTCCTTTAAGGTCAAAAAGATCAACTTCGGGCGCGTGCCCGAAGGATTCGTTCCCGAAAAGAGACCGTGCAGGAGCGTTCCGAAACAATATCACACGGTATTTCCCGAGGAGATCCTCGATTACAGTCAGGGCGATATGTTCGGGCAAGCGCCGCTTCCCGAGGCGTTTTTGCGGAGAGACTACGTCGTGTTCGATCTGGAAACCACGGGGCTCAACAACAATCCCGCCATGGGAACGATGGATAGGATCATCGAGATCGGCGCGGTCAAGATCAGGGGAGGAGAAATCAAAGAAAAGTTTTCTTCCTTCGTCGCTTGCCCTTCGAGACTGTCCAAAGAGATCATCGCGTTGACGGGGATCGACGACGAAATGCTCGTCGGCGCGCCCGAGGTGGGCGACGTGCTTTTGGATTTTTACAAATTCGCGGACGGGTGCGAACTCGTCGGGCACAACGTCATGTTCGACTACAAGTTCATCTCCTATTACGGGGAGCAGGCGGACATTCGGTTCGACGCGCTCATTCACGATACCGTGCGGCTCGCGCAGGAGAATTTGGCGCTCGCAAACTATAAGCTCAACACCGTCGCGGAAAAATTCAAGATCACCTTTAACCATCACAGAGCGTACGACGACGCGCTCACGACCGCAAAAATTTTTATTGAGCTAATTCGTTTGAAAAAATGCTTGCCAAATGAAAAATAAGGTGGTATAATATCGGTATCTTCAATCATTAATGTGAATTAATATTGAGAGTGGATGTGAGTCCACTCTCATTTGTTTCTCAGGAGGAGTCATGCAATTCAAACCGACGGAGGAAATCAGCGCATTTCTCGAAACCATCGCCGCGCCGATGGGAATCGAGATCGTGGAAGTCGAAGTCAAACCCAAGGAACCGTCCATAACGGTCTATATCGACGTGGAAAAAGAGGGGGGAGTCGACCTCGACACATGCGCGCTCTTTCATAACGCCATCGACGAACCGTTGGACGAATTCGATCCTTCGTTCGGCGCCGCCTATACCCTCAACGTATCCAGTCCGGGACTGGACAGGGCGTTCAAGACGCCGAGGGATTTCAATAAAAATCTCGGTAAAAAGGTGGAGATCAAACTGTATGCGCCCATGAAGGGAAAGAAACTTCTGGAAGGAACGATGGTCGCATGGAACGAAAACAGCGTGACCATCGAAGATGCAAAGAAAACTACCCTCGCCATCGAACGGAATAAAATAGCCAAGATCAACCGTGCGATCGAGTTTTTGGATTAAGAGAAGGAGTAAGGTTATGATTAACAAGGAATTTTTTGAAGCACTTGCCGATTTGGAGAGAGAGAAGGGCATTGCCCACGAGGTGTTCGTAGAGGCGCTTCAAAACGCTCTCGCGTCCGCTTATAAAAAGCAGTTCCCGGGATTTTCGGGTGAGGTGCAAGTTACGATGGATCCCGATACGGGACTCATGCGTTGTTTCCTTCTCCGCCACGTCGTAGAGGAAGTCGTCGACAAGGATAAGGAGCTTTCTTTGGAAGAGGCGCTTGACTTCAAAGAGGACGCAAAGATCGGCGATACCCTCATCGAAGAATTCGTTCCCAACGATTTCGGACGCATCGCGGCGCAGACTGCAAAGCAAGTCATTTTACAGAAACTTCACGAGACGGAGCGCGACAATACGCTCAGCGAATTTTCCGATAAAGAAAACGAGATTCTTTCGGGCGTGGTCAGAAAGGTCGAGGCAAAGAGCGTTACCGTAGAGCTCGGCGGCGGTCAGATCGAGGGCGTTATGCTTTCTCAGGATCAGATTCCCGGTGAAAAATACAACGTAAACGATAAAATCAAGGTGTACGTCAAGAGGGTAAAGAGCGGCGGAAAGAACGCGCAGGTGCTCGTTTCCCGTACCGCTCCCAACTTCGTAAAGAGACTGTTTGAAGAAGAGGTTCCCGAAATCAGACAGGGTACCGTTCAGGTCAAGTCCATATCTCGCGAACCCGGTCAGAGAACGAAGATGGCGATCTGGTCGGAAGATCCGAAGATCGACGCGGTCGGCGCTTGCGTCGGCAACAAGGGCATGAGAGTCAACGCCGTCGTCGCAGAGCTTTCGGGCGAAAAGATCGACATCATTCCTTGGAGCGAAGATCCCCTCGAATTCATCGCAAAGGCGCTTTCTCCCGCAAAGGTCGTCGCCGTAACGCAGCTAGAAGGGGAAAACTCCGCAATGGCGATCGTTCCCGACGATAAGCTTTCTCTCGCGATCGGCAGAGACGGTCAGAACGCCCGTCTCGCGGCGAGACTGACGGGTTGGAAGATCGACGTGAAGAGCGAATCCGCGGTCAAGAAACTCAACTTGTTCTCCGGAGAGGGAGCCGAGTAAATCGGGAGAACGATTTGGAGGACAGATGGCACAGACAAAAAAACCACCGCTGAGAATGTGTCTCGCCTGCCGTGAAATGAAAAGCAAAAAGGAAATGGTGCGCATCGTCAAAAATAAGGACGGAGCCATCTTCCTCGACTTTTCGGGCAAGGCGGCAGGGCGCGGCGCGTATATCTGCAACAAAAAGGAATGCGTGGAAAAGCTCCGCAAACAGCGGCTCATCCATAAAGCGTTTTCATCGGACGTTCCGATGGAAGTTTACGATCGGATCGAGGAGGAATTCCTTGCTCAATCCTAAAATCTCGGCATATCTCGGCTTTTGTATCAAATCGGGCAATCTGACGATGGGATTCAATGCGGTCGAGACCATCAAAAAGGGAGTGTATCTCCTCGTCGTGTGTCACACGGCGAGTGAAAATTCCCGAAAACAAGCAAGTAAATTACAGCAAAAATTCGGGTGTCCGCTCATCGTATGCGAGGGCGATACTTTGGAAAACATCGTGAAAAAACCGCTGTGTAAGTTCGCGGCGGTAAGAGATAAAAAACTTGCCCAAGCGCTCCTTGCCGTAACGCAGGAAGGATTCAGGGCAGAAACGGGAGGCAATAACTGATATGGCAAACGGAAAAAATTATGAAAATATCGAACGAATCGGAGGTTTACTCGGAGCGAGCGGGCTCGGCGCTTTGCAAAAAAAGCTCGGAGAGACCGAAGGCCGCCTTTCCGATATTTTGAAGAAAATCTCCGCTTTGGAAGCCGAAGATTCGAGAAGAAGAGAGGAAGTTGCCGCGGAACCGGCGGCAGAACCCATCGCAGAACAACCGATCGCTCCCGTGGAAGTTATCGAGGAGAGACCTGTTCCCGTGGAAGTCGTCGAAGAAAAGAAGGAAGAGCCTGCGCCCGCTGTGGAGCCTGCGCCTGCCGTCGAGCCTGCGCCTCAGGAGAAACCGCGTCCTTCCTATATCAAGGACCGTCCTTCGGATCATCCCGTACCCGAGCGTCCTTCCTATATTAAAGACCGTCCATCCGACCGTCCTTCCTATATTAAAGATCGTCCCTCCGACCGTCCTTCCTATATCAAGGATCGTCCCTCCGACCGTCCTTCCTATATCAAAGATCGTCCTTCCGATCGCGCTCCATTAAACAAAGACGGAGCACGCCCCATGCGTCCTCAAACGGGTGCGCCTCGTCCTCTGCGCCCTGCGGCTCCGCTTCCCATCAGCACCGCAAAGCCCGCGGGAAAGACGTTTGCGCCCGAAAAGAAAAAACCGACTTTCGAAAAGACGTACGTCGAGAAGAAACCCATGTCCAAGCGTTCTCTCGTCAGAGCGCAGGGTATGTCCATCGACGATTTCGACGAGGATAAGAGCGGTTACAGAAAGATGCGTCCTGCAAAGAAGTCCAAGACGAACACCGCGCAGACGCAGAGAGTGGAACACGTCGTCGTTACGAGCGACACCATTCAGGTCAGAGCGCTCTCCGAAAAACTGGGCATCACAGCCGCAGAGATCACCAAGTGCCTCTTCCAGATCGAAATCATGAAGACGATCAACGAATCCATTTCGATCGACGAAGCAAAACTCGTTGCCGACGAATTCGGAATCGAACTCGAATACGCTCCCGAAAAGACGGCGGAAGAAGCGCTCCAAGAGGCGCATGACGACTCCGAGAACGAAAACCTCGTTTCCCGCGCGCCCATCGTCACCGTTATGGGACACGTCGACCACGGCAAGACCTCCCTTCTCGACGCCATTCGTAAGACCAACGTTACCGAGGGCGAGGCAGGCGGAATCACGCAGAGCATCGGCGCTTATTCCATCACCGTCAACGGTCATCCGATCACCTTTATCGACACCCCGGGACACGAGGCGTTCACCGCAATGAGAGCGAGAGGCGCGCAGGTTACCGACATCGTCGTGCTCGTCGTTGCGGGAGACGACGGAATCATGCCACAGACGGTAGAGGCGATCAACCACGCAAAAGCGGCGAACGTTCCCATCATCGTCGCCGTCAACAAGATGGATAAACCGCAGTCCGATATGGACAGAGTGAAAAACGAGCTCCTCGAACACAGTCTCGTCGCGGAGGAATGGGGAGGCGATACCATTCTCGTTCCCGTTTCCGCAAAGACGGGCATGGGAATCGAAGATCTCCTTGAAAATATCTATCTCGTCGCGGAGATGCAGGACCTCAAAGCGGATCCCACGAGACCTGCAAGAGGTACGATCATCGAGGCGAAACTCGATAAAGGCAAGGGCCCCGTCGCGTCCGTCCTCGTACAGAACGGTACCTTGCGCGTCGGAGACAACGTCATCTCCGGTATGACGACGGGTAAAGTCAGAGCCATGATCGACGACAAGGGAAGAATGGTCAAAGAGGCAGGGCCTTCCATCGCCGTTTCCGTACTCGGTTTCGAGGATGTTCCTTCCGCAGGCGATTCCATCTTCGCCGCAGATCAGGCGCTCATGAAGAAAGTACAGGAAGAGAGACACAACCGCGAGAGAGAGGCAATGATCAAGGAGAACACCAAGGTTACCCTCGACGACGTATTCGCGCAGGTTGCGGAGGGCAAGATGAAAGAACTCAACCTGATCGTCAAGGGCGACGTACAGGGTTCCGTCGAAGCCGTCAAACAGTCCGTATTGAAACTTTCCAACGAGGAAGTCAAAGTCAAGGTCATTCACGCCGCGGCAGGCGCAATCACTGAGAGCGACGTCATGCTTGCTGATTCTTCGAATGCGATCATCGTCGGATTCAACGTTCGTCCCGATACCAAGGCAAAGGCGCTTGCAGAACGCAGCAAGGTTGACGTCAGAATGTACCGCATCATCTACGAGCTTCTCGACGACATCGAGGCGGCGCTCAAAGGTATGCTTTCTCCCAAATATCAGGAAATCTACATGGGCAAGTGCGAAGTTCGCCAGACCTTCAAGATTACGGGCGTCGGTATGGTTGCAGGCTGCTACGTTACGGACGGAAAGCTCGTTCGCGGCGGCAAGCTCCGTATTTACAGAGACGACGTTATGATCGTCGAAGGCAACGTGCGTCAGCTCAAACGCTTCAAGGACGACGTGAAGGAAGTTGCGGAAGGTTTCGAGTGCGGTTGCTCCATCGAAGGATTCGACGAAATTCAGGTCGGAGACTTCATCGAGTGCTATCTGATTCAGGAAGTACCTCAAAACTAAGAAATCGGCAAACGGGAACGGCGGATCAAAGCGTTCCGTTCTGCGTCTGTTCACAAAATCAATGAAATAAAGAGGAGAGAAACGGTAAAACTGAATCACCCTTTCTCTCTCTTTTCTTTACGGAGAGTAAACTATGAAAATTCCTCGTTCCGCCCGTATTTCGGGCGAATATCAAAAGGCGATCAGCGAAGTGATCTCGGGCGCGCTCAAAAATAAGTGTCCCGATTTAACGGCGCTCATTTCCGTTACCAAAGCGGACGTATCGTCCGACCTCAAAAACGCGACCGTATTCGTCAGCGTGTACGCAAAGACGCCCGAAGAGTCGCTCAGACAATTCGAAATCGTCAAAAGCCATGCCGGATTCATTCGTCACGAGCTTTCTCACATGATGGAGATGAGAACGGTGCCCGAACTGAGATTCCTGCCCGACAATTCCATGGCGTACGGCGATAGAATCGATCTCATTCTCAAACAGATCCACAGGGAGAACGACTGATGCTCAAAAAGTTTGCGGAAAAATTGTCCGCCGTCAGGTCGGCGACCATTCTCTGCCATATGCGCCCGGACGGAGATACCATCGGCAGCGCGCTCGCGCTTTCGCTCGCGCTCGATTCCCTCGGCATTGAGAATGAAGTTTGCTGTGAAAGCGTCGTTCCCGAATTGTTTGTCAATCTCGGCGCGGGCAAAATCAGAAACAAACCCCGTCTCGACAGCGAGGCGATCGTCTGCGTGGATTGCGCGGACGAGTTCCGTTTGGGGGAATTGTCCGACTATTTCTTAAAATCGAAGAAAAAGACCTTCAATATCGACCATCACGTTTCCAACACGAGATACGCAGACGTCAATTATGTGAACAACTGCTCTGCGAATTGTCAGAATATGACGAGACTGTTTCAGGAAATGCACGTTGAAATCACGAAGGAGATGGCAAATTTCCTCATGATGGGACTTTTGACCGATTCGGGAAGTTTTACGCACAGCGACGTAAACGGGGAGACGATGCGCGTGGGCGGCGTTTTGCTGGACGCAGGAGCAGACATCGACGGCTTGACTTATCAGATGTTCCGCCGTCAGAAGAAAACGAGATTCCTGCTCAATACGAGAGTGATGAATAAAGTCCGCTTTTTCCTCGACGATCGGCTTGCCTGCGTGATCGTCATGCAGTCCGACCTCGAAGCGGTGGGAGCAAAGCCCGAAATGACGGAAGGATTCGTCGATTTTCCCCTGACCGTGGACGGGGTGGAAGTATCCGCCGCGCTCATGGAAGTCAAACGGGAACAATTCAAGGTTTCCCTGCGCTCTAAGGGGGAGGTCAACGTGAACGAAGTCGCGTCCTCGTTCGGCGGAGGCGGACACGTCCTCGCGTCGGGCTGTATGCTCTTCGGAAGCGTGGAAGAAGTCCTCGACAAGCTTTCGTTTGCCGTTTCCAGACAGTTATGACGGGATTTATCAATATCGACAAAGAGAGCGGAAAAAGCTCCGCCTTCGCGGTGAACCGTATCAAACGCCTGACGGGAACGCCGTGCGGACATATGGGCACGCTCGATCCGCTCGCTAGCGGCGTATTGCCCGTGGGCGTCGGCAAGGCGTCCCGTCTGTTCGACTATTTTCTCGCAAAGAAGAAGGAGTATATCGCCCGTTTCCGTTTCGGCGCGACGAGCGATACGCTCGACAGCGAGGGGGAAGTAACGCAGACGACGGAGCATATTCCCACGCAAGAGGAAATCCGTTCCGTTTTGCCCTCTTTCGTGGGGGAAATCGATCAGGTTCCGCCCCTGTATTCCGCAAAGAGCGTCGGCGGAAGAAGAGGATATGAGCTTGCGCGCGCAGGCGTGGAATTTACGTTGCCTGCAAAACGCATCAGAATCGACGAAATCGAGCTGTTGGAACAGGTTTCGGAAGATTCCTTCACGTTCCGCATCGCCTGCGGCGGTGGAACGTACATTCGTTCCCTCGCGAGAGACGTCGCGGAAAAAACGGGGTCGCTCGGCATGATGACGGCGCTCAGAAGAACGCAGAGCGGTTTTTTCACGCTGGATACGGCTGTAAAGCTCGAAACGCTTACGGAAGAAAACGTCGGTTCGTTTCTCATTCCGACGGACGCCGTTTTGCCCTTTCCCACGCTGAAAGCGGAAGGGGAAGAGCGCAGGAAACTCCTCAACGGCATAAAACTACACACAGACAGAGCCGATGGCTCGTATAAACTATATATCGACGAACTCTTTTACGGCATTGCCGAAGTAAACGGGGGAGTTTTGTCGGTACGGACGAAATTATGTTGATCCTCAATTACGGGAAGGAAACCTATCCTTCTCCCTGCGCGTTCGTGCTCGGTTGCTTTGACGGCATTCATCTGGGACACGATACGCTCGTTCAAAAAGCCGCGGAGACGGGACTTCCCGTCGGGCTCATGCTCCTGAAAGGAAAAGGGGAAAAAGCGCTCTACACCATGGAAGAGCGACTTCTCATCGCGGAAAAAATCGGGGTGGATTTCTGCCTCGTGGTCGAGTTGAATGAAGAGACCAAACGCACGCGGTGGGATCGGTTTTTAGAGACGATTCTGAACCGCATTCCCGTGGATACGTTCTTTTGCGGAGAGGATTTCCGTTTCGGGGACAGGGCGGAAGGCACGCCCGCGCTCATTTCGACTTTGAAAAGAGTGGTCGCGGTTCCCTTGCTCGAACGAAACGGGAGAAAAATTTCCTCTTCCGAGGTCAGACGCCTCGTTTCGGAAGGGAATATCAGGCGCGCAAACGAACTGCTCGCCTATCCTTTTTTCGTGCTAGGACAAGTTCGGCACGGCAGGCAGGTGGGCAGAACGTACGGATTCCCCACCGCGAATATCCTCTATCCCGCGGAAAAAACGCCCCTCGGATTCGGCGTATACGCGGTCAGGGTGGGGGATAAAGTCGGTATCGCCAACTACGGCGGCAGACCTACGTTCGGCGAGGAGAATCCTCTGCTCGAAGTGTATATCGACGACTTTGAAGGAGATCTGTACGGAAAACAGATCGAGGTCGTCTTTACGGAAAAAATCAGAGAGATTCGGAGCTTTTCAAGCAAGGAAGAGCTGTCCGAGCAGCTTAGAAAAGATATTCAAAAGGTGAGAGTATGATTAAATTCGGACCGAGCGGCAACAGCGACAGCTTTTATGCCGCAGGATTGGATAAGACGGAGCAATCCGCAAAATTCGTGAGAGAGAGGGGGCTCGATTGTTTCGAGTATTCTTTCGGACGGGGCGTGAGAATGACCGACGGTAAAGCGGAAGCCATCAGACGGGCGTTCGAGGCGGAGGGGGTTGAAATCTCCGTGCATGCGCCTTACTTTGTCAACCTCGCGTCGCCAGAACCCGAAAAAGTGGAAAATTCCTACGGCTATATCTTAGACAGCGCGGTTATGGCGAGAAAGATGGGCGGAAAACGAATCGTGTTCCACCCTGCCGCACAGGGAAAAACGACGAGGGAAGAGGCGGTCGAACGCACGCTTGCGTCCATGCGCGTTCTTCGCGACAGGATCTATGCGCTCGGCTTGCAGGATATGATCTTCTGTCCCGAAACGATGGGAAAACTTGCTCAGATCGGCACGATCGAAGAGGTCGTCTCTTTCTGTAAAGTCGATCCCGTCTTTACGCCATGCGTCGATTTCGGACACGTCAACGCGCGGGAGCAGGGTTCTTTGAAAACGGAAGATGATTACCGTTCCCGTCTCGAATATATGATAGCGGAGCTCGGCTACGAGAGAATGAAACACTTCCACGTTCACTTTTCCAAAATTATGTATTCCGCAAAGGGGGAAGTCAAACACCTTACGTTTGAAGATACCGTGTACGGACCGCAGTTTCATCCGCTCGCAAAGGTGCTCAAAGAGCTTGCGCTCGAACCGTATATCGTTTCCGAATCCGCAGGAACGCAGGCGGAAGATGCAAAAATCATGCAGGAAACTTATCTAACAGTTTGACAAAGGGCGTCTTTCGTGGTAAAATAGTACCGAAAATGGGAAAAATCAGTTTCCCGATCGAGGAAAACCATGAACAGAGCCAGAAAATTCTATGAGAGCGTCGGCGCAGAGGCGGTGCTCACGAAGAAAAGTTATTTGAGATTGTACCTCACGGGATTCGAATCCTCCGCAGGCTACGTTCTTTCCGATAAGGAAAAAGATATTTTTTTCACGGATTCCAGATATACCGAGGCGGCAAAGAAAGCGCTCGCAGGCAGCGGAATCGAAGTGATTGACACCGCAGACGTGAAAGTCGACGAATATCTGAGACAGTATAAGCAGATCGCGATGCCGTTCGAACTTCTCCTCTATCCCGAATATAAGAAGTTTGCGGATATGGGATTCGAGCTTGTGGACGACTCCGAGTTATTCACGCAGGCGATGACGATCAAAACCGCAGACGAGACGGCGCGCATTCAAAAGGCGTGCGACATTGCGGAAGAGGCGCTCAAAAAAGTGCAGGGGCAGCTCAAAGAGGGTATGACGGAGACGGAAGTCGCGGCGCTCATCGAATATACCATGATGTGCGGCGGCGCGAGAGAGGTTTCCTTTAATACCATCGCTTGTTTCGGCGGAAACGCGTCTCAGCCTCATCACGTTCCCGATGAGACGAAACTCAAATTCGGGGATCCCGTGCTCATCGACTTCGGCTGTAAGTTCGGCGGATATTGCTCGGACGAGACGAGAACGTTCCTGTTCGGGGACGACGGCAAGCACGAGGACTTCAAAAAAGCGTACGAAAAAGTTTACGAGGCGCATATGCGCGTGCTCGAACGGGGCAGAGCAGGCATGACGGGCAGACAGCTCGATTCCATTGCGCGCGATTGCCTTGCAGAGGCGGATCTCGCCAAATACTTCACCCATTCTTTGGGTCACGGCATCGGGATCAACATTCACGAATTCCCCCGCCTTTCCCAGGCGAGCGAAACGCCCATCGTAGACGGCATGGTGTTCTCCGACGAACCGGGCGTCTACGTTGACGGCGAGATCGGAATCCGCATCGAGGATTCGTGCAGAATGGAAAACGGAAAGATCGAGACCTTCATGACTTCCGACAAGAAACTTTTGATTCTTTAATCATTTGAAAAATACAAACAAGGCAAGGAGATAATTTATTATGGCACAGATTTTGGCAGGCGATATCAGAAAGGGCGTTACGTTCGAGTACAAGAGCGGCGTTTACACCGTTACCGAATTCCAGCACGTTAAACCCGGTAAGGGCGCTGCATTCGTAAGATGTACCTTGAAGAACGTTAAGACGGGACAGGTTCTTTCCGACGAGACCTTCAACCCCACGGCAAAGCTCGAAACCGCACAGGTTGAAACGAGAAAGATGACCTATTCTTACAGCGACGGCGAGTTCTACTACTTCATGGACGAAGAGTACAACCAGATTCCCCTTTCTTACGATCAGGTCAAAGACGCTTTGAACTTCATCAAAGAGAACGATACCGTTACCGTTCGTTCCCTCTACGACGTTCCCTTCTCCGTTGAACCCGAGAACTTCGTCGAACTTCTCGTTACCGAGGCAGATCCCGGCGTTAAGGGCAACACCGCAACCAACGTCATGAAGAACGCAGTCGTTGAAACGGGTTACAGAATCATGGTTCCCATGTTCGTAAACGAGGGCGACGTCATTCGTATCGACACCAGAACGGGCGAATATCTCGACCGTATCAAGAGATAATGAAAGTCGTCGTTCAACGCGTGCGCGAAACCTCTCTGTCCGTGGACGGAGAGCTCGTCTCCTCCATTCCGTTCGGACTTGCCGTCTATTTCGGCGTCAAAGAGGGAGATACGCTCGCGCAGGCGGAGGCAATCGCGAAAAAAGTAGCGGGGCTGAGAATATTTGAAGACGAAAACGGCAAGATGAACTTGTCGGTCAAGGAAGTGGGCGGAGAAATTCTGCTCATTTCCCAGTTTACGCTGTACGGAGACGCGAAAAAGGGCTTTCGTCCGAGTTTCTCCGACGCGGCGCGACCGGAACAGGCAAAGCCTCTGTACGAAGCGGAGGCGGAACTTTTGCGCGCTTACGGAATTCCCGTCAAGACGGGTATCTTCGGCGCGGATATGAAGATATTACAGATGAACGACGGTCCCGTGACCATTCTGTATGAAGTATAACGTATGAAAATCACCTATTTGGGTACGGCGGCAGCGGAGGGAATCCCCGCTGTTTTCTGCAACTGTGCCACCTGCAAAGAAGCGCGCAAGCGCGGAGGAAGAGAACTCAGAACCCGTTCGCAGGTTCTGATCGACGATTCTTTCTGCGTCGATTATCCCCCCGAGGCGTATATGCATTCGGTGCGGTTCGGCGTAGATCTCTCCGCGATCGAGTATTTACTCGTCACCCATTCGCACATGGATCATTTCTATGCGCATGATTTTATCTTGCGCGGTTATAAGTATGCGCACGACATGACGCGTCCGAATCTCACGATCTGCGGCAATGAGGAGGTCAAAAAGGTCTTTGAAGAATGCACGAGACGGGAAATGAGGGAAGTCGTCCTTCAAACGATCGGATTCAGAGAACTCAGGGAGTATTGTCCCGTCCTTTTGGGAGAGTACAAGGTAACTCCTCTGCCTGCAAGACACTCCGTTTGGGAGAATTGTTTCGTCTATCTCATCGAGAAGGAAGGCAAGAAAGTCCTCTATCTCAACGATACGGGCAGACTCGGCGCAGGGGTGTACGAGCACCTCAGATACGAAAAGGTCGATTTGGTCAGCTTTGACTGTACCTTTGTCGGGGAAACGGTCGGCGAGGCGAGGCACATGGGAATCGGGGATTGCATGGCGGTGAAAGCCGAGCTTGAAAAGGTTCAAGCCGTTCGTCCCGATACGAAATACGTCGTTACGCACTTTTCTCACAACCAAGCGCCCCTGCAAGAGACGCTCGAAAAAATCGAAAAAGAATACGGCGTCATCGCCGCATACGACGGTATGTCGCTCGAACTATAAAAACCTTGACTTGTTTGTCAAGGTTTTTTATAGTAAGAGATTGTCGAACGTTTCCTCAAAGAAGTCGCACAATAGCGCCAGCATGGACAGGCTGGGTTCGCAGACGCCCTTTTCCCACGCGCTGACGGTGCGCTGGTCTACGCATAAAATGCGGGCAAGCTGCGCCTGCGTTATGTTTTTCTGCTTGCGCAAATTTTTTAAGTTTTCCGAAAAATGAATTTCTTTCATAATCACAGTTTACCTAAAAAATTGGTAAAAAACTTGACGTACCAAAAAAGTTGGTGTATAATACCAAAGTGTGAGAAGAGAACAGTCGATTTTGAGGGGAAAGCGCTCGTATTATGAACTACACATAACACTTCATTATAGAGAAAGGACGTCAAAGGCAAAATCCGGGCGTCCTTTTTTCGTGCATAACGGGCGAAGGACGGGCATAGGATAGGGTATGATGAAAAAATTCTTGACGGGATGCGCGCTTGCGCTCGGCGTGCTTCTCGCATTCGGGTGCTGTATCGGCGCGATCACGCACGCCGCTTACTGTGAATATCATACCCCCGAAGTCGTGCTCGACGCGGGGCACGGCGGAATCGACGGCGGCGTCGTCGGGAAACAGTCGGGCGTGAAGGAGAGCGACGTCAATTTATCCATCGTGTATTCCTTGAAGGAGTATTTAGAAGAGCGTGGCGTGAAGGTCGTCCTCACGAGAAAGACGGAAGCAGGGCTTTACGGCACGACCGCAAAATATTTTAAGAAACGCGACATGGAAAAACGCAGGGAAATCATCGAAAAGGCGTCTCCGAACGTCGTCGTCTCCATTCATCAGAATTTTTTTTCAAACCTGAATAAGCGCGGCGCGACGGTATTTTACCGTCAGGGAGACGGGTGCGGAGAATCGCTCGCGAGATGTATTCAGTCGCAATTTAACGGAAACGAGGGTACGCCGAGCGCGAGAACGCCGCTGTTGGGGGATTACTTTATTCTCAACTGTACGAACTATCCTTCCGTCATCGTCGAATGCGCTTTTCTTTCCAACAGAGAGGACGAAGCGCTTCTGATCACGGAGGAGTATCGGCGTACCGTAGCCGAGCGCGTCGCAAACGGGATCTTGTCTTATCTATTGAAAGAAAATCAGGCGCAGTGAAGCGAATCGGACAGGATATTCGGAATCAACGGGCGAAAAGGGTAACAAGAAGTTGCCTTTTTTTTGTTTTTGTGGTAGAATGATGGATGATAAAATAGGGGCAACTGTACAGGGCAGAGCTCCGAGCGTACGGGAAGCAAAGTATGATTTCTTGGGATAAAACGATTACAACGCGAGAGGCAAAGCAGATGAATGCGGTCGTGCTCGCCTTCGTGGGAGACGCGGTGTTCACGCTGTACGTCAGAAAAAAACTCTCCCTGACGGGGGATTTCAAGACGGGCGAGCTCAACAAGCGCGCCTCACAGGAGGTGTCCGCGCACGGACAGAGCATGCTCACCGACGAACTTTTAACAAAACTCAACGAGGACGAGCTTGCCATTTTTCATCGCGGAAGGAACGCAAAGAAACCGACGAAGAGCAAGAACGCATCCGTTGCGGAATACAACCGTTCCACGGGATTCGAGGCGGTCATCGGCTACTTATATCTCACGGGACAGACGGAAAGAATAGACGAATTATTGGAGCAAAACGATGCAGACTGAGGGTAGAAACGCCGTTTTGGAACTTCTCAAAACGGACAAAACAATCGACAAAATCATGATGGAACAGGGCGCGCAGGGCTCGCTCGGAAGAATTTTCGCCGAGGCGCGGAGAAAGGACGTGCGCGTACAGTTCGTTTCGCGCGGCGTACTCGACAAGGCGAGCGAGACGGGGCGTCATCAGGGCGTGATCGCCATGACGACGGATTTCGAGTACGCCGAGGTGGAGGACATCGTTCAAAATAAAGGAAGGAGAGGCGGATTTATCGTTCTCTGCGATTCTATCGAGGACGTGCATAACCTCGGCAGTATTCTCCGCGTGTGCGAATGCGCAGGCGTGGACGGGGTGATCATTCCCAAGGCAGGGAGCGCGTCCGTGAACGAGAGCGTCGTTCGCATCTCTGCCGGAGCGGCGGAACACATGAGGGTTGCGAAAGTCTCTTCCCTCAACAGAACCATCGAACAGCTCAAAAAAGAGGGATACTGGGTATATGCCCTCGAAGCAGGGGAACAGAGCATTTACGACGCGGATCTGACGGGAAACATTGCGCTCGTCATCGGAGGTGAGGACAGCGGCGTACACCGTCTCACCAAGGAACTGTGCGACGGAACGCTTTCCCTTCCTCTGTTCGGCAAAGTCAATTCGCTCAACGCGTCCATCGCGCTCGGAATCGCCTGCTATGAGGCTGTCAGAAAGAGAGAAAACCTATGACGGACGAGGCGCTCGTATTGCGTGCGAAAGAGGGAGAACGAGACGCGATCGATTCTTTGATGGAACGCTACCGCTATTTCGTCAAGAGTAAGGCGAGACAGTATTTTCTCGTCGGGGGAGAGCAGGAAGATCTCGTGCAGGAAGGAATGATCGGATTGTACGAGGCGATCATGCACTACGACGGTAAGTCCGCCTTTCGGACGTTTGCATCCGTCTGCGTGGACAGGCGCATCATCGACGCCGTGAAATCTTCCAATCGGCTCAAACACCGCGCCTTGAATATGTCCGTTTCCATCGACGAAACGGATTTCGAGACGGCGGACGATCCAGAAAAATACGTGCTCGACAGCGAAAACAGGCAGGAAATGCTCTCTCTGATGAGCAAAGTGCTTTCGTCCTTTGAATTTCAGGTCGTCGTTTTATATATGGACGGACAATCCTGCGCGGAGATCGCGACCGCCGTCGGCAAAGAATACAAAAGCGTGGACAATGCGCTTCAACGCGCCAAGAATAAACTCAAAAAGGAGATGGATTAAGTGGCATATCTTGCATTTTACAGACTGTTTCGCCCTACGACGTTCGATAAAGTCGTCAGGCAGGAGCACATCGTCAAGATTCTCACAAATCAAATCGAGACGGGCAAGACGGGACACGCCTATCTGTTCTGCGGGCCGAGGGGAACGGGTAAAACGAGCGTCGCTAAGATTTTTGCGAGAGCCGTCAACTGCGAACGCCCCGTGAACGGTTCGCCCTGCGGCGAATGTCCTACCTGCAAGGCGCTTGCGGATCCATCCAACCTCGATATCGTGGAAATCGACGCCGCGTCAAACAACGGCGTCGACCAAATGCGAGATTTGAGGGAAAAGGTGCAGTACCCTCCCGTGGCGGGGAAGTATAAGGTCTATATCGTGGACGAGGTGCATATGCTCACCGATTCCGCGTTCAACGCCATGCTCAAAACGCTCGAAGAGCCGCCCCGTCACGCCATTTTCATTCTGGCTACGACGGAACCGCATAAGCTCCCTGCGACCATTCTTTCAAGGTGTATGCGCTTTGATTTCAAACTTTTGCCCGAGGAAGATCTCGTATCCCTGCTCCGTTCGGTATTGATGCAGATCGGCAAGGATTACGAAGAAGAGGCGCTCCATGCCATCGCGCGCGCAGGGGCAGGCAGTGCGAGAGATACCCTCTCCATTGCGGATACCTGCGTTTCGTACGACCGTGGAAAGCTGACTTTCGACGCGGTCAACGCGGTGCTCGGAAATGCCGATTTTACCTCGACGGTTAATCTCGTCGGGGCGATGCTGACGAGCGACCAAAACGCGCTGTCCCTTGCGGAACAGTTCTTATCCGAGGGGAAGGACGTCGGCGTTTTGTGCAAAGACGTTCTGTCCGTACTCAATCAAGTTTCGATTGCAAAGCTCTGCCGCGAGGGCAGACGGCTTGTGGGATTGCCCGACCATATGTACGATCTCGTCAAGTCCGTTGCGGACAAGACGGACGGACATAAAATTCTGAGGACGAGCGAAATTTTCGCAGAGACGGAGGGATCGCTCCGTTACGCGTCCTCGCCCAGGATTTTGTTTGAAACCGCAGTCGTCAAGGCGTGTATGCCCGAAACGGACTACAACGTCGACGCGCTCCTTTCCCGTATCTCCGCGCTCGAAAAGAAAATCGCCGAGGGGTCCGTGCAGGCGGTCGCAATTTCTCCCGAAGAGCCGAAACGAAAGGAAACGCCGAAACGAAAAATCATAGAGGAAGAAGCTCCTCCGGAAGAATTTTTCTCGTTCGGGGCGTATGAAGAACCTGTCGAAAGAGAAGTCGAACGGACGGTCAAGCGAGAGGAGAGCATTCCCGTTAAGAGGGAAGAGATTCCCGTCAAAAAAGAGCAGACGGCTGTATCGCAGGACGTCAAGAACAATGCGTTCGGCAAATTCCTGCGCGCGCTCCGCAGGCTTAACCGCGGGGGAACGGGTGTGCTCGTGACCATGTGTACGGAGCTCGAATCGAGATTCGACGGGGATACGTTCGTGCTCTATACGGACAAGGAAGTGGTCTACGGCACGGCGACGAGGGAGGACAACGCGCCTCTCGTCAAAGAGGCGCTCGGACAGATCGGCATTACCGATTACAGAGTGGAATTTTCGGGGCAGGCGGTCAAAAAAGATCCGCTCGCACAATTCGAAGAGGATTTCAAAGACAACAATATCATCTATAAGGAGTAAACTATGGGATTCAAAGGCGGAATGGGCGGCATGGGAAATATGCAGTCCCTCATGAAACAGGCGCAAAAAATGCAGGAAGAGATGCAGGAAGTCGATAAATTGCTCGACGATTGGGAAATCGTCGGCACTTCGGGCGGCGAAGCGGTCGTGGTCTATATGAACGCAAAGAAAATCATCGACGGAATCGAACTCGACGAATCGGTCGTCGATCCCGACGACGTGGAAATGCTCGAAGACCTCATCATGGCGGCAATCAACGACGGATACAAGAAGGCGGACGAGGTCTATAAAGAGAAGATGGGACCTTACGCGGCGATGAAGGGCATGTAATGGAAGTATTCATCGAACCCATCGGAAGACTCATCAACGAGTTTTCCAAACTCCCGGGCGTGGGCAAAAAGACGGCGCAACGCTATGCCTATCGCGTCGTTCAGATGCCCGAGGACGAGGTTTCCGCCTTTGCAGAAGCGCTCATGGGGGTCAAGCACAAGGTAAAATACTGTCAGGTCTGCGGAAATTATTCCACGACGGACGTATGCGAGGTCTGCCGTACGAGGGATAAGAGCGTCGTCTGCGTGGTGAAAGAGCCAAAGGACGTCGTGGCGTTTGAACGGCTCCACGAGTACAAGGGCGTCTATCACGTTCTGCACGGAGTTATTTCTCCGATGGACGGAATCGGCCCCAACGACATTCGCATCAAAGAACTCATTGCAAGATTGGACGGAACGGTTAAGGAAGTCATCATGGCGACGAATCCCGACGTTGAGGGAGAGGCGACCGCAATGTACATTGCAAAGCTGATCAAACCCTTTGAAGTCATGGTAACGCGCCTTGCGCACGGAATCCCGATCGGTTCCGAACTGGAATACGCGGATCAGGTGACGCTTTCGAGAGCTTTATCCGAACGAAAGGAGCTATAATTCATGAAAATTTCTGTATTAGGCTGTGGAAGATGGGGGTCGTTTATCGCGTGGTATCTCTGTACCCGCCGCGGCTACGAAGTAACGAGCTGGGGGCCCGAGGACGATTATTCCTATCAGATTCTGAACATGACGGGAAAGAACGAATACGTTTCCCTCGATCCGCGCATTCGTCTCACGTCCGATTTGGAAGAGGCAGTCACTTCTGCGGAAGTCATCGTTATCTCCATTTCCTCTCAGGGACTTCGCGGATTTGCGTCCCGTATCCGCGCGTTCGATACGAAGGATAAAAAATTCGTCCTCTGCATGAAGGGAATCGAAGTTTCAACGGGAAAGAGACTCTCCGAGGTCATGGAAGAGTGCGGATTCGATCCCATGCAGATTGCCGTCTGGGTTGGGCCCGGACACATTCAGGCGTTCACGCAGGGTATTCCGAACTGTATGGTCATCGACTCGAAGAACGAAGAACTCAAACGCTTCCTTGCGGATAACTTCAAGAGCGACCTCATTCGTTTCTATTACGGGACAGATCTCATCGGTACGGAAATCGGCGCCGCCGCAAAGAACGTCATGGGCATCGCCGCAGGCGCTTTGGACGGGGCAGGGCTTTCCTCGCTCAAAGGACCTTTAATGGCGCGAGGCGCAAGGGAAGTCGCAAGGCTGATTGTCGCGATGGGCGGAAGCGAACTCTCCGCATACGGGCTTGCGCACCTCGGCGACTACGAGACGACGCTCTTTTCCGAATACAGCCACAACCGCGCTTACGGGGAAAGTCTGGTGAAAGGACAAAAATTCGCAAAGCTTGCGGAGGGCGTTACCACCGCGGACGCCATGCGTCGCATGGGAGAACGCTACAACGTCGATCTTCCCATTACGAATGCGGTATATGAGTCTTGCTACGGAGGAGATGAGGTCGACTGTCTCAAAGTCATTCTGAGACTGTTTTCGCGAGATTCCAAATCAGAGTTCTGACATGAGCATATTTCGTTATCTGAAATCATATCGGAAAGAGGCGGTATTAGCCCCTTTCTTCAAATTGTTGGAGGCGTCGTTCGAACTTATCGTGCCTCTCGTCGTGGCGCAGATCGTCGACGTGGGCATTGCCGACGGGAATATGCCGTACGTCATGAAAATGTTTCTCGTGCTCGTTCTGTTCGGCATCGTAGGACTTGCGTTTTCCGTGACGGCGCAATACTTTTCCGCAAAGGCGGCGGTCGGATTTGCGGTAAAGCTCCGACATGAACTGTTTCAAAAAATTCAGTCGTTCTCCTATCGAGAACTCGACGAGATCGGAACGGGCACGCTCATCACGCGCATGACCGCGGACGTCAATCAGGTGCAGACGGGCGTCAATCTGTTTTTAAGGCTCCTGTTGCGTTCTCCCTTCATCGTGTTCGGCGCAATGATCATGGCGTTCACGGTGGACGTGCAGGCGGCGTTGGTGTTCGTCGTTGCGATCCCCTTGCTCTTTGTCATCGTCTTTGCCGTCATGCTCGTATCCATTCCCCTGTTTAAGAAAGTGCAGGGGAAACTCGATACCGTCCTCAACAGAACGAAGGATAATCTGACGGGCGTGCGCGTCATTCGCGCTTTCCGCAAGGAACAGCGTGAGATCGAAGAATTTGACGAGAGCAACGAATCCCTCAAAAAGAGCCAGCTCTTCGTCGGCAGAATCTCCGCAATCCTAAATCCGCTCACCTACGTCATCGTCAACGTTGCGATCGTCCTGCTCATTCACGTCGGCGCGATCAGGGTGGAAATCGGGTTGTTGACGCAGGGCGGAGTGATGGCGCTCTACAACTACATGACGCAGATTTTGGTCGAGCTCGTCAAATTCGCAAATATGATCATCACCGTGAACAAGGCGCTCGCCTCGAAAAAGAGGATCGAAAGCGTGCTTACGACGGAGAATACCCTCCAACAGATCGAGGGCGAACAAAAAGAAGAAGATTTCATCGTGTTCGATCACGTTTCCCTCACCTATCACGGCGCAGGCGCGCCCGCCCTCTCGGATATTTGTTTTACGGTAAAGAGGGGGGAGACGGTCGGCGTTATCGGCGGTACGGGCAGCGGCAAAACCTCTCTCGTCAATCTCATTCCGCACTTTTACGATTGTACGGAGGGGAGCGTGCGCATAGACGGATCGGACGTCAAGGCGTACGATCCGAAAGCGCTTCGGGAAAGGATCGGAATCGTTCCGCAAAAAGCGGTTTTGTTCCGCGGAACGATACGGGAAAATCTCCTGTGGGGCAATGAAAACGCAACGGAAGAGGAGCTTGCTCTCGCCGTGCACCGAGCGCAGGCGGACGACGTGATCAAATCGAAAGAAAAGGGTTTGGACGATGAAGTGGCGCAGGGCGGAAAAAATCTTTCCGGCGGACAGAGACAGAGGCTCACCATTGCGCGCGCACTCGTGAAAAACCCCGATATTCTCATTTTAGACGATTCCGCGTCCGCGCTCGATTATGCGACGGAGGCGCAGTTGAGGAAAGAACTCAAACAGCTCCCCTGCACGAAGTTCATCGTTTCGCAGAGAACAGGTTCGATCGCCCATGCGGACAAAATTATCGTGCTGAGCGACGGAAAACAGGTCGGATTCGGCACGCACGAGCAGTTGCTTTCCTCTTGCGAAGTGTATCGCGAGATCTATGAATCCCAGTTCAAGAAGGAGGATAGCGATGAAACATAAACTCACCGTCAAAAAAATTCTCCGTCTGGTATCGAAGTACCGGTTCTATATTCTTCTTTCGCTCTTGTTTGCAATCGGAACGGTCGCGCTCACACTGTATATCCCCATTCTGATCGGTCATGCGATCGACGCTATCGTCGAACCGGGGCAAGTCGATTTTGAAAAGCTGTCCCCTCTCTTAATCGAAATCGCGGTTATGGCGATCTGCGTAGGGGTATTTCAATGGATTATGAACCTCGCGAACAACCGCATTGCCTATCTCGTCGTGAGAGATATGAGAAAACAGGCGATCAGAAAGATACAGGCGCTTCCGCTCTCCTATATCGATTCTCACGCGTACGGCGACGTCGTTTCCCGCGTCATTGCCGACGTCGATCAGTTTGCGGACGGTCTTTTGATGGGCTTTACGCAATTCTTTACGGGCATTCTGACGATTCTGGGAACGGTCGTCATGATGATCAAGCTGAACTGGGAAATCGCGATCGCCGTCATTCTTCTGACGCCGCTTTCCATGTTCGTTGCAAAATTTATCTCCGGAAAGACGTATTCTCTCTTCAAAAAACAGACGCAGGTCAGGGGAAAACAAACGGCGTTCATCGACGAGATGATTTCCTCGCAGAAGGTGGTGCAGGCGTTTACGCACGAGGATGAAACGCTGAAAGCGTTCGACGAATGCAACGAAGAGCTCGGAAAATGGGCGCTCAAAGCGACGTTTTTCTCCTCGCTCACCAACCCAAGCACGCGGTTTATCAACAATCTCATCTATGCCGCCGTGGCGCTTCTCGGCGCGGTCTTTATCCTGTTTACGCCTTGGGGAGGGGCGCTGACGGTCGGCGGACTCAACAGTCTTCTCTCCTATGCGAATCAGTACACCAAACCGTTCAACGAGATCACGGGCGTCATCACCGAGTTGCAGGGGGCGATTGCCTGCGCGGACAGAATCTTTGAATTTTTGGAAGAAAAAGAGCTGTCCGAAGAGGCGAAAGAAGAGCTCGGAACGGTGGAAGGTAACGTGTCGCTCGAAAACGTGGCGTTTTCCTACGTTCCCGAAAGACCGCTCATTCAGAATTTCAATCTGACCGTGAAAAAGGGAGAGAGGATTGCGATCGTCGGTCCAACGGGTTGCGGAAAAACGACGCTCATCAACCTTTTGATGCGGTTCTACGACGTAGACGAGGGAAGCATTTCCCTCGAAGGGGAAGACATTCGTACGGTTACGAGATGGTCTTTGCGAAAAAATTACGGTATGGTGTTGCAGGAGACGTGGCTCAAACGGGGCACGGTCAGGGATAACATCGTGATGGGGAAAGAGGACGCGACGGACGAAGAGGTGATTGCGGCAGCAAAATCCGCACACGCGCATTCGTTCATCATGCGACTTCCCAAAGGGTACGATACCGTGCTGACGGAGGATTCCCTCTCTGCGGGACAGAGACAGCTTTTGTGCATTGCGAGAATCATGCTCGTCCTTCCGCCTATGGTCATTTTGGACGAGGCGACCTCTTCCATCGACACGAGAACGGAGCTCAAAATTCAAGAGGCGTTCAATAAGATGATGAAGGGCAGAACGAGTTTTATCGTCGCTCACCGTCTCTCCACCATTCGCGAGGCGGACGTTATTCTCGTCATGCACGACGGGAATATCGTAGAACAAGGCAAGCATGACGAGCTTTTAGCGCGAAACGGGTTCTATGCGAAGCTCTATCACGCTCAATTTGAGGCATAAAAGGCAAATGCAACCAAAAGTTGCGGAAGTTCAACCCAAAAGCGGTGGATTTTTCCTCCGCGCAACCGTATAATGGAACTCAGAAAATACGGAGGAAACACATATGAATATTGAAATTGCAAACAGATTGCAACAACTCAGAAAACAGAAAGGCTATTCGCAGGAACAGCTTGCGGATGAACTAGGCATCTCCCGTCAGGCGGTCTCCAAGTGGGAGAGGGCGGAGGCGTCTCCCGATACGGATAACCTCATTTTGCTCGCGAGACTGTACGGCGTGTCTTTGGACGAACTGCTTTCCACCGAGCAGACTTCCCAAGAAATCAAGGAAGAGAAAGAGGAGGCAGACGATAAAAAGACGGAAACGGACGACAAACAAGAAAAACATTATACTTGGGAAGAACTCGCCGAAGATGAGGACGTCAAGTTCAAAATGAACGAAAGCGGCATTCACATCGAAGACGGAGCGGATTCCGTTCACATCGGCAACGACGGCATTCATATCGAGGACGGCGAGGATTCCGTTCACATCGACAGGACGGGGATCCATATCAAATCGGGAAAAGATACGGACGAAGAAGAGTTTCATTCCCACAGAAATCATCGGATTGCCGACGCCGTTACGGGAATCACGGCGCTCCTTGCGGTCATCGGTTATTTCGTGCTCGGCGGATTCTGTTCCCTTTGGCACCCCGGTTGGCTCATCTTCTTCGCGATTCCTTTGGTCGGCAGTCTGTGCGACGCCATCGTAAAGAAGAATCCGTCCAACTTCGCTTATCCCGTACTCGTTGCGGGGGTCTATCTCTTCCTCGGTTGTCAATACGGTTGGTGGCATCCGTACTGGGTTCTCTTTATCACCATCCCCATCTATTACATCATCTGCGACTTGTTCAGACGCAAATAAGAGAAAGCGGAACTTCGGTTCTGCTTTTTTTACTCAATTGATACTTGAATGTGCCCGATTCAACCACGGCTTGATTGCATTTTTACAAAAAATCGGGTATGATAGGGGTTCGATCGCAAAGGAGAAAAATGTTTGATATGAATCAGAGCGGGAGAAATATTTCCCGACTCAGAAGAGAAAGCAATATGACGCAACCCGAACTTGCCGATCAGCTCGGTATCAGTTTTCAGGCAGTCAGCAACTGGGAGAGGAAATATACCGGACCTTTCCCGTCTGCAAGAGCTTTCCGAGATGTTCGGCGTGAGCATCGATGAAATCATCGGAGATAAAGAAGTTTCCGAAGTCATTCGCAAAGTCAATGCGGAAGAGACGGTCGACGGGAGCGAACTCAAAGAAATCGCGCCCATCATGAAACCGGAAAAATTGAAAGAATCCTTTGAAAAAATCGAAAAGGAAGTGAAGGAAAGCGATGGCTCGCGTGGAAGATAAAGTCACGCTCGACGATCTTGCGGAACTTTGTCCGTTTCTGGACGAGGACGACGTGGCGAAGCTCGCGAAAAAAATTTTGGAAAGAGATTCGGATATAAGTGAGCTCGTAAAAATCGCGCCGTTTATGGACGAGGAAGATTTGGGAGAACTCGTCGTCGATGCGGTCACGTCGCAGAGAATCG
This sequence comes from Clostridia bacterium, assembly GCA_017626495.1. Lineage (GTDB taxonomy): Bacteria > Bacillota > Clostridia > Christensenellales > Borkfalkiaceae > RGIG8762. Next base: position 101,936 of record JAGAIP010000005.1, on the reverse strand, counting down.
AATTGGGCGAGGCGGTCAAATTCGGTGCGTTTCTCGAAGAAAAGACAATTCGGAAACTCATGAAATATGCAATCGAACACGGAAAAATCAAGGAGTTTGCACCGCTTGCCGCGTACTTATAAGAAAAGAGGCAGAATCGAAATTCTGCCTCTTTATTTGAAAAAACGATAATTGTCTACGGTGTAACTTCGGACGGAAAACGCGCTTTCGAGCACGTTTCGTTCAAAGCATTCGTCCTTGGTTCCGTCGAAAGCGAGCGCGCCGCCGTCCAGGAGCAGAACGCGATCCGCTTCGTTTGCGGAGGTGAGATCGTGCGTGACGAAGAGCACCGTTTTGCGCTTTTCTTTCAGTTGATTCAGGACGGAGAAGAACGTCTCGCGGAAAGAAATGTCCATGTAGGTCGTCGGCTCGTCCAACAAAACGACGGGCGTATCCTGTGCAAGGAGCATGGCGAGAAATACTTTTTGCCGTTCTCCGCCCGAAAGGGAAGAGGCGACGCGTTCGGAAAGGCAGGCAATCCCGAGCGTTTGCATGATCTCGTCGATGCGAGATTTGTCCTCGGCAGAGGGCGCGCCGTAGGGGAATCTCCCCATGGCGACGGCGTCCTTTACGAGAAGGTCGGGCGAGGGTAGAATTTGCGGCAACAGAGAGACGTATCTCGCGCGTTTCAGGGGAGTAAGAGAAGTCAGTTCCACGCCGTCGAGGAGTAAGTTTCCCTCGCAGGCGATCGCCCCCGTCAGCGCGTGCAAAAGCGTGGTTTTCCCCGATCCGTTTTTTCCGAATAACATCGTGATTCCCTCGTTTAAGGTCAGCTTGAACGAATCGAATACTTGTTTTGAGCCGTATTTGACGGAGAGTTCACATTGAAACATGGTTTCTCCTTTTCAGCACGAGGATTAGGAAGAAGGGTACGCCGAGCAGCGCGGTAAACACGCCGACGGGAATTTCCGTAGGGGCAAACGCAGTGCGCGCGAGCAGATCCGCAAGGAGCAAAAGGCTTGCTCCGAGCAAAGGGGAAAGCAGAAGCTCTTTTCTCGCATTTCCGACGACGATTTTTCTCGCAACGTGGGGTACGATGAGCCCGACGAATCCGATGAGCCCTGCGAAGGAGACGGCTGCCGCCGCCGACGCGGAAGCGAGGATAAGGGCAAGGAGCCTCACTTTCTTTACGTTGACGCCGAGGGAAATTGCGAGCGTGTCCCCGAGGCAGAAGAGGGAAAGCTCTTTCGCGAGGAAGAGGGAAAGGACGAAACAGACGAGGACGATCACGGACGGAACGAGTAGTTCGGAAGTTTTGAGTCCGTACAATCCGCCGATGGAAAAGTCGGTGTAGGAAACGAGCGCGTCGGGGTCTAGTTTCGACAGAAAGGAAATTCCAGCCTGAAAGAGCGCAGAGAGCGCGACGCCCGTTAGTACGATCGCGGTTTTACCCATGCCGTTCATGCGCGCGATTCCGAGAATGAGAAGAGAGGTCAAGAGCGCGCCGATGAAAGCGGAAAGGGGCAACAGCGCGCTGAGAGAGGGGGCAAAGACGAGCAGAAGAAGGACGGAAAATCCTGCGCCTGCGTTGATTCCGAGAAGGTTCGGAGCGGCGAGGGGGTTGTCCGTGACGCGCTGTAACAGCGTGCCTGCAAGCGCAAGTCCCATGCCTGCCACGATCCCTCCGAAGAGACGGGGTAGACGGGAGGAGCGGATAATCAAAGTTTGCGTCTTATATCCGTCCATACCGAAAAGTCCCTTCCAGAACTGTTCGGAAGTAAGCGTTACGCTTCCGAACCGAAGGGACAAAAAGGCGGAAAGGAGCAAAATTCCGATCGCGCACGGGAAGATGAATTTGTCAGCGAATTTTTTCACCGTTGATTTTCTCCGCGAGGAAGGCGTAGGCGTCCGCCCAACCGTCCGTCGGCTTGTATTGAAACGTAGATTTGGGAAGATAGAACACGCGTCCCTCTTTGACGGCGGTCAATTCCGACCAGATGTCCTCTTCGAGCATGGAATACATGTTATTTTTTCCTGCCGTTTCGTCTCCCATGACGGTAAAGAAGATATAGGTGGGATCTTGCGTCAGAATATATTCGACGTTGAGGGATTCCGCGAGAATGGCGCAACCGTCCGCAATGTTATTCAGTCCGAATTCGGAGAGCATGGAAGCGGCGAAGTTGTCCGAAGAAGAGAGCGTCTTGGTGCTCTTTCTCGAAGACGCGGAACGGATAAAGAGTACGCTCTCTTCCGAGTGGGTTTCGGAAAGAATGGACGAGATGCGTTCCCTCTGGCGATCGCCGTACGTTTCGAGCGCCTGCTTGTCGCCCGTGATGTCCGTGCAGATGGCGAGCATACGGTAAAAGTCGTCGAAACTCTCGATGGAAAACCTTGCGCAGGGGATTCCGTTTTCATTCAGAATTTCAGCCGCGGAAATCTGTCCTTCCAGCGTGGCGGAACAGATGACGAAGTCGGGTTCATAAGAAAGGAGCGCTTCCATGTCGATGGTTTTGCCTGCGCCGTCGTCCACGAGCGGCGTTCCCTCGGGACAGATGCCGCGCGTAACGCTCTCTCCGACGGTCACCGAAACGGCGCCGCCTGCAAGTTGCCAAACGTCCGCATAGGACGAGAAGAGGACTGCGACGCGTTCGAGTTTCTCGGGAAGCGTGATCTGAACGCCTGCCGCATCCGTAAAGGTATAGCCTTCCGTCGGGGTAGGTTGCGTCGTACAACCGCAGAGTAAAATCAAGCCCGATAAGGCGACAGGTAATTGTTTTTTCATGCGTTTGCGTAGACGGCTACGATCTCCTTTAATACTTTGGCGCCCTTTTCGAGGGATTCGCACGAGATAAATTCGAAAATGGAATGACAGTTATGTCCGCCCGTACCGAGGTTCGGGCAGGGGAGTCCCATAAAAGAGAGACGAGCTCCGTCCGTCCCCCCTCTGACGGCAAGAACGGAAGGCGTGATGCCCAGTCGGGAGAGAGCCGTCTTTGCGTTTTCAATCAGCTGCATATGCGGCTCGATCTTCTCGCGCATGTTGTAGTAGGAATCTTTGATTTCGCAGGAAACGCTGTCTTTCCCGTATTTGTCCTGCATCTGTTTGCAAAGATTCGAAACGAAAGCCTTTCTTTCTTCAAACTTTTGTCTGTCGTGGTCGCGAATGATGAGCTCGATCGAGCCGTGTTCCACGCCTGCGACGACGGAACCGATATGGTAAAAGCCTTCTCTTCCCTCTGTGGTTGCAGGGGTTTCGGTTTCGGGGAAACGGGAGAGAACGTCTCCCGCGATGAGACAACAGTTGATCATTTTTCCTTTTGCCGCTCCCGGATGAATGTTTCTGCCTTTGAGCGTAAAGGTTGCCGCGGCGGCGTTGAAGGTCTCGTACGAAAGCTCGCCGATCGGACCTCCGTCCACGGTGTAGGCAAAGTCGCATCCGAACTTTTCCACGTCGAAGAAATCCGCTCCCTCGCCGATCTCTTCATCGGGCGTAAAGGCGATTCCGATCTTTCCATGCTTGACTTCGGGATGCTTGACGAGATACTCCGCAAGCGCCATGATTTCCGCAACGCCCGCTTTGTCGTCCGCGCCGAGCAAAGTCGTTCCGTCCGTCACGATGAGACGCTCCCCGACGTAGTTTTGGAGCGAGGGGAATCGGTCCGGGGATAAAACGGCTCCCGAACGGAGCGTAATCTCTCCGCCTCGGTATTCCACGATTTGAGGACGGACGTTTGTTCCCGATACGACGGGTTCCGTGTCCATGTGCGCAATGAATCCGATGGCAGGCGCGTCCGTATTCGAGGGAATGTACGAATAGAGATAGCCGTGTTCGTCGGTCGATACGTTTAGTCCGAGCGCGGTAAGTTCCCGTTCAAGCAGGCGCATCAGGTCGAATTGCTTTGCCGTGGAGGGGTGCGTTCCCGTCGTCGGGTCGGATTGCGTGTCGATTTTGATATATCTGAGAAATTTTTCCGTAGCGTTCATAAATAATACCTCACGATATGATTATAGGGCTTTTTGCGCCTTTTGTCAAGGTTAAGACTGTGTAAGGGGTTGATTTTTATTCCGCTCGGTGTTATAATAAAACAAAAAATTCTGCTTACAAGTTTTTTGAACACGGTATCAGCTATGAAACTCTATTATGAAAAAACAAAGGAAGAAGCGTTCGACGCGCTGATGGCAAAGTGCTCCGCAAAGGGAAGTCAGTACCGTATGAATTGCGAGGAGGATACGATTACCGTATTCCCGAGAGAAAAGACGGATAAAATTAAGCTCCGCTACGAGGGCAAACTCAAAGCGGAGGGGAACGGTTGCGCATTCGTCGGAAAAATAAAGTACGACAGGATCTCCTTTTTCCTGCTCCTTGGCGTGGCGCTCGTGTGCCTTGCGCTGATGGTCTATATGATTGTCGTGAAAAATACCACGCTGACGTTCGTCTATCTCTCGTTCGTGCTGATTTTGGGCGGAGCTACCGTGCGTATTTACCAGCTCACGAAGAAGAAAATCGACGCGCTGAAATCTTTTTTGAATCGGGTATAAACGCCCTGTTTCCGAATCATACTGCTTTCAAAGGAGAAAGCATATGAATATCGGTAAGAAATGGTTGGCGTCGGCGCTGTGCGCTTTCGCGCTCGTCGGAATGGCGGGCTGCGGCGGAAAAAACGAGACGGAGGACGTGCGCATCACGCTTTCGGAAACGATGATCGAAATGGTCGTAGGGGAAACGAAGGAGTTGAAAGCATCGGTCGTTCCCTCCGATGCGATGGATAAGAGCATCATGTGGGAAAGCTCCGATGAAAAAGTCGTTGTGGTTGACGGAGGCATGTTGACCGCAAAGGAAGAGGGAAAGGCTACGATTACCGCTACCACGTCGGGCAAAAGCGCGACTTGCGAAGTGACGGTCAAGCCGAAGTCAGAAACGAGAATGAAATGAAAAAATCCGAATTTGTGAACGAATCGTCGCAAATTCGGATTTTTTTACGTTTCAAATGGAACGGTCGGTGCGCCGTGCGCTTTGGAGCCGACCAGACGCCCGAAGCGTCAGAGCGCCTCGTGAATGGTACGGGAAATAACGTCGTCCTGCTGTTCCTTGGTCAGCTTGTTGAAGTTTACCGCATAACCGCTGACGCGGATGGTGAGCTGGGGATACTTTTCGGGATGCGCCTGTGCGTCGAGAAGCGTCTCTCTGTTGAATACGTTGACGTTCAGATGATGACCTCCGTCCGCGCAGTAGCCGTCGAGCATATTGACGAGATTGTCGATTTGAGTATTGTTCATGGTTCTTTCCTCCTGAAAAATTAGTCTTCGTTTTTACCCAGAGAAGCAGGGGTGATCGAGAAGGTATTGGAAATACCGTCGCGAGCGAAATCATAGGGCAGCTTTGCGACCGATTCGAGAGACGCAAGCGCGCCGTTGTTGTCTCTTCCGTGCATGGGGTTTGCGCCGGGCGCAAGGGGCGTTCCGGCACGGCGTCCGTCGGGAGTGTTGCCCGTCTTTTTGCCGTAAACGACGTTGGACGTGATAGTAAGAATGGACGTGGTGGGAATGGATTCGCGATAGGTATAGTGAGACGCAACCTGACGCATGAAGTGTCTGACGAGCCATACGGCGATTTCGTCCGCTCTGTCGTCGTTGTTGCCGTACTTGGGATAGTCTCCCTCGATGCGGTAATCTACGACGACGCCTTCTTCGTCGCGAATGGGATAGACCTTCGCGTACTTGATTGCGGAGAGGGAATCTGCCGCGCAGGAGAGTCCCGCGATACCCGTTGCGAAGAATCTTCTGACCTTCGTATCGTGAAGAGCCATTTCGAGCGCTTCGTAGGAGTACTTGTCGTGCATGATGTGAATGAGGTTCAGGGTGTCGACGTAGACCTTTGCAAGCCACTTGATCATCTGCTTGTATTTGTCGATGACCTCGTCGTAATCGAGCGCGTCGTCTCCGTGGATCGCCTCGTACTTGGGAGCGACCTGCATATGCTTGCCCGTCGCCTTGTCCTTCATGATCTCGTCTTTACCGCCGTTGATCGCGTAGAGGAGACACTTTGCGAGGTTCGCTCTCGCGCCGAAGAACTGCATATCCTTACCGACGCGCATACAGCTGACGCAGCACGCGATGCAGTAATCGTCGCCCATGAGAGGTCTCATCAGATCGTCCGATTCGTACTGAATCGCCGAAGTGTCGATGGAAATCTTAGCGCAATAACGCTTGAATCCCAAGGGCAGGCGTTTGGACCAAAGCACGGTGAGGTTGGGTTCGGGTGCGGGTCCGAGGTTTTCGAGCGTATGGAGGATACGGAAAGAGGACTTCGTGACGAGAGATCTGCCGTCCATGCCGACGCCGCCGATGGATTCGGTAACCCAGGTGGGATCGCCCGAGAACAGTTCGTTGTATTCCTTGATTCGCATGAATTTGACCATTCTCAACTTCATGATGAAGTGGTCGATCATCTCCTGCGCCTCTTCTTCGGTGATCAGTCCTCTTTCGAGGTCTCTTTCAATGTAAATATCGAGGAAGGTGGAGTTTCTGCCGATGGACATTGCCGCGCCGTTCTGATCTTTGATCGCGCCGAGGTATCCGAAGTAGAGCCACTGAATCGCCTCCTGCGCGTTCTTTGCGGGAACGGAGATATCGAATCCGTACTTTGCCGCCATGCTTTTGAGCGCTTTGAGCGCTTTGATCTGCTCGGCGACTTCCTCTCTGTCGCGCACGAGGTCGGGATTCATTCTTCCGCCCATGTGCAGTTTGTCGCGTTCCTTCTGCTTGATGAGATAGTCTACGCCGTAAAGCGCGACGCGGCGGTAGTCGCCGACGATGCGCCCTCTTCCGTAGGTGTCGGGAAGTCCCGTCAGAATGTGAGAGGTTCTGCAAGCGCGCATTTCGGGGGTGTACGCGTCGAATACGCCGTCATTGTGCGTCTTTCTGTATTTCGTGAAAATTTCTTTTACGGAAGGATCGAGCTGATAGCCGTACATGCTGAGGGACTGCTCCGCCATGCGAAGTCCGCCGAAAGGCATAAGTCCGCGCTTCAAGGGTTTATCCGTCTGCAATCCGACGATTTTTTCGAGGTCTTGGTCGATGTATCCCGCCGTGGGGTAGGAATCGATCTGCGAAACGATCTTCGTTTCCGCGTCGAGTACGCCGCCGTTCGCTCTCTCCTGCGCCATCAGATCGAGCACTTCTTTCCAAAGGCGGTTGGTAGCGTCGGTAGGGGGAGCAAGGAAGCTTGCGTCGCCTTCGTATTCTTTATAGTTTCTCTGAATGAAGTCGCGAGTGTCGATCTCGTTTTCTTCACACCATTTTCCGGGTCTGAACCCTTCCCATGCTTCAAAAAACATATCGTTTTCTCCTTATTGCTGTTTTAATCTTTCTTCCGTTTTTGCGTCGATCCAAAGTTCTAAAATCTCCGCAGGCTGATACCCGTATGCGCGGGCAAATTCTTTTCCTTGATAAAAGAGGATAAGCGCGGGGATTTTCGTTACGGCAAGCGCTTCGATCTCCGCCATATCTTTTTCCATGTCCAGACGGACAAACTTGTACTGCGGAAACGAGGGGAGTACTTCGCTGATTTCGCTCTGCAATACTTCACATCCGCCGCAGGCGAGACCTCCGATTTCCACTGCGTAAAATCCGCTGTTTTCGTTGCGAAACAAGTTCATGCTTTTCTCCTTACGAGCAGTTCTTTCGCCCTCTCCACGCTCTCTTTCGTCGGCGGAAGGGTGTCTTTCAGGGGATAGTCGAGCCCGAGTTTTTCATATTTGACTTTTCCCATCGTGTGATAGGGGAGCACTTCCACCTTCTCCACGTTGGTAAGCGTGTCGAGAAAGGCGCGCAGGGAACGCATATCGTCCTCGTTGTCCGTAAGACCGGGCACGAGTACGTATCTCACCCACATGGGTTTTTTTCGTTCGCTCAGATACCTTGCAAATGCGAGAATGGTTTCGTTCGATCTTCCCGTCAAACGCTTGTGGGTTTCGTCGTTGTACTCTTTGATGTCGAGCAGGAACAAATCGACGAGGGGAAGAAGTTCGTCAAATGCGGAAGTGTCGTTCGGACGGAACGTCGCGCCCGAAGTATCCACGCAGGTATGAATTCCCTCTCTTTTGAGAATGGTAAACAGTTCTTTCAGAAATCCGACCTGTGCAAGCGGTTCTCCGCCCGATACGGTTACGCCTCCTCCGTTTGAAAAGTAATTTCTGTACCTCAGAACATTTTTTGCGACTTCCTGAGGGGTATACTCCTTTCCTTTGCCGAACGGCTGGGTATCGGGATTATGACAGTACAGACACCGCATGGGACAGCCTTGCATAAATACGACGAATCGTATTCCGGGCCCGTCCACGGTGCCGAACGATTCGAATGAATGAACGGCTCCCATAACGCTCTCCTTTTCGTTTGAATTATACAGCATAGGCCGTATGCGTGTCAAGCTTTCAAACTGAATAATCTCTATATATTGTATAAGAAAAAAGAATTATTACAAAATATGGAAAGATGAAAAAAATAAATGAAAAAAATGCACAAAAGCTTTATGCAAAATTGACAGGATTGAGGGGGATATTTGTGATATTTGCCTATTGCTTTTTTTGGGGAAATCAGGTAAAATAAGGACAGTAAAAAAAGAAACCCTTTTAAGGAGGAAAATTTTATGGCAGGATTGTTGTTAAATCATATCGACAAGATTTACGACAACGGTGTTCAGGCAGTTTTCGATTTCTGTCTCGACATTCGTGATAAAGAGTTCATCGTATTCGTAGGACCTTCCGGTTGCGGTAAGTCCACGACGCTTCGTATGATCGCAGGTCTCGAAGAAATCTCCAACGGCGAGCTTTATATCGACGGCAAACTTATGAACGACGTCGTACCTAAGGACAGAGACATCGCGATGGTATTCCAGAACTACGCATTGTATCCCCATATGTCCGTTTACGACAACATGGCATTCGGTTTGAAACTCCGTAAAATTCCCAAGGCTGAAATCGACGAGAAAGTACAGGTAGCTGCAGAGATCCTCGGTATCACCGATTATCTCGGACGTAAACCCAAGGCTCTTTCCGGTGGTCAGAGACAGCGTGTTGCGCTCGGTCGTACCATCGTTCGTGAACCCAAAGTATTCCTTCTCGACGAGCCTCTGTCCAACCTCGACGCTAAGCTCCGTGCTCAGATGAGAACCGAAATTTCCAAGCTTCACGCAAGACTTGCTACCACCTTCATCTACGTTACCCACGACCAGATCGAGGCTATGACGATGGGTACGAGAATCGTCGTTATGAAAGACGGATTCATGCAGCAGGTAGATACCCCTCAGAACCTTTACGATTATCCCATCAACCTCTTCGTTGCAGGATTCATCGGAACGCCTCAGATGAACTTCTTCCGCGATGCGACCATTACCGAAGAAGACGGCAAGATTTACGTCAACATCGTTGCGGGAAACAAGATCGCGCTTCCCGGCACCGTAGTTGCTAAGATCAAGAATCTCGACGAGTATAAGAATACCGGTAAGGCAGTCGTTCTCGGCGTTCGTCCCGAAGATATTCACGAAGATCAGCTCTTCATCGCAAATTCTCCCGATACCATCGTTAAGGCAAGAATCGAGGTCATCGAAAAACTCGGTGCAGAATCTCAGATTTACTGCGCACTCGATTACATGGAAGAGAAGAACACCATCGTCGATTCCGCTAACCAGATGGTCGCAAAGGTTAACAGCCGTTCTACCATCAAGAGAGGCGACATCGCCGAGCTTGCATTCGACGCTAAGCACATTCACCTGTTCGACCAGTACACCGAGGCTACGCTCCTTGAAAGAGACGAGTTCTATGATGATATTCCCGAGAACGCAGAAGGATCCTCATTCGTTCCTCCTACACCTCAGGAAATGAAGGAAAGAATCACCGCCGCAAGAGCCGCAACGAAGGATAAGAAGGCTTGGACGAACAAGAAGTAATATAATAGAGCATATACTAGATTACCTTTTAATATATAGTTCCTATTGTGGCAAAGGACCCTACAAAAGTAGGGTCTTTTGTTATCCTGAATTTTTCTTATTTTTTACTGAGACTCTTCACAAAAACGGTCAACGGGACTATACTGTACTAAATCAAACGAAAGGAGAAACGCATGAACGAGAAGTTTTTTCGCTTGCCGAAAGAAAAGCAACAGAGGATCATCGATGCGGGATTTTACGTCTTTTCGCAAACGCCGTACAGGCAGAGTCCCATGCGGGAAATTGCAGACCGTGCGACAATCAGTAAGGCGCTGTTGTTTTTCTATTTTCGGAATAAAAAAGAGCTCTATCTGTTCCTTTGGAAAGAAGCTGCCCGCATCACGGTTGAAATGTTGCGTGAAAGCGAATGTTCGAATCAAACCGATTTGTTTGCAATTATGGAAAGAGGCAGGCTCTCTCTTACCGTCTGGTCGATTTCCGTCTCGCTGTTGCTCGGTATCTGTATTCTGATTTATCCGGAAATCAAAGCAGAGGCGGAAGACATCGGAGATATGTTTGCGAATATGGGAAGTTTCAGCGAGGCGTTCGGGTTGGATCTGCTCAACGTCGGTTACGTTTCGGTCGGCATGGCGCTGTTGGCTGTCGGAATCGGCATTGCATTTTGGAAATACCCGAAAAAAGATATTCAATAAAACTTGACTTTTCGGTTTCTTTCGGTTAAGATAGTCGCATATGTGGAACTTCTTATCGACAACCGGATCGGAAATTTGGGAAGTGCTTTTGGACGCGTTTCTCGACACGCTGAAACTATTTCCGTTTCTCTTCGCCCTCTATATTCTCATGGAGGTATTCGAGCGCTTTGCCAAAACCAAGCCGAAAGCCTTGAAAGGAGCGCTCGCTCCCGTCATCGGGTCGGCAACGGGGCTCATTCCGCAGTGCGGATTTTCCGTCATGGCGGCAAAGCTGTATGAAAACAAATATATCCGTACGGGAACGCTCCTTGCCGTCTTTCTCGCGACGAGCGACGAGGCTCTCGTCATTCTCGTATCGGGCGGAAAATTTCTGACCGCGCTCGCCCTGGTAGGTTGCAAATTCCTGTTGGCGGTGGCGGTAGGCTATCTCGTCAATTTCGTACTCCGTAACGTCGAGGACGAAACGGGGATCAAAGAAGAAGGGGAGTGCCACTATTGCGGACATGAGCACGCGGAGCATCCCGTTCAGGATTACTTTGTGTCGCCCCTCTTGCACACCTTGAAAATCTGCGCGTATCTGTTCGCCGTCAATCTGTTGTTCGGATTTCTCTTCTTCTTTATCGGGGAAGATAAGGTCGTCGCCTTTCTCTCGGCAGGCGTTTGGGTGCAACCCTTGATCACGGCGCTCGTCGGGCTCATTCCAAACTGCGTCTCTTCCGTAGCGCTCACGCAGGCTTATCTGCTGGGCAGCATCGCTTTCGGCTCGCTCGTCGGCGGTCTGTGCGCGAACGCGGGGCTCGGGCTCGTCGTGCTTCTCAAAAATACGAAAAAAATCAAGCGGAATCTTCTGTTTATTTCGACGCTTTTCGTCATAAGTATCGCCATCGGCATGGTGATAAATCTCATTGAAATGTTGATTGCAGGTTGACAATCCATTCAAAAAGTTGTATGATAAGGACACGAATTTTCGTGTTCTTTTTTTTATGAGGTGAACCGTGTTTTACAGTAAACTTGCGAGCGAGATCTCGCCCTATACGGCGGGAGAACAACTCAACGACAAAAAGTACGTTAAGCTCAATACCAACGAAAATCCCTATCCTCCTTCTCCGAAGGCAATCGAGGCATTGAAAAACTACGACGCGGAGACGCTCCGCCTCTATCCCGATCCCTCTTGCAGGAAACTCCGCGAGGCGATCGCGCAGGCGGAAGGCGTTACCGCAGAGGAAGTGTTCTGCGGAAACGGCAGCGACGAAGTGCTTGCACTCTGTTTCCCTGCTTTTTTCGATCCCGACGGGGCAGGCGCTTGTTTTGCCGATATTACATACTCGTTTTATCCCGTGTTTGCGGATTTTTTCCGTATTCCCACGAAAATCGTTCCCGTCAAAGAGGATTATTCGTTCGATATGCAGGCACTGCGAAAGACGAACTGTCAAGGTTATTTTCTGACGAACCCGAATGCTCCGACTTCTCTCGGACTTCCTCTCGACGAAGTGGAATCGTTCGTAAAGGACAATCCGGATAAAATCGTGATTATGGACGAGGCTTACATGGATTTTTACGGACAGAGCGCCGTTCCTCTCACGAAACGATACGCCAATCTTCTCGTCGTCAAGACCTTTTCCAAGTCCTATTCTCTCGCGGGAATGAGGCTCGGCTATGCTGTCGGAGAGCAAAAACTCATCGACGCTCTCTTCCGCATGAAGGACTGTTTCAATTCTTACCCCGTAGACGGACTTGCACAGGCGGTCGGCGCCGCGTCTATTCTCGACAGAGCCTATTTTGCGGAACGAATCGAAATGGTCGTAAAAGAGAGAGAACGGCTGAAACGGGAAATTTCTCTGCTCGGATTCGACGTGCTCGATTCCAAATCCAACTTCCTCTTCGTGCAATTTGCAAAGACGGGGGGAGAGTATGCCTACCGATTTTTGAGAGAGAGGGGCGTGCTCGTCAGATTCTGGAACAAACCGAGGCTCTCCGACCGATGCCGAATCACCGTCGGGACGAGGGAACAAAATGAAATTTTGTTGGAGGCGCTCAGAGAGCTCGTATGATTTTTTTCAAGTCGACGCCCTATGTTTACGAAAGCAAAACGGAGTCTGAACTTGATTTTTGCTCCCTCTCGGAATGTAAGATTGATCGAGTCATTCCGAACGGAAAAATTTTATTGTTGGCGGATCGTCATACTCTGCTCAGGAAAAAACCTGCGTTTGCAGGGTATAAGACGGCGACGCTCGTCGATGCGGATGACGTCAATCCGCTGTTTGCGTTCGATCATCTCGTGGGGATCGTGGCGCTCGGTACGTCGCAGATCGCATACGCGAGATATGCTTCCGCCGTGTTGGGAATCCCGTGCGTGGCGATTCCCGATCTGATCGACGGAGAGGCGATCCTTTCTCCCACGGTGCGCGTGCGTTGCGCAGGCAGAGAGGTTACCTATCCCGCCCCCGTGCCGAAAAAAATCATCGCGGACGAAACGCAGTTATACGGACAGGCAGAGGCGTACGGCAGAATATGCAGTTACGCCGTTTCGCTGTTCGACGCGCTCTTTCTCTCCCGATTCAAGGGAAGAGAGGTGGACGAGAGCGTGAAACGCTGTATTGCGGCTTGCCTCGAACTTCCGAAATGGTATCGCGAGGACTGTGCGCAGACGCTGCTGTCCTGCGATCTCGCCCTCGCCTCTCTTTCCGAGACGGGCTTTTCGAGGGGTATGGTGGCTCGGCTCGGCGCGCAAATCGGAAACGACCTCGTTGCGGCGGAGACGCTTTTAAGCGTCTACGCTCTGTTTTTTTCAAAGGGGTATCTTCGACCTTACGCCCTTCCCGATTATGAAAAGAGGGCGGAGAGCATCGGGCAAGCGCCCTTTCTTCCCGATTACGAGACGGAACGGCTCTTTGAAACGTTTGAATATTTGAAAGAGGCGTGTCTGTTGCAGGTGCGGAGCATTTCGGAACGGTTTCCGCAGATGAGACGCGCCTATTTTCTTCTCGGCGGAACGGGCGTGAACATAGAGAAAAAGAACCTGTTGGAGCTTGTCCGCGCGCTTCCCGATTACGGCGGATTTTCTCCGCTCACGCTCATGCGGGAGTTCGGTCTGCTCGAAGAAAAGAGCAGAAAAAAACGAGTCCGTTGAAAAATATAGAGTAATAACATTGACAAAATCATGGTAAAGTTTTATAATTAAGAAAATAAAATGAGGGTGTTTTTATCATGAAAAGAGTAAGAAACTTTATTTTGCTGATTTGCTCACTCTGCGTGGTTTTGTTCTCCGGGGTGATTTTATCGGCTTGTAAAGATCCCGAAACGGGGTTACCGTCCTCTTATACGGGTATTTTTCAGACCGCAGACCGTCATTATGCAATCACAGAAGATTATACGATGACGAAAAGCGACTATCGGGCAATGAAAGGGGAGCAGAACGTCATCTCCGTCAAAAACCCCTGTACGTTTGATCTGGGCGGAAAGGCGTTGGACTTAAACGGCTATTCGCTTGAAATCAGAACGGAAGAACAGTGCAATATCACGTTTGAAAACGGTATCATCAAGGGCGGAACTCTGATCGTCGACGTTCCGAACGGAGACATTGATTTTACTTCGGTCGAGTTTGGAGAAGACCTTGAAGTGCAACTGAGTGCCGCTCCTTCTACCATTCGCATGGTAAGCGTGGTCAGCAGGGGTACGTTGCATCTGATCGGTACTTCAAGAGTGATCGCGTCTTCCTGTTCGTTTTCCGTATTGAAAGTCGGAGGTCAGGTTTCGGTTTCTCTCGGCGCAAACTGCGTTGCAGAGCGTATCGAAACGCTTGCAGGCGCGTCGTCTGCCGCGGTTACCGTTGAGGAAGAAGCTACCGTCGAACAAGTTAAGATTTCCTCGTGCGTTTCGCTTTCCGTGTTCGGTAAAGCAAACTCCGTCGAAGTGGAAGAAACGGAGGAGGCGCAGGGTTCTTCCGTCGAAGTGGGCGAGAATGCGGAGGTGGAATCCGTTTCGATTGCCACTCCCGTCTCTCTGACAATCGCGGGAAAGGTGAACGCCGTCAACGTGAAAGAATCTCAGGTGAACGCGACGGTCAAAATGCGCATCGTTATCCGAGTAACCGCAACCGTTACAAAACTCGACGTCGGGCAAGTCTCGCAAATCGAAGTTGCGGGAGAAGTAGGCGAAATGAACGTCGGTTCTCCTTCCGAAAAGGGCGAGGAGACTTGCGAAGTCGACATTGCGCAAGAAGCGCGCGTTCAGAAAATCGTAGTTCGCGTCGTGATCGTCATTAAGGTTAAAGGGTTCGTCCATGACTTTACCGTCGAAGATACCGCAGGAGGAAGCGACGTGGTCATCGAGGAGTCTGCAAACGTGAACGCGGTCTCCATTCACGCGCCCGTCTATACGCACGTTTACGGTACGGTATCTTCCGTCTCCGTCGGCGCGAATGTTCAGCAGGGTAACACGGGCGACTTCATCGTCTATCCCACGGCAAATATCGTGCAGATTTACATCACGGGTACGGTCAACGTCGTGCTCGGAGGATTCGTTCAAGCGGTGGAAGTTTCTCCTTCCGCGTCCCAGGGCACGATTGCTCCTTCCGTTACGGTCGGGCAAGATGCAATCGTCTATAATATCGTCATCGAAGCGGTCATCGAGATCGTCGTGCTCGGAGAAGTCGAATCGTTCATCGTAAACGAAGCGGCGTCGGGAAGTCAGGTTTCCTTTGGGGAAGGTTCTTCCGTGTCGAGCTTTATCGCGAACGTCATCGAGATTGAACTTACCATTGACGTATCCGTAACCGTCGGCGCAATCGTTATGGGCGACGCTTGCGAAATCGAGATTCCGGAACTATACATCGAATTCGTCATTATCGTTGAAGAGGGCGAATTAGACGATTACGTTCAGCATACCAGACATATTTATATCGTCAAGGAGCGTACGGAATCCACTTGCACTCAGGCAGGTCATATTCTGTACGCATGTGCCTGCGGAGAGAGCTATACGGAAAGCCTTCCCCTCAAAGCGCACAGATACGAATCGGTAGAACGCGTAGAGCCAACCTGCGTTCAACGCGGATATGAAGTATTCCGTTGCCGCGACTGCGCAGACAGTTACCGCACGGACTATGCGACCGTAGCGCACGGTTACGTCGAAAAAGAACGCGTTACGGCAACCTGTCAACACGGCGGATACGTTCTGTTTGAATGTTCCGTTTGCAAAAACACCGAGAGAAGAAATGAAGTTCCTGCAACCGACCATAATTTCGTAAGCTACGATCATCGGGACGCGACTTGCGAAGAGGACGGCTATGATAAATCCAGATGTTCGTTCTGCTCGCTGGAAGACAGTCGCGTGATCGATAAGCTCGGACATGACTATTTAGTCGGCGTTACTGTATTTCCCACCGAGAGCGAGGCAGGGAAAGCAAGCGTAAGTTGTAATCGGTGCGAAGACGTCCGCGACGTCACATTGCCCGTTCTCTCTGCGGACAATTATACGATCGAAGAGTGGACAGAGGCAAGCTGTACCCAAGACGGTGTTTTCCGCGGATATTGCACGATCGAAGGACAGAGAATTAATATTGAAAACGTGGTTGAAAAGCTCGGTCACGATTACAGCGAAACGATACAAAACGCATCCTGTGTTTCCGAGGGATACGTACTGCATACCTGTTCGAGATGTCAGGACAGCTATCGTACGGACGTTACGCCTCAGACGGGACACAATTTCTCCGGCGGAGTTTGCACCGACTGTGGTTTGCATATCGCAACCAAGGTAACGGGACGTGTGTACGAGGCGGACGCAGACGCGAACGATACGAACAATCCTCGACTTTCCGACGTCGCAATCGTACTGAACGGTCAGGACGAACAGGGAAATTCCGTGAGCGAATCGGCGACGACCAATGCAAGCGGAGAATACACGTTTGAAAACATTCCTTACGGAACGTATACGCTTACGCTGAGCAAGGATTCCTATATTACGAATAATTGCTCGATCACGGTCAATATGCTCAATCAACAGAACGCCAATATTTACCTCGTAAGCGAAGCCTCCCTGTTGCCCGGCTATATTGCGGGAACGGCGAAGGACGCAACGACGGGTAGCGGCATTTCCGGCATCACGGTCTACGTTCGTTCCGGCTCCAATAATACGACGGGCGACGTCGTTTGTACGGCTACGACGGGTAGCGGAGGAAGCTATCGTACGGATGGAATTCAGGCGGGAAACTATACGTTGCAGTTCGTCGATAACAGAAGCGGCATTTCGGATGCGCAGAGATACGGCTCGTCGAGCATCAACGTTGCGGTCATTGCGAATCAGACGGTTTCCAACCGCGATATCACGCTCAGCAACAGCGCCGCGATGAACGCAAATTCCTTGAGAATCGTCCTGACGTGGGGAGCGTCTCCCAGCGATCTCGATTCGCATCTTGAGTTCGGCAGTACGCATATTAGTTATAGCAATAAAACGCAGAATAACGCTAGGCTCGACGTCGACGATACGAGCGCATACGGTCCCGAAACGATCACGATCAGCACGATTGCTTCCAATACGACGTATCGTTATTATGTTCATAATTATTCAGGCGGCGGCAACTCTGTGCTTTCAAACTCCGGCGCAACGGTAACGGTATATCTCGGAAACTCCTCCACTCCCTATTATACCTTCTACGTGCCGAGCGGAAGCGGACGGACGTGGAACGTCTTTTCCTACAATTCCACAACGGGCTTTACCGTTACGAACAGCATCTCCTAAGCAATATAGCAAGAACCCCGAAAGCAATCTGCTTTCGGGGTTTTCGACTGTCTGTAATTTGTCAGGATTCGGAAGGTTCTTCCGTCGTCAGTTTTTTGAGGAAAGACCTGCGGCGTTTGTGTTGACGCACGTCGAAGTTTTTCCACAAATTGCGGATGCTGTAATTTTCTTCCAGATTGAGGTTGGTTTCGAGGTATTCCACGCCGTGATCGGAGAGCATTTTCATCATCTCCCAGATGAACATGGTAACGATTCCTTTCTTAGCATACTCGGGAAGAACGCCCACAAGTCCCAGATCGATGACTTCGGGGTGTTTGACCGTCTTCAAAACCTTGAAGATTGCGGGAAGGGTAAGTCTGCCGCCCGACTTTTGGAGCGCTTTTCCGATGGCGGGGAAACAGAGACCGAAGCAAACGATACGGTCGTTCTCATCGAGAATGACGCGCACGAACCGCATGTCGATAATCATACGAAAACTAGCGATGAGGCTCTTTTTCATGGCGTCGGTGAAGGGAACCGTTTGATAGAGGTCGCCGTAGGTGAGATCGATGATCTCAAAGAACTGATCGGCATACTTTTTGAGAAAGACGTTCGTATTCGTCTCTGCGCACATGTGAAGATTGTATTTTTGCATCATCTTCTCGCTGATGGTGCGGAAGCGTTCGTCGAGCACTTTGGGCGCGCGGAGCTGATGTTCGAGCCAATCGACTTCTTTATCGAATCCGCAACCCTCGATGAGCGCCTGATAGTACGGGTAATTGTATTGCTCTTCGAAGGTGGACGGCTCGTCGAAGCCCTCGATGAGGAGCCCCTCTCTGTCCATGTCGGAGTAGCCGAGAAGTCCTACGATTTCCTCCATACCCTTGGCTTTCGCCCAGGATTCGAGTTTATCAAAGAGTGCGTGCGCGACTTCCGGATCGTCGATCGCGTCGAATCTCGTGAAACGGACGCGCTTCTGATTCCATTTTTTGTTGGCGCTGCGCTGTAAGATCCCCGAAATTCTGCCTACCGTTTTTCCGTCCTTTGTTGCGAGGAAAAAGACTGTCTCCGCTTGATCGTTATAGATACATCGATCGGAGAAGAGCGATTTTTCATCCGCGTAAAGGGGAGGAACGAACGAGGGAACGCCTTTATACAGGCGAAGGGGAAATTCGATGAATTCCTTGATTTGTTTCTTTGTTTTGACTTCTGTAACTTGAATCATAACTTATCTGTGAATTGCGTGGAAGCATACGCCTACGCAGTCGGGACCGCAATGCGCGCCTGCGGTAGGGTTGACGGGAAGGATTTCAATATCGAGATCGTCGCCGAACGTCTCTCTGAGCTTGTCTGCGAGCAGCTGCGCGAGTTCCATGGCGTCCGCCTGCGCGATGAGTACCTTATGCGCCTTGATGTCGTCTTGCAGCTGAGTGACGTAATTCATGACTTTGGAAACAGCTTGTTTCTTTCCCTTTGCCTTGTCGATGGAAACCATCTTTCCGTCCGAACCTATGTAAATGATAGGGCGAATGCCGAGCAGACCGCCCATAACGGCTGTGATGTTGGATACGCGTCCGCTCTTTGCAAAGAATTTAAGATCGTCCGCGAAGAAATAGACGGCATATTTATCGACTTCGGTTTTTGCCCATTCCACGAGCTCTTCGGGTGTTTTTCCCGCTTTGGCAAGGTCGCTGATTTCCCTTGCGATGAGGTTTGAGCAGATGCTGATGGCTTTCGTGTCGATGGCATAGAATTTGCGCTCGGGATATTTTGCGAGGAGTTCGTCCACCGCGTGTCTCATGCCCGTAAAGGTTGCGGACATGGCTGAGGAGAAGTGAACGTACACGATATCCTTGCCTGCTTGAAATTCGGGTTCAAAATACTCCTTGTAGGATTCTTCGCTGATTGCGCTCGTCTTTGCCATTTTTCCCGAACGGAGCGTATCGTAGAAGGTATGGTAATCGAACGTATCGAAATCGACGTAGGGGAATACCTCGTTTCCGTCGAAGGAATAGGGCATGCTGATGAGGCGGTAACCGTACTGTTCGGCAAGTTCGGGAGTGAAGTCGCAATCGCTATCAATAAAAAGTTGAAACATTGTTTTCTCCTTTGTTTGACATATTTCTCTTTGATTATAATAAATTTTTATGACATTGTCAATGCTTTTGTGAAAATTATGTGAAAAAGAAAGCGGCTTACGGGATTCAAGCCGCTTTCTTGATACAGTTTTTATTTTTCGTAATAATAGGCGGGATGCGATGTACGAGGGTATCTGCGACGAGCAGGAACATCATGAGAATCATCGCGATCGTCTCTACGAATTGATTGACGTAGAGGGAATAGTCTGCGTCCACCGTTCCCATATAGACGGGAGCGACGGAGAGGACGAGGAGCGCCATGTACGCAATATCCCAGGCGTCTTTCTTTTCTTCCGCCAGAAAGGCGATCATGGTTAAGATCAAAAACGACGCCGAATAGTAGAAACTCGGATTAGGGAAGAGGATCATCGCGATCGACGCGCCTAGAAATACCTTGTATTTTTTGTTCGCAAACAGTCCCGAAAGAAGGGACAGCGCCACGACGATATACGGGTACACGTTGTACACGCTCACGTCCGCTTCCGCAAGGGGTGCGCCTCCGAAAAAGGACGCCATGATGGCGAGGAAGTTCGTAATGGAATAGTTATATCCGTATTCCGCCTGCCATACCGCAAAGGAGACGAGCCAGCGTATAAACTGGTGAATGTTGGCAAGTCCGCGGTCGAGGAAAAAGAAAGGTACGAACAGGGAGAGCAGGGAGTACGCCACGCAACGAAAGAAAGGGAAAAATTTTCTTTCGTGGAGCAGAATGAGCGCAAAGAGCGCGGGATAGAGTTTGATTCCCGTCGCAATGCCCAGACAGATATAGGCAAGTTCTCTCAGCCACGCTTTTTCGGAATCGTAATATCCGAAGAAGAACAGGGCGGGGAGGAGCGCGTATAAGACGTAATTTCCGCGTTCGAAATTATAGACGAGTCCCATCGTGAAGAAGGATGCGACGACGAACGCGATCTGAACGGGAAGGGAAAATCCCTTTTTTTCGAGAATGCGGAAGATAAGCAGTGCGTAGAGGAACGCAAATACAAGGAAAAAGAGATATAGCGATACCGTAGCGCCCGTGCCTCCGTCGAGGTAAACCGTCTCATACCCGTCCGTGTAATCGGCGAAAGCGGCGAAGATGCGCGCGAATACGAGCACGAGAGGGGGATAGCTCGACATATCTCCGTAATAGGGGCTGTTGTCGTGTACGATAAAATTGACGTGCCAGTAATCGGCAAAGGGAATTTCCCGAATATCGCGGAAAAGCGGAAATGCAAAGACGTAGGGTTCTTTCATTCCCCAGATTGCCGCCTGTACGACGAATACCAGCGCCGCCGCAAGGAGAAGAGCAATGAAAATGACGTTTACTTTTTGTTTTTTCATGGTTTCCTCCTGTCTTTGCAGAGGGCGAGAATGATGGCGGCTCCGACGAGTGCGACCACGCCGATCAGTTCATATTTGTAGACGGAAAGATAATGCGCCGCAGAATAATCGCTCAGTCTGACTTTTTCGCCGAATCCGTTCTCCGTCATGTGATAGAGGGAGGACAGTTTCACGCCGCTCGTTTCGGCAACGGCAGGTAAATTTCGATAGAGCTTTTCGTTCAGCTCTCCCTCGCCGAGCGCCGAGAGAAGATAGCAGTCGATGGGCTCGAATTCGGACGTGCCTTCTAAAATGATCTGTTCGCCTGCGTGATAGGAGAAGGCGAGCGTCGTTACGTTGTATGCGGTAAAGGGGAAATCGACGGTATCGTGCAGATACAGACAGCCCACCACGAGCCCCGTGAAATTATCGGTGATCGCCGCGGCGCGCACTTCGCCTTGCAGGTCGAGACGGGAATAGCAGTTGACGATCGTCGCCTTTCTCGCCTTTGCGCGGTGCGCAAAGGAACTTGCAAACGCGCCGTAAATACTTCCGCTCTCCATGCCGAGATTTTTGACGATGCCGGAAAGGTTGCCGAAGAGCGCGTTTCTTCCTCCGTGATAGAGGGAATCCATCTTGAAGTTTTTCATGACGTGACCGCCGCCGTCGTAAGTTCCGTCAAAGGTGTTCTCGGTATCGTAGAGCGCGACGGGGATATTTCTGATTCCCGAAAAGTCTAAATCTTCCGTTTGCAGGAAGTGTTTTCCGCGGAAGGTCTCTCCGCCGTTGACTCTGTTTCTCAGCGAGGCGAAATCTTCAACGGAGCTTATGAGATAGGGCGACGAGCGCGTTCCTTTTCCGCGGAAGGTATGATCGTTTTCGTAGAGTTCGCCGCACGGAGCGTTGTCTTTCCACGTTCTGAACGGTCCGTAACCGTCCTTCCAAAGGAGCTCTTGCACCTCGGCGAAGAACGCGTCCACGTTGCCGTCCGCAAGCTCGATACAGCCCTCGGTGAGCGTCGTCTGCGCGACGTCCGTAAGATAGGAAGTAGACGCGCAGCGGTACACGAGGTGCGCCTGATAGGAGACGAGCAGGGCCGGCGCGCCGAGGTTCGTCGAGTCGGAATAACAGGAGATGACGTCTGCGGTCGATAAATTGTCTCCGATTCCGCCGCCGCGGTTTGCCTCTAAGGTGACGAATGCGGCGCAATTCATGATCTGCGCGTGTCCCACCACGTGGCTCGTGATGCCTCCGCAACAGTTGCCCTGAACGTATCCCTTTACGGTCAGGTTCTGCACCGTTCCGCCGAGTTTTCCGAATAAGCCGTTGTTTTCCGTGTGCGTTTTATCGAGAATGGTCAATCCTTCGATGGTGTGTCCGTTTCCCTCAAATACCCCCATAAAGGAGAAGGGGGAGGTAAATTCTCCGATGGGCGTGAAATCGATTCCGCTGACGTCGACGTCGTTTGCGAGAATGACCGTCTCGTTTTCGTACGTCTTTCCCCGATTGACCGCGTCGGAGAAGGCGACGAGGTCTTTTGCCGAAGAAATTACGGTCGGAGAAAAAGAATCGGCACGCGCCGAAACGGGGGTACCTGTAAATAGCAGGACGCCCGTCAGGCAAATGCCGAATAATGTGTTTTTAACGTTGCGCGATAGGAACATAGGGCTTTTGAGGAGCCACGCATTCGTATGCGGGGCGAATGATTTTGTTGCCGTTTACGATCTCTTCCATGCGGTGCGCCGACCAGCCCGCGATACGGGAGATGGCAAACAGCGGCGTATAGAGCGCTTTGGGAAGGGAAAGCATCTGATAGACGAAACCCGAATAGAAATCCACGTTGGGGCTGACCGCCTTCACGACGTTTCTGTTCTCCATGATAAGCTCCGTGGAAACTTTGGCAACGGTGTTGTAGAGCTCGAACTCTTCCTCTCTTCCCTTTTCGATCGCAAGCTTGCCTGCAAACGATTTCAAAATCTCCGCGCGCGGATCGGACAGCGTATAGACCGCGTGTCCCATACCGTAGACGAGCCCCGTCCTGTCGAACGCCTCTTTGTCCAGAATCTTTCTGACGTAATCGCGTACGGTGGATTCCGACCAATCGGGAAGCGTCTCCTTGATATTGTCGAACATTTCGATGACTTTGAGGTTCGCGCCGCCGTGTTTCGGGCCTTTGAGGGAGCCGAGGGAAGCGACGAGGGACGAATAGGTGTCCGTACCGGAAGAGGTTACGACGTGCGTCGTAAAGGTGGAGTTGTTGCCGCCGCCGTGTTCTGCGTGAAGAATCAGGCAGATATCGAGGATACGCGCTTCGAGGTCGGTAAACTGACTGTTTTTGCGGAGCATATGTAAGATATTCTGTGCAAAAGAATAATCTTCACGCGGTTTGTGAATGATGAGAGAGCCGCTTTCCGTCGCGTAATACTGATAGGCGCGGTAGCTGTAAATGGCGAGTCTGGGGAGCTGAGCGATGAGCTGTAAAGATTGACGCAGTACGTTTTCACGGGACGTATCGTCGGGATTCGGGTCGTAAGCGTAGAGGCTTAAAACGCATCTCGACATCATGTTCATGATGTCTTTGCAGGGTTTTTTGAGAATGACGTCGCGCAGGAAGTTTTTGGGAAGGATACAGAGCTCGCGGAGAAAGGGGATAAAATCATCCAGTTCCTTCTGAGAGGGAAGCTCGCCGAACAGGAGGAGATAGACGGTCTCTTCGAATCCGAATCTCTTTTCGAGAACGCAGTTTTTGACCAGATCTTTTACGTCTACGCCGCGGAAACGGAGACTTCCGTCGACGGGCGTTTTTACGCCGTCGATCATGCGCCATGCGTTGACTTCCGAAATTTCCGTGAGTCCGCAGAGGACGCCTTTGCCGTTGTTTTCTCTGAGTCCTCTTTTTACGTCATAGATCGAATATAAGGAAGGGTCGATGCTACTGTTTTTCGCCGTGATTTCCGCGAGGTATTCGATTCGCTTCGAGTACTCGCTCAAATCTTTTGGTTCATTAAAATCCATAGTGTTGCCTCCTTTCATCATTTTCCCGAATGATAACTCATTATACCATATCTCTTTTCACACTGTCAATAAAAGCTCGGACAGAAATTTCAATCCCTTTTTTCGAAAAACTGTTTCAAATCATAGGAAATTGTGTTATATTATAGATAAGACAAGTTTCGGGACGGTTTTTTCGCAGGTTCCGAACATTCATCACGGAGGTCTGACCATGAACGAAGTACAGATCGAAAGAAAAGATAACGCGTTATTGATTACCCTTTCGGGGGAGATTCATTCGGGCAATGCGGACGAATTCCGCGAGGCGGTGGAACAGGCGTACGGCGCGTCTCCCGCAGATATTTGTTTTTCCTGCGCGGAGCTGTCCTTTATCGACTCCACCACGCTCGGCACGCTGGTAAAAATCAGAAAAATGCTCCTTGCGGACGGAAAAAAAGTCGTTTTGGAACATCTTCAACCCAACATCAAAAAGTTGTTCCTCATCTGCAAACTCGATTCGATTATGGAGATCAGACAATGAAAGACGAATTTTCTCTATCTCTCCCCTTAGGGAGTGCATATCTTACCACCGTCCGTCTGACCGTAGGCGGTATCTGCGCCCTTGCCGGACTTGACATCGACAAGACGGAGGATATTAAAGTGTGCGTTACCGAAGGACTTTTGCTCCTTTCGAGAAACGGCTTTTCCCGTGCGAACGTGTTTCTCTGTGTAGACGGGGAGCTCAGAATCTCCCTTTCGGGCGAGGGCGAACGCGAACGGACGGAACGGGCGGACGAGGACGAAATTTCTTACGCGCTCCTTGCGGCGCTCTCCGACGACGCAAGTTTTACGGACAACGGGAACACGTTTACCATTTCCCTCATCAACAGCATTGAACGATGAATCTCGAATTATTCAGACAATATAGGGAGACGGGAGACGAGACCATCCGAAACCGCATCGCGGAAGAGTATCTCTACATAGCCAAAATTCTCGCAAAGAAATTCGTGGGCAGGGGCGTGGAGTACGACGATTTGTTTCAGGTCGCGTCTGAGGCGCTCCTCAAAGGAATCGATTCGTTCGACCCCGATTTGGGGGTACAGTTTGCGACCTTCATCACGCCCACCATCACAGGAAAGATCAAAAACTATTTCCGCGATTATTCGAGGCTCGTCAAAGTGCCCAGAAAGCTCTCCGAGCTTTCCGCAGAGATCAGAAAAGAGAACGAAAAGGCGCTCTCGGAGACGGGTAAAAAGCCTTCCGTCGGGGAACTCGCGACGCGCCTTGGCGTAAACGAGGAAGAAATCGTCAGGGCGATGGAAATTTCTTCTCACGTTTCCCTCGATCAGGAAACGCGCGGAGAGGACGACGAGGGAACGCCCCTCTATAACGTGATTGCCGACCGCCGCGACGCGTTTGAAGAGTTCGACCAAAAGGAGAGCCTGCGCGCGGCGATGGCGGATCTGACGGAAGAAGAAAAATTTCTCGTGTCGTGCAGATTCGGGCACGAATACTCGCAAGCGGAAACGGCAAAGCGCATGAACGTCTCGCAGATGTACGTTTCCAGAATGGAACGCAAGCTCCTCGATAAACTCAGAGAGAAACTCAAAGACTGACTATGAAATACGAAATTCTCGATTACGAGGGAATGGAGCGCGTCCTCAAAGACCTCTCCGACTACCTCACGAAACTGAATATCTGCGATGAAATCGTATTCGACAGTCGTCTCGTTACGAGCGAGCTCATTTCGAATATTTTACAGCATTCCGCAGGCAAAGCGTATTTCACGGGACTTGTCAGGAACGGATTCGTAGAACTTGAAATCGGTTCGGACGAGAAATTCACGCCCCCTGCCGTCTCGCGCTGTTCGACGGTCTACGCGGAGAGCGGAAGAGGGCTCTTTCTCGTCGATTCGTTTTGCGAACGCAGAGTAACCACGGACGACGGCGTGAAAGTATACATCAGAATCAAGGAATAAATCGGTTGCGACCGATTTTTTCTTTTGTGAGAGAAAAACTTGTGTTTTTGAAAATTCTGTATTATAATGGAACGGATAAGGGGAAACTATGGAATTGAATGCCTTTTTGGAAGAAATCGAGCAAAATACGGGAATCGCCCTGTCCGCGAGAGAGGGAGAGATTCACGAAATTACCGTAAAGGACGGAAAGACGTTTTTTCCGTTCCGTTACGGAACGAAACAATATATCGGAGAACTCGACGGCGCAACGAAAACGGAAGAAAACTACGCGTATCTTCTCTCGTCGGTCATCGAGGCGAAGGGAACGGAAGAGCGCACGCTCGATAAAGACGAGTATCTGAAAAATATCCTGCTCGGCGACTATAACAGCGACCTCATTCAGAAGTACATGATCAAATACGGCGTTCCCGATACGCCGTGCTACGTGCTCGCGATCCGCACGGATAAACGGCTCGAAGAGATGATGGCGCAACTTGTACAGTGCATGACGAATTCGTCCGATACCGTGCTTGCGATGAGCCCCGACTCGTGCGCCGTCGTTAAATTCGTAGACGGCATGGACGATTATCAATCCTCTTACGATTTTGCGACTTTCCTCGAACAATCGCTCTATGAAGAGCTCGGCGTACATACCGTGTTCGGGATCGGCTCTACGGTCGGAAGCTTGTACGATTCGGGTAAGTCCTACCGTCAGGCGGCAGCCACGATCCGAATGAACGCCTTGTTCGGCAGTAAGGGAAAGGTGTATACGTATAAAGAGTTTGTTCTCATCAAGATGCTCGAAGAGCTCCCTCGCCAGCGCCTCGAAGAGTATATGGGCGAACTTCTCGACGAGGACGCAAGGGAAATCCTCGAAGACGAAGATATGATCGACACGGCGGAGGAGTTCCTGCAAAACAGCTTGAACGTCTCCGAAACGTCGAGAAATCTCTATATGCACAGAAATACCCTGATGTACCGTCTGGACAAAATCGAACGGTTCACGGGGCTCAACATCAGAAAATTTTCAGACGCGGTTTCCTTCCGCATTCTGACTACGTTATACAAACTCATCAATAAATAGGAGGCAATCATGTCCGTTTACGAAGAATCCTTGAAGTTGCATGAACAGCTGAAAGGAAAGTATGAAGTGAAGTCCCTCGTCAAGGTAGACAGCAAAGAGGCTCTGTCTCTCGCCTATACGCCAGGCGTAGCGCAGCCCTGTCTCGAAATTAAAGACCGCCCCGAAAAGGCGTACGAGGTTACGAGAAAGTGGAATACCGTCGCCGTCGTTTCGGACGGAAGCGCCGTTTTGGGGCTCGGAAACATCGGGGGACTTGCAGGACTTCCCGTCATGGAGGGCAAAGCCGTCCTCTTCAAAGAATTTGCGGACATCGATTCCATTCCCATCGTCCTTTCGGGACAGGACGTGGACGACATCGTTCTCACCGTAAAGATGATTTCTCCTTCGTTCGGCGGCATCAACCTCGAAGACATCGCTGCGCCCAAATGTTTCGAAGTGGAACGCAGGCTCAAAGAACTCTGCGATATTCCCGTATTCCATGACGATCAGCACGGAACGGCGATCGTCGTCCTTTCCGCCGTGCTCTGTTCTCTGCGTCTCATTCAAAAGACCATCGAAGCGGCGTCCATCGTTGTGTGCGGCGCAGGCAGCGCGGGAACGGCAATTACCAAACTGCTCCTTCGCAGCGGCGCAAAAGACGTGGTCATGGTCGATCGGCTCGGTATCGTCTGCGAGGGAGAGCCGTGGATGAACTCCGCTCAGGCAGAGATGGCAAAACTGACCAACCCCGAAAAGAAGAGAGGTTCGCTCAAAGACGCAGTCGTCGGAGCGGACGTGTTCATCGGCGTATCCGCTCCCAGACAGCTCACGGGCGATATGGTTCGCACGATGGCTGAAAAGCCCGTCATCTTCGCGATGGCGAATCCCGAACCCGAAATTTTGCCCGACGAGGCAAAGGCGGCGGGGGCGTTCATTGTCGGAACGGGCAGAAGCGACTACCCCAACCAGATCAACAACGTGCTCGCGTTCCCCGGCGTATTCCGCGGCGCGCTCGACGTAAGAGCGAAAGATATTTCCGAGGGTATGAAAGTCGCGGCGGCGTATGCGCTTGCCGACCTCGTCGGGGAGAAAGCGTCGCCCGAATATATCATCCCCAAGGCGTTTGAACCCGGCGTTGCGCAAGCGGTCGCAAAGGCGGTCGCCGAACAAGCCGTCAAGGAGGGGCTTTCCCGTCTGTGATGAAACGCACGAAACAAGTCCTGCGCGTTCTTATGAGCGTAGGATTCGCCGTTCTGTTTTTCTTCACGGGATATCTTGCGGCAGGGTGGTCGACGGATGCGGAGACGAGAAAGGCGCTTTGGATCAAGGAGATGATCGAAACGCATTACTACGAGGAGATTTCTCCCGACGATGTGTATACCGTAATCGGGAGGGAACTCCTCGATCCTTATTCCGCCTATTACGACGCGTCGGCATACGCGGAACTGACGAATGCGAATCAGGGCAAGCACACGGGATTCGGTTTTTCCTATTATCCGGATCGCACGGTTGCGCTCGTCGTGCTCAATTCTCCCGCCTATCACGCAGGGCTGAAAGCCGGCATGAAGCTTCTTTTCTTCGCCAAAGACGGCGTTCAAATTTCTCTTGAAACGACGGAACCGGGAGACGCGCTCGATTCTTTGCAATGCAAAGAGGGCGAGGGCGTCGAAATCGGTACGGATGAGGGCACGTTCTATTGCGTTCGTTCCGCCTATACGCAATCGTATACCGAATATAAAACGGCAGAACACGGCTACGTGTTTACGGGAGAGAAAGAACTCGAACTCACGGAAACGGAGGGTTTGCCCTTTCCCGAGAAAACCGCATATCTTCGCGTAACCGATTTTCTCGGCACGGTCGGAGAGGAGTTTGCTACCCTCATGGCGATCTTCAAGGAAGAGGGCATGAAACACCTCATTTTAGACCTTCGGGGAAACGGAGGGGGATACCTCACCGACGTGCAGAAACTTTCTTCCTATCTCATGAAGGACGCTACGGAGAACAGACCCGTCGCGGTCATCGCAAAGTATAAGAGCGGAAAAAGAGAAATTTGGAGGGCGAACGGTAATTCCTATCACGATTATTTCTCACCCGATTCTCAAATTTTCGTGCTCGCCGACGAGGGAACGGCGTCCGCGTCCGAATGTCTTATCGGCGTGATGATGGATTATCATACCGTTTCCTACGATCATATTTTGCTCGCTACGGAAAACGGCGTCGCGAAATCGTACGGCAAGGGCATCATGCAAAGCAGTTTCCGCTATCGCGACGGCTCCGCCATTAAACTCACCGTGGCTACCGTGCATTGGCCCGTCACCGAAACGTGCATTCACGGCGTCGGCGTCAGAGAAGAGGACGGCTGTATCGCCTTTTCTTCGTCGCATACGGACAAACAGGACGCGACGCTGTCCGAAATGATCGCCTATATCACGGATCAACTTGCATAATTCTGGAAAGCCATTCCGACAATTCGGGTTGGCTTTCTTTTTTTTCGGGCAGTTCTTTTCGTTCGGGCTCCTCTTTTGCGGAAAACTTACAGAGCAGGGAGATGTTTTCGGGCGTGAGAAAGGGCGAAAGCTTTTTTGCCGTCTCTTCGTCGGATAATAAGATCGCGAGAAACATAAGAAGTGTACTGTTCATGGTTTTAATGTATGCTCACGATTTTTTCCGTGTGAGAATAAACTCTCTATGATGAAAGATTTCAAAATGTATCAGGGCAATGCGAAAGAGGACGTGGAAGGGTTCGTCAAAAGCAAATCGGGCAAAAGCAAGGAAGAGCTCATGGCAGAGCTGTATGAGAGGGCGAAACAGGGCAAACGAGACGGTACGCTCACCGACAAACAGATCGACGATTTCGTAAAAAAAGTCTCTCCCATGCTGAATACGCAGCAAAAACAAAAACTTGCGGAACTCGTCGGAAAATTAAAGGGCGTTTAGCAGGTTTTTCCTCGTCTTTCCCCGTATGATTTTCTCTTTGCGTCGCAAAATAATAGCGTAAGGAGAAAATACACATGGATTTTTGTAAGACGGAAACGTATCAGTGTCTCGCAAGAAGTTTTGCGGGAGAATCGCAGGCAGGCATGCGCTATCAGCTTATTGCGAAGCAGGCGAACGCCATGGGATTCAAAATTCTTGCCGATGCGATCAAGGACATCGCCAAGAACGAAACGTATCATGCAAAGGCTTTTTACGATAAACTGACGGCGCACATCGACGGAGAAAAGAAAATCAGACTAAACGGCGATTATCCTTTCTGGTTCGGTACGCTGGAAGAGAACTTACGGCACGCGGCGGACGGTGAAAAGGAGGAACACGAATTTATTTATCGGGATTTCGGCTCTATCGCAAAGGCGGAGGGATTTTCCGACATTGCCTCTCTGTATTTCAGGATCGCCGAGATCGAAAAGAATCACGAAATCGTCTTTACCTACCTTGCAAACGCCGTAAAGGAAGGCAAACTTTACAAGCACGATCATCCAAGCGTGTGGATTTGCAGCGAATGCGGATATATGCACACGGCGGAAGAAGCTTGGAAAGTGTGTCCCGTCTGCGGACGTCCGCAAGGCGAAGTGTATCTTCACTTACCGTTTCAAGGGGAGGAAAAATAAATGAACGAAAACGAAAAGAACTGTGGCAGAAACAACGAGAAAAACAATGCAAAGAACAAGAGTACGAACAGAGAAAAAAACTGTAAGTAAAACGGATCCGAACGGTAGCTATACGGGCGTGCCTGCCGACGGCGGCGTGCCCGTACAGGATGCGGACGACTTATGAAAAAAAATCGGGATGATTCCCGATTTTTTTCTTGCCATTTTTCTTAGCTTGGAGTACAATGAATGCAGAGGGGTGAGAGTTATGTTTCATGTCGTTTTGGTTGAACCCGAGATTCCGCAAAATACGGGAAATATCGTCAGGACGTGCGCCGCTACGGGTTGCACGCTCCATCTTGTCCGTCCGCTCGGTTTCGACGTATCTGAAAAGGCGGTCAGACGCGCGGGGTTGGATTACTGGGATAAAGTGACCATTCTCTATCACGACAGCTTTGAAGAAGTGCTCTCTTCCTATCCCGACGCGCATTTTTGGTATTTTACGACGAAGGGCAGAAAGATTTATTCGGACGCGCCGCTAGAAAAGGGGGATTTCCTCGTATTCGGCAAGGAGACGAGGGGACTTCCCGAAGAACTTCTGATCGAGCACGAAAGCGAGTGTCTCCGCGTGCCTATGCTCGAACAGTTGAGATCGCTCAATCTTTCAAACACCGTTGCGCTTGCCGTGTATGAAGGATTGCGACAGAACGGCTTTTCGAATATGCAGACGGAAGGACAGCTCCACCGCCTTCACTGGAAAAACTGAAAAAACCTCGGAAATGAACGTATCAATTCCGAGGTTATTTTTATTGAATCTGATCGTACAGTTGCGTCATGGTCTCTTTGAGGATCGCCTTTTGCGATCTCTCATAAGAGGACAGATGGTTTCCGCGCTTGTCGAATACGGATACGCCCTTTGCCTGCAAGGACTGAATGCTCGACTTTTCGGGCATACAGGAGAGCACCGTAACGGGCGTTTCGAGATGTTCCTTGATCATGCCGTTGAGCTCTTCAAGCGCGACGGAGGGAACGGACTTGTTTTTGGAGAATCCGTTGGGAAGAATATAGCGAATCTTCTCCGAATTGAGTCCTGCGTCGACGAAGTATTGCAGAGTATTGAAAAATCCGTTTACGCCGAGTTTGTTGAGCTCGACGATGAGAATGACGGTATCCACGAAATCGAGCACGATCTCGCTCGTGCGGTTGGACGAAGGGGGAAGATCGAAGAAGACGTAATCGAATTCCGCTTCAAGCGATTTGAGTACGCTCAAAAACTGCTTTTCGAACGGGCGTTCGAGCGTCAGTTTTTTGGACAGCATATCCGTGTTGAGCGTTTTGATCGCGTACAGGTTGGGACGAATGGGGTGGAGAATATCTTCGAGCGTCGCAAGCTTTGCGATATAGTGTTCGAGATAGTTGTCCTCCCGCTCGAATACGAGGGGGGATTTCCCGAACATCTCGAAAATGGAGTTTTGGTCGTCGACGGAGACCATCAGAACCTTCTTCCCCAAAGATGCGAGGTATGATGCGTGTTCGCCCGTAATCGTAGTCTTTCCTACACCGCCTTTTTTACAAAAATAAGTGTATTTCATTTGACTTTACATCCGTTTTTATTCAGTGCCGCGACGAGCGCCTCGTACGCTTTGGGTTGTTCTTTGAACAGGTATTGCAAGAGAGCCGTTTCGAGAAGTTCGGCGGTGTTCTTTCCGCTGACCGTCTGCGCCGTGATGAGCAAGGTTTTGTTGACTCTTGCAAGTACGAACTTTTTCTTGGATTTTCCTTCGATCGAGTGCGGCAATGCAACGGGTTCTTCTTTCTTGACGACGATGGGCTTCGTGTAGTTATCGAGATTCAAGGGGTTGACGCGCTTTTGTATTTTGCTACGCGGCTCTTCTTCCATGACGATGACGGGACTTTCTTCGACTTCGACGGGCTCGATGACCGCTTGCTCCAAGGGGTTCGTTCTTTTTTGCATGTATTTTCACTCCGTTATCCTATAATTAGTGAAATTATATCATTTTTTGTGTGTATTGTCAATAATAATCTGAAAAAATGTTTGACTGTGCATACTTATATGTTATAATGGAGACATGAAACAAAAATTTTTTTTCTCTCCGCTGTCCATCGGAACTTGTTACTACCCCGAACACTGGGATAAGACCCTCTGGGAAGAGGATCTTCGCCGTATGCTTTCGCACGGCGTTCGCACGGTCCGCATTGCGGAATTTGCATGGAATAAAATAGAACCGAGAGAAGGCGTATTCGACTTCTCGTTTTTCGACGAATTCCTGTCGCTCTGCGAAACGCTCGGCATGAAGGTCATTTTCGGCACGCCCACGGCTACGCCTCCCGCGTGGCTCACGCAAGCGTACCCCGAGGTGCTCAATGCGAGGATAGACGGCACGCTCCTTCGCCACGGGGCGCGGCGGCACTATAACTATAATTCCCCGAAATATCGGGAGCTCTGCGCCCGTATCGTGGAGCAGATTGCAATTCATTACGGAAAGCACCCCTCGATTATCGGTTGGCAGATCGACAACGAGCTCAACTGCGAACTCATGGAGTTTTATTCCGAGAGCGACAGCGTCGCTTTCCGCGCATACCTCAAAGAGAAATTCGGTACGCTCGACGAACTCAACGAAAAACTCGGCACGACGTTTTGGAATCAGACGTATACCGCGTGGGAAGAGCTTTACGTTCCCCGTCCCACGATCAGCGGCGCGGTCAATCCTCACCTGATGCTCGAATACAAGCGTTTTATCTCAAAGAGCGTTCTCTCGTTTGCAAAGATACAGGCGGATATTCTGAGAGCGCATATTCCCGAAACGGCGTTCGTCACCACCAACGGGCTCTTCGGAAACGTCGACAATCACGACTTGGAGGATACCGTTCTCGACGTGTACACCTACGATTCCTATCCGAACTTTGCCTATATGGCAGACGCGCCTTCGGATGGAATGCGCGACAGATGGTGGAGCAGAAACCTCACGAAGGTGCGCTCCGTCTGTAAGCACTTCGGCATTATGGAACAGCAGTCGGGCGCAAACGGTTGGAATACGGGCATGGAAGCGCCTGCTCCCAAACCCGGTCAGATGAAATTGTGGGCGATGCAGTCGGTCGCGCACGGCGCGGATTACGTGAGCTTCTTCCGTTGGAGAACGAGCCCGATGGGAACGGAAATTTACTGGCACGGGCTGCTCGATTACGATAACCGCGACAACAGAAGAATCAGGGAGCTCGACGAACTCGATTCCCTGTTCGGGCAAATCAAAGAAATATGTGGCGAGGATTACGTTGCGCGCGTCGCCATCGTCGAGGATTACGACAATCAGTACGACGCGGAGCTCGACGTTTGGCACGGCAGGCTCGTGCGCAGTTCGAACGACGGCTTGTTCGCGGCGATGCAGTATTCGCACACCCCGTTCGATATCGTGGACGTGCGCGACGATTTCTCCGCCTATTCCGTCCTGTTCTATCCTCATCCTGCCATCATGACGGACGAAACGATTGCAAAACTCGAACGGTATGTGTCCGAGGGCGGAACGCTCGTCATCGGGTGCAGATTCGGCTATAAGGACGAATACGGAAAATGCCCCGTCGGAAGGATTCTTCCCCATCTTCCCTTTGCAGGCGTGACGGTCAAAGAATCCACGTTCGTCAATCCCGACGGCGTGAAAGTGTCCTTCGGCGGACGTCTGATCAGCGCGAATTGGTACCGCGACGTTCTCGAACCGACCACGGCTACCGTGCTCGGAACGTATACGGGCGATTATTACGAGGGAGAGCCTGCGCTCACCGAACAAACCTACGGAAAGGGGAAAGTGCTCGTTTATGGCAGTACCTTTGGAGAAGAGAGGGAGATTCTGGATTATCTCGGCGTGTCCGAACCGTTCAAAGACTTGATTGTTTGCGCGCGCGACGTGGAGATCGCCGTGCGCGGAAAATATCTCATTCTCCTCAACTATGCGCCGACCGCACAGATCTGTTGTCTTTCGTCGCCCCTCGTCTGCATGGACGGCGTGGTGGGCACGGTGGTGGAAGGGGAACTCGAACTTCCGCCTTACGGGGTCAAAGTGTGCATTCTTGCATAAAAAATACGCAATCAGGCAAACTGACGGTATGGGAACACATACCGTCTTTTTTCGTAATCAACCTAGAATTTTATCCACGGCGACCATAGCGGGCCCCAAAGAATGCGCAGGCGTCGTCGGGAAATACGTCGATAAGGGTTTGCAGGACGACAAGTTCGGGGAATCCACCTTTGAAAAGGCAGAATGTAAAATGCTCACTTACGCCATCGAGCACGCCATCGAAAACGGCGGCGTGGAACGGGATCAAGTGGACGCGTTGGTGCTCGGAGACCTGCTCAATCAGATTATTTCCGCGTCGTTTGCCGCGAGGGATTTCAATATTCCCTTTCTCGGCGTCTACGGCGCTTGCTCCACGCTTGCAGAGGCGATCGCGCTCGGTTCGACCATGATCGATTCGGGATACATGAATTACGTCGTCGCGGCGACGGGTTCGCACTTTTCCACGGCGGAACGGCAGTACCGCTATCCGTTGGAGCTCGGCTGTACCCGTCCCCCTCAGTCGCAATGGACGGTAACGGGCGCAGGCGGCGTTTTGCTTGCGAAAGAGGGAAGTCCTCTCGCCGTTACCTCGGCAACGTTCGGGAAGGTGGTCGATTACGGCATCACCGACGTCAATAACATGGGTGCGGCAATGGCGCCTGCGGCGCGCGATACCATCTTGACGCATCTCAAAGAGACGAACCGTTCTCCCGATTATTACGACCTCATCGTTACGGGGGATCTGGGCGCGCTCGGCAGTCGCATTCTCAAAGACCTCACTTGGGAAAAGGGGGTTGACATCGGCAAGAATCACGTCGATTGCGGAGAGATCGTCTATAACGTGGTCGAGGACGAGTTTCAGGGCGGCAGCGGAGCAGGTTGCTCCGCGGTGGTGTTCGGTTCCTACCTCTGTCATAAACTTCGCCACGGCGGAATCAGGCGCATGTTGCTCGCCGCCACGGGCGCGCTCCTTTCCCCCATATCCGCCGCGCAGGGGGAGAGCATTCCCTGTATTTGTCATGCGGTTTCCGTGGAGGTGGTGTAATGGACTATTCCGAACTCGTCATGTCCTTTCTGCGCGCGTTTCTCGTGGGAGGAATCATATGCACGATCGCGCAGGTGGTCATCAACTATACCGATCTTACGGCAGGTAAAATTCTCGTCTATACCATGCTCGTGGGGATCGTCCTCACCGCGCTCGGAATCTATCAACCCATCGTGGAATTCGGCGGCGCTGGGGCGACCGTACCCATTTCGGGATTCGGGTATCTCCTTGCAAACGGGGCGATGAAAGGGGCGCAGGAGGGACTCTTCGGGGCGATCACGGGCGCGCTTTCCGCGGCGGCGGCAGGCATTACCGCATCGGTCGTCTTTTCCTATTTGATGGCGTTGATTTTTTCTCCTCACTCAAAACAAAACTGAGGTTGTCCGCACGGGGATCCTGCATTCGTGGGGTTATCCGTATCATTTCACTTTGTCCTGCATAGGATAGGGTATGAAACGAAGAAGAAAATTCAGATTGATTGCGCTTGCGATCCTGCTCCTCTTGGGCGGGGTCGTTTTGTACGCTCAGCGTAACGTAACGAGAGTGCTCATCTCCGTGTCGGAGGCGACCATTCGTTCCATCACGACCGTTGCCGTCAACGACGCGATCTATTATACGCTGTCCGACAATTTCAGATACGAAGATCTCGTGGACGTCGAACGGGACGAGTCGGGGGAAATCACGGCGATCTCTTCGAACGTATTTCAGATCAACCGTATCGCGAGGGATACGGCGTATCTTTCGCAGGAGAATCTCAACAAAATGAGCGAGGAGGGCGTATATCTTCCGCTCGGTTCGCTTACGGGAATCGAGATGCTCGCAGGCATGGGACCGAAAATCAACTTCAAAATTTTGCCCATCTCCAACGTTCAGACGCGCTTTCTCTCCGACTTCACCTCTTCGGGAATCAACCAGACCAAGCATTCCATTTATCTCGAAGTGGTCGCCGACATCTCCATCATTCTTCCCACTACGACCACGACGCTCGCTTCGACCACGCAAGTGCTCATATGCGAAAGCGTACTCATCGGCAGGGTTCCCGAAATGTATCTTCAATCCTCGCTTTTTGACGAACGGTATGAATTATCTCCACGATAATTGTAAAAATTTTTACATTTCCGGTCGAAAAGAATGAAAGTTTTTGCAAAAAAAATGTAAAAAAATATTGACAGTTTCGTAAAAAGAGGGTATAATGCTAATTGTAGATAGGCGGCGGACAGTCGCCGAATATATGAATTTTTGGAGGAATTTATGAAGAATTCTAAGAAAGTATTGGCATTGTTCGCAGCAGCCGCAATGGCTGCGTCTATGGGTGCAATGGTTGGATGCGGCGAAGAGCCCACGCCTACTCCCCCTCCCCCTCCCGCTGAGCCCGTTATCACCGGCGCTGTTGCTGAAAAAGTCGTAAGCGTATTCACCTTCGACGAACTTACCGGAACGGACGGACTTTCCGCATCCGAGTTCAAGGGCGTTAAGGCAGACGGTACCGCTGCTACGGGCGGCACCATCAAGGGCGCTGACGTTTCCGCAGTCGTTGATCGTGCAGGCAAAGTTGCAGTCAACATGGAAGCATCCAGCATGGAACTTCCCGCAACCGGAACCGCTGTTGCTGACGGTATCGCAGTAAGCGCTTGGATCTATAATGCACTTGGCGACTGGGGTCAGTACATCTTCACCGATATGTATATTGAGGATGAAGATACCACCTATACCTTCGGTATCTCCTGCGGTAACATTGACCCTTGGGGTCTCTATGGCGATAACTACTTCCCTTCCAAGGGCGGCGTTATTGCAGGTCCCGCAATCAACGAGGATATTTCCAACTATGACGCAATGTGCGCAGAAGGCGGACCTATGAACGCCGCTAACGCTGACACCTGGATCTACATCACGGTCGTCATCGACGCTAACGACGGTATCCTCTTCTATCGTAACGGCGAATTGGCTTACAACTACACCAAGGATCTTACGTTCGCTAACGGCGCAACGATGGGTGAATACTGCGACGTTCTTTCCGAAGCAATCTCCGCTAACGGTATCCACTTCGCAGGCGGCTCTATTGTCGGCGTTGACGACGTAGTCGTTTCCACCGCACTTACCGCTGATGAAGTCGTTGAACTTTACAATCAGGTTAAGTAATCTCTGAATGAGAAAACGAAAAGCTATCCCTCGGGATAGCTTTTTTGTTAAGAAGAAAGAAGGTTGCGGCGGCGCAACCTCTTTTTAAACCCCCACTCGCGATTGTCTCCAAAACCGCCTGACGTTCGGGGGCATATCGTGATTAGGGTGCTATCCGAACGGGCAAGGTCAGAAAAAAACCGTAGTTCGGTTTGTTTCTTGTTTATTCCGTCAAAATAATTGCAAAAAAGGCTTGCATTTTTTCGATCTGCGTGCTATAATGGGATAAATAAATGCAACGAAGCGAAATAGTAGCTTATCTTCGATGTTCAGAGAGCCGTCGGATGGTGTGAGACGGTCGGAGGCGGTAAGCGAACTCGTCGCAGAGCAGTCCGCGTGAAAGGGAATAAAACGTAGTGCGGAACGGAGCTTCACCGTTATCAGAGAAGAGAATGTGTCGGCATTCAATGAGTGTACGGATTGTTTCCGTAAAGAAGAGTGGTAACGCGTCATACGGCGTCTCTTTCAACGATGAAAGAGACGCTTTTTTTCGTAAACAGCGATCCGATTCGATTGAATTGTCGTGCGTCCGAACAACCGCGTTCGGCAAGAAAAATTTTCCATCATGTGAAAGGAGAGAGTCATGAAGAACTATCAAAAGTATACGAAACAATATTTTCTTCCTCCCGAGAGAAGTATGGATTGGGCGGAGAAAGACGCGATCGACCGCGCGCCCGTATGGTGTAGCGTCGATTTGCGCGACGGCAATCAGGCGCTCATCGAGCCGATGTCTCTCGAAACCAAAATCGAATTTTTCAAGCTTTTGGTCGAAATCGGATTTAAGGAGATCGAAGTCGGATTTCCCGCAGCGTCCGAAACGGAGTACACGTTCCTTCGCGCCCTCATCGAACAGGAACTCATTCCAGACGACGTTACCGTTCAAGTCTTGACGCAGGCGAGAGAGCATATCATCAGAAAGACGTTCGAGGCGGTCAAAGGAGCAAAGAACGTCATCGTACACGTCTACAATTCGACTTCCGTGGCTCAGCGCGAGCAGGTGTTCAAAAAGGATAAAGAACAGATCAAGCAGATCGCGATCGAAGGCGCAAAGCTGTTGAAGCGTCTCACCGAAGAAGCCGGAGAGCAGTACCGCTTCGAGTATTCCCCCGAGAGCTTTACGGGCACGGAACCCGAATATGCGTTGGAAGTATGCAACGCGGTGCTCGATATCTGGCAACCCACGGCGGACAGAAAAGCGATCATCAACCTGCCCGTAACGGTCGAGCATTCTCTTCCTCACGTCTACGCGCAGCAGGTCGAATACGTCGCAAAGCGCCTGCATTACCGTGAGAACGTCGTCGTTTCTCTCCACCCCCACAACGACCGCGGTTGCGGCGTCGCCGACTCTGAACTCGGGCTGTTGGCAGGAGGAGACAGAATCGAGGGCACCCTCTTTGGCAACGGCGAGCGCACGGGCAACGTAGATATCATCACGCTCGCGATGAACTTGTTCTCTCACGGCGTAGATCCGAAACTCAATTTCGAAAATATGCCTTATATCACGGCGCTCTATAAGTCGTATACGGATATGCCCGTATCCCCCCGTCAGCCTTATGCGGGCGAGCTTGTCTTTGCGGCGTTCTCGGGTTCTCATCAGGACGCGATCGCAAAGGGTATGGAGTGCAGAAAGGGACGCGAAAACGAAAAATGGACGGTTCCCTATCTTCCCATCGACCCCAAAGACGTCGGCAGGGAGTACGATTCCGACGTCATCCGCATCAATTCCCAGTCGGGCAAGGGCGGAGTCGGTTACGTTTTGCAGAGCGTTTACGGCTTGAATCTTCCCAGAAAGATGAAAGAAGTCATGGGCTATGCGGCAAAGAACGTTTCCGACCATCTCCATAAGGAACTCAAAGCGCCCGAAGTGTACGCCGTATTCGAACAGGAATTTATCAACGTCGCCAAAAAATTTACCGTTCCCGAATGTCATTTCCGCCAGCAAAACGGCATCGAAGCGGACGTTACCATTCAGGAAGGAGAGAAGAAAACGGTCGTTATCGCAAAGGGGAACGGTCGTCTCGACGCGGTGTCCAACGCCGTCAAGGCGCACTTCGGCATTTCTTATCTCCTCACGAGTTATGAAGAGCACGCTCTTTCGAACGGCTCGTCCTCGTCTGCAATCTCCTACGTCGGCATCGATTCGGACGGCAAAACGTTCTGGGGCGCAGGCATTCACGAGGACATCATCTCTTCGTCCATCGCCGCGCTCGTCAATGCCGTCAACCATATTTTATGAAACTCGAAATAGAACTCGTTCCCGACGGGTGTTGGTATTCCAACCTCAGAAGCGCGCTTCCTCCGAAGCTTTGGGACGTGATTCGCAAAGACGCTTATGCGCGCGCAGGGGGGAAATGTACCGTCTGCGGAAAGAGAGGACGGCTAGAAGCGCATGAGCGTTGGAGCTACGACGAAGAAAAGCATCTGCAAAAGCTGGAAACGGTCGTCGCGCTCTGCCATGACTGTCATAGCGTCGTCCATATCGGAAGAACGCAGTTGACGGGGGACGGCGACAAGGCGATGGAGCACTTTATGAAAGTGAATGGGTGCACGCAGATCGAATTTCATAAGGCGCTCAGAGAGGCAAACCTCGTTCATCAGCGCAGAAACAAAATCGACGATTGGGTGACGGATATTTCCTATATTCGAAAATTTCAAGAAAAAGTTCGGGAGTGATTCCGAACTTTTCGTCTGTATAAATGAGATTTCCGAATATTTGACTTTCTAAACCGAGTATGATATAATGATTCCGTCGTATAACTCGTATGGGTTAAGGAAAGGAACTCTATGGATACTAAAAAGGTCAGGCGTCTTTCGCCCGTGGGAATTTTGTTTCTCGGGTATGCCCTCATCATTTTATTCGGCTCTGCGCTTTTGAGTTTTCCGTTTGCCTCCGCAAGCGGTACGAGCCACGCTTATATCGACTGTCTCTTTACGTCCGTTTCTGCGACCTGCGTTACGGGACTTGTTCCCTTTGACACGGCGCTTTCGTGGAGTTTGTTCGGGCAAATCGTCATTCTCCTGCTCATTCAGATCGGCGGACTCGGATTCATGACGTTCATCACGCTCTTTTACTTCTTATTCGATAAACGGGTCGGATTGCACAGTCAAAACGTGTTAATGCATGCGCAGGGAAGTTCTTCGCGCGGAGAGATTTTGCCGCTCATTCGTAAGATCCTCATCGTAACGTTTTCGACGGAACTTGTCGGTACGGGTTTGTTGTCGGTTGCGTTCTATCCGCTTTACGGGAGCAAAGGGCTCTATTACGCGCTGTTCACGTCTGTTTCCGCCTTCTGTAACGCAGGATTCGACGTATTCGGTACGGGATCGCTCACAAGCTTTTCGGGAAATTCTTTCGTGCTCATCGTCATTGCGTTGCTCATTCTCATCGGCGGATTCGGATTTTTTGCAATCGAGGACTTGTTCAGGAAAAAATTCAGATTCAGAAAGTTTACGTTGCATACCAAAGTCGTCGTCATTGCAAACGCCGTTCTCATCGTCGGCGGAACGCTCTTCTTCTATCTCATGGAGTTCACGAATATCGGAATTGCGGGCACATATTCGTCTCTTCCCGTCGGTGAAAAAATTCTGAACGCCTTTTTCATGGCGGTTTCGCCCCGAACGGCAGGCTTTAACGCCCTCGATCTGACGAAAATCAGCGGAACGAGCCAGTTCTTCACCGTTCTTCTCATGTTTGTCGGCGGAAACTCCTGTTCTACGGCAGGCGGTATCAAAGTAACGACGATGGTCGTCGTGTTTGCGAATCTCCGCGGCGAGGCAAGAGGGAAAGACGAAGTCGTTCTGCTCAGATCCAGAGTGTCCGACGGTATCGTGAAACAGGCGGGGGCGATTCTTCTTTCCTATCTCGTGCTTGCCGTTTGTTCCGTGCTCGTGCTCGGTATCGTCGAGCCCGTCGGATTCATCGAGCTCCTGTTCGAGGTCGTCTCCGCGATGGCGACGGTCGGTCTTACCCTCAATTTGACGCCCACGCTCGGCATCGTCTCGAAACTCGTGCTCATCTTCCTCATGTATGTGGGGAGACTGGGAGCGTTCACGCTCTTCGAACTCATTTTCAGACAAAAAAAGAAAGACGATTTATCCCGTTTAGAGGGAAAAATCATGGTAGGTTGATATGAAAAATATATTGATTATCGGCGCAAGCGAATTCGGAAAGCACTTTGCGAAAAAGAGTACCGAGCTCGGAAACGAGGTCTGTATCGTCGATATTGACGAGAAAGCCATTCATTCTTTTGTCGACGATTACGAGAATACCCTCATCGGCGATTGCAGGGATATTAACGTTTTACGGCAAATCGGCGTCAATCATTTTGACGTCTGCGTCGTGTCCGTCGGAGGAGATTTTCAAGCATCCCTTGAAATCACGGCGAATTTGAAGGAGCTCGACGCCGCTTGCGTCATTGCGCAGTGTCAGTCGGAGAATCAGGCGAAGTTCCTCAAAATGGCAGGCGCAAACAGAACCGTCTATCCCGAAAAAGAGACGGCTGAAAAAATCGCCTACGTCTGCAATTCCGAAAAGATCATCGACTTTTTCGAAGTCAATGCAGGCGCGAAAATCGTCAAGCTTTCCGTTCCGCATAAATGGGTGGGAAAGAGCATCGTCGAACTCAACGTCCGTCAGAAATTCAATGTCATCGTCATCGCCATCGAGCAGGGGGACAGCGTGATCATTCCCGAGGCAGGCACCGTTTTCGGGGAAAACGATCTCGTCATGATTTTCGGAAAGGACGAACATCTCAGAAAAATCATCAAGGAGTAACGCCTTATGGAAAAAAATAAGTTTTTAAGTTTTCTCTCGCTCGTGTTGAAGGGCATTCCCGTAGGGATCGCATTCATCATTCCCGGATTTTCGGGCGGTTCGGTCGCCGCAATCATTGGAATCTACGATCAACTGCTCGAAGCGATTACGGGACTGAAAAAGCACTTTAAGCAGAGTATAGGGTTCTTGATCCCCATTCTCGTGGGAATGATTCTCGGCATTGCCGCGCTCATTCTTCCCATCAAGATTTTTCTTCCGAACTATCCCATCATCGTCGTGAGCCTGTTTATCGGTCTGTCTCTCGGCGGACTTTGGTCCATCACGCCGAACGTCGGTAAGCTCAGGGATATGAAATGGTATCACGCCTTTTCCTTCCTGCTGCCCCTCGCGTTTGCGGCTGTCATCGGATTTCTTCCCAACCGTGAAAGCGTCGACCTCATCAACCTGAATGCTTTCGGTTACGTTTTATTGTTCCTCGTCGGCATCGTCGGCTCGTGCGCGCTCATCGTGCCCGGCATTTCCGGCTCGATGCTCCTGCTCATTCTCGGCTATTATAATCCCATTTTGGAACTTGTTACCGATTATCTTCTGCACGGTCAGATGATCGGGCATTGTCTCTTGGTCGTCCTTGCGGTCGGACTCGGCATCGTCGTCGGATTCTTCCTCATTTCCTTCATCATGAAAAAGCTCCTCACGAAGTGCCCGAAGGGAACGTACATTGCCATCGTCGGCTTTATCATCGGCTCCGTGCCCACGGCGTATATCGCAAGCTGTGCGGACGCCATGGAGTCGGGTTGGACGTTCGCGTCTGTGGCGGCTGACCCCGTGCACTGGATCATTGCGGCGCTGTTTCTGATCGTCGGAATCGTAGGGTCTCTTCTTCTCGTAAAGTTCAGCCGTAAGTCGACGAAATGAATCTCATAGAATTTGTCAAAGATTGGTGGAAAGAGAGACAGAAAGCCTCGTTTTCCACCAATTATACTTGTACGCGCTGTGGGAAAGAGGTGTACGATAACGGATATTTTTGCTGCGCCTGCCGTGAAAAACTCCCGTGGCAGCTTCCCTACGTGTGTCCGCGTTGCGGAAGAAAGACGGAGCAAGGCGGCGGAATTTGTCAGCGGTGTAAAGCCGATCCGCCTCTGTATCTGAGAGCCCGTTCCGCCTTTTCGTATCAGGATGAGATCGTCGGCTACGTCAAAGCGTTCAAAAACGGCGCGCAGTATTATTCCGTTCTGTTCGGGCGTGAAATGGAGGCGTATCGCCTGTCATTTCCGAGGGCGGAACTGATGATTCCTGTACCCATCACGGCGAAAAAACGCCGTCGGCGCGGATACAACCAAGCGGAACTGCTTGCAGATTACCTCTCCGAACGGTGGAATCTTCCCTGTAAAAAAGAGTTGATTTTGAAAATGAAGGACGGGGACGAGCAAAAGGGACTTTCGCGCAAAGAGAG
Source organism: Clostridia bacterium (assembly GCA_017626495.1). Classification (GTDB taxonomy): domain Bacteria; phylum Bacillota; class Clostridia; order Christensenellales; family Borkfalkiaceae; genus RGIG8762. The sequence goes on along the minus strand of JAGAIP010000005.1, from coordinate 58,047 downwards.
AAAGGAAAACGTAAAGGGATTATACCGCCTCGCCTCAAAGAAAGCCTTTCAAGGGAAAGGCGTAATCATCGTGGACGACGTCATGACGACGGGTTCCACGGTCAACGAAATCGCCCGTCTCTTAAAACAGGCAGGCGCAAGTTATATCTACGTTCTGACTGCGGTGGCGACGCCGTTGGAAGAGCACGAAAAATAGGAGAGACTATGAAATTATTGTTCAAACAGAGGTTTTTTTCTTGGTTCGACAGCTATGATATTTACGACGAGGCGAGAAATACCGTCTATGTCGTCAAAGGGCAACTTTCCTGGGGACATTGTTTGAAGATTTTCGATTCGGCGGGAAACGAGCTCGGCACGGTCAAAGAGAGGATATTTACTTGGCTCCCGAAGTTTGAACTGTACGAAGGAGAACGCTATCTCGGAACGATTTCCAAGAAGTTTACGTTTTTCCGTCCCGAATACGACATTGATTTTCAGGGCTGGTTCGTAAAGGGGAGTATTTTAGAATGGGATTACACGATTTACGATCGGTCTCTCCGCACCGTCGCAGCGATTACCAAGGAAATCTTTCGATGGACGGATACTTACGTCATCGACGTTTCCGACAGGGCAGACGCGTTGCATGCGCTCATGTTCGTCCTTGCAATCGACGCGGAGAAATGCTCTCGCGACTGATTTTGTCTTTCCGACAAAAGCGCTATCCCGATCGCTGCGTATGATATGCGCCCTAGACGTTAGATTCTTTTGGAGTGTGTATCAGATCATGGGGAAATAACGTATTGTGTTTTTATCATGATGTGATAATATAATTTTTACAAACGAGTAAATAGAATTTTAACATGACAAAATTTGTCATGTTTTTTGCGGTAAAATATACTTAAAGTTTCATATATGGGAGAACGATTCTATGATTGACGTGTGTTTTGGCGATAGCGAAGCGGGCGAGCTTAAAATGAATTTATTGAAAATTCAAGATCGTATCACAGATGAGGATATAAAAAGTTTCAGAGAAGCCGTCGGTAAAGGAAACAACGTTGTCGATCTTTTCTTTTCCGATGAAACGGGGCATTATTGTCATTCTAATCAAATATGCTATTTAAATTTATTGTTTGATATAGGTGATATTTCCGGCGACAACGTACTCGAAAAACAAGTAGATATGATATTGGATTGGGGACATTCCTTAAATCAACAAGAAAAAAGTGAATTAAGAGAGAAACTGTTAAGAAGATATCGTAGGATCATAAACGCCGCGAAGAAGGGTGAAACGATCAGATTGTGGCACCACGATTCTCCGCATTCCCGATGTGGCTATTACTTTATTTTATCGCAGATTCAGTCTTACCATCCTACGGTAATTTCATTATATATGCCTGATGACGACGCTCAAAGATATTTTAATCATTACAATCGATGGTTGGATGATTTTAAGCAAAATTTCGTAAAAGCGGCAAAAGTATTGTCTCAAGAAGAGATACAAGAGGCTGCCGAAACATGGGATTCCCTCGTTGCGGATCATAAGCCGTTACGGGTAGACGGTCCAAACGGAATCATGAGTGTTGATGAGGATTATTTTGATGACTTCCTTGTGAAGCATATTCCGCATGGGGAATTCAGAATGACGGAGCTGATCGGCGCAGTATTGGGTAAGTATAAAGTCAGCGATGCGTTTATACAGCAAAGAATACTCAAAATGGTAGATGAAGGCGTGCTGGATATTACGGGGAACTATGATACGAAGAGCGAATATTTTAATCCCGAATATCATTGTTTTTTGCGTCGTGTGATGGGGGAAGGCGAGAGACAAGCACTTCTTGATTATCAATGCAAAGAAAATAAGATGATAGATATATTTGCAGGCGATATGGACGTTTTGCGTTCGTATTTGGTTTTGACGAAAAGAGAAAAATACGAAGACCTTCGTTTTTCAATGACCGAATACGCGCCGGAGGGTAGCAAAAGGGTAGAGATATTTATTCCCTCCCATAAAATTGCAAAAATGGGACGTGAAAAAAGAGAAGAACTCTTCGATAAATTTATAGACAATAAGTATTTTGATGCCCTTCTTGTTGATAAAATGCTTTCATTTGACCATGAGATTTGCGTTATGGATCTCGATTTGGCGCTCAGCGATATAGCAGACGATCAATTTTATGACGGTAGGTTAGCATACGTTCATAATCAAATAGTTGTATATCTGGGTGGTGAAGAAAGCGAGGCGAAAGAGATAGTTGATAATCAACTTCAATCAGTTGAAAAAATTATAGATTATGCAAAAAACGGTTATACGTTAAGGTTTTGGTGTAGTCATAATAACGAAGAATTATGCTCTTTGTACTATTTGGTAAACCGTCTCCGCGGAATCGATTGTTCTATCCTGTTATTGGATTTGCCGAAAAGAATCCGTAAGTCGAACGGAAAGTTCGTGGAAAAGTTAAGAAGATGGTCTCAACTTGATCTTGAACAAATAGGGTTTGGCATTTCTCAATGTTATCCTCATTTTTTATCGGAGGAGGAGAAAGAAACTTATGCTCGGATTTGGGATAGGCTGAAAGATGAAAACTCGAAGATCAGAATAAGCACTTATTCCGGAATGAAAAGTGTGCCCATAGATTATTATTTTGATCTGATCGAAAGGAACTGTCCGAAAGACAAACCTTTCAAGTTATCGAGGCTTTTGGATTTAATCCAAAAAAATGAAAGGCATCGCAATTTGGATTGTTTTCCGTATTATTTTTGGGCAACGCAATTTGATATTATGATCGATAGAGGCATTTTGCGTGAAGTTAAAAAAGGTAGTCGCGGCTTTGATCGCCGGGTTGAGTACGTAGGAGATCCTCGGGAGAAATATAAATATATAGAAAGGCGTTTAGATGAAATGGGTTGTAATCCGTTGACGCTTGCAGATGCAGTTTGCGATGATAATTACGAAAAAACTTATCAATTATTAAAAGATAATCCCGACATATCCAAAGAGGCATTTTTGTCAACGATGGGCATAGAAGAAGATACGTTTGATCTATCTGACCATAATTTACGCATATATAAATATACGTATTGTAGTGAATGCGGACAACCGGTTGATAGAATGGATTATACAGAACGGAAGTATTGCAGGTACTGTGAAAATCCGTCCCATGAGACGTTCGAGGTTCTTGGCGAGATCTACGAAAGAGCTAAGGTTGTTATGAATTATTTGCTGGCGCTTAACGTGGACGACGACGTGATAAAATTAGCGATAGCGGATAAAAATTTAGAGAAAAGTTATCAAATGATCAAAGACAATGAAAACGTTGGGGCAGAAGAATTTCTTAAATCATTAGAGGTATAAACATAGCGTAACCCCCCGTTACGAACGTAATCGTAGCGGGGGCTTTGTTTCCGTCAGTATGGGTTTGTCAAACATAGGAGACGAGATATACGAAAGAACCAGTGAAGTAAGCCGTCTGTTTGAAAACTTTGCGTTCGATTGTTTTTTTGTGTAAAAACAAAAATCTTTTTAGGGTATAAGGGGATAGAAACCGAATTTCTGATCGCTATCCCGAAATAGGACACTACTTTACATTTTCACAACTTTATTGTAATCTGGCACATTTTTTGCAATTCGTTTTCAATTTCTTATTGACAAGATTGTTTATCAGTATTATAATATATATGAAGGGGAAGTGTTTTACGTTGGAGCGGGTGATATAAGCTCGATTTTAGCAGATCACCGTCACGTTTTCCATACGGTCATGCTTCCTATGAAACGAAAACTCATTTTTGCAAATACTGTTGCGTTGTATCGAGTAGAGTAAGGAGCGCATACATGAGAAAAGCACTTGAAATAATAAAAACCGTATTTTTTTGGCTGGTAGTGTCACTAACGGTTTTTATCATGATATTCACCATAAGCTGTATGGAAAGGGCAACGTAGTAGACGTCGTCTGCGGAAGTGATGGGAACATAAGCATAAAAGTTTAATTTGATAAAGAATTAGCTGGAAAAGCGAACATACTTTAGGGTATGAGTTCTGTATCGAAAAGGGTTTGATAGACGTTATGTCCTAAATAACAGAAAATCGACTCTGCGTCGAATATGGTTCAAAGGCGTGCTGTTATATAGGATTATGATTTTATTTCAGGGACGTCCGTAAAATTTATGGATAAAAATATATAAAGGCAATAGAGGATATGAAATGAATTAACAGAATTATTAATGCTATTTGAGTGAAGGTACTATCGACTAAATAAGAATGAAGACTGACATATATTTACAGATTAGAAAAGGATATCTAAGTAGAGGTTATAACAGAATTGCTATTGTTAACGCTCAATAAAGAAAATTAAATCCAAAAATATAAAAGGAAATGGCTGATTTTTGTACATCTTTTATAAAATAAAAATTATATGGGACGTGCGCTTTAATGCGGCGCTTTTTTTATTTTACAGCATGATATTGCTCGTAGACGGCTCATATGCGGGGGAATGCGTTTTGATTAATCGACGCTGATGAAAATTCTTATCATGAATTGATATAAATTTTCCGTTTTCTATTGAAATTTTAACAAACATATGATAGAATAAACGCATGAGCAGTTTGCTTAATTTGTGATAAGGGAAAGAAAACTATGAGTATTTCGGCAAAAGACATTCGAAACATTGCAATCATCGGACACAGCGGAGAGGGGAAAACCACGCTCTGCGAGGCGATGCTGTTCAACGGCGGCAGTATCGACCGTATGGGTAAGATCGATCAGGGTACGACGGTTTCCGACTTCGACGAACAGGAGATTGCAAAACGCAGTTCCATTTCGTTATCCGTGACGCATACGTTCTGGAAACAGGTAAAACTGAACATTCTGGACGTTCCCGGATTCTATGATTTCGAAAGCGAAATGAACGAGGCGCTCCGTGCGTCGGGCGCGGCGCTCGTCGTCATGGGCGCGGACGGAACCGTTTCCGTCGGGGCGGAAAAGGCGATTGCGCAGTGCCTGAAACTTAAAAAGCCGATGATTATCTTCCTCAACGGAATGGATAAAGAAAATGCGGATTACCGTGCGAGCGTCAACGCGCTCAAAGAGAAATACCGCGGTAAGATCGCGCCCATTCAGATTCCCATCATGGAAGGAAACAAAATGACGGGAGTCGTCAATGCGCTGACCGAAAAGGCATACCGTTTCACGACGCTCGGGCCTCAGGATATCGAGATTCCGCAGGAGCTTGCAGGCGAAGTGGAAGAGATGCAGTATTCCCTGATGGAAACGGCTGCGGAAAACGACGAGGTTTTGCTTGAAAAGTATTTCGAGGACGGAAAACTCTCTCAGGAGGACACCATTCACGGCATTCGTAAAGGTATTTTCTCCATCAATACCATTCCCGTCATGGCAGGTAGCGCGCTTCAAAACAGAGGCGTCATCAACCTCATGAACGAAATCGTAAAATATATGCCCCAGGCGGCAGAGAGACGGGAACTTCCCGCGAGCGATCTCGGAACGGGTACGGTCATCGGCGTTACCTGCGACGAGGAAAAACCGTTTGCGGCGCAAGTCTTTAAGACTTCCATCGACCCGTTTGTGGGTAAATTGAACTATCTCCGCGTCAATCGCGGTTGTCTGAAAACGGGCATGACCGTTCTGAACCCGAACACGGGCGCAAGAGAGAGAATCAACGCGCTTTACGTCGTCAACGGAAAAAAGCAGGAGGCTGTCAACGAGCTGACGGCAGGCGACATCGGCGCCGTTGCAAAACTTTCCGATACGGGAACGGGCGATACCCTCTGCGACGAGAGCGCGCCTGTAAAATTCGACGCCATTCTTTTCCTCAAACCCACGCTGTATAAAGCGGTCTACGCGAAAGCGAGGGGAACGGAAGATAAGATTTTTGCAGGACTGTCCAGGCTCATGGAAGAGGATAAGAGCTTTACCGTAACGAAGGATCCCGATACGGGAGAAATGCTTTTGGGCGGTCAGGGAGAGATGCAAATCGAAATCATTGCGAAGAAATTGAAAACAAAGTTCGGCGTGGAGGTCGATCTGCGTAAGCCTGCCATTGCCTATAAGGAAACCATTCTTTCCACGGCGACCGCCGAGGGAAAATATAAGAAGCAAACGGGCGGTCACGGTCAGTACGGACATTGCAAAATGAGATTCGAACCGAGCGAGCAGGTATTCGAATTTGCGGAAGAAGTGGTCGGCGGTGCTGTTCCGAAAAACTACTTCCCTGCCGTCGAAAAGGGAATTATGGAATGTCTTCCTCACGGCGTGCTTGCAGGGTATCCCGTCATCAATCTGAAAGCGGTTCTCTATGACGGCAGCTATCATGAAGTAGACTCCTCGGAGGCTGCATTCAAAGCCGCCGCAGAACTTGCGTTCAGAGAGGGACTGAAAAATGCTTCGCCCGTCCTGCTCGAACCCATTTCCAAAGTGAGAGTTGCCATTCCCGATCAGTATCTCGGCGACGTGCTCGGCGACATCAACAAGAGAAGGGGCAGAATCATCGGCATGGATACGCAGGAAGACGTGCAGATCGTTACGGCTGAAATTCCCAAATCCGAGATCATGGAGTATTCCACCGATCTGCGTGCGCTTACGCAGGGTAAGGGCAAGTTTACCGAAACGTTTGCACGGTATGAACAGGCGTCCGACGCCGTATTGCAGGAAGTCTTAAAATCCGCCAAATAACCGTCGGAAATACGGATCACGTTGCGGCGATGCGCAGCGTGATCCGTACGATTATCCATTCGGGGACGGATAAAATCCCCGTCGGAGCGTTCGGAATTAATCGAAAAAAATCAAAGATACCGTTGATTATTTTCAGACGACGTGGTATAATGTATAAAAATGTTTTGATGGGAAAGGAGAAAACCATGGATTCAAAGGTACTTCAAAAATTAAGCTACGGATTATTCGTACTGACTGCGAACGCAGATGGAAAAGACAACGGTTGTATCGTCAACACGGTCGCGCAACTTGCGTCTGAACCGCTGACGTTGAGCGTTGCCGTAAACAAGGCGAACTATACCTGCGAAATGATCCGAAAAAGCAAGAAATTTACCGTTTCGGTGTTGAGTGAAGACGCTGTGTTTGACGTTTTTCATCGTTTCGGATTCCATTCGGGCAAAACGGTGGATAAATTCGACGGATTCGACGCTTGCAAACGCGTTTCAAACGGAACGCTCGCCATCACCGAGGGAACAAACGCTTATGTGTCCGTCGAAGTCGATCAGATCGTCGATCTTGGAAGCCACCTTCTGTTTTTGGGGCGTCCCGTAGAGGGAGAAATTCTCAGCGCCGTTCCGTCTGCAACGTACGCTTATTACTTCGCGCATATCAAACCGAAGCCTCAGGATAAAAAACCTTCGGATAAAAAGACGGTTTGGAGGTGTACGATCTGCGGTTACGAATACGTGGGAGAAGAGATGCCCGACGACTTTATTTGTCCGATCTGCAAGCATCCCAAATCAGATTTTGAAAAAGTATAAAGACGGTCAATAAAAAACCGCCTCGGCATTTTGCCGAGGCGGTAACTTTTTTACCAGGTACGGGAATTTAATTCCTTGAATTGAGCAACGGTGGAAACGTGAGAGTTCAGACCGCCGTCCACGTTGACGATTTGTCCCGTAACGTATGCGCTTTCGTCGGATGCGAGGTAAACGCACATATAGCCGATATCTTCGGGGCAGCCGTAACGGTTGACCATGATATTGCTCAGGAAAATATCCTTTAACGCCTGAGGAACGTAAGCCGCATTCTGAGGCGTTACGATCAGACCGGGACGCACGCAGTTGCAACGGATATTTTGTTTGCCGTACTGCAAAGCGGTGTATTCCGTCAACTTGTCCACGCCTGCCTTTGCGCAAGCATAGGCGGTAGAGCCAAGGTCTCCGCTGCAAGAAGCCATAGAGCCGATGTTGATGATGGAACCGCCGTTTTCGTTTTTCTGCATATAGGGCAGAACGCATTTGGTTGCGTAGAACGTACCGCGTACGTCGCTCTGGAAAATTTTATCCCACATTTCGAGCGATAACTCATCCACGCGTCCGTCTTTCAAGCCGACGTTTGCCGCATTGTTGACTAAAATGTCGATTTTTCCGTATTTTGCGACTGTGTCTGCAAGTAAGCTTTCGATGCTTTCCGTCACAGTGATGTCCATAAAATGATAGTAGGCTTCTCCGCCCTCTTTTACGATCTCATCGACGACTGCCTGACCTTTCTCCTATCTGCGTCCGCAAATGACGACCTTTGCACCCTCGGCTGCAAATAATTTTGCGATACCGATTCCGATTCCGCTCGTGGAACCCGTTACGATGGCAACTTTGTCTTTTAATCTGTTCATATTTATTCCCCTATTTGCGCATTGCGCATTTTTTATAGTTGAATTATATCTCGTTTGGCATGGAAAGTCAAGACGTGCGACAAATTTATTTTCGATTTTCTCTTCGCTTATTTTATATCTTGAAAAAATTTTTCAAAAAATTTCAAGACACTATTGACATTTTATTCTTATTGCAATATAATATCAATAGAAAATAACGACGAGGGATCATGTACCAGCGCAATACCATTCAAAGAACGATCATATTACAGGCGGTGAAGAGGTTACAAAATCACCCGACGGCAGACGAGGTGTATGCCGAAGTGGTCAAAGAGCACCCTTCGATCAGTCGGACGACCGTCTATCGCAATCTGCAACAACTCGACGAGGCGGGGTTCATTTCGATTCGCAAAATACCGGGTTGTGCGGACCGTTACGACCATATTTGCGCGAATCATTATCACGTCAGGTGCATAAACTGTGGGAGGGTTGCGGACGTGGATATGGAGTATATTCCCGATATGCAAAGCAGAATTAAAGATGGGCACGGTTTTGTTTTTATAAAGCACGATCTTATTTTTCAAGGGATTTGTCTTGAATGTCAGAAACAAGGGAGCAAAGAGGGAAAGGAGGAGAGCAAATGAAACATCTATCGATGGATATTCGTGTTCCAATCGACCCGGATAATCCGAGCATTGTGAGAGACGAGAATAAATGTATCAAGTGCGGAATGTGTAAAGACGTCTGCACCGAAAAAATCGGGGTACACGGTACATATACGTTGGAACAGACGAACGGAAACGCGGTCTGTATCAACTGCGGTCAGTGCGCAAACGTGTGTCCCGTAAACAGCATTACCGAACGGTATGAATACGAACAGGTGAGGGACGCGGTTCGCAATCCGAATAAGATTGTCGTCGTAAGCACTTCCCCTTCCGTGCGCGTCGCGCTCGGGGAAGAGTTCGGCATGTCGGATGGTAGTTTCGTTCAAGGGAAAATGGTCGCGCTTCTGAGAAAACTGGGCGTAGATTACGTTTTGGATACAAACTTTGCTGCGGATCTTACGATTGTCGAAGAGGCGAGCGAACTGATCGAACGAATTACAAAACAGAGAGGACCGCTTCCGCAGTTTACGAGCTGTTGCCCTGCATGGGTAAAATTCGTGGAGATCTATTATCCCGAATTGATTCCCAATCTTTCTACGGCAAAGAGCCCCATCGGCATGCAGGGACCGACTATAAAGACCTTTTTTGCCAAAAAGATGGGCTTGGATCCCACAAAAATCGTCAACGTGGCGTTGACGCCCTGCACCGCGAAAAAAATGGAGATTCGCCGTGAAGAAATGAAGGGCGCGGCGGACTACTTGCATGAAGACCTTCGCGACATGGATTACGTGATCACGACGAGGGAGCTGGCAAGGTGGGCGAAAGAAGAACAAATCGACTTTTCTTCGTTGCAGGACAGCGAATACGATTCCCTGATGGGCGAGGCTTCCGGCGCAGGGGTTATTTTTGGAAATACCGGCGGCGTAATGGAAGCGGCGCTCCGTACGGCATACGAATATGCGACGGGCGAGCCTGCTCCGAGCGCGTTGCTGGATTACAAACCCGTCCGCGGTTATGAGGGAATCAGGGAAGCGACTGTGCAAATTGCGGATTCCGTATTGCAGGTTGCGGTAATTTACGGAACGGAAAACGCGCGTAGATTCATCGAAAAGATGAAACGGGAGGGGAAGCAATACCACTTTGTAGAGGTAATGACATGCCCCGGCGGTTGTATCGGCGGAGGCGGTCAGCCGAAGAATATCGAAAAAGATTCCGACGAAGTGCGCAAAGCGCGCATTGAAAGTCTTTATCGGAAAGACCGCGAGATGCAGTGCCGTCAGAGCCACAAAAACCCCGATATTATCCGCATTTATCGAGAGTTTTATACGCATCCGCTCAGCGAACTTGCGGAAAAAATGTTACACACTTCTTATGAAAATAAGAGTGCGATTATAAATCAGAAAGGAGAAAAAACAATGGCAAAATGGAAATGTAAAGTATGCGGATATGTTCACGAAGGCGATCAGGCGCCTGAAAAGTGCCCCGTCTGCAAACAGCCCGCGAGCGCGTTTGAAAAGCTCCCCGAAGTAAAACCTAATCCCTATGCGGGAACGCAGACGGAAAAGAATCTGGAAGCCGCTTTCGCAGGCGAATCTCAGGCGAGAAATAAGTATACATATTTCGCGTCCGTCGCAAAGAAAGAAGGCTACGAACAGATTTCCGCGCTCTTCCTCAAAACGGCAGACAACGAAAAAGAACACGCGAAAATGTGGCTGAAAGAATTGAAGGGCATCGGCAACACCGCTGAAAATCTCCTTCACGCCGCAGAGGGTGAAAACTACGAGTGGACGGATATGTACGAGGGCTTTGCAAAGACCGCCGAAGAGGAAGGATTCACCGAGCTTGCCGCTAAATTCCGTATGGTCGGCGAAATCGAAAAGCATCACGAAGAGAGATACCGTGCGCTTCTTCACAACGTCGAGGCGCAGGAAGTATTCCAAAAGAGCGAAGTCAAGGTCTGGGAGTGCAGAAACTGCGGACACATCGTCGTCGGAACGAAAGCGCCCGATACCTGCCCCGTATGTGCGCATCCTCAGGCTTATTTCGAAATCAACGCAAAGAATTATTGATTTTCGTTTCAAAAGAAAGGGCAAAGGTTTTGGGAGTCGTCCCAAAACCTTTTTCCGCACTTTAAGACGGAAAAGGATAGAATTTTCAAATCAGATATTGACAAGAGAAGTTGATTCGATTATAATAAACGCAGAGTATGAAAAAATTTTAACGGAGGAAATCATATGAACAGTTATGAAAAGGAAGAAATCGCTCATTTGCCTGAAAAGTACCGTCCGATGGGAGCATGGACTTATTTCGGCTATTCGATTTTATTTTCGCTTCCCGTCATAGGATTGATTGTGTTGATCGTATGCGCCTTTTCCGACAGTAACATCAACAGGCGCAGTTTTGCGAGGAGTTATTTCTGCGTGGCGTTACTCATCGTCATTCTTATCGCGATTCTGTTTGCTGTGGGCGTAGGCGGTGCGATTGTGGAGATCATCAAGGGAAACATGGCGAGTTGAATTTTTTTGAGACGATCTGATAAAAGAGCCTTCGGGCTCTTTTTTTCATGCGATTACACAAAATACGGATATGAATTTTTTACAGAGTGCGTTTTTGTTGTCGCTGGGAAGCTTTCTTTCCAAAGTACTCGGAGCGATTTATCGCTTTCCGCTCATTCGTCTGATCGGAACAGAGCAGATGGGCATGTATCAGATGATTTATCCCGTCTATGCGCTTCTCCTGACCTTTTCTTCGGTAGGATTGCCGTCCGCCCTCTCCTATCTCATCGCGTCGGGGAAGGATTGCATGAAAATGGCGAGGCGTATTTTTCTCCCCGTGGGGGCCATGTCGAGCGTATTGTTGTGCGCGTTCGCCTATCCGGTGTCTTTGTTGCAGGGGAACCGTTCGCTCGTTTGGGGATATTTTGCCATTTCGCCCTCTCTCGTTCTCGTCACGGAAATTTCCCTGCGACGGGGGGAATTTCAGGGGCACGGGAGAATGCTTCCCACCGCCGTTTCGCAGGTTGTGGAACAAGCGGTCAAAATTCTGTTCGGATTGTCATTTGCGAAAGTTACGGCAAATCCGTTTCCGTTTCTGCTCCTGTCCGTCACCCTTGGAGAGTGCGTCGCATTGGGTAGCCTCCTGTTGTGGAGACGGGAACGCACGGTCGGGGAACGGATGGGCGGAAAGGAACTGTTGACGCGGACGATTCCCGTCACGCTGTCCGCGTGCGTTTTGCCGCTCTCGTCTTTTTTGGACAGCGTGGTGCTCGTCCGCCTTGCAGGCGTTTCACAGTACGGCATTTTGTCGGGTTGCGTTTCTCCGTTGGTGGCGCTCTCTTCATCCGTCTGCGTCGGAATTTCGGGCGCGGTCATTCCCTGCGTCGCGGCGGGGGAGAAGGGAAAAATCAAGGATTCTCTCGTCCTGACCTTTATATGCGCAATGCCCGTGCTCCTCGGTTTCATGCTCGGCGTCAATATCATTTCGACCTTTCTCTACGGATTGAGCGGCGACGAGGGAAGGCTCTTTACAACCCTTTTGCTCGTTTCTCTTCCGTCCTGCCTGTTTCTTCCGCTGGTGCAGACGATGGCAGGCTGTCTGACGGGACTCGGAAAGGCGGAAGTTTCCGCCGTCTCGCTCCTGGTCGGAATCGTGGCAAAACTCCTGTTTCAGCTGTTTTTTGTGCCGAAAACGGGCATTTCGGGCGGCGCAATTTCGTTTGATTTGTGCTATTTGGTTGCGTTTTTTTCGGAATTGATGTATAGTATGATATATAAGGAGAATTGTCATGTTGACCATCGTGGGATTAGGCGTTCGGGAAGGGGATTTATCCGAACGTGCAAAAAACGCCATTTTGAACGCTGAACTCGTACTCGTCAGAACGGAGCTTACACAGTCGGCAAAATCGCTCAAAAATCTTGCCGTGCCCTATACGGCGCTCGACTATCTGTACGAAAAATCGAGAAATTTCGATACCCTCAAAAACAATCTCGTCAAGGAGATCAGGGCGCTCTCAAAGGGGAAGAATACGGTCTATCTCGTAGACGGCTCCGTTTCCGAGGACGTCGTCGGCATTCGGTTGAGAGAGAAAGAGGACGTGCAGGTCATCGACGGCATTTCCAAAAGTTCGCATTTCGCGGCGCTCGCCAACCTCGGAGGGTATACCTGTCTTTCGGCGTACGATTATGAAAAGTTCAAGCGCGCAAGTCTGCCTCTCGTTCTCTACGATCTCGACAACAGAGAGCTTGCGAGCGACGTAAAGTTATACCTTGCAGATCTCATCGGCGAGGAATGCGAGGTTGCCTTCTATCATCGGGACAAGGGAAAGACGATACGGCTGTTCGAAATGGACAGAGAGGAAACGTACGACTATTCCACCGCCGTCGTGATCAAAGAAACGCCCCTTCTCAAAAAGGAACGCTTTGACTATACCGACCTCGAAGACCTCATCAAGCTCCTGCGCGCGCCCGGCGGTTGTCCATGGGACAGGGCGCAGACCAACGCTTCCATTCGCACGAATCTCGTGGAAGAGGCGTACGAGCTCGTCGACGCCATCGAATCGGAGGACGACGACCATATCCGCGAAGAGACGGGGGACGTCCTGTTGCAGGCGGCGTTCCATGCGGTCATCAAGGAAGAAGAGGGCGTATTCACCTCTGCGGACGCCATTACGGACCTCTGCAAAAAACTCATTTTCCGTCATTCGCACATCTTCGGGGAAGATAAAGCGGCGAGCGATACCGAAGCGCTCGGCGTATGGGATAAAAACAAGCAGATCGAAAAGGGGCAGACGACCTTTTCCGACGCCGTTCTCGACGTTCCGAAGGCGTTCCCTGCCCTCATGCGCGCGCAGAAAGTCGGCAAACGTGCCGGGAAGTCGGGACTTGATTTCGAGGACGTGGCTTCCGCGCTGAAAAGCGTACAGGACGAACTGAAAGAGTTTGAAGAGGCATACCGCACGGGAGAGAAAGAGGAGATTTCTTCCGAGCTCGGCGACGCGCTCTTTGCGCTCGTGAATGCGGGCAGAAAAGCAGGCGTCGACGCAGAATTTGCCCTTAAAGGTACGACGGATAAGTTTATCAAGCGTTTTGTGGAAACGGAAAAGCTCGTTCTCGCCGACGGAAAGGCGATGCAAGAGCTCACGGCGGAAGAACTTGACGGATATTATCGGAGGGCGAAAGAGGCGTGCAAACACACAAATTGAAGATCGGAACCATCGAGTTACCGTCCAACCTTTTCATGGCGCCGCTCGCGGGATATACGAATTACGCGTTCCGCAAACAGTGCTATAAGTACGGTGCGGCGCTCGCGTTTCCCGAGATGATGAATGCGCGCGGATTTTTATACAATCCGAAAGGTACGGCGGAACTGTTGCATACCGAAGAGGAAGAAAAAGTCAAGGCGGTGCAACTGTTCGGAAAAGACCCCGACCTGTTAAGGCGCGTCGCGGAGAGCGAGACGCTCTCCTACGTCGATCTCATCGACATCAACATGGGTTGCCCGATGCCTAAGATCTACAAAAACGGAGAGGGCAGCGCGCTCTTAAACGATATTCGCCTTGCGGAAAAGATTCTGCGCGAAGTGAAGAAGAGCGGAAAACTCCTTTCCGTCAAATACCGCATCGGCGTCGATTCGAGCCGTCTCGTTACGGTGGATTTCGCAAAGATGTGCGAACAGGTCGGCGTAAATATGATTACCATACACGGCAGAACGAGGGATCAGGTGTACGCAGGAGAAGTCAATTTCGATGAGATCGCAAGGGCGAAACAGGCGGTGAACATTCCCGTCGTCGCGAACGGCGGCGTATTTGACGAGGCGAGCGCGGAAAAACTTCTGAATGAGACGGGTGCGGACGGAATCATGCTCGCGCGCGGCGCGCTTTATAATCCGCAACTGTTCGCTATCCTTACGGGGCGTGAGACGGATAGCAAAAAGGAGATGATTCTCGAACAGCTTGAAGATACGTCGAGGTTGTTTTCTCCTCATTTCACCGTCGTATTCATGCGGAAAATGGTTGCATTCTATATCAAGGGAATGTACGACAACGTGAAATATAAGGAGCGTCTGTTTGCGACGCAGACAAAAGAGGAACTTATTTCTCTCGTAGAGGAAATCTTTTCCGATCGTTGACAAATGCAAATGCATTTGCTATAATGAAAAAGAGTGAATTATGGAATATTGTTGCGATATTTGCGGAGCGTCGCTCCGTGAAGAAAACGGAATCGTGGTATGCGAAACTTGCGGCTATCCCCTGTATGACATAGGGGAGGCTTTCTTTGCGCCTTATCAGGAAGTTTATGCTCTGATTCGGGAAAAAAGATTCACAGAGGCAACGGAAAGAATCAAATCTCTCCTCTCTGAATTTCCCACCGAGGCGAGGCTCTATTGGGCAATGTTCCTCTGTCGCTACGGCGTCGAATACGAGATCAGGGGAGAAGTTTCTTTCCCTCAATGCACGCTTTTGAGAAAGAAGAGCGTGTTCAACGACGCTTACTATAAAAAGGCGCTCTTTTACGCGAATTCGCCGCTCGTAGAGTATATGAGAGCGGAAGGAATCCGCATTGAAAATACGCGCAGGTCGCTTGCGAAAGCGTATGCGGGCGAAGAGGTCTTTTTGCACGATTTCGATCCGCTCGACGAAGTGGTCTATGAGAGCGACTACGCCAGCAAGCGCAACCGTTACAGCCTTGCGGTAGGATTCGGCATTGCCGGAGTGCTCGCCGCGACCGCAGGCGTCATCGCGCTGATTTTCGCCGCGTTCGGCAATCGACAAATCGAAACGGAGCCGATGCTCTCCGTCAACGTCAATAACGTTGTGGAATACTATTCGGGGCAGAGCCTCTCCTCTGTGAGAGAGAATCTCACCGTATATTATCTCGATTCCCACGGCAAGAAGCATCAGGTCAAAAACTATACGCTCGAAGGCGAGATCCGCGTCGGAGACAATGAGATCACGCTTACATACGAATCCCTGACGGAAAAGTTCTTCGTGACGGGAATCGGCGTCGACGGCACCGAGGGACTGACCTATACCGTATACGGCGACAAGGCGACCGTGGTCGGCTACACGGGTACGGAATCGGCTGTTGCCATTCCCTACTATTACGACGGATCTTACGTCACCGCCATCGGGAAAGAGGCGTTTTCGGGAAGTTTCGTCACTTCCGTCGAAATCCCGACTTCCGTGACTTCCATCGGGGCATACGCGTTCAGCGCGAGCGCGCTCGAAGAGATTACCGTTCCTTCTTCCGTCAGATTTCTCGAAGAATGCACGTTCCAGGGCTGTAAAGCTCTGAAAAAAGCGGACGTGCGGTGCTCCTATCTGAGTAACGGGATGTTCGCGCAGTGCGAGGCTCTTACGGACGTTCAACTCGACAATTCCATTACGGAGATTCCGAACAGTTGTTTTTCCATGTGCAGTTCCCTTCGCGTCATCTATATTCCCGATTCCGTCAAGGTCATCGGGCCGAATGCGTTCGGCGCTTGTACGTCTTTGAACTCGGTATATTTCCCCGACGGACTTGAAACCATCTGCGAACTTGCGTTTGCCTACATCGGAGGGATCGGACTTCCGCACTTCAACGGAGACTGGTCAGCCGTTGAGAAAAAAGAAGGGTGGAATGAAAATACGCAGTTCGGTCCTATTTTGCCTTCCTGAATTATGTTTATAACAGCTCTGTTTGCCGTATTGAATTTGCTCCTGTACGCAATTCCGGGTTATCTGCTCATTCGGACGAGGGCGGTCAGACAAGAGAATATCTCCGCTTTTGCTAAGCTTCTCATGTACGTCTGTCAGCCTTGCCTTATGGTATATTCTTTCTTGCAGGTGGAAAGAAACGCTCCCCTCGTGAAGAATATGCTCGTCTTTTTTGCACTTACGCTCTTTTTACAGCTCGCGATGATTTTATTCTTTTTCTTCTGCGTGCGCAAGAAAAAAGAGGACGTAAAATACCGCGTCTGCGCCGTGGCTTCGGCGTTCGGCAACTGTGCGTTTCTCGGCGTTCCGCTTCTTGAAAAGATGCTCCCGAATTATCCCGAGGCGATTGTCTTTTCCAACATGTTCGCAATCTCGATGAACCTGCTCGGTTGGACGCTCTCTTCGTATATCATTTCTCTCGACAGGAAGTATATCTCCGTCAAGAAACTCGTCTTAAATCCTGCGGTTCTTTCCTGTATCGTGGGTATTCCGTTGTTTGCGCTCGGCGTAACGCTGGACGAGTTGCCCTCTTTTTTGTCGGATTTCATTACGCTGCTCGCCCGTATGTGTACGGCGCTGTGTATGCTCGTCATGGGCATGCGTCTTGCGACGATTCCCGTCAGGGAACTGTTCAATAAGCCCTTTATCTACGGCGTGGTGTTCGTCAAACAAGTGCTTTACCCTCTGCTCGCGCTCCTTGCGGTATATTTTCTTCCCGTCGAGGACAATATGAAGGTCACGCTCTTCATTCTCTGTTGCGCGCCCATTGCCGCGGTCGTGCAAAATTATGCGGAACTCATCGGAAAAGGACAGGATACGGCGGCGAACCTCGTTTTATTCGGCACGTTTTCTTCCGCAATCACCATACCGCTGATGTCCTTGATCGTAACGGCGCTCTTTGGAGTATAAACTTCGAAGAGCTTTTTTCTTTGAGGTAAACGATTAGACGGCTCATCCTTTTTGAAATGATGATTCTTATATGCCTGTATAAAAAAAGATGAATTTTCGTCATAAACGATTGACAATGCGGCAAAATAAATGTACAATAAAAGCGTACAAAATGGTTTTTCTATGGAGGAAAATTTTTATGAAGAAGAATCTTAAAGCTGTCCTTGCTCTCCTTGCAGCAGGAGTCATGGCAGGCGCACTCGTCGGATGCGGCGATCAGCCCACGCCCGATCCTACCCCCGATCCTACCCCCACGGTAAAGACCACGTTCGGTATCGGTTACGGTATGGTTCACGGCGCAGGTTACGTTGCTAAGGCAACCGTAGCTATGAACGATGGCAAGTATGACGAGATCGCATGGGACGAAGCATGCCTTCCTACCTACATCGTAGCTCCCGAAGCAACGGACGACACCGTTACCACGACCGTAATCAGCCACGGCAGCGAAGTAGAGAAGATTTTCTACAAGACCGTTAAGTTCGCAGACGTCACCATGACCTACGACCTTGAAAAGAACACCTACGTCGTAGGCGAGCAGACGATGGTTGAGTTCTTCCAGAACGAGGCTAACGCTAAGAAGTATTTCGAAGCAGTCTTTGCAGGAAGAGTTGCAGTTGTCGTAAACGGCGCTGACGACTATACCGTCATGACCCCCGGCAAGCTTCTGAAATCCAGAAACGAATACTGGGATAACATCGGTGCTTCCGGTCTCGGCTACTGGCAGAACTATGCAAACACCATCAGCTACATCAAGGCAAACGGTCTTGCAGCAGCTAAGACGCTCGATCCCGATAATAAGGACGGAAAAGTATGGGTTGACGGAAACGGCGTTTCCACCGGCGCTACCTGGACCGACCTTGCAACCACGAAGGAAAATTCCCTTTCCTACGTTGAGCTCGTTGAGCGCGCAACCAACAATGCAGTAACCGCTACCTACGCTTCCGGCTACGGTATGGTTCACGCCGCAGGTTACGTTGCAAAGGTTAACGTTGCCGCAGTTGACGGAACGCTCGTAGACATCGCATGGGACGAAGCATGCCTTCCTACCTACGTCGTAGCTCCCGAAGCAACGGACGACACCGTTACCACGACCGTAATCAGCCACGGCAGCGAAGTAGAGAAGATCTTCTACAAGACCGTTAAGTTCGCAGACGTCACCATGACCTACGACCTTGAAAAGAACACCTACGTTGTAGGCAACCAGACGATGGTCGAGTTCTTCCAGACCGAGGCTAACGCAGCGAAATACTACGAAGCTGTTGCAACTTCTTCCGTTGCAGTCGTTATCAACGGCGCTGACGATACTTCCGTACTCAACGCGAAGGCTCTCCTGAAAACTAGAAACGGTTACTGGAACAGACCTGCCGTATCTTCCGGTCTCGGCTATGCAATCAACTACGGCAGAACGGTAGAGTATATCCTTGCAAACGGCCTCGATGCAGCTAAGGCGCTCGATCCCGACAATAAGGACGGAAAAGTATGGGTTGACGGAAACGGCGTTTCCACCGGCGCTACCTGGACCGACCTTGCAACCACGAAGGAAAATTCCCTTTCCTACGTTGCTCTCGTCGAGCTCGCAGCTTCCAAGCTCTAATTTACAGAAAAGAAGAGCATCCGCAAAAAGCGGATGCTTTTTTTCTTGCAAAAAAAATAAAAAGACAGTATAATAGAACCATGAATAAAAAATGGTTAACGGTAACGCTTGCAGGCGTGTTTGCGCTTGCAGGCTGTTCGCAAAACGGAAAAACGGAAGAGAAGATATACGGGCAGTACCTTTATAACATTTTCGGCACCGAGGCGGTCGTCTGTCTCGGAGACGAGGCGACCGATGCGGGCATGGCGCGTGCGGGTGAGACGATTAACGAGGTTGCGTCCCTTTTGAAAGAGGTCGAAAAGAGCCTCAGCGTGGAAATCGAAACTTCCTGTATTGCAAGGTTCAATTCGGCAAGCCCGGGGGAGAGAATCGTCATCGATCAGACGACGTATGAAGTGCTTTCGATTGCAATGGAGATGTACGAGCTTACGGGCGGAGCGTATAATCCTTCCGTCGGGCATCTGGTCGATCTTTGGGGATTCTCGCCGAGATTCCGCGACGTGGATTATCAGCCGGAAAAGCCCTATGACAGAGAAATGGCGGACGGTGCGTTGGCGCTTCCCTCCGAAGACTATATCGAGTCGTTTTCCGCTTTAACGAACTTCCAAGACGTTGAGTTCGGAGAAGAGGGAGACTCCTATTATATGGTGAAGCCAAGCAGCGAAGTGACGATCGAGGGGATCACTTACACCATGATGCTCGATCTCGGCGGTATCGGCAAGGGCTATGTGGCCGATCTCGGCGCGGAATACGTCAAGGGAAAGGGGTATGACAGCGGATACGTCAGTCTCGGCTCGTCATCCATCTCCCTCTTGAAGTCGCTCAAAGAGGAGGACGGTTATTGTTGGAATCTCGGATTTACGCATCCGCGCCCTGTGATTCCCGGCATGAACTATATTCAGTCTCCCGTAAAGGACGTATCCGTCTCTTCCAGCGGAGATTACGAAAACTATTATTACGTGGACGACACGAGATATTGCCATATCATCGATCCGTTTACGGCGCGCCCCATTCAGACGGGCGTTTGTACGGCGACCGTAATCGGCTTGCCTGCGTCCTATGCCGATGCGCTCACCACGGCTCTCCTCGTTATGGGAACGCAGCAGGCGGTTTCGTTCATGCAGACGACCTATCCCGACGTGCAATACGTCATCGTGAAAGAGGGGACGGCTTTGGAAATTCATACGAATCTCGATTCTTATACCCTGCTCGATCAGGCAATAAAGGTAATCAAATATGAATGATCGGTTAGAACAGGCGAAAAAGTCTCCGTTCTTCAAGAAAGGAGACGTCATCGTATATATTGCGCTCGTCGCACTGATCGTAGCGACGTTTCTAGCGACGGGGTTGAGCCGAAACAAGTCCGATCTCGAACAGATTCAGATTTTGCGCGATAACCAAGTGATTTTTACCTATGATTTCCTACACGATACCGTCAAAGCGTCGGAAGGAGTAACGGTCGAACAGACGGAAGAGGGGTATCTCGTCACGATTACCGAAGGCGATGCGCGGAACGTATTGATCGTGAAGAAGGAAGGTTACGTCAAGATGTTGGAGGCGAACTGCTCCATGCACCGCGATTGCGTCTATATGGCGCCGATCACCGATCAGGGAGGGTTTATCGAGTGCATGCCTCACCGCCTGATTATATGCGCGGGAGAGCTTAATTTTGATCCGTCCGTAGGGTAAACATATGATTCAATCCATCAGAGAATTAAGAAAAATAGCAAAACAACGCTTAAAGGAACGGGAAATCGTCCGTGACGAAGAGGGGAGAGCCGTCGTATTCATGACGGTCAGGGACGACAGCGCGTTTCTCTCTCCGTTCTCTTATTCGGGCAAAGAAGTCGTCTCCGAGGAAGTAGCGTCTTTCCTCGAAAAGGGAGCGTTGTCTTTTCCTCCTGAGCAACCCGTCGCCGTTCACATTCATTCGAATTGTATCGACGAAACCGAACAAAAAGTATATACGGAAGCCATTCATGAGACGTTTTTAAGGCAATACGCTGAAAATGAGAAGCGCATGAGAAAGAACGCAATCGACGCGATTATTCTCTTTGCGGTCGGCGTAGTGGGCTTTCTCATGATGGCGTTCCTCATGCATTTCACCGAAAACGAGATACTCATCGAGATCGCAGACATTTTCGCATGGGTGTTCATATGGGAATCCGTCGACGTGTTTTTCATCGAGCGTTCGTTTCTTCGCATGAACCGAAGAAGGTATCTCGCGCTTTCCCATTGCAAGACGCAATTTTTTGCATTGAAAAACGAATGAATCACAGCGCCCTCGGCAACTTGCCGAGGGCGCTATTTTGTTACCGTGAAATGACGGTTAAATAAAAAACGCATTGCCGTGGCAATGCGTTTTTTCATTTTGAATCGATCAGCGTTGAACGATGACCTTTCTGGGGCATTTTCCGACGCAGGTCAGGCATCCCGTACACTTCTTGTAGTCGATGACGGGAAGATTGTTGACCATCGTGATCGCGCCGCTAGGACAGTTCTTTGCGCAAAGTCCGCAACCGATGCAACCCTTCGTGCAGGCGTTCATGACGTCCTTACCCTTGCAGTTGGAGGAGCAGGCGACGTATACGGGCGCAGAGACGGGAATGCGTCTTAAAATTGCCTTGGGACAATTCAGCGCGCAGGTGCCGCAGGAGATACATCTGTCGGTGTTGATATGCGAACGACCTTCCTCGATGGTGATCGCCTTCTGAGGGCAAACCGCCGCGCAGGTTCCGCCGCCTTCGCAACCGAAGGAACAGACTTTGTTTCCGCCTACGGAAACGATTGCGTCACAGGAAGGATTTCCGACGTATGTACAGGAATTCTTTGCGTTGTCTCCGCCGCTGCACGCGACGATCATGACGGTAGGTTCGGTGTGTCCGACCTCGATGCCGAGAAGGGATGCGATTTCTGCTTTATTCGCCGAATCGGTTACATGGCAGGAGGAAAGTTTCGCCTCTCCGTGGCAGAGTTTTTTCGCGAAGTCGGAGCAACCCGAACAGCCGCATCCTCCGCAGTTTGCGCCTGCGAGTTTTTCGAGGACTGCCTCGGCTCTTTCGTCCGTCTCGACTTTGCAGAGTTTAACGATGAGAAGAATGAGAGCGGTCAAGGCAATCGCAATCGCCGCAAAGATGCCGACGACGATTCCGACCTGACCCCATTGAATGGAAACGAGTAAATTCATGCTTTCCTCCTTAAATCAACGTGAATACGTAGAATGCCATAGCCATAAAGCAAGCGGCAATCATCGTGATGGGCGCGCCTGCAATCGCTTTGGGAAGTCTGAGTTTATCCATCTTCTCGCGAAGTCCGCTCATAATCACGATGGCAAGGGTGAATCCGAGACCTGCAAACACCGCATACAAAAGTGCGACGCCGAGGTTCATGGACGCGATGCCGAGCGCTTTGAGCATCTGCGCTTCGTCGATGACGAGTTCGGCAACGCCGAGGATCGCACAGTTGGTCGTAATGAGGGGAAGGTAGATTCCCATCGTGCTGTACAGCGAGGGAATGAACTTCTGCAAGATCTTTTCGAGCATCTGTACGAGGGCGGCGATGACGAAGATAAAGAAGATGATTTCGAGATACGCGATGTTGAGGGGAACCAAAACGAACTGATACAGAGGATAGGTTACGAGGGTAGCGAGTACCATGACGACGGTAACCGCCATGCCCATGCCGAACGCGGAACTCGTCTTTTTGGAAACGCCGAGGAAGGGGCAAATTCCGAGGAATTGTACCAGAATGAAGTTATTTACAAATACGGCGGAAACGAGTACGGCGACTAATAAAGTGAAGAAGTTCATGCCTGTACCTCCTGATTGAGTAGATTCTTGCGAAGCTCTCTGCCCTGTTTTTCCTTACGGGAAAGCTGAATGGATTCAGAGATCTGCGTGAAGAGCATGATGCAAATGCCGTACACGAAGAACGCGCCTGCGGAAGAGGAGAAGAAACCGATCGAGAAATTCATGATTTGAATCCCGAAGAGGGAGCCTTTTCCGAGAAGTTCGCGAATGATTCCCATCGTGGTAAGCGCAAGGGTAAACCCGAGCCCCGTCGCAAGTCCGTCCACTGCGGAATCGAGGACGGGATTCTTCGACGCGAACGCCTCGGCTCTGCCCAGGATGATGCAGTTGACGACGATGAGGGGAAGGAACACGCCCATTGCGTCGTACAGGTCGGGGAGATACTTGAACAGTACCATTCTGACGATCGTGACGAGCGTCGCGATGATGACGACGTAAGCGGGGATACGAACGGACGAGGGAATCGCCTTTCTGAGAAGGGAGATGAGTACGTTCGAGAGAAGGAGAATGACCGTTACCGTAAGTCCCATGCCGATGCCGTTGACGGCGGTCGTGGTGAGTGCGAGCGTGGCGCACATACCGAGCATGAGCTTGAAGGTGGGGTTATTCCAAACTAAACCGTTGATTGAGATTTTAGCGTATTTATTCATATGTCACCTCACACATACAAGTCATAGTTGCCCGTCGCATAAGCGCCTGCGATGAGCGTCATGATGCAGGAGTAGGAAGCGCCCGTCGTGAGCGTATTGAAGGAGCCGCTTTCAACGTAACTTGTCTTGATTTTTTCCGTTCCGTCCATGCCGATGAGCGCGGAAAGTTCTGCGTAAGTCTTGCCTACCATATAGGTGGAGAAGTCAACTTTGCCGAACGCGTCGAGGTAAGAATCGGTCGTGCCGTTCTTAGTGATTTCGAAGGAGTCGATCTTTCCGTCGGTAACTGCAATCTTGAAGTCGAAGTTATCGGGATCGCCGAGCGCCTTTACGGTCAGCGTATAGGTTACGGTATTGCCGTCAACTTCCTGCGTTGCGCTTTTGACGTTCTCCGCATAATAGACGGGGTGCGCGGGAGCGGAGCCTTCTGCGAGGTATGCCTCGTAGTTGCCCGTTGCGTATGCGCCTGCGATGAGCGTCATGATGCAGGAGTAGGAAGCGCCCGTCGTGAGCGTGTTGAAGGAGCCGCTTTCAACGTAGCTTGTCTTGATTTGTTCCGTACCGTCTTTGCCGATGAGCGCGGAAAGTTCTGCGTACGTCTTGCCTACCATATAGGTGGAGAAGTCAACTTTGCCGAACGCGCCGAGGTAAGAATCGGTCGTGCCGTTCTTGGTGATCTCGAAGGAGTCGATCTTTCCGTCGGTAACGGCAATCTTGAAGTCGAAGTTGTCGGGATCGCCGAGCGCCTTTACGGTCAGCGTATAGGTTACGGTGTTGCCGCTGATCTTGACGTTAACGTCTTTGACGTTCTTTTCGTAGAGCTTGGGTTGTTCGGGGGTAGGATTGTCGCCCTGTCCGAGAATGACGGCGCGCACGTAGCCGAGTGCGGAGTTGACTGCGTTTGCAATCGCGGTAGAGGATTTGGTCGTTCCCGTAACCACGTTGCAGATGCCTTCGCTGCTGTCTACGGAGAAGATGCCGCCTGCGAGGACTTCCTCGTTATGGTTTGCGAAATTCTGATAGTATGCGGACGTGAGGTTCGCCATCAGCGTTTCGCCTTCGTCGGACGCATACTGTACCTTTTTGATGCCTTTGAACTTTCCGTTCTCGAATCCGAAGAGAACCCATACGGTAACGGAGCCTTTGTAGCCGCCGTCGCCGGTCGCCTGGACGAGGTAATCTCCCTTTTCGGTCAGAGCGACTTTGTTGACGACGCCGTCGCCGGACGCATAGGGTTCGGTGAGGAGCTTGTCGTCTACGACTTTATCGTTGTCGAGCAGTTTGGAATAGGAACGCAGATTGACTTCCTCTTCCGAAACGTAGAAGAGGTCGTTTGCAACGGCGAGAACGCCTCCGCACACGACGGTGATGGAGAGAAGGACGGCAAGCGCTTTGAAAGCCGCGCTCTTGAAAAATTGTTTTACGGTCATGCTTTTGCCTCCTTTGCTTTCTTTTCTCTCTTTGTTCCGAAAGGAACGCAGGGAACAAAACGGTCGATGAGAGGAACGACGAGGTTCATGAGCATGATTGCGAACGATACGACTTCAATGCCCGTTGCCTGACGAAGTCCTGCGGTGATGAGTCCGAGCGCGACGTAGTAAATCACGTTGCCGAGGTCGGATTTGGGGGAGGTTACGTAATCGGTCGCCATAAAGATCGCGCCGAGAAGAAGTCCGCCCGTAAGAATGGAGGGAAGGAAATAAGTAAAGTCAAAGCCGTTAAGCGCGACGGTCATCAGTCCGCAAACAGCGATATAGAGAAGAGGCTGCCAGAATTTGATGACCTTTCTGACGACGAGGTAAACGTATCCGAGCAAAAGTCCGATTTTGCAGACCTCGCCGATACATCCGCCCATGCCGAATCCGAAGAGCCAGTTGAGGAGCATGCCCTGCGTGAATTTTACGGTAGAGCCTGCAAGAATTCCCGTGAGGGGGGTTGCGCCCGTCGTGACGTCGTTTTCAACGGGGGGAATGACGCTGATGAGTCCGAAATCCTTTGCGATGGGATACGCTGTCATTGCCGCGAAGGAAA
The DNA here is from genome assembly GCA_017626495.1 of Clostridia bacterium. GTDB lineage: Bacteria > Bacillota > Clostridia > Christensenellales > Borkfalkiaceae > RGIG8762. The sequence continues at coordinate 32,423 of JAGAIP010000005.1, read as the reverse complement.
TGAAGAGGAAAATTCTTCCTGCGATTGCGGGGTTGACGACGTTTTTACCCGTTCCGCCAAAGAGCATTTTGACGACTACGATCGCGAAGATGCTTCCGAGTACGGGGTAGTAAAGGGGAACGGACGCGGGAATGACCATGGCGAGGAGAAGTCCCGTCACCACGGATGTGAAATCGAACTGTTTCCAGAACGAACCGAAGTAGGAAACGTTCTTCCATACTTTATTTGCGATGAGTGCGTAGATATATTCCGCCAAAACGGCGCTTGCAACAGAGAGTAGAACGACGTAGAGAGCGTTGAGTCCGAAAAGGACGACGCCCATGATTGCCGCAGGAAGGAGCGCGACGCACACGTCGATCATGATGTGCTTGGTCGTACGGCTCGTTTTCAGGTGCGGGGGCGTGGAGACGACTAACTGTTTCATTTGTTACCTCCTTTTCTGATCTCTGCTTTTGCCTTTCTGATGCTCTGTACGAGGGGACGACGCGCAGGGCAGACGTAAGCGCAGGCGCCGCATTCGATGCAGTTCATCACGCCGCCTTTCTTCGCCGCCATTTCGTAATCGCCTGCATCCGTGTAGAACTCGGTGTTCATGGGCATGAGATTCATGGGGCAAACGTCCGCGCATTTACCGCAGGAAAGGCAAGCGGTGGGCTGTTCGACGTTGGTTTCCTTTACGGTCATGGCAACCAGTCCGCCCGTGGTCTTGGTTACGGTTTTGTCGAGGTCTTTGAGCGCGACGCCCGTCATGGGGCCGCCGCAGACGATTTTCTCCGCGTCCTCTGTGAGGTTGTCTTGCAGGAGCGCGGACAGGGGAGTACCGATTTTGACGAGGTAGTTCTTCGCTTCTTTTACGGCTCCGCCCGAAACGGTCAACACTCTCTCGATGAGGGGTTTTCCGAACTTGACCGCCTCGTAAATCGCGAGACAGGTAGCGACGTTCTGTACGATGCAGCCTGCGGACGCGGGAAGTTTCCCGGGAGCGACTTTTCTGCCCGTGCATGCATAGATGAGGTGCTTTTCGCTTCCGACGGGGTACTGCTTTTTGAGAACGACGGGTTGAATGAAGTCGAATGCCTCGAACGCCTCGATGGCGTCGGGTTTATTCGCCTCGATGCCGATAAATACGTTCTCCACGCCCAGCGCCTTTTTGAGAAGGGCGATTCCCTCGGCGATCTCGTTCGTCTTTTCAATCATGATACGGTGATCGCAGGTAAGGTAAGGCTCGCATTCCGCGCCGTTCAGAACGAGGGTATCGACCTTGTCCTGAGGGTTAAGCTTGACGAAGGTGGGGAATCCGGCGCCGCCCATACCGACGATGCCTGCCGCGCCGACGCGCTGTTTGATCTCGTCCGGGGTGGGGTTTTCGAGAGGGGGAAGGTAATCCGTTTCGTATAACTTATCGTTTTCGAGAATGATGGATCCCGTCACGCTCTTTACCGTACCGCTGACGGGTGCATGGATCTTTGCTCCGATGAATCCGCCTGCTTCGGCGATGATCTGTCCTTGTTTTACTCTGTCGCCGACTGCTACACAGGGGGTGGAGGGCTTGCCAAGGCATTGCGAAAGAGAAATGTTCAGTACGTCCTGTTCGGGTGCGTTCTCGATGGGCTTGCCACTGGCAAGAGCCTTTTTGTCGGGAACGTGCACGCCGTGAAAGGCGTATTTTGCTTTGATCGCTTTCACTTGTGAAACTCCTTTATCTGTTTTTTGTTTATTCTAAAATCCTTCGATACACCGAAAGAGGGATTTTCTTGATAATCAGAAGTAGGGTAAGTCCTACAATCGTGCCTGAAAGGACGCCTGCAAGGGCGAGATAGGGGGCGTAAAAGACGAGCAGAGCCGTCTCGGAAAAGAGAATATAGACGACGAGCTGTACGAGATTGTGAAACACTCCGCCCGCAACGGAAATCGCGAGAACGGATATACGGGGAAAGACGAACCGATAGAGAAACGCGGAAAGAAGAATGGTCGCAATGCCTGCCGTAAAGGAATAGACGAGGGCGAACGGATTGGAAAAAAGCGCCCCGAGGAGCGTTCTTGCCACGATGACGGCGAAAGCCTCGACGGGTCCGTACCAGAGAAGCGCGAGGAGGGAAAACAGGTTGGAAAGTCCCATTTTCGCGCCCGGCACGAACAGGGGAGGGAATTGCGATTCGATGAGGAACATAATGAGACTCATGGCTACAAACAGGGCGAGCGTTACGAGCTTTTTTGTGGTGCGTTTTTTCTTCATGTTCGTTTCCTTGATTTCAATCATACCATTTTTATTGGATAATTGCAATATATTTTTCTGTTTTTTGAGGATTATTCCCATAAAATATATGGGAAAGCACAAAGAAAAAAGAGGCGTCGCCTCTTTTTTTTACGCGTTTTTACATAATAAGGGAAAGTTTGTCGAGACAGTTCGGACAGTATCCCTCGTCGCAACAATCTTTGCAATAGTAGTTTCCGCACCGATAACAGACGGAAACGGACGAAAAATCGTGCAGTTTTCCGCACTTTTTACATAGCAAGCCTTTCATGATTCACTCCTTTTTCTTAGTGTGTTCTGAAAGGAACGTTTTATGCAAGGACGGCGAAAAAAGGGAGCAAAACGGAAAGAAGAAAAAATAATAAAATATTCATTTTGGCATAGAGAGCGTTTCAGGGGCGATTTGACCTTATTTAGAGGGGTTATTTTATTTTTTTCAAAAAATCCGTCACGAACACTTTCCTTTTTTTTGAGATTGTGTTATAATGAAAGCTGTAAAAATAATCAGAGGTAAAGTATGTCGGAAAAAATTCAAGGCGAATACGGGCAAGAGCAAATTCAGGTGCTCGAAGGTCTGGAACCTGTCAGAAAGCGTCCGGGTATGTATATCGGTTCTACCGATGAAAGGGGACTTCACCACCTCGTACAGGAAATCGTCGATAACTCCATCGACGAGGCGCTCGCAGGGTATTGCGATACCATTACGGTTACCGTCAACGGCGACGGTTCCGTTTCGGTTACGGACAACGGCAGAGGCATTCCCACGGGCATTCACCCCAAAGAGGGGATCTCTTCGGTTGAGCTCGTTCTCACCAAACTGCACGCAGGCGGTAAGTTCGGCGGAGGCGGATATAAAATTTCGGGAGGATTGCACGGAGTAGGTCTTTCCGTCGTCAACGCGCTCTCCGAATGGCTCGAAGTCGAAGTCTATCAGAACGGAAAGGTGCACAGACAGATTTACAACAGGGGAATTCCTCAGCGCGCGCTCGCCGTCGTGGGGGAGACCGAGATTACGGGTACGAAAGTTACCTTCTATCCCGACGCGGAAATTTTCGATACCATCGTATTCAATTATGATACGATTAAATCGCGTCTCCGCGAGCTTTCTTATCTGAACAAGGGACTCACCATCAAACTTGCCGACAAGCGCACGGGAAAAGAGCGTCAGGATTCCTTCCGTTACGACGGAGGTATCCTCGAATTCGTGCAGGACATCAACAAGAACAATACGAATTTGTTCGACGTGCCCGTCTATTTCGAGGACGCTTCCGACGATACGGTCATCGAGTTTGCCATTCAGTATAACGATTCGTACAACGAGCAGATTTTTTCTTACGCAAACAACATTCATACCATCGAGGGCGGCACGCATCTTGACGGATTCAAAGCCGCGCTCACGAAAGTCATCAACGACGCCGGAAAACGCTTGTCTCTTCTGAAAGGGGAAGAAAAACTTGCCGGCGAGGACGTGAGAGAGGGTATCTCCGCGGTCATCTCCGTCAAACTCATGGAGGCGCAGTTCGAAGGACAGACCAAGACCAAACTCGGAAACTCGTCTATGCGCGCGCCCGTGCAGAAGGCGGTTACGGAAATGCTCGGAACGTATCTCGAAGAACATCCCGCGCAGGCGAGAGAACTCGTCATGCGATGTCTCACCGCACAGAAAGCGAAAGAGGCGGCGAGAAACGCGAGGGAGCTTACGAGAAGAAAGGGCGTGCTCGAAAGCACCACGCTCCCCGGCAAACTTGCCGACTGTTCCGATAAGCGTCCCGAACTTTGCGAAATTTACCTCGTAGAGGGAGATTCCGCAGGCGGTACGGCAAAACAGGGAAGAGACAGACGGTTCCAGGCAATCCTGCCCCTTCGCGGTAAGATTCTCAACGTAGAGAAGGTGAGGATTAACCGCGTACTCGAAAGCGAGACCATCAAGAATATGATCACTGCGTTCGGTTGCGGCGTCATGGATAACTTCGACGAGAGCAAGCTCCGCTACGACAGAATCATCATCATGACCGACGCCGACGTAGACGGTTCGCACATCAGAATTCTGCTGCTTACCTTCTTCTTCCGCTATATGCGTCCGCTCGTCGAAAACGGACACGTCTATATCGCGATGCCTCCCCTGTACAAGGCGACGCGCGGAAAGGAAGAGACGTATATGTATTCGGACGAAGAGCTCGAATCTTACAGGGCGCAAAACGGCGGAAAATTCGAACTGCAACGGTATAAAGGTCTCGGAGAAATGAATAAAGAACAGCTCTGGGAGACTACGATGGATCCTTCCAGAAGAACGCTGATGCGCGTTTCCGTAAGAGACGCGGTGGAAGCGGATACCACGTTCTCGCTCCTCATGGGCGAGCAACCCGAAAACAGAAGAAAATTCATCGAAGAGAACGCAAAGCTCGTAGCCGAGCTGGACATTTAAGGAGGAACCATGGCGAAAAAAGAAACCAGCCCCGAGCTGACCGAAGAATTCAGAAAAACCCTCCAAATGACGACCATGCTCGATACGGAAGTCGAGGACGAACTCAAAAAGTCCTTCATCGCCTACGCCATGGCGGTCAACGTATCCCGTGCCATTCCCGACGTAAGGGACGGTCTCAAACCCGTTCACAGACGTATTCTCTATTCGATGCACGATCTCGGAATTTACAACGATAAGCCGTTCCGTAAGTGCGCGAGAATCGTCGGCGACGTACTCGGTAAGTATCATCCTCACGGAGACAGCGCGGTTTACGACGCGCTCGTAAGACTTGCGCAGGATTTCTCCATCAATTTCCCTTTGGTAGAGGGACACGGCAACTTCGGTTCCGTGGACGGAGATCCTCCTGCCGCAATGCGTTATACCGAGGCGAGACTGTCCAAACTCTCCTCCGAAATGCTCCGCGATCTCGATAAGGAGACGGTCGACTTCTATCCCACGTTCGACGATACATCCATGCAGCCTTCCGTGTTGCCTTCGAGATTCCCCAACCTGCTCGTCAACGGGTCGGACGGCATCGCCGTCGGTATGGCGACGAATATCCCGCCTCACAACCTCGCGGAAGTCATCTCCGGCGTCATCGCGATGATCGACAATCCCGAAATCACCGTAGACGAGCTCATGAATTACATTCCGGCTCCCGATTTTCCTACGGGCGCGCTCATCATGGGCAGAAGCGGCGTCAAAAAGGCGTACAGAACGGGTAAAGGCTCTATCATTCTCCGCGCGAGATGCGAGATCGAAGAGTACGGCACGCCGAATAATCCCAGAAACAGAATTATCGTTACAGAGATTCCGTATCAGGTCAACAAGGCGCGTCTCGTCGAGAACATCGCCGATCAGGTCAAGGATAAGCGGTTGGAGGGAATCTCCGATATCCGAGAGGAATCGGACAGAGACGGTATGCGCATCGTCATCGAGATCAAGAAGGACGCGAACGCGCAGGTCGTCCTCAATTCCCTCTATAAACATACCGAATTGCAGATTTCCGACGGTATCATCATGCTCGCCCTCGTGGACGGCGAACCGAAGGTGCTCAACCTCAAAGAATGTCTGTATTACTATATCGAGCATCAGAAAGAAGTCATTACGAGAAGAACGAGATACGAACTTTCGAAAGCCGAAGAACGCGCTCATATTCTCGAAGGGCTCGTGCTCGCACTCGCGAATATCGACGAGGTCATCCGTATCATCAAGGAATCCGCCGATAAGGTGGACGCGTGCGCGAAGCTCACCGAGGCATTCGCCCTCACCGACAGACAGGCGAACGCCATTCTCGAAATGAGATTGCAGAGGCTCACCTCTCTCGAAGTGGAAAAGCTCAAAGAGGAACTCGCGGAACTCGAAGCGCAGATCGTCGATTTCAAGGACATTCTCGCGAGGGAAGAGAGGGTTCTCGGCATCATCAAGACCGATCTCGAAGTCATTCGCGAAAAGTATCCTTCCGAGAGAAAGACGGAAATTTCCATGGAGTACGGCGCAATCGACGACATCGACCTCATCGACAAGGAGGACGTGGTCGTTTCCATGACGCATACGGGTTACGTCAAGCGTTTGCCCATCGACGAATATAAGGCGCAGCGTCGCGGAGGTATGGGAATTACCGCGCATAAGCCGAAGGAAGAGGACTTCGTGGAGAAGATGTTCATTTGCTCCACGCACGATGATATTCTCCTCTTCTCCAACAAGGGAAAGGTCTATTCGATCAAGTGTTACGAGATTCCCGAGGCGCAGAGAACGGCGAGAGGAAGAGCCATCGTCAATATCGTACAGATCGACCCCGACGAGAAGATCACGGCTCTCATTCCCATGCAGGGCGGAGAGGAAGGATTTATCGCGCTCGCGACGGCAAAAGGGCTCATCAAAAAGACCGCGCTCGAAGAGTTCGCAAGGATTCCCAAGAGCGGCAAGATCGCAATCAAGATCATTGAGGGCGACGAGCTCATTTCCGGACAATTCACGTCGGGCAAGGACGAGATCATCGTCGCGTCCCGAGAGGGCAAGTGCATCCGTTTCTCGGAAGAGGACGTTCGTCCCATGGGAAGAGACACCCAAGGCGTCAGAGCGCTTGAACTGAGCGAGGGCGACAGTCTCGTGGATATGCTCGTGCTCGACCCGACCAAGAAACTCATCACCGTCAGCTCCAACGGCTACGGAAAGCGTTCGGACATCGACGATTACAGATTGCAGTGCAGAGCAGGTAAGGGTATCAAGGCAGGCGTGTTCAACGATAAGACGGGCTATCTCGTCAATTTGAAACAGGTCGGCGAGGACGACGACGTCATGATTATCTCCGAGAACGGCACGATCATCCGCATGCACGTTACCGATATTTCCGTCATCGGCAGAAATACCGTCGGCGTGAGAGTGATGAACGTTAAGGAAAGTCAGGTCGCGACCGTTGCCGTCACCGAACGGGACGACGACGCTGAGACGGAGCTTCCCGAAGAAACGGTGGAAGCTACGGATTCCGCGGAAGAATAAAAAAAGGACGGACAGACGAATGGTTTCGTCTGTCCTTGACTATATGGTATGAAACATCTGATGAAACTGACGCCCGTTCCGTATGAGGCGATCGGAAACGGAACAAAGACGATCGAACTTAGATTGAACGATGAGAAGAGGCAAAAACTCTCGGAGGGAGATACGGTGTTTTTCTTGCATACGCAGGAGGAACGCTTTTTGGATTGTACCGTCGGGAAGCTGTATTTTTTTGCGTCCTTTCGGGAACTGTACGGGAGTTTGGATCTCCGCGCCTGCGGATACCGCGCGGAGCAGACGGCGCGTCCCGAGGATATGCGCGCCTACTATACGGAGGACGAGGAGAAACGCTGCGGCGTAGTCGGAATCGAGCTTCGAAACGTACGGGAAGTCGCGTTCGAGGCGACGAACGACGTCGCATCGCTTTCCGCTTTGGCGACGAGACTTTTGAAGGCGTATTACGACGACATCATCGGCGCAGAGCAGAACGATTATATGCTGAAAAAGTTTCAGTCCGTCGAAGGGATCAGGGAACAGCTCGCGCACGGCTATCGGTATTTTTTCGTTACCGTGAATGGGGAACGGAAGGGATTTTTCGCCTATTGCGAGAGGGGAAACGAGCTGTATCTGAGCAAGTTCTACTTCGACGCTTCCATTCGGGGAAAAGGGTACGGCAATCGCGTCGTGGATTTTTTGAAACGGGAAGGGGTGCGGTTGCACAAAGAAACGCTTACCCTAAACGTCAATAAATACAATCCGACCGTCGCCGTCTACGAGAACATGGGATTTGTTCGTCTCCGCGCGGAAGTGAACGACATCGGCGAGGGGTATGTGATGGATGATTTCGTATACGGAATGAACTTATGCGAATGAGTTGCACTTTTGAAAGAAGTGTGTTATACTGCTTGCATGGAGACGGATATTGAGAAAAATCTGACGGCGCTTGCCGAAAAATCGTACAGTAGCGGAATTGCCCGTTGCACGGATTTTTTGTCTGCTTCCGAAATGACCGTTTATGAAACGTGTAAAACTCGCTTATCTTACGCCTCTCCACGCGCATACGGCGGTTACGAGGGCGCAGAGCGGCAGGTCGTCCGATTCGGCGAAGGGAAATTTCCCGTGGTCTGTCTGAAAATCGAACCGATCAACGCGAAATTTTCCGATAAACTCACCCATCGCGACTTTCTGGGGAGCGTTTTGAATCTGGGGCTTGACAGAAGCGTGATCGGGGATATTATCGTAAAGGACAATACGGGGGACCTGTTCTGTCTCGAACGCATGGAACCGTTCATTCTTCAAAACCTGACGCGCGTCGCGCATACGAGCGTCGTCGCGTCGAAATACGAGGGAGAGGTGAGCGAGGTTTGCGAGACGGAGCAAATGACCTGTACGGTCAGTTCGCTGCGCGCGGACTGTCTTGCCTGCGCCGTGTTTCACGTTTCGAGGGGAGACGCCGAAAAGGCGGCGGAGAACGGATTCCTGCTCGTAAACGGGCGGCAGATCAAACCGTCGTTCGTCTGCAAGGAAGGATACGTGCTCACGCTCAGAGGAAAAGGAAAATTTTGCTTTTTGGAAGAACGAGGCATGACGAAAAAAGAACGCCATACGATACTCGCTCTGAAATACAGGTGATACAATGATTGATTTCAAAGAAGATTATCAAGAATACTATCAGGCAAAGAAAAAACCAAGCATCGTCAATATGCCCAAAGTAAATTATATCGCCGTTTACGGTCAGGGAGATCCCTGTCCGTCCGACAGCGAATATCGTTTGTCTTTCAAAAAACTGGAACAGGTGACGAATACGATCCGCAGCGCAAAGAAGAACGGGAAGAAAATCGCGGGCTTCGAAGAATATAATATGCCTCCGAGAGAAAGTCTTTGGTGGAAAGAGATTGGCGCGGGAGAATTCGATTACGACAAACTCAACTGGATCGCCATGCTCCGCGCTCCGAGTTTCGTGACGGAAGACGTGCTCGAATGGGCGAAAGAACAGACGGAAAAAGAAAAAAAACAATCGTATTCCTCCGTCGAACTCTTTACCTACGACGAGGGAATGAGCGTGCAGTGTCTTCATACGGGTACGCAGCGGGAGATCTTCAAAACCGTACATATCCTGCAAGAGTATCTTGCGGAAATCGGGTTCTGTATCAATTTCGAAAACGGCGTTCATCACGAAGTGCAGATGAGAGACGAAGAGAGAGTCAAACCTGAAAATATGCGCGTGATCGTGAGATACCCGATCCGCTCCGTGCAAACGGAAGAGGGCGATTGATTTCGCGAAACAGAAAAAACGTAGAAAACCGTGATTTTACCGTCGAAAAGACGGTAAAACTTTGAGTGGATAACCGCGGATTTTCGAAAGAGGTTCTCCAACGTAATCCGAAAATGCAAATCAAGGGGGAAAACTGTATGGAACAGGCGCTTAAAACATATCAAAAGACGAACGAGAGGCTGAATGCGCTCGGGCTTTGCTACTTCCTCGAAGGATGGGATTCGACGTTTGCTCCGACTGCGTCCATTCTCGCAAGGGGCAAACAGATGGCGACGATCTCCGAGCTCTATTACGAGTTTTCGACTTCGCCCGAATACGAATCGGCGATACAGACGCTCTATGAGAGAAGAGACAGTCTGGACGAGGTGCTCAGGCACGAGATCACCGAAAAATATAAGAGCATCGCAAAGCTCAAAAAAATTCCCAAAGAGGAATACGTGGAGTATCAGGCTCTTCTCGCACAGCTCTATCCGCTCTACGTCGAATGCAAAAACAAAGGGGATTTCGATACCTTCGAGCCCAAGTTCGATCAGATTTTCGAGTATTTGCGCCGTTATTGCAAGTATCTCGAAACGGATACCTTGAAGGGCTACGACGTGCTCCTCGACGAGTTCGAACCCGGCATGACGAAAAAACAATACGACGTGTTTTTCGGTCAGATTAAAGAAAAGCTCGTGCCGTTCATTGCGAGGGTTCTCAAACAAAAGCTGTCGTACAACCGCGCTGTTTCTAAGCGGACGTACCCCGTGGAAGGACAAAAAGCGTACGTCGCCTATCTTCGCAAGGTCATGGGATTCGACGAGGACAGAACGACGATCGGCGAGAGCGAACACCCCTTTACGAACAGCAACGGCAGAAACGACGTCAGGATTACCGTTCACTATTACGAAAACGTTTTATCGAGTTTCATCTTCTCTTCGATTCACGAGATGGGGCACGGACTCTATGAAATGCAGGTCTCTCCCGAGCTCGACGATACGCAATCGGGAGGAGGCGCGTCCTGCGCGATGCACGAGAGCCAGTCGAGATTTATGGAAAATATGATCGCGAGAAGCAAGGCGTTCACCGAAACGCATTTCCCTGCCCTCAAAGAGATCTTTTCGGAGGAACTCAAAGACGTTACCGTGGACGATTTTTACGCCTATATCAACGAGGCGCAGGCGTCCTTCATCAGAACGGAGGCTGACGAGCTGACGTATCCGCTGCACGTGCTCATTCGCTATGAAATCGAACGCGAGATCATCGAAAACGGCTTGACTGCCCGTCAGGCGCGTGAGCTTTGGAATCAAAAATACTTCGACTATCTCGGCGTCAGGGTGGAAAACGACAGGGACGGAATCTTGCAGGACGTGCATTGGTCGCAAGGTTCGTTCGGGTATTTTCCGACCTATGCGTTGGGCTCCGCCTACGCCGCTCAGTTCTATCATGCGATGGAACGAGATATCGACGTCGAACGGGCGATTCGCTCGGGCTGCCTCAAAGAAATCTCCGAATGGAACAAAGAGCATATCCATAAGTACGGCTCTTCCAAATATCCCGAGGAGATCTTGCGTCTCGCTACGGGAGAGGACTTCAACGTGAATTACTATATCGATTACCTCATCGAAAAGTTCACCAAACTTTATCGGCTGTAACGCGTAAGAGATTGTTATTTTATTGGATATAACATCGTATATAAGTTGTTTGACCTGACTTTATATTTAGAATTTTATAAAATTCCATAAAAAAGATTCTTCACTTTCACTTTAAAATGATTATTTAGAGATTAGTCATTTAGAGTATGGGGAAGAATCTTTTTAAATTAAAGTTGTTATTGAAGGGTTAAAGAATCAATGTATTTTTTTAACCCTTCATCAAAAGAAGTTTTTTTCATTGTTTTTTTTATCTCGTCAGAGAAATAAAAACCTTTGAAACCGTCAATATCGTTTATTTGAATAATCTTATTATTGAAGAACCAAGACATCGCATATTTCTTAGAAATACTCTTCAAAATGTGACTTAGTTCGTCTAAATAAGCCAATAAATCGTTTTCAAATAGAATCGAACTCCATGAATCATCAAACAGGCTATGTTTTTGAATTAAAAGCAAATGCGGTGTCTGTTTACTAAATGAAAAAATTAACGAAATATAATCCGCATAGTCTAGAGTATTGTAACAATGTGTCCGCCCAGTGGGAACACTAATATATTCTTTGTGTGTTTTTGGAGTTACATTATATTCTTTGGAAGAAGAATTGTAGGAGGCGGTATATCCGTCAACAACAGTTTTTGTCTCTGTTCTGGTCAAAGAATCATAATGATAAGTTGTTTTGTATAAAGTGCAAAGGGTAAGATATTCTTGATTGTTAACAAAAACAGAAGAAAAGGGATTCGTTATTACACGATACTTTTTTTTAATCTTTTGAGTGGCTTCTTGAATGGCAAGCACTAGTTTTTTCGCCCAGATTTCTTTTTGCTGGGTTTCTTCCATTCCGTGAATTTCACAATATTGATTTCGCAGATTTATTGTGCGGTTGATATCGTATTTTGAGAGTATTTCTCGATTATCTTTTAGGTTTTCTATTATGCCTTTTATTGTCCCCACGATGGTAAAAATAGGAAGAAAAAAACCTGAGATGAGAAAGAGTAGTCCCAAGAGACCGATAAGCAATTGTAGTATTGGGTGAACGGAATCATTAAAAAATGCACAAAGAAATGCAAGAATCCAAGCGAGGACGGAGACTGTGAAAAATCCAAAAAAGAAAACTAGGGCATCATTTAGAGTTTTTTTTCTAAGTTTCTTAGCTTCGGTTGCCTTGATGATTGGCTCGGCTATAAGATCATAAAAAAAACCGCTCTCTTCGATTAAGCATTTTGTGCATATGTGGTTCGTTGTATTAAACATAATATGATTTACTTCGTCGTCATACTCGGTAAAATAACTTCCACATTTTTCACATTTGATTGGTTGTATCATAAAGCACCTCATTATATCTGCATACACATATTATACATTAACAAATAGAGTGGTGTCAAGTAAAAAATAAAATGATTTGATTCTAATCAAAAGAATACCGGAATTTACGGTAGAAAAAATAAAAGCCTGAAATTTCGTATATTTTTAGTGTCTTTTATATAAATCACGAGTTTTTAAAAGAGTAAAAGTCCCTGGGTGAAAAGTGTTTTCATATTTATCGGAAAGGGGTATTTATCTGGATAATCTGCGGTATAACGTTAAATCATTTTTAGATAATCAAGGTGTGATATGATGAGGTGTTGAAAAGTAGTAGAGATTTGTTCGAAAGATATTTTATTGCAGAGAAGATACGTTCAGAGGCATTTCTTTAAGAATAATGGAACGCGTTCTTCAATTCTACATGTGATTGAAGTTGGATCAGAAGAAATAGAATTTATTACGTAATCCTCTCCAACATTTTGTGCGGTCGTACTGCAAATCGGAGCGAACGGAATCAGAGATCGGACTTGAATTTTAAGAGGAAAGAAAAATCTTTCCTCTTTTTTGATTGCAATCGGCAGCAAAATCCGATATAATAATGCTACTATGGCAAAACCTAACAAATTGATCAGAAATTTCTGCATTATCGCCCATATCGATCACGGTAAGTCCACGCTTGCCGACAGAATCATGGAATTGACGGGACAAGTATCCAAACGAGACATGGAAGAACAGCTCCTCGATTCCATGGACATCGAGAGGGAGAGAGGCATTACCATCAAGTTGACGCCGGTACGCATGTACTATCAGGCGCTTGACGGAAACGAATACGAGTTCAACCTCATCGATACTCCGGGACACGTCGACTTCACCTACGAAGTTTCGCGTTCTCTCGCCGCTTGCGAGGGCGCGCTCCTCGTCGTGGATTCCACGCAGGGCGTAGAGGCGCAGACGCTTGCAAACCTTTATCTTGCGCTCGACAACGATCTCGAAGTCGTTCCCGTCATCAATAAGATTGACCTTCCCTCCGCCGATCCCGAGGGGTGCAAAAAGGAGATCGAAGAGGTCATCGGACTGGACGCGTCCGAAGCGCCCTGCGTTTCCGCAAAGGAAGGAATCAACATTCGCGACGTGCTCGAAGCGGTTACGAAAATCGTTCCGCCCCCCGACGGCGATACGGACAAGCCTTTGAAAGCGCTTATCTTCGACAGTTATTACGATAATTACCGCGGCGTTATTCTGTTCGTCAGACTAAAAGACGGACGCGTCAAGGTCGGAGACAGGATCACGACGTTTCTTTCCGATACCGTGTACGACGTCGTGGAAGTGGGCGCGTTCTCTCCGAGATTACAACCGAAGTCGTCCTTGGAAGCAGGCGAAGTCGGTTATATCGCCGCGAGCATAAAGAGTATTTTGGACGTTGCGGTCGGCGATACGGTTACGAATGCGGACAATCCTGCGGACGAACCTCTTCCCGGCTATAAGAGGGTGCAACCCGTCGTGTTCTGCGGAATCTATCCCCTGGACGGCAGCAAATTCGGCGATCTCAAAGACGCGCTTTTGAAACTCCAACTCAACGACGCGGCTCTCATCTTCGAACCCGACACGTCCACGGCGCTCGGATTCGGATTCCGTTGCGGATTCTTGGGTCTTCTCCACATGGAGATCATTCAGGAGAGAATCGAACGGGAGTTCAACCTCGACATCATCACAACCGCGCCTTCCGTAAGCTATAAGGTGCATCTGACGAGCGGAGAAGTCATCGACGTGGATAATCCGTCCCATCTCCCCCCGCAGTCCGACATCGAATTTATGGAAGAGCCTATCGTCAAGGCGGAAGTGTACACGCCGCCCGACTATCTCGGACCCATCATGGATCTGTGTCAGGACAAGCGCGGAACGTTCAAAAACATGACTTATCTCGACGAACACAGAGTCAAGCTCGACTATACCTTGCCCCTCAACGAAATCGTGTACGATTTCTTCGACAGTCTGAAATCGAGGACGAAGGGGTATGCAAGTTTCGATTACGAGATCGCGGGATACGAACAGGCAAAACTCGTGAAACTCGATATCCTCCTCAACGGAGACGTTTGCGACGCGCTGTCCGTCATCGTACACGAATCGCGTGCGTACGAGAGGGGAAGAATGCTCTGTGAAAATCTCAAAAACGCCATTCCCCGTCAGCTCTTCGAAGTGCCCGTACAGGCGGCGATCGGCGGAAAAATCATCGCGCGCGAGACGGTGAAAGCCGTGCGCAAGGACGTCCTCGCAAAATGCTACGGCGGAGACATCACGAGAAAGAGAAAACTGCTCGAAAAGCAGAAAGAGGGTAAAAAGAGAATGCGTCAGATCGGAAGCGTGCAAGTTCCATCCGAGGTGTTTATGGAGATCCTCAAAACCAACAACGACTGATGATCAGAGACGCGAAAAGAGAGGATTTGCCCGGAATTCTCGAAATTTACGCTCCTTACGTTACGGAATCGACGGTCTCTTTCGAATATGAAGTTCCTTCCCTGAAAGCGTTTGAAGAGCGGTTCGAAAGGATAACGGCGTTTTATCCGTGGCTCGTCTGCGAGATCGACGGCAAAGTTGTCGGTTACGCCTATCTTTCCCGTGCGTTCGAGCGAAAAGCATACCGATTTATGGCTGACCTTTCCGTCTACGTCGATCTTGGAGAGAGGGGAAAGGGGTACGGAAGGGCGCTCGTCGAAAAAATCGAAGAGATCGCAAAAAAACAGCGGCTCTGCGCGATTTATGCGATCGTTACCGAGGAAAACGGGGCGAGCAAGGCGTTTCATGAGAAGATGGGATACGAGCGCATGGCAATCTTTCCCCAAAGCGGCTATAAGTTCGGAAAATGGCTCTCCGTCTTGTGGTATCGGAAGAAGCTCTTCGACGGCAATCCCGAAGAACTGCTTTCTTATCGGGAGGTCGAATGAATCTCGGATTTTTTGACAGAGTATATCAAGTAACAGAGCGTATTCCGAAGGGAAAGGTGGCGACGTACGGGCAGATCGCACGCGCGATCGGCGCGCCGCGTTGCGCGAGACAGGTCGGATTCGCCCTGCACGTCAATCCGCGCCCGGGGGATATTCCCTGTCACAGAGTGGTGAACAGGTACGGTCAGCTTTCGGGTGCGTTCGCGTTCGGGGGCATCGATGTACAACAGGCGCTCCTCGAACAAGAGGGCGTCGAAGTGGTCGACGGCACCGTCGATCTGAAAACGTATCAATGGAGAGACTGATGGCTGGAATTTACATTCACGTTCCGTTTTGCAAACAAAAGTGTTCCTATTGCGATTTCTGTTCTTTCCCGAATAAGTCGGGGTACGAAGAGGCGTACATGGCTTGTCTCTATCAGGAAATGAAACTGAGAAAAGAGGAACTCAAAGAAATGACGTTCGACACCGTGTATTTCGGGGGAGGAACGCCATCCGTCATCGATCCGAAATACATTTACGGCGCGATGAAACAGATTAAAACGTGTTTTCGCCTCTCTCAGAATCCTGAAATCACCATCGAAATGAATCCGGGTACCGTTTCGGAGGAAAAAATAAAGCTGTATACGCGCGCCGGAATCAACCGTTTTTCAATCGGACTGCAAACCGCCATCGACAGTCAGCTTGCCGACCTCAACCGCATTCATACGGCGAGAGATTTCGCGCATTGCGCTTCTTTATTGAAGGGAAGAAACTTCAATGCGGACGTCATGCTCGGGCTCAAAGGACAGACGCTGGACGACGTGAAAAAAACCATCGACTTTGCCACGCTTGCAGGGGCGTCGCATATCTCCATGTACGCGCTTACCGTAGAGGATGGCACGCCCATCTATACGGACTATCTGAACGGAGAACTCCCCGACGAGGATACCGTCGCCTATTACTATGAAGAGGGCAGAAAGTATCTCGAAGAGAAGGGATTCAAACGCTACGAAATCTCAAATTTTGCAAAAGAGGGAAAAGAGAGCAGACATAATCTCAATTATTGGGCGCGTGGGGAATACGTCGGATTCGGACTTTCCGCAAGCTCGTTCATGAACGGCAGAAGGCTGACGAATACGTTTGACCTGGACGAATATATGAAGTGTATTCTTTCGGGTTTTTTGCCCGTGGTCGACAGCGAAGAGGTGGACGGGGAAACGGCAAAGTTCGAATATCTCATGCTTCATCTTCGCACGACGCGCGGAATGAAGATCAAGGAGTTTGAGTCCCTGTTCGGATCGTTTTTCGCTTCTTACGGAGACGCTTATGAAAAAACGAAAGCGTTTATGACCTTAGAGGACGGCGTGCTCCGCATCAAGGACGAATATCTCTATGTGCAAAACTCCGTTTTAATGGAGTATATGCGTTGATTTTATAGAAAAAACGGCAACCGAAAACGGTTGCTATTTTTTTCAGAATCGTGTACAATAGAGACATCAATCATATTTGGAGGTTTTCACAAATGAGTGAAAATGTTCAGTCCGCAAAAAAGGGCGGACTTGACGGTTTCTTCGGTATCAGCGAGAGAAAATCCACGATGAGAACCGAAATCTTGGCAGGCATTACGACGTTCATGGCAATGGCGTACATTCTCATGGTCAATGCCGATATGTTCAAGAATGCAGGTTCGGGCGTGACTTACGGCGCAGCTTACATTGCAACCGCGATCGCGGCAGTCGTCGGAACGATGCTCATGGCGATCCTCGCGAGAATGCCCCTTGCGCAGGCGTCGGGTATGGGCGTCAACGCGTTTATCGTATTTACCCTCATCAACTTCGGAAAGACGGGTCTTACCTATGCGAACACGATGATGTTCGTCCTTCTCGACGGTCTTATCTTCGTTCTCCTGACGGCTACGGGACTGCGTAAAAAGATCTTCGAGGCGATTCCCGATACGGTCAAGATTGCCGTACCCGTCGGTATCGGTCTCTTTATCGCATTCATCGGTTTCCAGAATGCAGGCGTTATCGTAGGCAACCCTTCTACGCTCGTATCCCTCGTATCCTTCAACTTCCTCAAAGACGCTACTTACGGCGGCGTGCTTGCTCCCGTCGTTGCACTTGTCGGCGTTCTGCTCATTGCCATTCTCGCAAAAAAGAACGTGAAAGGCTCTATCCTTTGGGGCATTCTCGGTTCCGCCGCGCTCTATTATGCAATGGCAGGCATCGGTTGCATCTGGAAGGACGAGACGTGTCTCGGTATTTTTGCGAGGATTGCAGAATCCTTTGAATTTAATCCCTTCAAGGCTTTCGTCGAATGGGGTGAGTTCTCTTTCTTCAAGGTATTTACCGAGGGATTCAACTATGACGCATATCTTGCCATGGAAGGCAACAATGCCGGTACGCTCATCGTGCTTATCCTCACCACCGCGCTCTCTTTGTGCATGGTAGATATGTTCGATACGCTCGGTACGTTGTACGGCGCATGCTCCAAGGGCGGTCTCCTCGACGAGAACGGAAATCCCCTCAACGTCAATAAATGTATGCTTGCAGACTCCATCGCGACCTGTACGGGCGCAATCTGCGGTACTTCCACCGTTACGACGTTCGTCGAATCCTCCGCAGGCGTTTCCGCAGGCGGCAGAACGGGCATGACGGCGTTCGTCACCGCAATCTGTTTCCTCTTTGCGATGTTTTTGAGCCCCATCGCTCAGCTCATTCCTTCCGCGGCGACTGCGTCCGCTTTGATTTACGTCGGCGTGCTCATGATGTCCAGCGTCAAGAACGTAGAGTGGAACGATCCCGCGTTCGCGCTTCCGGCATTCCTTACCATCGCAATCATGGCGTTCGGTTATAATATTTCCTTCGGTATCGGCATCGGCATTCTCTCTCACATCATCGTGAAGGTCTGCACGGGCAAGGTGAAGGAAATCTCCGTCGCAACTTGGATCATCGGCGTGCTTTTCCTCGCAATGTTCGTTCTTACAAATTAAACGGTTTCAAATAGAACGGCTGTAAACATTTACAGCCGTTTTATTTTTTTCGCGCCAACACGTTTCCATCTTCGTCCGTCAAAAGGGAGTAGATCGTTCCGCTCTGATCGACGATTCCGACGTAGTAATAAATTCCGTCGTCATAGATGGTGCGAAGGTAAACTTCGCCGAGAAAGTATTTTCCCGAACGCATGGGGGTGAGGTATTCGCTCTCGCTTTCCGCTACTTTCGAGAGAATGAGCTCGGTATTGTCCGTCTTGTTCATCTTGATTGCGGTTACCGTCTTTCCCGCAACCGTAAAGTCGATGGCGTCCGCCGTGGGCGAAAGTGTGCAGGAGTAAGAATATTTCCCCGAAACGGTGTCGTAAGACAGCTCTCCCCCGTACGTCTTTTCGTCTACCGTAAAGGAAATCGTCGGAAGATCGGGTTTTTCGTCCATCGTCACGCTCACCTCGATGACGGTCGACAGTTCTCCGATCAGACCGTCCGCGAGATACGGGTATTCGCGCGTCACTGCGTTTGCCTGAACTTTCACGCCGTGCGCTTCGCCCAGATAGACCGCATATCTGTTTTCGGAAAGATAGGGGACGAGGGAAAATTTCGTCGAACACCCCGCGCATACGAACAAAAAGAAAAGAATGGAAAGGCAGATTTTTTTCATGGTAGATTGTATGACGGCGCGGAGAGAAAAATTCACGCAAATACTTGCGTTTTTCAAGTCGATATGATAAAATGACATGGAATCGGAGTAGAAAGGAGGGAAACGATGAAAAAAATGATCTTAAAAGCCGTCGGCGCAACGTTTTTTTCCGTCGTGATTCTTCTTTTCGTCATTCTTCTCGGCGTTTCGTTGCTCTTTCCCTCGTTTATGGCAAGAACGACCGCGCAGCTCGGCTGGTACTCCGCCGCATCGCATTACGCCGTGATGGAGTATGACCGCACGGGGGAAATCGAGGACATTGCCGACGCGTTCGAATATGCCGTTTTTTCGGAACGGGACGAGGATATCGTCTCCTGTGCGCAACGCTACGTCGGACATGATTCCTTCAAGGAGGATTGCAAGCAACCGCAGTACGTATACGGGCAACTCGCCGTTTCGCTCTATCGCGTAGGCGACGCGCAGGGCGCAATCGAAACGGCGTTCGGCGCTTCCCCGAACTATACGGCAGGTTGCGCAATCAAGTATCTTTGCGTGGAAGTTGCTTCCGCCATGGATAAAGAAACGGGAAGTATTCTGTATGAAAAGCTGTCCGCCATCGGAACGGACGCTCCTACGGAGTATGCGCGCATGCTTTCTATTCTGAAACATATTTAGTCATCTGTGCTCGGGGATACCCGAGCATAATCTCATTACAGAGGAATGTATATGGAACATCAAAGAGTGTTGGTTTTGGATTTCGGCGGACAGTATAATCAACTGATTGCCCGTCGCGTCAGAGATCTCGGCGTGTATTGCGATTTGAAACCCTGCAATATGACGTTGGACGAGATCAAAGAATACGCCCCCATCGGTATTATCTTCACGGGCGGACCAAACAGCGTATACGAACCGTCGTCTCCCCATATTGACAAGAATATCTTCGACCTCGGTATTCCCGTGCTCGGTATTTGCTACGGTTGTCAGCTCACGGCTTACACGCTCGGCGGAGAGGTTACGCACGCAATCACCAGCGAATACGGAAAGCGTGAAATCGAGCTCGTGAAAGAGAGCCCCCTTCTCAAAGGGATTCCCGTAAAGAGTATTTGCTGGATGAGCCATACCGATTACGTTTCCCGCGTGCCGGCAGGTTTTGAAGTCATCGGAAAGACGGAAGCTTGCCCTGCCGCAATCTTTGCAGACGAGGAAAAGCGCGTCTACGGCGTTCAGTATCACCCCGAAGTCGTGCATTCTCAGTACGGAAACGAGATTTTGAAGAACTTCCTCTATGAGATTTGTCATGCCGCAGGCGATTGGACGATGTCCAATTTCGTCGCGGAGCAGATCGCGAAGATTCGAGAAAAAGTCGGGGATAAAAAGGTGCTCTGCGCCATGAGCGGCGGCGTCGATTCCGCCGTTGCCGCAACTTTGATTTACAGAGCGGTCGGAAATCAGCTTACCTGCGTCTTTGTCGATCACGGGCTTCTGCGCAAGTATGAGGCGGAAGAGGTCATGTCCGTGTTCAAAGACGGGCTAGGCATGAACCTCATCAAAGCCGATTGCGGAGAACTCTTCGTCGGTAAGCTTGCAGGCGTGTCCGATCCCGAAACGAAGAGAAAAATCATCGGAGAAGAGTTCATCCGCGCGTTTGAAAAAGAGGCGAAGAAAATCGGGAAAGTGGATTATCTCGTTCAAGGAACCATCTATCCCGACGTCATCGAAAGCGGAAAAGACCAGTCCGCCGTTATCAAGAGCCATCATAACGTAGGAGGGCTCCCGTCGGTCGTCGATTTCAAAGAGATCATCGAACCTTTGAGAGATCTGTTCAAGGACGAAGTCAGAAAGGTCGGATTCGAGCTCGGACTTCCGAAAAAGGTCGTCATGCGTCAGCCGTTCCCCGGCCCGGGGCTTGCCATCAGAATCATGGGCGAGGTAACGAAGGAAAAACTCGAAACGCTGCGCGACGCCGATTTTATCTTCCGCGACGAAATCGCAAAGGCGGGACTGGACGAACAGATCTGGCAATATTTTGCCGTCATCACCAACTCTCCCACGGTCGGCGTCATGGGTGATTTCAGAACCTATGAAAACGTCATTGCGCTCCGCGCGGTCACTTCCGTCGACGCCATGACTGCGGATTGGGCGAGAATTCCTTACGACGTGCTTGAAAAGATTTCCACGCGCATTGTCAACGAAGTCAAGCACGCCAACCGCATCGTCTACGATATTACCTCGAAACCCCCCGCAACCATCGAGTGGGAATAATCGCGATATCAATCAATAGAACAAACTGAAAGAGAGCCAGAATGCTTGAAACAATGCATTTTGGCTCTTGTAATATCCTCATTATGCATGATGAAAGCGTAAAGTCATGCAAAAGGGTACCTTTTTTCTGCGGAATGTGTTATAATGTCAAAAAACGAAAGAGGATAAGAAATGGATTCCTTTATTTTGAAAGGCGATATCGCCTATTGCGACGAGAATAAGAAATTAGTTACCGTAAAAGACGGATTCCTGATTTGTATCAACGGTTTGATCGAAGGTATATTTCAAGATGTGCCCGATCGTTTTCGCTTTCTGCCGATCAAAGATTGTAGCAATCAGTTGATTATCCCCGGAATGACGGATCTGCATATTCATGCCGCACAGTATGCGTTCCGCGGTACGGGAATGGACGTCGAATTATTGGATTGGTTGCAAAAATACGCTTTCCCGGAAGAAAGCCGTTTTCAGGATTTGCAGTATGCGGAAAAAGCATATTCTATCTTTGCGGACTCCGTGAAAAAGAGCGCGACGACGAGATTATGTATGTTTGCAAGCAGACATACGGACGCAACGCTCCTTTTAATGGACAAAATGGAAGCGTCCGGATTGATCTCCTACGTCGGAAAAGTAAATATGGACAGAAACGCACCCGATCCCTTGCGTGAAGAAAGCGCCGAAAGCTCGTTTTCAGAAACGGAACGATTTCTCAGAGAATGGAACGAGAGGAAATATCGGCGCACGTTCCCTATCCTGACGCCTCGCTTTACGCCGTCTTGCACGGATGAGTTGATGGATCGTTTGGGAGAATTAAAGGAAAAATACGCCGTTTCCGTTCAATCGCACTTGTCGGAAAATCCGTCTGAAATTCAGTTCGTATCCGAGCTTTGTCCTTGGACGAACGACTATTTCGAGGCTTACGATCAATTCGGTTTGTTGGGCAATCGGAATCAAACGGAAAAATGTATCATGGCGCACTGCATTTGGTCTTCGGAACGCGAGGTGGATAAACTGAAAGAAAACGGAGTGTTTGTCGCGCATTGTCCCTCTTCCAACGTAAACGTAAGATCCGGTATCGCACCCGTGAAAAAATATCTTGAACGCGGTTTGAAAGTAGGGCTCGGAAGCGACGTGGCGGGAGGAGAAACGGAGTCGTTGTTTTCAACCATAACGGACGCGATCAAGGCGTCCAAAGTCTATACGAGATTCATCGACGAAAAGACGATGCCTTTAACGTTTGAAGAAGCCTTTTATCTGGCAACGAGAGGAGGCGGAGAATTCTTCGGTAAAGTAGGAGCGTTCGAACAGGGTTACGAGGCGGACGTCATCGTTTTAAGAGACGAATTATTAAAGACTACGATGAATTTTACGATTGCAGAGCGTTTGGAACGCAGCGTATATCTGGGGCTCGATCGAATGGGTATCACTCATAAATTCGTTCAGGGGAAAGAAATCTCCTCAGATTGATTAAAATTTTAACATAAACATGCTGAAAAGGTATCTTCTGAAAAGTTTGTAACGATAAGAAGATGCCTTTTTTGATAAGGTGTACGAAAAAAAGAACATCTCAATCTTTACAACTATCTATAATAATGTTATAATCAAGTTGTAAAATCAGGGAAGGTATACGCAGTGAATGACGAATCGAACAAACTCAGGCTTCTTCGGTTATGGGAAATCTTAAAGAAAGAAACGGATGAAAATCATCCGATGTCGTCGACTGTTATTTTAAGGAAACTTGCAGAAAGCGGTATAACGTGTAGAAGGCAAACGCTGTATGCCGATATTGCAACGCTCAATCGGAATCATTATGAGGTGCTTTGCAATCGGTCGGTAAGTAACGAGTATTACGTCGTTGACCGTGATTTCAGCGTTCCCGAAATACAGATACTGCTGGATGCGATTCATGGAACCCCCTTTATCACAAAGAAAAAAAGCAAAGATTTAATCGATAAACTTGCCGCTCTTGTAGGAACCCGGCAGGGGGAAATTATGAAGAACGGACTCATAGAATATGATTCTATGAAAAGAAATAACGAGTTTATCTACTATTCGATCAGCGAGATTGCCTCTGCGATCAAAGAGCAAAAGAAAATCGGATTTTATTATTTCAAGCTCGACATGAACGGAAAACCGATAAGAAGGAAGTCATCATCCGATCCGGATAAAGATAAACGGTACGTCGTTAATCCCGTCAAGACGATCAATGAGGAAGGAAGGTATTATCTCATTTGTTATGACGATAAACACGGGAAGTTGACGCAATATCGGATAGACAGAATGGAAATGGTAGAAAAACTCGAAGAGAGCATAACGCCAAGCATAGAAGTCGAAACTGCCGAGGTGATTCAGCATAGAAAAACGCTTGTCGGAATGTTTGGCGGTCGTTTAGAAGAAGTAACCTTTGTCGCAGACGAATCGGTCATGGATAGCGTCTATGATAGATTCGGAATGGACGTCAAACCGTATAAAACGATCCATGACAAGGTTGAATTCAAAGTGAACGTGCAAATAAGCAAACCGTTATTGACGTGGATCATAGGTTTTGGTAAGGCATTAAAAGCGACGGCTCCGAAATCGGTAGTCGATGAAATAAAGAGACTTTTGGAAGAAGCGACGGAAACTTACGCTGAGAAATAGCGAGATAAAACGGATTGTAACATTCAAAGGAGAAAACATGACGTATTATGCGCATATTTTGAATCATGAAAAAAGACAAACGGTATTCGATCATTTGGAGAAGGTCGCCAAAATGACTCAAAAAACGCTTGCTCCATTGGGTTTAGGGAAAATAGGATATCTCGTAGGCATCTTACATGATTTAGGGAAACTGTCTGAAATTTTTCAAGAGTATCTTCTCAGAGCGGCTATTGATAAAGAGAAAACTGTTCGGGGCAGCGTGATTCATTCGACTTGCGGTCTTGCCTATCTCTTCTCCTATAAAACGGAAGATCCGTATCGGAACGCATTGATTGAGCTGTGTGGATTCGTAATCGCTTCTCATCACGGACTCATGGATTGCGTAGACGCCGAAAACAATAACGTGTTTCAAATCAAGATCAAACAACAAGATACCGATCAGTACACGGAGGCGGTGAGGGTATTTGAAGATCGGTATTCAAAAAGCGAAATAGAGAATCTGATCAACGAGTCGGTGACTGAATTTCAAAATAAGTATAAAGAACTAAAACTTACGTCATACAGATCGGGATTGCTTGCAAGGACAATTCTTTCCGGATTGGTCGATGCGGATTATTCGGATACTTCTTCTTTTATGAATGAGAAAACGTCAGAGGATTTCTCGTATGAAGAAACTCGACATATTTTTGAACGTATGCAGCGACATACGGAGGGAGTCATAAAAAAATTAGAGGAAGAATCGGAGCATAATCAAATCAATGAAGTGCGAAGGCAAATTTCTTTGGCGTGCAAAGAAAAAGGCAACATGGAAGGGGGGATTTACCGATTGTCGGTACCGACAGGTGCAGGCAAGACGCTGGCATCTTTCAGATATTCGCTTCAACATGCTCTTAAATGGCAAAAAAACAGGATCTTCTATATTGCTCCGCTGCTTACGATTCTTGACCAAAATGCGAGGGAGCTATCCGATACGGTTGGAGAGGAAAACAAGAAATATATTTTAGAGCATTCATCCGACGTTGAAAAGACGGAGATGAGCAAAGACGATTTATCGGCATATGTTCAGCTTGCGCAAACGTGGGACAGTCCCTTGATCATAACGACGTTGGTACAATTCCTGAATACTTTATTTGCGAAACGCGGTTCAAACATTCGTCGATTGCAGTCTTTGATCAATTCCATTATCATCATTGACGAGGTTCAAACGGTGCCGTTAAAAATGACAAATATGTTTAACGACGCAATCAATTATTTGTCCGAGGCGCTTGGTTGTACGATTCTCCTTTGTTCGGCGACACAACCGTCCTGTATGGAGCGCATTGTAAACAGGGAAGAAAAGAAATATCGGAGCATAAACGACAAAGGAGATCTTATTGCGCTTACAGACGAACAAAAAAGCGTTTTCAACCGCACGAGAATGATCGATAAACGGGTGAACGGGGGGTATTCAGGACAGGAAATTGCGGATTTTATTTTACAGCTGATGGAAGAAAAACAGAGCGTCATGCTCGTTTGCAATACGAAACAAGAAGCGATCGGCGTCTATCGGCTTTTAGCGGACGTTCAAAACGATTTTATGCTGTTTCATCTATCCGCGGGAATGTGCAAGGCGCACAGAAAGGAAGTATTGGAAAAGGTCAATAGCGCCTTGCGTGAAAACAGAAAAACCGTTTTGATTGCAACGCAGGTCGTTGAGGCAGGCGTGAATATTTCGTTTGAGAGCGTGATTCGCGTGCTCGCAGGGGCGGACAGTCTTTCCCAAGCGGCAGGCAGATGCAATCGTCACGGTGAATTTCATAAGCGTTGCGACGTTTATGTGATTGAATTTAAGGGAGAGAATCTGAAAGCCTTGAAAGAAATCGAGATTTCTCAAAAGGCAACGTTGGGAGCAATGTTCTATGACGCGGATATTCTCTCTGAACGCGGAATTAAGAAATATTATACGCAATTATATCAATGCGCGAATGAGTGCGGAAAGAATTTATTAAACTATCCCGTAAAAGATTTGCCGTCGCTTTATACGCTTTTATCGACAGGATTGTGCCATGTCCCGAATAGCGAATTTATGCGCCAAGCCTTTAAGACGGCGGGAGAACGGTTTAAGGTTTTTGACGAGAATACGCATAGCGTCATTGTCCGATATAAGGATAGCGCATCGTTGATTGCGGAACTTTATACGCAAAGAGCAATGAACGACTATGAGTACGTAAAATCAATCATAGAAAAGCTGAAAGCGTATACTGTTTCCATTTACGATTATCAAAAACAAAAACTGGAAGACAATCAAGGTTTAGAAGAGAAAGATTTTTTCGGACACGTTTTATATTTCTTGGAGGAAGACTTTTACGGAGAAACAGGATTGTCGGAAGAAAATATACGTATCACGGAGGGAGGTTATTGATGCACGAAAACAGAGTCGAGTTTGAGGTATATGGCGATTACGCGCTTTTTTCGGATCCGATTACGAGGGTGGGCGGAGAAAAATGTTCTTACCAGATTCCGACCTACGAAGCGATCAAGGGTGTTCTTCATAGCATCTATTGGAAACCGACGATTATTTGGATCGTTGATAAGGTGCGAGTGATGAATCAAATACAGATGGAAAGTAAAGGAATTCGGCCTATCAAGTACAACGGGGGAAACGATCTTTCCTATTATACTTATTTGAAAGACTGTCGTTATCAGGTAAGAGCTCATTTTATTTTCAATGAAAACAGACCTGAACTATCGTCTGACAGAAACGAGAATAAACATCATAATATTGCAAAACGATCCGTCATAAAAGGCGGTAGGCGAGATATTTTTCTCGGAACAAGAGAATGTCAGGCATACGTCGTTCCTTGTGTTTTCGGCGAAGGAAAGGGATTTTACGATGACGTTGAATTGATGAGTTTTGGTCGTATGGTACACGGATTTACATATCCCGACGAGGCATATTCAGAGACGACGAAAGGAAATCTATCCGTTCGTTTCTGGAATGCGCAAATGCAAAAAGGGATTATTTCTTTTCCTAAACCGTGGGAATGCGTCGGAAATAACGAACGCGTGATCAAACCATATTCGATGAAACAATTCGGATTTGATTTCAAAAACATAAGGGAGGTAGAAAAGGAAGAAGATGAGCTGGTTCCGGAAATGTATCAAAACGTATGACGATCATATTCATCTGGTTGGAAAAAAGATCGAAGGAATGGATTTTCCGTTAACACCCCTATTCTTTATCAGTCAAAAAATCCAAATTGAAATTACCATCAGCGAAAGCGGCGAGTTTGTTTCAGCGCGATTATTGGACGACGAATCTTCTTTAATTCCCGTGACGGAAAAATCGGGAAGTCGTTCGTCGGGAATTGCCGCTCATCCGTTATGCGATAATCTCGGATATATCGCGCTTCATCGGATTGATCCTGCGTATCAAGAAAAATTCGAGGACTATAAAAGAGAAATCGGGGCATGGGCGGACAGTGATCATACGCATCCGATCGTGCAAGCGGTATATCGGTATATATCGTCTCAAAGCGTTTATGAGAATTTGCTTTCATGCGGCGTTATTGCGAAGGATGCCGACGTAAAGAAAACAGAGAAATTTTTCGTTCGGTTTTCGGTTGCGTATGAAGACGGTACGATAGAAAATTGCACGACGTGCCGAGAATTGTTTGACGCTTATGAGGCGTACGTGTCGTCGCAAATGACGGATGCAGATTGTTCCCTGTGCTATGTAACGGGGGAAGTTCTTCCGATTGCAACGAACCATCCGAAAGGAATCTTAAATCTTGCATACGGAGCAAAATTGGTATCAACGAACGATAATACAAACTATACCTATCGCGGTCGTTTTTCAGCCGGGGAAGAAGCGCTTACGATAGGCGCGGTAGCCACGCAAAAAGCGCACAACGCATTGCGTTGGGTGCTTGCAAATCAGCGATACGTTTGCGGAAACAGGGTATTTGTCGTATGGAATACGGAGAGAATCGATATGCCGAAGCCGTTATGCTTGGAAGTAGAGGATGATGAAGAAGAATGTTTTCCTACAACAAAACCGGAGTACGTCGAGAAGTTGCGTAACTTTTTAGTCGGTAAAACCGCTTCTTTATCACCGTCGGATCCGGGTATTCAAATCATGGCTTTTCAATCGGCTACCACGGGACGCCTTTCCGTTACCTATTATAACGAATTAACCTATGATCGGTATATTCAAAGAATAGCGGATTGGTATGGGGATTGCAGTTGGTATACCGTAAGAAATAAGAAAGAGTTGATCAGTTCTCCGATGCCCATAAAAATAGTAAAATTTGCATTCGGTACCCAACAAGGAGCTTTTGTCGATTTGAAAGCGGATGGTTTGTCTGACCAAATTCAAACGGTCTTTCATAGCATAATAGACGGAGCAAACTTTCCTGCTCATATACGAAGGGCATTGTTTGAAAAATGTACTTTCCGACAAGCGTATAGCGACGTAAATTATCATGAATTGCTTTTCATTACTTGCGCCGTCTTAAATAAATATTACAAAGAAACGAATAAGGAGATAAAAATGGAACTTGATAACCAAGAACGGAACAGAAGTTATCTGTTCGGTAGGATTTTGGCAATTGCCGAAAGGGTCGAGCGAAGCGCATACGCACAGGATGAACAAGGAAGGGAACCGAGCGCGGTGCGCCTATGGTCTGCGTTTGTACAACATCCGATGACGACGTGGAAGAATCTGGAACAGGCTCTTATTCCATATTACCAAAAACTGAAACCGGGCAGTAGAGCGTATTATAAAAATCTGATTGCGGAAGTCGTGGCTCTGTTCCGGGAAGAAGATATGCCCAATATGAATAGGCAATTAGATGAAATGTATTTAATCGGATATTATCTCCAAAGAAGAGATTTTTATCAAAACAAAAAACAAGCGATTGAGGAGGAAGAATAAAAATGGAGCTTCAAAACAAGATTGATTTTATGGTGTTCGTAACGGCAACGGATTGTAATCCAAACGGAGATCCTTTGAACGGAAATCGTCCCCGTACAAGGTATGACGGATATGGAGAAATTTCGGATGTTTGCATCAAAAGAAAGATTCGTAATCGTTTGATCGATTTGGGACAGAATATTTTTGTACAATCCGATGATAAAAACGTTGACGGTTATAAGTCTTTGAGCGAGAGAGCTTTGGCAATATTGTCGGGAAAAGATAAAGATGCAGATACAAAAAAGGCTTGCGAAACATGGATCGACGTTCGTTCGTTTGGACAAGTATTTGCTTTTAAGGGTAAAAAAGGCGGAGAAGGAGTATCGATCCCCGTCAGAGGTCCTGTCACTGTCAGAACGGCAGTCAGCTGTTCACCGGTCGACGTAAATACGATGCAGATCACAAAAAGCGTCAATAGTGAGCCGGGTGAAGGAAAATCGTCTGACACGATGGGTACAAAACATCGCGTCGGTTTTGGACTATATAAAATTATGGGTTCTATCAACGTTCAACTTGCGGAAAAGACAGGTTTTTCGGAAGAGGACGCAGAGCTGATCAAACAATGTCTGAAAACGCTTTTTATCAATGACGTTTCTTCTGCTCGTCCGGACGGCAGTATGGAAGTCGTGAAAATGCTTTGGTGGCAGCATAACTGTAAAGAAGGTCAGTACTCTTCTGCAAAGGTGCATAATTCCGTTTCCGTTACGTTGAATGAAGGCGTGAGTATGCCCAAAACATTTGAAGATTATACGATAACTGTTTCCGCTTTGGACGGACTTTCCGTGGAAGAGGTCGTATAAGTGGAGTACCTTGAAGAGGACTATCTTCAATTATCGGGAATTCAGCATTTTCTCTTCTGCCGTCGGCAATGGGCTTTGATTCATATCGAACATTGTTGGGAAGAAAACCTCAGAACGACAGAAGGGAAAATCTTGCATGAAAATGCCCACGACGCGTTTTTTAAGGAGTCAAGAAAGAACGTATTCATTTCAAGAGCAATGCCCGTCTGTTCAAGAGAGCTCGGTATCTCCGGCGAATGCGACGTTGTAGAATTTCATAAATCGTCAGAGGGAGTTCCTTTACACGGAAGGGAGGGAACATATCGAATCTATCCCATAGAATATAAGAGGGGGAAACAGAAAGACGAAAATTACGACGTGATGCAGTTGGTCGCTCAATCGATGTGCCTCGAAGAAATGTTCGTAACGAATATTACGGAAGGAGCGCTATATTATGCGGAAACGAGAACCAGACAGAAGGTAACCATTACGACGGAAATGAAACAAACCGTAAAAAATATTTTTTGCGAAATGCATACGCTGATGAAGCGAGGATATACGCCAAAGGCTAAGGTTTCAAAGAGTTGTAACGCTTGTTCCTTAAAGGAAATATGCCTTCCCAAAATTTCAAAAATGCTGAGCGCGCACGCATATAATACGGATTTTTTTCAAAGCTTATGAAAAAATTACTCAATACACTGTACGTTATGACTGACAATGCCTATATTTCTTTGGATGGTGAAACTGCGGTAATTTCTGTCGAAAAAAAGACGTTAGGTAAAATTCCGTTACACACGATCGATGGAATAACCACATTCAGCTATGTGGGTGTGAGTCCGGCTCTTATGGGTAAATGTGCGGAATACAATAAACCTATTGTTTTTCTTTCACCGCAAGGTAAATTTCTTGCCCGTTCTATCGGGAAACAGTACGGTAATATTCTATTAAGAAAAGTGCAGTTTACTTTGGAGGAACAGAAAAGATTTCAAATCGCAAAGAATATGATTTCTGCAAAAATATATAACTGTTCTTCCGTTTTGAGACGGGCTTCAAGCGATTATCCTGAAAGGCTCAACGGCGATCTCTTGCGAAGTATAGAAAACGATATGAAAGAAGGAGCTCGTTCCGTATTCTTTTTGAAAACACCGGATAGTCTTCGCGGTCTGGAAGGGGAATGTGCGAGTAAGTATTTTTCCGTATTCGATCAGCTTATTTTGCAACAGAAAGAAGAGTTCGTTTTTACGGGACGAAACCGTCGTCCTCCCACAGATTATGTAAACGCTTTGCTATCTTTCGGATACGCGCTCTTAACCTCAATGTGCGTAAGCGCGTTGGAATCTGTGGGATTAGACCCTTATCTTGGCTTTTTTCATACGGATCGAGCCGGAAGATGCTCCCTTGCATTGGATTTGGAAGAGGAGTTCAGAGCATATTTGGTTGATCGTTTTGTATTGTCTATCATCAATCGAAAAATGATAACGGCAAATTCTTTTATGAAAAAAGAAAACGGGTCTGTCTTATTAACGGAAAACGGTAGAAAAATTTTTTTAAGAACATGGCAAGAACGCAAAAAAGAAGTCATAATTCACCCTTTCCTAAAAGAAAAAGTTGAAATCGGACTTTTGCCTTACGTACAAGCATTATTGCTTGCAAGATTTTTAAGAGGAGATATGGACGATTATCCGCCATTTCTGTGGAAATAAAATGATGGTTATCATTTCTTATGACGTAAATACGGAAGATTCAAATGGGCGAGGCAGGCTTAGAAGAGTTGCGAAGGAATGTGAAAATTATGGGCAGAGGGTACAAAACTCCGTATTTGAATGCATTGTGGATCCTTCTCAATTATGCCTCATCAAGAATAAACTTCTCAAAATAATCGACGCTGAAAAGGATAGTTTGAGAATATATTCTTTGGGTAATCATTATGAGAAGAAAATAGAATCTTTTGGGAAAAAAGATTTCATAGAACAAGAAAAATTACTGGCGTTTTAGTGCGAAATATACGTGGACATTGTTTATTGGGATTGTTCGCACTGAAAAATGAAGGGTAATTACAAGCATTCTCACAAAAAAAACATGTTTGCGGTCTTAAATATTTATATTTTTGATTGCAAAAAGGCATTTTACTCAAAAAAATGCAGTCGCACCCCGTGTGGGTGCGTGGATTGAAATCACATCATTGGGTATTGCTTCAATCATGCTTAACGTCGCACCCCGTGTGGGTGCGTGGATTGAAATTTTTCTTCAAGCAGCTTATTGTATTTTGGTTCAAGTCGCACCCCGTGTGGGTGCGTGGATTGAAATTGATTCATACTCCGTACAGTATCCAAATACAGTTGTCGCACCCCGTGTGGGTGCGTGGATTGAAATTTCCGGAGTAGCTGATAAAGCTACAGAAGCTATCGTCGCACCCCGTGTGGGTGCGTGGATTGAAATCTTATTTGTGCGGAAGTAAAAGTGCATTCCGTGGTCGCACCCCGTGTGGGTGCGTGGATTGAAATCCCCCGTACAGCAGGCAGCGCAGCCGATGGGAAAGTCGCACCCCGTGTGGGTGCGTGGATTGAAATTGTATGGTTTGTTACTTACAGTTGCAAAATTCGGTAAGTCGCACCCCGTGTGGGTGCGTGGATTGAAATTTACATGTTTCACTTTTGTTAAACATTCGGAACAAGTCGCACCCCGTGTGGGTGCGTGGATTGAAATAATTTGTTATCAAGAAATTTACTCTTGTCTTGGTAGTCGCACCCCGTGTGGGTGCGTGGATTGAAATCCCCGTCGTACAATAATGCACGTCGTAATCAAATGT
>JAGAIP010000015.1 GCA_017626495.1 Clostridia bacterium | reverse complement strand
TTAGATATTAATGTTTGTGTAAATTTTTTTGCCGTTATACTACAAAACCACTTGATAAAATCGACAAAAAGTACTATAATATCTACATAGATTATGTTATTCTATGTAGAAAACGGCGAGAGAGTATCTCGCCGTTTTCTTTTGTTTTTAGCGCGTTTATAATAGGAGTTTTCCAAGCTTATTCATCATTTCCGTTTTGTGCTCAAGCATAGAGTGGGCGTAGCGTTTTAACGTTATAGTAGGGTTTTTATGCCCTAAAATTTCAGATAATGTTTTAATATCCATACCACACTCTAAAGCGCGCGTTGCAAACGTATGACGAAGAGAGTGAAAACCTTTATGCGGTAATTTCAAACGTTTTAATAATAGTTCAAAACTCTTTTGATAAGAGCGAACCTGCGCACCATGTACGCGTTCACCACAAACAACGTAGTTCCCGCTTGACGATTTCTTATACTCTCTTAATCGTGAAAGCAATTGCTTGGGTAAAGGAATAACACGTTCTGAAAAGTCCGTTTTCGGCGTGTCGATTACCTTAACGTATTTGCCGTTTTCCCAACTGTCGTGACAAGATTTAGAAACGGCTATAATACCTTTTTGTAAATCTATGTCATCCCATGTAAGGGATAGCACTTCTCCAATACGTAAGCCCGTGTAAAGGCAAAGCACCACGCCGAACAACTTATTTTTCTTCTTTTCAAAGATAAACTGCTCGATTTTTCGTTGTTCTTCTTTAGAAAAACAATCTACTTGTTTTTCACGCTGTTTAGGGCGAACGATGCCCATCGTAAACTCTTTGTCAGTTACGCTAAGCAAAACTGCGCGCCTAAGTGATGATTTTAGCACGGATATAATGCCGTTTACAGTGTTTGCGGATAAGCCTTTTTCCGATAAATCCACGGTAAAACGTTGCAAAACGGTTGCCGTTAAATCGTGTAGTTCAAACTCTCCGAGCGCGGGGAGTATATGTAGTTCTATTTGCCTTTGATACTTTTTGTACGTTCTAATTTTCGTAGTGGGCTTGACGTACAAAGCAAGCCACTCGTTTAACCAATTTTTATATTTCAATAGTTTACCTCCGTTTGTGTTTTGCCGTTCCCGTTATAGGGGAACGGCTTAATTATTTTTAACCGTTTTTTTATTTCGGGATACGAAAACGGTCAAAACCCGTCCGCCGTTCCTTTTTACATTTTACTATTTTCTTTACCTTAATCGGCGGTTATCTCTATGTAATCAACGAGATTCTTTATTTTGTTTTTTATTCAGTTGTGATTTTTGCCTTTCGGCTTGCCATTCTTCAAATTCGCGCTTGCCTTCTTCGCTTTCAAATAACTTTTGTATTGCAGGCAACAACGCCCTTGCAAGCGAATCGATTTCAAAGTCAGGTATTCCTGTGTTGTTCTTACGCTTTCTTGACATTAACCTATAATTTTTTTCCTCCTTATTAATCTCCTTTACTATTAAATTTTTTGTTCGTTGGTTTCGGCGATTTTTCACGCTCGATTTCTTCTTCGATTTGCCTTAAACGGCTTTTTCCTAAATTGGCGATAGGCTCATCTTTAGGAATAAACGCTCCAACGATAGACGGCGCACGGTGAAATGCTCGTGTAAACGCTTCAGGTTCTCGTTCTCTAAAAAGAGTGTAAGCACGACTCATTTTATTGAACTTATCTTTATCTTTAGAAAGTTCTTGAACTTCCTTGTATAAAAAGCCGTTATCTTTTTGTTGACGGTCAACGACTTCTTCTAAACGTTTAACTTCGGCGGTCAATACGACGATTTGATTTCGTAGTCCGCTTTTAGAAAACGCAAATTTGCCTTGTTTGGCATCTTCTAACGCTTGAGTGTAATCGGCTTCGGCGTTACGTTCTTCAATGATTTTATCTCTTTCGGCTTTCGCCGTTGAGATTTCTTTCATTGTTTCAGTAAAATGCTCGTCCGCTTTCTGAACGGCTTTTTCCATTGTTGCTAATTCCGCTTGCACACGTTTTCCTGCACTTGAAAGAATTTCAGTTGATTTATCCCACGCTTCATCCACGATACATTTAGCCTTAAACTCGGCAGTGGAGAGATGAGAAACCGTGCTTCCTTCTTTACCACGTTGTAAACCCCAACACTTTCCAACTTGCTCGTAAAAATCCGTTTGTAGTTTAGACAACTCGTTGCGGTTAAGTAAGTCTTTGGCGCAGAGCCTACCGTCTTTGATAGGGATAAGATTTAAGTGCATATGTGGTGTTGTTTCGTCGTTGTGGACAACGGCAGAGATTATGTTTCTTCTTCCGTATCGTTCAGCAAAGAATTTAGTGCAGTCACGGAAGAAACGATTTTGCTCATCTTCGTCTAAACCCTTAAAAAATTTTCTATCCGAGCCGACTACAAATGAAGCCATTAGCACGGCATCTTTTCTTGGTGCTTTGGGTAAGTTTAACTCGCTTATTCTTGCGTTGATAAAATCCGTATAAGAACTGTTCCTAAACAAAAGGCGGTAATTGTCTTTTGTTCTTGAACTGTCTATACAAGTGTTTGATCCGACGTAGTTTTCGTCACGCTCGTTTTCATTTTCTATGGGGCAAATATCCGTTTTGTGATACTTCTCCATATGGCATACTAAATACGATATTTTGGTTTCCTCCTTATGATTTTTTTGGTCGTTATTTAGCCTCGCAGAGCACACTACTTTCAAGGAAAGTATAGTGTGCTATACTTTACAAGCCTTCTATAAAGTTTTGCTTGCCGTTTGCTTAACGCTCACGGCGGGTGGTAATGATGATAATTTTTTATTTTTATTTCCTCCTAAATTTAATAAAACCCTTCAAAAGGTAGCCGTCGAGAACGGCAAAAACTTAACCTTTTTAGAAAGTTATTTTCCACTTATCCAAGGACAGTTTTTTGTGAAACATTCCATTTTTAACAAAAGTCCTTCTATATATCCAAGGACACGAAAAATGAAAAGTTCACGGTCATTCTGAAAAAAGGTGCAAAAAAGTCGCTGATAAAACTATCACCGACCTAAAAAAGTGTAAGGGCAAAATGCCACGTACACATTATTAAGTTTTAATTTTTCTACATAAGCACATCTCCTTTCCGATAGGGAATAAAAAAATCCGTGTAAAAATCTCGCCCACGTATGGGTTCACTTCTACACGGATTCTTATCCGGAAGTATTCGATTTTAGAGTGCAGTACATAAAAATTTGTACCACAAAATAGACCTATCGCCAAACCCCGTTTTTCAACGTTGGCGCGCCTACTTGAAAAGTTGGTCAAACTTTCCAAGCCTTTCACTTAATAAAAGCGAAAGGACAGCCCATTGTTGTAAAAAATTGTACAACAACAAAACCCTATATAAGCGGTTTTGTTTCCTTTTATGTAAAACGACTTCGGGTGAACGGGAGAACATCTCCCACAAGCGTAAAAATGTACACCAAACAAAGCCTGCCGATGCTTGCAAGCTAAACAAAGGGGAATTTCGCTCGCCGCGGACGGCAAACCCCTCGCAAACTAAAGTTTGCTTTCCCCTTATTAAGGGGCAGAACCCCCTTAATTAGATATACC
This sequence comes from Clostridia bacterium, assembly GCA_017626495.1. Taxonomy (GTDB): domain Bacteria; phylum Bacillota; class Clostridia; order Christensenellales; family Borkfalkiaceae; genus RGIG8762. The sequence goes on along the minus strand of JAGAIP010000015.1, from coordinate 155 downwards.
CACACAAATCATATTCTAAACATATGTTCGTGTTTGTAATTCTATTTTATCATATAAAAATACAAAAGTCAATAGTCAGGTGTACACGTTCTTGTACACCTGACATCTTTTTGAAAGATTTTTATCTTTTTTTTTCGTAAAAAGAAAAACGGCAG
>JAGAIP010000014.1 GCA_017626495.1 Clostridia bacterium | reverse complement strand
TTCAACGAAAGAAGGAAAACAAAGGCTAATCGACGGGTTTATCAATGCGATATACCTTTATGATGACAAGATAACCTTTACCTTTAACTACAAGGACGGAACAAAAACAGTATTCCTTTCGGAGCTTAACTGTACCCCGTCTGGTTCGGATTTGAAATGCCTTGGGGCACCAAAAACGGACACCGATTTTGATACGATGATTATCACGTCAGGTGTTCGTTTTTTATTGCAAGATGATTGCTCGACAATGCAATTTGTATGGGGAGAAATGCTATGAAACAACTAGTCCTATATGTACACGGAAAAGGAGGCAATGCAGAAGAAGCTAAGCATTATCAACCCCTCTTTGCAGAAAGCGACGTTGTTGGTTTTGACTATCAATCACAAAATCCTTGGGAAGCAAAAATCGAGTTTTCGCAGTTTTTTGATTTACACAGCAAGGGATATGATTCGGTTATTCTGATTGCAAACAGCATCGGAGCTTTTCTATCCATGCACGCGCTTGCCGAAAAAAAGATTTCGAAAGCTATGTTTATTTCGCCGATTGTAAATATGGAAAAACTGATTGCGGATATGATGACATGGTCAAACGTGACGGAAGATGAACTTCAACGCAAAAGAGAAATTCCCACGTCGTTCGGGGAAACTTTATCTTGGGAATATCTGCGCTACGTGCGAAAAAATCCGATTGTATGGAATATCTACACCTGTATTTTATACGGCGAAAAAGATCATTTAACTTCCATGGATACCATATCTGAATTTGCAAATCAGATCGGCGCAACGCTCACGGTAATGAAGGACGGAGAGCACCGGTTCCATACAGACGAACAAATGCGTTTCCTCAATCGTTGGCTCGTCAATTCAACTCGATAACTTCCGCCTTATGAAAATCCTTCCCATATTCGTTTGCTTTATATAGAAGAACCAAAGTCTTGTTTCCGAAATAAAAAAGTACTGTACACATCATTCATCGGAGAACAATTATGCGCAAATCTCATAACGACAATTTAACCGAAACGGTCGAACTATTAAAGTCGGTCATGCAAAATCCGAACGGCGTCTCTTTTTTCAAAAAGAGAAAGCTTAAAAAACTCATTCAACATACCGATCTCTCCCTGTTGATTGAGACAATGAATAAAATACAAATGGAGCAAGATCCGAACTACCGTCCTCTTCTATCTCCTATGAACGATTCTCGCACAGACGAAGAAGTGATTGCCGATAACTATATTTTCCTCGCTAAATACGCGATAGAGAAACAAAATCTGAAAGACGTACGCAAACTGAAAGTTCAGATTTCGGAAGATTGCTTTCAGATTTTCGCACTTACCCCCACGCCTGTGAACTTAGACTTCGAACAATTTGCCACAAGCGATTATCCCTATCATCGGGAACTGTTGTTAGAGGCAGAGGCGTTACGGGCGGATTTATTTCTCGAAGACAACGCCGAATCCTATCTTCATGAAATTATTCGTCGAATCGAAAGCGCAAACCTGTCATCCGAACAATGAATCGAAGCCCCGTTCACACAATCCTTCATTCAAAATGAAAAATGTTTTGTCATTCAAATTTTTTTATAAAAATCGCTTGACTTCTGCCTCGATTTATTATAAAATACCTATGCTTTCAGCGAGAGCAAGCAAATACGCGATCATGGCGGAATTGGCAGACGCGCAAGACTAAGGATCTTGTGGTTAACCCCATGCAGGTTCAACTCCTGTTGATCGCACCAAATCAGTATAATCCGAACCAAATACTTGTAACAAGTGAATGGTTCGGATT
>JAGAIP010000013.1 GCA_017626495.1 Clostridia bacterium | reverse complement strand
TTAGGCGTTTCTTTATGTAAACTTCGGGTTGCGTTTCTTTATTATACCACATTTTTATGAATATTTCAATCATATAGATGAAACGCCCTCGCTCCATTTTTGAACGAGGGCTAATTTTTGATTATTTACGGAACGCTTTGAGTTAGTTCTTCCCGTAACTTTATGAAATAATCTGTAATATTATCCTCGGATTTAGGAAGATCGCCCACAACTATAAGTTCCATTAGATCTTCCTTTATTTCATCCGACATTCCAATGCCTTCAAAATAGCCATCAGAAGCAATCGTAATAATATATGTTTCTTCACCGACTACTTCTGTAAATGTAACTTTTTCCACATTGTTTTCAAATTCAACTGAACCTTCCTCGCGCACATATCCAAACAAAATGATGCCAACAACTGCAATGATCAAGCAAGCGAGAATAATGATTCCCCAAATCTTGATTATTTTTATTATCAAACCAGCAAGCTTTTCCGTATTACTCACCTTTTCGTAAATAACCTCCTTTGTGTCGTTGCCGGTCAGTTCATCCAAACTTATGTTAAAAATCTGCGACAGAATTTGAGCCTGCTTGATGTCAGGCGCAGTTTCTCCAAGTTCCCATTTTGAAATGGTTTGTCTTGATACACCAACCTTTTCCGCAAGCTGCTCTTGTGAAAGATTTGCTTTCTTTCGTAGCTCATAGATTTGTTTTCCAAGCTCCATACGCTCACCTCCTTTCACCATAATTATACCGGTGTCACGATAAATAGTCTACCAATTTATGTTGGAAAAGCCGCCCGTTTTCTTAACATTACGAGATTTCTGTGTTTTTTTGTTGTAATCGAGCGTAAATGATTATGCCCTCGTTCCGAAAGGAGCGAGGGCGTTTGTGTGTCACTTTTGAGTTTTATTTGATTTCAAATAACCAATCGCATTTATAACTCCCATTACCACAAAAGCAATAGCAAGTATCAGCGTAATCGTCCACTTACCAATGGGTTCTCCCGAAGCGGCAACTACTATGTATGCAACGATTGTTGCAATGCCGACTACGATTTGAAATATAGCGGCAAACAAATTCCATTTTTTCATATTCTTTTCCAAGTTTTTTACTGCTTCTTGAACACAGTTTTCATAATAGTTGAAAACTTGGGGGGCATACCGTAAAGCAGAACACCTACACGGTATATCTTGGCGGAAAGAACTCCGATGCCGACGGTCGATCCAATGAGAATTGCAATAGAAATAGCAATCTCATACCACGCCACCGTACTCATACAAATTCTCGTAAACATCGCCATAGGTGAGGTGAACGGAATATATGAGCATACAAGCATTGCGGTGTTATCCACGGAGCCGCTGCTCATTGAGAACATAACCACCATAAATGCGATAATAAAGAGGAAAGTGATTGGCATAACCGATGTGTTGATGTCCTCAAGCTTGGATGCCGTCGAGCCGATTGCGCCGAACATAAAGGCATAGATAAGGAAGCCAAGCACGAAGAACACGATCAGATAGATAAAGAGCTCAATCGGAATATCGAATATCGAAGCGATCAAAGGATTGGAAAGCGCTTCCTTGTTCACGTTGTAAAGGAGTATTGCCGTACCAAATACGAGAACAAGCTGAGAGAAGCCTGCAATACAAGAAGCAAGCACCTTGCCGAACATCATACTTGTGGGCTTTGCGCTCGTTACGAGGACTTCCATCGCACGTGAACTCTTTTCGGTGGCAACATTTGTGGCAACCATCTGTCCGTAAAGAAGAATGACCATATAAAGCGCAAAGATCATTATGTAGGTGTAGAAGAAGTTCTGCATCTGATCCTTGCCGAGTGTTTCGGTGCCGCTTTCAATCTGTACGGACATAATCTCTCCTGCCTGCTCGGGCGTAAGTCCGTTCTGCACCATAGCATTGATACGATATACCTCTTGCAGAACGGTGTTAGCAACCTCGGTATTCATATCGTACATCGAAAGGTTATTTACGTAGTAAGTGTAGGAGGATGCGCTGTTCATCACGAAAGCACATTCCGCATTGCCCGATATAATATCATTCTTCAGATCGTCAACACTGCCTTCCGCGACCTTCACGTTATAATCGACGAACGCGTTTCCGAAGTATTCTTTTACGATGGCGGAGAGGTCTTCATCCTCGGCATAAACAAGCATTGTAGGAAGGTCGGTTGGAGTTACATCACCTTCATCGTCCGACTCAAATGCTGCTATAATATTGGGAATGAACATTACAACGGCGATTGCAACAACGAGAAATATCGTAATACCAACAAACACTTTATTTCTCATATAACCTTTAAGTTCAAATTTAAGTATTTTACCAAACTGTTTCATCGGTTCTCCTCCTTACACCTGCGCGCCTGCGTACTCTACGAAAATATCATTGAGTGAAGGCTCAAATACCTTTACCTCATCAATATCGTAGCTTTCTACAAGTCGTTTCATCATAGACTGCTTTTCATCGGGGCTTGCAAGCTGAATGAGCAGAGTTCCGTCCTCACGCTCGGTGCAAATATCTCCGAGGTCTGCCATTATCTTTTCGGGCGCTTGGGTGCTTACCACTATCTTGTCGCGCGGATATGTTCGCTTGATTTCGTGGAGATCTCCGCTGATAGCCACCTTGCCTGCGTTGATAATTGCGATACTGTCGCAAAATTCCTCTATGTAGCTCATCTGATGGCTTGAAAACAGAACGATTTTTCCCTTGGCAATCTGTTCCTTGACCACATCTTTAAGGAGCATCGCATTTACGGGATCGAGTCCCGAAAAAGGCTCGTCAAGAATCACGATGTCGGGATCGTGTGCAAGTGCAGTAATGAGCTGAATTTTCTGCTGATTTCCTTTTGACAAGGTATCAAGGCGCTTGTTGCGATATTCGCTCATACCGAGTCTGCCGAGCCAATAGTCAACGGCTTTTACAGCATCCTTTGCGCTCATACCTTTCAGCTCCGCAAAATACACAAGCTGATCTATGATGAGCTTCTTCGGGTAGAGTCCTCTTTCTTCGGGGAGGTAGCCAATACCAATCTTGTTGTAATCAATGGGCTTTCCGTCAATCAAAACCTCTCCGCTATTCGCCGGAAACACGTTCATCAGAATACGGATAGATGTTGTTTTACCTGCGCCGTTTCTGCCAAGCAGACCGAACGCTTTTCCACCCTCTGCCGTGAAAGATACGCCTTTGAGGACTTCTTTCTCGCCAAAGGACTTGTCAATATTTTTTAGTTCAAGTATCATTTGTTTTCGCCTCCGTATGAACTAATTCATTATGTTGTATGTCTGTTTCAATCTACAACAATCGCTTTTTTCTTTCCGTTCTTATTTCTCGGATACTCTCTGATGCGGATAACGAAGTCAAGATTAAGCACTTCAATCTTGCCGTCCTTTTCCACAAGGATTGCTCCGTCCGTAACTTCCTTGATTACACCTTCATACTGATGGCTTCCGTCAAAAGAAGAAATAACACATTCTTTATCAATAAATTTCTTTGCAAGCTCTTTCATTTCGGTATTGCCCCCTGATTTCCTTTTTTTAATTATTTTTCTTATAATTACAGCCTTCCGTCGATTGCGGAACATAATAAATATGATAATCCATAGGAAGATTATCGGTATGTATGTTGATGGATTCAATCTATCACCTCCGAAATAACACAGTCGCCATTATTCCTCTTGGAATCTCAAGTTGATAGCACCGATACCACCACTAACCTCTATACTGTTGTTTCCGTTTCCATATTCCTTGATATTAGAAACGCTTGTGCCGTCAACAGTGATGTTTCCGATGCCTTTTTCTATATCAAGCTTATAATCGTCTTTATTACCGATTACTGTTATATTTGATTCACCAATACCCAAATCAAAATCGCTTTCGCCCGTAAGAGCAGAGGTCAGATTTAACTGACCAACGCCCATATCCAAATCAAGATTATGGAGTGCGCCATCAGATATGGTGATCCTTCCGGCACCGCCATCGATATCAATAGCGGTAGTTGCAATCAACTTATCGATTGTTACCTCGCCTGCACCCAATTCAAATTTCATCGTTCCGGCAGATAATTGATCCACAGTAAATCTGCCTGCTCCCGTTGTAATATCGGCTCTATCAAATACCGTACCGGCAGGAACGTATAAAGTCAGCACGGCACCCGTATAAGTTTTGCTGTACTTCTTGGTTTCCTTAATAGTCAAAACGCCGTTTTTATCCTCAACGGTAAGGTGTTTCAAATTGCTTTCAACCGTGAAACTTTCACCTTGCTTGATGGTAAAGTCGGCAGCATTGATCTTTATTTCAAGGCTTTTTATGTCTGCTGACACGGAATATGTTTTAATATCTTCGGTCACGGCATCGTCGCTGAAAAATCCGTCAAAAAAACCAAACGAACTTAAAAGTCCTCCGATAATGCTAACCGTGAGGAATATGGCGAACGCCATCGCCAAATACTTAATTACTTTTTGAGCAGTGGTCATTTTATTTCAACGCCTCCAAACATACAAGTACCGCTTATGTAAATAGTAGGAGCATCCTTGTGTGTAGCGGTTTTATTGGAAATGCCACCGAAGATGCAATTGGAGCTTACCTTTACATTGATATTATCGGGAACAAAAATATCAATGCCGCCAAAGATAGCCGACACCTGAATAGCGCAGTCCTTTTCAATAATGGCATTGCGGAGATCGCATTTCACGCCGCCAAAGGTAGCGGTCAGCTCTGCGCCTTCAAATACTTCGCCATCATAATTAAGATTACAGCTTGAGAAGGTAGCACAGCCTGCCTTCGGTTCGCCGCCTTCTTGCTTGATTTTAGCGATGATCTCATTCGCCTTATTACCGAAAAGTCCTGTGAACACAAGTTTTAATCCTACAATTACGATAATGGCAGGGATAAGCAGTTTCCAAAGCATACCAAAGCTTAGAATATCCCAACAACACAACAGCAAGAACACACCGATAATGATACCGATGATATTGCCGGTCTTTTCACGCTCGGTAAATAATCCCACCGCGCAAGGTACAATTATAAACAGCGTCCACCAACCGTCAAAGAAGATGTCGATGTCCGTTATGTTCAATGCGTTAAGCGCAAACAATGCACCCGCCGCAATTAATACGATTCCCCAAATTATACTACTGATTTTTTTCATTTTTTGCCTCTTTCATGGTTAATTATTTATGTATTGTTCTCCAACATTATCTGTCGTTGTGAACCCAGCCTTTTTGAAAGTTTTTTTATCGCTAACACAATAAACATAGTTTCCGTTTTGGGCCAAAATGTAATAGTCGTCGGAATATAGTTCACAGTATAGTTCAAAAATTTTCGCAGCATCTTCAGCAGATAGTCCATATACTATATCAATAAACTTGCTTTCTTTTTGTGCTATAATGCGGTCAACAACCAAATCAGAGCCTTCAACGGTAGTGTGCATTTTAATTTGATAGCCGCTATCTTCTAAATTTTCTATGAGAATATCTCGTTTTGGAACAATTTTGTCGGGATCGGGGACACCGTTTGTATTCGTAGAATCACCACAACCAACAAAGCAAACGAGTAATAGTGCTGATATAATTATTGCGACAAGCCTTTTCATTTTACGCCTCACTGTTTGCAATACCACTCCATAAAAGCGGATGTGTTATCTTCGCTGACATAGTTTTTGTCGTTCTTCAAAAGATAAAGCATTCGCTCATCTTCTTCCGTCCTATCTTTTTGGGAATCTATTCCTTTTGTCAGCATATTTATCATAAACTTATTGATTCCACGGAGCTTGGTCTTATCCATACCGCCCTGCATAGTGAAAAGCGGAATTTTCTCAGAAAGAGCGTTTGCCTTACGAACTTCATCAAGGGCAGTTCCGGTATCGCAAAGACCAACGGCGCAAATGGCAGAAATCTTGTATTTCTTCGCCGCCTTTTTGTATCCCTTGATTCCATTGGCAAATAGCCAACCAAGATATATAATCTCCGTTCCGCTTGATAACTGTTTTTTAGCTTCGCCCAAAGCATATACGGGCAAACTCGTTTTTTCACCAAGTATTTTCGCATACTTTGCGGTATGTCCTGTGTTAGATGTATAAACAATAGCTTTCATTGTTATTTCCTCCAAATTAAAAAGTGCGTGACCGAAGCCACGCACAAAAAACACAAACTCCGAGTCGCTAAACTAACCTTACATAGAAAAACATAACTGTATATCCTATCAAGTGGAATTTGCATTTTTATCAAATTCTAACGATAGGAATATACAAAAGGGTATAGTACCCCCTTGGATATTTAAGAAGCGTTTTTCTATTTAGTTAGTTTAGCGTAGATATTATACCACTAATTTGTGAATAAATCAAGGCATTTTTACAGATTTGTACCTCTTGATTTTATAAAAATTGCCCTCGCTCCGTTTTAGAACGAGGGCTTGTGCGTTACTTATTCTTCCTTCTGATATTCAAGAATATCTCCGGCTTCGCAATTAAGCACCTCACAGATTGCCGCAAGGGTGGAAAAGCGGATAGCCGTGACCTTGTTATTTTTGATCTTGGAGAGATTAACGTTGGAGATTCCTACGCGCTCGGCAAGCTCGTTCAGCGAGATTTTTCTTTCCACCATCATTCT
>JAGAIP010000004.1 GCA_017626495.1 Clostridia bacterium | reverse complement strand
TTCAACGAAAGAAGGAAAACAAAGGCTAATCGACGGGTTTATCAATGCGATATACCTTTATGATGACAAGATAACCTTTACCTTTAACTACAAGGACGGAACAAAAACAGTATTCCTTTCGGAGCTTAACTGTACCCCGTCCGGTTCGGATTTGAAATGCCTTGGGCACCATACGAAAAATCCGAACCGTTTTAAGGTTCGGATTTTTTTTTAAAAACAATGCAATGCGTAAGGATAAAAAGTACGTTGAATCCTCTTTTTCTTCGATGGATACCCGTACTTTCTATGATTCGTTCGTCTTTCCCATACGGCAACAAACATTCTTACATGCCGTATGCCTGATATGCAGAAGTTCGTCCATTTCCCTGCATACGTTTTCGTATTTTCCCTTTGTAAAATGCAGTAAAACGTAATCTGCTTCTTTTATCTTGCCGCTCGCCTCTTTACAAAACGAACGAATGGGTGCAGACAAGGAAAATGCCCAAATCGGCGAACAGATCGTAACGTGATCGTACTTTGTCAAATCAATGGAAACAAGTTCGATCGGCATCGTCCAACGGTGCATGGCATACCTTCCGCACCACCAAAATCCGCCCGTTCCGTCCGTCTTTTCCGTCGAAATTACCTCGTAAACTTCCGCACCCGTCCGTTCTGCCTCTATGTATGCCTGTTTTTTAACGTATCCCATTCTGGAAAAGAATACGACAAGCCGTTTCGGATTACTCCCGACGTGCGGATAATCGTCAAGGTCAATCTTGAAGTTCTCCTGTTTCTCAAACACCCACGCGGCATAACCCGTGATTGCCTGAAAGAGTCCGAAGAAAAAGTAGCTTGTGGACATAAAATTGAGGGGAAACATATAAAATTGAATGCAGATCCAGAGCATCAGCGTGACGCCGAATATCCCTCCTAAGAGTACCCCCTGCTTTTTCTTCAAAAACAGAAAAACGCTTGCCGTCAGATTGGTGAGCCCGTTTACGATCAATAGCGCAAATCCGGAAAAAAGAAAATCTCGAAAAAGAATATCCGCAAAGGGAAGTTTTTGAAAGTACGGGAGCATGGCGTCCATGCCCATCGCCTTACCCGTCGTATCGACAAACATGCCCGTTGCTCCCGCAACCGCGCCGATTCCGATAAACAGCGTCCAAAAAATAAGCCATCTTCTCGCCGTATGATATCTCGATTTCATCGTTCCCTCCGTATTATAGGTAGTTTTCTATGCTTTTCGCCCAAATTTTCATCACCAGACGGTGCGGTACAAGTTTGAAAAAACAAACGCTCGTACTTGACAAACAAGGTACAAACGGACATATCTTTCCCCTTTTCAGCGTCCTTATTTGGAGTCATATGAGAGCATCCGTTTTCATCGCATCAAGGTGTGTTTTCCGACACCCCCTTGATACTCAAATCATACGGTTGACAACGTTTCTTTCTGTTTTTGTTCCGCGAGATAGCTTACGACCGCATGCGCGCAGACGTTCCCCTCTCCGACCGCCTTGGCATACTGATAAGGTCGCCCCGTACAATCCCCTGCCGCAAAACACCCTTCAAGATTCGTCGCGCAGGAACGATCCACCTTCACGTGTCCGTTTTCCGTCTCTAATCCCGATACGAGAACGGACGGCGTGATTGCCGCTTTGAGCATGAATACGCCGTCTACGGAATATTCCTTATCTCTGAATCGCACCTTCTCCGCCTTGCGTCCGCCTGTAATTTCGACTGGCATTCCCGACACGATCTCGATATTTCCCGATTTCAGGGCAACGTTTTTATAGAGCGCGACCACGTATACTTTGGCGGCGAGCGACGCAAGATATTCTATTTCGTGTTCAAGGGATTTTTCCGTACAGACCACGAAGACGGTCTTTCCCTTGTAGAGAAATCCGTCGCAAGTCGCACAGTAGCTGACGCCCCTACCGACAAATTCAAGCTCTCCCTTGACGGGTTTTACGGATTCCACTCCCGTCGCCAAAATCACCGTCTTTGCGTCGTACATATCCTGATTGCACAGTACGGAAAAATACCCCTCCATCTGATAGACGCCCGTAACCGTCTTGTTCTCGATGCGAATATCCATCTCTTTGATTTGACTGAGAAACGATTCTGCAAGTTCGTTTCCGCTGACCATAGAAAGCCCCGGATAATTTCCTATTTTTTCCGCACTCCTGATTTTGCCCGAAAGTTTGCCGTCTCCGAACCAAATAAAATTCTTATTCAATGCTTTGAGCGTAAGCGCGGCGGAAATACCTGCCGCTCCCGTTCCGATGATTGCACATTCGTACATTGTTCTTCCCCCTATACAGTATTGCAGTATTTATAAAACCACATTCAACGCATGACGCTCATTCGTCAAGCATGATTTTGATAATTTCTTTATCCGTCTCCCTCATTCCCTCTTGCGCGAGACGGGAAACGCTTCTGATGGTATTTTCCACCCCTTTCTTGACGATGCCGTCCCCTGCAAAGAACTCGTTGCCCAGATAGAACATATTCAGCCCCATCAATCCGCTCTCGACGGCGGTTGCGATTTTTGCGGCGCAGCTTGCCTTTGCCCCGTCGCATATGATTCCCGAATCGATGGCAAGCGTATTGACGAGCGTATGTTCGATTTCCCTCTCGCCTCCTCCCAGAAGATAAGCAATGCCGCAAGCCGCTCCCGCTCCTGCGGATACTGCTCCGCAATATGCCGAGAGCGTTCCGATTCCCGCTTTCAGATGAACGGTAATGAGATTGGAAATACAGAGCGCACGATACAGCGTTTCCTGCGGTACGCAAAGTCCCCTCGCATAGACGATGACGGGAACGGACGCAGTGATTCCCTGATTTCCGCTACCCGAATTGATGATGACGGGCAATTCGCAACCGTTCATTCTCGCGTCGCTCGCTGCGGCGGCATACGCCTTTGCGGAGAGCTTGACGTCCGGCTGATATGTACGCAATAATACCTTTCCGATATTTGCGCCATAGCGATTCCGCATGCCCTCCTCCGCAATCGCCATATTAAACGCGATCTGACGGTCGAGCACCTCTTTCACGTCGTCTGTGTTTACATCTTCCGCAAACCGAACGATCTGATCTACGGAAAGCATACTCCGATCTGCTTTCTTCTCTTCTATCTCATCCGTCCTGTCGAGAACGGCTACGCCGTCCTCCTCGATTTTGACGATATTCGTGTGTTTATCCACGATTCGAACGTAGACGGAATGTTCTTCGTTGTAAAGCCGTACTCCGATATCGAAAATATGTGCGTCCTCAGGTACGACGACGCGCAAATCAAAGGTTTCCACCCATTCTTTGATGAGAGGAAACGCCTCTTCCGTCACGGAAGAAATCGCCTCCAACTCTTTTTCGGCGTCTCCTGCGACAATTCCTGCGGCAAAGGCGGCTTTGAGTCCGTGCATTCCACCCGTATGCGGAACGACAACGCTCTTTACGTTCTTTACGATATTTCCGCTGACTTCGAGCGTAGCGCGTTTCGGCTCGCCTTTGAGGAGAGATTTTGCCCTTGCGGCGGCGTATGCGACCGCGATCGGCTCGGTACACCCCATGGCAGGTTTGAGCTCTTCTTTGAGAATTTGTACATAGGTACGGTAAATTTCTTCTGTAATCATCGTTTTTTCCGCCTAGCCGATAGACGCTTTCCACTCCGCTACGGGGTGAGCGAGGATATATTCTTCCAACAGTTCCGTCGCAAATTTGGCAAGATCGGGACAAGGTCTCTTTTTATAATATTCGCTCGTCCTCTGTTCCGCCTTCGCCGCCGTGTCCGTTACGATTCCCTTGCCCGTAAGCAGATCCAGACAGACGATGCTGCCCTCTCTCTCGGCAAACGATTTGCATAGTTCCTGTTCGATGGCGTAGAGTTCGCTTTTGCCTTTCCCGGGTTCTGCAAATCCGTAAACGAGCCCTGCCGCCATGCAGATTCCGCTGACCGTTCCGCAAATCAGGCGTTGTCGTCCGAGCCCTCCCCCGAACGGAACGGCGGCTTTGAGAAGAAGTTCCCTATCTCCCCCGATGAGATCTTCAAAGGCTAAAACCACCGCCTGCGTACAGTTATATCCGCTTAGAAACAACGTTTTTGCTTTTTCTCCTCGTTCTGACATTTTTCTCCTTTTTGTCCGACGTTTTCCTTGCATTCAAGCCGTCGGATATGATATACTTTTTCTATGTTGCAATTCTTTTATACGTTGAAAAAAACAGACAGCCGTTCTTTCCTGATTCGCGTTCTGGAAATGTTCAACATTTACTCTCCCGAAATCAAGGTCAATTCGTACGGAAAGCCATACCTTTCCGACAATCAGTTATATTTCAACCTCTCTCACAGCGGAGCTATGACCATCTTAGCTCTGTCCGACAAAGAGGTCGGCGTCGACTGCGAAAAAATCAGATCCAGAAAAACGGACGCGGTGTTGCGCTCTTTCCCCGAATCCGAACGGAGTGAAATTCTCGGAACGGAAGACTTTTTCAGACATTGGACGGTCAAGGAAAGTTTCGTTAAATTTATGGGAACTTCCATCGCCAAAGAACTTCCCCACCTCTCCTATGTAGAGGGGGTTCTGTCCGTAGACGACGTTCCGCAGGAATTGTGTCTGCATACCTTTGAAATCGGAGAATACCTCGTTTCCTGCTGTCAACTCCGTTCTCAACCGTATACGATACGGGAACTGTAATCGAGTATAGCATATTCGGTAAAAAAATACAAGCGGCGCCGATGAATTATTTGCATTCCGTCGGCGCTTTTGTTATAATACAAGCGAAAAACTGCTTAATCGGGAGAAATACAATGATAGGTTTTGTCGTCGCAATGCAAAAGGAAGCCGATATTTTACTCCGCCACATGGAAATCAGTTCTTCCGTAACCAAATTCGGACGCACCGTCGTAGAGGGCAAAGCGTTCGGAAAGGACGCCGTGCTCGTCGTATGCGGAATCGGCAAGGTCAACGCCGCAACGGGAACAGAATATCTTCTGACGAAATACGCCCCCTCGCTCGTCGTCAACTTCGGCGTTGCGGGCGGATTGAACGATTCTATGCATATCGCAGGGGTCTATGCGATTTCCCATTCCGTCGAATACGATTTCGACCTCACCCAACTCAACGGCACGCCGATGGGCACGCTCGACGAATACGCCGAACCCTATCTTCCTCTCTCCGTCTTAAACGGCTTTGAAACGAAAAAACTGGGAACGGGAGACCGATTCAACGACTCCAAGGAAGATTTCCTTTTGTTGAGCGAAACGCTCCGCGCGGACATTCGCGACATGGAAGGCGGAGCCGTCATTCACGCATGCTATAAAGAGGAAGTTCCCGTCTATTCGTTCAAGGCGATTTCCGATTTGGCAGGGAGCGGAAACACGACCGAGCAGTACCTCGCCAACTGCGCAAAGGCGCTTTCTGCTCTCGAAGAAAAACTCGAAGGAATTGTCAAAGCGTTATGTTGAGTTTGGGAGACTGGGACGAAGTACTCGCCCCCTTATTTCACGACGAGAGATACCTTAAAATCAGAGCGTTCTTAAAAGAGGAATATTCGACTCATACGGTATTCCCCGATATGTACGATTTATACAACTGTTTCCGCTATACTCCCTTTTCCAAGCTCAAAGTCGTCCTTTTGGGACAAGACCCCTATCATAACTACGGGCAGGCGCACGGACTTTGCTTTTCCGTGCAGGACGGAATCGCTCCCCCTCCGTCCCTCGTCAACATCTTCAAGGAGCTGGAAAGCGACGTCGGATGTAACATTCCAAGCAGCGGAAACCTTACCAAATGGGCAAAAGAGGGCGTACTTCTTCTGAACACGTCCTTGACCGTCAGGGCGCATCAGGCAAATTCCCATTCGAAGTGCGGTTGGGCATGGTTTACCGATTCCGTCATTTCCCTCATCAGCGAGAAGAAGGAACATATCGTATTCATTCTTTGGGGAGGGAACGCCCGTTCGAAGAAACCGCTCATCGATCAAAAAAAGCACCTGATCATCGAATCCGCCCACCCTTCTCCCTTATCCGCCTACAACGGATTTTTCGGAAGCAAACCCTTTTCTCGGACGAACGATTACCTTGAATCGGTGGGAAAAACGCCGATCGACTGGGATTTGACCAAATAAAAAAAATTTGATCAATCCTATCGGAATTTTTCTTTCTCCGACGCTTGCCGTTTTATCCGCGTGCATGATATACTATAATAAAACGAAATTCAGAGGTAACTATGGATATTGTCTGTCTCGATTTGGAAGGCGTTCTCGTCCCCGAAATCTGGATTGCATTCGCGGAGGCGAGCGGCATTCCCGAACTGAAAAAAACCACGCGCGACGAGCCGAACTATGAAAAACTCATGCAGTTCCGCATCGGCGTTCTGAAAGAGCACGGTCTCGGCTTAAAGGAAATTCAGGAGACCATCGAAAAGATCGAACCGATGGAGGGCGCAAAAGAATTTCTCGACAAACTTCGCGCACGCGCGCAAGTAATTATTTTGAGCGATACCTTTACGCAATTTGCGTCTCCCCTCATGAAAAAACTCGGCATGCCCACGATTTTCTGCAATACGTTGGAAGTTTCGGAAACGGGCGAAATTACGGGATTTAAGATGAGAATCGAAAAATCAAAGTACGCGACCGTAAAGGCTCTTCAATCCATCGGCTACGACACGATTGCGGCAGGAGACAGCTACAACGATCTCGGTATGATCGAGGCGAGCAAAGCGGGTTTCCTCTTCCGCAGTACGGAGAAGATCAAAGCCGACCACCCCGAACTTTCCGCATTCGAGACCTATGACGAGCTCTACTCGGCAATCGCATTGAATTTAACCTGACAAGATAAAGCAGACGCACCGCGTCTGCTTTTTTTCGCTCGTAGTTATTTCCTTTTGATGGGATGACGAATGACCGTCCGCCACTTTTCCGCAGGAACTTTTCGCGCGTCGCTCATATAAATCTCATGATGCATGCGTTCTTCCGTAAAATCGGTCGTATACCCTCGCTCTTCGATATACGCGTGCATTTGTTCCACCGTTTCGGGTTCGTCGTCAAACGATCCCGTATGCATGATCTGCACGCATAATCCCTCGTCGACCGTCAGAAATTCCGCTATCGAGCAATCCGTCTTTTTCTTCTTTGTCGCCGTCTCTACCGCCCAGTCGAAGTCCGCCTTGGTCACAAAGTCAGGCAAACGGATTACGGAGATCCAACAAAACGCGTCTTTATGGGCATAATCAACCCCCTCTTCGTTCTCCTGCCACCAGAATCCTTCGAGCGGCGGAACGACGTACTCGTAAAAGCCTTCTATCCGATGATCCGTCTTGTAGCTCATTTTTAGGATATACGCTACCGCATACAAGACGCCGATCGCGCTTTGATACGCTCCTCCCTCTTCGTTCGGATTCCCCTTTCCCCGAACCGCGATATAGTTCGCCTGCGGTACGGTCACGATCTGAGGCTTATCTTTCGGCATATAAAATTCTTTGTATTCTTTCTTGAGATCAAAAGCCATTCTGTTTCTCCTCTGCGGCGTTTTTACACCGATTTCTCTTTGACGGTAAATATACCCCGTACAAGTTCTTCCGTCAAAAAGAGGTGAATGTACATTCACCTCTGACTTTATCTGTTTGCGAGCGCAAGCAGATCTTCTTTGACTGCGGAGACAATTTTTTGAACGGAATCCATCGTCTCGCCCTTTGCGCCGAAATAGAACTTGATTTTAGGTTCCGTTCCCGAAGGACGAATACAGCACCAACCGTTGTTTTCGAGCTCGTAATAGAGCACGTTGGATTTCGGAAGTCCCGTAGTTCCCTCTTCGCCCGTCATCAAATCGTTTCTGACGTCGTTTTCATAGTCGCGGAGCGCAAGAACTCTCAGTCCGCCGATCGTTTTGGGAGGCTCGTTTCTCATTCTATCCATCATTGCGACGATCTTTTTCGAACCGTCCTCTCCTTTGAGGGTAATAGAGGCAAGTTCTTCCTTGTAGAACCCATACTTTTTATAGATGTTCAACATCTGTTCCCACAGCGTGAGACCTTTGGACTTATAGTATGCGGCAGCCTCGGCGAGCGCCATGACTGCGACGCATGCGTCCTTGTCTCTCGCGTGCGTTCCGACAAGGCAACCGTAGCTCTCTTCGTAGCCGAACAGATACTCGTATGCCCCTTTCGACGCGTCGAGCTTTCCGCCGTTTTCCGCTTTCGCCTCTTCAAACAACTTGATTTGTTCTCCGATATACTTAAATCCCGTGAGCGTTTCGATGCGCGTGATGCCGTACGCTTTACAGATGGCCTCCGCCATGTTGGAAGAAACGATGGTCGTTACGAGCGCGCCGTCCGCTCTGTTCTTCGGAAGCAGTCCTTTCTCTTCTTTTCTCGCAAGCTGATACTCTGCAATGAGCAGACCGCTCATGTTGCCCGTAAAAGAAACGTAGTTGCCCGACTTATCCTTTGCGTATACGCCGAGGCGATCTGCGTCGGGATCGGTCGCAAGAACGATATCCGCGTCCACTTTCTCCGCAAGTTCGAGCGCGAGCGCGAATGCCTTGGGATCTTCGGGATTCGGATATGCAACCGTAGGGAAGTTTCCGTCCGGTTTTTCCTGCTGCGGAACGACGGTTACTTTGTTGAAACCGAGCTGAGCAAGCAATCTGCAAACGGGAACGTTTCCCGATCCGTGCAAAGGGGTATAGACGATTTTGATCTCATCCGACATCTCTTTGATGACTTCGGGATCGAGAACGAGCTTTTTCAGTTCGGCAAGGTATGCGTTATCGACCTCTTCGCCGATGATATGGAGACGGCGCAACAGCTCCGCGTCTCCCTTTTCCATACGCTTGATTTCGGAATAATCCTTAACGGCGTTGACTTCGGCAATGATGTCTCTGTCTCTGGGCGCAGTAATTTGCGCGCCGTCCTCCCAGTATACCTTATATCCGTTGTATTCGGGAGGATTGTGGCTCGCCGTCACGACGATGCCCGCCGTACAACCGAGGTACCTGACCGCAAAGGAAAGTTCGGGCGTAGGGCGAAGGCTTTCAAAGAGATACGCTTCGATTCCGTTCGCATTGAGAACGAGCGCCGCGGAAAGCGCAAACTCCGCCGACATATTTCTGCTGTCGTATGCGATGACGACCTTTTTGTTGTCCGTATGTTTGAGAATATAGTTTGCGAGCCCCTGCGTCGCCTTACCGACCGTATAGATATTCATGCGGTTGGTTCCCACG
This sequence comes from Clostridia bacterium, assembly GCA_017626495.1. Taxonomy (GTDB): domain Bacteria; phylum Bacillota; class Clostridia; order Christensenellales; family Borkfalkiaceae; genus RGIG8762. The sequence goes on along the minus strand of JAGAIP010000004.1, from coordinate 162,739 downwards.
CCGATTACGCCGCGCAAGCCGCCCGTGCCGAAGGAAAGTTCCTTATAAAAGGCGTCGTTGACTTCCTCCGCGCTCATTCTGCGAAGCTCGTCTTTCGTTTTCAAATCAATGATATCGTCGGATAACCATTTGACAAATTCCTGCTGTGCATTCATCAGAGATAATCCTCCATTTTCTTTTCATTCAGCGTGTCGACGATTTTTTTGACGTCCTGCACCTTATCTTTCGGACAAACCATCACCACGTCGTTCATTTCGGCGACCACGATGTTATCCAGATCGATCGCGGCAATCAGTCTCGACGAAGAATAGAGCACGCTGTTCGTCACGGAAATCGGAAGAACGTTTCCAACGCAGACGTTATGATTTTCATCCTCATCGTGAAGCTTGCCGAGCATATCCCAGCTTGCAACGTCGCTCCAACCAAATTCGCCGGGAACGACGAGAATATTCTCGCTTTTCTCCATGATACCGTAGTCGATGGATATTTTACGGATAGAGGGATATACTTCGTCGATGACTTTTCTTTCCTCAGGCGTATTCATGGCGTCGCCGATTTTGACGAGGTCTGCATAAATATCGGGGAGGAGCGTTTCGAATTTTCTTAAAATCGTGCTCGCTTTCCACAAGAACATTCCGCTGTTCCAAACGTAATCTCCCGACAGAAGATATTCCATCGCCGTCTCCAAATCGGGTTTTTCCTTAAATTGAAGCACCTTTCTGACTTCTCCCTCGCCTTCCATACGGATATAGCCGTAACCCGTCGCGGGAAACGTGGGTTCGATGCCGATAGTGACGAGATTGTCTCCCGATTTTGCTGCGTCGACCGCCTTTTTCAGGACTTCCGTAAACGCCTTTTCATTGCGGATATAGGCGTCGGACGGCGTGATGATCATGAGCCCGTCGCCGTATTTTCTGATGATCTCCATCGCCGCATAACCGATGCAAGCCGCCGTATTGCGCGCGCTCGGCTCGGATAGAATATGGGTTTCGTCGATTCTTCCCTTCACCGCCTCTTTCATGGCGGAAACTTGCGTCTTGTTTGTAACGACGAACAGTTCGTCCGTCAAAGCCAAAAGGCGGTCTGCCGCCTCGTTGATCATAAGCTCGTTTCCGCTTAAATTCAAAAGTTGTTTGGGTGTTTTCTGTCTCGAAAGCGGCCAGAACCTCGTTCCGCCTCCGCCGGCCATGATGACGCCGTAAATCTTCATTCGTCCCCTCCCAATGTCAGACATAGTATACGCTCGTAGAACGCGTCCTCGTCAAAGTTCTGTCTGACATAGTTTTTACATATTGTTTCAATGTGTTCGGTTTTCTTTTCCGTCTGTTCTATGACAGACAGAAGTTTCTCCGTATTCTCCGCCTCGACGAGTTTGAGATGTTCTCCCTCTCCGATTGCAAGTCCGCCCCATGAATCAAAGAGGCAGAGCGGCGTTCCGCACGAGAGCGAAATGAGGCAGGTGACGGGCAACGTCTCTCCCCTCGACGGCATGACGACGAGATCGGCAAGCGTTACGAGAGACGCCAACAGTTTTTTGTCTTTGACGTACGGAATCCCCACAAAATTATCGGGCAGCGTTTCGTTGCCGTCATATCCCACGTTCACAAAGAGAAGGTCTGTTTCCTTCGTATTCTTCGCGCAAGCGAGGAAATGGGTTGATATTCCCTTTCTGGGATCAATGAAGGACGCAACGCTTAAAATGACGCGTTTCCCCTGCGGAAGAGAAAATTCTTTTCTTGCGAGTTCGGGGTCGGTCGGAGCGTATTGCGTCGGAGAAATTCCCCAATTTGCAATTTCCAGCTTTCTGTCTTTGAGTAAGTAGGATTTTTTTGCTTTCTGAATATTGATGTTGGGCGCGACGAACGTGAGAAGATCTCCCATTGCATCGTACGCCTTCTTTTTCATCTGCACGACTTTCCCAGCGACGTCGAAAAACAGACTGTCCGGATACCTGTGAATATCGCTGCACTTCTTGCAACCCGTCTCATACTCCGTACATTCGTACGCGAAACAACAGTTTCCGAGCATGGCGTATTCGTCTGCAAGAATGTAAACGGTCTTTAACTTACGTTCGGCGAGGTACTTCCACAGTCTCGCCTCGTGAAGGTATCCGCTATGAATATTGATGAGTACGACGGCATCAGGCTTGAACCGATCGAGCGCCTTAAACATTCTCGTTGTGCCGAAATCGGAGAAATACCCCTGCAATCCCGTCAGTTTGGAGAGGACGCCGTGCAGTTTCTCCTCCAATTTACTTTGGTTGTGCAGAGAAGATGGGTAATCCTTAATTTTGTTTTCCCGTCCGTAGATCATGAAGGTTTCATGACCGCGTTCGCGAAAATAGCTGCCGAGACGGTATGCAATGGATCCCGTAGACCCCATTTTCGCATACATATTGATGATTGCAATCTTCATTCGATACCTTCCGAAAGAATTTTACGCAACAGCGAGGGAAGGAGCTCAGCAAAGTAAAGTCCTACCTTTCCGTGCTCCGTATAGTGCGCCACGTCCTCCCAAAGAGGAAATCCCCGTTCGAGAAGATGAGTTTTCATGGGCAGCATGCTGTCCTCATAGGTATGCTCGGAATCGGAATAGTGCAAATATACGTTTCTGGGCGTTGCTCCGTCGATTCTGTCAGGTAAAATGCGGTTGAGTTTTTCCTTTTCGATTTCGTCGTCTTTCGTTCCCGTCAGATAGGCAAACAGCGCAGGCATACGCTCCATCGTATAGTCGCCGAGACGGAACTGCGCTCCACCCAAAACGATTTGATCTTTTTCGTAGCTAAGTCCGAAATAGAGCGCCGACCATCCGCCTTTGCTCGAACCGACGTGAATCGTTCTCGTCACCGAAAGCTCTTTTTTGACCTTTTCCAGGAGAACGAACACGTTCTTCTCCACCTCTCTGCCCCCGTCTTTCCCGAGGTAATAACAGCCCTTTCCGCCGCTACCGTACTCGTCCAACAGAAAAAGCTTGTTCGCCTTGATTTTGGAAAGGGTAGTGACGTAATTGTAGGCGGCAGGTTTATCGGGTTCGGGAAACGCGCTGTACACGACGATCAAATCGCGACTGCCCCGTTTGCGTTCGAGATAATACCGAAGAGGCATAGTCTCCCCTATGCTCTTTTCTCCCTTCTTGATCCTCTGCTTGGTCCTGAATTTTTTATAATTCCAATACAGCTGTTTTAGTTTCATTTTATGAAATCTGCAATTTGGCGTTCCATGCAAGCGCGAATGTCTCCGCCGTCACGGTAACATTTGCTCCACTCGACGACTTTTTCGATTGCGGTATCGATATTCCACTTCGGCTTCCAACCGAACGTGCCTTTGAGCTTCGAGCAATCGAGTTTCAAAAACTGCGCCTCGTGCGGACCTCCGTCATAGCGATTGATCCAAGTAAGCCCCTCTCCCCACGTTTTGACGAAGAGATCCACGAGCTCTCCCGTTTTACGACAGTCGGATTCGTCGGGCCCGACGTTATAGGAACCCGAATAGGAAACGTCGCGATACTGTCTCTCGGCAATCATGAGATAGACGAACAAAGGCTCTAACACGTGCTGATAGGGACGGACGGAAAAAGGATTGCGCACGACGATTTCTTCTTGCCGGATAGCCGCGCGAACGCAGTCCGGAATGATACGGTCGGGAGCAAAGTCGCCTCCGCCGATGACGTTGCCTGCTCTGGCGGTTGAAATACCGAATTTGAGCGTGCCGTCTTTCTCGGTGAAGAAAGAATCACGGAACGATCTCGTTACGAGTTCGGAACAGGATTTCGAGTTGGAATAGGGATCGAATCCGTTGAGTTCTTCGTTTTCGCGATACCCCCAATCCCATTCGCGGTTGAGATAGACTTTATCCGTCGTTACGTTGACCACCGAACGAACGCTGTCGCATCTGCGCACGCAATCCATTAAGTTGACCGTTCCCATGACGTTGGTCGCATAGGTATAGACGGGATCGCGATAACTTTCTCTGACGATGGGCTGCGCCGCAAGATGTAAAACGATTTCAGGTTTTGCCTCGACGAACGCCTTGTACATCGAATCGAGATCGCGTACGTCGCCCTCAATCGAATGCATATCCGCGCCGACTTTGCACAGATCGAAAAGCGAAGGATCGGTAGGCGCTTGCAATGCGTATCCCGTTACCTCGGCGCCTGCATGCGTAAGGATTTTACACATCCACGCCCCCTTAAATCCGGTATGACCCGTGATAAATACTTTTTTCCCCTGATAAAATGACAACGTCATGGTTTGCTCCTTAAATTCTGGTGGTAATAAATTCACAGCTACCGATTACCTGAACGCTCTTTACGCCAGCCGGAACGAAGAAAGAATCTCCGGCTTTGAACGGCAAAATCTCCTGTTCAGCCTGCACCGTTCCCTCTCCCTCAAAGAAAATGAGAGAAAGGAAAGATTCCGCGCCGACGATCAGATTGATTTTTTCCTTGACCGTGTACTTCTTGACTTCAAAGTACTTACAGTCGCCGATGGTCTGCATGCAATTTCCGTTTTCCTTTTTGACGGGATTGTTGACGCAAGTCGGTTTCGTTTTATTTCTGTTTAGAACGTCGAGCGCCTTGTCTATATGGAGCTGCCGCTCCTTTCCGTCCTTATCTTTTCTGCCGTAATCGTACAGGCGGTAGGTCGCATTCGAGCTTTGCTGTACCTCGCAGATGAAAATACCCGTTCCGATTGCATGAACCGTGCCTGCATTGAGGAAATACGTCTCCCCTTTTTTGACGGGAACTTGGTTCAAGATCTCGGTGAGCGTCTTTTCTTCGATACGGCGGCGCACTTCCTCTTCGGAGACGTTCTTCTTGAATCCGATGTACAGATATGAATCGGGTTCGCAATCCACGATGTACCAAAGTTCGTTTTTCCCGTATTCGCGTTCGACGGAAAGCGCATAATCGTCGTCCGGATGAACCTGAATGGAGAGCGCCTCCTTCGCGTCGATAAATTTAATCATCAACGGGAATGCGTCGAACGGCTGACACTTCCAACCGAGTTTCTCCTTTCCGATCTCTTTCAGATATGCGCCGAACGAAAGTCCGGCATACTTTCCGTTGGTTATGATGCTCTGCCCTGCTTTATGACAGGACAGTTCCCAGCTCTCCGCAATGGGTTCCGTATCGCATTGTTTGCCGAATCTGTCCCTGATTTGCGTTCCGCCCCAAAGATAGTCCTTAAAGATGGGAGTGAGGTGAATGAGCTTCTCTCCCTCGTTTTTATAGCATACGCCCTCTTCGCATTCTTTCTTTTTCTTGACGACGCTGCTTTCTATGATGATGACGTCTTCACACGTCTTATTTGCAATTTGATGAATCGTACCGCAAGGAATCAAGACTCCCGAATCTCCCGGATACTCCTTTTCTCCCTTGCCCTTGATTTGAATGGTCGCGACTCCCTTCACGATGGTGAGATGATCGCTCCTGTCCTGATGGAAATGCGCAGGAATGGTTTTACCGGGATAAATGGTCATTTTTTTGATGGAATACCCCTCAGATTTGGTCAGGTATTCCTTGATGCCCCAATCCTGGTAGAGCAGTTTATTGTCGTCGAAAAAATACTCGTTTCCCTCGTAATTTTCCTTGACGATGCTCTTGATTTCAGATGAATCCTTTTCGTTTGTAATGTACAGCGCGTCGTCCGTATTGACGACGTAAAGATCTTTCACCCCGTTGACGACAACGAGCTTATCGTTTGCACGATTGATGATGGATATGTTCTTGGAATTACGGCTGATGAATCTGTTATCGAATTTTTTTCCGACGTAAGCGTAGAATGATTTAATATCGATGATCTTATTCCAATAAAAATCTGCCGGAATCAACTTTACGATTTTTGATTTTGAAATAATCGCGTCGCCGAAACTGATGGGATTGAGCTTGATCTGCATACCGTAACGCAGTACGATCGCTTTGCTGTCTACGTCCACCTCGCGGATCATATCCATCGTCTTACAGTAAAGTTCCCTCATGAGCGTGGCAAACTCTTGAATCAGAACGCCTGTCTTTGCAAGAATAATGCCTGCGTCCCAGAAGTAACCGCCCATACGATAGAAGCGTTGCGCCATTTTCAAGGTTGCGTTTTCCTTAAAATCCACAACTTCGCCCTGCGCGTTGGCTCGAAGGTATCCGTATCCCTCAAACGCCTCTTTCACGGGGATCCCCAAAATGGCGATTTTATCCTGTGCGAGCACTTCTTTCGCTTGCAGAATGCAATCGTTATAATTGCCGCCCTCGATGATGTGATCGGTCGCGACGATCAAAAGTTCGTCGTCGGGATTGCAGAGCATCGCCGAAAAGAGCACCGCAGGGGCAGTTTTGAGCGAGACTTCCTCAAAGATAAGGCGATACTTGATCCCCTGAAACGCCTGCAACTGTCCCTCCGCGATATAGCGGTATTTTTCATTCGTGATGATGAAAAATTCATCGCAAAGAGGCAAATTCCTTGCGATCGTTTCCTGAAACATGGATCTGTTATCCCTGAACTGCATGAACTGCTTGGGATAATTTTTTCTCGACAAAGGCCACAAACGGTCTCCCGATCCGCCCGCCAATACAAAACACTTCATATGTTACTTCCGCTTGAATTTTTTAGCCATCACCTTGAAAAATCTCTTCCCGGGATGTTCGTATGCGTCTTTCCAGGAAAGAAGCTTCTCCGTATAAAGCTTGCCCCAAAAAGCACGGTTAAAGCGATACGCTTTCTCTTTCGGTTGTTCGATGATTGAAACGAGAAACCGTTCGAGCTCGTTCCAACGCTCTTCGTAATAGTTTTCGTTGACGAGCGCAGGCTCTCTCAACATGGAAAGATAGAGTTCGTCGTCGGCGTCGATTTCTGCAACGCGCCTTGCGACCTCTTCCGGCGAATTATAATCTCCGGCAAAGACCATAGCCTTTTTGTTAAAGATCTCACCGACGTCGGGCGCACCCCAATAAATAGGAATCGTTCCCGCCGCAAACGCCTGCACGATCTTCTCCGTGATATAGCCGGGATGCGCGCTGTTTTCCGAACAGAGCGAAAACTTATGCTCCGACTCGAACGCCTCTTTATCCGCAACGGGACCTCCGACGTTATTGAGATAGCGTCCGCCCGAATCAATGGGCTTATAGGCGGAAATCGCCTCGTAGAGTTGCGTTCTCATCTTATCCGCCCTGTCGTTGGAAACAACGAACGAGCAAAATTTTCTCTTTTCTTTTCCTTCGGTATCGAGGTGTTTCACCCTCGCCTTTGCCATTGCCTCTTTTGCAGTCAAGAGATACGGATAATAAAAATGTCTGTCGCCGTATTCGATGCGTTCGCTGCTCAAAGCATAGTCGCAAAGATTGAAATCGGGAACGTAGTTTTCTCCGCTGATAAAAATTTTGACGCAATCGGTGTCTGCAATATTTTCGTCCGAAAAGACGGTAAAGAACAAATAATCGGGCTTGTCCGAAATCTCCACGCGATAATGCTTTTCCAAAAGCTTCGTCACCCAACTGTTTTTCGGATCGAAACCCTTAAAATAGTCTTTGAAATTGATCTTGATCGTTCTCTTTTCTTCCATCGCAATATCTATACCTTTCCATTCGACATTATACCATAGGTGGTTTTTTTTTGCAAGTATTCGACGTGAAAAAACACGATTCAGTCTATTTTTGCAAGAAACAGAGGCGATTTTTCTACCCGTTTGGAAGAATATTCGACCGAAGAATGCAGTCTTCTTTCGCTTTCTTCAAATAATGTTACGTTATTTGCATACAAAATCGCAATCGGTTGTCCTTTTTCCACGCAATCGCCCGTTTTTTTCAGAATTTCGATGCCTGCCTCGGGAATGATTTTATCTTCTTTTTTGTTTCTTCCCGCACCGAGCAAAAGCGCCGCGACGCCGTAGCCTTCCGCGTTGATTCTTGAAATATATCCGCTCTCCCGAGCATAGACCACCCTGTTGTATTTCGCTTTCGAAAAGCATTCGGGGTGGTCGATGAGCTCTGCGTTTCCGCCCTGCATCGCCGCCATCTCCCTGAACGTTCTGAGCGCCGATCCGTTTTCGATGACTTCCATGACGCGCGCTTTCGCCTGTTCTCTCGTCGCGACGCCGCACAATACGAGCATCTCTTCCGAAAGACGGACGGTAAGCTCCATGTAATCCTCGGGCGCTCTTCCCTGCAACGCCTCGATCGCCTCTTGTACTTCGAGAAGATTGCCCACCTTATTGCCGAGCGGTCTGTCCATATCGGTCACGAACGCGACTACCTTTCTTCCCATTCGTTTGCAGATTTTAACCATCATTTCCGCAAGCTCTATCGCGTCTTCTTTCTTCTTCATGAACGCTCCGCTGCCTGTTTTGACGTCGAGAACGAGCGATTCTACCCCCTCGGCGAGTTTTTTGCTCAGAATGCTTGCGGTGATAAGTTCTTTGCACTCCACGGTACCCGTCGCGTCGCGCAGGGCGTATAATTTTTTATCCGCAGGAGCGAGCCGTTCCGTCTGACCGATGATAGAGCATCCCACCCGACCGATCGTTTCAAAAAAACGCTCCACACTCAGCGCGGAATCGTACCCCTCGATCGAATCGAGTTTATCCAGCGTTCCTCCCGTATGCCCGAGTCCTCTGCCGCTCATCATGGCGACTTTGCCGCCTGCCGCCGCAACGATAGGCGCGATCGCGAGAGACACTCCGTCCCCCACGCCGCCCGTAGAATGTTTATCCACCGTATGCGAAAAAGGAAGCGAAAGCACGTCGCCCGAGTTCATCATTTCCATCGTGAGACAACTCGTTTCCTCTTCGGAAAGTCCGTTCAAAAAACAAGCCATGAGGAGCGCAGACGCCTGATAATCGGGAATTTCCCCTGCCGTATACCCTTTTACGAAAAAGGCGATCTCTTCCTTAGTAAGCTCTTTTTTGTCCCTCTTTTTCTGAATGATTTCGACAATGCGCATATCCGATCTCCTTATGGACAGTATACCACACTTCTCCCTTCTTGACAAGGGGCATTTTTCAGGATAAATAGAAAAAATAGATAAATCAATCCTTTTCCATGCGAAAATAAAGTCCTATTTCTTGACAAAATCGGGTGTTTGTGCTATCATACAGGGAAATAGAAGGAGTACATTTGCTATGAATCTCGACAAAGTCTATCATGCAGCATATACGTTAAAAGACGTCATCCGCGAAACGGATGTGATTAAAGCCCCCTCCTTAAATCCGGAATGCAACGTTTATCTCAAAACGGAAAACTTACAGATTACGGGATCGTTCAAGGTCAGAGGCGCATACTACAAGATGTCTCAACTTGCCGCCGCAGATAAGGCGAGAGGCGTCATTGCCTGTTCCGCAGGCAACCATGCGCAGGGCGTCGCGCTCGCTGCGCAGCGCAGCGGAATCAAAGCGACCATTTGTCTCCCCGACGGCGCGCCCATCTCCAAAGTCGAGGCGACGAAATCGTACGGCGCGGACGTCGTTCTCGTTCCGGGCGTATACGACGACGCATACAACAGAGCGCTTAAACTCAAAGAAGAGAAAGGACTTACTTTCATTCATCCCTTCGACGACGAGGACGTCATTGCGGGACAAGGTACGATCGGTCTCGAAATCATCAATCAGATTCCCAACGTCGACGCGGTCATCGTCCCCATCGGCGGAGGCGGTCTCATTTCCGGTATCGCGTTTGCCATCAAGGCGTTGAATCCTCGCATTAAGGTATACGGCGTACAGGCAAGCGGCGCTCCAAGCATGCTCAATTCCATTCGGGATAAGAAGATCGAACGCCTCGAAGAAGTCTCGACCATTGCGGACGGTATCGCGGTCAAACAACCGGGAAACATTACCTATACCCTTTGCAGCAAATACGTGGACGGAATCGTAGCAGTCTCCGATGATGAAATTGCGGCGGCAATTCTTCAACTCATCGAAAAGCACAAGATGATTGCCGAAGGCGCGGGCGCCGTTCCCGTAGCGGCGGTCATGTTCAACAAAATCCCTGACTTAAAGGGTAAAAACGTATGTTGCGTCGTATCGGGCGGTAATATCGACGTGAATATCCTCTCTCGCGTCATCAATCGCGGACTTCAAATGTCCGGCAGAACGGCAACTCTCACCATCGAACTTACCGATAAGCCCGGTCAGCTCGTCAAGGTTTCTCAGATCATTGCAAACTGCGGCGCAAACGTCACAGCCGTTCTTCACGAACGTTCCAACGCAGGCAGCAAAATCAACGACTGCAACCTTCGCATCACCATGGAAACGAAAAATGCCGCTCACATCGCGGAGATTAAAAAAGCTCTCGCAACGGCAGGTTTCAAAATCGTAGAATAGGAGATCCTTATGCAGAAATATTTTACTCCCGATGCCCCTGCGGCAATCGGTCCTTATTCCCAGGCAATCGTCGCAAACGGATTTGTATTCACTTCCGGACAAATCGCCATCAATCCCCAAACCAACGCCGTCCAAGCAACCACGATCGAAGAACAGACCAAACAGGTATGCGAGAATCTCAAAGCAATTCTCGAACATTGCGGTTCATCCCTCGATAAAGTCGTAAAGACCACCTGTTTCCTTGCAGATATGAACGACTTTGCGGCGTTCAACGGCATATACGGAACGTATTTCACCGAAAAACCTGCAAGATCCTGCGTCGCCGTCAAAACGCTTCCCAAAAACGTTTTGGTCGAAGTCGAAGTCATTGCCGTTAAAGAATAGCTTAAAATCCCGTCTTTCGACGGGATTTTAATACACAATTCGGAAATTGTTTGCGGTAAAAATTGACTTTGAATGAGAAAAATGCTATACTGTGCAAAAGAAAATATTCGGGTGAAAACATATGAAGTATAAAATTATCACTGATTCCACCTCCGATGTTACAAAAGAATTTGCGGAAAAATACGACGTCTCGATACTCCCTCTTCAAGTTATTTTCGAGGGAACGGCGTATAAAGCGGGGGTTGATATTACCACGGAAGATTTTTACGTCAGGCTCAGAGAATGTCTTGCCGAGGGGAAAGCTCTTCCCACCACATCTCAGATTTCGGAAGAAGAATTTAAGGATGAGTTTGAACTTTACGCAAACAAACCGGACGTTACCGTCATCGTTCTGTTGATTGCAAAAGAAATGAGCGGAACTTATTCGAGTGCGCTTCGCGCGGTCAAAGAGCTCGGCATGACGAACGTCATTATCCCCGACAGCCGTCAGGTTACGTTCAGTCTCGGCGCAATCGTCGCGGAAGCCGCTAAATTCGCACAGACCGAACCCACCGTTGAAGAAATGACGGCAAAAATCGACGATTTGATCGACCGCGTTCAAATCTACGCGTCAATCGGCGATTTAAGATGCCTTCGTGCAGGCGGAAGGCTCTCTGCGCTCGCTATGACGTTGGGAACGATGCTGAAATTAAAACCCATCATAGAAATTCGCGATAAGGTTGACGTCGTTGCCAAGGTCATCAGTCAGGGAAAAGCGACGAGATGGATCGTAGATAAAGTTGCCGAAGAACGCGACGATACTCTTCCCATCTATTTCGGAAGTTCCGAAGCTCCTCAGATTCTCGATGAATTCCGTACGAAATTTAAGGACGTTCTCCGTTTAAGCGGAGACGAGGAAGAGTTCCCCCTCGGTCCCGTCGTAGGCGTTCACGCCGGTCCCGGTTGCGCCGGAATCGCATTCTTCAAGAAAAAATAAGCAAAAGCTGTCGCAAGACAGCTTTTAATATTTTTTATGAACAAGATGGTGTCTTTCCAAACAATACGCATTATAAATCACGCCGATGATAAAGCATGAAATCATCAAATAGATCCAAAGCAGGAACACGAAAAACACGGCGATTTTTCCGTATAATCGGTTCGGTTGAAAAAATTTCAGATAGAGCCCGAATCCAACGCTGGCAGCAATCCATAGCGTCGTAGAGAGAAAGCATCCCGGAAATACGTCGCGCCATCTCAGACGGTAGGGACAAATATAGAAATTCAAGATCAGCAAGATTCCGAACGCAATCAAAAATAACAGCAAGTATACGAGCAAATCCGCAAGCCACCGCACAAACATGCGCTCGAACAATCTCTTTCCGAACAGCAGAACCACGCCTGCCGAAAAGAAAAACAGAAACATCAAAAGCAGTAACATCAACGCCGAAAATCGGAGTCTCCATCCCCCTTTCCGCTGTTCATCATCAAAAATGATCTCTCCGCTTCTGCGCATATGATAAAATAAATTCGTTGAGGAATACATGGTCGTCATGAGAAGCGTGAGCGTCGCTCCCGAAGTCGCCTCCTGCGCCGCCTGTTTGCAATAGAGCAATAATTCTTTTACGCCCTCAAAGACGTCAAGTTCGAGTATTTGTTCCGTCTGTAAATGAAACTTTCCGAACAGCAGGAACAGCCAGAACATAAACGGCAAAAGAGACATGATTAAGAAAAAAACAAGCGTTCCCGCAATCGTCGTATACTTTTTGTCCGTAAGCTCGGCGTAAAATAATTTTAACGTATCTATAATTCGCACATTTTCAGTATACCCTGTTTCAAAAAAAATCGGCATGGAGAACCATGCCGATCCGTTTTTAATCGTTGTCGCAACGCCAGCAAGAATTACGGCAATGGCAACACCGATCGTTATTGCGATCTCTGTTTCCAAGTCCGAATTGTCTTGCATAGTAATCGTCAAAACCATTCCCGTCGAAATTTAAGGGATTGATGGTATTACAATCATCGTTTTGGAACGTACCGAAACCGGAAATCGTATTACATGCACAGCCGCTTGAACAACCGCAGGAATGGTTGCAGCAACGGTCAGAACCGCAACGATTGCTGCAAGTGGATCTGACAATCAAAGTATTGTCGCATCTGCAACGATTACACTGACTTCTGAAAAAAAGCTGATAGTTCATTGAAATTTTTCTCCGAAAAGTATTGTAGGAAACCTACACTATATCTTATGCAACTTTCTTTCATTTTGAATACTATGTCTGACAAAATACTGTGAATCTAATCGAAATTTCTATGCTGATACAACAAAAAAGGATTTTATGTATTCCTGTTACACTCTAATTCCCCATAAAAAATGCGCCCTTGCGGACGCATTTTTCACTTTCAACATTTATGCAATAGCAGGAGATCCAACAAGATCTTCATAGAAATTAGCACGGGCAAGCTGATGATAAGGAGCTACCCAAAAAACACCCAAACCGAAGCAAAGCGCGCCGACAAAGTACCAACCGATAAAAGACAAATCGAGACAGAAGAGACGGAATTTGTGCCCGACCATCAAACGACGGGATTCGGTAATAACGGCATTCGCTTCCATTTCAGGATGATCAATCGCAATATAGGGCGCGAGCGCATAGGCATACGATTTGACGATACCTGGAATCACGAAAAGTAAACTCCAGAAAAATACGAAAAGCGCGTTGAGCAAACCAACCAGAATAGACTGCGAAAAGCGGTTATCCAAAACGCCGAAAACATAGTCTTTTGCAAGCACGGGCTGGGAATTATCCCTCACCTGTTTCAAACAAGCATATGCCTGTCCGATCATAATAGGTCCTGACAGAATAAACACAAGAATAGCTGTAAATCCGGAAAGACCAAGAATCGCGTCCATCACGAAACAACCTACTAAAAGGAGAAGCCATTTGTTAGAGAAAATGTTGTTTCCCATCTGAGAACGAGCACGTGCACGAAGTTCTTTTGCTGTAACCATAAATAAAAACCTCATAAATATATTCACAAATGCATAAATATGCGTTTTGCGTCGTTTCTTTTCAAACAGACCATATATATCTTATCACTAAAAATATAATCTGTCAATATTATGCAAAAAAATATTTTATGTCTTGGTAAGGCGAACTGGTTCTGAAACGATTTAACATATATTATACACTGTTTGAAGTAATCAGACCATACAAGAACGATAAAAAAGCTCGGATAAACCGAGCTTTTTTATGATCTTTTCAAAGATTACTTAACGATCTTGGAAACGACGCCGGAACCAACGGTTCTACCACCCTCACGGATAGCGAATCTGGTACCTTCTTCAACTGCAACGGCCTTAATAAGGTCTACCTTGATGGTAACGTGGTCACCGGGCATAACCATTTCGGTGCCTGCAGGAAGTTCGATAGAACCGGTAACGTCGGTCGTTCTGATGAAGAACTGAGGTCTGTAGTGGTTGAAGAAAGGAGTATGACGTCCGCCTTCTTCTGCCTTCAATACGTAAACCTGACCTTCGAACTCGGTATGAGGCTGAACGGTGCCGGGCTTAGCAAGAACCTGTCCTTTTTCGATATCCTTACGATCGATACCACGAAGAAGAGCACCTACGTTGAAACCTGCTTGAGCTTCGTCAACGGACTTGTGGAACATTTCGAGACCGGTGATAACGGTGGGACGAGGCTTATCCATAAGACCAACGATTTCAGCGGGATCGCCGACCTTAGCGGTACCACGCTCTACTCTACCGGTTGCAACGGTACCACGACCGGAAATCGTGAATACGTCTTCAACGGGAAGAAGGAAGGGCTTAGCGGTATCTCTTTCAGGAGTAGGAATGTAGGAATCTACAGCGTCCATGAGTTTGAGAATGCACTGAGTTTCGGGAGCAGCAAGAATTTCTGCATCGGATGCGCCGGAAGTAGCTTTTTCAAGAGCTTTAAGAGCAGAACCACGGATGATGGGAGTATCGTCGCCGGGGAAATCATAACCGTTGAGGGTATCTCTGATTTCTTCTTCAACGAGTTCGAGAAGCTCATCGTCATCCATCTGATCGCACTTGTTAAGGAATACGATGATGTAAGGAACGCCTACCTGACGAGCAAGAAGGATGTGCTCCTTAGTCTGGGGCATGGGACCGTCGGTTGCAGCAACAACGAGGATAGCGCCGTCCATCTGAGCAGCACCGGTGATCATGTTCTTGACGTAGTCAGCGTGGCCCGGGCAGTCAACGTGTGCATAGTGACGGTTTGCGGTCTCATACTCAACGTGTGCGGTATTAATTGTAATACCACGAGCCTTCTCTTCGGGAGCCTTATCAATCTCGTCGTATCTCATCTTCTGAGCCTGACCCTTACAAGCCATAACCATGGTGATAGCTGCGGTCAAAGTGGTCTTACCGTGGTCAACGTGACCAATGGTACCAATGTTTACGTGGGGCTTACTGTTGTCGTACTTAGCCTTTGCCATTTTTGTTTCCTCCAAAAAATTTTTGAAAATTAAATGATAACTTGCCTCACTTTGAGTCAGCCATCTATCATTTCATAGCCTGCTTCTACTCAAAGAAGTTATACTTATTATAGCCTAAAACAAAAGGAAATGCAATGATTTTGAAAGCATATTTTCAAAAAATTTTACATTCTCTCTTGCTTTTTGCGGAAACGCGTTATCGTTCGTTTCCGCATTGAGCTAAGATTTTATTTTACGCCTTCTGACGGCCCTTGATGACCGCTTCGGCAACGTTCTTGGGAACCTCTGCGTAATGGTCGAACTGCATCGTGAACATGCCGCGTCCCTGCGTGGAAGAACGGAGCGTCGTTGCATATCCGAACATCTCGGAAAGAGGGATCTCGGCGTCGATGACCTTAGATCCCGCTCTGTCATCCGTGGAAGATACGGTACCGCGACGACGGGTAACGTCACCCATCAGTCCACCGAAGTAATCTTCGGGAGTTACGATCTCAACCTTCATGATAGGCTCGAGAAGAACGGGCTTCGCTCTCTCCATACCGTCCTTGAATCCCATGGAACCTGCAATCTTGAACGCCATTTCGGAGGAGTCGACTTCATGGTAAGAACCGTCGTAAACGATAGCCTTGAAGTCTACCATCTCGTATCCTGCAAGGAAGCCGTTCTTAGCCGCCTCTTGAATACCCTTGTCGATTGCGGGGATATATTCCTTAGGAATGGAGCCGCCGACGGTCTGATCCTCGAAGGAGTAGCCGGAACCGGGTTCGCCGGGGATCAGGTGAAGTTTACAATGACCGTACTGACCCTTACCGCCGGACTGTCTCTTGTACATACCTTCTGCGTCTACCGCGTTGCGGAACGTTTCTCTGTATGCAACCTGAGGAGCGCCGACGTTTGCTTCGACCTTGAATTCACGGAGAAGACGGTCAACGATGATATCGAGGTGAAGCTCACCCATACCTGCGATGATGGTCTGTCCCGTTTCCTGATCGGTATACGTCTTGAAGGTAGGATCTTCTTCGGCAAGCTTGATGAGCGCGAGCGTCATCTTCTCCTGACCTGCCTTGGTCTTAGGCTCGATGGAAAGCTGGATAACGGGATCTGCGAAGGTCATCTGTTCGAGAACGATAGGATGTGCTTCGTCGCAGAGCGTATCGCCCGTCGTAGTGTCTTTCAAACCTACGATAGCGCAGATGTCGCCGGAATAAACGGTGGGAATATCTTTTCTCTCGTTGGAGTGCATCTGAACGAGACGTCCGACTCTTTCCTTCTTACCCTTGGTGGAGTTGTAAACGTAGGAACCTGCGTCGAGCGTACCGGAGTAAGCTCTGAAATATGCGAGACGACCTACGAAAGGATCGGTTGCGATCTTGAATGCGAGACCTGCGAAAGGTTCGTCGTCCGCCGTTCTTCTCTCCTCTTTTTCATCCGTTTCGGGGTTGATACCCGTAACGTGATCAACGTCGATGGGGCTGGGAAGGTAGTCGACGATTGCGTTCAAAAGCATCTGAACGCCCTTGTTCTTATAGGAAGATCCGCAAAGAACGGGAACGCAATTCATGGCGATGGTAGCCTTACGGAGACCTGCTCTGATTTCGTCTACGGAGAGATCAAGCTCTTCGAGATACTTCATCATGAGCTCGTCGTCAGCCTCTGCCGCAGCCTCGACGACTGCCGCGTGCGCCGCCTCGGCAGCCTCTCTCATGTTTGCGGGGATCTCATCCTCGTGGAATACTTTACCGTCGTCGGAATCGTAGATTTCCGCCTTCATGGTGATAACGTCTACGATACCCGTGAAGGTATCTTCCTTACCGATGGGAAGTTCGATGGGAAGCGCGTTCGCACCGAGTCTCTCCCTCATCATGTTTACGGCTCTGTCAAAGTCCGCGCCGTTGATGTCCATTTTGTTGACGTATGCGATTCTGGGAACCTTATATTTGTTCGCCTGACGCCATACGGTTTCGGACTGAGGCTCAACGCCGCCCTTTGCACAGAAGGTTGCGACTGCGCCGTCAAGGACACGGAGGGAACGCTCGACTTCTACGGTGAAGTCAACGTGACCCGGGGTATCGATGAGGTTGATTCTGCAAGCTTCGGATGCGGGCTGACCCATTCTCGTCCAGTGACAAGTGGTAGCCGCGGAAGTGATGGTAATACCGCGCTCCTGCTCCTGAACCATCCAGTCCATGGTAGCAGTACCATCGTGCGTTTCACCGATCTTATGGTTAATACCGGTGTAATAAAGGATACGCTCGGAAGTCGTCGTCTTGCCGGCATCGATATGCGCCATGATACCGATATTTCTGGTATGCGCAAGGTCAAATTCTCTAGGCATTCTTGTTTCCTCCGATTAGAATCTGAAATGTGCGAAAGCTTTGTTTGCTTCTGCCATTCTGTGCGTATCGTCCTTCTTCTTTACAGCACCGCCTGCATTGTTGTATGCGTCCATAAGCTCTGCTGCAAGTTTATTTGCCATTTCTCTTTCGCTTCTCTTTCTGGTTGCCTGAACAAGCCAACGGATCGCGAGAGTCTGACGTCTTTCGGGTCTGATTTCGATAGGAACCTGATAGTTCGCACCACCGACACGACGCGCTTTAACCTCCAAAACGGGCATGATGTTTGCCATCGCCTGATTGAAGATCTCCATAGCGTCCATACCGAGCTTTTCTTTCA
The DNA here is from genome assembly GCA_017626495.1 of Clostridia bacterium. Classification (GTDB taxonomy): domain Bacteria; phylum Bacillota; class Clostridia; order Christensenellales; family Borkfalkiaceae; genus RGIG8762. The sequence goes on along the minus strand of JAGAIP010000004.1, from coordinate 144,914 downwards.
TAATGTCGAAAGCGCCGTATACGATGTTCTGCGCTGTTCCCTTATTGCCGTCGTACATGATCTGGTTGATGAGCTTTGCCACAACCTTCGAACCATACACGGGATCGGGTAATACGTCTCTTTTAGGGACATTTCCTCTTCTGGGCATTGTAATGATCCTCCTTTAAATATTTGAATGATAAGGGTCTCCCCTTTGGGTACGGCTATCACTTGCCGAGCACTTCGCCTTGAAAAATCAAGGACTGTGGGCGAATGACCATAAGCCTTATGGTCACTGCTTACGTTATCAAACGCAATCGGTAGCGAATCTTCTGCCTTTCGGCATACTGCCTACTCCTGTCGGGCGAAATAAATTCCATATTCCTGACAAGTAGGTGTTTTGGGTTTTTGGCTGAAAAGATTACTTAGGGCGTTTCGCGCCGTACTTGGAACGGCTCTGCTTACGTTTTGCAACGCCTGCGGTATCGAGGGCGCCGCGGATGATGTGATATCTTACACCGGGCAAATCCTTGACTCTTCCGCCGCGGATGAGTACGGAGCTGTGCTCTTGAAGGTTGTGACCTTCGCCGGGAATATAAACCGTACCTTCCTGCTTGTTCGTCAAACGAACTCTTGCGATCTTACGGAGTGCAGAGTTAGGCTTCTTGGGAGAAGTCGTGGTAACGGAAAGGCATACGCCTCTCTTCTGAGGACAGTTGTCCAAAATAGGAGACTTGGACTTGTACTCGATCTGCTCTCTGCCGTGCTTGATCAACTGGTTGATTGTAGGCATTCGATGTACCTCCTTATAAAGAATGGAATTTATTTCAATAAGCTGCCCTTATCGCAACTTAAAGAAAGCAACCGAAAAAGACTATACATAGTCATTCACGCTGAATTATTTTACCAAACCGCAATCAATTTGTCAAACGTTTGCGATAGATTTTTTGGATTCTTCTGATAATTTTTTCTAGAAAAATACTGAATTTTTTCGCTTTGGGATTGACAAGAGCGCAAAAAAAGACTATAATGTTTTGTGGAATAAATATGAGAAGGAGATTCTTATCATGAACAAAATGTCCATTAAAGACGTTGACGTTTCCGGAAAGAGAGTACTCGTCCGTTGCGATTTCAACGTCCCCATGAAAGACGGCGTCATCACCGATGAAAACCGTATCAACGGCGCTCTTCCCACCATCAAATACCTGATGGATCACGGCGCGAAGATCGTTCTTTGCTCGCACATGGGCAAACCTCACTCCATCTTCTCTTCCGAAGTCAAACTCAACAAAAAGGACAAGAAGAAGGTCGAGGCGCTCCCCGCAGAAGAGCAGGCGGCTGCTAAGCAGGAGATCATCGCAAAGGCGCTCGCTTCCGAACCCAAAAAACTCACGTTGAAACCCGTTGCCGACAGACTGAATCAGCTCCTTGACGGCAAGGTAACCTTCGCCTCCGACGTTATCGGCCCCGACGCAAAAGCAAAAGTCGCAGCCTTGAAAGACGGCGAATGCGTTCTCCTTGAAAATCTCCGTTTCCATTGGGAAGAAGAAAAGAAAGACCTCGAATTCTGCAAACAGCTTGCATCCTATTGCGACATCTACGTCAACGACGCATTCGGCACGGCGCACAGATCTCACGCGTCCACCGCTGCAATCGTAGAATACGGCCTCGTCAAGACGGCAGTCTGCGGATTCCTCATCGAGAAAGAGCTCACCGTCATGGCTGACTCCCTCGAACATCCCGTTCACCCCTTCGTTGCCATCCTCGGCGGCGCAAAGGTTGCAGACAAGCTCAACGTCATTTCTAACCTGATGGAAAAATGCGATACCCTTATCATTGGCGGCGGTATGGCATACACCTTCATCAAAGCGCAAGGAGGCTCCGTAGGTACTTCCCTCATCGACGACGAGAAGCTCGACTATTGCCGCAGCATGATCGAGAAAGCAAAAGCTATGGGCAAAACTCTCCTTCTCCCCATCGATACCGTCTGCACGAAGGATTTCCCCGATCCCATCGACGCTCCCGTAGAGACCGAAGTTCATCCCACGATGGAGATTCCCGCAGACCTTCAAGGCCTCGACATCGGTCCCAAGACCGAAGCGCTCTATGCAGAGGCAATCAAATCCGCCAAGACCGTCATCTGGAACGGCCCCATGGGCGTATTTGAGAACCCTATCTTCGCACACGGAACGATTGCAGTCGCCAAAGCAATGGCAGAAGCGGACGCAACCACCATCATCGGCGGAGGCGATTCTGCGGCAGCCGTTCAGCAACTCGGTTTTGCAGACAAGATGACGCACATCTCCACGGGCGGCGGCGCGTCCCTCGAACTCTTCGAAGGCAAAGTACTCCCCGGTATCGCTTGCCTCAACGAGAAAGCTTAACGAAAAAAATAATAAAAAAGGGACAAAACGTCCCTTTTTTCTTGGAGAAACAATCATGAGAAAACCTATCATTGCAGGCAACTGGAAAATGAACAACACCGCGTCTTCGGGCGTGGCTCTCGTAAACGCGCTCAAACCCCTCGTGGCGAATGCAGATTGCGACGTAGTCGTATGCGTTCCCGCGATTCAGATTCCGGCAATCAGCGAAGCCGTAAAAGGAAGCAACATCAAGGTCGGCGCGGAAAACATGCACTGGGCGGAAAAAGGCGCCTTCACGGGAGAAATTTCCGCCGATATGCTCAAAGAGTACGGAGTCGAATACGTCATCATCGGACACAGCGAGAGAAGACAGTATTTCGGCGAGACGGATGAAACCGTGAACAAGAGAACGCTTGCCGTTTTGAACGCAGGCATGACCCCTATCGTCTGCGTAGGAGAAAAACTCGAAGAGCGTGAAAACGGAACGACCGAGGCCGTTCTTGACAAACAGCTCACCGTAGGTCTTGCAGGCGTCGAGGACATCAAGAAAGTCGTGATCGCTTACGAACCCGTATGGGCGATCGGAACGGGAAAGACCGCAACCGACGAGCAGGCAAACGAGACCATCGGCTATATCCGTAAGAAGCTCGGCGAACTCTTCTGCCCCTGTTGCGCGCAGGAAGTCCGCATTCAGTACGGCGGCAGCATGAACGCAAAGAACTGCAAAGGACTGATGGCGCAGCCTGAAATCGACGGCGGACTGATCGGCGGAGCCTCCCTCAAATCCGAGGACTTCTCCGTCATCGTCAACTACAATAAGTAATTTCATCAAAACGGAAAAGGACGGTCAACCGTCCTTTTTGTTTGCCGTTTTTCCGATCGTCCGATCGACAACGTAGAATCGCTTTTCTCCCCTATCGAAAAAAGACTTTGTCTTGAAAATCAAGACAAAGCCTTTTCGTATGAACGATTATTGTTCGATTGCGAGCATATCCAACGTACAGCCTTCAGCTCCGAGAGAAATCGTCATCGCATTGGCATGCAGCGTCTTTGTAGCGCTGTATTCAATCGTCATGCCGTTTGCACCCGTAGCGGTAGCGGTCACGCTGACGACGTCCCCCACACGAGTAATCGTAACTTCTACGGTTGCATCCCGATAGACGGAAACGTAGTCTTCCCAATTGACGTAAGGACCATACACGGTTCCAGCATTCCCTTCGTTACTGTAATAGTCAGAACGGAGAATCCATTCAGGACTGATCGTTACGCACCAGCTCTTATAATAAAGATTACCGCTGATACTGCTTACCTGATGGAACTTATACTTCATCGTAAAATCGCCAGCTCCGACGTTTACGCTGTAACACGAAGGAGTGTATGCCGACAAATCTTTATTCGCGTCGTACGACACTGTTCTTGTGTAGTTCGTAAGGGTAACGTCCTCGCCTCCGAATCCGATTCCGAGCAGTCCGTCGCCTACGTCGTTTACAGCTTTGTAGGTATAGGAATCCGTATCGGAAGTAACCGTAATCGTAACCGTAGTTTCCGTACCGATTCTGACGATCCGAATCTCAGCGTGTCCTTGCGCAGGATTGATAAACGTACCGCTGATATCCGTATAAATATTCGTAATGCCGGAGTTATTCTCACCCCACCATGAATACTTATCGCCGCGGAGAACCCAATGTCCTACCTGCAAGCCCCAGGTATCCCAACCCTGTGCAAGACCCGTATTGCTGGTAAAGTCGAAGGAAACGTTCGCCTCATAATTTCCTTTGGGAACTTCGAAATTCTCAGTGCCCGTCCATACGTTGAATCCGTTGATTACGCTTGAAGCGATCGTTTGATTCAACTGAACTTTATAGATGGCGTTGACGGTTATATTTGCAGTACCGAGTGTGTATTCCTCCCACGCGCCGACAACGTTATCTCCTCTTGCAGGAACGGTAGGAGCTACTACCGAACCCATCGTTTCTACCGTGAAGTCGATCGCCTGGACGGTCTGACCGTCCGCCACGAAGGTTGCAGTGTATTCGATCGCGGTCTTGAATCCGTAGATCGTGGTATCCGCGTCAGGCATCCGATCGGCCGTAAATTCCGTCGTCTTCGAGGAATCCGTATACCACTTGTACTCGTAACCCGCGTCGGGACATACGGGAAGTCCTAAATCCGCGCCGGGAACAAGGTCTTCCTCTTTATACAGATTGCCGTCCAAATATGCCTTAAACGCATTCGGAGCCGTATAATAGGTAACCGTAATCACCGTCGTTTCGGTCGCCGTACCCTCGACCGTAGGTAAATCGGGCGTGAGCGTAGCGTGCTCGGGCGACGCCTGGCTATACAGGTCGCCGTATACCAAATCGGTAAGTACTACGTCGTCGAAGAGTTTGTTACCCTCCGAATCCTCATACCGAATGGTCACGGTATAATGTTCAAGCGTGTAATCCACGACGATTTCTTTATCTTCCATTGCGGTACCGGAAATATTCGTCGCACTCTGCGCGTATCCGGGTCTTGCCGTGAAGTCATAAGAATACGAAGCTCCGTCAGCCAAAATATATTCGCTCGTCGATTCGACCACGCCGTCAACCTTTGTCACGACGGAAATCGTGTACGCGTCCTGACCGATTGCGCGATAGTACGTCATGAGCGCCTCGTTTTCAGTCATACCGACGCCGTATCGAAGATCGGTCATCGTTCCGTTCAAGTTGACTCTCGCACCTGAATTCTCGACTCCGCTGAGGAATCTGTCGATGAAATTGCCAACCTTCATCGAACCTCCTTCGAGCGCATTCATATTGTCATCTTTGTCGTATCTAATCAGGACAACGCCGTTCTTATAGAAATCGATCGAATCTTGCGTAACGTTTACCGTATAATATGCCTCTACACCCGTAAGCATTGCGTTCCAATTCGCTCCGCCGAACGCAGTGAGCGCAGGCCAAGCGTTGAAGAGCACCGTGGGGAACGGATCGAGATTTCCGAGCGTGATCTTGAATCCCGCCGCCTCGACGAGGGACGACCAGTCGGGAACGCCGAGCGTGTCGTTCATGAAGAAACTGATCGACATACCCGTCTCTGCCGTAATTTCGTTGCTTGCGGCAAAGGTTCTCGTCGTAAACGCTCCCTCGATGATTTCCGTAGCGAGCTGGTATCTGTCCTCCGTATAATGTACTTCGAACGTTTCGTCTCCCGTTACCGTACCGGAAATCGTGTCTCGATCTACAGTATATCCAACCTTCACGTCTACGGGGAATTCGTACGTTCTGCCCTTCGTGATGCGTTTCGTCTTGGTTCCGATCAATTCTCCGCCGAGATACTCCTTGACGGTGATGGTATAAACGGGAGCCGCATCATAGACGACGGTATATTCGATATCCTGCGTGATTTCAAAGTCTCCGGAAATCTCACGGGGAATATATCCGCTGTCCTCGGAATCGGGATATACGATATGTATCTGATGTCCTTTCTTGATCTGTTTGTCGTAATCGGCGTAGATGGGATTGCCCTCGCCGTCAACGTAATGAATGACAAGTCGATAAGATTCGATGCCCGCTTCGTCGGAACCGAACTGAACGCACTGCGCTTCGGTCAGTCCCGGACCGTATTTGAGATCGGACATCTCGTAAGCCACTTCCGCAAACGTGAATCCGTCCGTCTCTACCGCACTCAGGAACGCGTCGATAAATTCACCGACCGTCATGTATCCGCCGTATTCGGGGAAGGAACGAAGCGGTTCGTTCGCAACGTATTTGAGCGCAATCGTACCGTTCTTGTAAATAACGATACCCGATTCGGTAATGTTGATGAGGTATTTTGCCTCTTCCTTATTTTTCAGCGTCGCATTGTTTCCGCCGAATCTGCTCGCATCGGGATAAAGATTGAACGGTCTCTCAGGCCATGCGTCGAGGTTACCGTAGGTAATCTTATATCCGCCTGCATTGAGGAGAGATCCCCAACCGTTTTCTTTCTGTGCGCCTGCAAGCGTAAAGGAAACGAACAATCCCGTATCTTTCGTAATCTCTTCCGTCGCGTCGATATGCGTGCCTTTCGCAACGCTGCCGTAGATTGCGTCGATTGCTCTCTGCGTTTCGTCCTCGCGATAGGTAATCGTGTACGCAAGATCCTCGTTGACGCTTTCGCTCGAAATAACTTCAACGTCGGGTTTATAGCCGTAAATGCAGGGCGCATTGAATTCAACGGGTTCGCCCTCGTTGACGGAATAAACGGAAGGCTCCGCCGCTTTGCTGCCGTCCTCATAGACGTAGTCGATCGAAACGCTATATACGTTTACCTTGTCGTATACGAACTTGATTTCGCAGTTGCCTTCGATCGTCTGAACGATTTTTTCCGCCTGCGCACGGTAACCGAGCAAGTCCAACGCCTCAAACGTCACTTCTCCGGCGCCGATTTCAAAGATCTTCTGCTGCGTGGGAGCGACTTCCTTTCCCTCTGCGTCCACATGGACGATGTTGACGAGATAAGAGGTCTTGCCCATATAGTCCAGATAAGAGAGAAGCGCCTCGCTGTCGTTCATGCTTGCCGTTACGCGAATGTCTTTCATGGAATAGAGCTTTTCGCCGACGGTTGCGCCGTTCTCCTGCACTGCGCCGAGGAATTCGTCAATGAAGTCTGCGACCGTCTTGGAAGGCGTACCGTTCATTCTGTCGGTAGGCGCATACGCAAGCACGAGCGCACCATCCTTATAGAATCGGATACCCGTCTTATCTACGGAAACGGTGATATAAGACTCTCCTTCATACAGAAGAATATCCCACACACCGCCGAAACTCGAAATAGCGGGATAGCAGTTATGTTGATCTACCGTCCAACTATCGAGGTTACCGTAAGTGAGGACGTATCCGCCCGCATTGATGAGAGAACCCCAGCTGTCGTCCGCATTCGTTCCTCCTGCAAGGAAACTGAACGAAACGCCCTTTTCAAGCGCGTATGCAAGCGCAGGAACTTTGTAAGCCTCCGCAATATCCCCTTCGACGACGACGTCCTCCACCTCGATGTCCGAAGATTCCCGTTTTGTGTACGTTACGACGAACGTCGCGTTTTCAGACGCCGTGCCTGAAACCTTAGCCTTGTCCGCAACGAATCCGTCCACTTTGGGAGATTCAAACTCAAACTTTGAACCTTCCTTCACCGTCTTGGTTACGGATTCAGCCGCCTGAGAACCATCTTCATAGACGTACTTGATGGTAATCGTCACGTCCTTTTCCGTAACAATCGGATCCGGATTCGGGTTGGGATTCGGCGTCGGCTCTTTGCAGGCAACCATTGCACCTGCGGCAAAAGCCGAGGTCAGCAAACAGCCTGCAAGCAGGACATATCTCCCTTTTTTCTTTTTCATGTATTTCCCTCCTTAACAAAAAATACTGCTTATGGTTTATATTTTATCAAATAATGAAAATTCTGTCAATATTTTTCATAAAATAAATATCCTTTTCTTCTTTTTTTGTTAAAACGATACAATTTTTATGCGTAAAAAATATACATTTTTTGTTTTTATCAATGAAAATACATTTTTACGGTTTCTTTCACGCCGTTCCAATCCCGTTGACAAGTTTTCCCTTTTCAAAGAACGATAGAATATTTTCGAGGGTAATTCTTGAAATTTCCGCAAGCGCTTCCTTTGTAAAATAAGCCTGATGCGACGTGACGATCACGTTCGGACGCGCAAGGAGAAGCGCGAGCACGTCGTCGTTCATGCCCTGCTCGGAATTGTCCTCGTAAAAGACGTCGCTCTCTTCTTCGTACACGTCCAGACAAGCCCCTCCGATTTTTCCCTCGATCAGACCGTTCAAGAGGGATTCGCTCTCGATCAGCCCTCCCCTCGACGTATTGACGATATAAACGCCGCTTTTCATCTTCCGAATCGTACCTTCGTTGATGAGGTACTTCGTCTTATCCGTCAAGGGACAATGCAGGGAAATCACGTCCGACTGCGCAAAGAGCGTGGGCAAATCGACGTAATCGAATCCCCCCACGGGATAAGGATCGTAACAAATCGTTCGCATTCCGAACCCCTCGCAGATGCGATGGAATGCCTGACCGATTTTTCCCGTACCGATAATTCCGACCGTCTTTCCGTGCAGGACGAATCCTTCGAGTCCGCTGAGCGAGAAATTGAAATCCCTTGTACGAATATAAGCGCGGTGAATTTTTCTGTCGAGCGTTAAGAGCATTGCCATGGCGTGTTCCGCAACCGCCTCGGGAGAATACGCAGGCACGCGCACCACGGAAATTTTGTATTTCCCTGCCGCGTCGAGATCTACCTGATTGAACCCCGAACAACGCAACGCGACGAGCTTTACCTTCTTTTTAGAGAGCAACGCAAACGTTTCCTCGTCCAACGTATCGTTGACGAACGCGCAAACGCAGTCAAATCCCTCCGCAAGATATGCCGTCTGTCTGCGGAGTTTTGTTTCGAAAAACTCCGCCTCGATTTTATCCGATTGAAAATTTTTTCTGTCGTAATCCTTGCTGTCAAAAAAAGCAACCCGTATCATATCATACAGGTTGCGTAATCTCGTTATTTTCTAATCGTTCGAATCGAATTTTCGGATCCAAATCCGTTCTGATCACATACAGGAAACAGACGAACAAAAACACACCGCATAAAAGCCATGTGACGGGTTCGGAAAAACTGGCTCCGACGTATGCATACTTCGGAACGAGTACGTACGTTCCGATCACTTTGACGATCATTTCGATCGAACCGGACAGCACGGGAATAACCTTGTGATTAAATCCCTGCAACCCCATTCTGAGCGGAAAGATGAATCCCAACGGAAGATAAAAGAAAGAATTGATATGCATGTTCATGACGGCGAGGGAGATGACTTCCGCGTCCTCGGACTGCGACACGAGGCGAACGGTCGGTTCGGACGCGATCCACAGAAAGAGAACGACCAAAGAAGACCACACGAGAGAAAAATAGCAGGTATGCAAAAGTCCCTTTTTGATTCTCTCGTACTGTTTTGCTCCGTAATTTTGTCCTGCAAACGTTGCGCAGGCTGTGCCGAGCGTGACGAGCGGTTGCAGGAGCATCATCAGAATCTTTCTCGCCGCCGTGTGCGCCGCAATCACGGTATCGCCGAGCCCGTTGATGGCGCTCTGCAACAGAACCGAGCCGACGTCGTAAATGACGGTCATCGCCCCCATCATAAAGCCCGTGACGAACATCTCCCGATAATACGTTACCCCTGCCCGAGCATGAGATAAAGAAAATCTGACTTCGGGGTAGCGGACGAACAGCGTAACGATGCTCCCGAGCGCAGTAACGCTCTGCGCCAACACGGTTGCAAGAGCAAGGCCTTTGATGCCCCAACGCAGAACGCCCGTAAAGAGAACGTCCAACCCGACGTTTACGACGCACCCGACGATAAGACAGTATAAGGGCGTCTTGCTGTCTCCGAGAGAACGAAGAATACAGGAACCGTAATTAAACGCGAGCGTGACGGGCATTCCCGCGAGAATGATCCCGATGTAGGTATACGCCATGTCGAAGATGGTGTCGGGCGTATTCATCGCACGGAGAAGCGGTTTCAAAAAGACGAGAGACACCACGGTAAAGACAGTCGCAACCGCGGTGAGTTCCGCCGTCATAACGCAGACCGCACGTTTCACTCCCTCTTTATCCTCTGCGCCGACGCTTCGCGACACCATAATCGCAAACCCTGCGCAAATTCCCGTCGCAAACCCGACGATGAGAGAGTTGATGCTGTTCGTCGCCCCCATGGCGGCAAGTCCGCTTTCGTGCAAATACTTCCCTGCAAGGGAAGTATCGATGAGGTTATAGATTTGTTGAAATACGTTTCCGATTAAAATGGGGATAGAAAAAAGGAGAATACGACTAAGGCACGCTCCTTTCGTCAGATCCATGGTTTTTGCTTTATTCTGCTTCATAGATTAAAAAATATCTTTTGCGACGGGTCTATAAAAATGTTCACGGAACGAACCGGGCTGACAGAGCGCCCACATGGTCTTCGCCGTAACGCTCTCGATGGTCATATCATACGCCTCGACGAGCTCGTATTTACGCTTGATCTTCGCCCCCACGCGGTACACCATCATATCGCTTCCCTCGTGCGGAACTTGCGTCGTTACGATTACCTTGACGCCTGCAAGAACGAGTTTCTCTATGCCGTCCGCAAAGTCGGCGTCTTCATAGAACGGAATCCCTCCCACGCCGAAACTCTCGATGACGACGGCGTGATAATGCTCTGCGAGATAGGGAAAGATAGATCCGTCCATGCCGGGGATAAGACGGAGTACGAACACGGAAGCGTCGAGCCGATCGTAAAACTTGACCTCTCCGCGCGCTTCGGGAAGATATACGATGAGTTTTTCACGGAGAAAACGAGCCGCTTCGGGGAAATCCACGCTCGAAAACGCGTTAAAGCTCTTCGTTCTCGTCTTTCTCGCACGCGTTCCGAGAATGACTTTCCCGTCGAACACGAGCTTGACGCCGCAGGCGCGATCGTCTACCGCATATAAAAACGCGTCCCTCAGATTGTTTCTCGCGTCGCTGTCGCGGTCGGCAATGGATTTCTGCGAACCCGTAAAAACGATGGGTTTTCCGTTTCCCTGAATGAGATAAGAAACGGTCGCGACGGCATACGCCATGGTATCCGTACCGTGCGTGATCACGAAACCGTCGTATAAATCGTACTTTTCCTTGATTTCCCTTACGAGCGCAAGCCAATGCCTGTAACACATATTCGTGCTGTCCAGATTAAAGAGCTGAACGGTATCCACTTCGCAGATAGAACCGATTTCGGGCACATCCTTCAACAGTTCCTTGCTTGTAATTTCGGGAGTCAACCCCGTCTCCGTCTTGACGGATGCAATCGTACCGCCCGTCGCAATGAGTAGAATTTTTTTCATAGGCAATCATTTTAGCACCAACGGCGCAAATAGTCAATCGCAAATAAATGAAAAATCGGGAAACTCAGTCCCGATTTGTTCTTTTGTGTTTGAGTACAGACAAAACTTGTCCGATCAGCACGACGAGCGCGCATACGAGCGTCATGCCGTAAAAGCCGATTCCCCGATTCAATACCATTGTCGGAACGACGAGCGCCGTCTCCGCAAATACGGCGGCGTATAGTCCTACGGATACGCTCTCCGCAATGCCGATTCCGCCGGGGAAGGGCAGAGATTCCACGGCGAGCGTGAGAATGATCTGCGTCATGAACAGGGAGACGTAATCCACGTTTGCGCCCAAAGCCTTTGCCGAAAAATAAGCGATCGAGAATGCGAAAATCCTCTGCAAGCCGATAAACCCCGCCATTTTGAGCGTGACCGTCGGGTGCTTTCTGACGTATACCGCAGATTCACGGTATTGCTCCATCATATGCGTGAATCGATACAGCCATTTTTCTTTCTGACGAATGAGTTTTATTTTATAGAGGAAATCAATGATTTTGCAACCGATTCCGCGGAGCAATTTATACGCCCAGATCGCCATCGCGCAAAAGACGATATAAAACAGGTTAAATATCATTCCCCACGAGAACATGATGAGAAGAACGGGATTCGAAAATATGACGTGCGGAGCAAACATCATCGCCGCGATTCCGAACACGATCAGCCACGCCTTAAAAATGAGGATATGTAAAAACATGGCGACGACGGATTCCGTAACTTTCGCCTTATCTTTTGCGATGAGAACGGCGGTCAACGGTTGCGAACCGATTGCCGCGGGCGTGACGTTTCCGAACAGCAGAAACGCGCAGGCATACTTAAAACAACGCGGATAGGAAAGGTTTCCACCGAGAGAATTTAATACGACGAAGAAAGACCCTCCGCTTGCCGACAAAGAAAAAAGCGCAAACAGAAGGGCGATTGCCATGGGCAAAAACTCGACGGACTCCAAAATCCGAAAGACCTCTTTGAGATCGTACTCTTTTAAGGTCGAAACGAGGAAAAAGATACCGACGGCAAGCAGTACCCCTCCCAATAAAATGTATTTGACAATGCTTTTTTTCTTATTTTCTCCGTTCAAGCGCATGCGTCACATCAGAGCGATGGCTCTTTCCAACTCCTCAAAGTTTTCGACGAATATCGTGCCTCCCGCACGGAAGAGCTCTTCCCTCGTCCGATTGCCCCAAAGCACGCTGATACAGGGAATCCCGACGTTCCTTGCAACCTCGATATCCGTTTCCCCGTCTCCGACGAAGATACAATCTTTCGTTTCGAATCCGAGCGAGCGAATGGCAAATTCCGTCAATGCGGGATCGGGTTTGACCGCAAATCCGTCTCGTTGTCCGAACACGGGCACGTCGGGAAGATAGCGTTTTACCACTTCGTCCGCAGCGCTTTGCGGTTTGTTCGTAACGATGGCGAGTTTGTTCTTCCGCTTCAACGATTCCAAAACTTCCCTTTCCTGCGGATAATATCTCGTGCGCGTCACATACAGGGGAAATTTTTCCTTATACAGAGAATACGCCTCTTCCAAAAGATCGAGCCGACCTTTCAAAAACCGCTCTACGAGTTTTTTCGCCCCGTTTCCGACGAAGCGTTTCGTCTCCTCTTCCGTAATCGGCGGAAGAGAAAATGCATGCAAAGTATCGTTACAACAAGCCATAATGTCGGGAACGGTGTCAAGCACCGTTCCGTCCAGATCAAATAATATGAGTTTCATTACATTCTCTCGGGAATTCCGATTCCAAGAAGCGCAAAGGCGTTTTTAAGTACCTGCAAGGTCGCCTTCGTGAGGGCAAGACGGAAATTTCTCACGTCGCCCGTTTCGTTTAAGATCTTGCAATCGAAATAGAATTTATTAAATTTTTGCGCCACGTCGACCGCATAGCGCGCGATATAGCAAGGCTCGTATTTGTCGAGACAGTCGGCGACCGCATTCTTAAAGGATGCAAGCGCCTTGACGAGTTCGAACTCTTCCATCGTCAGTTCGGGAACCTCAAAGGAAGCGATCTCTCCCGCCCTTAACAAGACGGAATTTGCCCTTGCGCAGGTATATTGAACGTAGACGCTCGTCTCTCCCTCAAAGCTCAACACCTTGTCGTAGGAGAACACGATGTCCTTGATCTTGTTGTTATATAGCGCGCTGAAAATCACCGCGCCCGTACCGACGAGATTTGCGACTTCTTCCTTATTTTCGAGGGACGCATTCTTCTCTTCGATGATCGCATACGCCTTTTCCACGCAACGGTTGATGACGTCTTCGAGGAACACCATGTTGCCCTTTCTCGTGGACATCGCGCCTTCTTCCAAAGAGACCATACCGTAAGCGACGTGTACGAGGTCCTTCGCCCATTCCTTTCCCATGAGTTCGAGGACCTTGAAAAACTGCTTGAAATGCAGATTTTGCTGATAAGCGACCACGTACAGACACTTATAAAAATCGTAAGTCTGTTTTCTGTAAATTGCCGCCGCCATATCGCGCGTCGCATACAAAGACGCGCCGTCCGAACGGAGAATGATACAGGGAGGCATATGATACGCTTCGAGATCGACGATCTGAGCGCCCTGGCTCTCAATCAACAGTCCCTTTTCTCTGAGTTCCTCGATAACGGGTTCCATCTTATCCGTATAGAACCGTTCGCCTGCATAACTGTCAAAGCGAATGTCCAGCTTTTTATAGATTTCCTCGACGTATTTCATCGTGAGGTCTTTGAACCAGTTAAAAAGGTCGTTGCATTCCTTATCTCCGCTCTCGATGAGCTTGAAATACCCCCTCGCCTCGTCTTCGAGTTCGGGATTTTGCTCTGCCTCTCTGTGAAAACGGACGTAGAGATCGTTGATGGCACGAATTCCGCCTGCCTCGATCTCCTCTTTATTTCCCCAATGACGGTAAGCGGAAATCAGCTTGCCGAATTGCGTTCCGTAATCGCCCAGATGATTGATTCCGACCGCATTGTATCCGAAGAACCGATAGGCGCGGTAGAGTGCGCCTCCGATGACGGTGGTAGAGAGGTGTCCGATGTGGAACGGCTTTGCGATGTTGACGGAAGAATAGTCGATACAGACGGTCTTCCCCTTTCCCTCATCGCTGCTGCCGTACTTCTCTCCCTGCGCTTCGATTTCGGAAAGAACGTGAGATGCAAGCCCCCGTCTGTTTACCTTAAAGTTGAGATAACCGTTGACGGCGGAAACCTCGCCGATCACGTCGTCCACGGGGTACGCATGTTTGAGTCCCTCCGCAATCGCCTGAGGCGCTTTTCTCATCACCTTTGCAAGGCGAAAACAGGGAAGCGCGTAATCCCCCATTTCCGTGTTAGGAGGAAGCGCGATCATATCCGCGACTTCTTCCTTCGTGAGTCCCTCTACGTTCAGATGTTCTGCGATATAAGCTTTATAATCCATAAGTTTACCAATCAAAAAATTTCTTTCATACAGTCTAGCATAATTTTCGAAAATAGGCAAGTTTAGTTTGCAAGTTTTGAGAAAATGTTTTATAATAATCCCGACATAACAAAATAAGGAAGAATCTATCATGAAATTAGGCGTCGTAGGACTTCCCAACGTCGGAAAGTCCACCCTGTTCAATGCTATCACGCACGCAGGAGCAGAGGCGGCAAACTACCCCTTCTGCACCATCGAACCCAACGTCGGCGTCGTCGCAGTACCCGACGAAAGGCTCGACAAGCTCTCGACTCTCTATCACAGCAAAAGCGTCGTTCCCGCAGTCGTCGAATTCGTCGATATTGCAGGGCTCGTAAAAGGAGCTTCGCGCGGCGAAGGTCTCGGCAACAAATTCCTCTCCCACATCCGCGAATGCGACGCGATCGTACACGTCGTCAGATGTTTCGAAGACGGCAACATCATTCACGTCAACAATAAGATCGATCCCGTCGGCGACATCGAGACCATTTCCCTCGAACTCATTCTCTCGGATATGGACGCGGTCCAAAAGCGCATGGACAGAATCAAGAACGTAGCAAAAGGCGGCTCGAACAAAGAGGCGGCGACGGAATACGCGTTCCTCGAACGGCTCTACGCGCACCTCGAAAGCGAACAGCCCGCAAGAAATATGCAGGTTACCAAGGAAGAAAAAGCACTCCTCGATAATCTCTTTCTTCTATCGAGCAAACCCGTCATCTATGCGGCAAACATTGCCGAGGACGATATGGGCAAGGACGAAAATTCCCTCGATTTCGTCGCAGACGTCAAAAAATACGCGGAAAAAGAAGGTTCGTCCGTACTCGTCATCTGTGCCAGAACGGAAGAGGAACTTTCCATGATGTCCCCCGAAGATCAGGAACTGTTCCTCGAAGAATTCGGTCTTTCCGAAAGCGGCTTGAATCGTCTTATCAAGAAGTCCTACGCCCTTCTCGGCCTCATCTCCTTCCTTACGGCAGGCGAAAAGGAAACGAGAGCGTGGACAATCGTCAAAGGCACGAAAGCGCCTCAGGCGGCAGGAAAAATTCACACCGACTTTGAAAAGGGCTTCATTCGCGCCGAAGTCGTCGACTACGAAACGCTCCTCTCCTGCGGCGGTTACGTCGGAGCGCGTGAAAAGGGAAAAGTCCGTTCGGAAGGCAAAGAATACGTCATGCAAGACGGCGACGTCGTTCTCTTCCGTTTCAACGTTTAATCGAATCTGTAATAACGCCCTGCAAAAGCATACGCTTTTGCAGGGCGTTTTTCTATCCTTTGATCGGATAAGATCGCCTGCGGCATGCCGCAGGCGATTGGTTCACGCGAAATCCGTCTTTCGCCACATGACAGTCAAAGGACCGTGGAGCGCATATTCGGATAACTTTTTGATATTAAGTTGTTTTGTCGATTGAGAAACGACGGTTTCTATACGTCGTTTGTAACCCATATCCCATCACGGAGCCCGTATCCGGATAACTTTTTGAAATTGAGTTGTTTTGTCGATCGATAAACGACGATTTCTTCGGGAGGATACTCCATTCCGTCGGGATAAAAATCTCCTCTTCTGCAACTATAATATACCGTACCGTCGGCAAGGACGTAAAAAGACATTTTGATTCCTTCACAGGATACTCTGAGGAAAAATCCCTCATCGACTGCCATACTGAAAATAGTCTGCCTATCCAGTTCCGACTCTTCAAAGGTAAGGTGCTTCGATCGGAGAATTCTGAGAAGTTTTTTCTCGTACGTAGCGTACTCTTTTTCCGTCATCTTGGTTGCGTTTGAGGAGTATATAACACTCCCATAATATAGAACGACCGTCGTGTTCTCGTTTCGGATCAGTCTTTCATACGGATTGTCCTGCCTTTCATTCAACTGACAACCGAACAGGGAACAGACCGCGAGCAACGCGCACATGATAACCCAAAAAAACTGTTTTATTTTTTTCATACTTTCCTCCAAAATCATTGAATCCATCGCAAATACGCGATAAAGCCTAATAAAATATTAAATTTCTATTCTTTATGAGCGCAAATTATCTTCCTCTCTATAAACAGCGTTCTTCAGCATTAATGTTGCAGTTTCACTCGTTTCCGCCTTTACATAATAGTATTGGGAATCAATACAACATAGAACGGTGTTTTCATCAATTTGAATTGCAAATTCGCTTTTACCCTCATTGTTCGCAATAAGCGCTTGTATTTCAGGAGGAAGACTTGACGTAATTACGGGAATATACTCTGACGTCAATCCGCAACCTGAGCACTTATAATAGGACGGAAACGTTGTCCAATTATGTGCTAACAAGTAAGTCTCTCCACACCCGGCACATGTTCCCTCATGCCCTATCGTCAACCCTTTATTTGTATAAGAATTAAAAATATGAGGTTCAACGAGAATATCATGGCATACGCCGCATACTTTTCTATGGCTATCTTGCAATCCCGTTCCCTGATAAAAATACGCATGCGGTCTGTAATATCTTACATAATCCGCCTCTTCATTATGAGGTTTATACCCCGTATACGGGCACTCGTAACCGTTATGGCTATATAATCCCCCAGCTCCCCATTTTGACGTTACCGTCACCAAATCGGAATTTCCACACAAACCGTTTGAAATTCCGTTATTAAATGCAGTGACGATCCCCGAATGCATGATTCTGTCGTCGTTCCATCCGTCACTCGTCTCATCATTTTCATTCCAATGACCTATTCCGTAATCATCGTAATAGACAATAATATCTCCCGCTTGGGGATTTCCGCTAACCCTGCAATAACTTCCGTCAGTGATGTACAATGAAGGATCTTCCATCCAATACTGATTTGTGTTTACATTCTGCGAATACCATGCGTATGAATGGCAGTTATAATAATTCGTTGCGCTTGCAAGTCGTATTGCATTAGGATATAACCTGGCGGCTTCATCATGGTATGCAGAAATCTGCGTTGTTGTCATCCGATCAACATATGTCCAAACAAGAACACTGCTGTTTCGAGGTGTGGAGACATAAGCATTAATCTTCGGCTCCTCATCCATTGGTAGAACCTCATTATCGAACTCTCCGATCGGCATGTCAATCGTTTCATCTTCCGTGTCAGCATACACAAAGTTTGTGTCTGTTAAACCGCACGATAATACGGACACCATCATTGGAATCGACAAACACATACATAAAAATTTTTTCCTCACAACTTCCTCCTTTACGATCTGAACCGTGCGATCGGTTCAAATCGTTTTTAATTTATTACGTTTATATTATAGCATAGAAACAAAAAAATTCAAGTACCTTTCGCAAAAACGGGAAAATCATGAACGGCTTTCGTTCAGAATCGTATCCGCAACGACTTCCCCGTCCGCGATCTCGATCACGCGATCGCCGTAGGCTTCGCAAATTGAACGGGAAATTTTGCTTATTTGTTTTTACATTATCAATGATACGCTCTCCCACCTGATTTGTCAATAGCTAACTTGTCCATAAATTTTGTCCACTTGTCCATTTTTCAGGTGGACAAAAGAAGGAACAACAACTGCTTGAATTTTTGATAAATACGTGCTATCATATTTATAAATTTATTAAATCACGGAGCAAAACCATGTCGAAAATAAACGGAGCTTACTTAAAAAATCTTCGATTATCCCTTTACTTTTTGATACTCCGGATCTTTTATTGCTCTGTTTTGCTTTCTTGCCCTTCCCACCGGTATAGCCATGCTAATACATTATCTCATTAGAAGGAAACGAAAATAAAATTCCTATTGTCTTTCACTCTTGCCGCTTTTCTATCTTTTTCGGGAATAGGCTATTTCTATAACTCATATGCCGTTTCAGCATCAAGGCGAAACGAGCTCCCTCTTTCTGTCTCACCGCAAAATGCACCTGCTGAACATTACGCTCTTACTTCCTTGAAAGTACAAGTTCATTCTGTAACAGAGGGTAACATTCGCAGAACCGTAACGAATAAGTTCACGCTTTTTCCCTCCACGGTTCCTGTTCATCTCTACCTTTATTCCTCTTATACCTACACCACGGATATTCAGGAGATGACGCTCGAAAAATCCGCATATATTGCCGATCTCAATATGGGCGACTCTCTCTATGTGGAACAATCTACAAACGGAGAACAGAAATTTTGGCGTACTTGCGTCGTTTATTTTTCTGAAAACATACAAGAAATATTAGAGTCGGATACGCTCCTCTTTAACGCTGACGGAATGATGATTCCCTATGCCTGATTCGATTCCTCCTTTTATTCATATAGAATATTCCGCTCTGCGTCGCAGAGCGGAATATTTTTGTCCTTTTGACTGATATGAAAAAAGCGGTGAAATATTCACCGCTTTTTGATTGTTTATCGCTGATTGATGGAATAGTACGTCACGCATACTATCTTTTTCGGGAACCGTTCGGCATTGTTTCAATTCTTTTTACACCCCACAGTCGACTGAGAAAAAATAGTACGTCACGCATACGTTTTATTTTACCGGAACCATAATGCTCGCTCCGCTACCGTCCGACGTAACGAGCGTGGTGGGAAGCGTTCCGTCCCATTTGGAGAGATAATCCGTGTATTTCAAGTACGCGGAGATAAGCTCGATTTCCTCCGAAGAACGGCCCGTAAAGTCGATGGAATAGACAATCTCATCGTTCACTTCTTTCTCGTTGATCGTAAAGCCGAGCATTCTCGCAACCTCGACGGATTTGAGCGCGATTGCCTGCGCCTCTGCGTTTGCCACAAGCTTGACCGCCTCTGCGTCAGCCTCTGCCGCCGCAACGACTGCCTGCGCTTCCAACTTTGCAACTTCAAGCTGTTGCTGTGCCGCAACAATCGCCTTTTCCTTTTCGTACTCCGCCGTAATGACCTGCTGTTCCGCAATCATCTTCTGCTCTACCGTCTGTTCAAATTCGTCGGAGAAGTCGATGTTTGTAAGCACGACCGCTACGATGGTAACGTAGTAATGGTCGGAAATCGTCTCCTGAATGACCTGCTCCACTTCGGGAGAGATAGCTGCGCGCGTTTCGATGATCGTCATCGCGGAATAGGAGGAAAGAACAGACTTCGCCCTCTCGACGGATACGGACTCGATTCTGTTTGCAAGCGTATTGAGCGCGCCGTACTTTTCCGCAATTTCAATGCCTTGTTCCGCATTGATCTGATACTGTACGGTCATGGCAAAATCCATTGACTGCGCGTCCTTCGAATAAGCGCCCGTATTGATATTGACCGTCTGAACAGTTGCGTCGTAATACGCGTACTTTTCCGTCATCCAAAAATCGAAATATGTACCCGAGGTACGCACGTCTCTCGCTTTTCCGAGATGTTTTACGACGGCAATCTCACCCGTTTCCACGGTGTGAAAACTCATGGGAATGGTCATAAACATCAGACCGAACACAGCAGCAACGACAGCGGCGACGGTCGCAGTCTTTTTCTCCTTTTCTGAGCCGAAACTGCGTTTGCCGTTTACTTTCACGCCCGTTCTTTTGCACGCGAGCGCGAGAAATCCCAAACACCCTGCCGCAAATAGAATTCCTAAAATTACACCGATAATCATATTAGCTTTTCTCCTTATAGATAGGTGATTTTATATACACTTGTTTTTCACATTTCAAGCACAATCCGTAATACGTTTTATCCTCGCGCAAAACAGATTTTCGCTCTCAAAGCGGAAACGCGTCTTTCGTCGTCTTCGACCAACGCCGTTCGATAAAGCGCATCTTCCACGTAAGGGGAATGATTGCCGTTCCGACGCGCATCACGTTGTTCCAAAAGCCGGGAACGTACTGCATTTTATTCTTTTTCAACGCTTTCAGCGAATTTTTTGCCACAAATTCAGGACTTTTTACGGCAAGTTTGCCCCAAATTCCCTGCGTTTTTATATTGTCTTTCACGTCGTCTCGGGTCGGAATCGCACCCGGAATAACCACCGTAACCTTCGCTTTCCCTCTCCATTCATAGTGAATCGCACTGAAAAAGCTCGTCAAAGCGCCCTTTGTGGCGCTGTACAGTGCAAAATACGGCATAGGATAGAGTCCCGAAACGCTACTCACGGCGAGCAGAGAAAACCCCTCCGCTTTATGTTCAAAGCAGAATTTTGCAAGCGATACGTTCGCCTCGAAATTGACGCGCTGTTGAAACAGAAGTTTCTCCTCGGTATAATCCTGAAACGGTTTTTGAATATCCGCGCCTGCAACCAAAACTGCGCAAGAGAGGCAAATTCGGTCGAAAAACGCATAAAAATCTGCCCGTTCTTTCTCCCTGTCGAGTCTGCACGCATAAGTCAGAACGGATAAATCGGGATATAAGTTCAACACTTCTTCTTTGAGAGCCGCGAGTTTTTCCTCGCTCCTGCCCGTGAGCAAAAGCGACTCTCCTCTCTTTGCCAGCTCGAACACATAGGCTTTTCCGAGACCGCCCGTCGCTCCCGTAATCAGCGTATAATTCATTTCACACCCAAGGAAAGAAAAAAAAGCTCGTAATCGTCCGACCAACCCATCGGCTCGATCTCGCCTCCGCCGTTTTGACTTCTCAGCATCATGGCGCAGCTCTCTTCTCCCAACGATGCAAGTTCGAAAGGTGTTATTTTTATGCCGTATTCCTCTGCAATAGCGCAAAACGCCGCCATCGGATCTTTTTCTCTTCTGCTTTCGAGCAAACGCTCTTTCAACGCCTCATCATGAAAAGCACTTGCTTGAAGTTGTGATAAACGACCGTCCATGATATCTCCTTTTGATTATTATAGCATAATCGATTATAAAAGTCAATAGAAAAGCCGAACGGCACCCTACGTCCACACAGAAATACAATCGACGAAAGGCAACGCCCCCGCATTTGAGAATGTATTCACTTCTGAAAAGACAAAACCGATTCCTTTCAATGAACGTTGAATCGTTTCGGAGTTAAGCGCAAACTTATGAAACCTTTTAAGCCAAGACACAACGGCAAGGCAGAACGTTCTCAATGAAAGGTCAACGAATATTTCTACGCCACTCTGTTGTTTGAAAACCTCAAACAAACACCGCTCGTTCGGAATAGATAGAATTTTTCCTCATGCGCCACGTGAATTGAAGCTTTCCTGTAAATTCCGATCTTTGGAGTCCGCACTCACGATCGCAGGTCCTGCAAAGAACAAAATGAATGCCGACCGGGATTCATATCCCGATCGGCATTCATTTTGGCGCAGAGAAAGGGATTTGAACCCCCGAAGGTTTTAACGCCTTGCACGATTTCGAATCGTGTGCATTCGACCACTCTGCCATCTCTGCAACTCGGAAAACATTATATCCTGTTTTCCGTAAAAAAGCAAGCGTTTTTCGCCGTTCGTTTTATTTTTCAGAAATAAGTGCGTTCTTTTTTTGTATGAGCTTGCCTTTTCCGCTGCGAAGCAACTCCACAAAGTGCGTTTCCGAAACGATCGGCTCGTCAAATTCCATTCCTCCGAGCATAGGTTGCGTCGTCCTATGCAGATCGGAACCGGAAGTCATGATTTTTCCGTAACTCTCGGCATAGAATCTCCCGAGACTGTTACAGAGCTCGTTCCGCCCCGCATTATAGACCTCGACGCCCTCGCAATCGGGATACAGGCGAATATGGTCGATATAAAAGTCCTCTCGAAACGGATGCGCCTGAACCGCAATCGCTCCGTTCTCCTTACAATATCTCGCAAAATCGCGCATAGAGAGATCCATTATGTCTGACATAGTTTTCAACTGTTCCTTATTCCATCCGTAAACGAGAATATCCGTGCCGAGGTAGGAGTCCTCGAATCCGAAAAAGACGTCGAGTTTATCCCCTGCGGCTTTTTTCACTTGCTCAAAGCCTTCAAAAAAATATTCGATTTGCTCTTGATAGGACGCGGAAGGATGATCTCGATGCACCGTCGTATTTCCGTTGAGAAAATGATCGGTGATAAACACCCCTTTATAGCCGTTTTTGACGTATAACTCGACAATGTCTTCGGGGGAAAGCAAGCTGCAAGCGCTCGTTCTTGCCGTATGACAATGCGTTTCATATAAATATCCCATTGTTGCTCCTTTTGAATACGGGTATTTTAGCACAAACCGCATTGCCTGTCAACGAGGAGACAAAATTTTTCTTATCTGTTTGTAACCCTTGACATTTCCGTGTTTTTTTAGTATGATTATATGGAACAAAAAGGGTTAAATCCCGAAAAAGGAGACTTTTACGATGAAAAAGACACCTTACGCCATCGTCATCATGGACGGTTACGGCATCAATCCCGATACGAACGGCAACGCGATTGCCATGGACGGCAGCAAAAACGTGAACGAGCTTATGAAAACGTATCCCTCCGTACAAATCGGAGCGAGCGGACTCAGCGTAGGACTTCCCGACGGTCAGATGGGTAACTCCGAAGTCGGACATCTCAACATGGGCGCAGGAAGAATCGTGTATCAGGATCTCACGAAAATTACGAAATCCATTGACGATGGGGATTTCTTCTCCAATCCCGCCCTCGTTTCCGCCATGCAGAGCGCAATAGACAACGATAAAAAACTTCACCTTTGGGGACTTCTCTCCGACGGCGGCGTTCACAGCCACATCACCCACCTCTTTGCACTCCTCGATATGGCAAAAAAGATGGGCGTTCCCGAGACCTACGTTCACTGTTTCCTTGACGGACGCGACACGGCTCCCACTTCGGGACTTTCCTTTGTCAACGCTCTTCAATCCAAGATGGACGAAATCGGTTACGGCAAAATTGCCTCTTTGAGCGGAAGATATTACGCAATGGACCGCGACAACAACTGGGACAGACTTGAAAAAGCGTACGATATGCTTACCATAGGCACGGGCGTGAAAGCCGACAATGCGCAGAGAGCGCTCGAAGAGAGCTATGCCGAAGGCGTTACCGACGAGTTTGTTCTTCCCACCAATATCGTAGAGAACGGCAAACCCGTTGCGCTCGTAGAAGAGGGCGATTCCGTTATCTTCTTCAACTTCCGCCCCGACAGAGCGAGACAGATTACAAGAGCGTTCTCGCAGGATCCTTTCGTCGTTCCCAAGGGAACCGCATTTGAGAGAAAAACGGGCTTTTTGCACCCCGTATTCGTATGTTTTACCGTCTATGACGCGGCATTTACGGGCGTACAGATTGCATTCCCCAAGCAGAGTATGAAAAATACGCTCGGAGAATACCTTGCTTCCCTCGGCAAAAAACAGCTCCGTATCGCAGAGACCGAAAAATACGCTCACGTTACGTTCTTCTTCAACGGAGGCGTGGAAGCTCCCAACGAGGGAGAGACGAGAGTACTCATCAACTCCCCTAAGGTCGCAACCTATGATCTGCAACCTGAAATGAGCGCTCCGGAAGTAACCGAAAAGGCAATCGCAGAACTCGACAAGGGTGAATACGACGTCATGATCCTCAACTTTGCAAACTGCGATATGGTAGGACATACGGGCGTAATCGACGCAACCGTAAAAGCCGTTCATACGGTCGACGAATGCGTCAAGAAAATCATGGACAAAATCCTCTCCATGGGCGGAAGCGCACTGCTCACCGCAGACCACGGAAACGCGGACAAGCTCATCGATTCCGACGGTTCCCCCTTCACCGCGCACACGACGAATCCCGTTCCCCTCTGCCTCATCTCCGAAAAATACAAGAACTGCTCTCTCCGCGAAGGCGGCGTGCTTGCAGACCTTGCACCTACCCTCCTCGACATGATGGAAATCGAGATTCCCGCAGAAATGACGGGTAAGAGCCTCCTCGTAAAATAAACTAAGGCAGACGCGAAAGCGTAGTTTCCATAGGAATTTTCAATAAATAACTAAAAGGATAACGAAAAATTTCGTTATCCTTTTGTATTGCTTTATAAATATCTTTGCTCAAAAAGTAAGGTATACTATACTTTCATAATTATTGTTCTTTTTTCGTATTTTCTTCTATTTTTTTCAAATAACAAATATGTAAAATTATGTACGAAAATGTCAATTTTAACAAATAATATGTTGCAACACAAATAACAGAGCCTATTAAAATCGAAAGAATCCAAACAAGCCCGGCATTCTCCGACTCAGCTTCAGCAACATATGAGAATACTATTGAACAAATGAAAAATACTATTCCCAATATGATCGTAAATATTTTTGGCGCTTTTTCATAAAAACTAAAATATTTACTATTTTCAGCAATCAGTTCATCCGTTGTCTTGTTCTTTTTTTCTCGCTGTTTGGAAGTTGATTCTTTTTCTTCTTTTTCGTTTTGAGGTACCGGATCTAAATTCTCCATTTTCTTTTCTCCTTAATAATTTTACTATATATGAGCCCTTATATGTGTTTATTATATAGGAAAAATTCCTATATGTCAATTATTTTATAGTAAATTTTCCTATAATATTTTTATAAGGAAAATTGACATGGATATTGCAAAAATTGTGGGACATAATCTTAAAACAGCGAGAAAACTAAAAGGCATCACTCAAAAAGAAATTGCAAAAGAATTAAATAAACATCAAGCCGATTATAGCGAATATGAAACAGGGAAAATTCAACTTGACTATGAGAAAATTGTTTATTTATGCAAAAGGTTTGACATAACACCGAACGAACTTTTTGACATTGATGAACATATATAAAAATCCGCTAAACATTAGCGGATTTTTATATTGCTATTAAATTTCCTATCGTTATGACATTTGCGTCTGTCTTTTTCTCAAAGAAAGAAGGTTGCGTTAAGCGCAACCTTCTTTCAAAAAAACCAAACGTTGATACGCACCCCAAAAAGTCAGAATAACTTTAAGAGTCTCATATTATTCGCGGAGATATTTACTTAAATCAATTTTGAAAGAATCTGTTTGAGCGCACATTTACAATGCTCGTAGGTGAGACCGCCCTGAAAATAAGCCGTGTACGGTTCTTTCACGGGAGCGTCGGCGGAAAGCTCGATGGACGCGCCTCCGACAAAACATCCTGCCGCCATGATAACCTTACTGTCATACCCCGGCATATCCCACGGTTCGAGCGTAACGAAGGAATCGACGGGCGACATATCCTGCACGGACTGAATGAAGTCGCAGAGCTCTTTCGCAGTATGGAACCGAATGGCGCGCGTAATATCGGAAGGAAGCGTCTCGGTAATTTTGGGGAAATTTTCATATCCCAAAAGTTCCATGCTCTTTCCGATGAGGAGACTTCCCTTCATCGCCTGCCCCACGACGTGAGGCGCGAGAAAAAATCCCTCGTAGAAATATTGATAACCGTATGCGTAAGAGCCGACTTCCGCACCGATGGACGGAGCCGTAAGTCTTCTCGCTATGAGGTCGATATAATCTTTCTTGCCGCAAATATATCCGCCCGTCACGGCGAGACCTCCGCCCGGATTTTTGATAAGCGAGCCTGCAATGACGTCGGAGCCGACTTCCGTGGGCTCTTTTTTTTCTGTAAATTCACCGTAGCAGTTGTCCACGAAGATTGCGCCTTTGAATCCCAAAGAACGGACGTATGCGCAGACGGCTCCGATTTCACTGACGGAAAACGCGTCGCGAAGTTCGTATCCGCGAGAACGCTGAATGTAGACCATCTTTACGGAATCGTTCAACTTTTCTTTGATTCCGTCATAATCCATTTTACCGTCTTTGAGTTCGACGCAATCGAACTTCACGCCGAAATCTTTCAGCGAGCCGTTCCCTTCCCCGAAGATAACGCCGCGTATGGTATCATACGGCATACCCGTCACGCAGAGCATGGTATCGCTTGGACGAAGGAGACCGAAAAGTCCTACCGTGAGCGTATGCGTTCCCGAAAGAAGGTTGGGCGACACGATGCCTGCCTCGGCGCCGAATGCGTCGGCAAACACCTGACCGAGCGCATCGCGCGCGTCGTCGCCGTAACCGTATCCCGTAGAAGGATAGAAATGCCTTGCCGCAATGGAATTTTTTCTGAACGCGGAGAGAACTTTTTCCTGATTGTACTCGGAAATTTCTTCTACTTTTGCAAAGAGAGGCGCAAGCTCCTCTTCACTCCTCTTAATTATGTCTGTCATAATAACCTCATGATTTCCCCGATCTGATCGGAATCGGGAGAAAGATAATGATAATGATCCATTCGCTTGAAGAAGGTAATCTGACGCTTTGCGTAGTTTCTCGTCCTTTGCTTAATTACGTCAGACACAGTATTCATGTCGCACTCTGTCTTTAATCCTTCGACGACCTCTTTATAGCCGATTCCTTGCATGCACTGCGACGATTCGCTTACGCCGTTTGCAAGGAGAGATTGCACTTCTTCAACCAAACCCGCCTCGAACATCAGATCGACCCGACGATTGATCCTGTCGTAAAGAACTTCTCTCGGATAATCCACAGTAAAAGCCTCGAACGAAAACCGCTCGATACGTTCGTCCCTCTGATCGGACTTTTTTTTGCCCGTCGTTTCAAAAATTTCTATGGCACGAATGACGCGTTTCTTATCCTTCGGGTGAAGAATCGACGCGCTTTCGGGATCCATTTCACGGAGCTTCTCATGGAGTGCGTCGAGTCCGCGCTCCTCAGCAAACAATTCATATTTTTGACGAATCTCTTCGTTTGCAGGAGCTCCGCCGAATCCACTCTTATATAAAAGGGCATTCAGATAGAACCCCGTGCCTCCGCAGATGACGGGAGACTTTCCCTCCGACAAGAGGCGTTCTATGTGTGGCATAGCACCCCTTTCGTAGTCGCTGACGGAAAACTCCTCCGTGGGTGAAACCACGTCGATCATGCGATGCGTTACCCCCTGCATTTCCTCTTCGGACGGTTTTGCCGTGCCGATATTGAGATCACGGTAAACGAGGAGAGAGTCCGCAGAGATAACTTCCGAATTCAGTTTTTTGGCGATCTCGACCGCAAGCGCCGTTTTACCCGACGCGGTCGGCCCCCCGATGACAATAAGTTTCGGCATCAGACGATCCGTTTGAACATCTTTTCGATTTCCGTTTTGGTCAGTCGAACGACGACGGGTCTGCCGTGAGGACATTTGAGTCCCATGTTCCCGTCCATCATTTCAAACAGTTTTTTCACCTGTTCGTCGGAAAGACGCATTCCTCCTTTGACCGCGGCTTTACAAGCCGCCATAGCCAATTTATCTTTCAAAAGCTCGGTGAGTTTGATTCCTCTAAGCCCTGTTATGTCAGACAGAATATCCCCGAAGAACGCATCGAGGGAGATGTCCTGCAAGTCGAGGGGCACTCCCGACACCTTGAACGTATTTGTTCCGAACTCGTCTATATCAAACCCGAGAGCGCGAATCTCTTCGAGATGCGCGTTCAAAAAATCACTCTCGGAAACGCTCGTATTGAGAATGTACGGCATGAGCATCGGCTGAACCATGACAGAGCGGTTCTCCGTTTTTTCTTTCAAAGCGTCGAATATCAACCGTTCGTGCGCGGCGTGCTGATCGATGAGAAACGCATCGTCCCCTCTTTCGTAAATGAGATACGTTTGGAACAAAGCGCCGCAATAGGTACACTCACCGATTTCAACTTTTGCCTGTTTCGCCTTCTTTTCTTCCAACTCGGCAAGAAATTTCTTATTCTGTTCGAATGCGTCCTCTTCCTCTTTGATCTGTTTTTCGATTTTTTCCTTCTCTTGCTTCGGCGCACGGTTTGTCGTAGGAGAATGCACCTCCACGGTTGTTCTCACTTCTTCAAAAGGATACGCCATCATGCCTGTCATAGGTTTTCCAAGTTCAAGCTCCTTTTTTGCCTCTTCATACGAAAAGACGTAGGCAGGTTCCACCCTTTTCGGCTCTGAAATAATTCCCGACGTTTGACTTGGCGAAGAGCGCGGCTTACGTTCCGGCTCGCCGTAGGTTGATTTTGTAACGGAGGGAAACTGTCTCTCCGTTTTTTCTTCTTTGACCGCGGAAACAGAGACGGCTTCGGGAAAGGTCGATTTTACCGTCTCTTTCGGTTTATCTGCCACAAAATCGAGCGCAGACGCCGTACCGTCGAGGATTGAAGTCACCACGTTATAGAGGCAACCGTAAATAATTTGATTATTTGCAAATCTGACGTCGGCTTTGTTGGGATGCACGTTGACGTCGACGATTTCCGTCGGTACGGTAATAAATAGTACATAAAACGGATATTGACGTTTCATGGCATACGAGCCGTAAGCGTTATGCATCGCCATCTGAATGGTATTATTCGTGACGTACCTTCCGTTGACGAACGTCGTCTGATAAGTTCTGTTCGCTTTGAAATAGTTCTGATTGCCGATGTACCCGCTGATGCGAATACCGTGTTTTTCCGCGTCGATTCGAATGCATTCTTTCAGGCATTTCGTATCGTATACGGCAGACATAGCTTCTTCGAGCCCTCCTCCGAATGACTGACATACCTTTCTTCCGTCCGCATAATAGGTAAAAGAAATATCGGGATGCCCGAGAATCAGTCGGGCGAGCAGGTTGGTTACGTCGGATTCTTCGGACTTATCCGCTTTCAAGAATTTCTGCCTTGCAGGGGTATTGAAGAAGAGCTCGTCCACGGTAATCTGCGTGCCCTTTGCGCCTCCGCATTCCATGATTTCACCGATCGCACCGCCTTCGTTCGTGATACGGTTCGCGTTTCCCTCTTCCGTCTTGGATACGATCGTCACCTTTGCGACGGACGAGATGGACGCGAGCGCCTCACCGCGAAATCCGAGCGTCAAAATCGCGTCGAGATCCTCCGCCTTGGCAATTTTGCTCGTGGCATGCGGAAGAAACGCGGAAACGAGGTCGTCCCGTTCGATGCCGTGCCCGTCATCGGTCACTTGAATGCGTTTTTTACCGCCCTGTTCAATGAGAACGTCAATGTTCTTTGCGCCTGCGTCGATTGCATTTTCTACGAGTTCCTTGACGACCGAATACGGACGATCGACCACTTCCCCTGCGGCGATTCGATTATAGACGGATGCAGGCAATATGTTAATTTTTGCCATTGATCTTCTCCTTCAAGTCGGACAAGAGCATCAACGCCTGCATGGGCGACAACGTATTTACGTCTATGTCAGACAGAATACGTTCCACCTCGCTCACGACGGGCTCTTCCGTTTCCTTTTGTACGACTTTGCCACGCATAATATCTTTCTTTTCAAGTTCTTTGAGAATTTGTTTCGCGCGTCCCGTAACTTGGCTCGGTACGCCTGCAAGCGATGCGACTTCGACGCCGAAACTCTTGTTTGCTCCGCCGCGCATGATTTTTCTGAGGAAGAGAACCGCTCCGTTCACTTCCTTCACCGTGACCTTATAATTTTTGACGCCCTGCATGTTTCCTTCGAGCTCGGTTAGCTCGTGATAATGCGTCGCAAAGAGCGTTTTTGCTCCGATTACGTTATTGAGGTATTCTATCACCGCCCATGCGATGGAAAGTCCGTCGTAGGTACTGGTACCGCGACCGACCTCGTCTAAGATCAAAAGACTTCGATTCGTCGCATTCAAAAGAATGGATGCAACCTCCGTCATTTCGACCATGAACGTACTTTGATCGTAGATGAGATTGTCGCTCGCGCCGACCCTCGTAAAGATTCTGTCGACCACGGGAATTTTCGCCGATCTCGCCGGTACGAACGAACCTATGTGTGACATAAGTACGATGAGCGCGTTCTGCCTCATATAGGTACTCTTACCTGCCATGTTCGGTCCCGTGAGAATCATCGTTCTGTTTTCATCGGAATCGAGAAGCGTATCGTTGGGAACAAAGCGTTCTTTGGAAATGCGCTCCACGACGGGGTGTCTCCCTTCGGATATGACGAGAGGTTCTCCGCTTTCGACCATGGTAGGTTTGACGTATTTGTTTTCCTTCGCCACTGTTGCAAGGGAAACGAGAACGTCTAAAAGCGCAATGCCGTCTGCAACCGTCTTGAACCGTTCCAAATTTTCGAGAAGATAGCTCCTGATGCGAGAATAGAGTTCCTCTTCGATTTTGAGAGCCCTCTCTTCGCTCGTTAAAATCTTCGTCTCGATTTCTTTGAGTTCCTCGGTGATATAGCGTTCCCCCGTCGTGAGCGTTTGTTTTCTCTGATAGTCGTAGGGAACCTTATCTCTGAATGTTTTCGAAACTTCGATGTAATAACCGAACACCCTGTTGAATCCGATTTTGAGAGGTTTGATTCCCGTCCGTTCACGCTCTCTCGCCTCGATTTCGGCAATGACGGATTTACCGCCTGCACGCAAATCGCGGAGAGAATCGAGCTCGCTGTTATACCCCCTTCTGATATAACCGCCGTCTTTCAAAACCGCGGGAGCGTCAGGATCGATTGCGCTCGTAAGCGTCGATACAACGTCTGACATATCCAAAAGTTTTGCACTTACGTCAGACAGAATACGCGAGGTAAAACCTGTGAGCTGAAACCTCAAAGAAGGCAAACAATCCAAGGAAGCTGCAAGCGCGATGCAATCCCTCGGCGTAAGATTGCCGTTGGAAATTTTGCCCGAAAGTCTTGCGACGTCCTTGACGCCTTTGAGTTGATCGGAAATCCCCATACGGATCACCGACGCATCGAACAGTTCCGAAACGCCCTCCTGACGATAAACGATCTCATCGATCTTTTGCAAGGGAGAAAGAATCATCGACGAAAGAAGCCTCGCGCCCATGCCCGTCTTTGTCTTATCGAGGAGCCATAAAAGGGAGCCGTAACGCTTGTTCTCTCCCAAGGTTCTCGTAAGTTCGAGATTGCGCACGGCAATCGTATCGAGAACCATGTACTGTTCCGTGGAACGGTAAGTAACGGACGTCAGGTTTTTAAGCGCGTGCTTTTGCGTCTCTTTGAGGTATTCGACCAGAGCGCCTGCCGCGCCGATACAGAGCGATTTCCCCGCAATTCCGTAGGACGCCAAAGAAGTCGCAGAAAATTGCTCTAAAAGGCTTTTCTCCGCAGCGCCGACGTTAAACGCCCAGGGAACGTACATGGAAAAGGGAGGCAACGCTTTCTTCTGAATTTCCTTTCGATCGCAAGCGATCTTTGCCATCTCTTCGTTTGCGATGATCTCTGCCACGGAGAGTTTCAAAAGTTCGCCGAAACAATCGTCGAGCATCTTTTCCCCGAAATACTCTGTCACGCAGAATTCTCCCGTCGTGATGTCAGCCCATGCGAGCGCACAGGAATCTTCTCCCTTCAAAACGGACGCGATATAGTTGTTTGTTTTCTCGTCGAGTTGATCTTCTTCGATGAGCGTACCTGCGGAAACAATTCGAATGACGTCGCGTTCCACAAGCCCTTTCGATGCGGATGGATCGGTCAGCTGCTCGCAGATTGCGACCTTTTTGCCCAAAGAGACGAGTTTTGTAATGTACCCCTCCGCGGCATGATAAGGTATGCCACACATAGGAGCTCTCTCTTCAAGTCCGCAATCCTTGCCCGTCAAGGTAAGCCCCAAAAGCTCGGACACTTCGACGGCGTCCTCGAAAAACATCTCGTAGAAATCGCCGAGACGATAAAAAAGGACGCAATCTTTATATTTTTCTTTGGTCTGCACATAGTGCTGCATCATTTGCGAAAGCGCCATCTTAAACCTCTTCTCCGTACAGGGAAATGCCCGAACAATCCGTAATTTTCAGGCGAATCCAATCTCCGATTCTGTTTCTGTCGCTCTTAAAGTATCCCATTCTGCCGTATTCGTCCCTTCCGAGATACATTCCCTTTTTGGTATCGTAATCTTCGCAAAGAATGGTTACTTCCTTTCCGAGATACTTCTCGCTCTTCGCTCTCGTCTGCGCATTGACAAGTTCTATGAGAGACATAATACGTTTTTTCTGAATCTCCTCGGGAACTTGATTTTCCATTTCAGCGGCTTTCGTACCTTTTCTCTTCGAATACACGAACGTGAACGCGGAAGCAAAATCAACCTCTTTCACAAGGCGCATCGTCGCCTCGAAATCCTCGTCCGTTTCACCCGGAAACCCGACGATTATGTCTGACGTAAGTTCCGCGTCGGGAAGATAGAAACGGAGCATTTTTACTTTTGCGAGGTATTCTCCCGAAGTGTAACGACGGTTCATTGCACTGAGAATGCGATCCGAACCGCTCTGCACGGGAAGGTGGATCAGGTTGGGAATTTTATCGTGTTTTGCAATCACCTTCACGAGCTCCTCGTTGAAATCCTTGGGATGGCTCGTCATGAAACGAAGCCTGAACTCCCCTTCGATAGACGCGACTTTGTCCAGTAATTCGGGGAACGTCATAGAGCATTCGAGATCCTTGCCGTAAGAATTGACGTTCTGACCAAGCAGTGTAATTTCCTTATACCCCTCTTTTACGAGCTTTTCGACTTCCGAAAGAATGTGTTCGGGTTTTCTCGAACGCTCTCTTCCGCGCACGTACGGCACAATGCAATAAGTGCAGAAATTGTTGCACCCGTAATTGATATTGACCCACGCGTTGGGATAGCTCGTTCGGGAGGGATTTTCTCCCTCGATGATTTCCCCCTCTTTGTCGTGAATATCAATGAGGATTTTTTTTCTGCCCGCCTGTTTCATTTCAATCAAATGGCGAAGTTCGTACAGATTATGCGTGCCGAACACGACGTCCACGAAGGGAAATTTTCGCTTGATTTCTTCGGGCATACCTTTTTCCTGCATCATACATCCGCCGACGCAGATGAGAAGATCGGGATCCTCTTTTTTTCTCTTTTTGAGCGCGCCGATGTTGCCGAATGCATGATTTTCCGCATTTTCACGAATACAACAGGTATTAAATACGATGATCTGCGCGTCCTCTTCGCCGCCGCGAACATAGCCCATCTCTTCGAGAATCCCCGCGATTTTTTCGGATTCGTGAACGTTCATCTGACAACCGTACGTTATGACCGTATATCTCTTTTCCATAGATTACCCCAAATATTGATATGGACATTATACCTTTTTTTACGAAATAATTCAAATGTTTTGATAAGATTTGCGTTATTTTCCATACTATTTTTATGAATAAAGCGACCAAAATCTCTCTCATCCTGTTACTTTCCCTGACCGTCTTATTGATAACGCCGATTGCAACCTTTCTTTTCATTACGAGAGATTGCGTCTTGGACGAAAGCAAACTCATCGGAAACGAACAAAACGTACTGTTCTTAGACAAAAACGGGGAAAAGATGGAAACGCTTTCCCTCTCGGAACACAAAATTCATACGCCTCTGTCCCTGCTCAAAGAAGAGACGAAGCAGGCTTTTTTGTCTATCGAGGACAAACGCTTTTACGAGCACGGTGGAATCAACTTAAAAAGAATGGCGAAGGCGGCGATGGAAAATGTGAAAAGCGGAAGTTTTCGGCAGGGCGCGTCGACCATATCTCAACAGCTCATCAAAAATACGCACCTTACGGGAGAAAAGACCATCAAGCGAAAACTCAAAGAAATACGCCTTACCTTCATGCTTGAACGGACGTATTCGAAAGACGAGATTTTGGAACTTTATCTCAATACCGTGTATTTCGGGCACAGCATTTACGGAATCGGAAACGCAAGCAAATATTATTTTGACAAAACGCCCGACCGGCTGACGATTGCGGAGAGCGCAATGCTTGCAGGATTATTGCAGTCTCCCAACCGATATTCCCCGTTCAAATACCCCGAAAAATGCCTTGCGAGAAGAAATCTCGTCCTGTCTGAAATGGAAAAAGACGAAGTTATGTCAGACATAATAACAACGGCAAAGGGAGAACCTCTGCCCGAAAAACCGACGATTTGCGAAGAAAACGCTTACCTCGAACTCGTCTTTGAGGAGTTGGACGAGCTCATCGAATCAAATTCGATTCAAGCGGAAAAGCTCGTCGTAACGACGGGCTACGATCCGAATATTCAGGGTTTACTCGGTTATGACGCAGATTCAGACGCAATACTATGCGTGGCAGAGAACGATACGGGACTGCTTGCAGGATACCATTCTACCGTCGGAAAAATCAAACGATTACCCGGGTCGGTGATTAAGCCTCTCCTCGTATACGCACCTGCGATCGAACAAGATCACGTCGTTCCGATGACGCCCGTTCTCGATGAAAAGACCGATTTTTCCGATTACTCCCCCTCTAATTACGGCGACGTTTACAGAGGATATATCAGTGCAAAAGAGGCGTTTGCGGTGAGTTCCAACGTAGTCGCCGTAAAACTCCTCAACGAAATCGGCGTGGAAACGGGAAAGAGCTTTCTCGATAAAATGAATTTACAGACCGAGGAGAACAGTCTCGCGCTTGCGCTCGGCGCAATGAAAGAGGGATTCACGCTTCACGACATCGTGAGCGCATACTCCGTTTTTTCACGCCACGGCATGTTCATTCCCTTCACAACCATCGGAAAAATAGAACGGGACGGCAAACAAATCTACGAAAAAAAGAGGTCGGGAAACAGAATTTTTTCAGAAGAGACGATTGATTTGACAAATGAAATGTTAAATTACACAACAAAAGAAGGAACGGCGAAGAAATTATCCTCGCTACCGTTCGAGACGTACGCAAAAACGGGAACGGTAGGCGGAAAGAACGGCAACACGGACGCGTACGCAGTTACGCTTACGGAAAAACACACGATCGGAATATGGCTCGGAAACGCCGATTACAGCCCTATTAAAGAAACGGGTGGATCTGTGCCGATAGAAGAAACAAAAAAGATTTTAGAGGGCATTTACAGGGAAAAATACCCTTCGAGCATTTCGGAAAGCGGAAAAATAAAGACGGTAGAACTGGACAAGATGGCATACGAAAAGCAAAAAATGGAGATTGCGGACGCAAATTCTCCCAAAAACGAACGGATCAAAGCGAGATTTAAGATGGGAAAAGAACCAAAAATCATATCGCAATACTTTTCGAATCCGACGATCTCTCCCCCAAGTATCACCTACTGCGACGGAAAAATCGAGATAGATTTGCCGGATATGAAATATTATTCGTATCGCATCGAACGCGCATCCATACACGAATATACAATATTATACAATAATATACAATCAACAAAAGTGATTGATTTGGATATTATACCTGACACAACTTACCTTTACACGGTCACCCCACTGTGTTTTGGACGGCAAGGTACGCCGATACTGCTTTCGATGATTCATACCGACGCGGAAAAAAAAGAGATTCCTACGAATCCCCCTATCGTTGATAAAGAATGGTGGAACGAATAGTCCCACCATTTTATTTTTATTCTGTCTCACAGCTCAATTGTTTCATATGTTAACATTGCTTCTTCAATCAAAGCGTCGACGTCGAGCTTTGCCTCCTCGGCCAATACGTCCTTCATCTTCGGTTTTGTCACGGGAAATTTCGGAAGGAAAACCGTACAACAATCTTCATACGGAAGTATCGAAGTTTCGTACGTTCCGATTGCGCGCGACCGCTCGATAATCTCGTTTTTATCGAATCCGCAAAGCGGTCTCAAAACGGGTAAATCTTCAATGACTGCGTTCGAGGAAGTCATTCCCTCGACCGTCTGGGACGCGACCTGACCGAGACTTTCTCCCGTAATCAGACATTGTGCCCCGACCTCTTTTGCGACACGTTCGGCGATCCTCATCATAAAACGGCGAAGGAGCGTAATCATATAGTCTTCCGTACAATTCTTATGAATCGTTTCCTGAATATGCGTGACCGAGACGCAATGCATAACGATGTCTCCCCCGTTATAGGAAGCGATGATTTTTGCGAGGTCTTCCACTTTCTCCTTTGCCTGTAAATTGGTATACGGATAACTATGGAAATGCAGACACTCGATTTTCATTCCGCGTTTTGCAATCATATGACCTGCAACGGGGCTGTCGATGCCCCCGGAAATTAACAGAAGTCCTTTCCCCGCAGTTCCGACAGGCATACCGCCTGCTCCCTGAATAAAGTCGGAAAATACCATCGTAACGCCGTTTTCACGAATATCGACGTTGATGATAAAATCGGGTTTATGCACGTCAACGCGAAGATTCGGATGAAGCGCAAGGAGTTGCCCTCCGAGCCATGCAGAGAATTCCATCGAAGATTGTGGGAACGACTTATCCACTCTATGCGTATCAACCTTAAAGGTTCCGTTTTCTTTGCAGAGCTCTTTGGCAGCCTCGAAAATGTTTTCCGCGTTGGTCGGAACGACCAGCGCAACGGAAAGCGTATGCGTTCCGAAAACCTTTTGAAGCCGAGAGAGCACTTCTTCCGCTTGATCTTCCTCGAATCCCTCTACGAGATACCTCCCCGAAACGCGTCTGATTTCATGTTTGACGCCTTTCAGGGATTTTTCCATATTCATCACAAACATTCTCTCGAAGTAGCCCTTATTCTTCCCCTTCAAGAAGAGTTCCGCATAACGAACGATGATTACTTTTTTCATTTGAGCTCCTCCTTCAAAATTTCAGCTTGTTCCCTCAAAATATCCGCCGCCTGTTCCATCTCTTCTGCGGTCGTATCGTCCGTAAAGCTCAGACGGATGACGCCGTCCGCCGCCTTTTCATCATAGCCGCACGAAAGGATCACGCGCGAATACCTCTTTTTGGCGTTGGACGAACATGCAGATCCGGTTCCGATGATAAGACCGAGATCGTTGACCTTATGCAACAATATCTCACCGCGCACGCCCTTTACGGCAAACGACGCGATATACGGCGAGCCGTTTGCAATCGGTACGAATTGATCGGAAAGTCGGGAAAGCAAGATTGCTTTTTTCTCAGTCATTTCCCTATATTTTCTTTCCCTGTCCTGATATTTTTCCTCGGCGGCAAAAAAGAGCGTTTGTATTCCGAACAGATTTTCTGTGCCCGAACGCAGACCGTTTTCCTGTCCTCCGCCGATCAGG
This sequence comes from Clostridia bacterium, assembly GCA_017626495.1. Taxonomy (GTDB): domain Bacteria; phylum Bacillota; class Clostridia; order Christensenellales; family Borkfalkiaceae; genus RGIG8762. Next base: position 107,478 of record JAGAIP010000004.1, on the reverse strand, counting down.
TAGGGATTGAGATGAAGAGACTTCTTTTTAATCAGCGCACCCGTCCCCTTGACGCCGCCGATCTTATGTGCGGAAAGCGCATAGAAATCGACGTCTTTGCTCAGACGATACGGGAGTTTTCCAAACGCCTGTACGCCGTCAACGTGAACGATCGCACGCGGATTCTTCACCTTCACTTTCTTTGCGATTGCATTGACGTCATTGATCGCCCCCGTCTCGTTATTGACGTGAATGATAGAAACGAGAGATGTTTTTTCATCTACAAGGGAAAGAAGGTGTTCCTCATCGACGGAGCCGTCCCGTTTGAGAGAAGCAAATCTCGTCTCGATTCCGCGCATTTTGAGCTCGGAAAAGGAATTTTGCACCGCGGCGTGTTCTCCCTGCGTCGTCACCGCATTTCCACGCCTTGCAGACGAAAAGATGGCGGTATTATCGGATTCCGTTCCGCAGGAAGTAAAAATAAGCTCAAACAAGGAAGGATCCGCCACGAAAGAAAGGAGTTTTTCCCTCGTCTCTTTGAGTTTCTTATGCAGTTCAAATCCCTCCCGATACATAGCGGAGGGATTGAAATATTGTTCTGTCAAATAAACCGCGGCTTTGGAAAGAGCGTTTGCGCTCGGCTTTGTCGTAGCCGCATTATCAAAATAAATCACTGTTGAAAATCTTCCTCGACGATTCCCCTCTTTGCGCCTTGCAAAAGAAGAACCATCATTTTTTCTCTGCATTCGAGCACATAAATTTTCTTTCCGTACGTTGTGGAAAGATAGAGATAATATTGCTCTTTGCCCTGCATCGGTTTCTTATTGGGTGTAAGCACGACTTCACGGTTATTTCTGTCAGCCTTCAATCTTTCGTACGTTTCCGATCCGACTTTACCGAGTTTGAGAATTTCATCGTTCGTAAATGACACGATAAATTTTCTGCGCTTGTTATTATAGACGCGCGAAGCCTGAAATTCTCCCGACACGAAAGAATAGTCGTAACTGATATTGGGATGATTGCGGAAGAGAAAGAACACAGTCGCCAAAACCGCGGCGGATAGAATAACGGTCGCAAAGAAGTAGACGAAATTGTTGAGCGCCTCTATTGCCTCGGGGGTGTTTTCTTCAAACGCCTGCGCCGTGACGGAATCGAGATTAATGACGAATATCATCGCCGCAATCAAAGCGATTAGTCCGAACACGATGAACATGACGTTCAGAAGAGAGCAAAGTTTTTCTCTGCCGCTTGCTTTTGCGTTGACCGCACTTTCTTCGTATAACTCTTCACGCATTAAAATTCAACCTTACCTTCGAAAACCTGTTTGACGGCGCCGCTGAGCGAAACCGTTCCGTTTTCATAATATTTGACGATCAGATCGCCGCCGGGAAGTTTCACCGTAACGTCCTCTTCCACGGAACAGAATCCTCTTCTGACCGCCGCAACGACCGCCGCCGCCGCACCTGTTCCGCAGGCGAGCGTCTCGCCGTTTCCGCGTTCCCACGTTCTCATTTTGAGCGTAGCTTTATTGACCACGCGAACAAACTCAACGTTCGTCTTTTCGGGGAAATATTTGCTCGTTTCGATCATCGGCCCGACCGTTTCAAGGTCGATCGCGTCAACCTTATCGCAGAAAATGACGCAGTGAGGATTTCCGATGTTGACGAGGGTAACGTTGAACCGATATTCTCCGAAGTCGAGCTCTTTATCAATGACTTCTCCTTCCAGCGTGGACGGAATGAGCTTGCCGTCCGTTTCCGCTTTGCCGAGCCCGACGGTTACGGAAGACACGCTTCCGCCGAAGGAGAACGTTTTGAGTTCCTTCACGCCGCTGATCGTCTCGATGCGAATCATATCGTCCTCGACGAGACCCCTGTCCGCAAGATATTTTGCAACGCAACGTATAGCGTTACCTGCCATTCTACCCTCCGTACCGTCTTTATTGAAGATACGCATTTTTGCGTCCGCAACGGAGGAATTTTCGATGAGAACGATTCCATCTCCGCCGATACCGTTATGGCGATCGACGAAATTGATTGCAATGGATTCGGGGCACGTGATCTTGCCGTCCCTGTTGTCAAAGTAGATGTAGTCGTTTCCGCAAGCGTTCATCTTGACAAAGTCGAGGGAGAGCTTTTCCGTTCTCAAACGGTTGATGTCGACGAGTTCGGTGTTGTTCTCGGAGAACTTACTTGCGATACAGTCCGCAAGCGCGTTTGCCGTATCGAGAGAGGTGAGGACGGTGATGCCGAGAAGGACGGCATGATGATGGAGAGAAATGTAGTTGCTGATGGATTCCACGTCCGTCTTTCCCGTATAGACGACGTAATCGATAAGTCCGTCGTCCATGAGTTTGAAGATCTGATCGTTGGTGGAAATACGCTCTACGATTTCGACGTCAATACCGAGTTCTGAGATGACCTTTGCCGTTCCCTTCGTCGCATACAGTACGCATCCGAGATCCGAGAACTTCTTTGCAAGTCTGACGACTTCAAACTTGTCCTGATCGTTGACGGTAAAGTAAACCCCGACGCGCGTTTGTTTGGATGGATGCACCATCTTGAACCCTGCGGAGACGAGCCCCTTATACAGCGCCTCTTCGATGGTTTTACCGATACCGAGCACTTCGCCCGTAGATTTCATCTCGGGTCCGAGCTGAGAGTTGACGTCGTTGAGTTTTTCAAAGGAGAATACGGGAACTTTCACCGCAATATAGGGTGAATTTTTATACAGTCCCGTGCCGAAACCGAGATCTTTCAGGGCATAGCCACACATGATCTTGGTGGCAAGTTCGACCATGGGGATTCCCGTTACTTTGGAGATATAGGGAACCGTTCTCGACGCACGGGGATTGACCTCGATGACGTAGAGATCGTTCTGATAAATCAGATACTGAATATTGATCAGTCCTTTCGTTTTGAGCGCGAGCGCAAGATTGACGGAACAATCCACGATTTTTTGCAAGAGCTTATCCGAAAGATTATAGGGAGGATAGACGGCAATGGAATCTCCTGAATGCACGCCTGCACGCTCGATATGCTGCATGACGCCGGGAATCAGAACGTCTTTTCCGTCGCAAATCGCGTCGACTTCGAGTTCCGAACCCATCAGATACTTATCGCAAAGGACGGGATTCTCGATCTTTTGCGAGAGAATGACGTCCATATAGCGAGAGATGTCGTTCTCCGTAAAGGCGATGGTCATGTTCTGACCGCCGATGACGTAGGAAGGACGAAGAAGAACGGGATAACCGAGGCGTTCCGCTGCGGAAATCGCCTCCTGCTTACTCATGACGGTAACACCCTTAGGTCTCGCGATACCGAAACTCTCCAAAAGTTCATCGAAACGCTCTCTGTCCTCCGCCATATCGACGGAATCCGCGCTCGTTCCCAAAATGTTGACGCCTTTCTTATCGAGATACGAACATAGTTTGATTGCAGTCTGTCCGCCGAACGTGATGACGACGCCGTAAGGTCTTTCAATGTCGATGACGTTCTGCACATCCTCGGGCGTCAAAGGCTCGAAGTAAAGCCTGTCCGCCGTATCAAAGTCGGTGGAAACCGTTTCGGGGTTATTGTTGATGATAGCGACTTCATAGCCGAGCTCTTTCAGCGTCCATACGCAGTGAACGGATGAATAGTCGAACTCGATACCCTGACCGATACGAATCGGTCCGGAACCGATGACGATGATTCTCTTCTTTTCGCTGTGCGCTACCAAAGGAGCCGCCTCGTCATGATCCATATCGTCGTAAGTGGAATAGAAGTACGGCGTTTCCGCGGAAAATTCTGCGCCGCAGGTATCTACCATCTTGAAGATGCTCTTCTTATGGTAGGGAATCTTCTGTCCACTGATGCGTTCGAGTTCTGCGTCGGGATAACCGAGACGTTTTCCCTCTTCGTACCTCTCTTCCGTGAGGTGACCTACGATAGAGTTCTCGTATTTGACGAGATTGAGAAGTTTATTCAAGAACCATCTGTCGATTTTCGTAATATCGAAGATCTCGTCGACCGTAACGCCCTGTTTGAGCGCCTCGTATACCACGAAAAGTCTCTCGTCGGTTACGTTTTGAAGAAGTTCCCTGACGTTTTCGAGCCCCTTAAATTTCTTATGGTTGAGGCTCATACAGGAAATCTCTGCTCCCCGTACAGCTTTCATGATCGCCATTTCGAAGGAAGTTCCGATTGCCATGACTTCGCCCGTAGCCTTCATTCTCGTACCGAGACTTCTGCCTGCATACAGGAATTTATCGAACGGCCATTTGGGAAGTTTGACGACGACGTAGTCGAGCGTAGGCTCGAAACAAGCAAACGTTTTGCCCGTAACGTCGTTTTTGATTTCGTCGAGCGTGTAGCCGAGCGCGATTTTGGTCGCAACCTTGGCGATGGGATAACCCGTTGCCTTGGACGCGAGTGCGGAAGAACGGCTGACGCGCGGATTGACTTCGATGACGGAATATTCGAAGGAGTTGGGATTCAGGGCGAACTGACAGTTACAACCGCCCTCGATGCCGAGCTCGGTGATGATATCCAAAGACGCCGTTCTGAGCATCTGATATTCTTTATCGGAAAGAGTGACCGCAGGCGCAATGACGATAGAATCGCCCGTATGCACGCCGACGGGGTCGAAGTTTTCCATGGAACAGACGGTGATGACGTTGCCCGCGCCGTCGCGAAGTACTTCGAATTCGATCTCTTTCCATCCGCCGATGTACTTTTCAATGAGTACCTGCGTAATGGGAGAGAGCATGAGCCCGTTATGAGAAATGAGGCGAAGCTCCTCCTCCGTGTATGCCACGCCGCCGCCTGCACCGCCGAGCGTGAACGCAGGGCGAACGATGACGGGATAGCCGATCTCGTTTGCGATCTTAACGCATTCTTCCACGGTATAGGCGATGTCGGAGGGAACGACGGGTTGTCCGATCTTCTGCATCGTCTCTTTGAAGAGTTCTCTGTCCTCAGCGCGGTCGATGGAATCGAGTTTGACGCCGATAAGCTTGACGCCCCACTCGTCGAGGAAACCCTCTTTCGCAAGCTGACATCCGAGCGTGAGTCCCGTCTGTCCGCCGAGGGAAGCGAGAATGCTGTCCGGACGCTCTTTGATGATGATACGCTTCAAGCTCTCTTTGGTGAGCGGTTCGAGGTAAATCTCGTCCGCAAGTGCCTTATCCGTCATGATGGTAGCGGGATTGGAGTTACAGAGAACGACGTTCAATCCCTCGCTTTTGAGGACGCGGCAAGCCTGCGCTCCGGCATAGTCGAACTCAGCTGCCTGTCCGATGACGATCGGTCCCGAACCGATGACCAAAACTTTCTGAATATCACTCTTCTTAGGCATTGTGTTTCTCCTTCTTCATGTTTGCGATGAAACGGTCGAACAGGAATCCGCAATCGAGCGGTCCTGCGCACGCTTCGGGATGGAACTGCACGGTGAACGCGCCGAGAGAATCGTAATCGACGCCCTCGCAGGTCATGTCGTTCGCATTGACGTAGCTGACCTTTGCCCCCTTGGGAAGAGATTCGGAGAGCACCTCGTAGCCGTGGTTCTGGCTGGAAATATACACTCTGCCCGTTTCAACGTTCTTGACCGGCTGATTCGCACCGCGATGACCGTATTTCATCTTTCTCGTCTTTCCGCCCATCGCAAGCGCAAAAAGCTGATGTCCGAGGCAGATGCCGAAGATAGGAAGCTTTCCTGCAAGTTTTTTGAGTTCGGCGATAATTTCCGTATTTTCGGAAGGATCTCCGGGGCCGTTGGTGAGCATGATTCCGTCGGGATGGTAAGAGAGCGCCTCTTCCGCTTTCGTATTACCGGGAACGACGATGACTTTACAACCGCGCTTTACAAGCTCGCGTTCGATGTTATATTTTGCACCGAAGTCATAGAGGACGACGGTGAAATCGGTATTTTCTTCGCCGAGCACGCTCGTCTCCTTGCAGGAAACGGCTTTGACCGCACCCGTGACCGCATAACGGTTGAGCTGAGAGAACTGTTCGTCGGTGAGTGGTTGAGAGGTGATTGCCGCATTCATGACGCCCGTTTCACGGACGATTTTGGTCAGTTCCCTCGTATCAACCCCGTAGACGCCGATGATGCCGAGACGTTTGAGACAGGCGTCGAGATCCTCTTCCGAGCGGAAGTTCGAGGGCGTTTCGCACCACTCGCGCACGACGTATGCGGATACCCAGGACTTTTTACTCTCAAAATCCTTTGAGATCATTCCGTAGTTTCCGATCAGCGGAAATGTCTGCGTGACGATCTGACCATAGTAGCTAGGGTCTGTAAGCGTTTCAATGTAACCTGTCATACCCGTGGTAAAGACAAGTTCGCCGACGGTATCGCCGTCCGCGCCGAATCGCGTACCTTGGAATACTTTTCCGTTTTGGAGAGTCAAATAGACGGTCTGTTTCATAAATCCTCGCTTATTTGAGTAATTTTACAAGCACAGCTTTCTGTGCGTGAAGTCTGTTTTCTGCCTCTTCGAAAATTTCGTCCGCGTGTGCCTCGAACACCTCCGCGGTGATCTCCTCGCCCCTGTGGGCAGGAAGACAGTGAAGCACCATACAATCGTGCTTTGCGACGGAGAGCGCCCGATCGTTCACCTGATATCCTGCAAAAGCTTGCTCGCGAATCTTCTTTTCCTCTTCCTGTCCCATGGACGCCCAAACGTCCGTATAAATCACGTCCGCGTCTTTACAAGCCTCTAAAACGTCGTCCGTCATGGTAAAGTCTCCGTTTTCCCTCGCCCATGCCACGAGTTCGGGATCGGGTTGATAGCCGTTAGGGCAAGCGATCGCAAAGGACATCCCCATTTTGATTGCTCCGACCATGAGGGAGTTCGCCATGTTGTTTCCGTCGCCTACGAAAGTCATCTTCAATCCCTCGAACGAGCCCTTTCTCTCGCGAATGGTCATGAGGTCGGCAAGCACCTGACAGGGATGACAATAATCGGTGAGACCGTTGATGACGGGGATCGAACCGTATTTTGCAAGATCTTCGACTTCCTTTTGCTCAAAGGTACGAATCATGATGCCGTCCAGATAACGGGAAAGCACCCTTGCGGTATCCTGCACAGGTTCGCCTCTGCCGATTTGAAGGTCGCGGTTGGAGAGGAACAACGCTCTTCCGCCGAGTTCGCCCATTCCCACTTCAAAGGAAACTCTCGTACGCGTGGAAGATTTCTGAAAAATCATACCGAGCGTTTTTCCTGCAAGATAATCCTTCTTGACGCCCTTTTTTCTCTCGTATTTGAGTTGATCCGCAAGATTCAGAATGGAAAAAATTTCGTTTTTCGACAAGTCGCCGAGTTTCAACAAGTGTTTCATGACAATACCTCTTTCAAAATATTCAATGCGTCGTCCATTTCGCGCTTCGTCACACAGAGGGGTGGCAACAGACGAACTCTTTCGTGTGCCGTTAAAACGAGAAGTCCCCTTTCAAGGCACTTTGCGGCGATTTCGCTTGCTTTTCTGTCTTTGATTTGAAGCCCGATCATCAATCCGATTCCCGTGACTTTTTCCACGTTCGGAAGATGGTTTAAGTGAGTGCGAAGATATGCGGCTTTGCCCTGCACTTCCAGAAGAAATTCATCGGTGAGCCTCGAAAGCACGGAGTATGCGCCTGCGCAACAGACGGGATTTCCGCCGAACGTAGATCCGTGCGAGCCGGGAACGAGAACGTTTTGAGTCCTTTCAAACATCATACATGCGCCGAGAGGAAGGCCGCCTCCCAAACCCTTTGCCGTGGTTACGACGTCGGGCGTGATTCCGTAATGCTGATACGCATACAGTTTTCCCGTTCTGCCGTTGCCCGTCTGCACTTCGTCGACGATGAGGAGAATGTCTCTCTCTTTACAGATCTCGGCGACGTAATCAACAAACGCCCGATCGAGTTCTCTCACTCCGCTTTCGCCCTGAACAAGTTCGAGCATGACGGCGCACGTCTTCGGAGAAAGATGCCTTTCCAAATCGGAAATCGTGGGTTCCGCATAGGTAAAACCTTCGAGAAAAGGCATAAAGTTCGTATGCAATGCGTCTTGACCCGTCGCGGAGAGCGTTGCGATCGTTCTGCCGTGAAAGCTGTTTTTGAGCGTTACGATTTCGTATCTTCCCTCGCCGTAACGATCGAACGAATATTTCCTCGCGACCTTGATGGCGCACTCGTTTGCTTCCGCGCCGCTGTTGCCGAAGAAAACTTTCTTTGCGCCCGTCTTTTCGATGAGGAGCTGCGCAAGCCTGACCTGAGGTTGCGTATAGTAGAGATTGCTTGCGTGCTGAATGCGGTTGACCTGTTCGATGACCGCATTCTTCCAGACTTCGTCTCCCACGCCGAACGCGTTTACGCCGATTCCGCTGCCGAAGTCAATATATTCTTTTCCCGTTTCGTCTTTCAGGGTAGCGCCTGATCCCTCCGTGAGACAGACGGGAAAACGCCTGTATGTACCTGCAAGGTACGCTTTATCTTGCTGTTGAACGGTTTCAAAATCCATAAAAATCATCCCTTTCTCAACTGTTTATTCTAACAAATATCGCTTTTTTTGTCAAGTGAATGGGAATATAAAAGAGAGACTGAACGATCAGCCTCTCAAAAACATAGTTCCGCTCCCTTCGTCGGAAAGCAGTTCGATTAAAATAGAATGAGGAACTCGACCGTCTGTAATGAACACACGGTTGACGCCGCAACGGATCGCCTCTTTACAACAATCCACTTTGGGAATCATGCCTCCCGAAATAATACCCTGCTTGACAAGACTCTGAATATCGGAAACAAAGACCCTTTTTATGAGGGAAGTTTCATCTTCTTTATCGGAAAGAAGTCCCTTGATGTCCGTCATGAGAATCAAACTCTCCGCGCCGAGTTCTCCCGCGATCGCCGCCGCAGCCGTATCCGCATTGACGTTATACACGTTTCCGCAATCGTCGCAACCGACGGTGGAAACGACGGGGATATATCCCTTTTCGAGAAGGTCGGTGATGATTTCCGCGTTGACTTTGACGATCTTTCCGACGAAACCGAGCCGTTCGTCCTGCTTTTCGCAAAAGAGCAATCTTCCGTCCATACCGCAGATCCCGACGGCTTTCGCACCGTTTTGTTCGATACGGTCGACGAGAGATTTATTGACTTTTCCGGCAAGCACCATGCGCACGACTTCCGCCGTCTCCGCGTCCGTATAGCGAAGTCCGTCGATGAACTTACTCGACACTTGCAAGCGTTTGAGAAGATCGGATATTTCAGGTCCGCCGCCGTGTACGAGAACGACTTTGATGCCGACAAGGCTCAGAAGTACGATGTCGCGCATGACGTCCGATTTCAATTCTTCATTGATCATGGCGTTTCCGCCATACTTGATGACGAGGATCTTATTCTGATATTTCCGGATATAAGGCATTGCCTCCGCGAGGACTTGCGCCTGATCTTTCTTTTCCATATTAGGTACGATAATCTCCGTTGATTTTTACATATTCATAGGTAAGGTCGCAACCCCATGCCGTCGCCTTATAATTCCCGTCGTGCAAATCGACGTCGATGACAACCTCGTCCGTTTTGAGAACTTTTTTTGCAAGCTCTTCGGAAAAATCAACGCCCGCGCCGTTTTTGCAGACGAGCACTTCGCCTTCCTTGGAAATAAACTTCACTTCCACTTTGGAGACGTCTACGGGAACGCCTGCATAACCGATTGCACAAAGCACCCTGCCCCAGTTTGCATCCGAACCGAACATTGCCGCCTTGACGAGCGGAGAGTTGATGACGGATTTTGCAACGACTTTTGCCGTTTTCAGGCTCTTTGCTCCCTTGACGTCGCAGGTAATGAGTTTGGTTGCGCCCTCGCCGTCCTTGGCAATCTTACGGCACATATCCACGCACACTGCATGGAGTGCGGTTGCGAGCGTTTTATAATCGGCGTTGACTTCGGTAATCGTCTCGTTGCCTGCCATTCCGTTTGCCATGACGCACATGGTATCGTTGGTAGAAGTATCGCGGTCGACGCTGACCATATTGAGGGAATTTTTCACTTCCGCGGAGAGCATCTTTTGGAGCATTTCGGGAGAAACGGACACATCCGTACAAATAAACATGAGCATGGTCGCCATGTTGGGACAAATCATGCCGACGCCCTTACAGATCGCGCCGATTTTAACCTCTTTTCCGCCGAGCGTAAACCGATAGGAAACTTCCTTGGGAACGGTATCCGTCGTCATGATCGCCTCAGCCGCGGAATGACTGTATTTGCCGAGTCCGTCCGTCAATTCTTTCATTCCGTTCTCAATCGGTTCGATAGAAAGAGGTTGCCCGATAACGCCCGTGGACGCAACGACGACGTCCGTTTTGGAAATACCCGTATAGGTTTCGACGAGCCGGCACATCGCCTCTGCAATCTCGACGCCGTTTGCGTTACACGTGTTTGCGTTGCCGCTGTTGACGATTACCGCCTGAGCATAACCGTCGGCGATGTTTTTCTTCGTTACGAGAATGGGAGCGCCCTTGACGAGATTCGTCGTGTAGACACAGGCGGTAGCCGCCTTTACGTCGCTCGTAATCATGGCAAGGTCTTTCTTGATTTTATTCTTACGGATTCCGCAATGAATGCCGTTTGCGTTGAATCCGACGGGTGCGCAAACGCCGCCCTCGATTTTTTCAAAATTCATACTGTTCTCTCTTCTTGGGATTTTTTCTTTCGTCACGGGAAGTCCCCGTGCAATCAATTCAAATATGCGTCTTCCGCAAGTCCCAACATCAGGTTCATATTCTGCACAGCCGCACCCGACGCGCCCTTTCCGAGATTGTCGAAACGGGAACAGAGCAATATCTCGCCGTCGTTGCCGCCGATATACAGTTCCATGCGATTGCTTCCCGAAAGCGTATTTGCAGGAAGGAAGGAAAGCTCTTCCTCCAAGACGGAGATGAATTTGCTCTCAGCATAATATTCGCGATAGAACGCTTTGAGTTCCTGCACGGTCATACGCTTTTTCATGAAATCGGCAAAGACGGGAACCGTTCCGACCATTCCGCAATAGTAATCGGAGACGATGGGATTGAAAATCGGTTTTCTCGTCAAAGCACAAACTTTCATCATTTCGGGAATGTGTTTATGCGAAAGCGTCAGTCCGTACTGACGGGGAGAATCGAGCGAGCCGTCCCTGTCTTTCGATTCGTACTGCGCTATCATCTTCTTGCCGCCGCCCGAATATCCTGTAACCGAATGGCATACGAAGGGATAATCGGCAGGCAGAATTCCCTCTTTGATGAGGGGATAGACGAGGGAAATAAATCCGCTTGCATGGCAACCCGGATTTGCCACCCTCTTTGCGTTTTGAATGTTCTCTCTCTGCAATCGGGAAAGTTCTGGAAATCCGTATACCCAGCCGTCCGCAGTTCTATGCGCCGTAGATGCGTCGATGATTCTCGTGTTCTCGTTTTCCACGAGCTTGACCGCCTCGACGGCAGCCGCGTCGGGCAGACACAAAAACACGATATCCGCCTCGTTCATCGCCTGCTTTCTGGCGTTCGTATCCTTTCTGTACGCTTCGGGGAGAAGAATGAGAGAAAGGTCTGAACGTGATTCCAACCGGTCGTAAATTTGCAGACCGGTTGTACCTTCTTTTCCGTCAATAAAGACTTTTTTCATTATTTGAGTTTCTTTGCGTCAAGCATTGCTTTCACTTTGATGGGAAGCCCGAAGAGGTTGATAAAGCCCTGGGAATCCATCTGGTTGTACGCGCCCTCGTCCTCGCCGAACGTTGCGATGTCCTCGCTGTACAGGGAATGAGGAGAGGTAATGCCTGCGTTCATGACGTTTCCTTTATAGATTTTGAGTTTTACGTCGCCCGTAACGGTTTCCTGCGTTTTGTCAACAAACGCGTCGAGCGCCTCGCGCAGAGGCGTAAACCATTGTCCGTCGTATACCATTTCACCGTATTTGAGCGCGATCATCTGCTTATAGTGCTGCGTTGCCTTATCGAGACAGATGGATTCGAGAAGTTCGTGCGCCTCATACAAAATCGTTCCGCCGGGAGTTTCGTATACGCCACGGGATTTCATGCCGACGAGACGATTTTCCACCATGTCGCAAAGTCCTACACCGTTCGCTCCGCCCACTTCGTTGAGCTTTTTGATGAGAGATACCGCATCCATCTCTACGCCGTCGATCGCGGTGGGAATACCCTTTTCAAAGTGAATGGTCAGATAGGTAGGCTGATCGGGAGCCGCCCAGGGAGAAACGCCGAGTTCGCAGATCTTATCGTAATCGGGTTCGTTTGCAGGACTTTCGAGATCGAGCCCCTCGTGAGACAAATGCCAAAGATTCTTATCTTTGGAATAGTTCGTTTCACGCGTGATTTTGAGGGGAATGTGATGCGCTTCCGCATAGTCGATTTCCTCATCGCGGCTCTTGATATCCCATACGCGCCAGGGTGCGATGATTTTCATTTCGGGAGCAAACGCCTTGATGGTGAGCTCGAAACGAACCTGATCGTTTCCCTTACCCGTACAGCCGTGACAGATAGCGTCGGCACCCTCTGCCTTTGCGATTTCAACGATACGCTTTGCAATGACGGGACGAGCGAAAGAGGTTCCGAGAAGGTATTTCCCTTCGTACTTTGCGCCTGCCTTCATCGTGGGATAGATGTAATCTTCGATGAACTCCTTTTGCAGGTTTTCAATATAAAGTTTGGACGCGCCCGTCTTGATGGCTTTTTCTTCAAGACCTTCCAGTTCGGATTCCTGACCTACGTCGCCCGATACCGCGATGACTTCGCAGTTATCGTAATTCTCTTTCAGCCAGGGAATGATGATGGAGGTATCCAAACCGCCCGAATATGCCAAAACTACCTTTTTGATTTTTTGTTCCATATATGCTTAAACTCCTTTGCACGGCGTGCTCTCTTTTTGTGTGCTTATTATACCTTCTCTATACGCATAAGTCAAGCAAAAACACGCATAAAATATGTATATTTTTTATTTTATTTTGCATAAAACATTGAACATATTCATTTTATGCAAATAAAATATATTTTTATTCACCCCTCGGAGAAAAACAATTCTTTCATTTTTTCCTCTGTGAAATAGGAAAAGGCATAGCTCTTGAAAGGAAGATTCTGATAGAAGAAGAAAGAATCGCGGGAAACTTCGTCCTCGAATACCACGACGTACTTTCTGCCTTTCTTCTCGAATTTCTTTACGCAGGAAAGCTGATAGGAATACTTCTTTTTCTCGGTGGAAAACTCCAATCGCGTGCCCTTTCTCGTCGCGTCGACGACCGTTTTTTGGAAAAAGTTTACACCCAAAACGATTGCCACCGCAATATACAGCAGCGCGATTGCGACGATGAGCGCAATCGCCCATTCATTCTTCTGCATGGCAAAAAACACCGTTACGCAGAGACCGATAAACAATAAAATCCGGAATATATTATAATAACGGTGTACCCTTTTCAGATACTTCAAAATTGCTTCTCTCATACTCTCTCCGTAAATATCAATCTCGCGGCGACGACGCATTCGTCCCCAACGTATCCAGAAACAAGCGTCGCGCCGTCAGCGTCCGATCGGTAAAAAGAAATAGTATCTCCCTCACGGCACTGCTTGATAAAGTTGATACCAAAGGACTTCAAATTGCAGTTCGACCACTCTTGCATCGTAAAACAACTGAATATATAGTCCGCATATTTGGTATTATTGACGTGACGATAGTGATCGTGATCTGCAAGTCCGACTTTCATCGTATAGACAGGCTCCCCCTCTTTCACGACAGGAATTTTCCAGACCGCCTCGACGCAATGATCCGTGCGGTATTTTGCATAATCCTGATTGTCGAGCGCGGAAGAAGGAAGAATTCTATCCTCGGAGAGGTCGTACAGACACCACCGCGAACTACCCTTGATCTTGACCTTGTTCCCTACGTGAATACGATAGTCGCGGAAGAAGAGAACTCTTCCCGGCGCAAGCGGCCACGTTTCCGTCAAAATACGTTTATCGAACAGATCGACGGGCTCTTCCACTTCGAAGTAGATGTTGGAGACCAAAAATCCGTAATTTTTCGGTCTGAGGTCGTCGTATCCGAATCCGAGATTGTCTGCGTTATCGCAAGCCACTTCCAAAAAAGCGGAGAGAACGGACGAGGGCTTTAATCTATCCTCATAATCGACGTCGGTATAGCGGACGTCGAATTCTTTTGTAAAGGTATATATTTTTTCCATATCTTTGGCATTATAACACATGAAATCGGAAAAGTCTATCGATTCAGGGAATTTGATGAGAATTCTGTCAGACATAGTATTCAAAGAATTGACAAATTCCGACCTTTTTGTTATAATGTCAAAAAAACAGGAGGGATTATATGGAGAACGAGAACGAAAACGAGTTCCCCGAGGAAGGCGTACCCGAAGAGAAAAAAGACGACGCGGGAATCAGTGCCGATCTCATCCGCGGACACATCAATACCATCATTCTTCGCACGCTCTCGGACGGCGACAAGTACGGTTACGAAATCATCGATTCCATCGAAAGCAAGAGCCAAGGACAATATACCATCAAACAACCGACTCTTTACAGCGCGCTTAAACGCATGGAAAGTCAGGGGTACGTTACTTCTTACTGGGGAGGATCCTCAGGCGGAGGCAGGAGAAGATATTTCTCTTTGACCGAGGAAGGCAGTAATTTCTATATTCGCAACCAACAGGAGTGGGAATATTCGAGATCCATCATCGACAGTCTGATCAGCGTGAATTACGATACGCCTGCACCGACTTACCCCGTCGAGCAGCCGATTGAACCGACGATTGAATCGACGACTGAATCGACGATCGAGCCGACGATCGAGCCGACCGAAGCGGAAGAGATTGTCGCAGAGGAAGAATACAACGCAGCCGAGCCGATCGAAGAAGAACAACCCGTAGAAGAGGAAAACGACGCGCTGAGCATGCTCCGCGAACAAACGGACGAAGAACACGAGGAAGAAGAGAAAGAAGAGCGCGACGACGAATCCGATTACAGAGACGTCATCGGGATGCTCTACACCAACGCGATTGACAGCGACGATCCCAAGCCGAACGAAGAGAAAAAGCCCATTGCGAAAGCTGCTCCCGAACAACTTTCGGGAAACATCGAGTTTTTCAATATTTTGGAACAAGCCGAATACGACGGCATTAAGGTACGCACCTCAGGCGTTTACAAACCTAAGGAAGTCGTCGAGACGGAAGCACCCACAGCCTTTTTCAACAAGGGTAAGACGATGTTCCTCGCCGCGCTTTCTACCTTTGCGGTCATTTTCATCGAGTGGATTCTCCTTTTTGCGACCAGAGGCGTAACCGGAATTTCCATGCCTTACGCACTGACCGTGCTCGGATTAGGAATTATCTTCATCGCCGTATTTGCAATCATTTTCGTACTCGGCTACGGAAAGAATGCAATCAAGCATAAGAATACGTCTTACCGCATCGTTTCCGTCGTCATTTTTGCAATCGTTTCCTTGCTGATTGCCGCGCTTGCAATCGCAAAGGGAGCAAACCTTTCCGAAACGAGCGTGCTTCTTGCAAACATCGTGTTCCCCATTCTGTTTGCTACGAACGTCATCGTATATGCGCTCATCTATCACGTAATCCGTGCAAAACAGTAAACGAAAAACAGGATTCGAACTTCGAATCCTGTTTTTATTTGACCTTTTTCCCATTTCTATTCTCATATTGTGCCGTTCGGGGCCGTCGTTCGCATAGGCGTATCTGTCAAACCCGATGATCTCGTATCCGTTCTTGCGATAAAAGGAGATCGCTTTGGAGTTATAACTCTGCGTCTCCAACACAATCATTCTTGCGCCCCTCTTTACCGCCTCTCGTTCGATTCTGTTTAGCAACGCCGTACCGACGCCGTGACGGCGTTTTTCTAAATCGAACACGCAGATATTCGCAATCCTGTATCGGTTATTCCACGTTTCAAGAAATCCTTCTGCAAATCCGAGCAATTTTTCATCCTCAAACGCGCCGAACGCGATCGGATCATCCAGCCATTCGGACATCATGACGTCCTCGAACGCCATTTTGATACCGCCCTCGACGTGCTCCCACTTCATATGAAATCCATCTTCGCTCTGTTCGATTGAAAGAAAAGCCTCTGATTCGATTTGCGCTTGAAACGGCATTCCGGCATACGTTTCCCGATTTAGTTGAACGATTTTCACGTTACCCTTCCCCCTCGATTTTCAAACGTTTTCCCTGCGTATCAGCAATCCTTTCATATACGCGGAATCATTGTGCAACGCAAGGACGATTTGCTTTTCCTCCTCCGAGCAACCGATCAGGAGCTTGATCTCCGAATCGCGTTTGAGAAGATCGACCGTGCAGATGATCGCGTCGAGAACCCTCTCTCCCGACCCAAGCCAGAGGTCGATTCCCGCACCGTCCATAGAAGAAGTGTCTTTCAGATAGCCGTAATCCACCCGATAAATAAAATCGGGATACTTCGGATGAGCCGTTCCCTTCGGTCGATCAATCACGATTTCGCTGTTTTCAATGAGTCGATCGCATGCCTCCCAAAAATCCCTTTCCATAATTCCCCCCTAAATCGTTCCGACCACAAGCATGATTGTAGAAAGAAAGAACAAAACCGTCATCGGTAAAAATACGTAAGCCGCATAGAAAAATACTTTATTCGTACGTTTTCGAAAGATAAGCACAATGCAGTAAATTGACGAGATTGCATACAACGTAAGGAACAGCATGGTTACGGGAAGAAACCGATCGTACAAAATGGCATAAATCGAACTTCTACCGTCTCCGTAAGGAAAAATCGGAACGAGCGTCAGAACGAAAGCTGAAATACCAAGCAGACTGACGTTTGCAAGAAGAAATTTTTTTAACTGATTCATAGAATCCTCATAAAAAAGGACGCGAACGCGTCCTTTTCGATTTGATTTTATTTTGCGTATTCGACGCTTCTGAATTCCCTGATGACGTTGATTTTGATCTGTCCGGGATATTCGAGTTCAGCCTCGATCTTCTTTGCGATGTCCTTTGCGAGGAAAAGCGCCTGCTCGTCGTCCACCTGATCGGGTTTGACGATGACGCGGACTTCTCTGCCTGCCTGAATCGCATAGGTCTTATCTACCCCGTTAAAGGATGCCGCGATAGATTCAAGCTTTTCGAGACGTTTTACATAGTTCGAGCCTGTCTCTCGTCTCGCGCCGGGTCTTGCGCCGGAAATCGCGTCTGCCGCCTGGATGAGAACCGCCTCAACCGTGGTAGGCTCTACGTCGCCGTGATGCGCCATAATGGCGTTAACGACGGACGCATTCTCCTTATACTTCTTCGCAAGATCTGCGCCGAGTTGAATGTGCGTGCCTTCCTGTTCGAAATCGACCGCTTTGCCGATATCGTGAAGAAGACCTGCGCGCTTTGCAAGGTTGACGTCGAGACCGAGCTCTTGCGCCATAAGTCCGGCAAGCTGCGCCGTCTCGATCGAATGACGGTACACGTTCTGTCCGTAGCTCGTTCTGAATTTCAATCTGCCGAGCGTCTTGATGAGTTCGGGATGAAGTCCGAAGATACCGACTTCGAACATCGCACTCTCACCCGCCTCTTTGATCTGCTGATCGAGCTCTTTTCTGACTTTTTCGACCGTTTCTTCGATTCTTGCAGGATGGATTCTTCCGTCCGCGATGAGTTTTTCAAGCGCGATACGGGCAACTTCCCTTCTCACGGGATCGAATCCCGAAAGAATGACGACTTCGGGCGTATCGTCGATGATGAGTTCGATGCCCGTCGCATTCTCGATGGCGCGAATATTTCTACCCTCTCTGCCGATGATTCTCGCTTTCATATCATCGTTGGGCAGAGGTACGACGGATACCGTAATTTCGGACGCATGGTCTGCGGCGCAACGCTGAATCGCAAGAGAAATGATTTTCTTCGCGTTGTTGTCAGCCGTTTCTTTCGCTTCCTGTTCAAGGTTTCTGACCTGAACGGCTACTTCGTGGCGAGCGTCGTCCAAAATCTGCTCGGAGAGGATTCTCTTTGCCTCTTCCTTGGTGAGCTGAGCGACCTTTTCAAGCTCCTGCACCATCAGCTCGTGCTGATGAGAGAGCTTTTCCTGCATCTTTTTGACTTCCCCTTCTTTCTGAGCGAGAGACGCTTTCTGCTGATCGAGCGCCTCGCTCTTTTTCGAGACGGCGTCCTCTTTCTTTTCGAGGGAATCCTCTTTCTGCGTCAAGCGTTGCTCCATCTTTTGAAGTTCCGCTTTCTTTGCGCGCGTTTCGTTTTCAAACTCGTTTCTGAGTTTCAGATCCTGTTCCTTAGCTTCAAGAATCGCTTCTTTCTTTAATTGTTTGCATTCTACCTTTGCTGCTTCGATCATCTGACTGGTTCTTTGGTTAATTTCGCCAATCTTCTTATCGGTTCTACTTTTATAGATAATATATCCTAAAAAGCCGCCTGCGGCCAGTGCCACAATTACGCCGCCCGCAAACGATCCGATAAATACGGGCAGTGCCACATCGAGGAACAGGTTGCCAAATAACATCATTGCTTAGCCTCCTGTCATTGAGATTCTATTATTTAAGTGACAGATAACATATCACCTAGGATATTGTACAGCATTTTCCTGAAAATGTCAAACGATTGAGAAAGATAAACGAAAACCCTCACGTTTTTTTGTTCCGCGAGGGGTATCGTTTATTCTTCGAGTTGTTTTAACCACAGAGCCGCAACCGCATCCGAAGGCATTCTCCAATCCGCCCTCGGAGAGAGCGTAACCGAGCCGACCTTGACCGAATCGGGCATACAGGATCGCTTGAACTGTTGAGCGAAAAACCTTCTGTAAAAATTCAAGAGCCACTTATGAACGACTTCCTTTTCATACTTTCCGTCGAAAGCGCAATTTGCCAGAAATTCCACCTTTTTCGGCTCGAAACCGAAACGGATCGCATAATAAAGGAAGAAGTCGTGCAACTCGTAAGGTCCGACGAGATCCTCCGTCTTCTGCGCGATCTTGCCGTCCTTCGTGGGCGGTAAGAGTTCGGGAGAGATTTCCGTATTGAGAATATCGACGAGCGTCTCTTCCGCCTCCGCCTGCAACTTCTTTGCCTCGTGCGCGATGAGAAACTTAACGAGCGTTTTCGGCACGGAAGAATTGACTGCGTACATGGACATATGATCCCCGTTGTACGTTGCCCAACCGAGCGCGATTTCGGACAGATCGCCCGTTCCGACGACCATTCCGCCCGTTTTGTTGGCAATATCCATGAGAATGAGCGTTCTCATTCTCGCCTGCGCGTTTTCGTACGTTACGTCGTGATTCTCACTGTCCTGTCCGATGTCCTTGAAGTGTTGCAGGACGGAATCGCCGATGGGAATCGTTCTGCCCGTCGCCCCCATCGCCTCGATGAGTTTTAGGGAGTTATTGAGCGTCTTGCCCGTCGTACCGAATCCGGGCATGGTGATGGCGACGATATCCTTTCTACTCTTACCAAGACAATCGAACGCCCTGACGGTGACGAGAAACGCAAGCGCGGAATCGAGTCCGCCCGATATGCCGATGACGGCGGTCTTTGCGTGCGTATGTTTGAGGCGCTTGACGAGCCCTGCCGTCTGAATGGACAAGATGAGTTCCGCACGCTCCGAAAGCTCGGTTTCTTTGCTCGGAACGAAGGGAAATTGAGAAGGTTGATAGGACAGTTCCGCGTCTTTTACGGGCGTTTCGAATCCGATGACCGTCGCGTCTTCGTCGCAACTAAAATCGGTGAGTTTCTTTCTCTCGTAGACGAGCTTGTCTACGTCAATCTCTGCCCGAATCGTTTCGTCCGCAAAGAGCTTTGCCTCGGCAAGCAATACGCCGTTCTCCGAGATGAGATTGTGTCCCGAATAGACGGTGTCCGTCGTGGATTCGCCCGTTCCCGCGGACGCATAGACGTAGCCGCAGACGAGTTTACCCGAAGTCATACGGACGAGATCTCTTCTGTATTCCCGTTTTCCGATCACTTCGTTACTTGCGGAAAGGTTGACGATGATCGTAGCGCCTGCCATGGCAAGTTTGGTCGAGGGAGAATCCGCCGCCCACAGATCTTCACAGATTTCACATCCGACGACGAGATTATGCTGATTCTCATCCTGAAAGAGCAGTTTGGAATCCATGGGAACGCTCTCGCCGCAAATCGTAACGTTGCCCGTGCGCCAATCCCCCGATTCAAAATGTCTCCGTTCGTAAAATTCGTTATAGTTGGGAAGGTTGATTTTGGGAATCAAGCCGAGCGGTTTACCGTCGGAGAATGCAAGCGCGCAGTTATATAGTTTTCCGTTGACGAGAACGGGCAGACCGACGAAGGCGAGCATTTTTTTACCCTTACTCGCCTTGACGATTTTTTCCGCACCCTTCATGCACGCGTCGATTAAAAGTTTCTGATGAAAGAGATCTCCGCAGGTGTATCCGCAGACGCTCAGTTCGGGAAAAACGAGAACCTGAACGCCGCGTCCGTACGCCTCTTCCATCGCCGTGCAGATTTCGGAACAATTATATTCCACGTCTGCAACGCGCAGATCGGGCGTCGCCGCCGCCACCCTGACATAACCGTATTTCATAGCTTATTCTTCCGTCGCCGTTTCCTCTTTGGGATTGACGGCTTCTCTGATCTTCATCTCGATTTCCTTTGCGATTTCGGGATTGTTTTTTAAGTAATCGCGCATCTTCTCCCTGCCCTGCGCGACCTTATCTCCGTTATAGGAGAACCATGCGCCGCTCTTGCCGATGATCTCGTACTGAACGCCGATGTCGATGAGACAGCCTTCCTGAGAAATGCCCTCGCCGTAGAGAATATCGAATTCTGCCTGCTTGAAGGGAGGCGCAAGCTTATTTTTGACGATCTTCGCTTTCGTTCTGTTTCCGACCTGCCCGTCGGAATCTTTGAGTGCGTCTGCCTTTCTGACGTCGATACGAATGGACGCATAGAATTTCAGCGCCTTGCCTCCCGGGGTCGTTTCGGGATTGCCGAACATGACGCCGACCTTTTCGCGGAGCTGGTTGATAAAGATGACGCACGTCTTGGATTTATTGATGATAGCGGTGAGCTTTCTGAGCGCCTGCGACATGAGTCTCGCCTGCAAACCGACGTGAGAATCGCCCATATCTCCCTCGATTTCCGCCTTGGGCGTTAACGCCGCGACGGAGTCGATGACGATGATGTCGATTGCCGAAGACCGAACGAGGGAATCGGTAATATCGAGTGCCTGTTCGCCGGTATCGGGCTGGGAAACGTAGAGTTCGTCGAGATTGACGCCGAGCGCTTTTGCATAGACGGGATCGAGCGCATGTTCCGCGTCGATGAAGGCGGCAACGCCGCCCATCTTCTGCGCCTCCGCAATGACGTGCAACGCGACCGTCGTTTTACCGGACGATTCGGGACCGTAAATCTCGATCATTCTTCCGCGGGGCATACCGCCGATCCCGAGCGCAAGGTCGAGCGCGAGACAACCCGTGGGGATCGTTTCGATCGCGGTGTCTCCCGCACTTTCACCGAGGCGCATGATCGCACCCTTGCCGTAGTCCTTCTCGATCTGCAAAAGTACCGCGTCGAGAGCCTTTAATTTTTCCTTATCCATAACTTCACAACTCCTGTTGATTTTTTACTTGATTTGTTTATAAGCGCGGAAGAGCGCATGGCGGATCGCCTTCTCCGTAATCGTCTTTCTATCCCCTTCGAACATGAACTTGTAGATATAGATCTCCTCTTTGAGCCCGATGGCGATGTAGCAAAGTCCGATCGGCTTTCCCGAAGGATCCGATTTCGGCCCCGCAAGCCCCGTCGTGGCGATGGCAAGGTCGCACTTTCCCGTGTTGATGAGCCCGAGCGCCATTTCGTATGCCGTATCGTCCGAGACCGCGCCGTTTGCTTTGAGGGTATACGGTCTGACCTGCAATCTGCCCATCTTTGCGTCGTTGGAATAAGAGACGACGCCTTCTTGCAGAACGTCGGAAATACCCGGAACGTCCACGAGCATTTTCGTGATTCCGCCCCCCGTAAACGATTCCGCGACGCTTACGTTCATCTTGCGAACGCGGAGCGCCTGATGGAGACGCTCTGCAAGAGAAATATCTTCGAGCGCATAGATATACGCCGCGAGCCGAACCGCAAAGATACGCATCACGTCGTCGACGAGCATCTTGGGGGAATTGACGTCGTAAATGACTTCGATTCTCGTATCGTCGTACTGCGTACTGACGTTATAATTGAGTTTATCTCCCGAACTGACTTTCGCTTCGCGGACGGTCTCTTCGAGCAGTTCCTGCGGCACGCCGACCGCCTTGATGACCATACGCGCGCAACGATCGTTGTATTTCCGATCGAGAAACGGCACGATCTCTTCTCTTGCAAGGAACTGCCCATTCTCTCCAAACGGAAGAACGAACGCCGTCTTGTCTCCGCTGTCGAGAGTAGTTTGCGTCAAAAACGACACGTTATAACAAGTTCCGATCTGTTCTTTGATTGACGGCTGAATAGGAGGATCGGCAATGACGGTGAGGGTATCCGAAAAATTCTTTGCTTCGGCGAGAGCCTGTCTGATTGCTGCGGAATCGTCGCAGGGCAAAAATTCCAGACGGTCAAAATAGTAACCTCCGGAAATGTATGCGTCGATGATGCCCGTAAACCGATTCGGTTCAAGCGCGCTTCTATGGTTGTGTAAAACGATGCAAGTGTTTTTCATGAATTACGACTTCAAAACCGCCTTGTTTTTGATGAGATAATTGCAGCCCGAAACGATCGTGAGCAAGGTTGCGATTACGAGACAAGCAGCGCCGACGTAGGTGAGAACGAGTCCGAACGTACTCGTAAAGGATGCGGAAATGAGTAGAACGGCGATTGCGACGTCCTGAAAGGTCGTCTTCCATTTGCCGACCATGTCCGCGGCGAGAACGATTCCGGCAGACGCGGCGACCATTCTGAATCCGCTGACGATGAGCTCGCGCGCGAGAATGACGGCAACGCAAATACCGACTGCGAGCATCGTCCACGCATAGGGAAATGCGATCGTGAACAGTTCGGGTACGGTCAGCATGATGATGAGCGCCGTGGAGACAAGTACCTTATCCGCGATGGGATCGAGGAATTTTCCGAGGTTGGTAACGAGATTGTATTTTCTTGCAATGTAGCCGTCCAAAAAGTCCGTACAACAAGCGACGATGAAGATGATCGCAGAAATCAGATAGTGATAAGGCACGATTGTAAGATAAAAGAAAAGGACGAATACGGGAATCAGCAAGATTCTTAAAACCGTCAATTTGTTGGGTAAGTTCATACATTCTCCGTTACGGTTCCGAACAGATCGTAACCGTTTGTTTTTTGAATTTTCACCGCATAGTGTTTTCCCTGCACGCCCTCGGACGAAGTAAAATATACTTTACCGTCGATATCGGGCGCTTGAAAATACGCTCTTCCGACAAAACATTCCCTGTCATAGTCAATTCCGTCGCAAAGAACGTCGATTTCCGTTCCTACTTTGGAGAGAAGAAACGCTTTTGAAATCTCCTTTTGCGTACGGTACAATTTTCTGACGCGCTTGTCCTTTTCGCGCTGAGGCAGATGTCCCTTCATGCGGAATGCGGCGGTGTCCGGTTCTTTGGAATAGGCAAAGAAACCGCAGTTTGTCAGTTTCGCCTCTTCGAGGAACGAGATCATTCCCTCGACCTCTTCTTCCGTTTCGGACGGAAATCCCGCAATGAACGTGGAACGAATGGCAATATCGGGAATTTCAGCTTTGATCTTTTCAAGGAGCGCAAGATTTTCTTCTCTCGTTCCGCGGCGGTTCATGAGTTTGAGCACTCTGTTCTCGCTGTGTTGCAGGGGAATATCGAGATAATGAATGAGTTTCGGATTCGTTTTGAGTTCATAAATGAGCCGATCGTCGATCGCGTCCGGATAACAATACAAAAGCCGCACGCTCTCGATATTATCGAGCGATGTGATGCGCCGAATGAGCTCGACGAATTTATTCTCGCCGTACAGATCCTCGCCGTATCTCGTGGTATCCTGCGCCACTAAGATGAGTTCCGACACGTCTCCGAGCGATTGCGCCTCGGCGACAAGCTCTTCCATGGGGTAGCTCTTGTATTTGCCGCGAATCTTCGGAATCAGACAATAGGTACAATGATTGTAGCATCCGTCCGCAATTTTGAGATAGGCAAAGTGCAAGGGTGTAGTAACCACTCTCTTTTCGCGCACTTCGTTTCCCGTATGCACGGCGTTGACGCGTCCGACGCGGTAGGACTCCTCGATGGACTCGATCAGTTTATCCGTATCTTTCGTGCCGAGAAACACGTCCGCCTCGGTGAGCTCGGGGAACAGTTCGTCCACGAATTTCTCAGGCAAACAGCCCGTGACGACGATTTTTTCAAGTTTACCCGATTTATAAGTCGCGCCGTCCAAAATCGTCTCGATGGATTCTTTTCTCGCCTCGTTCAAAAAGGCGCAGGTGTTGATGATGAGGATCTGCGCCTCGGAAAGTTCGTTTGTTCGCTTTGCCCCCCTCTCTTCGAGGAGAGCAAGCATATGCTCGGTATCCACACGGTTTTTATCGCAACCGAGCGAGATCATTCCGAACGTCTTTTGTTCAATCATGGTTTATTCTTCTCCTGCTCCGTACTTCGCTTCAAACTCTTCTTTGGAAAGGAGCACGGTTCTCGCCTTTGCGCCTTCAAACGGGGAAATATATCCCATGGATTCCATCCACTCGATGATTTTACCGGCTCTGTTATAACCGACGCCGCAACGGCGCTGAATCATGGAGATGGAAGCCTGACCGATCATGACGACGTAACGGAGCGCCTCGATATAAACGGGATCGGGTTCGTCGTTCGGCATCGTTCCGCCGTCCTCTCCGCCTGCCGTCGCAGACGCATTGAGGTATTCCGTGACGGACTGATCGAACGAGGCGACGTTGTTCTCCTTGACGTATTCGACGATGCGCTGTACTTCCTCGGAGGAAAGATATGCGCATTGAAGTCTGTAAGGAGAAGGCATTTCCGCCGTCTTGTAGAGCATATCCCCTTTACCGAGCAATTTCTCCGCGCCCGAATCGTCGAGAATGGTTCTGGAATCGACTTCCTGCGCGACGCGGAACGCAACGCGCGTCGGAAGGTTGGACTTAATGACGCCCGTGATGACGTCGACGGAGGGGCGCTGCGTCGCAATGACCATGTGAATGCCTGCGGCACGGGATTTTTGCGTCAGATTCTGAATCCTGTCTTCGATCTCTTTCTTTGCTCGGAGCATCAAATCGGCAAGCTCGTCGATGATGATGACGATTTTGGGAAGTTTGGGTTCGTCCGTCAACGTATCGTTGTACTCGTCGATGTTTCTGACCAGTCGTCCCGATTGCGTTTTCTGCTGGAACAGCGTGTATCTTCTTTGCATCTCTTCAATCGCCCAGGAAAGAATGCTGATAACGCGCGTGGGATCGTTGACGATCTCGTTGATCATGAGGTGAGGAAGATTTTGATAAACGACGAACTCGACCTGCTTGGGATCGACGAGAATCATGCGGAGTTCTTCGGGACTGTACTTCATCATGAGACTGACGATGAGTTCATTCAAAAATACGGATTTACCGCTGCCCGTCGAACCTGCGACGAGCATATGCGTCATCTTGACGATGTCTCCGCAAATACTTCTACCCTCGACGTCTTTTCCCATACCAAACATCAAGGAAGTGGATTTTGCTTTACGGAATGCAGGATCCATAAGCACCGGCGCAAGACCGACGGTCGCACGGTCCTTGTTGGGCACTTCGATGGAAATATATCCGCTTTCAAAATTGGGATAAATGGTGACGCCGCCCTGCACGTGCAATCTTCTTGCGATGTCCTCATCGTAAGAGGCAACTTTTCTCGCCTGAATGCCTCTGGGAATCTCGATATCGTATCTCGTAACGGTAGGTCCGGAAGTGACCTTCATGACGTCCGCCTCGATGCGGAAATCGCCCAAGGTATCCACGATGATTTTGGAGTTTTCTTCGATTTCCATTTCATTTGCAGACAGCGTATCCTGATACTGTTCGAAGAAATCGAAAGGAGGCGCTTTGTAAGCACGGAACACTTTTCCGCTCGTCGGATCGTTTCTGTCCGCGCCGAAAGGCTCTTGTCTGACGGGTTCTTGCCGAACGGGTTCTCGTCTGATCGGCTCTTGTTGAACAGGTTCCCGTCTGATCGGCTCCTGTCTGACCGGCTCCTGTCTGATGGGTTCTTGTCTGACCGGTTCTTGTCTGATCGGCTCCTGTCTGATCGGCTCTTGCCCGATTGCCGGAGTTTGGCGCTCGACGGTTCTGTCAAACGGCGTCCGTTCCGCGGCATCGTCATCAAACAAATTCGCTCTGGAATCTCTTTCCTTTGCCCTCTGAATGCGATCGGCAAATTTATTGCTGTTGACTTTCGAAAGGTCGAACTGCGTTCTTCCCGTATTATTGTTGCTCGAAGAGAAGATACTGCTGAACGAAAGATCCCCTTTGTTTTCCTGTTCCGCGTTCACAGGAGCGTCACGGGGAGGCTCGACGCGTTCCGGCGTAACCGTACGGTCGGTGAATCGTTCGGGCGTTGCAGGCTGTGTGCGATCGATGCGCTCGGGCGTTGCAGGCGGTGTGCGGTCGATACGCTCGGGCGTTACGGGTTGCGTACGATCGGTAAATCGCTCGGGCGTTGCAGGCTGTGTGCGATCGATGCGTTCCGCACGACGTTCGGGAACGGGATGTTCCACAACCTTGGTTGTAGGTTGAACGACCTCGATGGGACGATTCGCGTCCACGCGCATTACGCGAGGCTGTTCCCTGCTTTCGTCATGACGGTTGAAGGAAACGTTCTCAACTCGTCTGGAATAAGGGGAAGGCGCATTCTCCTGTGTATCGTGGAAGAAATAGGGAGGTTCCTCGGCGTGCGTCGTATCGGTAACGATCTTTCTGGGACCGTCTCCCGTCTGTTCCGCCTGAGGATAGAAATTGATCGGCTTATACCCTCCGCGCATGTTCGTCTGTTTGGCGTTGAACTGCGACTCACTGTCAAAAATCAGATTGCTCTGATAATCGTAATTTTTATCGGGATAAAGAATGGATTTTCCGTTTTCTTTGGACGGAACGCCGGCGCGTTTTTTTACGTTCGCATACGGTTCGGGTTCCTTTGCGCGGACGGGCTGATTGAGCACTTTTTCCGCATTGTTATAAAACCGTTCGTTCCTGCGCTGATAATCGCTTCCGGGACGGTAGATGGGCGCCGTGTAAGGATCGCCCGTATCCTCTTTTTGTTGTGCCATGTATTGTTGAACGACGTTCTCGAACCGTTCCATAGATTGGAGATACGCTTCTCCGAACGGTTGTTCGGGACGAGGCGCGTCCTCATGTACAGACCGAACGTTCGGACGGGGTTCGGGAACGGGCTGATAGACGAACGGCGTAGGTGATTGGGGCAAAGAAGGCTCTGCGGCAGAAACAGGATCAGGAACGGGTTCCATCGGCCGGGGCACGCAAGATTCCTCCATGACGGGTTCTTCTTGATTTTCCGCTTGATTTTCTTCGACCACGATCTTGGCAGGCTCTTGGCGCTGTTTTTTTGCGGAAGGACTTTTCATAAACGAGAACGAATGCCCCGAAACGAAGTAAGCGAATAATCCCCCGAAGAGAATCGTCATCAGAGAAAAGATCAGAATCGCTCCGACCATCGTCGTGTATTTCAGCAACGGATAGACGATGAATCCGAGCAACAGACCGCCAAAGGGCGCAGACGAATAGCCTGCAAGTCCGTTCTGGAAGCAGGATGCGAGATAGATGCCGTAAGTCGACAAATTATAGGACGCAGACATGGCGGTATGCACGATACACGCCGCAAAGAAGATCGCGAGTGAAAGCGTAACGGAATAACAGGCTTTCACGGAAGGTTTCTTGTCCCGAATCAGACAAACGCCCATCCAGATCATGAAGGCGAAAAGCGGATATGCGAAATACCCGATCGATCCCAGAAGGAAGCCTACGATGCCTGCCCCTACCTTACCTAAGATATATATGCCGAACAAAAGAATGAGAAGACCGAGCCCTCCGAACAGGCAGAGCGTCATTCCCCACGTTTCTTTTGTCCATAAAGATTCAGTATGCTCTTTTTTCTCCACGAACTGATACTTCTCCATTTTTCTTTATTGTTCATTATACCATTTTCCTTACAAAAAGGCAATAGTTTGAGCGTAAATTCCGCATCAAAATCAAAAGCACCTCTTGCGAGGTGCTTTCTTTCTGAAAAGGGGAATTATTTGCCCATTTCTTCTTTTTCGATGGAGCTTTCATCGTTCCAGCTGTAAAGTTTTCTGAGTTCCTTACCGACTTCTTCAAGCTGATGGGAAGCTTCGAGATTTCTCTTTGCGATGAAGTGCGCTCTGCCGTTGTTGTTCTCGGCGATCCATTTGGATGCGAACGTACCGTCCTGAATCTCTTCGAGAACCTTCTTCATCTCTTTCTTGGTCTCGTCGGTGATGAGTCTCTTGCCCGTCTCGTAATCGCCGAATTCCGCGGTATCGGAGATGGAGTATCTCATGAGGGAGAAACCGCCCTTATAGATGAGGTCGACGATGAGTTTCATCTCGTGAATGCACTCGAAGTATGCGTTTTTGGGATCGTAACCTGCCTCGACGAGCGTTTCGAAGCCTGCCTTCATGAGGGCGGTTACGCCTCCGCAGAGAACAGCCTGCTCACCGAAGAGGTCGGTCTCGGTCTCGCACTTAAAGGTCGTTTCGAGAACGCCCGCTCTGGAACCGCCGATACCTGCCGCATATGCGAGAGCGACGTCGAGCGCCTTTCCCGTGTAATCCTGCTGAATGGCAACGAGGTCGGGAACGCCTTTTCCTTCAAGATACTCGGAACGAACGGTATGTCCGGGACCCTTGGGCGCGATCATGAATACGTCCACGTTTGCGGGAGGAACGATCTGTTTGAAGTGAATGTTGAAGCCGTGTGCAAACGCGAGCGCTTTGCCCTCGGTCAGATAAGGAGCGATGCTGGTCTTGTAGAGCTTTGCCTGCTTCTCGTCGGGAACGAGGATCATGATGACGTCTGCCGCTTTGGTAGCCTCTTCCGCGGTCATGACGGTAAGACCTGCCGCCTCGGCTTTCTTCCAGGACTTGGAACCTTCATAGAGACCGACGACGACGTTGACGCCGGAATCTTTGAGGTTGAGCGCGTGAGCGTGTCCCTGAGAACCGTAACCGATGATGGCTACCGTCTTTCCGTTCAAGACGCTCAAATTGCAATCGGACTGATAGTATATCTTTGACATAAGAAATGCCTCCTATTTGTTTTCTCGATGATTTATTTTTCCGATGAAAAACTTTGCGACTATTATATTACTCTATTCATAAATAGTCAAGCAAGTAGCGAAATGTTCTGAAAATATTTTTATTTTTTCTTGCCTTTTTCCGATTCAATCACTATAATGAATAAAAAACGAAAAGGAAACGCTATGCAAAAGCCCGTACTTACCATTTTGAAAAAAATCGGGGAACACCCCGTCGTATCGTCATACCTGACCTATCTTTCGGACAAGACGGAAGAAAATTTTGCGCTCTTTCTGCGCGAGGTCTATCTCTTCGGCGCACAGGACGATTTGACATCCTTCGTAGAACGCCTCGTTTTAGAAGACGAAAACGCATTTTCCGTTTCCGCGTCCGCAAACGAAACGCTCTCTCCTTTCCTCAGAAACGGAATGATGAGAGACTTGACGCTCTTGCACGACGCTCTCTTTTCCGAACCGCAAAGTCACTATTTCGGGAGGGAGGAATCTCACCGTCCGTTTACGGGCGACTGGGGCAACGACGAGACGATAGACGCGCTGTCCGCGCTCTATCTGAAAGGCGGTTACGGAAAGTTCCTCTTTTACAGGGCATTCCGCTATGAAAAACAGCTCGTTCCCGTCTGCTCGCCCTCAAAAATCACGGCATACGATCTGAAAGGCTACGCCTACGAAAAGAAAACCATCGAGGACAATCTCATTTCCTTCCTCGACGGTTTCCCCTTCTCGAACATGCTGTTGTACGGCGACAGAGGAACGGGAAAATCCTCCACCATTCACGCCATGCTGAACAAATACGCCGAACGCGGTTTGCGCCTCGTCGAATTGCCCAAAGAGGATCTGAACGCACTCAACCATCTCAAACGGACGCTCGTGAATATCCCCCTCAAATTCATCATCTTTATCGACGATCTGTCTCTCGAAGAGAACGACCCGAGCATCTCTACGCTGAAAGCGGCTCTGGAAGGAAGCGTCTCCGAGACGGCGGAAAACACGATGATCGTCGCGACCTCCAACCGCCGTCACATTGTGCGCGAAAGCTTTGCCGAACGGGAAAACAGCGTCCACGCGGGAGACCAAATGCAGGAACAGCTCTCTCTTTCCGACCGATTCGGTATTTCCGTTTATTTCTCCACGACGGGAAAGGTAGAATATCTCGACATCGTGAACAAGCTCGCGGACGATATGGGGCTCGAATACGACAGAGCCAAGCTGGACGCGCTCGCGGAACGTTGGGCTCTCTTGAAAGGCGGTCGTTCCCCCAGAAGAGCAAAACAGTTCGTCAACCTCGCCTATTCCTACGTTTCGCAGGGGAAAGAGATCACGTTATGATGCGTTTTGCAATTTCATAGACGTCGCCTGCCCCCAAAAACAAAATACAATCGCGCCGTCTCACCCTCGCTTTGAGAAGAGAGATCAATTCCCGTTCGCTGTCTGCGTAGCGGGAATTTTTCGTTTGATCCGCAAGCCGCTTTGCCGTGCCCTCCTCGTCATACGGCTCTCTGGCAGGGAACGTCTTATAGAGAATCGCCCCCTGCAATACTTCGGAAAACTCCTGCATGAAATATTTGGTTCTCGAATAGGTATGCGGCTGAAAGACGACGATGACCTTTCCGCGCGCGCGTTGCTTTGCGGCAGAGATCGTAGTCGCAATCTCGCAGGGATGGTGCGCATAGTCCGCAATCACCTCTGCGCCGCGATACGTTCCGAGCTTTTCAAACCGCCTGTGTACGGGCAAAAACCCCTCCAACCCCTTTTTGATCTGTTCGGGAGAAATTCCGCACTCGCATGCCACCGCGCTGACCGCGAGCGCGTTCCATACGTTGTGACGCCCCACCGCGTTGAGTTTGATTCTGGCGAGTTTATTCTCTCCGTGCCACAGCGTGAACGCATATTTTCCGCGCTTTCCGACGACGTGCGTCGCGCGGTAATCCCCTGCTTTATAGCCGTACGTTACGCCGTCTATCGGCATGCCGAACGGAACGACGCACGTTTTCGCCTGTTTACAGAAAGAAAAAAAGCAACCGACGAGTTCCGCCTCGTCGCGATAACATTCCATGTGGTCGGAATCGACGTTGAGCAGAAGCGCGACATCGGGAATCATCGAGAGAAAATTTTTCTTGTACTCGCACGACTCCAAAATCAGATAGTCCTTTCCGAAATTCGCATAGTTGCCGAGCGTGCGGTCGTTTCCGCCGATATGCGAGGTGAATTTCTTCCCCGACGCGAGAAAGATATGGGCAAGCATCGCCGTCGCCGTCGTCTTTCCGTGACTGCCGGCAACGCCGATGGTCGTCTTGTAATCCGACATGATTTCACTCCACGCCTCGGCGCGGGACAAAACGGGAATATCCGTCTGCGGAAAAGTTTCGATCGCGCTCGAAGCCACGATTTTATCCGCAGTTTCGCACGGTCCGAACGCGACGCCGAGTTGTTTCAGTTGCGCGGTATATTCGTTTTCCGCCCTGTCCTCTCCGCTGACAAAATATCCCTCGTGCAGATAGTGTTTCGCGAGGGCGCTCATGCTCACTCCGCCGATTCCCAAAATATGGATATGATACGCTTGACTTGTTTTCATACCATTATTTTATGTACAGACGCAATGCGTCATGACGAAAAAAGGAGAGTTCGATAGAAACTCTCCGCTCTTCCGATACCGCACCCGGACCGTTTATGCATGAAAAAACACAGGATCGACTCCTGTGTTTTTTGATTACTTCTTTTTCTTCATTCTCTGCACGAAAGTGGGAAGAGAAGAAGGCTGTCTCTCGATGGCAGGCTCTTCCTCGGGAATATCGTCCTGAGGAGCTACGGGTTGCTGATAACCGTACTGAGGCTGCTGAGGTTGCTGAGCCTGTTGATGCTGCGCTGCGAACTGTCCGTACTGAGAATGCTGAGGCTGAGCAAACTGCTGCTGATAACCGTATTGAGGCTGCTGAGGCTGTTGAGGTTGCTGATAGTTGCCGTAGAGCGTCTGTTGAGGCTGTTGATAGCCGTACTGAGGCTGTTGAGGTTGCTGAACGGGCTGCGTTCTGTTGTAGAAGGACGCGAACGGACTTGCGCTCTGCGTCTGACGGGACGGCTGAGGCGTTTGAGGAACCGTGGGGTTAGGTCTGATTGCCTGAGGCGTAGGCGTCGTTCTGGGAGGAATGTTGGGAAGCGTGGAAGGCTTTACCTGCTGTTGCGTATAGGTAGGCGTTCCTGCGTTTCCGTTCTGACTGGATCTGGGTTCCAGCTTGCCGAACGTTCTCGTCGCGCTGTAATTTTCAGCCGCGGAGTATGCGCCGTCCGACGCGGGAGGGAATCCCGTCGCAATGACGGTAACTTCTACTTCGTCTGCGATGTTCTCGTTGATGCAAGCGCCGAAAATGATGTTTGCGCTGTCGTCAACGACGCTCTGTACTAAGGTAGCCGCCGTGTTGACTTCGTCGAAGGAAAGGTCGTTTCCGCCGACGATGTTGATGATGACGCCCGTTGCGCCTTCGATCGTCGTTTCGAGAAGAGGAGAGTTGACGGCGAGGCGGACTGCCTCAACCATTCTGTTTTCGCCCTTTGCCACGCCGACGCCCATATGCGCGAGACCTCTGTCTTTGAGAATGGTCTTGACGTCCGCAAAGTCGAGGTTGATGAGCGCAGGTTCTACGATGAGGTCTGCAATGCCTCTGATACCCTGTTTCAATACTTCGTCCGCAACGCGCAAAGCCTCTCTCATCGGGGTATTCTTGGGAACGACCGTCTGAATCTTGTCGTTGGGAATAATGATGAGCGTATCGACGTACTTTTTGAGATTTTCAAGTCCCTTGATGGTGTTATCCATTCTCTTCTTGCCTTCGAAACCGAACGGCTCGGTTACGACTGCAACGGTAAGGATCTTCGCGTCCTTTGCCATCTTGGCGATGACGGGAGCCGCGCCGGTACCCGTACCTCCGCCCATACCTGCGGTGATGAAGAGAAGATCGGTATCCTTGATCGCGTCTGCAAGAATGTCCTTGCTCTCCTCGGCAGCGGCGCGACCGATTTCGGGATCTGCGCCTGCGCCGAGTCCCTTCGTGATCTGAGCGCCGATCTGAATTTTATTTTCACAGAGGGACAAAGCGAGAATCTGCTTGTCCGTGTTGACTGCGACGT
Source organism: Clostridia bacterium (assembly GCA_017626495.1). Taxonomy (GTDB): domain Bacteria; phylum Bacillota; class Clostridia; order Christensenellales; family Borkfalkiaceae; genus RGIG8762. The sequence continues at coordinate 74,083 of JAGAIP010000004.1, read as the reverse complement.
ATTCCGCGCTGGTAATGCCTGCCTCGATCATTCTGTTGACGGCGTTGTTGCCTGCACCGCCGACACCGATGACTTTGATTTTTGCGACGCCGGTTACGCTTTCGTCGTCATTGAGATTGTTGAACATTAGTTACCTCCAAATCCATTCAAAATTTTATAAACTATGCCGTCCCTTTGCTTATCGTTCAGCGCCATGTCGAGAACGGAAAGCAGGGAACTTTGAGATTCTTTGCTGTAATAGGGAAGGCTCGGCGAGAGCACTTCGACTACCTTGTTGAGACGGTTGGAAATGTGTTCCTGCGCTCCCCTGATGAAGGACAGTCCACCTCCCGTCATCAGAATGGGACGAAGCGCGACCGCGCGTTCGTTGCATTCTTCGAGATAGCCGTTGATCTTTTCACAGAGCAGATCGAGTTCTTCCTTGACCGCGTTTTTGAGAACGTCCACGCGAATCTTCACGAGTTCGGATTCGAAATACGTTTCTACCTCTGCGCCCGGGTTTTCTCTGCCCGAAAGATTGATCTTGGAGCACAGCTCCTTGACCGCATAATAGGGCAATCCGAGCTTTTCGTAAACCCCGGCTACGATATGATCTCCGCCCGTCGCGTCCGTTTTCTGAAAACTGATTCCGTTTCCGCATACGATGGAGAACGTGTGTTCCAGACTGTCCACGTCGAGAAGAATCGCAATGCCGTCCCTCGTTTCGGGAGCGATGAGATACATGCTCTCGGCAAACGATACGGGCATGTACGAAATCGTCCTGATGCCCATCGAATAGAGGAGCTCGTCCATGAACGAAGTAAAATAATCTTTACCGATAAAGTAACACAGAGAGCCTTCCAGAGAATCGCTCTTCATGCCGATGGGGTTGATCGTTCTGCGCTTGTCCGAAGTGAGAAAGTACATGTTGGAATGGCGAATGACTCTTCCCGAATCGTACCGCTCTTTCATGCCGCAGTTATACAGCGTGGTAATATCCCGTTGATTGATCTTTCTCGCCGATTGAAGACTGATTAAAAACCGCTCCGTCTGCAATTCGGAAAACGTACTCGGAACGCTGACAACGATCTCTTTGATCTTTTCCATGCTTCTGCGTTCGACTTCGCGAATCGCCGTAGCCACAGTCTGCCGCACTTCGTTCTCGTCGAAAAAGCCGTCCTGATCGAATCCGCTATACTCCGTCGTATAACTTCCCCGAAAAATAAATGTATGATTGACGCCTTTCTCTGCGATCGCCGCCGTCACTTCCGTAGACCTGACGTCGAGAATCGCAACGCTCTTGTGACTCATGTTTTTCTCCAAATTCGTTCCGATAGTTTTTTCTCATAGCAGATTATATCACAAACGAAAGAATAAGTCAATTCTTTCATGAAAAAAAACACCGCAGAACAGTGTTTTTTCCGAAGTACTTTGCTTTTTATTTCCTCGCGGTGTAGGTACATCTGAAATAGGACTCTCCGCTCGAATCGTCCACCGCGTTGATCGTGCCGAACAGCTTGTTCGTGTCGGAGAGCGAATCGAATAATCTTGCGGCGGCGAGAGCTTTTTCTTCCCCGTAATAGGAGAGATGGTCGATGGAGATCGAAACGCCGTCGTAGGAAAGTACGGTAACGTTTTCATCCTTTTCGTTGAGCGTGGGAGAAACGCAGACTACCTTTTCCGCGCAGGCGCGCAGCCCCCCAACCGCATCGTGAAAAGCGTCGAGCACGCGAATGCAACGCGTGAAAAACCCGTTGTTTTCTTTGCCTGCAAAGGTTACCGCCACGGTTTCGCCGAGTTTGCCGCCGAGCACGGGCGACGCGACCGAGAATCCTTCCAAAAGGACGTTTTGTCGTTCGTCGAGGTTGTTCTGATTGACGGAAGAAATCGCTAAAATCACTCCGTCTCTGTCCGCCATGCAATACGTTCCGTCCGCACAGGAAACCGCGTACACTTCCATTTTTTCCTCGATCGTGACGATCACTTTATCGGGAAATTTTTTCTCGACGGAGAGAACGGAAAGATACGGATAGGCGGAAAAAACGTCGTAAAACTCCTGTTCGCTCACAAACAAAAGGTTTGTTCCGAGCCTTTCGTTTATGCTTTCCTGCGCCTTTGCGACGTTTTCCTTTGCCTCGTCGGAATAAATCGTTCCCGTGACGGTATACTCGTTCACCGACATGGAAATGCCGAATCCGAGCACTGCCGCGGCAAAAAAGACGACGGCGGAACATAAAACGACGACGATTTTTTTATTCATAGGGTTTCCTCTCGATCCTCGCGCCGAGCGAGGCGAATTTGATTTCAGGTTGCGTATATCCGCGATCGATATATTCGGGGTGCAGGACGATCGTTTTACCCTCCGCGGACAATCCCGCGAGCAGGAGCGCCGCGCCGCCTCGCAAATCGTGCGCAAGAACGGTCGCACCATGCAATCTTCCTCCCCCGACGAAGGCGAAATTTCCGTTCCTATGTACGATCGCCCCCATGCGTTCGAGTTCGGTGAGATAGGAAAACCGATTTTCAAACACCGTCTCCACGAGCAGGCTCTCCCCTCCCGAAAGCGCGGCGAGCGTGCCCATCATGGGATGCAAATCGGTCGCAAACGCAGGATACGGTCCGGTCCGAAGGGAAAAAGGCATTTTATCGCGGCTCGCTTTTATCTGTATTTTATCATTTCCGAGGGCTATTTTGCAACCGTTTTGACGAAGTTTCGCGAGCAAAAGGTCTTTTTTTTGCAAACCGTTGCCCAAAATTTCAATCTCTCCGCCCGTACAGGCGCAGGCGATGAGATAACTCCCGCATTCGATCCTGTCAAACATGGGCGTATACTCCGTACCGCGCAGACGCGAAACCCCCTCGACAACCATCTCGCTTTCCCCTGCGCCCCTTATTTTTGCGCCCATGCTTTTGAGAAAACTTACGAAATCGACGATTTCGGGCTCTCTCGCAACGCCGGAAAGAATGGTCTCCCCTTCGGAGAGTACGCTGTACAAAAGGAGATTTTCCGTCGCTCCCACGGACGGATAGGGCAGAACTACCCTTCCGCCGCGTCTGCGCGTTACGCGACAACGGACGAATCCTTCCCCCTCGACCACACTCACGCCGAGAGAACGCAGCGCGGACAAGTGCAGATCGATGGGGCGTTTCCCGATGGCACATCCGCCCGGAAGAGGCAACTCCACTTCCCCGAATACGGCGAGGCATGCCCCGAGAAAGAGCGACGATGCGCGAAGCTTTGCGCACAGATAAGACGGGAGAGAAGCCCTAAGGCTCTCCCCCTCGATGGTTACCGTTTCCTCTCCGCTCGCCGTTTTGGAAAAGACGGAGAGAAGAGATTTCATGATTTTGACGTCGGTGATTGCAGGACATTCGCGCAAAACGATCTTATCTTCCGTCAGAAGCGCGCCCGCAAGCATGGGAAGCACGGCGTTTTTGGAACGCTGAACGCGTACTTCCCCGTACAGTTTCTTTCCACCCTCGATGACATAGGAATCCATGTTCTATTGTATGCGTTCCCCTGCTTATCCGTTACTTCCCGAGCGAAGAGAGGAGTCCGAACGAACAGAGCGTGACGATCAGAGAAGTGTTCCCCGCGCTCACGAGCGGCAACGGAAGTCCCGTGGGCGGAATCGTTCCGCTGACGACCATCGCGTTGACGACGACCTGAATGCCGTAGACGAGCGTGATCCCCACGCCGAGAAGATAGCCGAACGCGTCTTTACATCGCGACGAGAGGACGAATCCGCGCCAGACGATGAATGCGGCGAGCAGAAAAAAACAGAAGATTCCGACGTAACCGAGTTCTTCCCCGATGATGGCGAGAATAAAGTCGCTCTCCGCAAAGGGTAAAAAGCGGTATTTCTGTCTGGACGCGAACAATCCCGTTCCGAACCATCCCCCGTTGCCGAGCGCGTAGAGGGACTGAATGAGCTGATATCCCTCCCCCGTCGGGCTCGCCCACGGATCGAGAAACGCCATGAGCCGTTTCAGGCGGTACGGCTCGATGAGAATGAGCACGGGAACGGCAATCAAGACGGGCACGCACAGAGAGAAGAAGCAGCTCAGCTTCATTCCGCCGAGAAACAACAAAGAAAGCATCAGAAGTCCGACGCACATGGTAACGGACATATTCGGTTCGATGAGAATGAGCGCGCAAGTCGCTCCTCCCGATAAAAGAACGGGCAAAATGCCGCGAAAGGTTCGCATACGGGCAGGATCTTTTGCCATATAGCCTGCGGAAAACAGCACGAACGCATACTTTGCAAGCTCTGACGGCTGTATGGTGATCGGTCCCACGCCGATCCAACGCGTCGCTCCGTAGTTGGATTTTCCGAGCCCGGGCACAAACACCAACGCGAGCAGGACGAGGGAAACGATGAGAAAGGGAAGTCCCCCCTTTTTGAGTTTCCGATAGTCCGTCATCGAGAAAAAGAGCATGCCGACCAGTCCGATCGCAAGCCCGACAAGTTGCTTTTTGACGAAAAAAAGCGCGTCGCCGTACGTTATCTGCGCGTTGTAATAGCTTGCGGAATACACCATCAGCACCCCGAAGAGAGACATTCCGACGACGGAGAACAGAAGAGGTTTATCCCCCTTAAAGAGCTTCAACGAGCGAAACAAATTTATCTCCCCTCTCCTCGTAACAGCTGAATTCGTCGAAACTTGCGGACGCAGGGCTCAAAAGAACGGACTGTCCCTTTCGCGCGATGCTGTGCGCAAGGGAGAATGCGAGCTCGAATCCCGAACAGACCGTCACTTCCGTGTAATCCTCTTTGACGGCGCTCCTCACGAGTTTCATTTTATTTTCGCCGTACAGAACGCAATGCACTACGCCGCTGCGTTTAATGAAGGAGAAGAGTTTGTCGTAATCGTACCCCTTATCCTTTCCACCGAGCATGAGCACGATCTCGCCGGGAAGATTTTCGATCGCCTTGATCGTCGCGTCCACGTTCGTCCCCTTGGAATCGTTGATATACTTCACGCCGTCCACTTCCTTGACGAGCTCGTTTCTGTGTTTGATTCCCTTAAAGGAAGTGAGACCTCGGACGATTTCCTCGTTCGGCACGTTCAAAAGCTTTGCCACCGCGATCGAGGCGAGCGCGTTGAGAAGATTGTGTTTTCCGGAAAGACAGAGTTCGTCTGCGGAAAGAATGGTTTCATCGCGGAATTTGAGTACTCTGTCTGACAGAAACGCTCCGTCCACTTCCCTGTACAGGGAGAACCAGACCACCTTCGCCCTCGTCTCCTCGGCAAACGCCCTCACGTTCTCGTCGTCGTAATTCAAGACGGCAAATTCGCTCTCCGTACAGTTTCTGAGCATTTTTTTCTTCAAAAACAGATAATTATCCATCGTATAATGTCTGTCGAGGTGATCTTCCGTCACGTTGGTCACGACTACTATGTGTGGCATAAACGAACGGAGCGTCTCCAACTGAAAGCTGGAAATCTCCACGACGGCGAGATCGTCGAAGGAGAGCGTTTCCGCGCATGAAATCATAGGCACGCCGATGTTTCCGCAAAGGTGCGTGGAATATGTATTTTTACAGATCTCGCCTATGAGGCTGACCGTCGTCGTCTTGCCGTTCGTTCCCGTGACCGCCACGCTCGTCGCCCGAAGAATGGACGCGGCGAGTTCGCTCTCCCCGACGATTCGTTTTCCCTGTTTTTTATAGGACACGGGAACGGGATGGTCGATGGGGATTCCGGGGCTCAACACGAGCACGTCGCAATCCTCGCTCGGCTCGTCCACCCGAACCGCGCCCCTTTTACACAGCTCCTCGACGCTCTTCGTATCCCCCGTCTTGATATCGTCGTATAACACAACCTTCGCGCCCCGACGCAGCAAAAAATCCGCCGCCGCGATTCCCGACTTGGAAAGCCCTGCGATAAAAAACGATTGATTTCGATAAAACATACTCCTCCTTTATCCCCACGCGAGACAGACGAGTCCGCCGATGAGGGAAATCAAAAAATAACAATAGGAAATCTTACTCTCCGAAAAGCCTTTTTTCTGCAAATGATGGTGAAAAGGCGCCATGAGAAAGATTCGCTTGCCGCCGCTCAGCTTGAAATACGAAACCTGCAAGATGACCGACAGTCCGGAAATGACGAACGGCAATCCGACCACGGGGAGAAGGAGCGTCCGTTCGGAAAGAACCGCGATGATTGCAACGAATCCGCCAAGCGACAGAGACCCCGTATCCCCCATGAATACGGAGGCTTTTGGACTGTTGAACGCGAGAAATGCCGAGATTGCGCCTGAAAGCGCAAAACAGAGCGTTCCGAGCGAGGGCGTCATGAGTCCGAAGATAAAAAAATAAGAGAGGGAAACTCCCCCCGCGAGGGAATCCAATCCGTCCGTCAGATTGACGCAGTTGACCGCCGCAAGAAATAAAAACAGATGATAGGGAATGCTCCACGCGCCGAGATCGACCGTCTTTTTCCAGAACGGAATATACAGGTGCGTCAAACCGATTTTATAGCAGAATGCGGATACGATGAGGGCGATGGAAATTTGAAAGACGATTTTCTGCACGGCTTTCAGACCGAGATTTTGCCTTGTCCGTATCTTGATGAAATCGTCCAGAAACCCCACGAGGAGATACCCCATTCCCACGGAGAGCGCAACCCAAAGGAGATAATCGTGCTCCGCGAACAGGACGGACGAGATTGCCGCCGCCGGAAGAAAAGCAAGTCCGCCCATCGTCGGCGTGCCTCGCTTATTTTTGTGTTCCGTGACGTAGGAGAGAATCTCCTGCCCCGCTCTCCTTTTTTTCAGGAGAGGAATGAGCAATCCGCAAAAAAGAAGCGCGAGGGCAAACGCCGCTAAAAATGGTTGGATAACTTCGGTCATGTTCCTTTGAGAGAAGCGACGAGTGAAAGAACCTTTTCCTTATCGTCATAAGGAATCGTCTTGCCCATACGCTCCTGCGTCTTTTCTCCTCCTTTTCCCGCAAGTAACAGAATATCACCTTCGCGAAGGCGTTTTATGGCGTATTCCGTCGCTTTATCTCTTTCTTGCACGGTTACGTAATCTTTGCTATATCGGCGCACGCCGCGTTCGATGTCCATGATAATATCGAACGGATCTTCATAGCGCGGATTATCCGAAGTCAGAATGACCAGATCGCATATCTGCCCTGCGATTTCCCCCATGATTTCACGCTTATCTTTGTCTCTGTTTCCGCCGCACCCGAACAGACATATAAGTCTGCCCTTCGTATGCGCATTGAGCGCGTTGAGCGATTTTTCAAGTCCGTCGGGCGTATGGGCAAAATCCACGAAAATATCCGCGCCGTGAAAGGAACAGACGTATTCGAGCCTGCCGTCTACGTTCTCCATTTCACGCAGCCCCTTTGCGATCGTCTCCAAAGAAACTCCGAGGTGATGCGCGCACGACGCAGCCGCAAGCGCGTTGGAAACGTTATGCCGCCCCGTCATGGAAAGCCGAATTTCGTACAGCTCGTCGGAAAGATTCAAAACGAATTTCGAACCGCGGAGCGTTTCTTCGACGTCTACGGCAAATACTTCGGCGGGATTGTCGAGCGCGTAGCTTAAATGCGGAATGCTCTCCGCGATCTTTCTGCCCAGTTCGTCGTCAAAACACAGTACGCCGAACGAACATTGACGAAAGAGCCGTTCCTTCGTCTGCATATACCGCGTCATACTCCCGAAAAAGTCAAGATGATCTCGCGTGCAATTCGTAAAGACGCCCACGGCGAACCGAATCCCCGCCACCTTTCTGTGATAGAGCGCGTGCGCGGAAACTTCCATCACGACGATTTCCACACCCGCCTCTTTCATGTCAGACAGAGTACTCTGCAAGACAATGGGATCGGGCGTCGTCAGTCCGTGATAGAACCGTTTTCCGTCATACGAGACGCCGAGCGTGCCGATCATGCCGACCTTTTTGCCTGCGGCGCGGAAAATAGACGAGAGCATATGAATGGTAGTCGTCTTGCCGTTCGTCCCCGTGACCGCGATCATGGTCATATGCTCGGACGGATGGTTGTAAAACGCGGACGCGATCAGCGCCATGGCGAGACGGACGTTTTTGACGATGATCTGAGGACAGTCCGTCCGTACGGGGCGTTCGCACACGAAGGCGACGACGCCTGCATACGAAATTTCTTTTGCGAGCGTATGCGAATCGAACCGTTCCCCGTCGATACAGAAAAAAAGCGTTCCGTCCTGCAAATCACTACTATTGCAGGAGAGGTAAGAAATCTCCGCTTCCGTATCCCCTATTTTTCGTTCAACCGCAAGATCTTTGATGAGATCGGATAATTTCATAATTCCTCCTTGTCACCCCTCTTCGAGCGCAATGATCCCCGAAAAGATTTCCTTTGCGCACGGAGCGGCGACCACACTTCCATAATATGCGCCTTGCGGTTCGTCTATGATGACGAGGACGAGGGTTTTCGGGTTGTCGGCAGGATAAAATCCGACGAACGACGAAACGTATTTTCCCGACGCAATGTGCCCGTTTTCGTACTTTTGCGCCGTACCCGTCTTTCCCCCGATGCGGTATCCGTCGATGAACGCTTTCTTTCCGCTGCCGTCCCTGACGACGCCTTCCAACATGGAACGAAGAAACGAGCTCGCCTCTTCCCCGATGGGATGGCTTTTCAGTTCCGGTTTTACGGTAACGTCTCCGATTCCGGACACGAGATGAGGAACGTAATAGTTTCCGCCGTTGACCGCCGCCCCGACCGCGCACGCGAGCTGCAAAGCCGTTACCGCCACCGATTGTCCGAATCCGATCCGGGCAAGGTCGCAGTTTCGCACGGTGACGGATGGAAGGAGCATGCCGAGCGCCTCGCCGGGAAAGTCGATTCCCGTCGTTTTGCCGAATCCGAACTTATCGAGATAGGAATAAAAGCATTCGCTCCCCAGCGAAAGCGCCATATCCGTAAAACAAGGATTGCAACTGTTATTGAGCGCCTCGGCAATCGTCTGATGAGAATGTTTTCCGTTAGAATGGTCGCTCCAACACTTGACCGTCGTACCGTCCACGCTCCTCGTTCTCGACGCGGAAAAAATATAACTCGGGGAAAAGGCGTTTGGATTGCCGTTCAGATACTCCTGCAAATTCGCCGCCGCCGTGACGACCTTAAACGTAGAACCCGGCTCGTAACTGTTGCTCACGAGCCCGTTCCTCGAAAGCGAAGTGAGCAGTGAAATATCGTCTCTCGGCACTTCGTTGAGGTCGTAAGAAGGGAAGGACGCCATCGCCAGGATGCCAAACGAATCGAGATCGAGCAAGAGGCATTCGGCATTCTTCGCTCCGCTCGAAACGTACGCCTGTTCCATAACGCGCTCCGCAATCGTCTGTATTTTATAGTCGACGGTGAGCGTCAGATCGAGCCCTGCCGTCGCTTCCCGATATAAGAGCGTATCCCCGACGTCCACGCCGACGAGGTCGGTCTCGTAGAGAATTTCCCCGTCCTTGCCTTTGAGATAATCGTCGTAATATTTTTCAAGTCCGCTGACGCCCGACGAATCGGAAGAGGTGAATCCGAGTACCTGACAGAGAAGCGATTCGTACGGATATACCCTCTTTGCGTCGGGGGCATAGTATACCCCTTTGAGGGAATAACCGTTCAGCCGTTCCGCCTGTTCCTTGGAGATCTGTCGCGCGACGGCGAATTCGGAGACGCTTTTTTGCATTTTGGCGCGCAGTTCTTCTCGTTCGATAGAAAACAGCTCGCTCAAAACCTCGATTACCCTCTCTTTATCCTCTACGGCGTTTCTTCGGACGTAGACGGTATAAGTGGGCAAATTTCCCGCAAGGACGACTCCGTTCCGATCGCGAATGACGCCGCGTTGCGCCACGACGGGAAGTTCTCTCGTCCATTGACCGATCGCACGGTACCCGAGCGTCTTCCTTCTCACGATCTGAATGAGGAAAAATTGAACGAACAAGACGAGAAAGAGGAACGCAAAGCCCAAACTCATGGATAAGAGCCTCTTTCGTAAAACGGAAACGGAATATTCCCCTGTCGAACGCATAGTTAAGGGTATGCCTGACCGCCTCGAAACATTCCCGTAAAATTTCACATTCCGATTTTGCCCATTCCGTTGCCTCTTTTGCCGAGAAATGATATAATACGGGAAAAACAAAGGAGTCACCTATGACGAAAACAAAAAAACCGAGCCTGAAAAAGATTCTGCTCACCGTAATTGCAAGCATTCTCGCATTCGTCTGCATACTTTTACTCGCCGTACGATGCTATTTTCAACTTCCCGTCCTTTCCTATTATACGGCGTCGGAAAAAGCGTTCCGCATTCCCGATTTCAACGGGGGATTTATCGCGCAGGGGATCTGCTACGATAACGCCTCCGATACGTTCTTCGTTTCGGGCTATATGAAAGACAAGTCCGCGTCTCCCCTCTACGTCGTATCTGAAACACGGCGCGACTATAAGAAAGTCGCGCTCCATTACGGTGACGGAACTCCCTATACAAAACATTCGGGAGGCGTGAGCGTACACGGCGAATACGTTTACGTCGTAGGCGGAGACGAACCACATCTCTACGCATTCCGCTACTCCGATATTATGAACGCTGAGAACGGCGAAAAGGTATTTTGCGTCGGAGACTTCTATTCCGCCATCAGCGATACCATAGAACAGCGTATCTCCTTTACAACCGCAACGGAACAGGGCATCCTTGCGGGGAAATTTTACAGAGAACAAAATTATCAATCGCCCGAAAGCTATAACGTAGAAACGGCGGACGGAGTTAATCATGCGATCGCCGCGTTCTATCCCTATGATGCGTCCGCCCCTCTCGGAATCTCTTCCACGCCGACCGCGATTTACTCCCTGCCCGATCTCGTACAGGGCATGGCAATCGAGGGGAACAAGATCTATCTTTCCTGCTCTTACGGCTTGGCATTCTCTCATATCTACGTACATAAGATTGCGGCCAGCGCAACAACGTTCGCGGATACGGGGATTCCGCTCTATATTCTCGACTCCACGACGCTCTCAAAGGATTGCAAGCTTCCCCCCATGTCCGAGGAAATCGAAATCGTGGACGGAAAACTGTACACCATGTGCGAATCCGCGTCGGACAAATACGTCTTCGGTAAATTCACCTCTTCTTACTGGTGCTATGCAACCGATCTTTCCTTCTTCAATTAAAATGAAACGGACGCTGTTTTTGAAACAGCGTCCGTTTTTATGATTATTCTTATTCTTCCGGGCAGTGACGAAAGTACAGATCCATACGGTCGGATAAAAACGCAACTTCATTGTCTCTGTACAGACAAATATCCAACAGATAAAAACCGTCTTGTTCGAATTTATATTTACCGACGGAAAAATGCACGACGGGAGCCCCCTGCTCCGTTTCAAAGATGAGAATCTGCTGCGGCGCGACTGGTACGAACGGAGTCCCGTGTCCACCCGTCTCGTAACAATTCACAGCATAGCTTTGCCCGTCAAACGTGATTGTGATTTTCCGCGCGCAGAGCGCATTCTCCTGCGCATCGCCGTCGGTAAAATCGATCTCCAAAACGAAGGTATCGTTTTCAAACCGATAAATCCCGTTTTCGGGGAGCGAAGAGAGATCGTCGGGACTTTTTGACAGATTCCAAACCGTAAACGCATAAATCAACCAGATCGATACTGCGACCGCGACAAAAGCGATCAGGATTTTTTTTCATAATCATTCCGAACTTTTTATAAAACTGAATTTTCAAAGGATAGTAAAAGAAACAGGACGATTCGAATCCTGTTTCTTTCTGTTTTCGATTCCTTCGGAAAGCGTGCTTTCAACAAAGGATTTGTATCAATATTCGGTTTCCCCCGAGTATTTTCCTTGATTAGCCGAGAATCATGCCGGCTTGTTTGATAAATTCCATCATGGCTTCTTCGCTGGTTGCCTGTGCAATCTGCTCTTTGATTCCGTTCAGTTGCGTGGAAAGAGACGCGATCTGCTGTTCGATGGCTGCGGTATCCGCGCTCAACGTGCTGATGACGGACGCGTTTACCCAAATGAGCGCGATGATTGCAAGCACGACGGTCGCAAGGACGGCGATGACGATCTTCGCAGACGCGCTCAATGCGAAGTACTCGTCTACCGCGACTTCGCTCTTCTGTTCTTTGACGGACGCGTACTGCGTGGTCGTCAACGTGGGCTTTTCGTCATCCGTTTCGACGTAGGTAACCTGCTCGGGTTGTTCTTCGGGAACGGTTGCCATGAAGTCCCATGCCGGAGCTTGCTGCGTGTAGTCGTTCGGTTGAAGATATTCGCCCCTCGCGATAACGGACGCATTCTTTACGCGGTTTGCTGCATAATCGGGATTCCCCGGACGCAAAACGTTCTTTTCCCGGTTTTTATAGTAAGGATTCGTTCCGTAGGTACGGTTGGCATATTCCTGGTAATGATCCGTTTCGACAAGTTCGCAATAGCGTTGATGCCGTGCGGCTCTCTCCTGCTCTTTCGGATCTCTTTCAAGTAATTCGCTCATTTTTTCTCCTTTATCACGGTAAATTCCGATCATTTCAAATAATACGTTCCGCAATGCGAAGCTTTGCGCATCGGCTACGGGAGTTATCCTCCATCTCCGCTTCGGAGGGAAGGATGGGTTTTTTTGTGACTACTTCAAGTTCTTTGACTTTTCCGCAAACGCAGACGGGAATGGATTTATCGCAGATGCAGTCCTGTTCCAGATCTCTGAATGCGTTTTTCACGATTCTGTCTTCGAGAGAGTGGAAGGTGAGGATTGCGATGCGTCCGCCTTTTTTCAATCTTCTCGAAAGCCCTACCACGCAGTCGTACAGACCTTCGAGCTCTCCGTTTACTTCGATTCGGATCGCCTGAAACGTTTTTCTCGCACAGGGCGCTCCGAGCTGGAATTTTTTGGGAATGCTTTTTTCTATGATTTCCACGAGCTGTCCGCAGGTGGTAATGCGTTGCTTTTCGCGGTATTTTACGACGTTCCTGGCGATATTGGCTGCAAATCGCTCTTCTCCGTAATCTCGGATGATGCGATACAGTTTGTCCTCGGGATAGCCGTTTACGACGATCTCTGCCGTGAGATAAGCTTTGGTATCCATCCGCATATCGAGAGGCGCATAATGTTTCATGTAGGAGAAACCACGCATTTCCTTATCGAGCTGATGGGAAGATACGCCGAAATCAAGGAGAACTCCGTCCACTTTGTCGACGTTCGCTTCCGAAAAGACTTCCTCAAAGCGTTTATAATTGGATTTGTAAATCTCGAATCTGCCGCCGAATTCGGATAACCTGCTCTGCGCCGCGTTGATCGCCTCGCTGTCAAGATCGGTCGCGATCAACCTTCCGCTCGGAGACGATCTGCGAAGGATCTCATAGGAGTGGCCTCCCCCTCCGACCGTTCCGTCGAAGTAGACGCCGCCGTCTTTCACGTTCAATCCGTCGAGACATTCTTTGAGCATGACGGGTTTGTGTTCAAAAAGAGTCGTCATCTTACTTTTCCTCTTTTTTCTCACTCTTCTTCCGTTTATTCTTTCTCAGCATCATCTTATCGATTTCAAGTCCGAGTGCAAGAATGTCATCCTCGCCGTTCATACGGCAATATTCTTCGTCGCTCATCAGGCTGATTGAATCTCTTTCGCCGAGAAACCAGATGTCTTTTTCAAGTTTCGCATATTTGACGAACTTCTGCGGAACGACGAACCGTCCCTGCTCGTCCTGATCTTCGGGCTGAACTTCATACATGAGATGGGAGAGCTTTCTTGCGCATTCGAGCTCCTTGGGAGTCTCCGCCTCTTCGAACAACTCGTCGATCTTTCTGTTTCCCTCTTCGATGGAACAGATGGTAATGCAGTTCGTTCCGAAATTGAGGTAGAATCCGTCGGGTAATTTACTGCGGAATTTTGCCGGCAACCGAACTCGATTCTTGTTATCGATTTTCATCTGATAAGAGCCGACGAAACTCATCCGATTCTACCCCCTTTTCTTGTATATGTGAATCATAACACATTTTTAACCACTTGTCAACACTTTATGGGAATTTTTTTCATTTTTTTTCAATAAATAGGGAATAAAAGGGAAAAATATAGGGAAAAAGCATAACTTCACATAACAAACATTTGTTCGTATACAGTCGAATTGCGTAAAAAACCGCTTCCGAGGAAGAAAATCGTGCTTTTTTCGACGGTTTTTACAAAAAAGCGGTTTTCTGCCCCAGAAGAAAAAAAACGGTGGTTAACTTTCCCTGGCTTTTGCGAAAAAACGCTCTCTTTGTCCTTACAATAAGCAAGAAGCCGCCTTGCAACCCCCTCCGTTCCGTCGAAAACGGGAATCTTTCGTTCGATTCTGTCCTTTACCCAGCAAAAATGCGTACAACCGAGCACGGTGCAATCCTCTTTTCTGTCATCGAGAAAGGACAAATTAACCGCAGACAGGGAATCGATATTGCGTTCGATGTCCTCCACGAGCCCGTCCGGGGCGAATTTCGTCACTTTGAGGGCGGGAAACCGTTCGATGAGCATGGAAATGCGCTTTGCGGAAAGCGTCGCCCTCGTCGCCAATAAAAGGCAATTTCCCCTCGCAAGGGAGAGCGCAGGTTCCGTTCCTATAATATAGAAAGGATATTCTCTCCGCAAACGGTCGATACAGACGGCTGTGACCGTATTGCAGGCAATGATTGCCACTTGCACCCCGATTTTCTCGAAAAGGTCGAACGCCTGCCGCGTGAGCTCCATGATCTCCCGTTCGCTTTTCGTGCCGTACGGCGCGTTTTCATTGTCTCCGTAGTAAAAAAAGGTCGCGTCAACCGCTTTCACGCAAGCGTGAAGAATATGTAAGCCGCCGATTCCGCTGTCAAATACGCCGATTTTCATTTTTCCTCCTCACCATAAAATAATATGCGGATATGAAAAAATTTTTTCTTAAAAGTAGACAAAAACAGTTTACAATACTTTTCTTTTGTGCTAAAATACCTCAGTAAACTTCAGAGATTACGAAAAGGAGAGATAGATATATGCCCATCATTAAATCCGCAAAGAAGCGTGTTCTTGTTACGGAAAAGAAGAATGCAGAGAACAAAATGATCAAGTCCGCTTTGAAGACGCAGATCAAGAAGTTCCTTGCAGCTGTCGACGCAGGTAACAAAGAAGAAGCAACCAAGCTCCTTCCCGAAACCTTCTCCGCACTCGATTCCGCTGTTTTGAAGGGAATCCTTCACAAGAACAATGCGGCTAACAAGAAAGCAGCTTTATCCAAGAAACTCGCAGCTATGGCGTAAACGCCTTGCAAAAGAACCGTTCGATGCGGTTCTTTTTTTTGCCCCTTTTTCGGGGCTTTTTTCTTTGCAAAAATTTTTTTCGAAAACAAGCAAAAAATGCCCTCATATTGTTGACAAGGGCATTCATTTTCAATATAATAATTTTCGGTTTTTTGGTTTATTTTTACTAAACTTTTGGTTTAAGTTTGCTAATGTTTAGCAGAACTAAACTTTTGAATTGTTTTTATCAAACCGAAGAGGTGTTCATGGAACTCGGAAGTAAAATCAAACAACTGAGACAACAGCTTTCTTTGACGCAGGAAGAGCTCGCGGACAGGTGCGAGCTGACGAAAGGTTACATTTCCCAGCTCGAAAACGACCTGACCAGCCCGTCCATCACGACGCTCTGCGATATTCTGACCGCACTCGGAACGACGCTCGCAGAATTTTTCAAGGAGGACGAACCCGAAAAAGTCGTCTTTTCCAAGGAAGAATTCATTGAAAAAGATCAGGACGGAATGCTGAGAAAATGGATCATTCCGAACTCTCAGAAAAACATGCTCGAACCTCTGCTCGTCGAGCTGGAAGAAGGCGTATCCACCCCCGAGGATTATCCGCACGACGGCGAAGAATTCGGCTATCTCATCGAGGGAAAAATCGACATCGTGCTCGGGAAAAAGGCATTCTCCTGTAAAAAGGGAGAAACGTTCTATTTCAAAGCGGAAAAGATGCATTACATCATCAACAAGGGAAAAACGAAGGCAAAATTCCTCTGGATTTCCACTCCCCCCAACTTTTAATAACAGGGTGAGGCGCACCTCACGCAAGGAGACAATATGGCTAATACAAACGATACAATCATCGAACTCATCGACGTTTCCAGACAGTTTGACGAGAATACCATCGCTGTCGACCACGTCAATCTTTCCGTCCGCAAAGGTGAATTCGTCACCCTGCTCGGTCCGTCGGGTTGCGGAAAAACGACGACGCTCCGCATGATCGCAGGATTCGACTTGCCCACGGGAGGAAAGATTCTCTTGAACGGAGAGGATATTTCCCTTCTGCCCCCGAACAAGCGTCCCATCAATACGGTATTTCAGCGTTACGCCCTGTTTCCTCACCTCAACGTCTACGAAAACGTCGCTTTCGGCTTAAAACTCAAACGCATGCCGCAGGAAGGAAAAAAGCCCGCGAAGCTTTCCAAAGCGGAAATCGACAAGAAAGTAAAAAAGGCGCTTGAAATGGTCGATCTGGAAGGATTCGAAAAGCGCAGCGTCACCACGCTTTCCGGAGGACAGCAACAGCGTATCGCCATTGCGCGCGCCATCGTAAACGAGCCCGAGATCCTGCTTCTCGACGAGCCCCTCGGCGCGCTCGATCTCAAAATGAGAAAGGAGATGCAGATCGAGCTCAAAGAGATGCACAAAAAGCTCGGCATCACGTTCATCTACGTCACGCACGATCAGGAAGAAGCGCTCACCATGTCCGACACCATCGTCGTCATGTCGGACGGCGTCATTCAGCAGGTCGGCACTCCCATCGAAATATACAACGAACCCAAAAACGTATTCGTCGCCGACTTCATCGGAGAGAGCAACATCTATTCCGCGTCCATGGTCGGAAAATACAAGGTCAAATTCTGCGGCAAAGAATTCGATTGCGTGGACGATTTCGAACAGGGCGAGCTCGTGGACGTCGTAATCCGTCCCGAGGATATCAAAATGGTTCCCTACGGGGAAGGACAATTCCACGGCAGAGTGACCTCCGTCGTCTTTAAGGGCGTTCATTACGAGATCACCATCATGAGAAAGAAAAACGAAATCATCATCCAGTCCACTTGGGCGCCTGAAGTGGGAGAACTCATCGGCATGAGGGTCAATCCCGACGACATCCACATCATGAAGAAGGCGATCCTCTCCAACAAATACGACGGCTATATCAATAAGAAGAACAACGTGTGCTTCGGCGACGGCGAATTCGAATGCGACGTTACCCAGCTCTATCCCGGCTCGTTCGTAGACGAAGAAGGCTACCTCATCACCAAGGATGGAAAGCAAATCGACCTTACGGACGTCGAAGTAAACGTCGAAGTCGGACTGCACGACATCGCGATGAGCGACGACCCCGACGAGGGCGGCGCAAAGGGACATATCATCTCCATCATCTACAAGGGCGACCATTACGTCTACATCGTCAGAACGGAAGAGAACGAAGAGGACTTCGTATTCGACTGCGAAGACTTGTGGAACGAAAACGACCTCGTTTCCCTCCTCATTCCCAAAGACAAGATCAAGCTTACCCTTGTCAAAACGGAGGATGAAGAATGAAACTCCGTTTTTCAAGAAAACAGCTCTGCATCCCCTACGCGGTATTTTTGATTTGTTTCGTCATCATTCCGATGCTCATCATCGTGTACTACGCTTTCACGACGCCCGTTTACGACAGCCTCGGAAACGTTACGGGATTGCATTTTTCGTTTCGCAACTTTCTCGATCTCTTTCAGAAAAATACGGACGGAGAATACGTCAGGCTCGCCAACATCGGCAGGAGCATTCTGATCGCCCTCGCGACGACGACGGTATGCCTTCTCATCGCGTACCCCGTCGCCTATATCCTCGCAAAGACGGGCATCAAGAAAAACTACATTCTTCTCCTTCTCTTTATCATGCCCATGTGGATCAACTTCGTTCTGCGCATCAACGCGTTGAAAGAGCTTTTGAACCTCATCGGCATTCTCAAAAAGAACAATTTCTGGAACTACTTCAACACGGTGCTCGGCATGACGTACGACTTCTTGCCTTTCATGATCATGCCTATCTACACCACGCTCATCAAAATCGACAACAGCTACCTCGAAGCGGCGAGAGACCTCGGAGCTTCTCCGCAGAGAGCGTTTCTGCAAGTTACGCTTCCTCTGTCCTATCCCGGAATCGTCAGCGGAATCACCATGGTATTTCTTCCGTCCATGACCAACTACGTCGTTTCCACCATGCTGACGGACGGAAAAGTTTCCATCGTCGGCTCTCTCATCGAACAGAACTTCCTGAACGGTCAATGGAACACCGGCTCGATGCTCGCGCTCATCCTTCTCATCGTCATGTTCGTTTCCACGTGGCTGACGGGCGGATTCAAAAAGGATGACGCCGCCGTTGCGAGAGGAGGCACGCTATGATAAAAAAAGTTTTCAAATGGATCTTTTTGATCCTCGTTCTCCTCTTTATCTATGCCCCCATTCTCCTTCTCGTGATTTATTCCTTCAACGAGACGGACATGATCGGGCAATGGGGAGATTTCTCCTTCGAGCATTATCTGTACCTGTTCGAATCGGAAAAGCTCATGAAAACGGTCGGACAGACGATATTACTCGCGGCAATCGTCGCGACGCTCTCGACCGTTTTGGGGACGTGCGGCGCAATCGGCATCTTCTATTCGAAACCCAAATCCTCCGCGCTCCTTTCGGGCGTATCGCAAATTCCCGTCATCAATGCGGAGATCGTCACCGCGCTTTCCCTTGCGGTTCTCGTTTCCGCGGTCGGATTCCTGAATAAAAATTCGTACGTTCCCCTCGTCTGCGGACTCATGGTGCTGTGTACCCCTTTCGTGGTTCTCTCCGTCATTCCCAAACTCAAACAGATGGACAACAATCTGTACGAAGCGGCGCTTGACTTAGGAGCAAGCCCCACGCAGGCGCTTTTCAAAGTCGTGCTTCCGCAGATCATGCCGGGCATCTTATCGGGATTCATGCTCTCGATCACGCTGACGCTGGACGATTACGTGATTACCGCGTACACGAAACCCACTTCGTTCGACACGATCAGCACCTATCTTTACAGCCTCAACAAGGGCGGCGCGACCGCACGCATCAAAGCGGCGTTCTGGGCGGTTACCGCCATCATCTTCCTCATCATCGTCATCGTTGTGATCGTCATGAACGTCATGGATCGCAAGAAAAAAGTTTCACAATAGGAGTATTCACATGAAAAAAATTCCCTCTCTCATTCTCGCATCCCTCATGCTGGCGGGAGCAGGCGCGTCTTTCGTCGGCTGTTCCTCCGCAGACTACACCCTCACCGTCTATAACTGGAACGAATACATTGACGAAGGCGGAAAAGACGGTTACGACTACGAAGTCAACGGCGTGAAAGCCGACGCGCTCTACAAGCGTTTCGCCGCTTGGTATGAGGAGCAGACGGGCGTCAAAGTCAAGATCGAGTATGCCATCTTCGAAACGAACGAAGAATTTTACAACAAGGTTACCCTTGGCGAACAGTACGATCTCGCATGCCCTTCCGATTACATGATCATGAAAATGGCTGCGGAAGGACTTCTCACCACTTACGACGCGTCCTTCTATGATACTTCGATCGAAACCAACTATTACGCAAAGAACGTATCCGCGTACATCGACAACGTATTCCGCAGCAACAAGATCGGAAATCAGACGTGGGCGGACTACGCCGCAGGCTATATGTGGGGAACGACGGGTCTCATCTACAATCCCGAAGTCGTAAAAGAAGAAGACCTTACGACGTGGGCGATCCTTTCCAACAGCGCATACCGCAACAAGATCACGACGAAAGACAACGTCAGAGATTCCTATTTCGCCGCGCTTGCGATCTACCACGAGGAAGAACTCCTCTCTTTGAAGGCACGCTTCGAGGCAGGCGAGATCTCTTATGACGATTACAATGCGAGAGTTACCGCGCTCATGAATGATACGACCGACGAAACCATTTCCGCCGTTGAAAAAATCCTCAACGACGTTGCGAAGAACATCTACGGATTCGAAACGGACAGCGGTAAAGAAGATTTCATCACGGGCAAGATTTCCATCAACTTTGCATGGAGCGGAGACGCCGTCTATGCCATGGACGTTGCGGAAGAAGACGGCATGATCACCTGCTATGCGATTCCCGAAACTGCGTCCAACCTCTGGTTTGACGGTTGGGTCATGTCCAAAGAGATTTCTCCCGAAAAGAAAGTCATCGCGCAGGCATTCGTCAACTTCCTCTCCATGCCCGAAAATGCCGTCCGTAACTGCTATTACGTCGGATATACTCCCGTGATCGCAGGAGAAGAAATGTTCGAATACATGCTCGACACCTACGGCGTTGAGGAAGGAGACGCGGTTGAGGCGGAATACGACGTAAGCTACTTCTTCGGCGAAGGTCATACGATCGGAACGTATGAAGACCAGCTTTCCCGTCAACTCTTTGCCCAATATCCTACCGAGGACGTCTTGTCAAGGCTCGCCGTTATGGGATATTGCGACGCGGAAACCAACACGAGACTCAACAATATGTGGACGAACATCAAAGGCTGATTCGTAAAAGAGACGGCTGTTCCGATCGGAACAGCCGCTTTTTTTGTAATGGAGAGAATTCGTTTCTGATCTGAAAGTCCGTTTAGCTTACTTTTCCTCATCTTTTTTATCATCGCCGCGCACGGTGCAACGAATCAATACGCCCAACGCGCTTATGATGATTCCCAAACTGATTCCGATCAGAATAAACGGAACGGTAAAATCACTGAAATCAGAAGAAAAAGCTCCTAATCCCACGAACACACTCACGACGGCTATCACGATACCTGCCACCTCGATGATCGCCCCGATCCAGTTTCGATTAGAGTTTGACATACCTTACCTCCTTTTCCCCATAAAAAAACCTCGTTAGGAACGTGAGAAAAAGAATACGATCAAAAAAGTCTTTCGCTCAAAAATCACCTTGCCGATTCTATGGTATCATCTCAGCCTTTTGCGGCACCCACGACGATTTCTTATTATGAGATAATCTATTGATTATATTTAGTATAACATACTTTCCCATAAAAAAACAAGCGTTTTCAATTCGATCATATGAACATTCCCCGAATGCTTATCCTTGAACTTGTTATAGGCGCGATAACCGTACGCCTTTGGAAAATATGTCTCTGCGCGCATGACATCAGCCGATCATTTTTGATATAGAACGCTTTCATCCATAGAGCTATGCTCCGTCGATTCGTCCTCGACGAAATCGAAAAAGTTTCCGTTGATCGTCGCCAAAGTCCCTTTCGTTCCCTCTTCGCACCTTTCAAAGAGTTCTTGCGAAACGGAATACTCCTCCTCTCCCTGCTCCTTCTCAAATTTCAGGATGAAAAAGAATTGACTTTCCCTGACGCCCGAGGCGACGCCCTTTTCATATCGACGTGCTACGCCTTTTGAAGAAATACGGGCGAGACGATAGACGTATTCCGGCTCTTGCATACATTCCGAGTTCGCGGCAGATCGTTGTTTCCTGTATTTTTCGACTGCTTTTGCAATCCATACGATTCCGCCCGTCAAGTAACCGACGGCAACGAGAATGACGCAACCCCACAAGATGATCTTTTCCATCTGTTCCATACAAAGTCCTTTTCTCGATGATACCAAAAGACGCGTCCACCGTCAAGGTATCGTAAAAGTTTTGCAACCCGTTTTTGAGAAAACGGTATAAAAGCCAAGGGTTGCTTTTTAAGCAACCCTTGCATACTTTGCCGTATTCCGACGGTGGTCTTCTCGGCGGGAATCGAACCCACAACAGAGCCTTAGGAGGGCCCCGTTATATCCATTTAACTACGGGAAGATCAGTTCCGTTCAAATCTCTGAGCGGAAGAAATTTTACTTATCTATTATAGCAATCTTTTTAGAAAAAAGCAAATCATTTCCGACTATTTCACGGGAAATTCAAGTTTTTTATGCGAAGAAAAACGCTTACCGTCTATTCTGAGCGGAGCGTGAACGCACAGATGCTTGGACAAGAGCATCTGCCGTTTCGTATGGTATTCTTCGTTTTTGCGGTGATCGCCGTATTTCTCATCGCCGACGACGGGACACCCGACGTATGCCATATGCGCCCTGATCTGATGCGTCTTTCCCGTATGAAGGGTAATGAGAACCCTCGTCATATCTGCGTTCGTTTCGACGACTTCATACTCCGTGACAATCTTCTCCCCTTGATTTTGAGAGATCTTCACCATCGCCGTCTTTTCATCTTTTTTAAGACAAGCTGTCAAAACCGCATGCTTTGCGGGAAGTTTCCCGAACAGAACCGCCTCGTAATTCTTTTCCACCGTACGCTCTCGGAACGCTTTCAACAGGAGCTCCTCCGCCCTCTTCGTCTTTGCAAACAAAAGGAGTCCCTGTGTATTCCGATCGAGACGGTGAATAAAGTACGTCTCTCCTCTTTGGGACAGGCTTGCATAAATCGCCTCGGCATTCACGCCGCTTTCCTTATCGACGAGAACGACCTCGTCATCCTCATAGAAAATATCGTACAGACTTACGGATTCCTGTTTTTCCGTCGTGTAATAACAGACCTCGTCTCCCTGTTTGAGGGACACGTTTTTATCTACTTTCACGCCGTTCACGCGAACGTCCTTGTTCTTTATGAGGCGACTGAAAAAGAGCGAACCCTGCGGATAGGTATTATCCGTGAAGTTTTTTAAGTTTTGCGTTTCGTTTACGATAAATTTTTTCAAGACAGACACCTATCGCGACGGGAATCGCCGAAAGCGGATGATTGAGTAAAAAGTAAGTCAGATATCCAAGCCCCAGCCCGATGAGACTTTGCATCGCGGATTCAAACGCCGCTCTGCGTTTTCCCGATACGGAAGCATTCGTAACGACTGCGGAAATGCACGGCGAGGTGGTCAGAATACAGACCGCAAAGGACAGAGCGGACGGCAAGCTGATGTCCAACCCGTTCGGAAAATACATCGTAAGAATGCCTGCCACGTTCTCTTTTGCGACCATTCCGGACAGCAAAGCGTAAACGTAGCGCCAATCGTCGATTCCCATAGGGCGAAGCAGGAAGGAAATTCGCTTACAGAGTTCGGAGAGCATGCTCCTTTCGGGAGCATATTCCATCTGAAACGAATAGGACGAAAAAAACCAACTGACGAGCAGAAAGGCGAGTACAACCGTTCCTGCCTTCATTATAAAGCTTTTGCAGGAAAAAAACAAGGATTTAAGGGCATTCTTTGCATTCGGAATGCAAAAATGAGCCACTTCGGACGGCAACGATTTGCACGGACAAAAATCAGCCGTGAGAATCCCGATCAAAATACCGAAAAAATACAATATCGTCACGGGCAAAAACGGATGGCGGAAAAAGGACGAAAAGAGCGTAAGATAAACGGGCATTTTTGCGGAACAAGAAAAATAAGGCAGAAGATGTAAAACGTGCTTACGCTCTCTTATTTCGCACGTTTTCACCGTCGAGGTCGCAACTGCGGTACAGCCGAATCCCGACAACAAAGAAAAGACGGAACGCCCCGTCAATCCCAGATAACGCAGATAATCGTCCGTTACAAAGGAAAGAATGGACAGATAGCCGCTCTCTTCCATGAACACGAGAAAGGCGTTCAAGAGGAAAATTTGAGGCAAAAAGCCGAGTATGCTGCCGAGAGAGGTCAGGCTCTCCGCAAAAAACAGTTTTAAGACCGAAGGCAGGGAAAGCTCTTCCACTTGTCCGCGCAAAAAAGAAAAGAACCGTTCGATCAAACCCTTTCCGAAACTTCCGAGCGAATGAGAAGAAAAGGTAAGGAAAAAGGTCAAAAGCGTGAGAAGACAAAAGAGCGATACGGAAAAAACAGGACGGTACAAGAGCCTTTCCGCCCTGTTTTCCTTCCATTCCCCCACGGAATACACGCTGTTTGGCAGAGAAAACGTCTTTGGAATATGCGGATCCCGTTCTAAAAAAGATAACAATTCCTTCCGTTCGCTCCGCTTTCCCGTATAAGAAAAGACGGGAACGGACAGAAGTTCAGAGAGCCCCTTTGCGGAGAGGAAGCCGCCGCGACGGGCAAATTCGCGCTCCATGGTAAGAATGATGAGAACGCCTTTCCCCTGCCGCGCAAGCTCCTGCGTGAGTTGCAAAGACCGTTCCAGCGTCGACGCGTCCATGACTTGCACGAGCTTTTCCGCTCTTTGTATTTCACGGAGAGAAGAGATTTCTTCGGGCGAAGTGCAGGAGAGAGAATAGAGACCGGGAACGTCGGTAACAATCATTTCACCCTTTCGGGCAGATTTTGCCTCGACGGTAACGCCGTGCCAGTTTCCCGTACGTTCTCGTTGCCCCGTGAGAAAATTATAGACGGTCGTTTTTCCTACGTTCGGATTGCCGAACAGCACTACTTGCATTCTTCCACCTCGATTTCGTTCGCTTGTTCTCGCCGAAGGGAAATTCTGCCCACCCCCTCTAATAAGAGCGTCCGCTTCAAGGGAGAAATACGGACGACGCGTATTCTTTCACCTTCTCCGAATCGAAGCGCAGTCAACCTGCGTTTTGTCGCCTCGTCTGTATGTACGGATATCACTCTGCACCAAATTCCGAGCGGAAATTCTCCTAAGGTCATGTCCTATTGTATGAAAGAGCGCATGAAAAAAACACCTCGTGCGAGGTGTTTCTCGATTGAATTTTATGCGTCGATCTCGTCGAGGTCTTTTTCCTTCGGATCGATGACGATGAGAAGAATGACGCCGATAAAGAGTACGCCCGCTACGCAGAAGAGAGAGATCGACACGATGTTGTTCTGAACGAAATCGGAATCGCCTGCGACGACGTCGAGCGCGGAAGTGATCTCCATGACCTGATATGCCGTATCTTTGATTCCATACAGCTCCGCGTCCGTAACCTCCGCCTTTACGAGATAATAACCCGTCTTTTGAGGAACAAACGAACGGCTGGAAGAATTCCACTGATAGTCGTTATCCGTTGCGCTCCATGCCTCGTCGTCCTCGGTGATTTCACTGTTGTATTCGTCGATTTCGGTGAGATAATCGCTGTACTTCTCGGGATCTTCCAACAGCTCTTTGTTCGTGAGGTACGTTCCGTTCGCGGAATAATAAGCGACGTTATCGAAATAGAAGAGGGAATACTTTGCCTCGTAACCGCTGACTGCGTTGATGGTGAAAGCCGTCGCCGTGATGGACGCGTCGACGTATCCCGTCTTGACCGTCTTTACGTTCTCTACGCTGACGCCGTAGTTATAGATGGTATAATGAAATTCGGGAATCTCTTCGATGTCGAATACGTTGGAAGAAGTTACTTTTACCGTTTTACCGTCGAGATCGGCATACATTCCGTTGCCCATTTTATCGGTAACGACGATCTTGACCGCGTATCTTCCGGCAGAGCTTGCCGCAAGGGCAAGGGTGGAAGATTTCATCGTAGAGGACGTAATGACGTTTGAACCGCCCTGCGTCTTATAATAAATCGTGAAGGAGAAGTTCTCGTAGGCGGTATCGTCGTCCTCGATGAGGCCGCGAAGGGACGGATAATAGACGTAAGAGGAATTACCGACGGAAACGCCTTCCGCAGCCTTTTCAAGCTCGGCTTGGTAAGCGTCGTACTGTTCCTGCGTGCCGACGTAATTTGCGCCCACATTATTTCTCGTCACGGAGAAGTACGATCTGTCTTCGAACGTAGTGAGATATGTTCCATCGGAATACCATGAGAAGTCGCAATTCGCCTCGTTTCCGCTGTCGTCTTTCAAGGATGCGACGAAAGCGACGTATTCGCAACCGCTCTGCTTATACTGTTCCGTTTCGAACAGGACGGTCGTGGAAGTGAGCTTCTCCTCTTCCTTGCCGTACTGCGTATACATGACGGATTTCGTCACCACTTCGTCGCAGACGTCGATTGCCATATAATCGATGGAAACAGTATAGCCGAGAATGAAACTTCTGACTTCTTCGTTGACGACGAGCACGGGCGCGGTATCGTCGACCACCTTTCCGTCCGTCAAAGCAAAACTTTGTCCGTTCATTTCGCGAAGCACGACTGTACCCTCGCCCTCTGCGGAGAACGTGAGAGGAACGCAAGGCGTAGCGGCAGAAGAGCTCCTGTACTCGGAATAACGCTTTCCGACGTTGGTAAACTCGCCGACGTTGACGCCGTTGACGAGAACCGCATATTCACCGACCTGTCCGCCCCTTGCAAGGGATACGGAAACGTTGCGATCGGAAAACGCAACGGGCGTCTGATCGTTTACTTGCACGCTGTCCGACGTAAACGTAAGCGTATTTGTAGCTTTCTTTTCTTTCGTGATACTCTCTTCGTCTGTTTCAAGCGTCATGGTAAACGCGTCGAAAGAAAAATCCGCAAACGAAAATTCCACGTGGAAAAATGCGCAAGACTCTTTGGATTCCATCCATTCGAGCGCAAGCGACTGCTTGTATTCGATCTTGTCCCCGTCCTTGAATTCAGCCGCAAGATACTCTCCGTTGTCGGAAACGGAAGTGAGATTTGCGCCCGTTGCAATGAACAGGTCCGAGGTAACATAACTGTCGGCAGTCGCTACGGACAACGAACCGAATGCGGTCGTCGCTGCGAGCGCAGCCGTCAACGTAAGTCCGAAAATAAATTTTTTATGCATGGTATTTGCTCCGCAAATTACGATTTTTTGAATTGAATGGCTTTACTTACGTCGAACGCTTTCCAGGGAATCTCGTCCTTGGGAGGTTCGACGACAAACTTCAAGCGTTCTTTGGTAACGGGATGCGTAAAGGAGAGGGAATACGCCCAAAGCGCAAGTTTACCCTTTTGCGCGTTCTGTCCGCCGTAACGCATATCGCCGAATACGGGATTTCCGATGCCCGACATCTGCACGCGGATCTGATGACTTCTGCCCGTATGTAAACAGACTTCCGTCAAACAGTACTTCCCCTTCGATTCGAGCACTTTATATTCGAGAGACGCCAGCTTTGCTCCGTCCGTCGTGGGAGGACAGAGATAGACCATGTTGTTGACGGAGTTCTTTTTGAGATAGTTGACGAGCGTCTTTCTCTCCTCTTCGGGCGTACCGCAAAGCACGGTGAGGTATTTCTTTTCAAAATCCCCCTCGCGCATCTGTTCGGAAAGACGGGACGCGGCTTTCGAGGTCTTTGCATAGACCATGACTCCGCCCGTGGGACGGTCAAGCCTGTGGACGAGCCCGACGTATACGTTGCCCGTTTTTTCATAGGTGACTTTAAGGTATTCTTTAATCATATCGAGGAGATTCTCGTCACCGCTTTCGTCTCCGCACGACGCGACGTTCTGCGGCTTCATTACGACGATGATATGATTGTCTTCGTATAAAATTACAAGTTCTTCACTCATAAAGGAACATTCCTCCTGCTCCGCACGGGAGAGGGATTCCCTCCTCTGTCATAATTCCGACTTCGTAGGCTTCGGCTTTCCCCCTGCCCCCGAAAATCAATGTGAGTATATTTTGAAGAACCATCGGTTGAAGTCCCGTGGTATAACTGTTGATGAGGAAAAAGAGCGGATGATCGGAAAGAACTTCTGCGCAAAGCTCCACCAAGGAGTAAAGCTCCGTTTCGATTTTCCAGACTTCGCCGTTCGCGCCTCTGCCGAACGAAGGAGGATCCATGATGATCGCGTCGTATTTGTTGCCGCGTCTGATCTCGCGCCGAACGAACTTTTTGCAATCGTCGATGATATATCTGACTTTCCCCTCTACGCCCGAAAGGCGGACGTTTTCGCCTGCCCGTTCGACCATGCCCTTTGCGGCGTCGACATGCGTCACCTCAGCCCCTGCCTTTGCGCAAGCCACGGACGCGCCGCCCGTATAGGCAAAGAGATTGAGAACCTTGATCGGTCTGTTCGCACCGCGAATCAGTTCTGCCATGACGTCCCAGTTGACCGCCTGTTCCGGAAAGAGCCCCGTATGTTTGAATCCCATCGGTTTGACGGTAAACGTCAGATCGCCATACGAGACGTTCCATTCTTCCGGCATAGGTTTTCTGAACTCCCATGCGCCTCCGCCCTTTTCGCTGCGATGGTAAACGGCGTTCAATTCGGGATAAGAAAAGAGGTCGATCTGCGATTTCCAAATGACTTGAGGATCGGGTCTGAGCAGGTAGACGTCTTTCCAACGTTCCAGCTTATAACCGTCACCCGTCGCGATGATCGAATAGTCTTTCCAATTTTGTGCAATTCTCATAACAGACCAATTATAACGGATAATCAAGAAAAAGTAAAGTGATTTCCCCGTATCAAACAAATTTTACTCTGTTTTTTTCCATAAAACCGATTTACAGTCTCCTATTTTTATCGGAAAACAGAACAAAAACGCAAAACGCCGCCTTAAGGGTGTTCCCGTTAGGGATTATAAGAAAATACAAAATATTTTAATGGGAACACCTGCAAGTGCGTCTAACAAAGAGGGTTCGGATTTTTCCGAATCCTCTTTGTTTTAATAATTTCTTGAGATTCGACATAAGTTTTTTGGGAAAAATGTTTTTTTGAGCAATCAAACTATTGTATTTATATGGCGTTTAGTGTATAATAAAAGCATATAAAATACTTATAAGTCGAAACAGAGGTAAAAATGGAATTCAAGGATCAATTGAAATTCGTCAGGAATAAATTACATATCAGTCAGACGGATTTAGGAAAAATGCTGGGCGTAAATTTTACAACGGTCAACAGGCTTGAGAATGGAAAGTCGAATCCAAGTTACCGTACACTTCGTGCTTTTGAAAAGATCTGTAAGGATTATTCTATTATAATTCCAGAAGATTAATATAGTTGGTTAATTATACGCCAGGAAGAAGTACAGGAAAATTTATAAGTAATTAATGTTTTGGGGATGTATGATGAAATACAATGAGAAAAATTTCAAGGAAAACAGACCTACCGCAGATGTATTAATGTCTTCAATGCGTTCAATGGGATATACTTTTGAAGCGGCGATCGCAGATATTATTGATAACAGTATAAGCGTACAGGCTACGCAGATTGAAGTGAAATTTCCCATAGATCCGACGGATATTCTTATTGCTGTCTGCGATAACGGTACAGGTATGACAAAGGATGAACTTTTTGATGCAATGAAGTATGGCAGCGCATTAAAAAGAGGAAGACGGAGCGAAGATGACCTGGGAAGATTCGGTCTTGGTTTGAAATCGGCGTCGTTATCGCAGTGTCGGAAACTTACAGTAGTAAGCAAGAAAGACGGTATTGTATCAGCTTATATATGGGACCTTGATGTCGTCGAAAAAGAACAAGACTGGGTAATGATTGACTGCCCGGAAGATGAAATTAGATCTGTAAAATGTGTCAATTTTCTTGATGCTTATGATTCTGGTACGGTTGTTTTATGGGAAAATTTTGATATTATGAGAGAATCGTCCGGAAATGAATATGGGGAACTGATGAACTACCAGGAGAGCACGGCAGAGTATCTGTCTCTGATATTTCATAGATTTCTTAACAGACAGGGTGCAAATAAATTAACCATTAAGATTAATAACTATCAGCTGACAGGCTATGACCCGTTTCTGGAAAATCATCCGAAAACCACAGTACGGAAAGCTTTTACGATTCCGGTTAAGGATAAAGAAGGAATCGAACGCATGGTTACAGTACAACCATATGTACTTCCTTTCCAGAAAGATCTGACTCCGGAAGATAAAAAAATATCCGGTGGGGTTGAAAACTACAGGACAAAACAAGGGTTTTACATTTACAGGAATGAACGGCTGATTGTCTGGGGAACCTGGTTTGGAAGAGGTCGGGATGAATTGACAAAATATGCGCGCATAAAAGTTGATATTCCTAATACGCTTGATTCTATCTGGGGTATAGACATAAAAAAGCAAAGTGCAAAAATTCCTTCGTCTATTAAGCAACGGCTGACTCGTGCGGTGGATGATGCGATGGATGTTGCTGTAAGAAAACAGACATACCGTGGAAGAATAGCTAAAGTTGACGATAAAATAGATTATATCTGGGACAGAAATGATGATCGGGGTACTATTACATACCATATTAACCGTAATTCAAGAATTTTTGATCTGATAAAAGACAAAGTTGATGATGAAGTATGGAATTGCATAGATATGATTCTTGATGAGGTTGAAAATGCCGTTCCGTATCAGCAGATTTATATAGACAAGTCTCAGAATAAAGTCAATGAAGAAATCGACGAAGAGAGAAAGGCAGAAATAGCAGATAAAGCACGGGTACTTATAAGACTGGCGCAGAAAACGGGAAATGCGGACAAAATGGTAATCATTGATAAACTCATGCAATCAGAACCTTTCAATAAATACCCGGACTTAAAACAGATACTGATGGAGGAAGAGTGATATGGACATCGGAAAAATTTCGAATATTGCCCGTATGGCAGATGCTTTTATATCGTTGAATAAAGCAGAAAATAATCTTGATGAAAATGCTGTCGATGAATATATTCAGAAAGCCATAAATGTGTCTGGTGTAGAATGTAGTTATGAGGAACTGGCTGCTTTGAAACGCAATATGCAATATAAATACCAGATATTTACAACTCCGGGGCAAAGTATTCTTGCCGATTATGATCAGGATAATTGGTATACCGATCGTAAGGCAGAGATAGATTCTAAATTCTGGACAAGATATAAAAACTATCTGATTGATGAGAAGCATTTCAGCCCGAATGTTGTAAGTACGCTTGGAGAAGATACGCTTGACCAGAAACTGATGAATTACATACTCGATCCCAAAGCACATTACGCAACGCCTGTTATGAAACGCGGGCTGATTATCGGTGATGTACAGTCGGGTAAGACATCTACCTACATTGGCTTTTTATGTAAGGCTGCGGATGCCGGATATAAAGTTTTTATTCTGCTGACCGGCACTATTGAGTCTTTGAGAAAGCAGACGCAGGAACGTGTTGAGGAAGGCTTTATCGGTATCGATATGTCATCTGAATCAAAAGATGGAAGAAGGGTTGGCGTAGGTCTTGACAATCAACCTATACGGGCAATATCTATGACTTCCAGAGTCAGGGATTTTGTCGGTGATAATGATAAAACTGTAATATCTCTTGCCGGTATAACCGATGCAATTGTTTTTGTAATAAAGAAAAATACGACTACACTGCAGAAACTGACAAAATGGCTTGTGGAACTTAATGCGAATCCTGTGACTAAAAAGATAGACATGCCAATGCTTATGATCGATGATGAGGCAGACAATGCATCGATAAATACAAGTGCAAGTAAAGAGGATCCTACCAAGATCAATAAACTGATAAGAGAACTTGCAAGCGTATTTACGGTTTCAAACTATGTCGGATTTACTGCTACGCCTTTTGCAAATGTCTTTATAGATCCCGAAACGACGGAAAAGATGGAAACGCAGGATCTTTTCCCTGAGGATTTTATAGTTGCCTTGCCTACACCCAGCAATTATATCGGCCCGAACAGGATTTTTGCAAAAGATGGAGAGTGTCATAATCAGCTTACTTATATAAAAGATGCGGGAAGAGAGGAAGAAGATGGTTTTCCTTTCTATTTCAAACATAAAAAAGAATGGACCGGAGAATTACCCGGAAGCCTTACTGATGCGATTTATGCTTTTTACATTGTCAATGCAATACGCGATCTGCGTGGAGATTATAATGAACATCGGTCGATGCTTATCAATATTTCCCGCTTTGTTGCTGTGCAGAAGTATATAAAAGGTGAGGTTGAAGAAATACATAAAAAAGCATACAGAGCAATCAAATTCAATCTTTCTGCAGATGATGATTCTCTGAAAGACCCGGTTCTCGCTCATATCCACAGAATCTGGAGCGAGTACTATGCCAATACAGAATTTTCCTGGGAAGAAGTCGCTGGGGCGATGTTCAGCGCTATAGAAAATATTCAGATTAAAGTAGTAAACAGTTCAAAAACATCGGAGAAACTGGAGTATCCTAAAAATGATTCCCTGAGAGTTATAGCGATAGGCGGGCTTGCTTTATCCAGAGGACTGACTCTTGAAGGATTGATAATCAGCTATTTTTACAGAAATACAAGTACTTATGATGTTCTTATGCAGATGGGCAGATGGTTTGGGTACAGAAAAAACTATGAAGATTTATTCCGCATATGGACCCATAAAGCCTCTGCAGACTGGTATGCTGAAATTGCTGAAGCAACGGATAAACTCAAAGATGACATGAGCCTTATGCGTGAATTGGGACAGAAGCCAAGGGATTTTGGTATCCGTGTAAGAAATAACTCGGCAGATCTGCGTATAACGGCCTATAATAAAATGAGAAATTCAACAGATGAGTATGAATTTTCAAGTTATTTTGGCGGCATTGTTGAAACTCCATATCTGTGCTTTAACGCCTCTGCGCACATAAATAACTTCAATGAGGTGAACAATCTGGTTGCTGATGCGCTGAATAGTGGTATAAAATTCGAGAGGCAGAATCCGAGTGTCGGTAAAGGAAGATATGTTTTACAGGATATTCCGAAAAATCGTATAACAGAGCTTATCAGAAAATTGAAAATATCAAGATTCAGTTCGGATTTCGATACAACGCAAATTGCAGAATTTCTTCGGAATACTACGGATCCGTCAATTGAAAAATTTGACGTTGCTTTTATGGATGGCAATTCTTCAGAGGATGCGCCTGTCGTTGATATTGCAGGCAGACGGATTTATCAGGTTCAAAGGAAGCATTGTGTTATTGACAGAGATACCGACAGGTTAAGTCTTGGACGAAGAGGAAAACTAGGCGGCCCGAATGATGGACTTGCCGGAATAGTCGATTTTAATGGAAAGACAGCAGAAGAAATAGTTTCAGATGCTAAGTCTGCATTCATTAAAAATTATGAACTGACAAGAAAGGAAAAGTTTTCAAAAGATAATTATTCTTCAGAAACATGGTTCAGATTTGTAAAGGACAGAAAACCCCTTCTGATCGTATATTTTATAGATGTTTCAGGTGACGACGGTACGCAGAAGAAACAGTTTGATGAATTAAAAGAGAAACTTGGTAATGCGCCTGTCGTTGGTTTTGCTCTTGGTCTGCCCAGAAATGACGAAGCATCCGTTCTGAGTGCAACTAAATATCGGGCAAACAAAATATACAACTGGTTTGAAAAAGACGAGATGGACATAGGAGAAGAAGAATGATGGATATAAAATCTCAGTTTGATGCATTCAGTCGTCCTGAATATTTTTCCCGTGTGGACAATTCTCATATTCTTGATCTGCATATCGGACTGGACGAGAAGGGACGGAAATCCATTGAATTACGTTCTGTGTTCAGACCTGTAAAAGTTACCGGGACATCGGCAATAGACGTATCACAGTATACAAAGCTGCAGTATAATACCATACGATTTTCTTTGAAAGATGATGATATGAGTGGCTTGTTCTATAAATTCTGTGAGGATATCGTAGAACAGACCAGAGAACTGAAAAACGAAAAAGACGGATACAAGGCAATTACCGAAAGATTTTTTCAGTGGAAGAAGATGTTCGTTTTGTCAAAGAATACTTTTCTGACTGAACCCGAAATAATGGGGCTTATTGGAGAAATTTTGTTTCTCAGAGGACCGCTTGCTGGTGAAATTGGTTTGTCATCAGCCTTGAAAAGCTGGAGCGGACAGGAACTGACACATAAAGATTTTTCATGTTCAGACAAATGGTATGAAGTAAAAACCATCAGCCGTGGGAATTCTTCTGTAAGGATTTCTTCCCTTGAACAACTTGACAGCGATAAAGATGGTCAGCTTGTCATTTATTCTCTTGAAAAGATGAGCCCTGCTTATAATGGTATATCTCTTAATAAACTTATCCTTGAAACCAGACAGATGTTTATGTCCGGAGATGAAAGTGACGACTTCCTTGCGAAAGTTGCCCTGCAGGGATATGAGTACAATAATTATTATGATGAATTTGTCTATGAAGTAAGTAATTTTGTAAGATACATGGTTGGATATGATTTCCCGAAGCTGACCCACAAAAATGTTCCGATGGCAATTTCAAAGGCAAATTATGATATTTCACTTTCGGATATAATGAATTTCAGAACAGATAAATAAGGGGAATACAATGGATAATTATCAGGATTATAAAAAAGAATTTCTCGATACATTAAGAGCTGATTCTGCTGTCAATGGATCTGATACACAGGATGAATTTTTATCGTGTACGCTTGGGATGCTTGAAGATTATGATGAAATTCAAAATTCGCAGAAACTTGGATTCGGAGATAAACGTTGTTCGGGACAGAGAATTATGCGGATCGACGGGTACAGTTTTGATGAAACTGACCATAGCCTTGAATTGTTTATAAGTGATTTTCAGGATGCATATGATACGGAAAACCTCACAGCGGGAAGAGTTGATGAGCTTTATTGGAGAATGTATTATTTCCTTGACGAAGTGTGCAACGGAAAAATAGAAAATTATTTTGATGATTCGGATGATGTTCTTAAAGTTGCAAGACTTATCAGATACAGAATGAATGCTATTGGTGATGATCCGCAACAGATTCTGAAAATCAGGATGTTCATCCTTACGAACAAGGAATTATCTACAGATCTTCTGAACCGCAATCTTCTTGAAACAAAAATAAGAAAAAGCAAGGGTAGCAGTAAAACCGTAAAAAGCACTAAAAAGATTAAGAAATCTGATTTTAATGGAAAGCCGTTGGAAATCAATCTGTGGAATCTCGAACGCTTTTACGAAAAGGAAAAATCGTTCAGCAGTGATCCCATTGTTATTGATTTCCGAAAAGACTTTGACTGTGATGGTATACCGTGTATCAAAGGCAACATTGGTGACAATCTTGGATATGAAGCTTATATTGCAATTATCCCGGGAAAGCTTCTTTCGAAAATTTATATTGAACACGGCAGTAAAGTTCTTGAGGGAAATGTCCGGGCGTTTTTGGGTACAAGCGGCTCAAAAAGCGTAAACAGCGGTATAAGAAGGACGATAAATAACGAGCCGGATAAATTTTTTACATATAACAATGGAATAGCTACAACGGCGGCTGATGTTGAGACAGAAGAAAAAGACGGACAATTGTTTATAACCAAGATAGTTGATTTACAGATTATCAATGGCGGGCAGACAACGGCTTCATTGGCTGAGGCTGTTCTTAAAAAAACCAATCCGGAATTGACAGGGATCTTTGTGCCCATGAAACTTACCGTTATTGATGACCGTGAAACGGAAAATGAGGACGGGGTACGTTTTTATGATCAGATGGTGCAGAACATTGCAAAATACGCCAACAGTCAGAATAAAGTAACTGCGGCGGATCTGTTTTCCAATGATCCATTCCATATATGGATGGAGAAAATGTCAAAAAAGATATTCGCTCCATCTGTCCACTATTCTGTTCCTACCGGCTGGTATTATGAACGTTCCAGAAAAAGATATGAGCAGGAACAATTCAAACTGAAGAGTGAAATTGACCGTAAAAGATTTCGCGCAAAATTCCCGAAAGATCAGCTTATTACCAAAGAACAACTTGGTATGTATCTGACAACCATGAAAGAACAGCCGAACATAGTTGCAAAAGGTAAGAACTTTGTTATCAAAGAGTTCAATACGATAATATCACAGGATTATAAGGCAAATAAGGGCTGTTTCAATGAGTTTTATTTCAGGAAATGTATTTGTGCAGCAATCATTTACAGAACAGTTGATGACTATCTCGAATCACATAAAGACAGCGCAAAACGTCAGACGGGATTCTGGTATAAAGCCGGAGGCTATAAGCTTGACATCGTTCCGTATACGATTGCAAAAATCATTCATAGTATACCATCAGGATATTCATTAGACTGGGAAGGCATATGGAACAGACAGGCAGTATCCCCTGCATTTATGCGTGAAATTGAAATTGTAACAAAAATGACGAATGATTTTATATGCGACAGCCATGGCGTAATCGTTACTGAATATTGCAAAAAGGCGGAAACGTGGGCAGATTTTCGTGACAATGTAGCATATAAACCATCTGCGAATTTTATTGATGAATTGATGCCGGAAAGCATCGTGCACGAACAGGAAGTATCTTCTCAGAAAGACCAGAAAGATACGGATGAACTGAATTACGTGATGGAAATAGTCAGACTGGGCAGTGATTATTGGCGTAAACTTCTTGACGAAGCCAATAAACGTTCTGCTCTCGGTTATGTAGAGCAGAATTATCTGAAACAGGCTGTTGATTTCGCGTTAAAAGGGAACATTCCTTGTTCTTCATCCGGCAAGGTGCCGGCAAGAACAATGGCAATGGCCAGATCAATTTTTGAAATAAAGGACAAACTTGAATCACTTGGGATAAAAATCTGATATGAAGAAAAATTACAATATTGTTGAACTTTTCAGCGGAATCGGCAGCCAGGCTCGTGCATTAAAAAATATTGGAATAGATATAACAGTACAGGCAACCTGCGAATGGGACATTCACGCATTTATAGCCTATGATGCCATTCATGAAAGTTATATAAATCTGCCGGAAGTTGAAATGCAGACTAAAGAGCAGATACTGAAAAAATTGAAAAACTATACCCTTAGCAATAATGGTAAGGAAGCGATGACTTATGCCACATTGCATAGTTACAGTGAAGAAGTTCTGAAACGTATTCTTTCTGCAATTATACGTACCCATAACCTTGTGGATATAAGCAATGTAAAAG
Source organism: Clostridia bacterium (assembly GCA_017626495.1). Lineage (GTDB taxonomy): Bacteria > Bacillota > Clostridia > Christensenellales > Borkfalkiaceae > RGIG8762. The sequence continues at coordinate 37,424 of JAGAIP010000004.1, read as the reverse complement.
GCGATCAGATGCCGGATAATACGGACATACTTACTTATTCTTTTCCTTGTCAGGATTTATCAAATGTCGGAGCTTTTCATGGCTATAATAAAGGTATTGACAGAGATTCCGGAAGCCGTTCCAGTCTGCTCTGGCAGGTTGGAAGAATACTGAATGAAATGAAACAGGCTGACAAAACGTTGCCGCGGTATCTTTTTATGGAGAATGTTCCCACCCTTTTATCTAAAAGACACAAAGGCAATTTTGAACAATGGATAAATGAATTGTCGGCTCTGGGGTATGTCAGTAAATATGTTCCAGTAAATGCCAGAAATTATGGTATTCCGCAAAACAGACCAAGACTACTTATGATGAGCGTTTTTGTCGGCGAAAATGAAAAATTAAAAAATGAGATGGAAAAGCTCTTTCTCTCATGGGGAGATAATGAATCTGTAATTGTTGAACAGTATAAAGAATCTCCGTATTACAAGAAAAAAACGGTGGAAAAGTTACTTCGTTGTACAGATGACAGGAAATCTCCGTTATGGGAAGAAGCTCTTGCCTGTACGCCGAATGATACTGTTTCAAGACAAAAAATCTGGGACGAAAATCCCAAAATAGTTGATGCAGACGGAAAAATTACAACAGAAGATTTTATCCGGACAATTACTACCAAGCAGGACAGACATCCTAATTCCGGGAATATTTATTTTAAAAGTGGTGTTGAAGGAAAAGGCAATTTCAGATATCTGACGCCGCGTGAATGTCTGCTTTTTATGGGATTCACTGATGAAGACTATGATAAACTGCAGGCTAATAATCCCGATCAACGAGTAAAAAGTAAGCTTTTCCCTCGGGATAAGATAATCAGAATGGCTGGTAACAGTATTCCGGTAAAAATGCTGGAAGGATTTTTCTATCAGCTTTATAATACAGAGAGCATTATGGAAAAATACTGATGGATGTGCATAATAAAGAAACAAGAAGCTACAATATGTCCCGTATCAAAGGGAGAAAAACAAAGCCGGAGGAGATTGTTGCAAAATATTTATTCTCGCAGGGGTTCAGATACAGACGTAATGTTAAAAAACTTCCCGGAACACCGGATATCGTGTTGAAAAAATATAAAACCGTTATCTTCGTAAACGGTTGTTTCTGGCATATGCATGAAGGCTGCAAATACTTTGTGTGGCCGAAGGATAATTCTGAATTCTGGAAGAATAAATTACTTGCAAACAAAGAACGGGATGAAAAAGAGAAAAAGGAAATTGAAGAACTTGGCTGGAAAGTAATTGTTGTCTGGGAGTGTCAGTTAAAAAAGGCGGAAAGAGAGAGAACTTTAAACTGGCTGATTGAGAAAATCAGGGAGGCTTGAATGGATAGAACGAGCTATGAATTATCAGTTGCGTACTATTTATCGGAGTAAACCATATATTCATATGATATATATTAACAGGAAAGGAAGTCTGCTTGGATTCAGGCTTCCTTTTTGCATACGGTTATTAAAAAATTTCAGGCAACTTTTTTCTTAAAAACCTTGTAAAACCCATCGTCAAATGTCCCTTTATTACAGAGGGGCATTTTTCTTTTGCGAAAAATACGAGGTTTTACAGTGAAAGGTTCCAATTGTATTAGGAGGACAATAAAAAATTTTTCTAAACACCCCCGCAAAGCATTTGAAACTTTCCAATAATATTGAGGATATGTAATGGGAACGTAAAAGTTTTTGTCCTCTATTGTCCGTATAAAGTGAGAAAATCTTTGTCTTAATGAAAAAAGTTTCGTACAGACCGTTTACTTTCGTGCCGGAAGTTTCCAATTATAGTAGAGGGATATTTCTTTTCGGAAAAATACGAAGTTCTTACTCTCTGTTGTCCATATATAGTGAGGAGATTTTCTTCTGTAAGAAAAAAGTTTCGTGCAGACCGTCAACTTTCGTGTCAAAAGTTTCCAATAATAGTGAAGGTAAAATAAATTACCACGAATTTCTTAAAACACCCCGCCAAAGGGTATGGTAAATGTCCAATTATAGTAGGAGGATTTTTTGAAAAAGTTCAGTGAAATACCCCCACAAAGAGATGAAAACTTTCCAACATAAGTAGAGGATATTTTCAAGAACTTACGAAAAATACCCCCACAAACAGGCAAGCAAATGTCCATATAAAGTGAACGGAAAAGGAGATAACAGATTATGAGTTACAAACAAGTTTACCCGCCTTAACGGGGAGAAAAACAAAACGTAAAACAGAAAAAACATAAGGAGGTATTCAGATTGACGCAATTTACGTTTTATGAGATTTACAAAGACGTCATGGAAATGCTGGACGACGACGCAACGCGCGGACAGTTTATGAAAGCGATCTGCAAGTTTATGTTCGAAGAAGAGCCGGTAAAACCGCCGAAAGGCAATAAGTCGGAATACTTTTGGGAGAACATTATCGACGTGATGACGGAAAGCAAAGAAGCCGAAAAGAACGGGAAACGCCCGAAAAGGCTCAACATGAAGATGAAGCACTTCATCTTTCAGTACGCATATTACAAGGCAATTCTGCTGATGACCGACGAAGAGATATGGCAATACATAAAGGCGATCTACGGTTATATGGTAGACGGTGTTGAACCCAAGGATCTGAGCAATAACGTTGCGCTCTACTTCAACCTTGCCAAAAGGAAACTCGACATAAGCAAGACGAGGAGCGTTGTAGGAAGGCACGGCGGTAAATCACGAAAACAAATCGGTGAAATGACGCTGGAACAGTTTTTGTCGGTACATCCGCACATCAGGAACAATCTCTACGGAAACGCAAGCGATCTTGTAAACGGCAAAAAATATGCTCTTCTTTCAGACAAGTTAAAAGCAAGTTCCAAATGGGCAAGCGAACCAAGTCTTTACAAGATATTGTCGCACTACGACGAGATTATTTCGCCATAACGGAAAGCAAAAGCCTGAAAATTAAATTGGAAAACGGTTACTTTTTACAAGCAGGATAAGGTTTTTGCAATCTATTTCAAAAACGGGCTTGGGAACAAGTCGGAAACCGACTTTTCCATGAGGCGAAACAAAGATAAAAAACAGAAAGGAAACATAAAAAAATTATAGTATCTACATTCTATTTCTGAAAAAGAGCTTGACTTTCCGAAGCAAATAACGTAAAATATTATTGTCGTATCTATACGATAATATATTCTAAGGAGATTTGCTATGAACAAAGACGAAGTTTTAAGAAAAGCGGAAAACGGCGAAGGCTTGACGGTGGAAGAAATCAAGTTGTATCAAAGTATCGTGAAACCTGTAAAACACGTTTACGGCAAGTATGGTACGCTTGCGAAAATCTATCTTGAAGAGCATAACGTCGGGAAGATGTGGGCATTAGCCGGCGACCTCCCCGCCTATCTGCACGGGATAGATAAACAGGCGGAAGAACTTTATTCGGTCATGTACGAGAAATTGTCCAGAGACGAACAGTATAAGCGGACGGGAAATTATATCGAGGACGTCAGACGGATAAACGAAATGCAAAGCCGTATCGAAGAAGAAATCTTGAATGAAATCGTCTATGTATAAGGAGCAGGCGCTATGGAACGGAAAGAAGATACTGCAAGGCGCATAACCCGCAGGAAGTATGAAGAAAAGCACAAGGAACGAAGAAAAGAAATAAACGGGAGCTTCGGCACGATGATGCCGAGAGCATTATGTGATGAGATAAACGAATTTCTTCGGGTGAACAACATAACGAAAGTTAAGTTAATAGTGGAAGGATACGAAGCGTTAAAGCAGAAGATGAGCAGCGTAACGCAGGAAAAGTAGTTCTTCCCCTTCTTTGCGTGTTTGCGTAATAAAATCCAAAGGAGATTCGATTACGGAAAACACGATGAAAGAAACAGTATATGATAAGAAAATCGGCAATACGGTGTATACCGTTGTTTTAAGACCCAGCGAAACGGCGAAAAACAGCATCTTCGACCTGACGAAAAAGCTGATAGAATCGGGCGTCGAAGATATGCTGTCCGCTAAACACGACGAACTTGCAGAGTGTTCTTATAAGGAGTAATCTATGAGAACACGAAATAACAATAATCAGGACAAAATCACGGCGTTATACTGTCGGTTAAGCCGTGACGACGAACAGGAAGGTGACAGCAACAGCATCGTACATCAAAAAGAAATATTGAGCAAATATGCAAAAGAACACGGTTTCTGCAATCATGAAATGTTTGTGGACGACGGATATTCGGGCACGAACTTCAACCGCCCCGATTTTCAGCGGCTAATGCGCAGAGTCGACGCCGGCGAAGTCGGTACAATCATTGTCAAGGATATGTCAAGGCTCGGCAGGGATTATCTGAAAGTCGGCGTGTATACCGAGATAACCTTTCCCGAAGCGGGCGTCAGATTTATCGCGGTCAATGACGGCGTGGACAGTGAAAGTCAGGTAGACAACGATTTTACCCCATTCCGTAACATCATCAACGAGTGGTACGCAAAGGACACGAGTAAGAAGATCCGCGCGGTGTTCCGTTCCAAAGGCAATTCGGGAAAACACCTGTGTACCGTTCCCCCTTTCGGTTATCTGAAAAGCCCCGACGACAAGGAACAATGGATCATCGATGAAGAAGCGGCAAAAACGGTAAAAGAGATTTTCGCTCTCTGCATGCAGGGGTTCGGTCCGACGCAGATTGCACGGATTCTCAACGAAAGAAAAGTCGAAACGCCAATCTGCCATTACGACAGACTCGGCATTAAGCACCCGGCAACATCACCCATGCCTGAATTATGGTGCTCGGATACGATAAAACGAATTTTGAGCAATCCGCACTATACGGGCTGTACCGTAAACTTCCGGACGACAAAGAAGTCCTATAAGTGTAAGAAGAAGGTATGGAACGATCCGTCTAAATGGGTTACCTTCGAGAATACGCAGGAAGCGATCATCGACAAACAGACGTATGATACCGTACAGAAAATACGCGAAGGCAGACGAAGACCGACGCCGATGGGCGAGATGAACGTGTTTTCGGGAATGGTTTACTGTGCGGACTGCGGAAAGAAAATGTATCTCTGCCGCTCATCTACCATGAAGCAAAAGGAATATTTTAACTGCTCGTCCTACCGCAAGCAGAAGAAATCGACCTGCACTTCGCATCAGATAACCGTGGAAGCCATTGAAGAAATCGTTCTGAGTTACTTAAAAAGAGTTTCCGACTTTGTCATCGATCATGAAGGAGACTTTGTCGATATTGCCATCCAACACTCCCGATTGCTATCCAGAAAGGAAGTTGCGAAGAAGGCAAGACAAGTATCCGAAGCCGAAAACAGAATAAAGGCTCTGAACAAGATCATTCAAAGCCTTTATGAAGATAAAGTTATGGGAAAGATAACGGAAGAACGGTTTGCTTTGATGTCCGAGGCATATGAGCAAGAGCAACGGCAACTGAAAGAAACGGTTGAAAACAGTCAAAGCGAAATCGACCGATACGACGAGATAAACGATAACATCAACAATTTCGTTTCTCTTGTGGTCAAAACGGGCAGAATAAAGAAACTTACGCCCGAAATCGTCAGACTGCTGATCGATAAAGTCATTGTTTCGGAAAAGGTAAAAACAGAAGACGGCTATAAAAGAACGGTAACGATATGTCTTACGCACGTCGGAGAGATAGATTTACCGTAAAAAGACAAGAAAACAGGCGCAATCTTTTCGCCTGTGCCTGTTTTCCCTAATGGTGTCACCCATAAGGCGACGTTTTTACCTTTGAAAGCTTTGTATCAGCCGTTCTCGCATGGATAAGATTTCCGTTTCGCTCTCCGTGCGAAGGCGTTCCACTTCTTCCGTATATTCCCGATACAGAATTTGATCGTTCAAGATGACACGCCAGTTTTCCCCTCCGTTACGATAGCGGTAGACAGGAACGGGCGTTCCCGTCTGATAACAGACGTTTCTGCGCATTCCCTCTACTCCGATTTCAATTTCACACGACTGAATTCTTTGGGATAGGCTGAGCGCATCGTATTGTTCGGGCATGGCGGAAGGCGTTCCGAAATAGGGGAAAACCGTCCCGTCCGCCTCGTAGAATGCGATTTGCAACACGGAAGAAATCGCCTGCATTTCGTTTGTTCCCGCTATCTCCCGATATTCGGCGTTCGCAGCAGTCGGCACGGCGACGTAAGCGCCCCGATACTCGATTCCGTCGAACAGTTCCACGAGTTCCGCCCGTTCGCCGAGCATCGCGCAGGCAAACAGCAGGCGCATCGCCTCGTCCTGCGAATGGACCGCGACGAGCGAAAGCCCCGTTACCTTGCCGAGCGTGGAAACCTCGTTTTCTTCCGCAAGGGAAATGCGGTAACCGAACGCCGTCTCTTTTAAATTACAGTTTCCGTACGGATAATTCACACAGACGGTATCCGTGAGGCTTTTTTCCACGCGCCGAATTCCCAAAAGAGACGTCTTTTCGCCGTGACAGACTTTAAGCTCGAACAAATCGCTATCGTAATCGGGCATGAAATAAGCGACGAAGCTCTGTCCGTACGTCATGGAATAAAGCATCGTCTGCTTCCAGTTCTGATTTTTCCCTTGCCAGAATACAAAAGCGAAAAAGTCGTTCGGATTGGCATAAGCGCAATACACGTCCGTTGAATCGATCGGATCGATGAACCCGTTATGTGCCCCTTCAATCTGTCCGGGCAACGGAGAATCCGTCAAATAAGTCTGCACTTTTCCCTTCTCGTTATAATCGTAAATTCCCACCTTGAAGGATAGCTTCACCACGTTCTTGAACGCGATGCAGATCGATCCGACGATCATAAACAGAGCGAGAAGGCAGGCGACGAAACAAGTTCTTCCCTTTGAAGTTTTGAGAAAATCTCTGAATTTATCCATATCCTTTATCCGTAAATTTTGTCCATATAGGCTTTTCTCTCGATGAGCCATGCAAGATACGCTTCCACATTCTCATCATACGAGTTTTGTTTCACTTCGCTCGTATAATGAGCCCATTCTTGCACGCGAAGTTCATCCGTCGTACTGCAACAAGGATAGATTGCCTTATCTGCGGAAAGTACTGCCCCTGCCCGTTCATAGAGTGCGACCGTTTGATTGTATGCCTTCTCAAACACGGAATCCCCGATCTCCTGCCAACGCGCTTTGACGAGATCGATAAACCAGTCGTGCGTTGCAAGCCCTGCGAGAAGATAGACGGGATACCCGTTTACCGTTCCGTTCTCGATCGTATAATCGAACACGCAACCGTCTGCGGACGGATAACGCCTGTCAATTCCGCCCGAAAGAGAAAAGTACGTTTCGGAGAGGAAATAGAGTTTTCCCTCGCGGTAGGAAAGAAACGTTCCTCTCCTGCCTGCCATCGTATTTTTGGTAAGTTCCGTGACGATATAAGCGTCCACTGCGGAAGGAAGATCGATCCTTTCTCCCGTAACGCGTTCATTGTCATATCGGAGCACGAGCGCATAGAGATCCATCAAGACTTTAATTTTAAGATAGTTAATCTGCAACTTATGGATTTTCATGACGTGATTCGGAATACCGAAATCCTGTCCGGGGAATTCTTCGAGTCCGTATTCCGCCGTATCGAGCGTTTCGTAGGACAAATCTTCCTCAACGCCGTACTCTATCGCCGTGAGGTCGGTGGGAAGAAATTTAGGAGAGAGCAGATACACGCCTGCATACTCCTTTTCATGGAGAAGGATAACGAGTTCCCCCTTCGGCTGTTCGGAAAGAAGCTCCGAGGCAAACGTATAGGAGAAATAGTCTCTTAGCAGCGTGGGATCTTCATACGCGGGGGCAAACAACCAGTCCTTACCCGTCATGCCGAGCAAGGTCTGTTCCTCCGCAAAAGAGAGGGTATAGGTGGATTTATACGCGGAATACCCCTTTTTATCGGCTACTTTGGTAAGCGTACCCTCCAAGATCGCTTTGGAATCGTCCGTATCGACGACGGTGAGCGTATTCCCCTCAACCGAAAGATGCGCAAGCCTTCCCGTATCGTAAGTAAAGTACGCGGTGATCGTTTTATTTTCGAACGTCCTGTCCCTACGCCAAAGGGAAGTTTCCCCGTCCGACCAACCTAAAAAACGGTAGCCGTAACCGTCCCTCGCCGTGACTTTCCGTGATTCGCCGCCGAGAGCGAGATATTGCGTTCCCCACCCATCCAAAAGAGACGGAGGAAGCTCCTCTTCTTTCAGGACGCAACCGTTCTCTTCTTCGAGAACGAGAGCGCAACGATATGTGATCGTCATTTTATTCCAGACGATCGCCTCTAACAGCACCAAAATTCCAACCACGAGACAGAGAAGTCCCACGAGAGATAAGATGCGAACGTTTCTTTTCTTCATGCGGACAGTATACCATTTTTCGACCTTTCTGTCAACGGGAAAGAGAGAAAAAGCCCGTGCGGCGCACGGGCAATTTATGTTTAATTATTGTTTTACGACGGTAAGCGTAACCTTTTCGCCGTTGATATCCCACTCCTTGGAATATCCGTCCGCCGTTCCTTCGCTTACGGAAACGGCAAGCACGTCGGTCGCGAACGCCGCGGAGGCAAGCACGTTCTTTGCTCTGCCGTTCGCTTGGTAGTAGACCGCGATCCTGTCGACGACTTCGAATCCCGCCTCTTTTCTCATCGTCTGAATCTTGGAGACGAGTTCTCTCTCGATTCCCTCTTCGATGAGTTCTTCGGTGAGCGTGGTATCGAGCGCGACGGTGACTCCTGCGTTCGCCGCAGAGACGTAACCTGCTTTGGATTCGGTGGAGATGAGAAGGTCTTCTTCGGTGAGGAATACGTTCGTTCCGTCAAGTACGGTCTCGAACACGCCTCCGTCCTTGACCGCCTCGACGACCGCTTTCGTGTCGCAATCCGCAAGGTAAGAACGAATACCGTTGACGAGTTTACCGTACTTTCTGCCGAGCGTTTTCAGCTGAGGTTTGAGAACGTAATGAATGAACTCGCTGACGTCTTTTCCCTCGGAGAAGGATTTAACGTTCAATTCATCCATCGCGATGCCTTTCAGCTCTTCGTTGAGCGCAAGCTCTCGCTCGGTGACGACGACCATGGAAGAGAGCGGCTGACGGTTCTTGACGTTGCCGGCGTTTCTTGCGGCGCGACCTGCGATGACGATATCGAGCACGCCGTCCATTCCCTTTTCGAGCTCCTTATCCACCATGGAAAGGTCTGCGACGGGGAAGTCGCAAAGGTGAACGGAAATAGGCTGTTCGGGGAAGAAAGGCGCGACGATATTCTGATAGATCATCTCGGACATGAACGGCGTATAGGGAGCGGAGATCTTCGCGAGCGTTACCAAAACGGTATAAAGGGTGGTGTAAGCCGCTTTCTTATCCTCCGTCATCTCGCTTCCCCAGTATCTGTCGCGGCCGCGACGAACGTACCAGTTGGAGAGAATATCCGCAAAGTCTTGAAGCGCTCTCGAAGATTCGGTGATCTCGTACGCTTCGAGATGTCGATCCACGAGATCGACGAGCGTGTTGAGCTTGGACAAGATCCACTTATCCATGAGCGTCAGTTTGCAATCCGCAAGACGGTACTTGGAGGGATCGAACTTGTCGATGTCCGCGTAGAGCGTGAAGAACGCGTAGGTGTTCCAGAGGGTACCGAGATATTTTCTCTGTCCTTCGGAAACGTTTTCCGCAGAGAATCTGGAAGGAAGCCAAGGCGCGGACGCCGTATAGAAGTACCAACGGACGGCGTCGGAACCCTGCACGTCGAGCACCGACCAAGGATCGACGACGTTGCCCTTATGCTTACTCATTTTAATGCCGTTTTTATCGTTTACGTGACCGAGAACGATACAATTCTTAAACGGAGCGCAATCGAAGAGAATGGTGGAAATGACGAGCAACGTATAGAACCAACCTCTCGTCTGATCGACCGCCTCGGAGATGAAATCGGCAGGGAAGGTCTCTTTGAATACGTCCTGATTTTCGAACGGATAGTGATACTGCGCGAACGGCATGGAACCCGAATCAAACCAACAGTCGATGACTTCGGGCGTTCTCTTCATTTTGCCTCCGCACTCGCAATCCATGGTGAGCTCGTCGAGGTAAGGACGGTGCAACTCGATATCGCCCTCGACGTGGCAGAGTTCTTTGAGTTCCGCCTTCGAGCCCATGACGTGAATCTTACCGCAGTCGGGGCATACCCATACGGGCAGGGGCGTACCCCAGTAACGGTCTCTGGAAAGTCCCCAGTCGATGACGTTTTCGAGGAAGTTGCCCATTCTGCCCTCTTTGATGGTTTCGGGCATCCAGTTGACGGAGCGGTTCGCCTCGATGAGCCTGTCCTTGACCGCCGTAACGCGAATAAACCACGAGGAACGGGCATAGTACATGAGAGGCGTATCGCATCTCCAACAATGGGGATAATCGTGCTCGAACGGAATGACTTTGAACAGTTTTCCGCTCTCTTTGAGGAGTTTGAGAACGACGGGATCCGCCTTTTTGATGAAGAGACCGTCAAGGTCGGGGCATCTCGAATCGAATTTACCCTGCTCGTTGACCATGGAGACGACGGGCAAACGGTAGTTTCTTCCGACGTTGTAGTCGTCCGCGCCGAATGCGGGAGCGATATGAACGACGCCCGTACCGTCGGTCAGCGTAACGTAGGTATCACAGACGACTTCATACACTCTTTCCCACTCGTTCTTGCATGCGGAAAGCGTATCTTTCGCATAATCGAAGAGGGGTTCGTATTTTGTTCCCTCGTATTCGATTCCCTTCTTTCTGTCGATTACGGTAAACGTCTCGAACAAGGTGGGAACGAGCGCCTCCGCCATAATATAATGCGTGCCGTCCTCCACTTCGATTTCGACGTAGTTTTCGTTCGGGTTCATACACAGCGCAACGTTGGAAGGGAGCGTCCAGGGCGTGGTCGTCCATGCAAGGATATATTTATTCTCTTCCCCTGCCACTTTGAATCTTGCGGTACAGGAATTTTCCTTGACGAGCTTATAGCCCTGCGCCACTTCGTGCGAAGAAAGCGCCGTTCCGCAACGGGGGCAATAGGGAACGATTTTATGTCCCTTATAGAGCAGTCCCTTCTTGTGAATCTCTTTGAGCGCCCACCACTCGGACTCGATATAATTGTCGTGATAGGTGACGTAGGGATTATCCATGTCCACCCAGTAACCGACTCTGTCGGACATCTTTTTCCATTCGTCCGTATATTTCCAGACGGATTCCTTGCATTTCTGAATGAAAGGTTCGATGCCGTATTTTTCAATATCCTGTTTTCCGTCCATGCCGAGGAGCTTTTCGACTTCGAGTTCGACGGGAAGTCCGTGCGTATCCCAACCTGCCTTACGAAGAACGTGCTTACCCTTCATGGTCTGATAACGGGGAATGATGTCTTTCATGACGCGCGTGAGAATATGACCGATGTGAGGCTTACCGTTTGCGGTAGGAGGCCCGTCATAGAAGGAAAACTCGCTTGCCCCTTCGTTTTTTCTTACGCTCTTGCCGAATACGTCGTTCTCGTTCCAGAACGCGATGATTTCTTTCTCTCTCTCGACAAAGTTTAGTGATGTGTCTACTTTCTTGTACATAAACTCCTCCCTGGTTTTGGGATAAAAAAATCCCGTGCGTTTTGGAACAACACACGGGTTTATAACCACCAAAACAAACTGACATTTGCCACATGGGATAACGGGCTGTGATCCCGTACAAAGCTACTTTGATTCGCCTTGTCAGCTCAAAGGGGATAACTCTCTTCTTCTTTCTCTTCCCTCTCACCAAACGGGAATTCTCTGTACGAAAGATCGGGAAAAGAGCCGTGTCCTTATCGACGCCTTTTCTATTGATTGCGGAGAATTGCTCCGTTTGTCCCCATTATAGAACGTTTTTCGGAAAAACGCAAGCAAATTAACGACAAAATAACTGCAAAAAGATATTTTTAAGCCAAACGAGCTCTTTCGGAACGGTCGTTTCCAAAATGAGAGAGATTTCCTCGTATACGGACGAAAAATCCGTACCGACGTAGGAAAAGAGCGAACCTGTCGCGCTTGAACTGCCGAGCGCGATCTGTCCGAGAGCCGTATCTCCGAGGGCGAGATAGGTGCCGTTCGCATATCCGCCGTAGGCGAATTGCCCGATAGCGCAACCGCCGATCGCGCCGAGCCCGACCGAAAACCCTCCGAAAGAGAGGATCCCTACCGCAACTCCGCCGAATGCAAGCGCTCCGAACGCCATACCGCCGATCGAAATCAAGCCGAACGAAAAACTGCCGAATACGAGAAGTCCGATCGGCAATACTCCGATGGCAAGTAAGCCGACGGGCAGCAAACCGACGGCAATCAATCCTCTTGCAAAAAGTCCGACGGCAATGATACCCTTTGCGTTTTTTCCGAGGCTGAAAAGCGGAAGCGATCCGACCTTCTTTTCGCTCGTATAGGTCGGGAAGGAAAACTTCCAAACGCTTTTGGATTTCTTCTCCTCTCCGCCGTTCAACAGCCAGTCTATCGTTACGCCGAAGTAGTTCGACATCGCGATGAGTTTTTCCGTTTCGGGATAATTGAGCCCGTTTTCCCAACCCGAAACCGCCTGACGGGAAACGCCGAGTTTATAGGCGAGTTCTTCCTGCGTCAGATTGTTTTCTTTGCGCTTTTGCGCGATTCTGTCACCTGTTGTCATCTGTTCTCCTTTGCCTGCAAGCACTTCTATTTTAACCCGTTTTTTACCTTCGGCGCAACAGATTTTCCCTTTCTTTTTGTCAAGTTCGGCTTGCGTTACGAAAAAAACGCTTAATTGAACTTACGAATGGAACATGGCGATGAATTTTTTGAGCGCAAAGACGGAAGGAGCGTTTTTCGGAACCGCCATACCTACGGCGCGTACGGGAAGAGAGGGCGACGCGTCGATTTCAAACAAGTCTCCGCTTTCAATCTCTTTCATGGCGTATTCTCTCGGAATACAGGCGATGCCCATGCCGGAAACGGCAAGCTTTTTCATGAAATCCCAACTTCCGACCTCGATGGCAGGTTTCAATTCCACGCCGATCCCCTTCGTAAACGTATCGAGCGCATGGCGCGCGATCGTGTTGTTGTCGAGCATGAGAAGGGGATACTCCTGCAATTCGGAATAAGAAACGGTACGCCCCTTCAATCCCTCGTATTTCCTTCCAGCAAGGAACACGTCCGTCAGATGATAGATGGATGCAGACACGTTGATTTCGGGATCGCTGAACGGAAGATTGAAAAATCCCACGTCGACCTTATTCTCTTTGATTTGTTCAAGCGTCTCTACCGACGTTCCCATGAGCATTTCAAATTTGACGGCAGGATAGATAGAATTAAACTCGATGATTTTATCCGCGAGAATGTAGGAAAAGATGGTATCGGACGCGCCGATTCGAATGGTCCCCATGGGCGAGGTTTTGAGTTCCGCGATTCTGTTTTCCGCATTTTCAAGCAAAGAGAGCGCCTTTTCCACGGGACGGAAAATGAGTTCTCCCCCGTAAGGCGTGAGCTCCATTCCGCGGTGCGTTCTGTTAAAGAGCGTCGTGCCGAGTTGATTTTCAAGCTGTTTGATGGCTTGCGATACCGCAGGTTGACTGATATAGAGAAGCTCCGCCGCCTTGGTCAGACTTCCGCACTTTGCCACCGTATAGAATACACGGTATAGTTCGAGATTTACCATCTTTCGTACCTCTTATTTTCCTACGCAAAACTTTGCGAATATTTCGTTGATGACCGTTTCGGACGCCGTTTCTCCCGTAATTTCCCCGAGCGCGTCCCACGCGTCGCGAAGGTCTACGGCGATCACGTCCGAAGGCACGACGCCCACGTTTGCAATCGCCTCGCGCAAGCTCTCCTTTGCCTTGCGAAGCGCGGCGTAATGCCTTTCCTCTACGAGAAAAGCCCCGTCGTTCGTCTCTCCCACGCCCTTTTCATAGAGGAGCGTTTTAAGCCGATCTATCCCCTCTCCGCTTGCAGAAGAAATAGCAAGGTCGGATTTTCCGTTCGTTCCCTTATCCGCTTTCGTTCGGACGAGGACGCAAGGAACAGTCAGTCCGCCGACGAACGATTCGTCCTCTTTCGTCCATTCCTCGAAGAGATACAAGAGAACGTCCGCGCTTTTGACGAGCCGTTCCGCCCTCTTCACGCCGATTTGCTCGATTTCGTCGTCGCTCTCTCTCAGTCCTGCCGTATCGATCAGATTGAACCGCACGCCTTCGATTTCCACCGTACCTTCGACGGAGTCGCGCGTCGTTCCCGGAACGGAAGACACGATGGCGCGATCGTACCCGAGCAAGACGTTGAGAAGAGAACTTTTCCCTGCATTCGGTCTGCCTGCGATGACGACCGTAACGCCCTGTTTGATTTTTTTTCCGACGCCGTACCCTTTCAAAAGGGCGTCCAGTTTCCCCTTAATGGAGACGAGGCGTTCCCTCACGGCGTCCTCGGACGCAAATTCGAGATCTTCTTCGGGATAGTCGATGTCGCAATCGATCCCTGCGAGCAGGTTGGTCAGATCGTCCTGCATGACTTTGACTTTCCTCGTGAGCGTCTCTCCGTAAAGCGCAAACCCTGCCCGAACTTCCGCTTCGCTCTCGCCGTTGATCATATCGACCATACCTTCGGCGGACGCGAGGGAGAGTTTTCCGTTCAGAAAGGCACGTTTCGTATATTCTCCGCGCTCGGCAAGGCGCGCGCCGAGCGAAATCGCCCTTTGTACGATCCCCCTTGCAATCTGCACGCCTCCGTGGCAATGAAACTCTGCCACGTCCTCGCCCGTAAAGCTCTTGGGCGCGCGGAACAGAACGCACAGACCGAAATCGCTGAACGCTCCGCAATCGATTTTTCCCGTGTACATTTTATGACTTTCAAACTGTGCGACGGCAGTTTTTCCCTGCGGAATAAACATTTTCTCCGCAATGGGAACGGGATTCCCCGAAAGCCGCACGATGGCGACTCCGCCCCGTCCTGCCGCCGTAGCGATCGCAACGATGGTATCCGTCATTTTTTTCTTCCCTGTATATTGTAAAGAATTATAACCTCTGATTATACGCAACGATTATATCAGACGATTTTTTCCATGTAAAGCGTTTTGAGGTATAAATTATAAAAATACTCATTGCTTCAAGAAGGGTTCTTCGGACAATATTACGGCGGAGCGCCGTTATAGAGGCGCTCCGCCAAGCCGGTGTTTTTCAGTTGAAGAACGGATTGTCTCCCTGATCGGGAGGAGATTGGTCGTTTCCCGTTTTCTGATCGGGAAATTCCTCAAACGGATCGATAGGATTCGTGGGATTTTGCGATCCGTTCTGCCGATACGGCGTATTGTCGGGGCGGTTATACGGATCATACGGGTTCCGGTCGTATTGCTGTTGGTATCTGCGCATATACGCTTCGCGTTGCGCGCGGAGATACGCCTGATAATCGGTCGCCTTGTTCTTTCTGACGACGAATACCATGATTCCCTTTACGATGGGGAAGAAAAAGGACGTAAAGACCATAATCATGTAGTTACGAGGGTAGTATTTGCGGAAGAAAGCGACGAGTACGACCGCGAGGAAAATAGAGTAAACGATGTCGACAATCATGAAGAAATACGTCTCGAACTGAACGGCATTGTACGCCCAGGCATACGCGTCGGGAACGATGATTTTATCGTTTTCATACTGACTGTTCGCGAGAACGAGGTACCTGCAAGCAGAGAAGAACGCCGTACCGAGCATGCCGACGAAACTTGAAATCGCAAGCCAAAGTCCGCCACGTTTGATCTTTGCGGAGAAGAGATACGCGTCTCCTCCCAACTCTCCGAGCAGGACGCTGTTGAGGAACGGCACGAACGCGAACCATTTATGCGCATGGTTTTCCCTCTTTGCGATGGTGTAAAGTCCGATCGCCTCGAATACGTAAATCACGAGATAACAAAAAGCCGCGAAAATGAGCCCTGCGATCATAACGTCGAAATACGTCAGTCCCTTTTCAATCAGCGTCGCGAAAAGTTCGGCGTACTTCTTCGTATTCTTGAGGAGATTGAACATATTTAGAAACGACATAAAAAACTGTGAAAAATCCATATCTAAAACCCTTTACCAGTTCAAAGTATCGTAATTGACGCATTCGAGCGCAAGCCCTCTTGCAGGCATCGTCTTGCCGATTCCCTGCCGACTGCCCGTACGAAAGGACGATTCGAGATCGGCGCAAGTGAGCCTCCCTCTGCCGATGTCAACGAGCTCGCCCACCAGCGTTCTTACCATATTATATAAAAATCCGTTTCCCGTGATTCGGAACACGAGCAAATTTCCCTCTTGCGTAAACGAGGCGTCATAAATCGTCCGCACCGTCGTTTTCACGGAAGAACCGCTTGCGCAAAACGCCTTGAAATCGTGTTCCCCGACGAGAAGAGCCGCCCCCTCTTTCATCTTTTCGAGATCGACAAAAGGGAGTCGCACGCCGTATCGCTCGTACATGGGATCGTCCCGTTCGGAGCGGTAAAACGTGTAGCGGTACGTCTTTTTCTTCGCCGTCCTGTTCGCGTCGAACGAATCGTCCGCCTGTGCGCTTTTGAGAATCTTGACGTCAGAGGGCAAACTCGGATTGACGCTGTCGGCGATTTTTTTTGCAGGAATGCTCGTCTGCGCGTCGAAGTGGCAGACCTGTCCGTAGGCGTGTACCCCCGCATCCGTTCTGCCGCTCGCGGTTAAGCGAATCTCCTGCGACAAACGTTTGGAAAGCGCCTGTTCGAGGACGGATTGCACCGTTCTCTTGTTCGGTTGAACTTGCCAACCGCAAAAATCCGTTCCGTCATAGGAGACGAGAATCGCGTACCTCATACGGCGCCAAACCGTTTGAGAAAGACGACGCCGACGACGATCGCCGCAATGACGAGAAGCCCGACGAGGTCTCTCCAAGAAAATTTGAGTTTCTTGTATTTCGTTCTCACTTTACTGCCTGCATAGCATCTCGCGTCCATCGCGTCGCCGAGCTCCTCGGCTCTGCGGAACGAAGAGATAAGCAGGGGAATGAGAATGGGAATGACCGCCTTTGCACGAGAGAGAAGGCTGCCCGATTCGAAATCCGCACCCCTCGCTTTCTGCGCGTTCATGATTCGTTCCGTCTCTTCCATGAGCGTGGGAATGAACCGAAGCGCGATGGACATGATGAGCGCGAGCTCGTGCACGGGAAAACGAATGAGTTTCAGGGGATAGAGCAGGCTCTCCAAACCGTCCGTCAAAGCGACGGGCGTCGTGGTAAAGGTCAGAATGGACGCAACCATGACGAGGAGCGCGAGTCGGAGCACCAGAAATCCCGCGTGCAGGAGAGATTCGTCCGAAACGGTAAAGATCCACCATTGCCATACCTTTGCGTTCTCGCTTTCCTGATAGAAAAAGATCTGCAAGACGGCAGTGAAGATCAAAAGCACGAAAATTCCCTTGACCGAACGGAAGACTTTCTTGAATGGAACGCGCGAACAGAGGACGATGAGGAAAAATCCGAGCGCGCACACCGCCATTCCGTAATAGTTATTTGCAAGGAAGATGGCTACGATGTAAGTGATGAGCGCGACGATCTTGAACCTGGGATCGAGCTTATGCACGAAGGAAGAGACGGGGTAATACTGTCCGAAAGCAATATCTTTCATGCGCGTACCCCCTTATAATAAGCGAGAACTTTTTCCGCAAAATCCTCTTCCGTAAAATCCGTCTGAACGTCGATTCCCTTTGCTTTCAGGGCAAGACGCACTTTCGCCGTGACGGGAATATCCAGATCGAGCGCCTTCAATTCCTCGTCGTGCAAAAAGAGCTCGGACGGAGGAAGCACGAATTTGAGTTCCCCGTGAGAAAACACCGCCGCACGGGTACAGTTTTCGCTGATTTCGTCCATATCGTGAGATACGATGATGACGGTCTTACACCAATCCCTGTGCAGGGAATGGAGAAGTTCCATGATTTCTTTTTTTCCGAGCGGATCGAGCCCTGCGGCAGGCTCGTCCAGAATGAGAATCTCGGGACGGGTGACGATGACGCCTGCAATGGCGACGCGCCTTTTTTGTCCGCCGGACAAATCGAAGGGAGAAGCGTCCTTCACGCTCTCGTAATCGAGCCCGACCGCAGAAATGGCGTCGCGAACGAGAACGGTCTTTTCTTCCTCGCTCAATTCGGAACGGAAATTTTTCAGTCCGAATGCGACGTCGTCGTAAACCGACTCCGCAAAAAGTTGATATTCGGGATACTGAAACACGATGCCGACTTTGGAACGGAGTTCCTTGAAATTCGTCTTTTTATCGCCAAGATCGTACTTTCCGATGACGAGGGAAGGATAAACGGGAGCAGGTTGCCCTTTCTTCGGCTTTTTCGGTTTGAATTTTTTATCCGCCGTGGGAAGCTTGATCAGCGCGTTCAGATGTTGTACAAACGTGGATTTTCCGCTGCCCGTGTGTCCGATGATACCGAAAAATTCCCCCTCTTCGATGGTTAAAGTGACGTCTTTGAGCGCATACGCGGAGAAAGACGAACCTGCCTGATAGGAATAGCTTAACCGTTCTGCCTGAATACGCATTTTGCAATTTCCTCCGCAAGTTCTTCGGGCGTCAAAACGTAGGGAACGGGCATGCCTCCGTCCTGTAATTTCTTACAGAGCGCGCCGATTCCGGGCAAGGTGAGATTATACGTTTCGAGTTCTTCGTGCCGTTCGAATATTTCGTCGGGCGTACCCTGCATGACGATCTCGCCCCTGTTCATGACGATTGCCCTGTCGGCAAGGAGCGCCTCTTCCATAAAGTGGGTGATGAGGAGAATGGTCATTCCCTCTTCCCGATTCAATCGTTTGACGACCTGCATGATTTCCCGTCTGCCCTTAGGATCGAGCATCGCGGTGCTTTCGTCGAGGATCATGACCTTCGGATTGATGGCGAGCACCCCTGCAATGGCGACGCGCTGTTTTTGTCCGCCCGATAGCGCCGAAGTCATTCTGTCTCTGTACTGCGTCATTCCGACGTCGGAAAGCGCCTTTTCGATGCGTCGTCCGATCTCTTCGCGCGGCACGCCGATGTTTTCGGGCCCGAACGCAATATCGTCCTCCACGATGGATGCGACCGTCTGGTTATCGGGATTCTGAAACACGATGCCGACGTTTTTTCTCACTTCGAACTGCATGGCGGGATCGGAAACGTCCATACCCATGACGATGATCTTCCCTTCCTGCGCCTGCAAAAGCGCGTTCGCGAGCCTCGCAAGGGTAGATTTTCCGCTGCCGTTATGACCGAGCACTGCGACAAATTCTCCCTCTTCGACGGAAAGATTGACGTTTTTTACGGCAAATTTTCTATTTTCATCGTCCTCTCTCTGATAGGAGAAGGAGACGTTTTCAAACTCAACTGCTTTCATATCCGCTTCATTATAACAAACTTTATCGGCATAATCAATAAAAATTAGGTGAAAATCTTGCAAATTTTCCCCGTCGTTTTGAATCTTGTTAAGGAAACGCAAAAAAAGATACGTTTTTTATGCTCTCTGTATTGACTTTGAAAGAAAAAAAAGTTATAATGAATGTGTATGGAATCGGATTGTTTCACGTCCGACCTGACACGAAAACAAATATCGGAGGTTTTTTTGATGAAAAAGATGACGATTGACGGCAACACCGCCGCCAGCCACGTTGCCTATGCCTTCTCGGAAGTCGCAGCCATCTACCCCATCACGCCTTCTTCCCCTATGGCGGAAGTTGCTGATGAGTGGGCTACCCAGGGCAGAACCAATATGTGGGGTCAGAAAGTAAGAATCGCAGAAATGCAGTCCGAAGGCGGCGCGGCAGGCGCTGTTCACGGATCTCTTGTTGCAGGCGCGCTCACCACAACGTACACCGCATCCCAGGGTCTCCTTCTCATGATCCCCAATATGTACAAGATCTCGGGTGAACTCATGCCCATGGTCATGCACGTATCCGCGCGCGCCCTTGCAGCGCACTCCCTCAACATCTTCGGCGACCATGCGGACGTTATGGCTTGCCGCCAGACGGGTTTTGCAATGCTTGCAAGCTCTTCCGTACAGGAAGTTATGGATCTTTCCCTCGTCGCACATCTCGCTACGTTAAAGACGAGCGTTCCTTTCCTTCACTTCTTCGACGGTTTCAGAACTTCTCACGAAGTCAACAAGATCGACATTTGGGACGAGACCGATAACTATGCCGAAATTCGCGCGATCTGCGACGAAGCAAACGTCGCTCCCGACATCGCCGCTTTCAAGGCAAGAGCATTGAATCCCGAACATCCCATCCAGCGCGGTACCGCACAGAACAGCGATACTTATTTCCAGAACCGCGAGACCGCGAACAGCTACTACGCCGCCGTTCCCGAAATGGTTCAGAAGATGATGGATCTCGTATCCGCAAAGTGCGGCAGAAGCTATCATCTCTTCGACTACGTCGGCGCTCCCGACGCAGAATACGTAACCGTGCTCATGGGCTCCGGTTGCGAAGCTGTCGAAGAATCCATCAATAAGCTCAACGCAATGGGCAAGAAGTACGGTATGATCAAAGTTCGTCTGTATCGTCCTTTCGTTTCCGACGCATTCGTTGCCGCTATCCCTGCAACCTGTAAGAAGATCGCAGTCCTCGACAGAACGAAAGAGCCCGGCTCTCTCGGCGAGCCTCTCCTTCTCGACGTTTCCGCAGCTCTCCTTGAAAAGGGCATGAAGAACATCGACGTCGTAGGCGGTCGTTACGGTCTCGGTTCTAAGGAATTCAATCCTTCCATGATTCTTTCTGTCTATAAGAATCTCGAATCCGAATGCCCCAAGAATCACTTCACCGTAGGTATTTACGAGGACGTCACCAACAGCTCCCTCGACTTCTCCGAGAAGTTCGACGCGGCTCCCGCAGGTTCCACTTCCTGTAAGTTCTACGGACTCGGCTCCGACGGTACGGTCGGCGCGAACAAGAACTCCATCAAGATCATCGGCGACCACACCGATCTCTTCGCGCAGGCATACTTCTTCTATGATTCCAAAAAGTCCGGCGGTATCACCATTTCCCATTTGAGATTCGGCGAAACGCCCATTCAATCCACCTATTTGATCGACGCAGCTGACTTCGTTCAGTGCTCCAACCCTTCCTACGTCACCAGATACGATATGACGGGCGACATCAAGGACGGCGGTATCTTCCTTCTGAACTGCCCTTGGACGACCCTCGAAGCGCTCGAAGCCAACCTCCCTGCAAAGGTTAAGAACGACATCGCGAAAAAGCACATCAAGTTCTTTGTCATCGACGCGATCAAGATCGCCGCAGGTCTCGGACTCGGCGGAAGAACGAACACCATTCTTCAATCTTCCTTCTTTAAGGTATGCCCCGTCATGCCTTACGACAAAGCGGTCGAGTACATGAAGTACATGGCGAAGAAGTCCTTCGCAAGAAAGGGCGACGCAGTCGTTCAGATGAACTACGACGCAATCGACTCCGCATCCGTTGAAGGCAACCTCGTTCAGATCGACGTTCCCGCATCTTGGGCTACCACGACCGAAGGCGCAGACATGGTCGCTCTCGCAGACAACGAATACTTCCGCGGCGTAGTCGCTCCCATCCTTTCTTTGAAGGGCGACGAGCTTCCTTCCTCCGCATTCAATGCAGACGGTTCCGTTCCCGTCGGTACGACGAAATTCGAAAAGCGCGGCGTTGCCGTTAAGGTTCCTTCCTGGAACGCACAGAAGTGTATCCAGTGCGGTAAGTGCGCATTCGTATGCCCTCACGCTTGTCTCCGCCCTGCACTCGTTCCCGTAGGCGCAGAAAAACCTGCTTCCTTCGAGACGAAAGCAGCCATCGGACTTCCCGGTTACGAATATCGTATGCAGTTGTCCGCTCTTGACTGTATGGGTTGCGGCGTCTGCTCTACCGTATGTCCCGTAAAGGACGGCGGCGCACTCACCATGATCCCTCTCGCAAAGGCAGAAGCGGCAGGCGAAGTCGAAAACTACAATTACAGTCAGACGCTCGCAGACGTAGATACCTCTAAGTTCAAGAAATCCACCGTCAAGGGATGCCAGTTCTCGACGCCTCTCTTCGAGTTCTCCGGCGCTTGCGCAGGATGCGGCGAAACTCCTTACGTCAAGGTCGTTACCCAGCTCTTCGGCGACAGAATGATCGTTGCCAACGCTACGGGTTGCTCCTCCATCTACGGCGGTTCTTCCCCCACCTGCCCTTACACCACGAACAAGGCAGGTCACGGACCTGCATGGGCAAACTCTCTGTTCGAAGATAACGCAGAGTTCGGTTTCGGTATGAACCTCGCTTACAAGGCAAGAAGATCCGCGCTTCAAGAGAAAGTCGAAAAACTCATCGCTCTTTGGGACGGCAAGTATGAAGAAGGCGTAGCCGCCGCAAAGGCATGGATCGAGACGATGGACGAAGGCGAAGCCTCCAAAGCCACCTCCGCCGCTCTCGTTGCCGCACTCGAAGCAAAACAAGATTGCGAATGCTGCGGTTCTCTCGTAAAAGAAATCCTCGACGCAAAAGATTGTCTCGTTAAGAAGTCCTTCTGGATCTTCGGCGGCGACGGTTGGGCATACGATATCGGTTACGGCGGTCTCGACCACGTTCTCGCTTCCGGCGAAGACGTCAACGTCCTCGTACTCGATACCGAGGTTTACTCCAACACGGGCGGACAGGCGTCCAAATCCACCAACATCGGCGCGGTTGCGAAGTTTGCTTCCGCAGGTAAGAGAGTAAAGAAGAAGGATCTCGGCATGATCGCGGCAACCTACGGTTACGTTTACGTTGCACAGTGCGCTATGGGCTCCAACCCCGAACAGCTTCTGAAAGCACTCACCGAAGCAGAAGCGCATAAGGGACCTTCCCTCATCATCTGCTACGCTCCTTGTATCAACCACGGTATCAACATGACCAAATCTCAGCTTGAAGAGAAAGCGGCTGTTGATTGCGGTTACTGGCAGCTTTACAGATATAACCCCGACGTTCCCGAAGGAACGAATCCCTTCACCCTCGATTCCAAAGATCCCACGGGCGATTATCAGGCGTTCATCCTCGGCGAAACGAGATACGCTTCCTTGAAGAAGACGCAACCCGACGTTGCAGACGATCTGTACAAGAAGGTTGAAGAATCCTCTAAGGCAAGACTTGACGGCTATAAAAAGATGGCCGGTCAGGAATGATCCGAAACGAAAAACGGTGTGAGAAATCACACCGTTTTTTATAGCGCGGTATATGAAATATATATTTTTAGACCTCGACGACACCATATTCGACTTTAAGAAAGCGGAAGAGATCGCCCTGAGAAAAACGCTCTCGGAATTTAAGATCAACGCGGACGATCGGGAGATTGCAAGGTACAGCAGCATCAATCAAGCGCAATGGGAACTCCTGCAACAGGGAAAACTCACGCGAGACGAAGTCAAATTCAGAAGATTTTCCATCTTTCTCGAAGGTACGGGCGTCGATCCCGTTCCCGTCGCAAACAGGTATCAGGACAATCTCGCCATCGGACACTATTTCATGGACGGAGCGGAAGAACTGCTCAGCGCCCTGCACGGCAAATACAAATTGTATCTCGCATCCAACGGAACGAAAAGAGTACAGATGCAAAGACTTGCAAGCGCGAACATTCTTCCCCTCTTCGACGGAGTTTTCCTCTCCGAAGAACTCGGCTATGAAAAGCCGTCTCCCCTCTTCTTCGAAAAGGCGTTCGCCTCTATCCGCGGATTCGAAAAGTCGGAGGCGGTAATCGTCGGTGATTCGCTTTCCTCGGACGTTCTCGGCGGAAAACAGGCAGGCATCAAGACGATTTGGTTTTCACGGGACGGCGAGAGCGATCTTCCCGATTATACAATTCGTGCTCTTTCCGAACTCCCTTCGCTTCTGGAAAACATTTGATTTTATATTACATAATTTGACAAATTTTTGCATATTTTTTTACATAATTCTCACATAATGTATTGACAAATCAAATAAAAAAGTGTATATTGATAGAAAATATTAAATTGTGAGGTGATCAATTATGTTTTGTCCGGAATGCGGTGAAAAGTTGACCCTCTGCTTCTGCGAGGATGAAGGACTTGTCCCTTATTGCAATAAGTGCCAAAGTTTCAGGTTCCCTCCTTTCTCCTGCGCCGTTTCCATGACGGTCGTCAATCGTGCACAGGATAAGATCTTGCTGGCAAAGCACGTCGATCAGGACGATTTCGTGCTCTTTGCGGGATACGTAAAAAAGGGAGAGAGTGCCGAGAAAGCGATCCCCCGCGAAATCAAAGAAGAACTCTCCATCAATACCGTAAAAGTCCGTTATATGGCTTCGAGGTATCATGATCCCAGAAACGTGCTCATGCTCGGATTCATCGTCATGATCGAAAACGGCGACGTCTCTCTCAACACAAAGGAGATTCAGGAGGCGAGATGGTGCACCTTTGACGAAGCAAAGGAACTGATTCGTAAAAATTCTACGGCTGAATATTTCTTAAATTCCGCCATCAACGAACTCAACAAGAAACCCTGATGATAAGTCCCTCGGAAAAAACCGAGGGATTTTTCACAGCGCATATGCTATGCCGAAATGCAAAAGTCCCGAAAAATTCGGGACTTCTCACTTACTTGCTTTCGTAACTGTCGCAACAAGTGCATTGTTCTGCATTACAGCACTTTCCGACGTGAATTGCGCCCAACGTGCAGTTTTTGCCGTCTACGTTGTGTACGCACTGATTTACGTCGCAACCGATGCTATGATTGATTCTTTCCATATCGCACCTCCCGATGATACTTTGTGCATTTCTCTCTTTTCTATCCGTACAGTGTTGACAAAAACCTCTTTTTGCGATACAATAGTACAAAGAAAAAGAGGTAAAACGTATGAAAGTAATTTTGAAAGCAGACGTAAAAGGCAGCGGCAAAAAAGGAGACGTGATCGAAGTTTCCGAGGGCTACGCGAAGAATTTTCTCATAAAAAAAGGACTTGCAGAGTTAGCGACCGCAACCGGCATCAATGAAATTCAGCAGAGGAAGAAAGCGGAAGCATTCCACTACGCAGAGGAAGTCAAGGCTATGCAGGCTCTCGCAAACGAGCTGAGAAACAAAGAAGTTACCGTCACCATCCGCACGGGCGCAAACGGAAAAGTATTCGGCTCCGTTACGTCCTTGCAGATCGCGCAGGCGCTCTCCGCGCTCGGTTACGAGGTGGACAAGAAGAAGATTCAGCTCGGCGGCGGCATCAAGACGCTCGGCTCGTTCCCGACCGAAATCAGACTGATGGAAGGCATCTCCACAAAAATCACCGTCAACGTCGTATCCGAAGCGTAAGTTTCTCTCTTCCATCTCAGGGTTTGAAACATACTTCGCCCATTAAAGACAAAGCGTATCTTTACGGATACGCTTTTTTCATAGCATAAAACGGTTTCCCGAAGGAAACCGTTTTTTCTCAGAATTTTTCAAGGAGTTCGTGATAGAAGTTTTCGTAATCCTCTCTGTCCTCTTTGGTAAAGTCGATCGCAGAGGAAGGATGGCGATTCAGAAGTCCCGTGAGCGCGTAGGGAACGGAGAATCCCCATTTGATGCCGTCCTGTTTTAGAGGATCCATATATTTCTCGATGAAACGGAGAACGGGAGCGATGGAATACTTAGGATTTTTCAAAAATCCAAGCAATAGCTCCATAGCGCAGTTGCCTGCTCCTCTGCCCATACCCGACATAGTCGCGTCGAGATAGTCAACGCCGAGCGGAATGGATTCGATTGTATTCGCAAACGCAAGCTGTTGATTGTTATGCGCGTGAATGCCGATATATTTTTCGTACTTCTGTCCGACTTCCACGTATTTTTCGGCAAGACGCCTCAAATCTTCGGGGTAAATCGAACCGTAAGAATCGACGATATAGATACCGTCTACGCAGGACTGACCGAGAAGTTCGAGGGCGGAGGAAATATCGCGCTCCTTTGCGTTGGAAATCGCCATAATATTGACGGTCGTCTCGTAACCGAGCTTGTTTGCATGCTCCGCCATCGCGATTGCCGCGGGAATGGTGTTGATATACGTAGCGATGCGGTAGAGGTCGATGGGAGATTCACTCTTCGGGATAAAATCGCGCTTATAATTACATCTGCCGACGTCAGCCATGCAGGCGATTTTCAGCTCCGTCTGATTATCCCCCACGATAGCCCGAATGTCGTCGTCCTTGCAGAACTTCCATTTACCGAATTTCGTCTCGTCGAAAATATCCCGATCCGCCTTATAGCCGAATTCCATATAGTCGACGCCTGCCGCCACGTTCGCCTGATACAGTTCTTTGATAAATTCGTCACTGAAACGAAAATCGTTGCACAAACCTCCGTCGCGAATGGTTGCGTCCACCACCTTGACCGTAGGGCAGTAGGATAATAACGTTCTTTTCTGTTGCATTGCTTTTCTCCTGATTACCTTTCATTTAGCCTATCAAATCTACTCGCCTGCGGAAAACCCGTTTCCGCGCTTACGCATTCGAGTTCGATTTATTCGTGTCTGTTTTTCAGTTCCGTGCATACGTCCTTCAACGTAACGCCCTTTTCTCTCAACAATACAAGCGTGTGATAAAAAAGGTCTGCACATTCGCCGATGATTTCATCTTTATTTTCATTTTTGGACGCGATGACGAGCTCGACGGCTTCTTCACCCGTTTTCTTTGCGATTTTATCGATGCCCTTTTCAAAGAGATAACTCGTATAAGACCCCTCTTCGGGATTGCGCTTTCTGTCGTCGACGATGCGTTCCAACTTGCCGAGCATCTCCACGCCGATTTCACCCTCTTTGAGAGGCGTAAAGAAACAGGAATAATTTCCCGTATGACAAGCCGCGCCCGTCTGTTTGATTTTGAGAAGAACGCAATCGCGGTCGCAATCGAGATAAATCCCCTCTACCTCTTGAAGATGACCGCTCTCTTCCCCTTTCTTCCAGAGTTTTTGACGGGATCTGCTCCAATAGTGCGCATACCCCGTAGACAGCGTCAGATCGAACGCCTCCTGATTCATATATGCCTGCATGAGAACCTCACCGCTCGCGCTATCCTGTGCGATGGCGCAAATGAGTCCGTTCTGATCGAATTTCAATTCCATTTTACCGTTCTCCGAATGGGAAGTCCCCTTCCCGCAAGGTATTGTTTCAAGTCCTGCATTTCAAGTTCGCCGAAATGAAAGAGAGACGCCGCGAGCGCCGCGTCCGCTCCGCCCTCATCCGACAGTACGTCGTAGAAATCTTCTTTTTTCCCCGCGCCGCCCGACGCGATGACGGGAATATTGACGGAAGAGGACACGCGTTTCGTCAGTTCCAGATCGTATCCTTCCTTTCTGCCGTCCGCGTCCATGGATGTAAGCAGAATTTCTCCTGCACCGAGCGTTTGCGCCCTATACGCCCATTCCACGGCGTCGATTCCCGTAGGCGTTCTGCCACCGTGAAGGTAGACTTCGAAGCCGTCTCCGCTGCGCTTGGCGTCGATGGCGACCACCACGCATTGCGAACCGAAACGAAGCGCCGCCTCGGTGATCAGATTCGGATTTTTCACTGCGGAAGAGTTGACGGAAATTTTATCCGCCCCTGCGTTCAGCATGGTGCGGAAATCCTCTACGGAAGAGATTCCTCCTCCGACTGTGAGAGGGAGAAACACCTCTTCGGACGCACGGTGAATGACGTCAAGCATAGGCCCCCTCCCCTCATGGCTCGCCATGATGTCGAGAAACACGATTTCGTCCGCTCCTGCCTCGTTATACGACTTCGCGACAGAGACGGGATCGCCTGCATCGACGAGATTGACAAAGCTGACCCCCTTGACGACTCTTCCCGCTTTGAGGTCAAGACAAGGGATGATTCTCTTACAAAGCATCTTTTACGCTCCGAATCGCTTCTTTCAAATTGATTGCGCCGTTATATATCGATCTTCCGAGAATAGCGCCGTAGATTTCGTTTTCTTTCAGGCGGTACAGATCGTCCATCGAAGAGACGCCGCCCGACGCGATGATATTCATGCCCGATTCTTTCTGCATGCGGACGGATTCTTCCACCGCGACGCCTGCCATTGCCCCGTCTCGGGAAATATCCGTGAATACCCCATATCTCACGCCGACGTCGTGCGCCCTTTTGGCAAATACCGCCGCCGTAATATCCGCTTTTTCCGTCCAACCCTTTACTGCGAGCATACCGTCCTTGCAATCGATTCCGACGACGATTTTCTGTCCGTAACGCTCGATCGCCTCGCGGAACAAGGCAGGATCGGTATATGCGACCGTACCCAAAACGACGCGATCCGCGCCTGCCGAGATGCGGTTGGAGATGTCCTCCATCGTCCTGAGCCCCCCTCCGCTTTGGATTTTCACGCCGAGCTTGGAAATCTGATAGATGATATCGTTAATGTGAGAGAATCCGTCGAACGCACCTCCCAAATCGACGATATGTAACCATTCCGCGCCTGCCTCTGCCCAAAGCGCGGCGCGTTCTTCGGGCGTGCCGTAATCCGTAACCATGCTCTTTTCGCCACGGAGAAGTCTCACGGCGCGTCCTTCCAAAATATCAATCGCAGGGAACAGTGTCATATACATTCTACCTTTAAGAAATTTTTCAACAATCGAATACCGACGAAACCGCTCTTTTCGGGGTGAAACTGCACTCCGTACACGTTTCCGCTCTGCACCGCAGAGGCGTATTCGACGTGATAATCCGTCTTTGCTATGGCAAATTCGTCCGTCGTGTCGGCGTAAAAGCTGTGAACGAAATAGAAGTCGCTCCCCTCTTCGATGCCGTCGAAGAGAGGTCCCTTCAAGCCGTGTACGCTGTTCCAACCGATCTGCGGAATTTTGCCTTCTTTGAATTTTACCACCTGACCGTGTACAAAGTCAAGTCCTTCGTGCTCTCCGTCCTCAAAAGAACGAGACAAAAGAAACTGCATTCCGAGACAAATACCCAAAATGACCGTACGCTTCGACCGCTCTTTCAGATAAGTATCGAGCCCTCTCTTTTGAAGCTCTTCCATGCCCTGACCGAACGAACCGACGCCGGGAAGAACGAGCCTGTCGCACGTATCGAGCACGTCTTTTTCACCCGAAACGATTGCCTTTTCTCCGATATGTTCAAACGCTTTCTGCACGGAACGGAGATTTCCCATGCCGTAATCGACGATACCTACCATCAGATTACGCCCTTAGACGAGGGAATACGGTCGGACACCACTTCGGTTGCGTCCTGCAAGCACTTTGCGAGTGCCTTGAAGATCCCCTCCGCCTCATGATGCGAGTTGCCCCTCTTCAACAAATCGACGTAGAGATTGAGCCCGGCGTTGGAAGTAAACGCCCTTAAAAATTCTTCGACGAGTTCGAGATCGAACGAACCGACCTTGCCCTTCATCTCGGGCATAAAGGAGAGATACGCCCTTCCGCTGATGTCGAGCGCGACCAACGCGCACGTTTCATCCATGGGAACGATGTGATCGGAAAACCTTCTGATTCCCCGTTTATCGCCGAGCGCCTCTTTGAGCGCAAGACCGAGCGCAATGCCGACGTCCTCCACGCTGTGGTGATCGTCCACCCAGGTATCTCCCTTACAGGTGAGTTTCAGATCGAATGCGCTGTGCACGGTGAGAAGTTCCAACATATGGTTGAAAAAACCGACGCCGCTTTCGATTTCCGCGTTTCCCGTTCCGTCCAGATTGAGGGAAAGGAAAATTTGCGTTTCGCGCGTATTGCGCTGAATGGTAGCTTGTCTCATACGGACTCCTGATCGAGGCGCGCTTTGACCGCATTGGCGTGCGCCTGCAAGCCTTCGTTCTCGGCAAGACGGACGACGTGCGCCCCGTCCGCGAGCACGGCTTCTTTCGTATATCGTATCACGCTCATCTTGCGCACGAAACAATCCGCGTTGAGCACGGAGAAGAACTTTGCCGTTCCTCCCGTAGGCAAGATGTGGTCGGGTCCCGCAAAATAATCTCCGATCGGTTCGGGCGTATAATGCCCCATGAACACCGCGCCTGCATTGCGAATGAGGGGAAGGAGCTTTTCAGGCTCGCTAACGGAAAGTTCGAGGTGCTCGGGAGCAACTCTATTCGAGAAATCGCAAGCCTCCTGCATATCCTTGACGAATACGATGCCCCCGTTATCGCGAAGAGAGCAGGACGCAATCTCGCTTCTGGGAAGAAGGGCGAGTTGTCTTTCCACTTCCGCGCTGACCGCCTCGGCGAGCCGTTTGGAATCCGTCAAGACGATGGAACGCGCGCGCTTGTCGTGCTCCGCCTGAGACAGCATATCCGCCGCTACGAATTTCGGATTTGCCGATTCGTCCGCAATGATGAGAATTTCGCTCGGTCCTGCAAGCATGTCGATGCCGACCTGTCCGTACACCTGTTTTTTTGCGAGCGTAACGAAAATATTGCCGGGACCCGCGATGACGTCCACCTTGGGAACAGACTGCGTGCCGTAAGCAAACGCGGCGATCGCCTGCGCTCCTCCCACGCGGAATACTTGATCCACGCCGCATTCTTTGGCGGCAACGAGAGTAAGCGCGTTGATTTTTCCGTTCTTTGCAGGGGTTGCGACGTAAATTTCTTTCACGCCTGCCGCTTTCGCAGGCAATACGCCCATGCATACGGATGAAAACAGAGGCGCAGTACCGCCCGGAACGTAAATTCCGGCTCTCTCCACGGGACGAATGACGAATCCCGTCTCCCTGCCGTCTCTGTCCTCGACGTGATCTTCACGGAGGGCGCGGCGGTGGTATTCGTAGATATTTTTCACGGATGCGCGGATACTCTCCACCACGGAGGGATCCGCCTCTCTGTACGCCTCTTCAAACTCTTCCTCAGTCACGGCAAATTCGTCGATCACAGTCTGATCGAATTTTTCCGCATAGAATCTGAGCGCGTCGTCTCCGTCTCTGCGAACGGTATCGACGATGTCTTTTACCGCGGAAACGAGCTGTTCCTCTTCGAAACCGCCTCGTTCAAGCAGATTCTCCGCCTCCTGTAACGTCAAAATGTTCATATGTTTTCCCTCATTTTCGCGATGATCGGAAGAATTTCCTTCGCTTTTGTCTTTAAGCTGACTTTGTTGACGACAAGTCTTGCCGAAATATCGTAAATCTCTTCAAGCACCGCAAGACCGTTTGCCTTCAAGGTAGATCCCGTCTGCACGATGTCGAAGATGACGTCCGCAAGCCCCGTTACGGGCGCAAGCTCGATCGAGCCGTGTAGAGGAATGATTTCAATGTCCTCTCCCCTCGCCGCGTAAAGATTCTTTGCCGTGTTGACGTATTTCGTCGCAACGCGCAGATGCGTGTTGGTGACGCTGTTCTTTCTGTCGGGAAATCCAGCCACGCAGAGCTTACACGCCTCGTACTTCAAATCGAGCATTTCATAGAGATCGGCTCCGCTTTCGAGAAGCGTATCTTTTCCGACGATGCCCATGTCCGCGATGCCGTACTCGACGTAGGTCGGTACGTCCGACGGTTTTACGAGGAAGAAGTGAAACTCGTCGTCGGGAGAAGCGAGCACGAGTTTTCTCGTATCGCTTTTGATCACTTCGGCAGGGATTCCGCATTTGACGAGGAGATCGGAACTTTCTTCCGCAAGTCTGCCCTTTGCGAGCGCAACGGTAATCATACGTTCTCCCCCTTTCTTACGTAATAAGCGCCCTCTTCTCTCTCACCCGATTTAAGGTCGACGCTCTTTCCCTGGGCGCGGAGTTTTTGATAGAGCGCGTACCCCTCTCGTTCCGCGCCTTCTTCCACGATCACGGTAACGTCCGCTTTCGGCAAGGGAAGAAGATCGTTTTGCCGTTCCAAAACGAGTAAGATGCGCTTTAAGCCGATTGCAAACCCGACAGCGGAAAAATCGGACGCAAAGTCCCTCGCGAGGTTGTCGTATCTGCCGCCGCTGAGTACGGGCGCGCCGATGGAACGGACGAGCCCCGTAAACACGATTCCCGAATAGTAAGAAAGACTCTTGACCGTTCCGAGGTCGATGGAAATATACTTCTCGTAACCGAACGATGCCAGCAGCTCGTATACCTTTCTCAGATGGCAAAGCGCGTCGAGAGAGCTTTTGCTCGCGGTGAGCGCCTGCGCCCGATCGAGCACTTCCACGCCGCCGAACAGCGTAGGAAGCGCGAGCACCGCCTCTTCCGCAGGCGTGCCTTTGACCACTTCGCTCGCGCCGATGATGTCTTTTGCGTTTACTGCGAGGCGAATCGCTTCTACCTGTTCGTCGTCAAAGCCGTACTCCTCCAAAAGTCCCTTGAAAAATCCGACGTGTCCGAGATCGATGATGAAATTCTTCACGCCGAGAGAAAGGAGACTTTCGACGGCGAGCGCGATCAGCTGCGCGTCTGCAAATGCGCCCGTTCTGCCGAAACACTCTACGCCTGCCTGCAACACTTCGCGCGAAGAGAGACCGCCTGCCCCCATAGCATTCCATATATTCGAAAAATAACAGAGCTTGGAATGTTTCTCATGGTGTTTCGTCGCCATTCTTGCAAGGCTCAACGTCATATCGGGACGGAGCACGAGCAGCTTTCCGTCCGAATCGGTGAGCTTGAACATTTTTTCCTGCGCGATACGGTTGGAAATATCCGAATAGGTATCGTAATAGTCGAGAATGGCGGTAGAGACGAACGAATAGCCCGCCCCCTCGAACACGCTCTGTAATTTTGCTTTCATGAGATTTAAGTTGTAGCATTCCTCGGGAAGAAGATCCTGAACGCCCAACGGTAATTTATAATACGCCATAATCAAATTATATCATAATCGCTGGAAAAAAGACAATTTTTAATTGAGCACAATTTCTTTTAAGCTGTTATATTTTTGCATTGCAACAATTCGCAAATCGGAAATATCGTATTTACCGCTCATCGCCTCGTCCGCAAGCCGCTTTGCCATGAAGATGGTTTCGGCGGAATAGCGGAGATTTTTAAGGTCTGTCATGACCTTTCCGCTCTGCCTTGTTCCCATAAAGTCGCCGCTTCCCCGAATTTCAAGGTCGCGTTCCGCGATTTTGAATCCGTCCGTCGTCTCGCGCATGACGGCAAGGCGCTCTCTCGCCGTCTCTGAATCGGAGCCGATGAGCAAAAAACAATAACTCTTGTCCTTACCCCTGCCGACGCGTCCTCTGAGCTGGTGAAGCTGAGACAGTCCGAACCGTTCCGAATTGTAGATGACCATGATGGTAGCGTCAGGAACGTCTACCCCGACCTCGATGACGGTGGTCGACACGAGACAATCGTATTTCTTCGCCTTGAAGTCCTGCATGATCTGATTTTTCTCTTTATCTTTGAGTTTTCCGTGCAGGAGCGCAAAGCGCGCCGTGGGAATACGGAGTTTGAGCTCCTCATAGAGCTCGGTGACGGACATCACGCTTCCCTCCTCGTCTCCCTCGATTTTGGGACAGACAAAGTACGCCTGCTTTCCGCTTTTACACTCTCTGCCGACGTAGGCGAGCATGTCGTTGTATTTTGCCTCGGGCACGACTGACGTGGAAATTTCCTGTCTCGCCTTGGGTTTATCCGTAATGGTCGTGACGTCGAGATCTCCGTAAAAAATGAGCGAGAGCGTTCGCGGAATAGGCGTTGCGCTCATGACGAGGGTATCGACCGCCACCCCCTTTCCGTCCAAAGACGCGCGCTGCGCCACGCCGAAACGGTGTTGTTCGTCGCACACGCAGAAGGATAAGCATTCGAATTCGACGTCGTCCTGAATGAGGGCGTGCGTTCCGCAAACGATGCGAATCTTTCCCGATTTCAGCGCCTGTTTGACTTCTCTCTTCTCCTTTGCCGTGCTCGCGCCCGAAAGATAGCCGACTTCGTAATCGGGGAACATGCGGCATAACAGTTCGTAATTCTGTCTTGCGAGCACTTCCGTAGGCGAAAGGTAGGCGGCTTGATATCCGCTTTTCACCGCCATGAAGATACCGCAGAGCGCAACGGCGGTCTTTCCGCTGCCGACGTCGCCCTGTAACAGTCTGTTCATCGTACCCGGAGAATGCACGCTTTCGAAAATCTCATTGACCGCTTTTTTCTGTCCGTCCGTAAATTCGAACGGAAAACGGGATGCAAACGAATGAACCTCGCTTGCCGTGACGGAGTAACGCATGGTACGGACGTTCTCCCGTCCTCCTTTGATGAATTGAAACGCCGAAAGGAGGATAAAGTATTCTTCCAGCGCGATCCGTTCGGAAGCGGCGTCTTTTTCCGCCACGGACTCGGGAAAATGCACGCGGTAATAAGCCTTCGTCAAGGGCAACACGGCATATTTTTTCAAGAGTTCTTCGGGAATCACGGATTCGAATCTGAGCTTTTGAAGGGTGCTTTTCACGGCGTCGCGCACGATTTTCTGAGAAAGCCCCGCCTTCAACGAATACACGGGCACGATGCCTTTGAGCCTGTTGTTCTGTTCTAAGGGTTCGAACGTGGGGTTTGTGAGCGTGACTTGTCCGAATTTGTTTTGCACTCTGCCGTAAAAGAGATACTCGCCCTGTTTGATTTTTCCTGCCACATAGGGTTGATTGAACCAAACCGCGCGAAACGGCTCGCCGTTTTGTTGACAGTATACCTGCACCGTCTTTAACCGACTGTGATAATTGACGGGAGCGACCTGTGTAACCGTACACGCAACGAGTGCCATATCGTTATGGTAAAGGTCGCGTATGGACATTCTCGTCGTTAAATCGAGATAGGCGCGCGGATAATATCTGACCAGATCTTCCGCCGTAAAAACACCGAGTTTATTCAGTTCTTTTTCTCTCGTTTCGGAGATTCCCCTGATTGACTTTAATTCCATATTTCCCTCTTATCCTTACACAACGGATTTGAAACAGAAAAGGGGAGAGCAAACTCTCCCCCTTGATTTATCCTGTTTTGATTATTCCAAAGACAACATATAGTAGTAAATGGGTTGTCCTCCGTAACGGTAATCGACGTCGCAATCGGGGAATTCCTCGCTGACTTTCTCCGTCAGCTCTTCCGCCTGCTCTTCCGTCACGTCCTCGCCGAAGTAGAGCGTAATGATCTCGTGCCACTCTTCCTTCATCTCCTTGATGAGATCGAGAACCGTGGTATTGATGTCGTTGCTCTTTGCAAGGATCTTCTTATCGTCGAGACCGATGATATCTCCCTCTTCGATTTCGAATCCGTTGACGCTCGTCTTTCTGACTGCATGCGTGACTTGTCCTGCCTTGACGTTGTCGATGGCATGGATCATATTCGTCTTGTTCTCTTCCACGCTCTGGTCGGGATTGAATGCGATCGCAGCCGCGAATCCCTGCGGAACGTTCTTGGTGGGAATGACGTGAATGGTCTTGTTTTCGACGAGCGCCTTCGCCTGCTCTGCCGCAAGAATGATGTTTTTATTGTTGGGGAAGACGAATATATTGTCCGCGTTGATTTTCTGAACCGCGCTTGCGATATCGTTTGCGCTGGGGTTCATCGTCTGTCCGCCCTCGATGATCTTGTCCACAAGAAGATCCTTGAAGATTTCGGCAAGACCTTCGCCTGCGCAGATGGAAAGCATACCCATGGGTTTCTTTTCCGCTTCGAGTTTCTTTTTGAGCGCCCTGTTCTCTTCGAGCATGTTCTCGATCTTAGGTCTGTCGAGCTCGCCGAGTTCAAGCGCGAACGTAAGCGCTACGCCGGGTTCGTTGGTATGAACGTGTACCTTGATCATTTCGAGATCGCCGATACAAATAACGGAGTCGCCGATGCTCATCAGTCTTTCGCGAAGTCTGTCAATATCGGAAAGCGTGGTGCTCTTTTTTAAGTTGATAACAAAAAATTCGGTACAGTATGCAAACTGAATTTCTCCGAGATCGAGATTGACGATGTCGGAGTTATCGCCAAAACCTGCCTCGGGAGCAGCGGAAGTCGCTTCCGTCTGAATATCGTCCGCCCCGATATCCTCGCCCTTGATGGCTGCAAGGAAACCGCGGAATACAGTCATGAGACCGACGCCACCGGAGTCGACGACGCCCGCTTTTTTCAAAACGGGAAGGAGCTCAGGCGTCATTGCAAGCGCTCTGTCGCCCTCTTCGATGACCTTCGTCAGGAACTCATCGAACTCCATTTTCTTGTTTGCGATTTTAACCGCATATTCGCTCATCATACGAATGACGGTAAGAATCGTACCTTCCTTGGGTACGGATACGGCGCTGTACGCAACCGTCGTACCGCTCGTCATGGCACGCGCAAATGCTCTCGTATCGAAATCACCGCCCTCGCGAAGGACTTGACAAATTCCTCTAAAAATCTGGGAAAGAATAACGCCGGAGTTACCTCTCGCACCTCTCAGCGCCCCCTTGGAAATAGCATCGCAAACTTCCATAAAATTGTTGGAAGGGCAAGCGTTCATTTCTCTGACCGCAGACTGAATGGTAAGGGACATATTCGTACCCGTGTCGCCGTCGGGAACGGGGAATACGTTCAGCGCATCAACCTTAGCGCGATTTGTTTCCAAAAGCTTTGCACCGGAAGCAACCATTTTACGGAACTCGATGCTGTTAATCAATTTAGGCATTCTAAACTCCTCAAACTTCAAGTAAAAATTACAGCTTTACACCTACGACGTTTACGTTGACCGTATCGACGATCATTCCCGTAAACTTTTCGATTTTGTACTTGATGCTCTCCTTTAGTGAATCCGCTACGGCGTTAATGGACACGCCGTACTTGATGATCACGTAGACATCGATGTAAATTCTGTTTCCCGAAGTCGTGACTTTAACGCCTCTGCCTCCGGGATCTTTTTTCAAAAGCTCCGAAAGGCTGTCGGTAAAGCGTCTGGATACCGTCTCCACAATACCGTAACACTCGGTTGCGGCATGCGATGCGACCTTTGCGATTGCAAGGTCGGAGATGGAAATTTTTCCGTAAGCATTGCTTGTATTAACTGACATAAAACCTTACTCTCCTGAAACAATCCCATTGTACAATATTTCCAATCATTTTGCAAGTAAAAATCCAAAACTTCTTGGACAATATTCGGAAAATTTTCTTTTTTTTATAAAATTCTATCGTAAATTTAATTGATTTTTTTTTGAAAAGATGATATAGTATCTATGCTCTTTGAGGAAATCCCTTATCGAGTATCTATATTTAATTTCAGAAAAGAATCCTCGGAGGTGTATCGATATGTCCAGAGTTTGCAGTGTTTGCGGTAAGGGTCAGTTGTCCGGCAACAACGTAAGCCATTCCAAGCGCAGAACGAGAAGAACGTTCCAAGTTAACGTACAGAAAGTTTCCTATAAAAAGGCAGACGGTTCCGTCGTCAACGAATACGTTTGCGCGAGATGTCTCAAAGGCAACAAAGTAGACCGCGTTTAATGAAAAAGGGAAGAGCCGAACGGCTCTTTTTTTCATAGTGTATGAAAAAAGGACGATGTTAAGGGCGTCGCTCTTAGGGATTTTTTGATATTATAAAAGACTAACGAAAATTCGTTAGTCTTTCTTTTTGCTTTGCAAAAAACACGACTTTCATTTGAAAGTATAGTGT
>JAGAIP010000012.1 GCA_017626495.1 Clostridia bacterium | reverse complement strand
GGGGGAGAAAAAAATGCGACTTTATAAAATGGAGCTTTTTAAACTTTTTCAAAATAAAATATTTAAAATAGGAATGTTGGCTGCGACAGGATTGCTGTTTCTGTATTTTTGGTTTGCAGAAGTCGGTGGAGAAATAGCGACAGTAGATGGAAAGTTTTATTCCGGTTATGAAGCAGTGCAGATGAATCGGAAGATTACGCAAGAATTTGAAGGTGATTTGACGGATGTAAAAGTGAATCAAATAATTGAAAAATATGGTTTGCCTACAAAAATTGAGGAAAATATGCCAGGGTGGAGAGATGGAAACTTTTTAAATGATTTTGTTACAAGATATTTTACCAATGGTGCATGGGAAAATGGTGTACTTCCAACGGAAAGGTATTCTCTGAGAGAAACAGAATTGGGAAAAGCTTATGATGAAATTGGGAAAACACCTTATTTGGCATATACAACGGGATGGAAGGTATTCGTTGAAATGCTTCAGTTTGGATTGATTTTAGGAAGCATATTGATTATTTGTGGAGTGTCGACCATCTTCGCAGAGGAAAGCCAGACGAAAATGCTGCCATTAATTTTTAGCACGGAAGAAGGAAGAAGAAAAGATGTTCCTGCTAAAATTTTGGCTTCTTTTACATTCACTATTTTCATTTTTATGTGGTTTGTGTTAGTCAATTTAGTCTTATGCTGGATGATATATGGTTTGAAGGGATTTGAAAATATATCCTGGATGGTGCTTTCACAACATATGCTTCAACCTGTATTATTTTTGAAATATCTTGGCATTCTATTAGGATTAGCTTTTCAGGCACTTTTATCGTTATGCGCCATTACACTATGCGTTTCTGCATATCAGGATAGCTCTTTTGGCGCAGTTATTATTGCGGCTGTATGTTGGGGACTTCCTGTATTGATAAGGATGTTTTTCGGGGGAATCATTTGGCTTATAGTAGATTCTATGCCGATTTTTCTTGTCATGACGGGAATTGTAAATGACATATATGAGATTTGGTATATTGTACTGGGAATAAATGTTTGTTTTGCCATAGGGTGTTTGGTAAAAGGATTGGTATCTTATAAGACAAAACAATTTGCATAAAAATAATTGGCTTATACAGGATGTGAAATGGGGTGATTATTTGGGAAAATTCTAATTTTAACATTTGAAGATGATGAAGAACATATTATCAATCGTATTATATCGTGTGTGAGTGAAGATATAGAGGTTTTGAAACATAAAGCTGTCCATAAAGGGGAACTTTGTTTTGAGGGACTTTATATTGATAAGCGTAAGCGCATTGTAGTTCGTAAAGAAAATGAAATTGACTTGACATATACAGAATTTGAAATTTTATTGTTGTTGGCTCAAAATGCCGGAATAGTATTTAGCAAAGAGCAGATATATGATAGTGTTTGGAAAGAACCATATTTTGGTGATTACAACATTGTTATGAGCCATATTCGCAATATACGGGAAAAGATAGAGGATAATCCAAGCAAGCCTGT
>JAGAIP010000007.1 GCA_017626495.1 Clostridia bacterium | reverse complement strand
GATTTAATGGAAGCAAAAAAGCAAATTTGGGGAGTGGGAGAGAACATGGGAACAGAGGAAAGTAAAAAAATCTGGGAGGAGAACGCACAATTTTGGGATAATGCAATGGGTGACGAATCTAATGAATTTCACAGAGAGGTAGTGCGTCCCAAAGTAACGGAACTTCTATCTCCTAATCCTGCGGATTACATTTTGGATATTGCGTGTGGCAATGGAAATTATTCTTCGTATCTTGCACAAAGAGGCGCTTCGGTTGTCGCTTTTGATTACAGCAAAAAAATGATAGAATTGGCTAAAAGACGGCAATCACAATATGCAAAACAAATTGAATTTTGTGTGGCGGATGCGACCGATAGAAAAAGTATATTAGAATTAAAAAGAAATCGAGCCTTTACGAAAGCAGTTTCTAATATGGCAATTATGGATATTACGGATATTGAACCACTTCTTATGGCTGTTTATGAACTGTTGCAGGAAAGCGGAATTTTTGTCTTTGCAACGCAACACCCTTGTTTTGTCACGTTGACTGAAAAATATATGACACCGCACAGTTACTATGATATAGCGATTGAAGGGCAACCGAAAGAGCAGATTTATTATCATCGTTCCATACAAGATATTT
Organism: Clostridia bacterium; assembly: GCA_017626495.1. Taxonomy (GTDB): domain Bacteria; phylum Bacillota; class Clostridia; order Christensenellales; family Borkfalkiaceae; genus RGIG8762. The sequence goes on along the minus strand of JAGAIP010000007.1, from coordinate 3,342 downwards.
TTAACCTTTGTTTTAGAGCTGGATTTGTCATTGATGGATTTTATGAAGAATGTTTTAAAACCAACAAAGAAATTCCTATGGTAATGATAGTAAGGCTTAAGAAGGTAAAACGTGATAGCTTAAAATAAATTCAAGTTTGTCGGGTAAATAGCAAACCCAGCCGAGCCAGTCAACGGTCAAGATGAACGGCGCATATGCGCAGCCGTTGACAGCCCCGCCCGCCTTTGCTGGTAGGCAATCAAGGGGCGACAGCAAGAAGTGCCACCGCCCCGCACTATTATTCAGAAAGGGGAATTTCCATGACCGACCAGATAGCCTATCAAGAATATATCCAGCGCAGGTACAACGCCTTTTGCAAGACTGTTATCCGCTGTGCCGCCTTGGACAAGATTTTGAAGCTTAAACGGCAATGGGAACGGCAAGTTTCCCTTGACTATCTGATGAACGAGAAGTTTGTCCAGTTTGCCGCGTCGGAGCCGGACGAGGAATACCCATTTACCGTCTGCGGTCAGACCGTCCTGCTCTGCAACGCCGCCCTTGCCGACGCGATCTCTGTTTTGCCGGAGCAGACGCGGGAAGAAATCCTGCGCTATTACTTTCTGCGCCAGCCGCAGCGCGTGATCGGCGCGTGTATTGGCCGGTCACGCAGCACAGCGGGGCGGCATATCCAGCTTGCCTTGCAGCGGCTACGCGAAGAAATGGGGGTGAGCCGGTATGAGTAGACTTCTCCCCTATGAAACAATCCTCAAAGCCCGTGAGGGCGACCCAGAAGCCGTGAACGCTGTCCTGCTCCACTACGCCGGATATATCCGCTATTTCTCAAAAGTGAACGGGCAGGTCAACGCCGAGGTGGAGGACTATGTAAAGCAGCGGTTAATTGACTGTCAATTCAAGTTCCGGCTTGACGAACCACCGGACAAGTCATAAAAACTGAATACCAGCCGCCACCGACGCGGCCAGCGAAAGCAGTAAGTCTTGAAAAAGATTTACTGCTTTTTTTGTTGTCCGGCTCCGCTCCCGGCCATTTTGCCCCCTGCCGGTTGTAGTAGTAAGCGAGGAGGGAATTTTTCTGCCCTGGTGTTTGGCATTTGGAGCATTTACCCGTAGTAGAGGGCAAAGAGAAAGGATTTCTCCAACACCGGGTAGAAACCACTGCGTCCGGTGTCATTTTAGCGAAAGCGGGCAGGAATGCCCTTTACAGGATTAGTAGTAGCAGAAAAAGAGAAACAAACTTTTGTGGTTGCAGTTTTCCAAAAAAGTGGCGGACGGAAGTGAGAGAAAGTTTGCAGTCACGGAGAGCAAGTTTCTACCACGGTGCCAAAATCCGCAATTCTGCAGTTTTGCCCCTCGCGGGAAACTTGTTGGGGAGTGCCTTCCCCAAACCCTGCTCATGCGCCCTTACGGGCGAGAAAGGAGGTCACACCATGCGAAAGAAATACAACACGCCCCACCGCAGCCGCGTTGTGAAAACCCGGCTGTCCGAAGATGAGTATGCCGACTTCACAGCGCGGCTTGCGCCCTATGGTATCAGCCAGTCCGAATTTCTCCGGCAGGCGATACGGCGGGCGACCATACGCCCGGTTGTCCATGTGTCGTCGGTCAATGACGAGTTGCTTTCCGCTGTCGGGAAGCTGACAGCCGAGTACGGCAGGATCGGCGGCAACCTCAATCAGATTGCCCGGTATCTGAACGAATACGGCGTACCCTACAACACCCTTTCCGGCGAGGTACGCGCCGCCATATCCGACCTTGCCGTCCTCAAGTATGAAGTCCTCAAGAAAGTAGGTGACGCGGTTGGCAACACTCAAGCATATCAACTCTAAAAACGCCGACTACGGAGCCGCCGAGCAATATCTTCTCTTTGAGCATGACGAGTTTACCATGAAGCCCGTCCTTGATGAAACCGGCAGGCTTATCCCCCGCGAGGACTACCGGCTGTCCACGCTGAACTGCGACGGGGAGGATTTTGCCGTTGCGTGTATGCGGGCCAATCTCCGCTATCAGAAAAACCAGCGGCGGGAAGATGTGAAAAGCCACCACTACATCATCAGCTTTGACCCGCGGGACGGGCCGGACAACGGCCTGACCGTAGACCGGGCGCAGGCGTTGGGGGAACAATTCTGTAAAGAGCATTTTCCCGGCCACCAGGCCCTTGTCTGCACCCACCCGGACGGGCATAACCACAGCGGCAACATTCATGTGCATATCGTCATAAACAGCCTGCGGATTGAGGAAGTGCCGTTCCTGCCCTACATGGACAGGCCGGCCGATACGAAAGTCGGCTGCAAGCACCGATGTACCGACGCTGCCCTGCGCTACTTCAAATCCGAAGTCATGGAGATGTGCCACCGGGAGGGGCTTTATCAAATCGACCTCTTGAACGGCAGCAAGAACCGCGTCACCGACCGGGAGTATTGGGCGCAGAAAAAGGGACAGGCCGCGCTGGACAAGCAGAACGCCCCCATGATTGCCGATAGTATCACGCCCCGGCAGACCAAGTTTGAAACGAACAAGGAGAAGCTGCGGCAGACCCTACGGAAAGCCCTTGCCACCGCCGCCAGCTTTGACGAGTTTTCCTCTCTGTTGCTGCAGGAGGGTGTGACCGTCAAGGAGAGCCGGGGGCGGCTTTCCTACCTCACGCCGGACAGGACAAAGCCAATTACCGCCCGGAAGCTGGGCGACGATTTTGACCGCGCCGCTGTCTTTGCCGTTTTAGAGCAAAACGCCGCCAGAGCAGCCGAAGCGCCAGCCAGATCCCCCGATCCCCCACGCACCATAAAAGACCGCTTGCAGGTTGCCAGAGCCGAGATAGCCGCCCCGAAACAGGACGGAGTGCAGCGGCTTGTGGACATTGAGCAGAAAATGGCCGAGGGCAAAGGCCGGGGCTATGAACGCTGGGCGAAGATACACAATCTGAAGCAGGCCGCCAAAACGCTGTCCGTCTACCAGCAATACGGCTTTACTTCCCCGGAGCAGTTAGAAGCCGCCGTTGACACCGCCTATCAGAAAATGCGCCAGACCAGCGGCGAACTGAAAGCACTGGAAACGAAGCTGCAAGGGAAAAAGAAGTTGCAGCGGCAGGTGTTGGCCTACGCCCAGACCAAGGCCGCCCGCGACGGGCTGCGGGCACAGAAATCCGAGAAAGCCCGCGCCGCATACCGGCAGGCCCATGAGAGCGATTTTATCATAGCCGACGCAGCAGCCCGGTATTTCAAGGCGCATGGCATTACCAAGCTGCCCGCCCGGAAAGCGTTGCAGGCCGAGATCGAGCAGCTTATCTCCGAGAAAGACGGCCTGTATAACACCTATCACGAACAGAAACAGCGGTTCAAGGAGTTGCAG
>JAGAIP010000025.1 GCA_017626495.1 Clostridia bacterium | reverse complement strand
TAATTCATCCATTTCCTTGGATTCTCCTTTGATATTCTGTTTACGGTTGGCGCCATATTCATTATATCAAGGGAGTTATTTTCTGTCCATAGCTATAAGCTTTTTATCCCCACGCCTAGCGTGGGGTTTTCTTTACAAAAAGGGAGCCGACCGAATTTGAAAAGTCGGTCGGCTCTCCGTTCGTTTTCATCAAACCGTGCGACCTCGTCGTTATTCGCCTTTCGTTACGGCTCGCGCCGATTAGTTTCTCTTTTTTCCGCGACGCTGATAATCCGCTTTGATGGCTTTACTCCAATCCGCACCGAGAGGCGCGTTTGCTCTGACGTTGCAAACCGCGTTTGCAACCGACTCATACAAGATATGCGTACCCTCGCAATCTGCATGGTAATTCACAGCTCGGTCTTCGTCAATGCCGTAACGGGCAGCTGTTTCAACGGCGTCGATGTTTGCTCCGATGAACAAGAACTCCCATCCGTATTTTTCTTTCTGCTGCCCAATCATCTTTTTGACCTGCTCGCTTGTGTATCTATGGCTTGCATTCTCCTGTCCGTCGGTGGTAATCACGAACATCGTATGCTCGGGCACGTCCTCGGTGTGAGCGTACTTATGAACGTTTCCGATATGATGAATCGCACCGCCGATGGCGTCGATGAGAGCCGTACACCCTCGGACGGTATAATCCTTGTCGGTCATGTTCGGTACATTGCCGAGTTTCACACGGTCGTGCAGAACTTCACTCTCGTGATCGAAAAGAACGGTGGACACATAGCAATCGCCCTCCTGTTTTCTCTGCTTTTCAAGCATTGCGTTAAATCCGCCGATCGTGTCATTCTCCAATCCCGACATAGATCCGCTTCTGTCCAAAATAAATACAAGTTCGGTCATGTTGTTTTTCATAATAGAACACCTCCCTTTCATTTGACGTCTGTATTGTACATCAACAAAAGAGAGGTTTGGTCGCTTGCTATGCGACAAATTATTTATCGTTTTTACAGAAATTCTCCAAAATTTCTTCTTCTGATTTTTCCTTACTGAAATCATCAGTAAAAGCAAAACTAACAATTTTATCAGTTTTATATAGCTGATACAAATGAGAAAAACGCACAGCAGCTAATTGAGCATTATATTCTGTTCTATATTTTTGTTTTTTGTTTACTTTCCCATTTCTAAATATATGGCTTCTATATATTCGATTTGGATCACGATTTTCGTGATAACAAATAGTCCTAATTACTGCATCATGTTCGCCCTTATCCCTATTATCAGGTGCTTTTGTCGGTATATGCTTGCCCAAAACAATAAAAAAACTTTTTATCCAACAGTTAATATCTGGTTGTGTTCCCACTCTAAAAAACTCTCTGATTTTTCCATAACGTTCAAAAATCATTTTTGAATTCGCATAACAATCTAGACAATCATCCAAATTACCAACACGCATAAATCTTAATCTAACCAACACATATCTATTGGTCACTTTCCGCTGTGGCTCGCTTTATGGAATATGATTTCGAGAGATCATTCACGAAAAAACCCTACATGGAAGGCAAGGCAAACCATACAGGGCTTTTGTGCTTTGAGAATAATTGTTAATAGGTGTTATTTTAACCGAGGCAAATCAGCCACGTTTCAAGTTATCGTAAAGATAGATGCCTTTAAGTTCTTTGCCGCAGTGGCATGGTCGGAAAGATTGATTGCCGAAATGGAAGTTTCCAAAGAATTATTCCATCCATTCGGGTTTTTGAACGTCACACTCGTCAAATTGTCACAATCAAAGAACTCAGAACCTTCGATACTCGTAACACTGTTGGGAATCGGCGCACTCGTCAAACTGCCGCAACCGGAGAATGCATTCTCTCCGATTCTTTTGACGCTGTCGGGAATCGTCAAATTTGTTAAACCGCTACAATATGCAAATGCATAATCTCCAATACTCTCGACGCTGTCGGGAATGATTACACTCGTTAAATTACTGCAATTATAGAATGCATTCTCTCCGATTCTCGTGACGCCGTCGGGAATGATTAATTCACCTTCGACTTTCTGCCCACCGATGATTAACCTGCCACTCTGATGAAGAAATAACCCATTTCCATTTTCTTCATCTTCATTGTGATCCATAGCGCACCAATCCGCAAAGCTGCCACGGTAATTTATTTCCGCTAAATTTACGCAATGTCCGAATGAAACAATTCCGATACTTTCGACACTATTTCCAATCGTCACGCTCGTCAAGCCGCAATTATCGAATGCAAAATCTGCGATCACTATGACGCTGTCGGGAATGGTCACACTCGTCAAATTACTGCATTTATAGAATGCAACTGTTCCGATCCACGTAACGCTGTCGGGAATGGTCACACTCGTCAAATTACTGCATTCATAGAATGCAGCTGTTCCGATACCCGTGACAGGCAAATTGTTATGAGATGCAGGAATGACGATATCGGTATCCGTACAAGTGCCGATTCCGGTTACAGTGTATTCCGTACCGTTGTCGTAAGAAAGCGTATATTCTAACCCTTCGCTCGCTTGTACCTCACCACATTTCGTACAGACACCACCGACAAACTCATGTCCAAGTGTGTCGATGTCTTCCTGTTTTATAAGGACTTCACCGCAGACGGAGCAATGCTTGCCTTCCGTTAATCCTGTTGTCGTACAGGTAGGATCTACTTTTGCGTCGACCTCTTCTTTATGCCCGAGTGCGGGAATCGTCTCTGTATATGCTATGTCACCGCCTGCACAAGTAAACTTCTTTATTCCCGTTTCTGTGCAAGTAGGTTCTTTTGCAACGACCCCTTCGTCAAAAGAATGTCCCTGTGCTGGAATATTTTCTGTATAGGTATCTGAGCAGCGATCACAGATATACTTGATATAGCCGTTCTGCGTGTGCGTTGCTCTTTTTCTCTCCACTTCCTTATGGTTGTGTCCCTTAGAGCCGACCCAATCTGTCTGATAAGTATCTGAGCAATGCTCACAGGTATACAGCGTGTAACCCTGCTCCGTACAAGTCGCCTCCTTACTCTCGGTGATATACTTGTGACCCATCGCAGGAATTTCCTCATTGATTGTATCTCCGCAGGTTTCACATTCTTGATGGATATACCCTGCTTCCGTACAGGTTGCTTCCTTACTCTCGGTGGTATATTTGTGTCCTATCGCAGGAATCTCCTCACTGATGGTATCACCGCAGGTTTTACATACTTGATGAATGTAACCCGTTTCAGTACAGGTGGCTTCCTTGTTCTCCGTGGTATAGGCATGTCCGAGCGCAGGAATTACCTCCGTATAGCTGTCATCCCTCTCTTTACAGGTGAACGTTTGAATCCCTTCCTCTGTACACGTAGCCGCCTTTGTGATTACGCTTTCGTACTCATGTTCATGCTCTTGACAGCCGACCAACCCACCGATTGCACATAAGAACGTACACCCCATTACAATCATTGCCGCTAACTTCTGTTTTTTCTTATCTTTACTCCTCATAGAAAAAATCCTCCTTTTTGTTATTTGCCGAGAAGCATCTGACCGAACGTAACTACCGCATACATGAAACTACTGAAAAGCAGCCAAGAACCAGTGTTGCCATAATTCATATCCTCCTTGTCTCGTTTGTTCTGTTTTTATTATACTGAGGAGGATTTCCATTCTGTAAAATAAGTTTTACTGCAAAAGGGAGACCGCATTTGTCGCGGTCTCCCTTCTCAATAAAATGTGTTATGAATGATATGACAATTCCCATACGTCGGCATATGTACCCAAGGGCTCTTCGGAAAGAATGCACATTAACACAAAACACTCATACGGATTTTGTATATATAGCTTTCCGAGAAAACACTTTTCAAGAATTGCATTCATTGATTTATGGAATTTCACGTATCTCACTTTGGAATCGGGGTATTCATCCAACTTTTGAGAGAACACAAAAAAGTTAAGAGTAATCAAATCAAAGCGAGTCACTTCTGCGTTGCCGGACAGAATATCGCCGATCCGCTGGCGGCTGAACCGTTTGCCCGCAAATTGTCCATTTAGCTTTGATGCTTTGCTTGGAGTTAAATTTCCGTGTCGGTCTGTTGGAATTGCGGCACAGATAATATGTTCTATATCGCTTTCTGTAATATCCTCTCGGACAAACACTTTCTTCTTTGAACGAAATTGTTCAATTCGTTTTTTCTTTTCATAATCATACAAATGGTCGTTATTCGAAAGTTTATGAATATACTCTCGAACAGTATTTTCGAATTCTTCCGCCTCATAGGTATTATATATTTTCGCGATCAAATCCCTTGCTTCATCATACAATTCATTAAAGCATTGCTTCGCTGTCAGGCTCATTGCAGACATCTTTTCATTCGCCTTTAATTTAGCCAAATGAGCGATCAATGTTGCGTCGTCATGTATTGTTTGCATCGAGTTTCTGACACCTATCGTCTGTTCGCTGTAAATACGTCCCATATCGAGCGAATTGTGAGAAGTTTCGTTGTAAATCTTCCATAACTGCTCAAATTTAAGGAAATTATACTGCTTATGATAACAGTACCAGCATACCACCTCAAACGGATTCTTAGGATTGATTTCCTGCTCACAGAGTGCCTTAGTCAGAAACATATTTACATCATCGACGCTCATGTTCAAACCAAAACCGAGTAGAAAAACCACGTTTCGCTTTACCGTCTGTTGCGTGAGCCAGTTTTTAGATAGAGCGCTCAGTTTTGCGGTGGTCTCGAAAAAAGATGGAGGCGTCAGATTATCGGAAAACGAGCTTCGGATAATCAACTGGTATTCTTTGAGCGGTACTTCGTCGAATGGCTCACTTAGTCCTGCTTTGAGGTATATGTAGCGTTTGAGATAATCGCCAAAAGAGCGAATTTTCAAACAATGTTTGAGTGAGTTATAGATAAGCTGTGCATCTTTATTCAGAAATTGCGTATCATCAACAACGTCATATAGCGATTCCCAAGCAGCCTCCGTGAAATCAACATCTCTAATTTCATATTCTTCCATATCACGACTTCTCCTTTCCGATTTTCGACAGAACAATTCTGGCAAGAACTAAGAAAATGACGGTGTAAATTACCAAGATTCCCCAAGAAATCAGCAGATGAGACGGCGTAAACTCAAAGAAGGACTCAGCTTCGTGTGGAATCATAACGCCTTCCTGTTGTAATTTCAATGGCAAATCGTTTAGGTTTGCAGTCGTACCATAGCCCTCCATGCTCCAACGGCATACGGCAATCCAGGAAACAATTTTTGTTGCTCCGCTCAATTCAAAGATCAAGCCCGAGAAAAGAATCTGAGGCATCAGCAGTATGGGAGCGACGGTCATTGCCCTATCCGCATTTGTAAACAGAGACGAAACAAACAATCCCGTTGCCGTAGACGCTACCGCCGTAAGGAACGTTGTGGCGAAAAGTTCAAGGAACGGATGCGTTATCGTGCCTTGCTTAGGCAGACCAACCATTACGCTAAACACCCCAGTAATCATAGCACTCTGAATCAGACACAACATACCAAGAACGATGATTTTGGAAGATATATAAGCACTTAGGGATAATCCGGTCATGTATTCACGCTTCATGATGGTGCGTTCTTTGCAGATTTCCTGGATGGCATTTAACATACCCACCCAAAACGCAGAACAAGAAAGCGCAAACAAAAGACTTTTTGTCATTTCATATTGTTCAAACTGCGTTCCATCTGCGACAAAAGAAATCAACACGGCGAGTAACGGAGCTTGCGCCAAAAGTAGGAATAAGCGTTGCCTGTCATTGACTACCAATTTCAAATATCGGGCACTCAAAACACGAAGTTGTTTCCATCGGCTTTTTTTGTTTTTCACGGAAACGGCAGAAGCTTGACGTACCTTGCCTAAGGCCACTTTGGACTGTTCAAACTTTGCGCTCCATTGGTCCACTTGTTCGGTTATCATGTGATATACGTCGACAAGATCGGAGACGCCAAAGAACGCCAACGCTTCATCGTATGCCCCAAAGAAACATAGGTTTCCACCCTTACCCATAAATACGATTTTATCGCACATTTTGAGTTGAAGCGTACTATGAGTCACGAGAATAACCGTTTTCCCACCGTCAGCCATACTTCGCAGGGATTGCATCAAGTTACGTTCGGTTCCGGGATCGAGACCGGAAGCAGGCTCATCGAGGAATAGAAGATTTGGATCGGACAGCAATTCAACGGCAATACTGGCTCGTTTTCTCTGACCACCACTGAGAGATTTGATCGGGCTGTTGCGTTTCTCAGACAATTCAACCATGTCGATTGCTTTTGTAATCGCAGCTTCCCGTTCGGCGTGGGTGGTATCATTTGGCAAGCGAAGTTTCGCCGTGTACAGGAGCATATCATATAAAGTCAAGTTATCGTATACAATGTCCGATTGAGGTACGTAGCCGACCAATTTTTTCAGAGAGTCGAAGTTCTGATACAGATTCACGCCGTTAATAAAAACTTCGCCCTGAGTAGGTTGCAGATAGCCGCACATACAATTGAGTATGGTGGATTTGCCCGCACCGGATCCGCCGATGATTGCAATCAGCTCTCCGGGCTTAATACTCAGGCTCACGTGATTGCTTGTGACAAAGGCTCTTTTCCCTTTTCCACGCTTGATGACGATGTCAGACGCATCCACGGAAATACCGCTTTTGTAGCAACAATAGGAGAGCATTTCCGACGTAAAAATGAGCTTGGAGTTGGTGATGGCAATAACGTCTTTCTCGTGAAGCTTTTCCTTGCGGGAGATGAGCTTGTTGTTGACAATGACGCCATTTGCACTACCGATGTCCACGATGTACCATCCGTCGTTTTCGTGAATAAGTTTGGCGTGGCACTTGGAAACCGAAACGTGGGGAAGCGTAATATCACAGCGTTCCTCTCGACCGATAGTAAGTTCTTTTTTCTCGGAAAGAGGCATTGTCTGCCACTTGTTGTCCGAGTCGGTATAAGAAAATACAAACAGAACACCTTCGGAAATCGTTTCCACCCCGTCGTCGATTCGGATGAAATCACCGTCACTGATGGTACGGGATAGGATGGACGCGTTGTTGTAGATCAAACCATTCGTACTTGCCCTGTCTGTGTATGCCGCCTTGTCCTCCATGCCCCATGCATTGCCATGATAGACAAATCTGCCATGCTCGGAAGAAACAAGGAGGGAAGTAAGTACAACGTCGTTTTTCGGGTCTCGCCCGAAATAGATCACGTCTTTTCCGAACTCATCGAGTCGAATCGTGCGCGGTGCAGAATTGCCGTCAAAGATTGTCACCAATAAACTTGCAACTTGATTCGCCGCCCCCACCAGACATGTGGTTTCATCAAAAACTTCCATACCTTTTTCCTTATTTTATCAGCGCTCTCCGTATTTCAGCTTGCATTTTTTAGCATAACGTCTGAGAGAATAACACAGCCGTAATTATCTTTTTCTATCACAATCCTTAAATACTGTGCATTTGTCAGATCGATATCGCCCGTACTCATTTTATCGGATCTCTGTGTGATTGTCCCCGTATAGACCAAAACGTCATCCACGTAAACTTTTACAACTGTTTTTGCATTTTGACCAAAATCAGAGTATGGAGCCATGTCAAGAGATAGCGAACTATATTTACCTTCCAGATAATACTCGGCATAAGTGGTATCATAGTCTTCACAAGGTCTAAAAGAGTTATCTCCGTGGTATATTGTATAATTTGCGGTATCTACGTAGCTATCACCCTTCATGTTGGTCGGAAAACCGGAATCCCATTCAACCCCACCGTTTATCGGATTCAGGGTTGCCAAAGAGGTTGTTCCTCCCTCATAGCTGCTTACGTAGTTTGGTATGCTTGTCAAAGTCACGTCCGACAGCATAAGGCAACCATGGCTACGTTTTATAATCTGAATTTTTAAATAAGATGCACCACTTACGTCGACCTTCACGTTTGTGATTCCGGATTTTCGTCCGATGGCAGGTGACACGTATCGCAAAACGCCATCTGCATATATCTGAATATAGGAATAGGCACTTGTCCCACAGTCAGAATAGGGTGAAACGTTTAATTGTAATATATCATACTTTTGATCTATCTTATACTCGGCATAAGTGGTATCATAGTCTTCACAAGGTCTAAAAGAGTTATCTCCGTGGTATATTGTATAATTTTTGACAGTAGAATAGTCAGAACCAAACGGATCTGCAGGTGCACCGGTATTCCAGGAGAATCCTCCGTTAATGGCTTTCAATGAATCGAGAGGAACTGTCTTATATTTATCTATCTCTTCTAAGCGCGATTTGATCGTTTCGTTATTCGGGAATTCCTTCAAAGCACTCTGAAGCAGCGTTTTTGTGGCGGAGAGATCGTTTTCTGTAAGCAAAGCATCCGCCTGAAAGATAATATCCGTTATATACGCCTCCTCGTACTCTGCCGCCTTGGCAGTAAGCTCTACATCTTCACCAACCGACGTAATGGCTTGTTTCACGGTTTTATAGGCGTTCAGATAATCTTTTTGTTCGGCAAAACCGTTCGCCTTTTCCAACGCTTCTGTCTTGACCGCCGCCTTATGGGCTTGGCTATACGTGTCGTAAGCTTTTTGGTAATCTGCATCATTGCCATAGGTGTCCTGTGCATTTTTTATCAGCGCCATTGCCGCAACGTAATCCCCGGATTCTGCGAGTGTTGCCGCTTCTTCGAGTATTGATGTCTTATTTTGTGCATCCAACACAGCTTTGTATTCCGCAGACTTGTTCTGCAAAGCTTCGGACTTGGGATATGTTACCAACGCAGTCTGAATCTTAGCGAGCGCGCCCTCATAATCATCTTTGGCGGCAAGAAGTTCAGCTTCGGAAATAATGGCAGAAATTTGTTCTTCGTCCTGCTTGGAATACTGGGTGGTTTCGCCCGGATTTTTATTATCATTTCCATCAAATAACCTAGGCAAAGTAAAAATCCCAACAAAGAGAAGAAGTACAGCCAATGCCGCTGCGATTACAGCGCGCATTTTTTTCTTGTCCTTCGAAACTGAACCAAAAAAGTTGACGACAGGTTTGAGCTTTTGAATGGAAGCAATGGGGGCTTTACGAACAGAAGTGGTTCTGTCCAAGTTGCTTGCGGTCATCTCATATGTACCTTCGGCAACGCTCATAAGAGCCTCCTTCATCTCTGTTGCGGAAGCAAAACGCATATCGGGATTATAGGCGCAAGCACGGAGGATAAGATCTGCCATAGCAGGAGAAGCGTCACAGGGAGCAGGCAATTCTTCACCTTGGATTCTACGTTCTACTGCGTTCCTTCTCTCGGTTGGATTCAAGAGCTGCTTTTCGGTATCCAGGAATGGTAAACGATTGCCGTTCAGCAGACGGTACAGCACGATACCGAGAGAGTACATATCAACGCGAGCGTCATATTTGCTGCTGGTAGCAACTTCCGGAGCCATATAGTTGAACGTACCTTTCTGAGAAAGTCCGCCTGTCATATTCTCCATTTTACGGGCAATACCAAAATCACCCAACTTGAAATAGCCGAAATCATTGATAAAAATGTTCTCAGGCTTGATATCACGATGAATGATATCTCGCTGTGCGCAGATTTCAAGCGCCGTACAAATATCGCAACCAAGCTTAATCACCTCTTGCTCGGACAGCTTTTTATCGCAGATATAGGTGTTGAAAGTGGTGAGCAGTTCCATTCGGATATAGATATCCCAGCCAATCTCATCCGTCTTTTCCACTACCTTGTAGTCCTCAACGCTTACAATGTTCTGAACGCCCTTCAAGGATTCCATCAACTGGATTTCACTGACAAAGTCATCCACGATACCTTGAAGATAGGTTCTTGTGGCGTTCATATCCAAACCTTCCGAACGCAGAGAATCCACTTCGGAAGAATCGGAAGGAATAGAAATCACCTTGATTGCCGCATAGCTTTCCACGCCGTGGTCTCTGCGAACAGCCTTGTAAACTACACCGAAGGATCCTTTACCAAGAGGCTTTCCTTCGATTTCCCATTCAGGCCATATTTTTTTCAATACTTCAACTGCCATTTTTACACCTCTCTTCTTTTCGTGTGACGCAACCAATGGAAAAACCACCCGAATTGACGTTCCATTTTACATAGGATGATAGTAGTATTATCTTTGCCCCCATTTGCAAGGGCTTTATCAAGGAGCTGTGTTACGGCTTCCTCAATAGGCTTGGAAACAAGCACTTCGGTTATTTCTTCGACAGATACCATATCGGTCAGTCCGTCAGAACAGATCAGATAGACGTCACCGTCGTGATAGGGACCTCGTGCAAGGTATGGGTCAATCAGGAGTTCGTTTGGCGGAATACCTAAGTTCTGAGAAAGTGGCGGTTTCAATCCAAATGCGGAAATGGCAAGATGATCTTTCGATATTTGTTCCAACATACCATCACATAATCGAAAAATCTTGCTGTCTCCAATATTACATAGGACAACTTCCTTTTCTGTAAAGGCAAGCATTGCCGCGGTTGTTCCCATAGCCGACACTTCATGCAGTATTGCGTAATCGCAAATATCGGCATTGGCTTTATGACAGAACTCAGATAAGTCTGCGATGGCGTCTTTTCCGATTTTTATCGTAGAGGCGGTTTTAGATGCGATATGGGATGCAATCTCACCACATTCTTCACCGCCCAAACCGTCAAAGATTCCGAATACCGATTTATCTTTGGATGCTTTTGTGCCACAGAGCGGGAACACAATCGGCCTATCGCCCATATCCATATAGCGTCCGTCACAAATGAAATTGTCTTGGTTCATTCGTCGGACATTACCGATATGGCTCAAACACGAATAGTGGATTTTATAGTGCATACTATCTTCCTCTCTTTTGCGTGTATTATAATCTTTTCCAAATGAATTCTGTAAAAT
>JAGAIP010000024.1 GCA_017626495.1 Clostridia bacterium | reverse complement strand
GATGACTTTATTATCGGTGACGTGTTCGCTTTGCGTGAGAATGAAGACACTTATAATGTGGGGTGGCATTTCAACAAACGTTTTGAAGGCAAAGGATTCGCTTGTGAAGCGGCAGCCGGATTGTTGGATTATCTTTTCCGAGAGGCGGGCGCACGGCGTATCTATGGATTTGTGGAAGATGACAATATCCGCTCCAAACGCTTATGCGAACGTCTTGGTATGCGCCGCGAAGGATGTTTCAAAGAGTTTGTGACATTCGTAAACAATCCTGACGGCTCCCCAAAATATGAAGATACCTGTGTTTATGCCATTCTCGAAAAAGAGTGGAATACCATCCGTCAGTGGTGACACACCAAACCTATTATGAATTAATACAAAACAAGAAGAAAATATGAACAAGCAATTCATTATCACGAATTTCGCCGCATTTGCTCTCATGCTGTTCCTGCCGACCGGATGCAGGCAGGCGGACGGCAAGCAGGATGCGGTGCAGAGTTATCGGGTCATAAAGGTCGCGGCAAGTCCGGTGGAAATCTCCGAGTCCTATTCCGCCGCCATACGCGGACGGCAGGATGTGGACATCCTGCCGCAAATATCCGGGCGCATTATCCGTCTGAAAGTGAAAGAGGGTGAACGGGTGAAGACCGGTCAAGTATTGGCTGTAATTGACCAAGTGCCCTATCGGGCGGCATTACGCACGGCGCAGGCCAATGTCAGCGCGGCACAGGCAAAAGTGGAAACGGCAAGAATCGAGCTGCGGGGCAAGCAGGCATTGTTTGACGAGAAGGTCATATCCGACTACGAGCTTTCTCTCGCCCGGAACCAACTGGCAGTGGCGTGTGCTGAACTCGAACAGGCAAAGGCACAAGAATCGGATGCACGCAACAATCTCTCCTATACGGAAATCAAAAGCCCGAGCAACGGAGTAGTAGGCACATTGCCCTATCGCATCGGTGCGCTTGTCGGTCCCAATATGGCACAGCCTTTCACGGTCGTGTCCGACAATGCGGAGATGTATGCCTATTTCTCCATTTCGGAGAATATGCTACGGCGATATTTGGCTCGCTATGGCTCGATTGACAGCATGATAGCCGGGATGCCGGAAGTGGGCCTGCAACTCAACGACGGCAGCCTGTACAAGGCGAAAGGACGTATTGAAACCGTAAGCGGCGTGGTGGATCCTGTTACCGGAACGGTACAAATCAAAGCCCTGTTCCCCAATCCCGACCGCGAACTGTTGAGTGGCAGCATCGGCAATGTCATCCTTCAAAACCCGAAAACGGAGGCCGTAACCATTCCCATGACCGCCACCGTGGAACTGCAGGACAAGATTATCGCTTACCGTCTGAAAAACGGACAGGCGGAAGCCGCCTATCTCACGGTGGACCGCCTGAACGACGGCAACCGGTTTATCGTAAAAGAAGGTCTTTCGGTCGGTGACACCATTGTCGCCGAAGGCGTGGGACTGGTGAGAGAAGGCATGAGCATAACCCCTAAAAACGAAACGAAATGAACCTGCGATTTTTTATAGACCGCCCGGTGTTTTCGGGCGTTATCTCGGTGGTGATTGTACTGTTGGGCATGATTTCCATGTTTTCCTTGCCGGTGGAACAATACCCCGACATCGCACCTCCGACCATCAACGTAT
>JAGAIP010000023.1 GCA_017626495.1 Clostridia bacterium | reverse complement strand
TATGCCGTGACATGGGCATTCGGACACCTCGTTCAGCTTGCCATGCCCGACGGCTACGGCGTGCGCGGATTTGTCCGTGACAACCTCCCGATTATTCCCGACACATTCACGCTCGTCCCCCGTCAGGTCAGGACGGAGAAAGGTTACAAGCCCGACAGCGGCGTGGTGTCGCAGATAAAAGTCATCAAAAGACTGTTCGACACAAGCGAACATATCATCGTGGCGACCGATGCCGGACGCGAGGGAGAGCTTATCTTCCGCTACCTCTACCACTATACGGGTTGCACCACTCCTTTCGTGCGCCTGTGGATCAGCTCTCTCACCGACAAAGCTATCCGCGAGGGACTGCGGAAACTCGAAGACGGCAGCAAATACGACAACCTCTACCTCGCCGCCAAAGCGCGGAGCGAATCCGACTGGCTCGTGGGCATCAACGGCACACAGGCGTTATCCATCGCCGCCGGACACGGCACGTATTCCGTGGGGCGGGTGCAGACACCAACGTTGGCTATGGTATGTGAACGCTACTGGGAGAACCGCCGCTTTACGTCCGAAGCATTCTGGCAGCTCCATATCGCAACGGACGGTTGCGACGGCGAAGTCGTGAAATTCTCATCCTCCGAGAAATGGAAAGAGAAAGAACCGGCGATGGAACTATATAATAAGGTAAAGGCGGCAGGTTGCGCCACTGTCACGAAAGCCGAGCGCAAGGAGAAGACGGAGGAAACTCCCTTGCTCTACGACCTGACCACGCTCCAGAAAGAAGCCAACGCCAAGCACGGCTTCACGGCGGAACAGACGCTTGAAATCGCGCAGAAACTCTACGAAAAGAAGTTGATAACCTATCCGAGAACGGGAAGCCGCTACATCCCCGAAGACGTGTTTGCCGAAATTCCCAAACTGCTCGCTTTCATCGGCACACAGCCCGAATGGAAAGACAAGGTGCGGGCAAAAGCCGCCCCGACACGCCGCAGCGTGGACGACGGCAAGGTGACAGACCACCATGCCCTGCTCGTCACGGGTGAGAAACCGCTCTTCCTCTCCAAAGAGGACAATACCATCTATCAGATGATTGCCGGGCGCATGGTCGAGGCATTCTCTGAGAAATGCGTCAAGGATGTGACCACTGTCACGGCGGAATGTGCCGGAGTGGAGTTTACCGTAAAAGGCAGCGTCGTGAAGCAAACCGGATGGCGTGCCGTCTATGGCGAGGAAAAAGAGGAAATTACCATCCCCGGCTGGCAGGAAGGCGACACGCTGACACCGAAAGGCTCGTCCATTACCGAAGGAAAGACCAAACCCAAGCCGCTGCATACCGAAGCCACCCTGCTCTCGGCAATGGAAACGGCGGGCAAGGAAATTGAGGACGACGCACTGCGGCAGGCGATGAAGGACTGTGGCATCGGTACTCCCGCCACACGCGCCTCCATCATCGAAACGCTTTTCAAGCGCGGTTACATGGAACGCTGCAAGAAGTCGCTTGTTCCCACCGAAAAAGGACTTGCCCTCAATTCCGTCGTCAAGACGATGCGCATCGCCGATGTTGCCATGACGGGCGAATGGGAAAAGGAGCTGGCGCGTATCGAGCGCGGGGAACTGTCCGACGACACCTTCCGCAAGGAGATAGAGGCGTACACACGTGAGATAACCTCCGAACTGATCTCGTGCGACAAGCTCTTCGGCAGCCGTGACTCCGGCTGCGCGTGTCCCAAGTGTGGCACGGGCAGGATGCGGTTCTACGGCAAGGTGGTACGCTGCGACAACACGGAGTGCGGACTGCCCGTGTTCCGGCTGAAAGCGGGACGCACCCTGTCCGACGATGAAATCAAAGACCTGCTCACCGAAGGGCATACCAAGCTGCTCAAAGGGTTCAAGAGCAAACAGGGCAAGAGTTTCGATGCTGTTGTCGCCTTTGACGGGGAATATAACACGACTTTTGTGTTCCCGGAGGCTAAAAAGGACAAGAAATTTTCAGGACGGAAGAAATAGTATTAACTTTGCCACTTGTTCAGAGTAATGAATTGTTCTTCGATACCGGATTACACTCATACTTTGGATTTAGTGGTGGCACTCGGAGGGATACCGAGTGCCTTTTTCTTCCTTTTTCCAACCGATTATCCCGTTAATTATCAATCCGCTAAATCCAAAGTAATGAACAACAAGAAGAAAAACGAGGGTCAGACCGACTTTTCCTATTACGGTCTGTACCTGCTGGACTATCTCCGCACGAACAAGTTTGAACAGGCTGACGACACCGCTTTCATACGGGAACGGGCCGACCGTGCCGCCGAAACGTATGAGAGGGCACGGCTTGAAGGCTATCCCGCCGATGGTGCGCAGGAACTGGCGATGGACACGCTGCTGCGCGGGCTGCATTATTCCCGTTACGCCATCCTCCGCGAAGTCGTGGAAAACGAGTTTGCCGATGAAGTGCCGGAAGAGAAGCGTGAAGCCTTTGTCCTGAAACTGCTGCCGCTTGTCGGCAACGTGTTCTCCGTCTATGACCTCTCGGATGACAATTTCGCCCTGTCTTCCGATTACGACCTGCTCTACACGGAGCTGACGGGAGCAACCGTCCTTTACTTAGACGAATATGGCGTTTAACCGCAAACAGAAACTGCGGGACAACATCGAGGCGATACGGACGGCATTCATCCTTGACAGGGAAAATAGGACAGCGACAACCGAAGAGCGTGCCATACTTCAAAGGTACTGCGGTTTCGGCGGTCTGAAATGTATCCTCAACCCTGCAAAGGAACTGACGGATGCCGTCCGGTGGGCGAAATCCGACCTCGAACTGTTCGCCCCGACGGTGGAGCTGCACAGGCTTATCCGTGAGAACAGCAAGGACGAAACAGAGTACAAGCGGTTTGTGGATTCGCTGAAAGCGTCCGTGCTGACCGCTTTCTACACCCCCAAAGAGATAACCGACACCATCGCGGACGTGCTGGCAGATTACAGCGTCCGCCCCGCCCGTATGCTCGAACCGTCGGCAGGTGTCGGCGTGTTCGTGGATTCCATGCTGCGGCACAGCCCCAATGCGGATGTGATGGCTTTCGAGAAGGATCTGCTCACGGGTACAATCTTGAGGCATCTCTATCCCGACCAGAAAATGCGCACCTGCGGTTTTGAGAAAATCGAAAGACCGTTCAACAATTATTTCGACTTGGCGGTGTCCAACATTCCGTTCGGTGACATTGCCGTGTTCGACGCGGAGTTTCAGCGGAGCGACTCTTTCGGCAGACGCTCCGCCCAGAAAACCATCCACAACTATTTCTTTCTCAAAGGACTGGATGCCGTGCGTGACGGCGGTATCGTGGCGTTCATCACCTCGCAAGGGGTATTGAATAGCACCAAGACCTCCGTGCGTAACGAGCTGTTCAGTCAGGCCAATCTGGTATCCGCGATACGCCTGCCCAACAACCTGTTCACGGACAACGCGGGCACGGAGGTGGGCAGTGACCTGATTGTCCTGCAAAAGAACCTCAGCAAGAAGGAAATGTCGCAGGACGAGCGGCTGATGACCGTGATACAGACGGACACGAAAACCGCCCTGACCGACAACGCCTATTTCATCCACCACCCGGAACGCATCGTGCATACGATGGCGAAACTTGACACAGACCCCTACGGGAAGCCCGCTATGGTTTATCTGCACGAGGGCAAGGCAGCAGGCATCGCCGGGGATTTGCGCCGTATGCTCGACGAGGATTTCCATTACAGGCTTGCCATGCGCTTGTATTCGGGTTCAATCCGGCAGGCAGGAACGGAAGAAAAAGTTGCCGTTCAAAATAAAGTAGAGCGTCCTGCCATAAAATTGGAAACAGTATCCTCGGCGCAGACGGTGGAAACTCCGACAGAAAAGCCGCAACCCGCAGATGAAAAGCCGGAGATAGAACCGCGCCCGCAATATTCCGCAGGCGTGCAGCTCACCCTGCTTGACCTCTGGGGGATGACGGAAGAGGTCAGCCAACCGAAAACCTCCAAAAAGAAAAAGACGGTGAAAAAGGCAGTTACGGCAAAGTCCACTCCGCCCAAACCGAAAGTCACGGTTACACCGACAGCTCCAACTGCAAAACCCGCAATGGAGAATAAGGAGGTGAAAGCGGAGAACACCGCCAAGCCTGCCGACCCGGACGACATCTATGCCACACTGGACTGGGATACCAATCCTCCCATCAACGGTTTCTATGAAATGATGATGGGTTTGACGCCGGAGCGTAGGAAAGAACTTCGGGAACTGGCAAGGCAGCATAACGAGAAACAAGTGGCGGAAAAGACGGAAGTGAAAGCCGTGCCGGAAACTTCCCGTGAGCAGCCACGACAGGAGGAAACACAGCCGGAGGCAGTCGCCGCACCTGCCGTTACAGATACCCCATCGGAAGCGGTGGGGACTTTCCTTTTCCCCGACATCGAAGCGGAAAAGCCGAAGGAGGAAGTCGTGGACCTTTCTCCGCGTGCCTACCACCGCACGCCGGAGATGCACCTGCGCGAAGGGTCGCTGGTGGCTGACCGGGGGCGTCATAACATCGGCTACCTGAAAGACATCACGCCATACGGGGCGACATTCCAGCCGCTCGACCTGAAAGGATACCAGAAGGAAAAGGCGTTGTTGTATGTGTCGCTGCGTGACGCCTACGAGCGTCTGTACCGTTATGAATCGCTCCGGCGCGAGGCAAATGTTCCGTGGCGAGAGCATCTGAATACCTGTTACGATGAGTTTGTCATGCGCTACGGCAACCTCAACGCCAAGCAGAACGTGAAGTTAGTGATGATGGATGCGGGCGGGCGCGACATCCTTTCGCTGGAACGGATGGAAAACGGAAAGTTCGTCAAGGCGGACATCTTCGAGCATCCTGTTTCCTTCGCGGTGGAGAGCCATGCCAACGTAGGCTCTCCCGAAGAAGCCCTGTCTGCGTCGCTCAACAAATATGGTACGGTCAATCTCGACTATATGCGGGAGATAACCGACAGCACGGCGGAGGATTTGCTCACTGCCCTGCAAGGGCGCATCTACTACAATCCGCTCGTGACCGGTTACGAAATCAAAGACCGTTTCATCGCCGGAAATGTCATAGAGAAAGCGGAACGCATAGAGGCATGGATGGGTGACAATCCCGAAAATGAGCGTATGCCGGAGGTGAAGCAGGCGTTGGAGGCTCTGAAAGATGCCGAGCCGCAGCGCATCGCCTTCGAGGATCTGGACTTCAATTTCGGGGAACGCTGGATTCCGACGGGTGTCTATGCCGCCTACATGAGCCGGCTGTTCGACACGGAGGTGAAAATCGCCTATTCCGCAAGCATGGACGAGTTTTCGGTGGTGTGCGGCTACCGCACCATGAAAATCACGGACGAGTTTCTGGTGAAGGGGTATTACCGGAACTATGACGGTATGCACCTCCTAAAACACGCCCTGCACAACACCTGCCCTGACATGATGAAGTCCATCGGCAAGGACGAGCATGGCAACGACATCAAGATGCGCGACAGCGAGGGAATACAACTCGCCAACGCCAAGATTGACGAGATACGAAACGGCTTCTCCGAATGGCTCGAAGAGCAGTCGCCGCAGTTCAAGGAGCGGCTTGTGACGATGTATAACCGCAAGTTCAACTGTTTCGTGCGCCCGCGCTACGACGGCTCCCATCAGACCTTTCCCGACCTCAACCTGAAAGGGCTGGCAAGCCGGGGTATCAAGAGCGTCTATCCCTCACAGATGGATTGCGTCTGGATGTTGAAACAGAACGGCGGCGGAATTTGCGACCACGAGGTGGGAACCGGTAAGACGCTGATAATGTGCATCGCCGCGCATGAGATGAAGCGTCTGAATTTGGCACACAAGCCGATGATTATCGGGCTGAAAGCCAACGTTGCGGAGATTGCAGCCACCTATCAGGCGGCATATCCCAACGCACGTATTCTGTACGCTTCGGAGAAGGACTTTTCGACCGCCAACCGTGTGCGCTTCTTCAATAATATAAAGAACAACGACTACGATTGCGTCATCATGTCGCACGACCAGTTCGGCAAGATACCGCAGTCGCCGGAATTGCAGCAGCGCATCCTGCAAGCAGAGCTTGACACGGTGGAGGAAAACCTCGAAGTGCTACGGCAGCAGGGAAAGAACGTGTCGCGGGCGATGCTGAAAGGATTGGAGAAGCGCAAGCACAACCTTGAAGCGAAGCTGGAGAAGGTGGAACACGCCATAAAGTCACGCACGGACGACGTGGTGGATTTCAAGCAGATGGGCATCGACCACATCTTCATAGATGAGAGCCACCAGTTCAAGAATCTGACTTTCAACACGCGCCACGACCGTGTGGCGGGATTGGGAAACAGCGAGGGAAGCCAGAAGGCACTTAACATGCTCTTTGCCATACGCACCATACAGGAGCGCACAGGAAAAGACTTGGGTGCGACCTTCCTCTCCGGCACGACTATCAGCAACTCACTGACTGAATTGTACCTGCTGTTCAAGTACCTGCGCCCGAAGGAGCTGGAACGGCAGGACATAAGGTGTTTCGACGCTTGGGCGGCGATATTTGCCAAGAAGACGACGGATTTTGAATTTAACGTGACGAACAATGTGGTCCAGAAGGAGCGTTTCCGCTACTTCATCAAAGTGCCGGAGCTTGCCGCCTTCTATAATGAAATCACGGACTACCGCACGGCGGAGGATGTGGGCGTTGACCGTCCTGCCAAGAACGAGATACTGCACCATATACCGCCCACGCCGGAACAGGAGGACTTCATACAGAAACTGATGCAGTTCGCCAAGACGGGCGATGCCACCTTGTTGGGCAGGCTGCCGCTTTCGGAAACGGAAGAAAAGGCGAAGATGCTCATCGCCACGGACTATGCCCGGAAAATGGCACTCGACATGCGCATGATAGACCCGAATTACGAAGATCATCCCGACAACAAAGCGAGTCACTGTGCCAAGATGATCGCGGAGTATTATCAAAAATACGACGCCCAGAAAGGCACGCAGTTCGTTTTCTCTGATTTGGGGACATACCAGCCGGGCGACGGGTGGAACGTCTATTCGGAAATCAAGCGCAAACTGACGGAGGACTACGGTATACCGCCAAGCGAGGTGCGCTTCATTCAGGAGTGCAAGACCGACAAGGCGCGGAAGGCGGTGATAGACGCCATGAACGCCGGGACGGTGCGTGTGCTGTTCGGCTCTACCTCTATGCTCGGAACGGGTGTGAACGCCCAGAAACGGTGTGTGGCTATCCATCATCTCGATACGCCGTGGCGACCGTCCGACTTGCAACAGCGTGACGGACGCGGAGTTAGGGCAGGTAATGAGATTGCCAAACATTTCGCCGGGAACAACGTGGATGTAATCATCTACGCGGTGGAGAAGTCACTGGACAGCTACAAGTTCAACCTCCTGCACTGCAAGCAGACTTTCATAAGCCAGCTCAAAAGCGGTGCGATGGGTGCGCGTACCATCGACGAGGGGGCAATGGACGAAAAATCGGGCATGAATTTCTCGGAATACATGGCGTTGCTCTCCGGCAATACCGACCTGTTGGACAAGGCGAAACTGGAAAAGCGGATCGCATCGCTCGAAGGGGAACGCAAGTCGTTCAACAAGGGCAAGCGTGATTCGGAGTTCAAGCTGGAGTCAAAGACCGGCGAGTTGCGCAACAACACGGCTTTCATAGATGCCATGACGGAGGACTGGAACCGCTTCCTGTCGGTGGTGCAGACCGACAAGGAGGGCAACCGCCTTAATATAATAAAGGTGGACGGAGTGGATTCCGCCGATGAGAAGGTCATCGGAAAGCGTTTGCAGGAGATAGCCAAGAATGCCACGACCGGAGGGTTGTACACGCAGGTCGGTGAACTTTACGGTTTTCCGATAAAGGTGGTGAGCGAAAGGATACTCAAAGAGGGATTGGAGTTCACCGACAACCGCTTCGTGGTCGAGGGGAACTACAAGTACACCTACAACAACGGGCATCTGGCGATGGCTGACCCGTTGGCCGCCGCCCGCAACTTCCTCAACGCGATGGAGAGGATACCCTCCATCATCGACCAGTACAAGGCGAAGAACGAGGTGCTGGAGATGGAGATACCGCAGTTACAGGAGATAGCGGGTAAGGTGTGGAAGAAGGAGGACGAGCTGAAGCAGTTGAAGTCCGAACTTGCCGCCCTTGACCGAAAAATTCAGCTGGAGCTTGCGCCACCCACGCCCGAAGTCGCAGAAAAGGAGAATGAAGGGCAACAGCTCAAGCCG
>JAGAIP010000022.1 GCA_017626495.1 Clostridia bacterium | reverse complement strand
TCCCATTACTTTTGAAGGTGTTCTTGGATAAGAAACACATTTATATTCTTCATATAACTTTTGAACAATTTGCAAAGTTCTTTCTGCAGAAAAACCATACAATCTAAAAGCTTCTTTCTGTAAATCATTTAAATTATATAATTGAGGCGGATTTATTTTCTTTTCTTCTGTTTTATTGCTTATTAAAGATGCTCTTTTTCCAGAAAGATTATTAAGTTTTTCTAATGGATTTGGAAAAGAAGTATTTTCAGTTTCATCAAGAAATATACCAATACATTCATTTCCATTGTTATCTGAAAAATTGCCAAAATGTTCGTAGTATTTTTCTGATTTGAAGTTTTCAATACTTTCACAGCGATTATTAATTGCACTTAAAATTGCTGTTTGTACTCTTCCAGCTGTAAGTAGAACTCCAGACATGTTAGTCATAAATCTAGTAAAGTTCATACCTACAAGCCAATCAGCTTTTTGTCTTGCAAATCCCTGTTCTGCAATATCATCATATAGGTAACTTGGTTTTGCGTTTTTGATTCCTTCAAGAATTACTTCTGGTGTTAATGCTTGAGAAACCCAAAATCTTTTGATTTTAGAATAATCAGAAATTCGAGAAGCTAATAGACATTCTCGAGCAATGATTTCCCCTTCTCTATCAGCATCGGTTGCAATTAAGATGGCATCATTTTTATGATTCTTAATATGTTGAATAACATTTTTTGCAACTTCTTTTGTTTGAGAATTGATATCGTATGCAAATTGTTGGGGGATAATTGGAAGTTGATTCCAATGCTTGAAGCGTTCATCATAAAAATCAGGTTGTTGAAGATTGAATAAATGCCCAACACAATGAACGATAGTGATTTCTCCATCACGACTTTTGTAGGCTTGGTCGGATGCAGAAAAAGAACACGCAAGTGCTTTTGCAAAATCTTTTGCGACACTTGGTTTTTCGGTGATTATTAACATAAGACTCCTTCTTGGGCAGACAGAATCTTATGGTTTAAATATAAGTGAAATAAGAGATTTATGCAACAGTTAGTTTTTAAAGCGACACGTGTCGCTCTGGAAGAAAATAGTGCAAAGTGTAAATTCTGCACTTATCTAGCGTTCCGCAAGATAAAGGACTGTCCTACAAGGGCAGCTAAGTTTTTATTAGTCAATTATTTACTGGTGGTACATTGGTATTTGTTGTGGTACAAATAGGTTTTCTATTGATTTTGCAAATTTGTTTTGATATATTTTGAATGCCTATCAAATTCTGTCTGTCCATATTAAAGAGAAGGAAAGAATATGGACAAAATCAAATCAATCTTTAATTACGAAAAAAAAGATATTATTGAAAGAGACCCAGGTCTTTATCGATGGGAAAAGAAACCATATGTTAAAGATGATGTTAAAGTACTTAATAACTTACTTCATAAATTGTTAAAGAAAAATAGGAGCGACACGTGTCGCTTTAAAGATGAAAAACATTTCTTCGGAAGTTCATTAGTAAAATCAAATTATAAAAAGAAAGAGAACAATCAAAGAGTAATGTTCAAAATGTCGTATAGTAATTCTATGCGTCAACATAATAAGTACATTAAGTACTACATGCCACAAATGCAAAAAGATAATGTAATTGATAAACCTGAATTATTCGGAACAACTGATGAAGAATATGAGAATAATAAAGTTGCAGGCCATTTTAAGTTTATAGTTTCTCCAGAAAATCAAAATGTAAATTTAAAAGTTTTAATTAATGATTTTATTAAACGAATTGAAAAGTTATCTGGTTATGAATTGTATTGGCAAGCTTGTATTCATACTGATACAGAGCACCCTCACGGTCATATTGTTATTAATAGAAAAGATAAAAACGGAAGAAAAATATTTTTTCCAAAACAAATGATTAAGAATACAATGCGAGAAATTCTTTCAGAATCAGCAACTAAATTAGTAGGTCC
>JAGAIP010000021.1 GCA_017626495.1 Clostridia bacterium | reverse complement strand
TAGAACTTATCAAAGTCTTCCTGTGTTGCCAGCTGCTGGTAGCAATCTGATGCGTTATCGTTTGCCGCCTCTGTAATCATGTCGTATACATCTCCCTCATCGAGCTGATCCATTTCTTCCAATGTGAGGCCCAACTGCTTCGCACGGAGCAAATAAAGCGCCGAATTTACTTCTCTGTCAGTTGGGCGACTTCTTTTTTTTGTGAGCTTGTTGTTTCTCTATTCCCCATATACAGTCCGATAAACTCCATTGAATTCGTTAAAAATTCAAAGGATTCGAACTGATCCAGCCAGTTTATGTATCCTTCCAGACTCAGTTTTGACATATCCGCATTTTTTGCCTGCATATTCATGATGTATGCCATCTGCTGGATCGTATCCAGTTGTCCGGATCCTGTAATCTTAATCAGCGTCTGCAGTGTTTCCGGTGACATATTGTCTTCCTCTTTCTTTTCTTCCCCGGTATCCTTCATCAGCCTGATGAGCTCATCGCTTCCTACTTTTTCAAAAATTTCCGTAATGCTTCCAAGCAGTTCCTTTTTAAACAGCTGTTTATATCTGATGGATGTTGTTCCTGTCGCTTTGAATGGTATTGCCTTCTCGTCTCCATCCGCCATTTTCAATACGATTTCTCTATACATCCTCTTTTTCCTCCTTATACGAAAATCCCCTCGCAGCATTTATGCTGTGAGGGGTCTTAACTCTTTCTTATTCTTTTTCTTTCAATTTACGCATTCTCTTCCTCTGTAGATGCGCCCTGGCTTACTTCTGCTGCCGTGCTCTGATAAACTTTTGAATACCATGCCGCATAGGTAGCAGGATCCGTTGCGGAACTGCTTTTTCCCTTTACAATGTTCTTTTTCAGATCAGCATTGTAGATTGCAGCTGCCTTGATTGTAAGTTTTTCCGTCTGTACTTCTGCTTTATCCTCAATCGTCTTGCCTTCCACGCTCGGTCTTGTTGCCGTGCAGTTATACATCACGTGTCTGATCTGGTTCTTGTCTCCGTCAAATTCGAAAAGCAGTGCAAAATGCACGATCTGTGACTCTGCATCTTCAATCAGCACGCCTTTTTGGTCTTCGATTTCTCCAAGAATGTCCTTTCTGAATTCATCCGGTACCAAGGCAGACTCATAGTCTCCGCTGTACCCTTTGTTGTTATTTACTACATAATACTGGATGCCGTCTGCAAAAAATTCTGTAGGCTCTCCCTCCGGTGATAATGCCATAGATACTGCACCTGGCCATTTGACCGGATCTGCGTATGTAGCTGTCCCATCATCTGCAATCGTCGCTTTTGCATAGTGTACATTTTTCAGGTTATACTTTACTTTGTTTTTATCCATGATATCCTCCTTATGTTGCTTACACTTCATACAATGTTTCGTAGAAATCTTCTGACTGGATGTATACTGTATCTGCTGCCAGTCTGTAATAGATTCCGTTCTGATCGAGAAGTTCCTCGATCTGCTCCATTATCTCAGCCATCTGGTCCTCATCCTCTGCATACAGCTCTATATCCACATTCTGACCTTTGCTGAATGTTATTCCATCCGCTGAGAACGTATCCGGTGCTACCCTCCTGTAAACGATAAAAGGCGGCGGTACTGCTTCCGATTGCCTGAAATGGTCATACCTGAAATCAATACCGCTTTTTGTCTTTATTATTTCCAGGATCCCCTTTATCAGTTTATCCTTCCGCAATTTTCTTTACTGCCTCCTCCATGTTTTTGAGTGCATGCTGTTCTGCCGGTTCAATGTGAGGGAAGGCTTTCACTCGTCCTCCGCCCCTCAGTGCGTGTCCTTTTTCCAGCAAGTGAGCCAGTTGGTACCTTGATCTGTTATAGACTATCGCTTCCGTCCTTAATCTTGACACTGCATCCTCTTTGACCGCCCATCCGGAACGATATTTCCCAGTTCTAACATTTGCTCCCGCCTTCGTCTCCTGCTGTGCTATCTTCGCCACCTGAACAACAGCCCTTTTTGTCCGCTCTGTCACATTATCTTTGTAATCATCCAGTATGTCCTTCAAGACAGTTTCAAAATCGTTTATTTTAACTTTCCTGCTTGCCACTTCTTGTCTTCCTGCCTCTTATTGCTTTCCTTGATTTCCGTTCGGTCTCCTGCTCTGATGACTGATCCTTTTCCTCCAGCAATTCTGCAATCCCTTTTTCTGCTAATCTCTTAGCGTCTTTCTCTGATACATCAATCACTTCTCCCCTGGATGCTTCCAGGCGTCCGCAGATGAAATTTTTTATAGCTTTAATCTTCACGTTTCGTCACCTCTTTATCTATCGCAACCGTCACAGATTGCAGTTCCAATAAGTCCACGCCTTTCTCCGGCTTCTCCTGTATCCTCAGTATCCTGTACTGCCTGCCATCCTCTTTCACAACTGCAATGTCCAGCGTGCTTATTATTTTTGTGTGCTGTACCTTAATCACTCTGTCGATCCGGCCCGTCATGACCGATGCCTGCTGCTGGTAGAACCTGTTTACTCCCACTGTTTTCTCTTCAAATCGCAGATGTATTTTTTTCTCTCCCAGTTTTCTTCCGTTCTCAGCATAAATATCTACTATCCCGTCCGGGAATGTCTCAATTGTTTGTTCCGGCCGCATTTGCCACCTCCCATTTGATTCTCAATCCAACTATCCAATCCTGGTAGTTTCGTGCAAAGCGATCAAGGGCTCCCGCCCTATCGTACAACAAATAATTAAAGAGTAACGTCTGTGCACGATCGTCAACGGAGTCACCATCAAAGGCCGACGTGGAAACGCCGGTCTTTGACATGATGTATGAGATGCCGCGCCGGATCTGTCCTTTCAGCTTCTTGTCGGCTTCCTCATCATCCCATGTGATATCCAGGAAATTCTTTGCCTCTGCCAACAATTCATCCGATACTACAATGGCGCCCATCGTTTACCTCCTTCTCTTAAACATTCTTCACTTCATAAGTAAGTGGCTCAAGTGTGGAAATATCCAAACGCAGGAATGCGTTGTTATCCTTCGGACGTCCATTTCCGTAGGCAACAATCTTGTAGTATCTCTGATCCTCAATGAACTTGTATTCATCGGAAAACTGGATGCCGCGCTTTCCACCTACTCCCAGGAAATATTTTTTCCCCATTCCCAGGATAGCCTCACCTGCAGCTACTGCAACGGACTGGATAATCTGTGTAGGAACCGGAAGAACACCATTTGCATATCCGCCTCCAGGGATCAGCATCGTTGTCGCCGGCATAACCAGTTTGAAATAGTCCACGGGGTTTACTACCATGATAAGACCGTTTACTGCCCTTGCCTTACCTTTCCTGTTCGTCGCCAGCTTAGAAATCAGATTTCCGTATGTAGCAGGCTTTAAATCTGTCACTGCAACCTTTTCTTTCTGTGGATATACGCCTCCCTCTACAACTACATCGTCTGCAACAGAACGATCCATGCCGATAGGCTGGTTCTTTCCGGTGCCTGACACGATGGCTTTCTCATATCCGATCGCGAGTGCTTCGCTCAGGCAGGTGCGGATATAAACATCCAGCCAGTTTGCACCGAGCGCCAGCATATCCTGTGAAATCGGCATGAACGCGGAGAGTTTGAACTGTCCGAGTTCGATCTCGGCAAAGCCGCTTGTGATTTCCTTTACGATTGCATCGTTTAATGCGCCCCATGCAGCAGTATCGCCTTCGTCGGTGTTCATGAGGAACTTCATGAGACCGGTTGCGTTCACTGTATCAACAGCTGCAAGCAGAGGATGGTTCTGCTTCATGTCTTCCATCACCTGATTGATCGTCGTTGTGGGGAATGTCTTGTCAACATCAGAAAGAGCCATCATCAGGTTTCCGTTATTGGAGTCCATGGCCTCGATCAGTTTGTTGTAGAATTCGTTTTCCCGACTTGTCAGTACGCGCACACCTCTCTGTGCAAGTGCAGCTGTATCTGCTTCTGCGCGCATCTGTGCAGCCTGGGCGAGAATAGTATCCTCTATGTTCTGGAATAAATCCTGGAGCCCTGCCTGGAACTCCTCAACGTTTC
>JAGAIP010000003.1 GCA_017626495.1 Clostridia bacterium | reverse complement strand
GCAACGGATATACGATCAGCGGCCTCTATTTTAATAACAACGAGGTCTCCTATGTCGGTCTGTTCGGTAGAGTAACCAGATCAGGCAAAGTAACGAATGTGGGCATTATTGATAACTATATTAACGGCGATGATTATATCGGTGGAGTGGTTGGCAACAACGATTACGGCACCATAGAGAACTGCTACAACACGGGCTCCATCTGCTGCAATAATGATAATAGTGCGAAAGTTGGCGGTGTGGTAGGCTACAACTATTACGGCACCTTGAATAACTGCTATAATACGGGAAATGTTAGTGGTTCGGATTATGGTGTCGGCGGTGTGGTAGGCTACAACTTTTATGGCACCGTGGGAAACTGCTACAATACGGGGACCGTCAGCAGTACGTACTCTGGGGTTGGCGGCGTGGCAGGAGTGACAGATTACAATTGCATAGTGCTGAACAGTTAC
This sequence comes from Clostridia bacterium, assembly GCA_017626495.1. Lineage (GTDB taxonomy): Bacteria > Bacillota > Clostridia > Christensenellales > Borkfalkiaceae > RGIG8762. Next base: position 514,395 of record JAGAIP010000003.1, on the reverse strand, counting down.
AACACGGGCAATATCAGCGGCACAAAATACATTGGTGGCGTTGTTGGTCGTTTGCTTAACGGAAGCACTGTACAGAACTGCTACAATACGGGGAATGTCAGCGGAACTGACGTTTGCGTTGGTGGCGTGGTTGGAGAAATCTACAAAGAAAACACTGTGACAAATTGTTATTATTTAAGCGGATGCGCAAAGGACGGAAACAGCGTGACTCAGTTTGGTGTCGGCAATGAAACCAAGGGCAGTACCACAGCGGACGTTGTGGATCAGACAAACTCCAGGACCAACGAACAGTTCAACTCCGGCGACATTTGTACTGCTGTTGGCTATCATGCCGGTTCGGGTACGGCAAACGGTTTTTGCGACGTCTGCGATTACGCGCCGGCTACCCTTAACGCCGACGGTTATTACGAGATTGGCAATGCAGGTCAGCTCTTCTGGTTTGCACAGCAGGTCAATATTGCAGGTAACACAACTGCAAACGCAAAACTGACCGCCGACATCGACCTTGAAAACAGGACGTGGTATCCCATTGGCGTATACAATGATGTCGTGGATGCCAGCGGCACCACCGCCCAGATGATGTTCAAGGGAACTCTGGACGGCTGCGGTTATACTGTATCCAACTTTACAGCCATCGGAACAGGCTCTCAGGGGCTTGTGGGCTACTCCGACACCACAGTTGTGGTCAAAAATCTTGGCGTGATCAATGCCACCGTCAGCGGCTGGAACGCAGGCGCTGTGTTGGCTTACCAAGGAACAGTGGAAAACTGCTACGCGATCAACTGCAAGGTAACCGGATATACCACCGCATCGGACGCAGAAAGTGTATACGCGGGTGCAGTAGCCGGTTCACAGTCACCGACCGTGAAAAACAGCTTTGCCTATAACTGTCAAGTCATCTCAGGGACAGGAATGACAGCAACCCTTGCGCCCGTTGGCGGTGAGTTGGTTTCAAACAGCTATTACGTCAACGTTACCGCAACAAACGGCACCCTCCGCAGCCATAGCGGCGAGAAGGCAATGACCACTGCACAGTTTGCCTCGGGTGAGGTCGCATATCTCTTGGGCGAAGCATGGGGGCAGAACATTGGTACCAACAACTATCCCGTTATCGGCGGCTCGAAAGTATATGAAATCACGATCTGCGAAAAGACCGCTTATTCCAACACCGACGAAGATATCCCTCACAATTTTGATGAGAAGAAGGGCTTATGCCCCAACTGCGATGTCTACGCGCCTGCAACGCTTGTCACCAACGAGAATTACGCTTCTCTTGGACTTACAGCCGAACACGTTGACTACTATGCGATCTCCAACGCAGGTCAGCTTTTCTGGTTTGCACAGCAGGTCAATGTAGAGGGCAACAGAGAGATCAAGGGCGTTCTTACGGCTGACATCGACCTTGAAAACAGACCTTGGACGCCTATCGGCTTCACGGGAGAGGAAAACCACAACTTCCGTGGTGTCTTTGACGGACAGAACCACACCATCAAGGGTCTGTACGTGGAAGGCGGCAGAGCCGGTCTTGGCTTCTTCGGTGAGGTCAGAACCGGTACGGTCAAGAACTTCACCATCTACGGTGAGGTGATCGTGAACACGCAACACGACTACGTTGGCGGTGTCATCGGCTCGATTTGCGGTGTGAATGGTGAAACCGATCTTGAGCGCAACGGCGCAATTATTCAGAACATCACCTCTTACGTAAAACTTACCGCAAAGGCGCACGGCGTTGGTATGATCGGCGGCTTTGTGGGATACGCAAACCATCAAAGCCTCATTGAAAACTGCTCTTGGTACGGCACCTTTGACGCAGGTATTTACCGTGTGGACTCGGGTGCAGGCGGCTTTATCGGCAAGATCCAAGAGAATACAAGCGAAGTGACCATCCGCAACTGCGCGGCATACGGTACTATCAAGACCAATTACGCAGGCGACTATAATAACACCGCAACCATTTATATGGGCGGTTTCCTCAGCTTTTCCAATACGGGAGCAAAGACTACCCTTGAAAACTGCCTGTTTGCAGGTAAGTTTGAGCGCGGTGAAAATCTGACCGATCAGGCGTTTCTTGGCGCATTTGGCACGCTTCGGAGTGTTAATGCAATCAAGAATTGCTATTACCTCGGTGATGACGGTCTTGAGGCTGTACACAGCAATTCGGATCTGAAACCCGGGAGTGACAACGTAGAGATCACAAGTGTAACCAAAGCACAGCTCCTCTCGGGCGAGGTTGCCTACAAGCTCGGTGAACACTTCGGACAGATACTCGAAGGTGAGAACCGTCAGAGCTATCCCGTACTCGGTGGTGAGGCTGTTCCTTCTTCGAGATTCGAGATCTACGGTCAGCAGCTCAACATCGGCGGCGACCTCTCGATGAAGTACTATGTGATGGGCTATGCTCCTGAATTCAATTCCAAGGGACTCTATATGGAGTTCAGTCACAATGGCGTGAAAACCAAAGTATATGCCGATGAACCCAATGCTGACGGCTTCTACGTATTCGTCCTTGAGGGGATTAATCCGCAGTGCATGGGCGACAGTATCCGCGCAAAGCTTTACTACAACGAGACCGAGGTTACAAGTCACGGATGTGAAGATGGTAAGGAATACAGCGTTGAAAAGAACCTCTTAAACCTTCTTGAAAAATATAAGGACAATGCGGCTCTCGTAGCTCTCATCAAGGATACCCTTGCATACGGCGAAGCAGCAAGTGCATACAAGAAGCATCAGACCATGACCGGCAATACTTACACAGAGAATAGCTCGAACAGAGAGATTCCCGAAAGTGAGGCTGATCGGTTTGAAATAGAACCCAATATGCCTTTGGTGGAGCAGTACACGGTCAGATTCGGTACAACGCTCTCCATTAAGATAAAGGTGAATTATTTGCCTGCAGTTAAGGTCTATGTAAATGGAAAAGAGTATGTAATGACCGAGGAAGATGTAAATAGAGGGTATATCATTTTTGAAAGCGATCCCATCAGCGCAACCGACTTTGACAAGGATTTCTCTGTGATTATTCAGAACGGCGAAGGGGAAAATTACTCTTACATCCACGTATCGGTCAACGATTACCTCTACGCTATCAGCCAAAGCTCGACCGATGAAAAGATGGTAAATCTCGCAAAGGCACTCTATAACTACGGCGTGAGCGCGAAGAACTACCAGCACTCTAAGACGGGCGTGGGAGAGCATACCGGCGGTGAAGCAACATGTATGCACGGTAAACTCTGTGAATTTTGCGGTTTTGAGTACGATGCTACAAAAGCTCCCGAGAATCATGCAAGCGAAAATTACCCCTACACCGACAACGGCGACGGTACACATACCAAGACTCACGAGTGCGGCGTTATCGTAGGAGAACCTGAAGAACACACATATGACGAGAACAGAAAGTGCATTTGTGGTGCAATGCTTGCTGTTGTAGATTTGACATCGAAGGGTGAAGGTAGCACGGTTGACATTACTCAAGATAGTGTTATTATTGGCGACGGCAAAAAGTACAACATATCGCTGAATATCGCAGAAGATGCAACTGTAATCTTCGATGTTGGCGCAAGCGGAGTGAAACTGGGTGGACAGATTACCGTAGCTGATGGCAAAACCTTGACGCTCCTTGTGGCAGGCGATGCAGAGCATACCGTGAACGGCGGCATTTCCCTTGGCAATGGCTCCAATGTGATCATCGAAGGTGACCTTACCAAAGAGAACAATAAACTGACCGTTACGGCTACAGGTGGCAACGCAGGCATCGGCGCAAATAATGGCGTTATAGCAGGAAATGTTACCATCCGCAATGCCCGTGTGGATGCTACGGGAAGTTCAAAGGAAGTGTCAGCGGATTCAAATAAGGGGATTAAGGCTGACACCAGTATCAGCGGTGCTGCCATAGGTACATCGGACGGATCAATGGGAGATATCCTCATTGAAAATTCAATCATCGTTGCGGAAGGTGGTTATTATGAAAGCACCTCGCATGCACCAGCAATCGGTATAGGTTATGTCGGTAGCACAATGGGTAATATAATCCTTAAAAATTCTCAGATCACAGCAAGAAATAATGGCGACGGGCTTGCTTCTGTAATTGGTGCAGGCGCTAATATGCATGCATATGTAACCGGAACTTTGGGAGATATTGTCATTACAAATACCGAGTTGAATCTTTCTATGGAGATCGGTACGACACACTGTTATGCCGCACTTATAGGATCGGGCGTCGGCAAATCCTATGCCTATGTTAATATGGGAAAGATTATCTTTACCGATGTAACTCAGGCGGAACTGGACGAGATTATTCCTACATGGCTTCCATCAGACTTTAACGAATGGGGTGCTTATGCTCTCGGCATAGGATATGAGGGCATTGTATATAAGTGTGGTACTTTCGGTGGCGTATGGGTCAGCGATGGCAACGGCAGCACCGTACAGATCGGCAATGAAAGTGGCTATTACTGTCTCAATGACTATTTCAATAATAATTAAATAAAAAGAGCCTGCGACGCACAATGTACGCACAGACCCTTTGATAACAAAGATTCGCGGCAGGCTACGAATAAAACGTAGCTTGCCGCCCTTTTGTTAAACCCTCGGACTGTGTTTCGGCACAGTCCGTTTCTGTTTGCACTATCTCTTTATAAACAAGAAAGAACCCTCGGAGGGTTCTTTCTCATTTTAAGAAGTTACTTCTGAACTCTTGCTCTCTAAAGCAGCAGCCTTGACGGTTGAGCTCAGCAACCTTGATTGCAACAAGGTTAATGTCGGATCGCATAGCTCTTGCGATTTGCTGAACGTCGAAACCTCGGTATATATACTCCTTTATCTCCTCATCGGGGAGCATAAGTTGCGCTGCAAACAGATTGGCTTCATATTCCATACGGTTCTCGCGCATATCGAAAAGGTTGAACTCTTGGAATCCACCTGCTTGTATTGCTTCTTCACGGTGCAGAAGATGATGACCGAGCTCGTGTCCGAATACAATCTCTCGGACAACGGGATGAAGGCTATCGTTTATAAATATGATCGGTTGACGCTCAATCACCTTGTATGCGCCTTTCTGTTTCTTAAAAGGGGCAGGGACTATCAGTATTCCCATTTCTTTGGCTATTCGTTCCGGGCGTCTTTTTTCATAAGTGCGAAAGATCTTGTTCGCAACAGATACAGCATCTTTGACTTGTGCCATCAATATCCCCCTTTCTCTGTGGTATAAGTATAGCACACAGTATGTACCATAAAACGGACAATGAAGGTATTAGTCATTATCCTTCTTCTGATACTTCTTGGGAGTATATTTTTCCTTATTGATCTTTTTTACTTCCCAATAAGCATCTTGTACGGCTTTCATAAACACATCCATATCTTCTTCTGCCATCTCGCCACCTGCGAACAGAGCCTTTACATCAGACAATACTCTGTTAGCACCTTGAGCGCCACGAGTACCATATTGTTCAGCAATACCCATGACAAACTCCTCATTTTCGGTCAATAGATAGTTGACATCAATAGCGAGAGCTTCAGCTATTCGTGCGTAATCATCGCGAGTGCGGGGAAAAGACTTCGCCGTTTCATAAAGTGACACAATTCGTTGAGATACACCTATTAACTTACCGAATTCTTTTTGATTCATACCTCGCTTTGTTCTTTCTAAATGAATTTTTTCTCCGAAGGTCATTTCCTTTCTCCTTCCATTCTAATTATATGATGAACTTGAATTTCATAACTTTTTGAAAAAATGTAGTTAAAGTTCAAAAAACCTCTTGACAAATGAACTTGAATGTCGTATAATATAGGCACGATGAACTTGAACTACATAAATTATAAACCCAAACTTCATTTTTGTCAAGGGGTTTCGATAAACTTTTTATTATAATATTGGAGGGAATATGGAACGGGTGATACTGCATAGCGATATGAACAACTTTTATGCTTCTGTCGAATGTATGTTGAACCCCGAACTGAAAGCCTATCCTATTGCAGTATGTGGCGATGTGGAAGAACGACACGGTATTGTCCTCGCAAAGAATTACAAGGCGAAGGCAAAAGGAGTCAGCACGGGTGAAGCCATTTGGCAAGCCAAACAGAAATGCCCCGGATTGCTTATTGTTTCTCCGCATTACGACGAGTATATGAAATACTCAAAAAAGGCAAGAGCAATTTACAGTCGGTACACTGATGAGATAGAACCCTTCGGAATGGACGAGTGTTGGCTTGACGTAAGCGGTAGCACACGTGCTTTCGGAAGTGGAGAGAAGATCGCCAATGAGATAAAAGAAGCGATCAAGTTTGAGTTGGGTCTTACGGTATCGGTCGGAGTGTCGTATAATAAAATCTTTGCCAAGCTCGGCTCGGATATGAAAAAGCCGGATGCAGTTACGGTTATCACTCAAGACTCGTATAAAGAACAGATATGGGGACTTCCTGCATCTGATCTGCTTGGTATTGGCAGAGCAACAACAAAGAAACTTGCTTCTTATGGTATTACTACCATAGGGCAGGTTGCGAATTGGCCCTTGGAATTTTTTGAAAGAAAACTTGGTAAATGCGGCGTTGATATATGGCGCTTTGCCAATGGACTTGACGAATCCAAAGTGACCGTTCGCAACATAGAAGCACTTGATAAGTCTTGCGGTCACGGTATTACCGCGTTGCAAGATCTTGAAGATTCGGTGGAAGTGTGGAAGTTTATACTTGAGCTGTCGCAGGACATAGGGCATAGACTTTTCACTTTTAATAAAAAAGCAACGGGCGTTGCGATTTCGGTTAGAGATAACGAGCTGTTTACTAAACAGTGGCAATGTAAGATTCCTCTATCCACTCAAAGCCCTTCCGTTATTGCGCGAGAAGCCTTCTCCCTATTTGAGAAGAATTATTCTTGGAAACATCCGATCCGTTCTATCACAGTTCGGGCGATCAACCTTGTGTCGCTTGACTATGACGAGCAGATCAGCCTATTTTATGATGCAGAGAAAAGTTCTCGAATAGAAGCTCTCGATAAGGCGATAGAGGAGATCCGATCCCGTTACGGTTACAATGCGATCAAAAACGCCACGTTGCTTCAGAACCCCAAAATGCCCTCGCATAATAGTCCGAAACTTATTATGCCGACGGGAGTGCCACAGTAAAGGAGAAACTATACTATGAAATTCAAGAAAGTGTATGTGACGATGATCGTTAAGATCACAAAGGATGGAAGTCTCCGTCCGTTGAGTATGGTGTGGGAAGATGGTGCGACCTATGAGATTGACAGAGTTCTCCACATTACGCCTGCCGCTTCTTTGAAAGTCGGCGGTTGCGGAACCCGATATACAGTAATGATCGAAGGCAAACAGAGAGACCTTTATGACGAGGACGGCAAGTGGTTCGTCGAGAAGGAAGTGCCTGCATAAGCAATGGGAGGTGACGAATGAACCAATTTAATATGTCTAATATGGAGATCGAGGAGTTTTGCGAAGCTTTGGTTTTGGATTACATTCGCAAGTACAACGCTCCTACCGATTATATAGATATAAGGGGTCTTATTACCGATTATCTTGGTCTTGAGATAGAGTTTGAAAGCATTGTCGAGGACGATGAAACGATTACCGCGTTTATTGCCAACGGTTCAAGAACACTCAAGATAATCAATAACGGTAAGGTTACAGAGGTTCTGTATCCCCGTAAAACAATGGTCGTTGATAAGTGTTATCTCGCTCCCGATCAACGTGAGCGTTGCCGATTCAATATGGCACACGAAGCCGGGCATTACCTTATGAATAAGCTTTGCAATACCAATGTCGCATCGTTCAACCGAGATATGGATTTGTCCGAATATATCCCGACAGAGCAGCTCCATAATGCGTTCAATATCAATGAATCAAGAGCAAACAAAATTGCAGCCGCGCTTTTGTTGCCGAGATTTGTTGTAGAAAACGCGCTTAAACGCTTTAACAAAGGAGAACCAATCAGAATATACGGAGAGAACGTATTTGACCCCGAGGGTAGAGTAATCATGAAGCAGATGGCTGATTTGCTTGGAGTAAGGTTCCAACCTTTGTTTATAAGACTTCGCCAATTCGGTCTGCTTGACTATCACCCTCTTGAAGAATTACTGATGAAACAGATCCTTGAGTCGGAGGTGTATGCGTAATGAGACCAAACACAGCACCGAAGTTTCAAGATAAACCGCTTACAGCCGAAGCTCATCGTAAGATGATCCTTTCATTTGAAGAATGTACTTCGCTGCCCGAAAGAGAGCTGAAGTGTCCATATTGCTCCCATTACATTGAAGGTGTTTTCGCAGACACAACAGGACACGTCAGAGTGAAGTGCAATAAGTGCAAAGCCGAAATGGTTTTGAACGTAGCCTATTTCCGCAGGCTGCGTAAGAAACTGCAACGTAGCAGATACCAATATGCGGATTCGTATTATCAACACAGATACAAATAATTAAATAATCACTTTATAGCGTATAGGCAGACCGCCCGAATGGGCGCAGATCTCAAGCATCGTATGAAGGCAAGTAACAGAGTATAACTCTGTCTTGTTTCCGTGCGATGCTTTTTTACATACTGCATTACTGCCTTCATACGTTACGTTGAGCCTCCTCCTGCCTTGCGCGGGAGGAGGCTTTTTTGTTTATCCGGACTCAAAACGGTTTTCAAAACGATTATATCGCAAAGGCGGTGATGATCGTGTGGGAGACCTATATAGCTAAATATCCTTAATCCCTTGAATTTTGATTTTCAACAGAACAGTTCAAAAACAAAATTTCAAAATTCAAGGAGATTAAAATAATGAGTTGGAACAATGCTTATGAAAGAAAAAAGTTTGAAGCAAGACAGAAAAAACAAGCAGAGGAATACAGAGCACTTGGAATGACCGAGGAGCAAATAAAGGAAATGTATGAATTTGACTTGGAACAGTTCAAAAGTGATCGCCGTTATCGTATGCACACACAACAGTTTACATCGAGTGATTTTGATGAAGGCGAGGATGATGATTCCGAGAGCACGTTGCTTCAAAAGTTTTTTGATGAGTTGACAGTAACCATCGAAAACAGCGGGGATAAGTCGAGATATTGGTGGATCGAGGAGATAGATAATCCCAACTTGGTCAAAAAGATTAAAGCTTTGCCGCAGGACGATATTGAGCTTATCACTTTGCTTGCTTTTGATAATTACTCAAAAACGGAAATTTCAAAGATGCTTGGCTGTCAGCCATACCATATTACAAGACGTTTGGCACGAATTGAAAAGCGCATTTGGAATTGAATCGCATCTTTGACCTACTAATGGAAATGCAATATAATATAGATACAAAACACGGAGGTATTTATAAATGGAAACGGAAAAGAACGCTCAGTATGTAAGGCAAATCAACAATAGTAACGATAGCATCACATATTCAAATGTAAGGTCTAAACTATTTGTGGAAAGTATCATTGATGAAAAGATTGATACAGTATGTATTGTTCGGAGCAGCCTGGCTGAATATTCGCCATTTGCATATAGCAAAGTAAAAGATCGCATTAAAGATGAAGTGGTTGCTTTTGATGTAAAGGCATTGAGAGAGAAACTTACTGATGAAGAAAAACTCCTGCTTGAATATCTGATAGCGACATAAAAAACAACGTAACACGCAAAGCCTTGTTTACCGTTTGGGCGGTAAACAAGGCTTTTTTCTTTTTGAGAAAAATTTTTGAAAAATTTTTTGAAAAAGTGCAAAAAATAGCCCTTCTCGCTGGCTACCAATTGAGGGGGCAAGATAAAAGACTCTCCTCCTCAATGATCTTTGAAAACAACGAATACCCATTCATCAAGCACTTTACCCACGTTATATTTACGAGGAGTGAATAAGCCAAGCTCAAAAGGTGCGCCAAGATCTCCCTTTACGGAGGGAGCGATCAAACGATACTTTGAGTGAAGTCGGATTACTACCGACAGAGGGCGATGACAAACGTGAGGGATAATGATACTTCAGTAGCCGAAAGGCGCTGCCTGCGGAGTACCCGGGGGAGGTGAGATTCCTATGGAGCCGACTCGTAATCGGACGCTTGATGACTTCCCATGCCGAACAATGTTCGGTCACACCGGGGTGTCGAGGACAAATAGGTGTGTTAAGAGCCAAAGGTAAAACGGTAGACCACCTTTCAACATAGGTCTGCCTACGGCGGCTCAGATACATACCTATTTATCTTTGATGGGAAGAACCTTATGGTATGGGTATTCGATTCAAAGAAATTCATAGGGGAAAGGCAGTATAATGAACACTTTTGAACGGTATATGCAGAAAGAGCATAGTGGTAAAGCCAACGCCGTTAAGAGCAAAGTCATTGAAGCAAGGTTCCATTGTAAAGGGGCGGAAGTCCGACGAATGGTGAACGAGCTTAGATGTAAAGGCGTTCCTATTTGCTCAAGCAATCAAGGCTATTACTACGCAACAAGCAACGAAGAAATCCAAGAGACCATCGCCCATTTAGAGGGGCGTATCAAAAAGATCAGAGCCGCACAGGACGGCATCAAAAAACTACTTAAAAAGGAAGGTTAAATCAAATGAACAAGAGACACGAATTTTCACGCTACATGACAGCTATTCTGAATGGATATGAAGCTATGCGGGACGATACCGACCCGAGAGTAAAAGAGGTGCGTATCAATCACGCACGGTGGGCATTTAAGAAATGCACGGCAATGTTCAACGATAAACGTGAGAACCTGCGCCGTTGGCTTGACGGTGAGCCTTGTGTTTTCGTTAGCCCGGTAACGGGAGCACTCATCGAGATTGAGATCGGTGAAGATTTCGATGCGATGTTCCACTTCCTTGAGTTCTGCCATAAGCAGAATAATCACGAACCCATTGACGACGACTTTTGCGACTACCTCGCACTTCTGATCACCAAGAGTCAGCGTCGGTGCTGTGAAGAATGTTAAACAGTGAAAATCTCCTTTCTTTTCACTTCTTTTCTTACGAGAACCGCCCAAGCAAACTGTTTGGGCGGCTCTTGTCATACATAGTCGTTTACGGCAAAACAAAGGAGGTTCATAGATATGGATAGAAAAATAAGACGCGGTGAGATTTACATTGCCGACCTTGACCCCGTTATCGGATCGGAGCAGGGCGGAGAGCGCCCCGTGTTGGTCATTCAAAATAACGTAGGAAATACGCATAGTCCTACTGTGATCGTGCTTGCAATCACAAGCCGTTGCCAAAAGAAAAAATATATGCCTACCCACATTCCTATCGAAAGCAGCGATCTTTCTATGAGTTCGATTGCACTTGCAGAGCAGGTAAGGACGGTAGACAAGTCAAGGCTCATCCACTACGTTGGACGCGCAAGTAAAGAGTCGATGGAGGCTGTAGATCAAGCACTTAAAATCAGTATGGGGGTAGAGTAAATGAGTGAAGAAGTAAGAAAACAAATGATCTACCTCGCATCGGTTGATGTGCTTCGCAGATTGCTCAGATCGGGCAAGGTGGAACGAAAAGTCATTGATAGACTTAACAAGAAAAACGCAGAAACAATGGGTTGCACAGTGGTGGAAATCGCATAAAAATCGCATCCTTGAGGGATTTTCAAAAATCAGTATAATCATGGTCGAAAGGAGGGCAACACGAATATGAATGTAGCCACAGAAAAACAAGTACAAATCATACGTCCGCTTGCGGAATACTCCGACAATGCGAGAATCCAAAGAGTTGCGGCATACTGTCGTGTAAGTACCGATTCCGACGACCAAGTTAATTCCTTTCTGAACCAAGTGAGGTACTACACCGACTTTATTCGCACGTCAGACAAGATGGAGCTTGTCGATATTTACGCCGATGAGGGTATCACGGGAACAAGCCTCAATAAGAGAGACGATTTCAAGCGAATGTTGAATGATGCAAGGCTCGGCAAGATCGACCGTATCTACGTTAAGAGCGTTCAGCGTTTCGCAAGAAACTCTCTTGAATGTTTGGAGTCGGTGCGAAAGCTCGCAGAATACGGAGCAAGCGTTTACTTTGAGAACGACAGGATCGATACAAGGTCGATGAGTTCCGAAATGATCCTATATATCAAGAGCGCATTTGCTCAAAATGATTCCTTAAACTTCTCCAAGAGAATGGCAATGTCGTACCGAATGAAAATGGAGGAGGGTAACTTCATTACCTATTGCGCTCCATACGGCTATCGACTTGATAATGGTTCGCTTGTCATTGTTGAGGAAGAAGCGGTGATCGTTGTCCGTATCTTCGATATGTACCTCGCAGGGAAAGGAATGGGGCAGATCGCGGCGATCTTGAACCGCGAAGGCGTACTCTCACGCGATGGTAAGTGGAACAAGGCGCATATCCGATATATCCTCTCCAATGAAAAGTATATCGGTGACGCGCTTCTTCAAAAGACCTACACTCCCGAGATCTTGCCTTTGAGAAATCGCAAGAATAACGGAGAAAGGGACAAGTTCTACGTTACCAACTCTCACCCTGCAATTATCAGCAGAGAAGTCTTTGAAGCGGCGCAGCAGAGACTCAAGGAGAGAGAGCAATACGCGCCAAAGAAACCCAAGCAACAGTATTTGCTTACCCGAATGATCTATTGCAACGAGTGCGGATGGGCATATAAGCGCAGAGTGCAGAACGGTATCACCTATTGGGTCTGCTCCCGAAAAGGCAACTCCGGGCACGAGTGCGGAGGAAAGAACCTCCTTGAAAGCGAGATCTTTTCTTCCTTTATTATTATGTATAACCGCCTGCGCCAATATGAGACCTTGCTTGTCGATAACACGCTGACACAGCTCATCGACATTCGCACAAAGCTCGTCTCGGATAGCCAAGAGATCGCAGAGATAGACGCGGAGATCGCAAAGCTTTGTTCGCAGAACGATATGTACTCTAAGCTCCGCGCCAAGAACATTATGGATGAGGTCTCATACGCAGAGCAAACGGCGGAACTGCAAAACAGAATTACAACACTCCGAAGCAGACGTATGAAGCTGATTAGTGAGGACGAGGATACTCACTACATTGAAGATCTCCGATTTCTCAAAGAACTGTTGCAGAGTTATCCTCCCGCAATTCTTTCCTTTGATGAAAACCTCTTTACAGCAATCGTTGAAAGAATTAAGGCAGACGATAACGGAAACATCACCTTTGTTCTCAAAGGTGGTCTGAATTTGAAAGAAAGCGTAGGTGTCGCGGCATGAGTTTAAGAACCATACTTTACGGATATGAAGTCAAGAACGGTCAGTACCTTGTTTTTGAAAGTGAAGCCAAAGTAGTCCGCGACATCTTCGCAGATTACATAGGCGGTAAGTCATTAAAGGCTATTGCAGCCGAGCTGACAGCGCAGGGAATAATCTACTACCTTGATAAATCCGTGTGGACGAAAAATCTGATCTCCCGTATCATAGCAAATCCGAAATACGCAGGGGCAGACGGTTATCCTGCCATCATATCGCTGACCGATTTTGAACTCGCCAACAAAAGAAAGTCGGATATGGGTGGGACTCAGACCGAGCTCCCCGAGATCACCACACTTATCAAGAGTAAGTTGGTGTGCTCCTGCTGCGGTCAGAATATGGGGCGTCGCAACAAATGGAGAAGCCGCGAAAAGTGGCTTTGCCCAAGCGGTTGTAAAGTGGATGCCTATTTAGGCGACAGAGAGATCTTTACAGCCCTACTCATCATCTTGAACCGGGTACGAAACAATCCCGAGCTTTTGCGATTGAATACCTCCAACATTGAGTATTCTCCCTCGATGGAGGTTATACGACAGAACAAGGAGATTGAGAGAGTCAAGGAACAGACGGGCGTTGAGTTTGGTGTTCTTTCCAAGATGATACTCAAATGTGTTGAACACAAATATGAGTGCTGTCCTCTTGACAGAGGCAGAGCAATGACCGAGGCTCTGATGGACAAGTACCGCAATCTGCCGATTATCACCGAGCTTGACGTAACGCTGATACGGGAAACGGTACAGAAGATAGCGGTCAACAGAGACGGAACGCTGACCGTCACATTTATCAATCACGCAGAGGTAACGAACATAGAAACGGAGGACAAAACGGCATGAGCGAATACGCACCCGTAAGAACAATAACAAAGATAGAAGCCAATCCTGCACTCACAAGCAGGAGAGACGAATACAGAAAGATGAGAGTTGCGGCATATTGCCGAGTCTCTACCGACGAAGAAGATCAGATGAACAGTTTGGATACGCAGGTGAAATACTATACCGGAAAGATAGCTGAAACCCCAAATTGGACGATGGTTGGCATCTATGCTGACGAAGGTATCACGGGAACCCGAACCGACAAGCGAGATAAGTTCCTAAAGCTGATGCGCGATTGTGAAAAAGGAAAGGTCGATTTGATACTTACCAAATCCACCACACGTTTTGCGAGAAACACGGTCGATAGCTTAACTTGGGTAAGAAAACTCCGTGCTATGGGGATCGGGGTGTATTTTGAAGAACAGAACCTCGATTCCTTAAAAGCAGAAAACGAGACCTTGATCGGCTTTTTTAGCGTAATGTCGCAAGCTGAAAGCGAGAGTATCAGTGCCAATGTCAAGTGGGGTATCCAAAAGAGAATGAAGAACGGAACCTATTCGCTCAGCTTCAAGATGCTCGGATACCGTAAGGATGCGGAAGGAAATCCTTACATTATTCCCGAAGAAGCAGAGGTTGTCAGAACGCTGTTTCGAATGGTGCTTGACGGAGCAAGTATGGGTATGCTCAAGGAATCTCTTGAAAGCAATCATATAAAGACTCCGAAAGGCAAGGATGAATGGTCTCTGACGGTCATTCGCTATATGCTTTCCAATGAAAAGTACGTTGGTGATGTTCTTTATCAAAAATCCTATACCACCGATTGCATCAGCAAAAAAGCAAAGATCAATCGCGGCGAAGTCACAAGGTATCTGATCTCCAACAATCATCCGGCGATTATAGACCGCGACACCTTCAACTTGGTACAAGCCGAGCTTGCAAGAAGAACAAACAAGCGAAAGAAGTTCGACTCTGCCATTACCGAGCAGGGAAAGTATAGTGGAAAATACGCTCTTTCCGAATTGCTTATCTGCGGCTCTTGCGGAAGTTCCTATAAGAGAACATCTAAGGTCGCCAAAGGTAAGACCACATATTATTGGAGATGTATCAGCCGTATCGAGCACGGCAAAACATATTGCAAAGACTCGGCAGGTATAGAGGAGCAGATGCTTCACGAAGCTATCTGTCGTTGTCTCTCCAAAATGATGGAAAACAGTGGGGAAGTATTCAGCCTTATTCAAAGCAATCTTTCCTATGCGGTCTCGGGAAACAGCGCAGCTCTTGATGTATTCTCCATCGAAAAGCAGATGAACGAACTGAAGGAAGAAATTCAGCAGATGACCGAGCTTGCTGCAAGAACCGAGGGTGATCCCGAAAGATATGAAGTTGAGCTGAAAAAGATGTTCGATCAGTTGGTCATTCTTCGCGGAAAGCTCGACCTTGCCAAGAGCCAAGCATCGCAGAGTGATACCGTCAATGCAGAGGTTGCAAGAATAATGGACATTCTCAAACAGACCGATATGAGCTTTACGGAGTTTGATGATGTTACTGTTCGCAGGTTGGTTGAGTGTATCCAAGTTTGCGGAAATAAGAAGATCATCGTTACACTTAAAGGCGGCTATCAAGCCGAAGAAGAATTGAAAAGAGAGGTAGCAGCATGAAATATTATGTTGTATCTGATATACACGGATTTTACACACCAATGGTAGAAGCACTTGCAGAGGCAGGGTTCTTTGAGGATAAAGAACCCCACAAACTCATAGTTTGCGGAGATATGTTTGACCGAGGTTTTGAAGCACTCAAAGTACAAGAGTTTATGCTTGACCTTTTGCATCGTGACGAGCTGATCTATATCAGAGGAAATCACGAAGATATGTTTGTGAGGATGCTCGACTATCTTCAAACGTGTGATATGTACCACATCTATGAAATCAATCGGTTTATCACAAACGGTTTGATGGATACCGCAGCGCAGTTGAGTGAAATAACAGAGCGTGATTGCTATCGTCGCCCAAGAAAAATGGTGGATAAGGCAAAGCGGACACCATATTATACGGAGTTGATTCCCGCGAGTGTAGATTTCTTTGAAACCGAACACTACGTCTTTGTTCACGGTTGGATTCCGGCGCGACAGATCGGTAACGAACATCGCAGATATGCGTATGAGTCAGATTGGAGAACTGCTGACGAACTTGCATGGAAACGTGCGCGTTGGTATAACGGTATGGAGTTGGCACACGACTTCAAAGTGACCGAGCAGGGAAAGACCATTGTGTGCGGACATTGGCATACTTCATTCGGTCATTCCAAATATGAAGGAAGGGGAAGTGAGTTTGAAAAAGATTCGGATTTTTCTCCGTATAGTGAAGGAGGGATCCTCGCCATTGATGCCTGCACCGCATATTCGCAGAAAGTCAACTGCATCGTAATTGAAGATTAAAAAACAGAAGGCTCAAGATTGGTTTTCCTCTCTTGAGCCTAAAGTTATACATAAAGCACAAAAAATAATAGGACATGGTCTCAATAATTTTACGAAAAGATTTTCAAAATCTATTGACAAGAAGCGTATTTAGTGGTATAATCTATTCGTTGAGAAATCATAGCGTAAAAATGTGCCTTTTAGCAAAGTTGCATTTTTATACTATGAAGCCATCTTTGTTGTACGAAAAAGCTACAACAGACAAAAATCACAAGATACCCGCGTATCTTGTGATTTTTCGTATGCTTATCTTGTGTTTTTATAACTTTCAATAATCTTTTGATTTAACAGCAGAGTTTCGGTATTTTTTATAAACAGGATTTGAACTGACGATGGCATTGCCAGTGTTTTTGACTAAGAAGATCACAGTTTGCAGTTCTGAAGCGGAAAATGATTGAACAATTAAGCGAAAACATGTTTAATAGAATTCCGATAATCAAATTTATAGGAGATGCGACAATATGAAATCTTCCGTCAACGATTTTTTTAGCGGTGAAAAGGATAAAAATATAATTAAAAAATATTTTGATATATCCGACAAGGCTAAAATGAGCATAGGAATATTATTAAACGACGATATTTTTTTATCGGATGAAAACTTGTACTACGTCGGATCCATATCAAAAATTTTTACTTCGTTGTTGGTGTTAAAGATAATTGAAAAGCATCGTATAGATATCCATACCAGCGTCAATGTTTTCTTGAAGCTGCAAAGCGGAGATTATCCCACCATTTATGAATGTTTAACGCATACTTCAAGGGATTATTTAGCCGTTACACTGAAATTGATAGTAAAAAACGTTATTCGTTTTGGAGTTATGAAAAAAAATCCGTATGAGCACGTAAAAGCCGACGAGATTTTGAAAAGGTTGGAGAAAGCGCGCTTTTCTGACAATAAGAATAGAAAATATCGTTATTCGGATTTGAATTATGCAATTTTAGCTATTGTGTTAGAAAAAATTGAGCGGCGGAATATAACCGATTTATTACAGGATTTTATTGCAAACGATTTGCACTTAAAAAATACCTATGTCGGGAATTGCGGTAACGTTTCCAGACCGATTTTAAAAGGAAAATATCTCAACGATTGGATATGGAATAAAGATAATCCGTATATAGCGGCAGGAGGAATCGTATCCAACGTTTCCGATATGATGAGTTTTGCAAAAACGGTTATCAACAGCGATCTGCAGTATATAAAAAATGCGTCAATCATTTGTCCTGAATCGAAAAATCCAAAAAGCAAAATTTTGACGACGTATTCCTTCCATACGTATCAAAAATCCAATCAATTATGGCATGTCGGAAAAATGGGACCGTTCAAGTCTATGTTAATTATCAATAAGGTGATTAAGTGTGCTGTCATTACGTTGTCTAATTGCGTGGGCGTCAAAAAGGGGAATGCGTCCTATGTGTGTAAAATGTTGTATGGGAATATGAAACGAAAAAGAGATCGGTATTAAGTGGTAAGTAGCAGAAATTAACGGGAAATGAGTGCAGAACGATAACTCAATCGTTATCGTTCTGAAAGGCGGAGCGAGGATCCGTGAATACATAGAAACAGACAACTAAATAAAAATTAACGTAAAGTCCGGCATAATTGTCGGACTGTTGTTTCCTTTGAGCGTAAATACGTCTCGAAATAAAATATCGTGTGTAGCTATTTCGTACAACAAAGACATCTTTGTTGTACGAAAAAGCTACAACAGAAAAAAGCACAAGATACCCACGTATCTTGTGCTTTTTTATATGCTTATCTTGTGTTTTTGTCATCGGAAAATCTTTGAATTTAACAGCTGCATTTTGGCGCTTTTTTCAAAAAACAGGTTTTGAACTTACGACATATCGTTTTTGCCGATAAAGAGACTGCAATTTCATAATTTTTTTAAGAGAGAACAAGTTTTTTTAGTTCTCTCTTTTTTATTGCGGTCAAGAGCGTAGCTTCCCAAAGTTGATAAGAAAAATTATAATAAGGACACCTCTAAAAATTCCCTTAGTTCTTGTAATTTTTCGAAAAATATGGTATAATAAAGAAAACCAAGAAAGGGAGGCGAAAATAAGAAACAAATCGACCGTTTGTAGAAGAAACTCAATTTGAAAGACTAAGCAAATTGGGAGATTCATTGGAACGGTTAAAAGTCATAGATTTTGAAAGTTTCTGCCCATTCTGACTGTGAGCATAAAAAAAGAACGCAAATGCAGTGCAGGGCGCCATCCGTTTGACAAGGTAATGATGTTCAAGGTACTGGTGCTGCAAAGGTTGTTCAACCTTTCAGATGATTAAACAGAGTATTAAATCACAGATAGAATCAGTTTTCAACGTTTTCTCGGCTTGTCTTTGGGAGAAAAAGTATCGGATGTCAAGACGATCTGGTTGTTCAGGAATATATTGATTGCATTGGAAATCATTGATGAGCTTTTCTCGCAGTTCAATCAGATGTTGTAGATACAAGGTATCATTACGCACACTGGCACCAATGTGGATGCAACATTCGTAGATGCACCTCGTCAGCGAAACAACCGTGATGAAAACGAGCAGATTAAAAACAGCAAAATTCTTGAGAAATTGAAAAAGAATTCTCACAAGAAGTCTCAAAAAGACAATGATGTTCGTTGGGCAAAAAAGAGGGATGGGGTATGGCTACAAGGATCATATCAAGGTAGATGCTTACAGTGCCTATGTTGGTAGGAATTTGCTCGAACACGTTAAAAATGAGGTTTTCGAAAAAAGGGTATGTAACAAGCCACTAACGAAGCAAAGAAAGAAAAAGCGTGAAAATCCAGGATTCGTTGTCGTATCGAGCACGTTTTGGCTTTATGACAATGTCCATGCATGGCCTGACGGTGTGTTCCATCGGGATCAAGCACGCTACATTCCATGCAGGGCTGATAACTTTTGTCGCTACTGTGTTTTAATCAGGAAGGAGATTACCGTGGGATAACTATACCCTTTTGCAGGAAATATCCGCAAATTAGGGACTTCCAACCCCGAAAAACACATGAAATATATATTTGGAATGCAATTTGCCTCGCATGTTTCATTTTTTGATGTTGAATCGCAATATTGAATGTTGGAAATTGATTTTTAGAGGTTCCCTTAAGTGATACAAACGTTGATATGGGTTTGATGATATTTGTGAAAATATTCTTATGGTTAGAGGATGAATAATTCACGCCTAGAGCAATATTAAAAGCAAAAATGTTATTAAACCCAAATCTATATCATTACAATTATGTTGTACGAGAGGATTCAATTACAACAAAAAAGATAAACGAAAAAATGCTAGTGATATTATTGTTTCCGCAAAGGAGTTAAAATATTTCTTTGAGAATGAGAATATTAGTAGATATATTGCTGATAACATAATGTGTTCATGTATTAACAAGCACGTTATTGTTTTTCAAGCTAGTGATTTAAAAAAATGATAGAAGAGTTTCAGAAATTGTTTTTTAAGGGAAAATTCGAGATTATTAATAACAAAGTTTGAAGTTTTGTTTATTACGATTTCTCCTAAGTTATATGATACATAAAATATTGAAATAACCTACTCAAAATCCATACATACAGGAAATAAGATAAGAAACAAATATTGAAAGGTGACAAAATGAAAACTACGGGAATAATCGTAACGTATCGCAGATATGATCTGCTGAAGAAAAATTTAGAAGCATGTTTGAACCAAAATGGCAAGCTAGATGCGTTGATTATTGTTGATAACTGTTCCAAAGATGGGACGGTAGAAAGACTTAGAGATGAATACGGCAACAATAAAGAAATAATCGTGTATGAACTTCAAGAAAATACGGGTGGTGCCGGTGGTTTTTACCACGGTTTGAAGTATGCATATGACTTAGGATATGATTGTTGTATACTGATGGATGATGACGGAAGGCCATTTGACAATAATACATTTGAAAAATTGTTAAATACGTATTATCGAGAATACGTTAACGGCAAGCCAATGATGTTAAATTCAATTGTAATTTGCGATGAGGCTAATTTAACGTTTGGTTTGAGTACGATAACTACGATTGACGAAGCGACTAAAGCAGAATCTGATGGATTAATTATGAATCAATGCAACTTATTTAATGGAACCTTGGTGAATCGAGAGCTAATTGAACTAATCGGATTTCCAAACAAGGATTTTTTTATTAGATTTGATGAGGTTGATTACTTTAATCGAGCATTAGATGCAGGCGCGTTTGTTGCAACTATTGTTGATTCTAGATATTTTCATCCAACCACTTCAGACAAAAGTGTAAAAAAGTATTTAGGTATACGCTTTGAGAATGAATATGAAGCACCTTGGAAAGAATATTACAAAGTTAGAAACAAATTTTATCTTTACAAACAGAATGGAAAGAATAGCATTTGGATTTTTTTAAAGTTTCTTCAATATATGTTGGGAGTCATGTTATTTGATGTTAAGGATAGAAAGAATGTTTTGAATTCCATAAGATTAGGATATAAACACGCAAAGAGAGGTAAATTAGGGAAGGTTATAGAGCCAGGGCAAAAAGTAATAAATATTAAAATGTAAACACTTCTATCTTAGTTTGATGAAGGAGAGATAATATCTGATGTATGATTATTTAGTGGTTGGAGCAGGTCTTTATGGAGCGATTTTCGCTCGTGAAGCAACGAATAGAGGATATAAAGTCCTTGTAATAGATAAAAGAAACCATATTGGGGGAAATATTTACACGGAAAAAATTGAAGGGATCAATTTTCATAAATATGGAGCACATATTTTCCATACTAATAATAAAGAAGTATGGGATTATTTGAATCAATATACCGTATTCAATCGTTTTACCAATAGTCCGGTTGCTAATTATAAAGGACAGTTATACTCACTTCCATTTAATATGTACACCTTCAATAAGATATGGGGAGTGGTTACTCCTGAGGAAGCTAAAGCAAAAATAGAAGAACAGAAGAAAGAGATAATAGGTCCGCCGCAGAATTTAGAGGAACAGGCAATTTCTTTGGTTGGAAGAGATCTTTTTGAGAAGCTGATTAAGGGATATACTGAGAAACAATGGGGTAGAGACTGTAAAGATTTACCAGCTTTTATCATTAAGAGACTACCTGTTCGTTTTACATTTGATAATAATTATTTTAATGCGCTTTATCAAGGTATACCGGTTGGCGGATATACGAACATGGTAAAAAATATTTTGGAAGGCATTGAGGTACGTTTAGAGGAGAACTATTTGGATAATCGAGAAAAATGGAATAGTATGGCAAGAATGATTGTCTATACAGGTCCGATTGATGCTTATTTTGATTATAAGTTGGGTACGCTTGAATATAGAAGCATTCGTTTCGAACATGAAATCTTAGATATGCAAAATTTCCAAGGGAATGCAGCGGTTAATTATACTGATAAAGAAACACCATGGACAAGGATTATTGAGCACAAATGGTTTGAATTCGGTAAAGACGAAAACGGTAATGATATTTCTAAGACAATAATTAGTCGTGAGTACAGTTCTGAATGGAAACCGGGAGATGAACCGTATTATCCTGTAAATGATGAGAAAAATTCATCTTTGTTTTCGCAATATAAAGATTTGGCAAATAAAGAAGAAAAAGTAATCTTTGGCGGAAGATTAGGCGAATACAAGTATTACGATATGGATGCAACGGTAGAGTCTGTATTGAAAAAGTGCAAGAAGGTTTTATAAATGGAGTTTAAGAAAGAAGAAGATATTATTTCTAAATGGGATTATTCTAAGCCGTTAGTCTCAATACAATGTATAGCTTTTAATCATGAGAATTACATTTCGCAATGCCTTGATGGAATGTTATCACAGGAGACGACGTTTCCCTTCGAAATTATTGTTCACGACGATGCGTCGACAGATAATACTGCAACAATTATTAGACAATATGCTTTACGGTACCCTAAAATTATTAGACCAATTTATGAAGTGTCCAACCAATATTCCAAAGGAGATGGTAGTTTAAGTAAGATTTTAAGTGAAAACATAAAAGGAACATATATAGCTTGCTGTGAAGCAGATGATTATTGGTGTGACGATCAAAAACTGCAAAAACAATTTGATTTCTTAGAAAGCAATAAAGATTATTATGCTGTAGGGCACATGACAAAAACAATTGATTCTTCAGGCAATGAAATTCATGCATTCATAGATTCTTCTCCCGGAGATTACACAATTAAAGATAATAATAAGTGGCAATTATTTGCACATTTCAGTTCCTATTTTTATAGAAATACATCAGAGTTTATTAGTCGTTTGAATTCGGAAGAGTACATAAAAACGAAATGTCCAGGGGATAGAAAAGATCCGATTTTGTTTTTTCATTTCGGAAAATTATATGTTCTTCCCTTTGTAGGTTCTATTTATAGGTATCAAAGTAATGCGTATAGTTTCACCTGTCAAAAAAGTAATTTTAATTACTATAAATTTTGGCTGGAAGTTGACACATTAAGAAATTATGCTAAATCTATTGGAATAAATGTTCAGTATTATGAGAGAGAAAGAGAACTAATCAGTAATTCTATTATTAGTTTTATTAGAGGAAAGGATAAAGAAAGTTATACATCAATTAAAAAGCATAGACATTCTGTTTTTGCGATTGATTTTTTAAAAGCAATTCCAACTATTGTTAAAACAATAACAAGAAAAATAATAAGTTTTTTTTATAAGTAAAACAACTTTCTTTTTTTAATAAAGCGGATAAGTGTATATGGATAAAAATAATAGAGTCACCTCCAATTTAATATGGAGACTCCTTGAGCGGTTTGGTGCGCAAGGGGTTACATTTCTTGTTTCAATTATTCTTGCACGAGTTTTAGATCCGGAAATATACGGCAAGATAGCACTGATTACCGTTATTACTTCTATTTTACAGGTTTTTGTTGATGGTGGATTTAGTTCAGCCTTAATTCAAAAGAAAGACGCTGACGATATGGATTTTTCAACGGTTTTTTACTTTAATTTGGTTATCTGTGTCGTTTTATATGTGGGACTATTCTTTCTTGCTCCTTTCATATCTCGTTTCTATGAGATGGATGATTTAACGCCTGTAATAAGAGTTTTAGGATTGGTCCTAATAATTTCAGGCGTAAAAAGTGTTCAAATATCATATGTTTCTCGTCATTTACAATTTAAGAAGTTTTTCTTTGCGACATTAGGAGGAACCATTGTTGCAGCTGGCGTTGGTATTTGGATGGCGTATAGTGGATATGGAGTTTGGGCTTTGGTTGCACAAAACCTTGTAAACCAAACCATCGATACAACTATTCTTTGGATAATAGTTAAATGGAAGCCGAAATTCGTTTTTTCGTTTCAGAGGCTAAAAAAACTCTTTGGATTCGGGTGGAAGATGCTCGCTTCGGGACTACTTGACAGAACATACTATGAATTACGGTCTTTGATTATTGGTAAAAAATATTCCTCTGCAGATTTAGCTTTTTATAATAAGGCAGATCAATTTCCTAACTTAATTGCTACAAACGTCAATGCTTCTATTGACAGTGTTTTGTTGCCTGTAATGAGCAACGAACAGGACGATAAAGAGCGAGTTAAGATAATGACAAGACGTGCGATAAAGACCACATCTTTCGTTTTGTGGCCGCTAATGATGGGGTTGGCAGCTTGTTCAACAGCATTAATCAGCTTACTTCTAACTGATAAATGGTTGCCTGCGGCGCCGTATATGATGATTTTTTGTATAACATACGGTTTCTATCCTATTCACACAGCAAACCTTAACGCAATAAAAGCTATGGGGCGGAGCGATATATTTTTAAAGCTTGAGGTAATCAAGAAAATTATCGGATTGTCAATTATAGCGGTAACTATGTGGTTTGGAGTGATTTGGATTGCATTAGGTATGATTGTAGCAAGTATTGCATGCCAAATAATTAATTCTTGGCCGAATAAAAAGTTACTTAATTACAGTTATTTTGAACAATTAAAAGACATATTGCCGTCAATCGCATTGTCGTTATTGATGGGTGGAGTAGTTTACTGCATTAATTTCTTGAATCTGGCAAATTGGCTCACGTTATTAATCCAAATCCATCTAGCAATTATAATTTATGTGTTGGGTGCTTGGTTATTTAAAATGGAATCCTTCACATACTGTTTAAATATATTGAAAGGACTTTTGCATAGAAAAAAGAAAGTCGAAGTTACGCAAACGGCAGAAGATATTCAAAACGAAAATGACACTGCAATCGAAGAGATTCACAAGGATACAATTATTGAGATAACTGAAAAGGCGAATGGCGAGGATGGACGAGATTAACGTAACACGTTCTTCTATGCCAGATTACAAGGAATACATCGAAGAAATAAAAGATTTATGGGATAGCCGTTGGTTAATCAATATGGGAGGTAAAACACAGAAACATTCAAGCCGGCTTGAGAAGTTTTAGACGTTTCACACGGTTCTTTGTACGCAGACGGTCATCTTGCTCTTGAAGTTTGTTGGAAGTTGCTTGATTCCCCGAAAGATGGAGAAGTAATAACAAGCCCTTTCACCTTTGCATTAACAACTCATGCAATCGTAAGAAACGGATTGGTTCCGATTTTCTGCGTCATAAAAAAGGATGATCATGCTCCAGACGTTTCGAAGATTGAAGTGCCCATAACAGGCGATCAAAATCATTTTTGCAATCATTTTGGAGTCAATCTTGATCCGATTTTGGTTTTTCTTAAGGTGAGGGATTTGCGGTAAAGGCTCGTGTGCAAAGGGTTAAAGACAACGCAATGCTCCCCCTTTCCGACTGGTAACCCAGAATGTTGAAGCTGTAATGTCCGCTGACTTCAAGATCAACATTTACTTTATTCGGATTAGTCTCGAAAGAGAGAATGTCGGAAAAGAGGGAATCGAAGCCGTTTCGGTTATTGGGGACGGAGAAGGGGGTTAAAAGTAGTTGTCTGTCCGAGGATAAAATGCTGCAATCTTGATTTTCTTTGGAAACGTCGATACCAACGCAAATCTTTGAGCGTTACGTCTTGGTAAAAAGAAGATGGCACTGTGCGAAGATACCGCGAATCTTAACCGTTGTAACTTCGCTGATGATAATCCGTCTGAACAGAATCAGTTTTTTATAAAGAATTCAGAAACGTAGTTTTTAGATTTCTTCCATTCCGAAATCATCCATGGTTGTCGATGATAAAAGGGAACTGAGAGCACGCCGAAAACGTCTATCCAAATGATTGATTTTTGTGGCATTGTAAGGTATTATGGCAGAAAATATGCGGAGTAAAACGATAGAGTACGGCATCGCTGTGTGGATAAGACTGTAAAAATCGAATTAACAAGGAGACGATTTATAAAAATACTTGACATGTATTTCCATACGCTCTATAATGAGAAAGCTCTAAACAGAGAGAAGGTTTGATATTTTGGAGGATATTATGAAAAAATTTTTAGCATTTCTCTTTTCTTCGCTTATGCTGTTTTCTGTAATGGCAATTTCCGCCTGCGATAACGGTAGCACCCCGTCAGACAAAGAAGTTAACACGCTCAACGAGAAAACGCCCGAGCAGCTCTACTCTCTTGCCATGGATACGGTGAAAGAACTTGATAATTTCCAGTTGGATATCGTTCAGGTAATCGAGATGAGCTACGAAGGTGAAACTATGACCATGAACCAGACCGTCACTACCAAAAAAGCCGGACAGAATGAATACCTCAAATCGACCAACGATATGGGCAGCGGTGAAATGGAAGCGTGGTACGTCGATGAAACTTTTTACGGCATTTTGCCCACCGGAAAAATGTACGCTAAGATTTCTTATGAGCAGTATGTTGAAAAATTTATGCCCGACGGAGCAACCGCCGAGGGCGCTCTTATGAATATCCCTGCTGAATGGTTTGTAGACGTAAAGTTTCAAAAGGTGAGCGACAATGAATATTACCTTGAATTTATCGTCAGCGGCGAAGAATACAAGCAATTCATGAACGGTGCGCTCAACAATATGGTTGATGGAATCGAAAACATCAGCTATAAGGTCTACTTCGACGGTAAGGGAACGCTGGGAAATATCGTCACTGCGTTTGAGATGGACGTCATGGGCGTAAAGGCGAGCGTAATTTCCACTGCCACGATTTCCAACATCGGAACGACGACGATTACCGCACCGGACGTCACCGACGGAAGCTGGGTTGATGTGACCGGACGCATTTGATTTGGAATATAAGCTCCGTGTCCGGGGCAGTTTCCGTAAGGATTTAAGGAAAAAGAAAATTCGACCTAAAAAAATAAAGAGTAGCAAAATTTGCTACTCTTTTACAATGTTCAAAAAAACCTATGGAAACTGCGCTCTTTGCGCGAATGCCTTTTTATACATAAGGACGGTTGTCAAAAGTCCTTGTTTCTTGCGGGCGGCATCATGATTGCAAGAGAACGAGCGTTCTCGGTCTTAATTTTTCGTTTTCCAGTATTTGAGTTTGGGTAGTGCTTCTTCAAAGTATGCCTTTGCCTGTTCCGCAGGCCATTGTTCGTTTGACATATGACTGACAAGAAAGGAGACGAGTTGTTCAAGATCGTTATAGGCAAACTTCCCGTCGGCATAGCACCATTTGCAGTATTCTTCATTGAACGAACCGTCCGGTTCCTTGCTGAGGGTGGAATCGTCGAGAGGCATACCGCAACATTGACAAATCAGCGTTCTCGGCGAGCCTAAAAGCGTGTTGATCGAAACGTCGAACAGATTCGAAAGGAGTTTGAGGGTTTCCGTGTTCGGAACGGTTTCCCCCGTTTCCCAACGCGATACCGCTTGGCGCGTGACGAAAATTTTTTCTGCGAGCTCGTCCTGTGATAAATTGCGGTCGGTTCTGAGCTTATAAATGACGTCTTTTGTTTCCATAGAAATACCTCGTATGATGTTCTATACGGACAGTATAGCATAGGTCTCTCGAAAAAACAAGCAACGCGCAGTTGCGTTAAAGACGAAAGGCGTTTTGAACAGATTGTTTGGAAAGGGTCGTATCCGATTCGTATCGATGAGGCGTAAAGGAGCGGTTCAGAGGAAGCGGTTTCTTTTTGGAACAAGGCTCGAAAATCGTCACCTCATCTGGCAATAGAAAACGATACGGTATTGACTATTTTCTTATGTGAAAAAAGGTGTATACTATCTTCAAAAAAGAAAGGAGAATCGTTTTATGTCTAACAGATATGAATTGAACAAAAATCTTGCTCAGATGTTGAAGGGCGGCGTCATTATGGATGTTACCACGCCCGAACAGGCAAAAATCGCCGAGGCGGCAGGTGCGTGCGCCGTTATGGCGTTGGAACGCATTCCCGCGGATATTCGAGCCGCAGGGGGCGTTTCCCGTATGAGCGACCCGAAGATGATTAAGGGGATTCAGCAGGCAGTCTCCATTCCCGTCATGGCAAAGTGCCGTATCGGTCACTTTGCGGAGGCGCAAATTTTGCAGGCAATCGAGATCGACTACATCGACGAATCGGAGGTGCTTTCCCCTGCGGACGATAAGTATCACATCGACAAGACGAAGTTTGACGTTCCGTTCGTCTGCGGAGCGAAAGATTTGGGCGAGGCGCTTCGCCGCATCAACGAGGGCGCGTCGATGATCCGTACCAAGGGAGAGCCCGGAACGGGCGACGTCGTTCAGGCAGTCAGACACATGAGAATGATGCAAGCGGAGATTCGTCGTATCGGTTCCATGTCTGAGGACGAGCTGTTTGACGCGGCGAAACAGCTTCAAGTACCGTACGAACTCGTACAATACGTTCACGAGAACAAGAAACTTCCCGTCGTCAATTTTGCCGCAGGCGGCGTGGCGACGCCTGCGGACGCGGCGCTGATGATGCAACTCGGCGCGGAGGGCGTGTTCGTCGGTTCGGGCATCTTTAAGTCGGGCAATCCCGAAAAGAGGGCGGCTGCCATCGTCAAGGCGGTAACAAACTATCGCGACGCAGAGTTGCTTGCGGAACTCTCCGAAGATTTGGGCGAGGCGATGGTCGGAATCAACGAACAGGAAATCGCGCTTTTGATGGCGGAAAGGGGCAAATAATGAAAATCGCGGTTCTCGCTCTGCAAGGGGCGTTTATCGAACACGAAAAGATGCTCGCTAAACTGGGCGTGTCTACGGTAGAGCTCCGTCAAAAGAGCGATTTGGAGCAGACCTTTGACGGACTTGTGATTCCGGGCGGAGAGAGCACCGTGCAGGGGAAACTGCTCCGCGAGCTCGATCTGTACGACGGTCTGAAAGAAAGAATAGAGCGAGGTCTCCCCGTGTTCGGAACGTGCGCCGGCATGATTTTGCTTGCCAAACAGATTGAAAACGACCAACGCGTGCATTTCGCGACGATGGATATTGTCGTAAAGCGCAACGCCTACGGCAGACAGCTCGGAAGTTTCTATCGTGCGTGCGAATTTCAAGGAATCGGCACGATTCCCATGACGTTTATTCGCGCTCCGTATATCGAGAGGGTATTCGGCGGCGCGGAAGTCCTCGCGACGTGCGAGGGGAAAATCGTTGCGGCGAGGCAGAAGAATCAACTCGTCACTTCGTTTCATCCCGAATTAAACGAAGATTTGTCCGTTCACAGGTATTTTTTGGATATGATCGAACACAATCAATGAGTTTAAGGGCGTGCGAATGGCTTTCGCGCGCCTGTTACATATTGCCGTCGGGCGCACGATAGCCCAGAATGTGGATTCCCCTTATCTTCTCAAACGTATAAGACGATAAGGGGCGATTATAGGCGTCGTTCGAATGGGTGGCGACGAGAATTTCTCCTCGGCGGAATCCGACTACGACGGGAGAGTGGTAAAAATCGTTTGTCATTCTGCCGAACTGAACGACGTCGCCTACTTTGAGCTTGTTGAGATCGACCTCTTCTCCGAACGGCCCGATTCCCTCGTTTCCCACGAGAAATTGATAGAGATACTGTACTCCCGTCCATGCGGGAGTTCGGTCGTTCAAAGAACAGTAATACCACCCGAACACGGGCGTTCCGTTCATCTGCGGTGCGCCTGCAAAGATACATTGCGACGCGAAGTTTGTACAATCGCCGCCCAGTCGGTCAAAATTGTAGTATTTCGGATTGCGCGCATATGCCCATTTTCTCGCGTAAGCGACCGCCGATTCGCGGTCATAGGACAGAACTTGAAGCGTCATAATCCATCGTATGAAATCGGACGAAAAAAGTGTGCGCGAGGGTTGAAAATCAGTCCGATTTATGATAAAGTAAAAAAGGAGGACGGTATGCAGGATTTGACTTTGCCCGTAGACGGGGGAATTTTGAATATCAGGGTAGGGGCGATCATCATGAAGGACGGTAAAATCCTGATGGTCGGAAACGACAGAACGGATTACGACTATTCGGTCGGCGGTCGGGTTCGATTCGGGGAGAGCGCCGAAGACGCCGTCGTTCGCGAGGTGTACGAGGAAACGGGCGTAAGGATGAAAATCGACAGGCTCGGATTTATCCACGAGAACTTTTTCCGCTCGGACGTGCCCGGAAAAGAGGGGAAGATCGTCTACGAAATTTCCTTTTATTTTTACATGAACGTGCCCGAAGGCTTTGAACCTGTCTGCGAAAGTTTTGAAGAGGGCGGAGCAAGGGAACGTCTCGAATGGCTCGATCTCGACGCGAAGAAAACATTTTATCCCGAATTTTTCAGGACGGAGCTTGCAAAGCCGTCCGATGGCGTGAAACATATTCTGACGAGAGATCTGTAACAAAAAAGACGCAGTTTAAGAAAACATTCCGAAGAGAGGTAAAATACCGCGTTAATTCCTCTCAAAGGCGAGTTTTCTATCGTTTGATTGTGTCGGGTAAAGGGGGAGTAAGCGGGGTTTTCGCGGAGAAATACGGGGTAAAAATCTCGACTGCAAACACCAAAAGAATCATTAAGAAGTTCGCCCGTCGACGCATCGTCGACGGGCGTGGTTTATGCCTGACAGGGCGGGAATTTTCCTTCTTTGCAGGCTCCGGGTTCTCTTCCGACCTCTAAATTATCCATGCCTCTGTCGCGCAGAGGGGGGACGGGGTTTTCATCCGTCTCAAAGCGGTAGTCCTCTCCGTCTGCTCCGATTTTGTTGGCGATTACCATGTGCGAGGGGAGTTCCTTACCGTTTCCGCACGTTTTCTTTTGATAAGCTAGAAAATCCGTATCTTTCGGCAGATCGGAAAGCGGAACGGCACATTCTTTGCAGGTCGTGTACTGTACCGTCCGAGCAAGGACGTTCCGAACGTAGTCAATATTGGAATGAAGGGACAGTGCGTCGGGGAACGTTCCGTCTCCGATGACCGATTCGTAGGATTTTCCCTCGTACTTTTGCAAAAGCTCCTTGGCTTTGTGCAAGTGCGCAATCTCAAACGACAGATATTCTTCCCATAGCAGTTTGATGTTCTCGTCCGTTTCCGTCTCATAACAAGACCAGTAGAGATAGCATTCGCAGTATTCATGCCAAAGCATCATTTCAAGCCACGTTGCGTTCGGATCGATCAGACTTTCATACTGCGTAACGTGTTCTTCCTCGACGAGCGCGATCTCCCGATACAGGCTTCTGCCGAGGTCGCTCTTATAGAGATTTGTCACGTTCATGTAGTAGTTCATCGTCTGCTGTTCGGCGGCGGTGATGATCAAGGTGTGAAGTTTGGTGTGTTTATCGTCCTCCGCCGTAACGGGGAAGCGAACGTTGTTCTTTGGCGGACGATGATGCGCTGCGGTAGGGCGTCCCGGCGTAATCTCCGTCAGATTTCCGACCAACCGTTCTGCGCGAATGCCCTGTTCCATTTCGAGCAGATTCGCATAGCGGTACAGGTGGTCGAAATCTTCCAACAGAGCGAAATCAAGCGCTTCTTTTACGTTTGCGTTCGTTTCCCGCTTCGCAAGTTCTGCGGTGAGATCGACGGCGAGCTGTTCATACGAGATGGTATGTTCGAGGATCGATTCGTTCGCAGGTTTCAACAGAGAGATTTTGAGCTGTTGCTGTTTTTCAATATAGCGGCAGAGTGCGAGTTCTCTGCGCAGTTCGTTGTCGTCCGTGTGTCTGGCTAGCTGATGGGAAAACCAGTTCGCCTCGAACTCCGTTCCGTTCATGAGAATGATTCGCGTCTTGGTATATGGATCGACTTCTTCTTTTTTGTAGGGTTTGGGCGGTGCGTTCTTGAACGGTTCCGTACAAGAACTCAGATTGACGTGCGGTTCGTTGAATGGATTCATAGCGTTCTCCTTTTATTCATCAACCATATGATTGCCCGACTGCTTTTTTTTATGCGCGTTTCATAAAATTCGTTGCAATACGCATACTGACAGTATGAAAGAAGAAGATTTAATCTGTATCACGGAATATACCGGTTTTTTGCAACACATTGAAATCGATGACGAACTTATGAGAAAGTATCACAAACTCTATAACGAAGAAAAAGAGCATATTTGATATGCTCTTTTTCTATGTTTGGGGGACGATTCATCCTAAGAAAAATGCCGGGATGGTCGACGCGAGATAGGTCGCACCGAAGGCGATCAGATTCGTTTTGTTGAATTTGATTTTTCTTTGGAAGATAAACGTCGCGATGAAATAGGTTACGATGAAGATTGCCTGAATGAGAAGATTTTCGGTCTCAAAATTCGGAATAAAACGGCACAGGAAGAATGCCGGAATGAAAAATACGGAGAGCGTAAGGGGATAGGTGTACCACTTCGCAGACGGAGTTTGCATTGCCTCCGCGCGCAGTCCTTTCCAAAGGAAATAACTTGCGCCGTAAGAGACGATTCCCATTCCGAGCAGGGTAAACATTCCGCCGATCTCCTTTGCACCGAAGGTGTAGTAGAAGAAGGAATTGTAGATATATTCGGGACGCGCGAACTCGGGCGGCGTCGACGCGATAAGGTCGAGCAAACCTTCCGAATAGTAAGCGACTTGTTCCTGAAAATAGCAGGTAACCCGATCCGCCGCATAGATGGGGCAGGTGAACAGGAGCATATCCGAGCAGTCGAACGTAGTCGGCATGTCGTCGATCATAAGATAGAACAAGGGGGCGATTGCCATGGACAGGATAACCATGAGGATGCTGTCCACGACGTTGTTCATGAGCGAGGCGAACAGCGTCGTAATTCCGAACGTTCCTGCGGAGAAAACCGTCATGACGAGCAGGTACAGGAAGAAGTTGGGGACGTCGTAATGCTGTTGCACGATGACAGACGCCCCAAGTCCTAAGAGGGCGGTGATCCAGAACAGGATCAGGAACGTGACGAACGCATAGGCGGACGTGAGCAGAATCTGCGTCTTTTTTCGGATGGGAAGAGCCAGGAGCGTGTCGCAGCGTTTTTTGCTCTGGAAGGTCGCCTGAACGATGATGGGCAGGAGATAACACGACGCCATTGCGAGGATCGTCAGCCTGGATAAAAGCGTGTCGTAGTGGGAAACGTAAAAATATTCGGTCGGAACCGTTTCATAGACGCCGTCGATACATAATATGGTATAATATCTGATCAGTTCGGGCGTTCCGTTTGCAAGCAGGGATACGGGATAGAGCAGAAGAAAGACGAAAAACGCGACGATGACGAATTTATACGTCTTTTTCCAGAGATAAACGAGATAGTTCTTAATCATGTTTGTGTTCCTCCGTCTTTAAGATGAAGTATTCTTCTGCCGAGAGGGGGGTAAATTCCGTGACGGCGGGAGCGAAGGGGGCGAGGTACGCTTCCGCCTCTTCTTTCGTTCCCTCAAAGAAGAGCGTGCCGATTTTGTCGATATGAGAGACGAGAATCGCTTTCGGAGAACTTAATTTCGTAAAGTCAAACGAATCCTTGAACGCGACGCCGATTTTGGTGAAATCCTCGCCGTTGAGCCCCTCGGGCGCGTAGGTGATCACCTTACCCTCTTGGAGCATCAGGTAACTGTCGCATAAGTTTTCAAGTTCTCTGATGGAGTGGCTCGCCACGATGACCGTCATATCGTTCCGTTCGATGAGTTCGCTTAACGCGAGAATGAACGCTTTCTTTCCCGTGGGATCGAGCCCGTCGAACGCCTCGTCGAGCAACAGGATCTTCGGCTCTACCGCAAGTGCGATGGCGAGATACGTTCTTCTCCTCATTCCCTTGGAAAATTTGGACAGGTTTCCGCTGTGGGGAATGGAGAAATAATCGAGATAAGCGTTCAATTTCTCCCTCGTCATGCCGTAAAAGACGGAATAGAACAAAAACAGGGAGTCAATGCTCGTATTCACATGGTCGATGGGATCGTCGCTGATGTAGAGAAGGTCTTTTTTACATTCCGGGTGGTCTTTTACGGAGATTCCGTCCAGCGCAATTTCGCCTTCTTCCTGCGTAAGGACGCCTGCGATGAGTCGGAGCAGGGTGGATTTGCCCGAGCCGTTCGTTCCGACCAGCCCCAGGACGTGATTATTTTCGATTGCGAGGGAATCGATCGTCAAGGCAAGCGTTTTATCGTAATATTTTTTCAGATGTTTGATTTCAATCATGTGTCTGCCTCCATATCTTCGATTGCGCGGAGCATTTCTTCCTTGGTTAATTGTTTGGAGAAATGTTCCAACATCTTCTTGAATTCCGCCAGTTTATTCGGACGGTTTTGCTTAGGGGAAACGTAATATCCCTTTTTTTGAAGGGAGTAGAGCACGCCTTCCTGTTCGAGAATCTCATACGCCCGTACGACCGTTTTCGGGTTGACGCTCATCGAAGCTGCAAATTCCCGTACGGAGGGAAGTTTCTCGTCGGGCGCATACACGCCTGCGTCGATGTATCCGCGTATTTTGTTGACGATCTGTTCGAACAGAGGCTCTCCGTTTGAAGTAAAATTCATGGTTTGCACCTCTTTCTGTACCATTTGTACCATTATTATAGCAGGTACAGATGGTACAGTCAAGTGTTTTTTCAAAATTTTTATAAAAAAATTCCTCACATGAAACCATGTGAGGAATAGCTTGTTTTCAGATTAAACGCAACCTTGCGCTTTCATAGCCTCTGCAACTTTGAGGAAGCCTGCAATGTTGGCGCCTGCCATGTAGTTGCCGGGCATACCGTACTCCTTGGATGCGGAATCGCAAGCTTTGAAGATGTTGACCATGATGTCGTGAAGTTTTGCGTCGACCTCTTCGAACGTCCAGGAATATCTCATGGAATTCTGGCTCATTTCGAGACCGGAGGTTGCTACGCCGCCTGCGTTTGCCGCTTTTGCGGGACCGTAGAGCATGTTGTTTGCGAAGTATACGTTGATTGCGTCGGGCGTGGAGGGCATATTAGCGCCTTCTGCAACGCAGTAGCAACCGTTCTTTGCGAGGATCGCAGCAGATTCGCCGTCGATCTCGTTTTGCGTAGCGCAGGGGAGAGCGATATCGCAGGGAATCGTCCAGATGCCCTTGCAACCCTCGTGGTATTCTGCATTCGGATGGGTAGCGACGTATTCCTTGATGCGCTTTCTCTCGACTTCTTTGAGCTGTTTTACGCAAGCGAGGTCGATTCCGTCTTTATCATAGATATAGCCGTTGGAATCGGAGAGCGCGACGACTTTGCCGCCGAGCTGCGTTGCTTTCTCCGTTGCGTAGATCGCAACGTTGCCCGAACCGGAGATGACGACCGTCTGTCCCTCGAAGGATTTTCCGTTTGCTTTGAGCATCTCGTCCGTGAAGTAGCAAAGTCCGTAACCCGTCGCTTGCGTTCTTGCGAGCGAACCGCCGTAAGTAAGTCCCTTACCGGTAAGCACGCCCGTGAACTCGTTTTGCAGTCTCTTGTACTGACCGAACATATAGCCGATCTCTCTTGCGCCCGTACCGATGTCGCCTGCGGGAACGTCGCAATCTGCGCCGACGTGGCGATAAAGCTCGGTCATAAAGGACTGGCAGAAACGCATGACTTCGCCGTCGGACTTACCCTTGGGATCGAAATCGGAGCCGCCCTTTGCGCCGCCCATGGGAAGGGAAGTCAAGGAGTTTTTGAAGATCTGCTCGAATCCGAGGAATTTAATGATACCGCTGTATACGGAAGGGTGAAGTCTGATGCCTCCCTTATAAGGACCGATCGCGGAGTTAAACTGGATTCTGAAACCGCGGTTGACCTGAACTTTTCCCTGATCGTCTACCCAGGGAACTCTGAAAAGAATCTGCCTTTCAGGTTCTACGATTCTGTCGATGACGCCTGCCGCGACGAGGTCAGGTCTCTTTTCAATGACGGGTTCAAGCGTTTCAAAGACTTCGGTGACTGCCTGAATAAATTCGGGCTCGCCGGGGTTGCGCTTCTTTACGGTTTCAAGTACGTTGATTAAATATTCGTTTTTCATCTTTTTACCTCTCTACGTCTGTGAATGATTCAACTCATTCTGCGCTATTCATTATATTGATAGAAAAAAGTTTTGTCAACGAATTTTGTTATAGTCATAAATAACGATCTTTTATACATAAAATAAGTAAAACTTATAATTTCAAAAAAGAGGACGCTTGTCAAAAGGAGAAAAAACGTGTATAATCATTCTATGAAATTACCTGTCCTGAGGGAATATACGCTCAATAGCAAAAAAATCAAGAAGAGTACTTCATTTATCATGCTTTCCGATCTGCATGCGACCGAGTACGGGGAAGAACTTCTCGTTATGACGAGGAAACTGTCTCCCGATTTCGTCGTGTTTGCAGGCGATATGGGCGACGAGGGCAAGGCCGCCGTCGTCGCCGAAAAGACTTACGCACAGTTCGGTAAAGCGTTCCCCTGCTACGCCGTCATGGGCAATCACGAGTTTTCGGGGAAAGTTGCGGGCAGGTTGGAGCGCGCTTGTATGGAGTGCGGAGTCAAAGTGCTTCACGGCGATCGGTACTTGCAAAACGGCATTCTCCTTTGCGGAATCGACGATATTGCGGCGGGGAAAGCGACTTGGGAGAATGAAAAGCAGTCCTTACGGGAGATAGACGATTCTCTGTTTTCCGTTCTCATATCGCACCGACCTGATTTTCATGCATACTATCGGGAAAGCGGATTCGACCTCGTCGTCTGCGGACATACGCACGGCGGACAGCTCAGATTCGGAAAAATCAACGGCGTGTATGCACCCGGTCAGGGGATATTCCCGAAGTATGCCGGCGGATTGTACTCCCTGGGCAAAACGAATATGATCGTCGGAAGGGGGCTCGTGCAAAACCGTTTGCCGAGATGGGGAAATCCCCCCGAACTAATCTTGGTACGCTTGGAGAAAGAAGATGGAGATATGGGATATACTCGATAAAAACGGAACGGTAATCGGACGGTGCAACAAGGGAGAAGTGCCGAACGGGCGCTATCATGCGGTCGTGCATCTGTGGATGAGAAACGGAGAGGGGAAATTTCTCCTCTCGCAGAGGGCGGAGGGCAAGCACCATCCCCTTCTTTGGGAGACGACGGGCGGTTCCGTCCTGGCAGGGGAGACCGCCGAGGACGCCGCGCGCCGCGAAGCCATGGAAGAGCTCGGCGTCAGAGTAGAGGGACTTGTTCCCTTTCTCCGTTTCTGTCAAGGCGATCAGATCGTTACGGTGTTCGTGACCTTCTATTCGGGTACCGATATTACCCTTCGCGACGGGGAAACGATCGGTTGGAAGTATGCGTCGGAGGGCGAACTGCGCCAAATGAACGCAAAGGGAGAGTGTATGCCGTTTACCTATGAGGAATCGCTGTTTGCATGGCTTTCGATAGAGTAAATTCGGTTCGCCGTTTCCAAATGGGAACGAGACGAGGCGTATCCCGATATCACGCTGTTGAAACCTCTGGCGCATGCGCTCAGAATTACGGTGGGGGAACTGCTCGGCGAAGAACCGGAAACGAAACTCGTCGATCCCGAGGGAATGGACACGAGCAAAATGCTCCTGCGCGTCATCGTAGATACTGCGGAAGGGGATAAAGTCAGAGTCAACCTTCCCGTCGCCATTCTCACCATGCTTGCGGAAAACGATTCGCTGATGGATATGATGACGAACGGAAAAGGAAACGCGCTCAAAGGGATCGATTTCAAACAGATCGTAGCCATGGTCAGTATGGGCGTCATGGGTAAGATCGTCGAAGTCGAATCGGGCGATGCGAACGTATCCATCTGGGTGGAATAAATGAAACTATACGTAAAGGCGGAGAACCGTCGGTTTTGCCTTTGGATTCCGCTTTGGATCTGGGCGGTGCGGCTCGGACTTCGCATCGGAAGAAAATACAACGATCAGGTTCCCGATCCGAGCCAAATCGTTCCGCTCGTCAAGGCGCTCAAAGCGTACAGGAAGAAGAACGGTAAGTTCGTCCTTGTCGAAGTCGTCTCGCCGAAAGAAGGCGCAACGGTCAAAATTACCGTATAAATCGTTTGACGAATATATTTCGCCGTGCTATAATGAAAAAAATAAAGCCGAAGAGGTAGGAGAATGTCTATCATAAATTTGTAAGATTTGTTATTTTGTTTTGCAGCGAACGGAAGAACGCTTCCGTATTGTTTTGCACGCAAAAAACGGTTTTACAGAGGATAGCCAGGCGCCTTTTCGGGGGTCTTTTTGGGTATCCGTCCGTTTTGCGCATGCAAAACGGACTTTTTTATTGAGGATACCATGAAATTTCTTTTACACTACTTAAAGCCGTACCGAGGCAGAATGGCGGCGATGGCTGTGCTCGACCTCGCGTCCGCGCTCGCGTCTCTGTTTTTGCCCTTTTGCATGAACAAGATCGTGGACGAGGGTATTCCAATGCTTTCTTACCGTTTCTCTATATGCCAAATGGTTTTCACGCATGTCTATTATAACATGTATCTTAAATTCTCCGCTATAACCTTTCCTTTCTTTTGTCCTTTTTTTCATAAAAATATGCACCTCCAAATGTGCCTAACTTTTGGGGTGCATATCAGTTTAACTTTTGGGTGCATATCACTTGGCGGAGATTTTTTATTTGCTCAATTCCCGAATCGTCTTATGGTAGAGATTCATGCAGAAACGAATCGCCTTGAAGGAAATAAATTCGTTCGGCTCGTGAATGTGATAGTCCTCTCCGGGCAGTTCGGGCCCGAATCCCGCGCCGCATTTGAGCGCTCTCGCGTACGTTCCTCCGCCGATGGCGAGGGGGGCGACGTTCTCTCCGATTTCCTCGTTGTAAAGTCTCGTGAGGGTGGAGATGAGATAACTGTTTTTGTCGTTGAAGAGGGGCGGTTGATGGCTCAGAATTTTTACATCTCCGCTCAGTTTGTCGAGGTAAGATTTCACCTCTTCAAAAGAATGGGTGGAGGGATAGCGAACGTCCACGGTAAAAGTAAGCGCGCCGTTTTCGTAACTTACGACGTCGGGCGACATGGTGAGGTTTCCCGTCTCGTCGTGCATTTCGCGAATGCCGTAGCTCTCTTCGAAGAGTTCTTTTACGATGAGATTCGTCGTCGGATGGTCGAATCGTTTCAAAAGTTTCAAAATGGCGTTGTCTCCGAGGTGGGGCATGGACGCATGCGCGGATTTACCGAGCGCGACGGTCTTTTCTCCGTTCATGGTCGCCTCGCACCTGTCGCAGACGGCGTTCGCCGCGATACCGCCGTGCAAGTCGGTGAAGGGAGCGTTCTCGATCTTGTAGGAAACGGTATAGTGCAAGATGCCCTTTTCGGCATAAATGACGGGGAAATTTGCGTCGGGAGAAAAACCGATTTCGGGCATATGCGCGACCTTGTTGTAGTGCTCGATGCACTTCCAACCGCTTTCCTCGTTACAACCGACGATGAGCTTGATCTTTTTGTTCGGCTGAAATCCTTCGTCTTTGAGCGCTTTCAGGCAGAAAAGACAGATGATTGCAGGTCCTTTGTCGTCCGTCGTGCCTCTGCCCCAGATACGGTCGGCGTCGATCTCGCCGCCGAACGGCTCGTGCTCCCATGCGCCCGTCGCGGGTACGACGTCGAGGTGAGCGAGAATGGCGATCTCTTCGCCCTCTCCGAATATGACTTCGCCGACGTAGTTATCGTAGTTGCGCGTCTCGAATCCGAACTTTTTCGCAAGGTCGAGGAAGTAGTCGAGGGAATCCTTTGCTCCTTTGCCGAAGGGCATATCTCCGATTCGGGGGGAAAGGGAAGAGTCGAATTTGACGATTTCACTGATATGACGTACGATTTCGTTAAAATATTTTTCCATTTTTACACCTGATTTTTGATTTTCTATTCAAAAACATTATACACTTTTTCAGATTTATGGTAAAATGTTTGCGTATAGAATTTTGAAATTTTTCGGAGGAAATTATGTCTGAGAAAGTCAGAACGAGATTCGCACCCAGCCCCACGGGATATATGCACATCGGAAATTTGCGTTCCGCCCTGTACGGTTACCTCTTCGCCGTAAAGAACGGAGGAGACTTTATTCTCCGTATCGAGGATACCGATCAGAACAGATACGTCGACGGCGCCGTTCAGATCATCTACGATACGCTTGCGGACGCAGGCATCACCTATTCGGAAGGGCCCGATAAGGGAGGCGATTACGGGCCGTATATGCAGAGCGAGCGAAAAGAAATTTACATGGAGTACGCAAAAAAGCTCATCGAAAAAGGCGCTGCGTACTATTGTTTCTGCACGCCCGAACGGCTCGCATCTATGAAAGATACGTCCGTTTCCGATTCCAACGGCGTTACGAGATACGATAAACATTGCCTTTCCCTCACGCAGGAAGAGATCGAGGCAAATCTGAAAGCGGGAATTCCCTTCGTTATCCGTCAGAACATTCCGGCAGAGGGCAAGGGAACGTACGAAGACATGGTATTCGGCGAAGTGAGCGTCGATTATAAGGATATGGAGGACGGCATTCTCATCAAGAGCGACGGTATGCCCACCTACAATTTCGCAAACGTCGTGGACGACCACCTCATGCGCATCAACTACGTCATTCGCGGCGTGGAATATCTCTCCTCTACGCCCAAATATAACCTCATGTACGACGCGTTCGGTTGGGAGAGACCGCACTATATGCACCTTTCTCCCGTCATGAAGGACGCGCAGCACAAGCTTTCCAAGAGAAACGGAGACGCGAGCTATCAGGATCTCGTGGCAAAGGGATACGTCAAAGAGGCGATTTTGAACTACATCGCCCTGCTCGGTTGGGCGCCTAAGGATAATTCCGAAAAGATGACGCTTGCCGAGATGGCGGAGAAATTCTCCGTAGACGGACTTTCCAAATCTCCCTCCATCTATGACGAGGCGAAGCTTCGCTGGCTTTCGGGCGAATATATGAAGGATATGTCGGAAGACGAGTTTTTACGCAGAGCAGAGCCCTTCTTTGCAAAGACGGAAGCGTACGGAAAGTACGATCTGAACCTTCTTTGCAAGCTCTTGAAAACGAGAATCGAAACGTTCGGCGATATTCCCGAAAAGATTTCGTTCCTCGAATCGTTCGGGCCCTTCGCTCCCTCGCTCTACGACAACAAAAAACAGAAGTGCAATGCCGACGCGGCTCGAACGATTCTTCCCAAACTTCGCCTTGCAATGGAGGGTTGGGACGACTATTCCAACGCCGCGCTCTATGAAAAGCTCGTCGCGTTTGCGGCGGAGAACGGCGTGAAGAACGGACAGGTTCTCTGGTGTCTGCGCATCGCGATCACGGGTACGGCAGTAACGCCGGGCGGCGCAAGCGAAATGGCGGAGCTTCTCGGCAAGGAAAGAACGCTTGCAAGGCTCGATCAGGCAATCGCATGGCTCGCATAAGGCTGGATAAATATACAAAATTCTTTGCGCAGAGGGAGAGAATGCTCTTTCTCGCCAAAATAGGCGTTTTCGTCCTGCTTATCGTGCTGGAATGCGTGCTCATCGTAGACGCGCACGAGAGGGGAGTCGATCTCGCGTTTTGGAGCGTCGTCGGCGTAAGCGCCGTCATGATTGCAGTCAATGCCGTCAAGACGTTTGCGATCAAGGAGTTCAAGCACAAGATCGGTTGCTACGTCATCGACTTCATCGGACTCCTCGTTTTGGCGCTCGTTACGGGTACGAATCTCGTTGCGACCATCTGTATGGTCGTCCTGAGCGAATTTTATCTTTCGAGCTATGACACGAAGGGAAATTTCGTCATGTTTTTTACATGGGAGCTTCTCTACGTCGTACTCAGAGTAACGTCCGTCATTCTCTTTGACAGCGTATTCGATATTGCGTTCTATTCGAGCGTTATGAACGATATGCTCGTCATTCTCATTCATTTTGCGATCATGACGCTTTCCGTCAAGCTATATCAGAAGAACGACGAATTTGCGAAGCTCATCGACGATCTCGACAAGGCGAACGCGAACTTGCAGGAGGCGTACGAAAAGCTTGCGGAGACGACCGCAATCGAAGAGAGACAGAAGATCGCAAAGGATATTCACGACACGGCGGGGCATTCCATCACAACCGTCATCATGCAGACGGAGGCGGCTCGGCTATGCATCGATAAAAATCCCGCTGAGGCAAAGAAGAAGATCGTCGCGGCAAATCTGCAAGCGAAGAACGCCTTGGAAGAGCTCCGTTCGAGCGTTCATCTGCTTTCGGGCAGAATGAACGGGCAAAGCTTGAAAGATCTCATGGAACGCATCGTGCTCGATACGTCAAACGGGACGGACGTGGCGATCCGCGCGGACATCGAGGACGTGAAGATCGAAGAGGAAAAGGCTGTTTTCCTCTGCAATACGCTCAAAGAGGGGCTTTCCAACGGAATGCGGCACGGCGGAGCCACTGCATTTTTGGTGGAACTCAAACAGGATGAATACACCGTCACCTTTACCCTTTCGGATAACGGATCGGGAATCGAGACGTCGCAGATCAAAGAAGGATTCGGGTTGACGGGGATGAAAAAGAGAGCGGAGGCGCTCGGGGGAATCGCGAGGTTTTCCTCTCAGGTAGACGAGGGGTTTGAAATTACCGTCATGCTCCCCGTAAAACAAAAGGAGGCAGAGAATGAACAAAATCAGAGTGCTCATCACGGATGATCAGAAACTCTTGGCGGAAGGAATCAAGAGCGTTATCGAATCGGACGAGTCGATCGAGGTCGTCGATATTGCCTGCGACGGTATTCGCGCGCTTGAACTATTCAAGCAAACGAAGATCGATGTCGTGCTGATGGATATTCGCATGCCGAATATGAACGGCGTCATCGCGACCAAACAGATCAAGGAG
Source organism: Clostridia bacterium (assembly GCA_017626495.1). Lineage (GTDB taxonomy): Bacteria > Bacillota > Clostridia > Christensenellales > Borkfalkiaceae > RGIG8762. The sequence continues at coordinate 471,837 of JAGAIP010000003.1, read as the reverse complement.
ATAGATCCTTCCGTAAAGGTGCTCATTCTCACCACGTTTGACGACAGCGATTATATCCTCGACGCCATCAACAACGGCGCAAGCGGTTATCTTCTCAAAGACATCGGGGGAGAGGCGCTCATCGAGGCGATCAAAAATGCCTATGCCGGAGATACCATTCTTCCTTCGAAAATTGCAAGAAAAATCGTCTCCGCAGCAAAAATGGTTACGAACGATAAGCAAATCAAGCTGAAAAAGGCGTTCGCTCTCTCGGACAGAGAGGTTGAGATCGCGCTCATGATTTACGACGGCTTTACCAACAGGCAGATTGCGTCGGCTCTGAAACTGACGGACGGAACGGCAAGAAACTATATTTCCGCCATCTATATGAAGCTCGGATGCGACTCCCGTCTCTCCGCGGTCGAACAAATGAAAAAGATTTTTTAAGAAGGCAATCCCTTCTTTGCGGAACAAAAGATATGAAGAAAAAAAATGCTTTGGCGGTTATGTTCGGTCTCATTCTGATCGGAATGGCAACCGCCTTTCTGATTTGGGAGTGGGTTGAAAAACGGGAAGAACCGCAAGAGCCCGATGCGAGCGATTTTTGCACGATCACCGTGCAGGCGGTCAGCGGAGACGAACTGTTGGACGAATATCAAGTGACCGTAAAAAAAGATACGGATTGCGAACTGCCCGTTACCTTCTCGGCGGAGGGATATGCCTTCCTTGGCTGGGAGACGGGCGAAACGGAACGAAAGATTACTTATCGCGCTACGCAGGACAGTACGCTCCGTCAGCTCTTTTCCTGCGACGTGGTGTTGCCGATCGTGCATATCTACACGGAAGAAGCAAAAGCCGTCACGTCCAAAGAGGAATATCTCTCCTGCATCGTATCGCTGGACGGAAGATTCACCCATACCTTTGACGAAAGAGCGGCGAAGATCAAGTGTCGCGGTTTCACCTCTTATTATTTCGCCGAAAAGAAATCCTACCGATTGAAGTTCGACCAGAAAATTTCCCTGCTCGGCGCAAAGGAGTGTAAAAGCTATACGCTCATCGCAAACCAGTTCGACCGAACCATGGCTCGAAATTTCTTTGCGTATGAGCTGTCCGAAACGCTCGATTATATCGAGTACACGACCATGCACGAGTTTGTAGAGGTCCGGATCAACGGAAGTTACGAGGGAGTGTATCTTCTCTGCGATAAGATCGACGTGGGAGAGGGACGCGTGGAGATCGGTAAAGACACGTCCGACGTGGATACGGGGTATCTCCTTGAAATCAACAACCGAATCAAGGAGACGGATCCGAACGCGCCGTTCTTCGAGCTGTACGATCTGTGTTACGAGCTCAAATCTCCCGAATCGGCTACGGATGAAGAGCTCGCTCCCTTTCTTTCCTATATCGAAACGTATATCTATTCGTGTTGCCTGCGCGTGCTGTACGGAACGTGGAACTCCGTCTGCGAGGCGATCGACGTAGATTCCTTCGTGGATACTTATATCATCAATGAGTGGATGGGAAATCTCGATTCCGGTGCATTCAGTTTCTTCCTGTATAAAAAAGAGGGAGGAAAACTGTATTCGGGGCCTGTCTGGGATTACGACCTTGCCGGAGGACATATGAACTATGCCATGGGCAATGAGGAAACGTGTCCTGCCGACGAGGGATTGTACGTGAGATCGTATAGTTGGTGGTACTGTCAGCTCATGAACCGTGAGGAGTTCAGAATGCGCGTGCACGAGCGTATCGTCGAGGTAGAGCCGAGGCTCCGCGAGACGTTGCGTCTCGTCGATCCCGACAATCCGAACGGGATTTATCGCGTCTATCGTGAAGAAATCGAGAAGAATAACCTGCGCTGGGATATGTTTAGGGAAGATCCGAATTTCTGGCTCAATTTTATGGAGACCAAGGAAGTGCTTTCCTATAAAACGTTATATGGTCAGTACGAATTTCTTCATGCCTGGCTGACGAAGAGACTTGATTTTCTCGTCGCAGTGCTGTAAAAAAATCGGATTTGTAGTTTGACTTTTTTTGAAAAAACTGATATACTAGTTCCAAGTGCGTAGCATTGATGCGTAAGTCCGACTTGTTCGGGCTTATTTTTTTATTTTGAGAGGTAAACAATGCAAAAAGAAACAAACAAACTTGCAACGAAACCGATTGCAAGTCTCCTTTGGAGTCTCGGGTTATCCATGATTTTGTCCATGGTATTGCAGGCGGTCTATAACATCGTCGATACGGCGTTCGTCATTAATATGGGGGAGAGCGGATTCAACGGCAATCTGGCTTTGACCTATGCGTTTCCTATTCAGCTGTTGATCATCGCGATCGGCGTAGGCACGGGCGTCGGTATCAACGCCGTGCTTTCGCGTTCGCTCGGAGAGGGGAACCGAAAAAAAGCGAGCGACACCGTAGGCAACGGAATTTTTCTGGGCGTATGTATCTACGCCGTATTCCTGCTGTTCGGATCGTTCGGTGCGAGAGGGTTTATTTCCTTTCAGGCAAACGGAGACGCCGAGGTAATCGAAATGGGAACGCAGTATCTTTCCATCTGTTGTTGCTCCTTCGGCGGAATCGGATTCACCATTTTCGAACGGTTTTTACAGGCGACGGGCAAGACGGCATATTCTGCAATTTCTCAGATTGCAGGCGCCGCCGCAAACGTCATACTGGACTATGTGTTCATTTACCCTTGCAAAATGGGGGTTGCGGGCGCGGCGTGGGCGACCGTTATCGGACAGATTTTGTCCCTGCTCGTTGCCATGGCGTTCCATTATTTTACCAACCGTGAAATCAAAAATACAGTTGCGAGCATGAAACCGAACGGTAAACTCATCGGGGAAATCTATGCCATCGGTTGGTCTGCGGCGATCATGCAGGGACTTCTGTCCGTGATGATGCTTGGAACGAATCTCATTCTCGGAACGGATGAAAACGCGCCCTTGTTGCAGGGAAGCTTCGGAATCTATTATAAAATTATGCAGTTCTCCTTGTTCGCTTTGTTTGGCGTTTCGAATACCGTCATCACCGTTCTTTCTTTCAACTACGGCATGCGGGATCGGCGTCGCTCCGAGGACTGTGTAAAACAAGGAATGGTCATGTCTTTGACCGTGGCGCTTTTCATTACAATCGTATTCGAGTTTTTTGCAGAGCCGCTTGCCGCCCTGTTTGCCCTCGCGGGAGGGGAGGCAAACGAGAACGTCATGCAAAGCGTCGTGTATGCGATCAGAATCGGCGCAATCGGATATGCGTTCATGGGACTGAGCGTAGGCGCGCAGGGGGGTTTTCAGGCGTTGCGTCACTCCGTGCAACCGCTCGTCCTCGCATTTTTGCGCCTCGTCGCGTTTGTGTTTCCGCTCGTCTATCTGTTTACGCTGACGAATCGACCGGAGTTGTACGTTTGGATCTCCTTTCCCGTCGCCGAGTTTCTCACAGCCGCCGTTGCGCTCGTTATGCTCAAAAGGACGTGCCGAAAAGATATTCTTTCCATGAAAGAAACGGTAAACTGAAAAAAAAGATTCCTGCCCGTGGAATCAATCCTTTTTTTCGCATGAAAAAAGACTGCAAACGCAGTCTTTTCTTTTTTCTTATTCACCTTTGAAAGGAAGCAGAGCTGCCTGACGAGCGCGCTTGATTGCAACGGTGAGTTCTCTCTGATGCTTTGCGCAAGTTCCGCTCATTCTACGGGGAAGGATCTTTCCTCCTTCGGTGATGAATTTCTTGAGCTTGACGTCTTTGTAGTCGATTGCGGCTACTTTATCCTGGCAGAACTGGCAAACCTTTTTACGGGGAACCTTCTTAAAACTCTTTTTAACGGTTTTTTCTTCCATTTTCTTTCTCCTTAAATACCTGTTTGATTAGAAAGGCATATCGTCATCGTCGTTATACGCTTCGAGAACGGGTTTTTTGCCCCTTGCAGGCGCAGGTGCGGACGATACGGGCGCTTCGTAGTCGCCGTTGCCTCCGACTCTGTTCAAAAATTCAACTTCCTGCGCGATGACGTCAACCGCAGTTCTCTTATTGCCCTGATTGTCGTCGTACTGACGAATCTGAATAGAACCCGAAACAGCGACTTTGCTGCCCTTTTTGCAGAATTTCGCGACGTTCTCGGCGGTACCGCGCCATGCGGTTACGTTGAAGAAATCGGTCTGTCTTTCACCGTCGGCAGAGGCAAATCCTCTGTTGACCGCAATCGCGAAATGACAGACGGAAACACCGCTATTCGTTTCGGCAAGCTCCGGATCTCTCGTTAAATTTCCAATCAAAAAAACTCTGTTCATTCTGTTACCTGTTACGCCTTCGTGATCATGACTCTCATCACGTCAGAAGAAATGCCTGCAAGTCTCGTAAGTTCAGCGCAAACCGCACCTTCGGACTCAAATGCCATCAATACGAAGAAACCGTCGTTCTTGTAGCGGATGGGATAAGCAAGTTTTTTCACGCCCCACTTGTCGATGGAAACTACGGTGCCGTTCATGGCCTTTACCGTGTTCTCATACTTTGCGATTTCCGCTTCCCTTGCCTCATCGGACATTGCGGGATCGAGGACGTAAAGCATTTCATACTTCATAGATTTTCACCTCCCGGACTAAATGGCATACCACGGGGGTATGCAAGGTCGTTGCAGATTTTTCTGCATAAGGTATTATAAAGGTTTTTTCTCTTCCAGTCAATCGAAAACGCCCTTATTTTTCAAAAATAATCAGGTATTTTCCTCTGCCGTTCAGTTCGTATTCCCCGATCTTCTCCAAAAGAAACCCTTCTCCCCGGTGAAAGTCCTTTTCTCCCCGTTTCCACTTGAAATGTCCGTTTCCCTCCGCGATATAGACGAGGTGTTTTTGATCGCATTCGAGTTTATAGCGCGATTGCGAGACGATAAAGAGCGCGTCGTCCTTTTTTCCGATGGTCGCTCCCTGTACTTTTTTTTCGGAAAAAGTAAAATCCTGTTCGCTGTAAGGCGGCTCAAAGGGTATAGGCGTCAGTTGCATGCGATGCTCCTTTTTGAAAATTTCATGATATTATTATAGCAGAGAAAAAAATAAATTGCAAATTGATTGCGGATGGTGTATAATGTTTTTAAGAAAAACCAAAGAGGGCGATTATGTACCATGTGATTGTCAATCCCAATGCGTGTACGGGTAGATCAAAAAAGAAACTCAAAAAGGCGGAAGCGATCTTTCGCGAGAACAACAAAGACTATATCGTTCACTACACGGAATATCCGGGACACGCCACGCAGATTGCGAGGGAACTGACGCAAAGCGGAGAAAGAGACATCGTTGCCTTTGGCGGCGACGGCACGTTCAACGAGGTGCTCAACGGTCTTTCAGATCCTTCTCTCGTTCGGCTCGGACTGCTTCCTGCCGGTACGGCAAACGATTTTTCTACGTTTGCAGGCATTCCCTTGAATATCAACAAAGCCATGGATCTCATTTTACATACCGAGCCCAAGCCCTGCGATTATATCGTATGCGGAGGCGTGCGAAGCCTCAATTCCGTCGGCACGGGAATCGACGTGGACGTATTGCAGCGTTGTAAAGCGAGCAAGCTTTTGGGTAAAGTGCGTTACTGGAAGTGTCTGCTCGATTCGATCAGGCATTTCAAGGGCAATGAATTTGAATGCACGGTGAACGGAGAGACGAAGCGCTATCATGCGTTTCTCGCCGTACTCTGTAACGGCGGAATGTTCGGCGGCGGAATGAAGATCTGTCCCGACGCAAAAGTCGACGACAATCAACTCGATCTCGTCATCGTGGATTATCTGAAAGGATTCAAAAAACTCCTTGCTATGCTTGCGCTCGTCAGAGGAAAAGTGCTTGAACTCCCCGCAACCACGCATATGCTCGTGGAAGAGGTGAATATCGTTCCCGACCAGTGCTTTATCATTCAGTACGACGGGGAACTGTACGGAGGGATTCCCTTTCAGGCGTCTATTCAAAAAAACGGAATCAATATCTATCGCAACTGAATCATGTTTCATTTGTATAAAGCCATTCTCAATTTCATACCGACGGGCGTCGTCGTGTTGGATAAAAAGTACCGCGTCCGCTATACGAACGCGTCTTTCCGTCAACATTTTAAGGACGGAAAAATCGAGGGCAGTTTGCACGACGTGCTCCGTTGCACGCTGAGCGAAAAATGCGGAAACGGCAAGGAATGCGAGGTATGCCCTTTTAAGCTCGCGTTCAAGGAGACGCTCGAACGCGGAAAAGAGGATTTTCATAAGCTCGTCATGCCCGTCGAGGATGAAAACGGTACGGCGCACCTCGCCCTGCAAATCAAGGTGAGAAAGCTGGGAAAGTATGCCCTCGGCATTTTAGACGACAGTTATCAGACGGAAATCGCACGGGAACTCAAAAGCGCGCAGTCCATTCAGCGGCGGCTTTTGCCCTCGGGAAGCGGCGTGGGCGAACTGTCCTATGCGTATCTCTATCATCCTTGCAGGGAAATCGGGGGAGACCTTCCCGATATTTATGAAATCGGCGGAGATACGGTCGGACTCGTCGCGGACGTTTCGGGCAAGGGCATTTCGGCAGGACTATTGTCGGGATTCGTCAAAGCCGGTTGGGATAAGAGCGAGCCGTCTCCTGCCAAGGCGCTGCAAAAACTCAACGCGAAGTTTTCCGAGCTCAACATGGACGAACGTTCGTATATCACGGCGGAGGCGGTGCGCATCGACCCTGTAAACCGCACGATCACCTATTCCGCGGCGGGACACGTCGTTCCCATTCTGTTAAAGAACGGGTTCAAAATCAACGAGATCGCCTATCCGTCCGCGCCTATCTCGAACTGGATGGAATTCGACTACCGCGATAACGTCATGTACTACGCGTCGGGAGATATGCTCGTACTGTTGACGGACGGTATCGTGGAGAGCAAAAACAAATACGGCGAACAATTCGGAATCGAACGGGTGGAGTCCGTGCTCATGCGCACGCACACGGCGCAATCGTTCATTGACAGGCTCAAAGCGGAGCTGTACGAATTTTGCGAGACGGTGAACGACGACCTCACCGCCATCGCGTTTGTGCTGAATTAGGAGAGGAATATGTCGGAAATTACAAATAGGGTGAAAGAGGTTCTCTCTTCCGTTCCGCAGAACAAATACGGAGAAAAGGTAACGCTGGTTGCCGCAGTCAAGTTCCGCACGGTAGAGGAGATTCAAGAGGCGATCGACGCAGGAATCGAGGCGATCGGGGATAACCACGTGCAGGAATTCAAGGAAAAATTTGATTCCATTCGCGGCGCTTCCCGTCAGTTCATCGGGCACTTGCAGACGAATAAAGTGAAATATCTCATCGGAAAGACGGATCTCATTCAGTCGCTCGACAGAATGGAGCTCGTAGAAGAGCTCGATAAACGTTCCGTCCGTGCAGGCGTAGTCACGAACGTGTTGGTTCAGGTCAACATCGGCTGTGAAGAGAGCAAGGGCGGATTCGAATACGGCGAGGCTTTGGAGCGTGCGAGGGAAATTCACGCGCGCGCAGGGCTCAACGTGAAAGGATTCATGGCAATGCTCCCCATTTCCGACGACGAAGGGTATCTTTCTTCTCTCGTCGAAAAGATGCGCTCCCTTTACGACGCTTATCGCGAGGAGAACGGTAGCGCGGAGTATCTCTCCATGGGCATGAGCGGAGACTGGAAACTGTGCGTAGAGCACGGAAGCAATATGATTCGAATCGGAACGGCTCTTTTCGGAGCGCGTCCCGTCGCGAAAAAAGACGGTTGAAAAACCGTTTTCTTTATAGGAAAAAGAGATAATCTGCTTTCAAAGGGAAAGCAGATTATCTCTTTCTATGGAGAAAAGGATAGACGGAAAAGGAAGTATTAACGGATATGACCGTCTCCGACGATGACGTACTTGTAGGTCGTCAGCTCTCTGAGCCCCATCGGGCCGCGCGCGTGGAGCTTTTGCGTGGAAATGCCCATTTCGCAGCCGAGACCGAACTCACCTCCGTCCGTAAAGCGCGTGGACGCGTTGACGTACACGGCGGCGCTGTCTACAAGAGAAGTAAAGCGCGATGCGTTTTCCTTATCTTGCGTCACGATACATTCGCTGTGTCCCGTGGAATGCTTTGCGATGTGCGCGATTGCCTCGTCTACGGAAGAGACTACTTTGACGGCGAGTTTATAATCCAAAAATTCGGTGTCGAAATCGTTTTCCCCGGCAAGGAAGCAATTCTCTCTGCCTTGCAACAGGGCGAACGCCTTTTCGTCGGCGTAGAAAATCACGTTCTTTTTTTGCAGGCGCTCCCAAAGTTTCGGCAAAAACAGAGGGGCGATTTTTTCGTGGACGAGGCAAACTTCCATCGCGTTGCATACGGAAGGACGGCTCGTCTTTCCGTTTTCCACGATAGAGAGCGCCTTGTCTTGATCCGCCGTCTCGTCGATGAAGGCGTGGCAGATTCCCGTACCCGTTTGAATGCAGGGGACTTTCGCATTCTTTACGCAAGCCTCGATAAGCCCTTTCCCGCCGCGCGGAATGAGCAAATCGACGTAACCGACTGCCGTCATGAGCGCGTTTGCGCTTTCTCGAGAGGTGTCCTCGATGAGATTCAATGCGTTTTCGTCCACGTTTGCGGCGCGAAGTCCTTCGCGCATCGCGGCAACGATGGCGGACGCGGAGCGGTGCGCCTCTTTTCCCGTGCGGAGAACGCATACGTTTCCGCTTTTCAAAGCGAGAGCGGCGGCGTCGGAAGTGACGTTGGGGCGGCTTTCGTAGATGATGGCGACGACGCCCATGGGAACGGCGATCTTCCTGATATTAAGTCCGTCTTTGCGCGTATAGTCTCCCAAGATCTCCCCGACGGGATCGTCAAGGGTAACGACGTGACGGATTCCGTCCGCCATGCCGACGAGGCGGTCGTGAGAAAGGGCGAGGCGGTCGATCATGACGGGGGAGATCGTCTCCCTCGCCGCCGCTACGTCCTCTGCGTTCGCCCGTAAGATCTCTTCTTCATAGCGAAGGAGAGAATCCGCCATGGCGAGAAGCGCGTCGTTTTTCTGTTTGGTAGAGAGGAGCAAAGAGCGTTTCGCCTGCTTTGCTCGTTCGAGAATTTGCTGTGTGGTCATGCGTTAAACCTCGTTCCTACGGATTTTCCTGCGACGACGTCATAGAGACGTTCGGGGCGACTGCCGTTTGCGATCACCATGGGGATTCCGCGTCCGGTGCAAATTTTCGCCGCGCGGAGTTTCGTCGCCATGCCTCCCGTGCCGAGAGAAGAGCCTGCTCCGCCCGCAAGCGTCATGATTTCGTCCGTCAGTTTGTCTACGGTGGGGATAAGCGTCGCGTTTTTGTCCTTTCGGGGATCGGCGGAGTACAGTCCGTCGATGTCGGAAAGGAGAATGAGAAGGTCGGCGTTTACGCTTGTCGCGACGATTGCCGAGAGCGTGTCATTGTCGCCGACTGCGATCTCCGCCGTGGAGACGGTATCGTTTTCATTGATGACGGGGAGCGCGCCAAGTTCCAAAAGGCGGAATACGGTGTCGCGGAATCTGCGATGCCTCTCTTCGTTCTCCACGTCCTCGCCAGTGATGAGGATCTGCGCCACGGTGTGGTTGTATTCGGAAAACAGTCTGTCGTAGCGGTACATGAGTTCGCATTGTCCGACGGCTGCCGCCGCCTGTTTGGTGGGCATGTCTTTGGGGCGTTCGGCGAGCGAAAGCTTCCCCACGCCCATGCCGATCGCGCCTGAAGAGACGAGAATGATCTCGTGTCCTGCGTTTTTCAAATCGCTGATCGTCTTACAGAGGGATTCCATCAGGTTGATGTTGAGCCTGCCCGTCTTGTATGCAAGGGTTGAAGTTCCGATTTTAATGACAATTCTCATGGGTCTCAAAAAGAAGTCCGACGTACGTCGGACCGTTATTTAACGAATGGCGTTTGCGATTCTGTCAGCCATCTCTTTGCCGCCGATTTTGATCATGCCTTCGGAGTAAATATCCGCGGTGCGATACCCTTCGTCGAGTACGGATTGAATGGCTTTCTCGATCGCCTCGTTCTCCTTGACGAGCCCGAACGAGTCGCGGAGCATCATGCCTGCCGCGAGAATAGTCGCGATGGGGTTGGCGAGATCCTGCCCTGCAATGTCCGGCGCGGAGCCGTGAATGGGTTCATACAGACCGAGCGAGGTGTCGCCGAGGGAAGAGGACGCGAGCATGCCGATGGAGCCCGTGACCTGAGCCGCTTCGTCGGAAAGAATGTCTCCGAAGATGTTGGAAGTCACGACTACGTCAAACTGTGCGGGATTTTTGACGATCTGCATCGCCATGTTGTCTACAAGTACGTCTTTTACCGTGATTTCGGGGTAGTTCTTTGCCGCATACTCGTGTACGGTCTTTCTCCAAAGACGAGAAGATTCGAGTACGTTCGCCTTATCGACGGAAACGATGGTTTTCGTGCGTTTCATGGCAAGTTCGCATGCGATACGTGTGATGCGTTCGATTTCGTGTACGGAGTATCTCTCGGTGTCCCAAGCGGAGGGTTCGCCGTCGATCATATCTACGCCGCGCTCGCCGAAGTAGATACCTCCGATGAGTTCGCGCACGATGATGATCTCTATGCCGTCTTTGACGAGTTCGTATTTTAAGGGAGACGCGTGGGCGAGGGACGACCAAAGCTTGGCAGGGCGAATGTTGGAATAAAGTCCGAGCGCCTTTCTGATGCCGAGAAGTCCCTTTTCAGGTCTTTGATTTCCGGGGAGAGCGTCCCATTTCGGACCTCCCACCGCGCCGAGCAGAACGGAATCGGAAGCAAGGCATCCCTTGACCGTCTCTTCGGGAAGGGGGCAACCGTATGCGTCGATGGCGCAACCGCCCATCAGGTAATGGGTAAAGGAGAAGGTGTGTCCGTACGCTTCTCCGATTTTTTTCAGAACTTTGATCGCTCCGTCCGTAATTTCGGGACCGATGCCGTCGCCTGCAAGCACTGCGATGTTGTAATTCATGGTAACTCCTTATTGTTTGGAAATGGACTTAATGAGTCCGCCTGCGTCGATAATCTTTTGAATGAAGGGAGGGAAGGGCTCTGCACGGAAGGTTTCGCCCGTCGTTTCATTCTTGATGAGCCCCGTCGAGAGTTCGCAGGAGACGATATCTCCCTTTTTGATGGATTTGACCGCCTCGGGACATTCGAGAATGGGAAGTCCGATGTTGATGGCATTCCGATAGAAGATTCTCGCGAACGAGTTTGCAATGACGAGGGAGATTCCGCTCGTCTTGATGGCGAGGGGAGCGTGCTCTCTGGAAGAACCGCAACCGAAGTTGTCTTCCGCCACCATGATATCGCCCTTTTGCACGTTCTTTACGAACTCTGCGTCAATATCTTCCATGCAGTGGGAAGCGAGCTCCTCTGCGGAAGAGGTGTTGAGGTATCTTGCCGGAATGATGACGTCCGTATCGACGTCGTTTCCGTATTTGAAAACGTTTCCTTTTACAAACATAATTTCTCCTTAAAGCATATCGGGGGTAGCGATCTTACCGAGGACGGCGGACGCCGCCGCAACGTAAGGGGACGCAAGGTAAACTTCGGAAGTAATATGTCCCATTCTTCCGACGAAGTTTCTGTTCGTGGTGGATACGGCTCTCTCGCCTGCCGCCAAAATGCCCATGTGTCCGCCGAGGCAGGGGCCGCAAGTGGGCGCGGAGACGATAGCGCCTGCCTTGATGAACGTTTCCACAAGCCCCTCTCTGATCGCCTGCAAATAGATCTCCTGCGTAGCCGGAATGATGATGCAGCGCACGTTTTCATGAACCTGTCTGTCTGCAAGTACTTCCGCCGCCTGACGGAGATCCGAAATTCTTCCGTTCGTGCAAGAGCCGATGACGACCTGATGAATGTCTCTGTCGTCCCATTCTTCGGGCGTCTTGGTATTTTCGGGAAGATGAGGGAAAGAGACGGTGGGTTTGAGCGCGCTCAGATCGATTTCGATCGTGCGTTCGTATTCGGCGTCCTCGTCCGCCTCATAGACGACGGGCGTCTTTTTGCAGTGCTCGGAAAGGTAAGAGAGGGTGATTTCGTCAACGGGGAAAATACCGTTTTTCGCTCCCGCCTCGATCGCCATGTTGCAGATGGTGAATCTGTCGTCGATGGAAAGCGCCTTTACGCCTTCGCCGACAAATTCCATGGAACGATACAGCGCGCCGTCCACACCGATGAGCCCGATGATGTGCAGAATAACGTCCTTACCCGTAACGAAAGGGGCAAGCGCGCCTTTCAAGACGAATTTGATTGCGGACGGAACTTTGAACCAGCACTGTTGGGTCATCATGCCTGCCGCCATGTCGGTGGAGCCGACGCCCGTGGAGAACGCGCCGATCGCGCCGTAGGTACAGGTATGGCTGTCCGCGCCGATGACGCAGTCGCCTGCACAGACAAGTCCCTGCTCGGGGAGCAGGGCGTGTTCGATTCCCATTTTTCCCACGTCGTAGAAGTGGGTGATTTCTTGTTCCTTTGCAAACGCTCTCGTGTTTTTTACCTGCTCCGCCGCTTTGATGTCTTTGTTGGGCGTAAAGTGATCCATGACGAGCGCGATTTTATCTTTACAGAGAACGCATCCGCCTGCCTTTTTCATTTCGTTGATGGCGACGGGGGCGGTAATGTCGTTGGCAAGTACGAGGTCAAGATCCGCGTTGATGAGTTGCCCTGCCTTCACGGAATCGAGATGCGCGTGGGCTGCGAGGATCTTTTGAGACATAGTCATTCCCATAAAATAAAAAACTCCTAAAATCCTGTAAAATATTCTTGCAATATTATATCACTTGTGGTACAATAATTCAACAATTTGATATTTGAATATATCTAATTACAATCATTTTTTTTACTAATGGAGGATGTCATGAACAGCGAGAACTTAAAGACGTTCGTCCTTTTGTCCAAACTGAAAAACTTCACCCAGACGGCGGAGCGTCTTTTCATCGCACAATCCACGGTCACGAATCGTATCGCCGAGCTTGAACGGGAAATCGGAAAGAAACTTTTTCTCCGCGACAGTAAAAATTTGTCTTTGACCCCCGAGGGTGCGATTTTTCTCGACTACGTGCAGAGAATCCTCGAACTCGAAGACGCGTGTCTCAAAGAGGTGCACGTCGTTCGTTCGGATAAACTCCGTATCGGACTTCCCAACGCGGTGTATGAATCTTTCTGGGAAGAAAAGATCATGACTTGCCTGAGAAAGGGCGGCGTTTCTTTTGAAATCGTACTCGGACACGCGAGCGATATGTTGCAGAGATTGCAGGATAAGCTCCTCGACGTCGTATATTCCTTCCAGTCATTCAATAAGGCAGGGTACGTCTGCGAAGCGTACGACCGCGATGAGCTCGTGCTCGTCACGTCTCCCCAAACCAACGAATATCCCGAAGGAATCCGTACCGAACAGTTCTCCGACCTCAAATTTTTGATGTGTAACTTCGCTTTGCAGGAAATCGGCTCGTTCGTCAGAGAACTATTCCCTCAGCATGCCGCTTTCGAGCTTGAAATCGATAACTCCACGAAACTCATTCCCTATCTCGTCGCAGGGCTCGGATATTCCTTCCTGCCCAGAAAACTCGTGCAAAAGTACGTCGAGGAGGGAAAACTGCAAATCGTACCTCTTCTCGATATGGAAAATCCCGAAATCGAAATTTACCGCATTTACCACTTGAATTCGGGCGTGGAAAAGCGGCTGGAATCTCTCGGATTAAATTAAAAACGCGTTTAACGCGTTTTTTCTTTGAAATTGCTTGACAAGAAAACTTGGCAATGCTACAATAATGTAAAGTAAACTTGGCAAGGAGAAGCAATATGGACAAGCAAACGGTTTTAGAAAAGAGCAGGGCAGAAAATAAAAACGGGGACGAAAGGGAGCATTTTGCACTCGGCAGGGCGACAAACGTCGGCTCTGCGGTCGGAGGGCTCGTCTGCGCTCTCTTTATCGTGCTTTCAGTCGTCTTTGACGATATACCGACCATGTGCGTCGCGTTCGGCGTGTATCTTTCGATTACGGGAACGACGCTGTTTGTAAAATTTTGCCTGCTCAAAAAGAAACACGAACTTTTCTTCGGACTCATCGAGTGGGCGCTCGCCGTCGCGTTTATCGTTTTTTACGTGGTTTCAAGGGTGAATGCATGAACGATTTGAAACTGAAAAATAATCTGAAACAGGCGAGAACGGAGAGGGGATATTCTCAATCTCAACTTGCCGAGCTGGTGGGGGTTTCGAGAAATACCATCACTTCCATTGAGACGGGACAGTTCAATCCTACGGCAAAGCTTGCGCTCATTCTGTGCATCGCGCTCGACAAGAAGTTCGAAGAACTCTTTTATTTCGAATAAATTTTAAGCCCGAAGCAGACTGCTTCGGGCAAAACTCTTATTTGTTGTCGTCCTCGGGGGCGTAGAGCTGTTGCAACGCCACGTCGTTCAGGGCGTTGCCTGTGACGGCTCCGTTCAGCCGCGTGGGGTTTTGCGCAGGGGGAATCGGCGTGGCAGGGGATTCGGGCATTTGCGGTTGCGTTCCCGTCAGCGTCACGTTGATGTGTTCGGTCACGTCGTGCGAGTCGTAAGGTTCGATCCATGCGCCGTCGAACATTGTAGGTTTATCGATGTTGATTTGCTCTTCCCAGTCGCCGCAGTACTTGCAATGATGGCGGAGACGGTAATAGTAGCGCACGTTATAGCCCGTCTTTTCCACGTCGTTGTAGACGGACGCGACGAGTTCGCCCTTCGCGTTCTCCACGGTAGAGGCGCGTTCTCTCTCCTTGTAGCGAAACTCATGCGTTTCCCGTCCGATTTCGTCGGCGACGTAATAGCTCTTTCCCCAGAACCTTCCGCATTTCGGACACCACTGATACGTCTGACATCTCCCCCACATCCAAATATAGCCGATATAATTGAGCACTGCGTAGGAGATTACGATGACGAACGTCGTTGCGCGCACGACAGGGTTTTCTTTATTCAGGAGCATGAATACGTAGATAAGCGCCATGGCGATGGAGAGAACGGCAAGCGTTCCGATTCCGAAAGCGGACGTGCTTTTCAGTCCGTATTTATCCACTTTTTTGAACATATTGTGTTTTTTTGTTGCATAGCGGAGATATTTTACGGTGAAAAAGATCCATCCCGCCCAGATGATCAGAAGGACGAGGCATAACAGCACGAGGTGAAAATAGAACATGCCTCCCGTGAGCGTAGCGATAAAATTTCCGTACAGATGCGCGACGGAAAAGAATGCCGCCGTGACCAGCAGATAGATGAGAAACAAAAAAACAATGGATACGGTTCCCATAATGCCTCCTTATTGATGTATTATATTCCGCTTGTCGGAATTTGTCAAGAACCTTTCGCTCCTCTCGTCGAGAATCGAGCTAACGCCGTTTGCGTATGAGAACGAACGGATTGCCGTAACAATGCAAAAACCACATCGTTTTTCAAAGAGGACGATCTCCGAGGGAATGGCGAAACTTCTTTTTGTTCATGATACCCAAAGACGGATTCGTTTATTCCGCATCGGCGCGACGAGCAAAAACAAATTTGATCGTTTGCCTGCGATGAGCATCGTGAAAAAGAGGGAAGAAAAGGTTGCGTCGGCAGGACGCAACCTTTTTTTGATCTCAAATATGAGCGTCCGAGCGCAGGCGAATCTGAAAGGAATCGCCATGCGCGCCGAGCGGTTATTTTCTGACTGCTCCCTTGGACGCGGAGGAAACCGCGTCGCGGTATCTTCTGAGATAGCCGTCAACTTCCTTGACGAGGGGAACGAAGTTCTTTCTTCTCTCCTCGATCACTTCGTCGGAGACGAGAAGTTCGAGTTTACAGTTCGGAATGTCGATGGAAATCAGATCGCCCTCTTCGACGAGCCCGATGAGTCCTCCTGCCGCCGCCTCGGGACAGACGTGCCCGATTGCCGCGCCTCTCGTTGCTCCCGAAAATCTTCCGTCGGTGATGAGCGCAACGTCCGCGCCCAACCCTGCGCCGACGATGGCGGAGGTGGGGGAGAGCATTTCGCGCATGCCGGGTCCGCCCTTAGGGCCTTCGTAGCGGATGACGACGACTTCTCCCTTGTTGATTTTGTTGGTGGAAATCGCTTCCATCGCATCCTCTTCGGAGTTGAATACGCGAGCCTTGCCCGTATGTACGTACATCTTGGGATCGACCGCGCTCTTTTTGACCACACAGCCCTCTTGCGCGAGGTTGCCTTTCAAAATGGCAAGTCCGCCGTAGGAAGAATAGGGATTGTCGAGGGGACGAATGATTTCGGGATTCATGTTTTTCGCGTCTGCAATGACTTCGTGCATGGTCTTGCCTGCAACGGTCAGGACGGAAGAATCGATGAGACCGCCGTCTTCAAGCTCTTTCAAAACCGCGGAGATACCGCCTGCTTCGTTGAGTTCCTCGATGTAGTGCTCTCCTGCGGGCGCGAGGCGGCACAGGTTGGGTGTGCGGACGGAGATTTCGTTCATCGTGTCGATGGAAATTTGCTCTTCGGAAAGTCCAGCCTCCTGCGCGAGAGCCAACAGGTGAAGTATGGTGTTCGTCGAAGCGCCGATTGCCATATCGACCGTCTCCGCATTCTTGAACGCCTTGGGCGTGAGAATGTCCAAAGGACGGATGTTTCTTCTCAAAAGTTCCATGACGGCTTCGCCCGTCATTTTAGCGAGCGCAAGGCGCGCGGAGTATACGGCGGGAATGGTTCCGTTTCCGGGGAGCGCCATGCCGAGCGCTTCGGTCAGACAGTTCAGGCTGTTTGCGGTGAACATACCCGAACAGGAACCGCAGGTGGGACAGGCGTTGCATTCAAAGGCGTGCAGTTCCTTTGCGTCGATTTTTCCTGCGTTGTATGCGCCGACTTCCTCGAACATGGTGGAAAGGGAGGTCTTTTTGCCGTGAACGTGTCCTGCAAGCATAGGGCCGCCCGAAACGAAAATCGCCGGAATGTTGACTCTTGCGGCAGCCATGAGCATGCCGGGAATGATTTTATCGCAGTTGCCGATATACACGGCGGCGTCGAATGCGTGCGCACGGCAGAGAATTTCCGCGCTGTCCGCAATGATTTCACGGGAGGGGAGAGAATACTTCATGCCCGCGTGTCCCATGGCGATTCCGTCGCATACGCCGATGGACGGAACGATGACGGGTTTACCGCCTGCCGCGATGACGCCTTCGGCGGCGGCGCGCGCGATTTTGTTTAATTCCATGTGTCCGGGAATAATCTCGCTCTGCGCGCAGATGATTCCGACGATGGGTTTTTGCATCTCGCTGTCCGTCCAGCCGAGCGCTTTCAAAAGGGAACGCTGCGAGCTCATCGCCGTTCCGTTGGAAAATAAATTAGCCATTGTTATGCCTCACATGATAATATCTTCGTAGCTGGCGACGTCCTTGATGCATTTTTCTCCGCGAGTAAGGGCGGTAACGCCCGTTCTCGCCATTTCAAGAATGCCGTAAGGTTGAATGACGCGGATAAATGCGTCGAGCTTGTTGGGTTCGCCCGTCAGTTCGAGGATCATGGATTCGGGAGAGAGGTCGACGACCTTTGCCTTGTAGATTTCCTTGATCTCGACGATTTGATTGCGAATTTCGGGCGCGGCGGATACTTTGATGAGGAGCAATTCTCTGAAAATGCTCTCGTTTTCCTCCGCCTGCATGATTTTTTTGACCTCGATGACCTTATCCATCTGTTTAATCATCTGTTCAAGGGTGTAATCGTCTCCGTTGAGGACGATGGTCATGCGGGAAAGGTTGGGATCTTCCGTATTGCAAACGGATAGAGATTCGATGTTAAAGCCTCTGCGGGAGAAGAGCCCCGAAATTTTGGTAAGAACACCGCTTCTGTTGGTGACAAGTGCGCTGATCGTATATTGCATAGTTTTACTCCATCGTGTCGATCTGGGTTTCGTAAGTCTGACCCGGTTTGATCATGGGAAGGGCGTTGTCGTCGGGACTGATCTTGCAATCGACGAGTACGGGACCTTCCGCGGCGAGCGCCTGTTTCAAAACGGGAACGATGTCCTCTTCCGAGGCGATCGTAAGTCCCGTAGCGCCGAAACTTTCTGCGAACTTCACATAATCCGTCTTCTTTTGAAGGGTGGTCTGCGAGAATCTTCTCTCATAGAAGATTTTCTGCCACTGACGAACCATGCCGAGTACGGAATTGTTCATGAGAAGAATGACGATGGGAAGATTGTGCGTTACCATGGTGGAAAGTTCGTTCATGTTCATATTGAACGAGCCGTCTCCCGTGACGAGAATGGTCTTTTTCATTCCCGAGCCGTAGCACATGCCCATCGCCGCGCCCATGCCGTAGCCCATCGTTCCGAGTCCGCCGCTGGTTGCGAGCTGACGGGGGAACTCGATGGGATAGAACTGAGCCGTCCACATCTGGTGCTGCCCGACGTCCGTCGCGACGGGGGTATCCACGGGGAAAATTTTACTTGCGGCTTTTAAGATCTTATACGCCTCGATGGGGGCTTTC
This sequence comes from Clostridia bacterium, assembly GCA_017626495.1. Classification (GTDB taxonomy): domain Bacteria; phylum Bacillota; class Clostridia; order Christensenellales; family Borkfalkiaceae; genus RGIG8762. Next base: position 453,410 of record JAGAIP010000003.1, on the reverse strand, counting down.
ACGACGTCGTCTCTCTTTCTCTCGATACAGCCGTTCGTCCATTGCGTTCTGTCTTTTACCTCGATGAGGGGCAACAGCTCTTGCAGGGCTACCTTGACGTCGCCGAGCAGGGAGTAGTCCACGCTGACGTTTTTATTGATTTCCGCGGCGTCGATGTCGATCTGAATGACCTTTCTGCCTGCGGCGAATTTATCGCGGTTGAGCGCAACGCGGTCGGAAAAACGCGTGCCGACGGCAATGATGGTGTCCGCCGTAAGGCAAGCCTTTGCGGAGGCGTGCGTGCCGTGCATTCCGATCATGCCGAGGGAGAGAGCGTCAGAAGAGGGGATCGATCCCAGTCCCATCATGGTCATCGCGACGGGCGCACCCATCTTTTTGGCGAAAGCGAGAAGCTCTTCTTCCGCCTCCGCGGCGATGATTCCGCCGCCCGCCATGATGAGGGGACGCTCCGCTTTGTTGAGAGCTCGCGCGATCTGTTCGACGTTGGACGCGGAGATCTGCTTGGGAACGTAGGTCATCTTTTCGATAGGTTCGTAGTCGATGGTCTGCGTCTGTACGTTTTTGAGAATGTCGATGAGGACGGGACCCTTTCTTCCCGAATTTGCGATGAAGAACGCGTCTCTGATCGCCTCCGCGAGTTCGGAGATATCTTTTACGATGAAGTTATGCTTTGTGATGGGCATGGTGATGCCGCAAATATCTACCTCCTGAAAGGAGTCTCTTCCGAGGAAATTGAGCCCTACGTTGCCCGTGACGGCGACGAGGGGGATAGAATCCATATATGCGGTTGCGATTCCCGTGACGAGGTTGGTTGCGCCCGGTCCGCTGGTGGCAAAACAAACGCCCACTTTGCCCGTCTTTCTCGCATAGCCGTCCGCGGCGTGCGACGCCCCCTGCTCGTGCGCGGTCAGAACGTGGTTAATCGTTCCGTCGCGGTAGAGTGCGTCGTAAATGTCCAAAACTGCCCCTCCCGGATAGCCGAAAATGGTATCGACTCCCTGTTCTTTCAAACAGGTGATGAGAAGATCTGCTCCCGATAATTTCATGGTTTTCCTCCGTATCTCCTTTCCGCTCGGAAAGGAAACGTATCATTATTCATTATATATGGTATCAGTATTTGTTCTATTCTAATGCAAAAGGTCGGATTTGTCAACGGATTTTTTGCCCGTGCGGACGTGGAAAAGAAGATTGAAAAAAACGATTTTTCGGATTGAAGCGGAAAATGCGTTCCGATTCAAAAAAAATGACGACACCCCTTGCAATCGCGCTTGAAATTATGTATAATAAGAGTATAAGGAGAAGAACGGCATGGATTTATCCGAACTTTTGAATAAAGTGGATCATACGCTTCTTTCGCAGACGGCTACATGGAACGAAATCAAGGCGCTCTGCGACGAGGGAATGAACTATCATACCGCGAGCGTATGCATTCCCCCCTGTTTTGTCAGACAGGCGAAGGAGTACGTGGGAGACAGGCTCGCCGTCTGTACGGTAATCGGATTTCCCAACGGCAACCACACCACGGCTTGCAAAGTCTTTGAAACGCGCGACGCGGTCAAAAACGGCGCGGACGAGATCGACATGGTCATCAATATCGGAATGCTCAAAGAGGGCAACGAAGCGTACGTTCTGGACGAGATCAAGGCGGTGCGTGCCGCATGCGAGGGGAAAATCCTGAAAGTCATCATCGAAACGTGCCTTTTGACGGAAGAAGAAAAAATCACGATGTGCCGTCTCGTGACCGAGGCGAGGGCGGATTATATCAAAACGAGCACGGGCTTTTCCAAAGCAGGCGCGACGAGAGAGGACATTCGGCTCTTTTCCGACTATATCGGCGAAGGCGTAAAGATGAAGGCGGCAGGGGGAATCCGTTCTTTGCAGGATGCGGAGGACTATCTCGCGCTCGGTTGCGCCCGTCTCGGAACGAGCGCCGTCGTAAAGCTCGCGAAAAATTTATGAAACGCGTTTTTCTCATCGTTTTAGACAGTTTCGGGATCGGGGAACTTCCCGACGCGGCTCAATATAAAGACGAGGGGAGCAACACGCTCCGCTCCGTCGCAAAGCAAAAGGAATTTTACGCGCCCAACCTTACAAAACTCGGACTCTTCAACATCGACGGGTGCGAAGGAGGCGTGGAGCATCCTATCGCTTCCTATTGCAGATTAAAGGAAAAGAGCGCGGGCAAAGATACGACGACGGGGCATTGGGAGATCGCAGGGGTCGTCTTAAACGAACCCTTTCCGACCTATCCGAACGGATTTCCGAGCGATATATTGGAAGAATTTGAAAAAAGAACGGGCAGAGGCGTGCTCTGCAATCTTCCCTATTCGGGTACGAAGGTCATCGAGGACTACGGAGAAGAGCAGGAGAGAACGGGCAAGTGGATCGTATACACCTCAGCGGATTCCGTTTTTCAGATCGCCGCAAACGCGGACGTGATTCCGACCCGCGAATTATACCGCGCATGTATGGCGGCGAGGGAGCTGCTCCCCGTCGGCAGGGTGATTGCGCGCCCGTTCGTCAAGAGAGACGGAGCCTATATCCGAACGGCGGACAGACACGATTTTTCACGCCGTCCGCCCGATACCATGCTCGATAAGCTCAGGGAAAACGGGTATCAGACCATCGGCGTGGGGAAGATTTCCGACATCTTCGCCGCAAAGGGACTGACGGAGAGTCTCGGCGTGAACAGAGACAATGCCGACGGCATGAGAAAAACGGAGCTCGTGGCGGAGCGGGATTTTGACGGGCTGTGCTTTGTCAATCTCGTCGATTTCGATATGAAATACGGACACAGGAACGACGCGGCAGGCTATGCAAGCGCGATTTCCGAGTTCGACGCATGGCTTGGAACCTTTCTTCCGAAGTTGAAAGAGGGAGATCTGCTTATGATCACGGCGGATCACGGATGCGATCCCTGTACCCCTTCTACCGACCATTCGAGGGAATATATTCCCCTTCTGATGCTGGACGGAAAGGGAAAAAATTACGGAACGAGGGAGACCTTTGCGGATATTTCCGCGACGGTGCTCGATTATTTCGGGTTGGAACCTCTGCAAGGAGAAGTCATTCGATGAATTTGTTGGAACAGGCAAAAAAAGCGAGAGAGAACGCTTACGCGCCATACTCTTCCTTTCAGGTGGGAGCCGCGCTCCTTGCAAAGAGCGGAAGAATCTACCTCGGCGCAAACGTCGAATCCTCCGCTTATTCGCCCACGCTCTGCGCCGAGCGCGCGGCGTTCGCCGCGGCTGTCTCCGCAGGCGAGCGGGAATTTTCCGCCATCGCCATCGTAGGCGCAAAGAGGGGAGAAGAACCGAACGAAGATTGCCCTCCCTGCGGCGTATGCCGTCAATTCATGAGAGAATTTTGCGCGGACGATTTTACGATCCGGCTCGCAAAGCACACTTATACGCTCGCCGAGCTCCTTCCCGTATCGTTCGGGAAAGAGAATCTCGGATAAGGAGATTTTATGAAACGCAAACTGACTATCGCCATGGCGTCTCTGCTCCTGCTCTGTATGGCAGGGTGCGACAAACCCGTGGGAGAACGCTACGATATCGTCGTATTCGGTACGGGTGCGGAAATGTCCGAGAGGACGAAGGAAACGTATCTCGGCGTTACCGACTATGCAAACGAGCACGGCATGACGGTGCAATACCGCTATCCCTCCGATTTAGAATGGGATACGCTGCAAAGAGAGATCAGAGAAGCGTCCAACGTACAGCCGAAATATTTCTTCTTTGCCGATCCCGTCTATGCGAAAGCGATTTTTGAACAACAGACCTACTATCTTTCTCTCGGCAGGATCCATTTCGCCTGTCTCGGATTCTATCCGCAGGCTCTGGACGGCGTATCCTCCTATATCGCCTCAAACTGCCTCGTGATCGACTACGATAAAGCGCAGATCGGTTATATCGCGGGTGCGGTCGCGTCGCAGGAATACGATTCGTTCGGGTTTGTGAGGACGGAAACGTCTTCCGAGTATGAACAGGGCTTTTCTCAGGGCATAGGCGAAAAATCCGTTCGGTACGGAACGGCGGACGACGTCGCTCTCTGGTACGAAGAGGGGGTGGAAGTGGTGTTTGCTCCCGAAGATACCGTCGACGAAGTCGCACCCATCGCCTCGGCGAAAGGAATGAAGGTCATCGGCACGGAATTCGATCGTTCCGAATACGGAGATTGCGTCCTGTTTTCCTGCATTTACGATTACAGAGCGAGCGCGTACGCAACCCTTGCGCTCGGCGAGGGAGGATTGAACTGTTGGACGGTCGTTTCGGGCTGGACGGGAGGATATAACGGAAAAGGCATGACCGCCAAGCTCGGAATCAAGACGGGTTATTACTGGTATCAAACGCAGGATTACGTCTATTATAACGTTCCCGAACGGTTGCAGAGCGCGTATGAGCTCGTGCGCGATACCGTGGAGGAAAAGAGGTTGATAGAGGGAAAATCATGAAAAGCGATCAGAAATATTTGAGTCAATTATCGTTGCAGTTCCCCAACATACACGCGGCGGCGGCGGAGATCATCAATCTTTCGTCGGTTCTGAACCTTCCCAAGGGAACGGAGCACTTCATCTCCGATATTCACGGAGAGTACGCCTCCTTTCAGCACGTTTTGCGAAACGCGTCCGGCTCGATTGCAAAAAAAATAGAGGACGAGTTCGGAGACGAACTCTCCGACAGCGAAAAGAGAACGCTCGCGACGCTCATTTACTATCCGCACGAAAAGCTCGACCTCATCGAGGAAACTTCTTCGAGGTTCGACGAATGGTGCAGAAGGGCGCTCTTTCTCCTCATTCGCGTGACGAGAAGAACGGCGTTCAAATATAACCGAACCAAACTCAAACGCGCGCTCAAACCGGACTACGAATACATCATCGAGGAACTGTTGACCGAGCGCGCCGAAGTATCCGATAAAGAGGCGTATTACAACGGCATCATCGACGCCATCATTCAGACGAACAGCGCGAAATCCTTCATCATCGTGTTTTGTCGTCTCATTCAACACCTCGCCATCGACAGATTGCATATTCTCGGCGACATCTTCGACAGGGGCGCAAAGCCGCACCTCGTCATGGACAGGCTCGAAACGTATCACTCGGTCGATATTCAGTGGGGAAATCACGACATCGAATGGATGGGCGCGGCGTGCGGCAGCGTACTGTGTATGGCGAGCGTCATTCGTTTTTCTATCAAGTACGGCAATCTCGATACCCTCGAAGAGGGGTACGGAATCAACCTGATCCCTTTAATGACTTTTGCCATGACCGAATATAAAAACGATCCTTGCGAACGGTTCGGCGTGGAAAAATCGGAAGAGGACGAAGATGCTACCCTCAGAAAGATGCACAAGGCGATCGCCGTGCTTCAACTCAAACTCGAAGGACAGCTTGCAAGACGGCGTCCCGAATTTGAGATGGAAAAGAGGGCGTTTCTCGATAAAATCGACTATGAAAAGGGTACGGTGACCATCGAGGGCAAGGTTTATCCGCTGACGGACGCCTATTTCCCGACCGTCAATCCGAGCGATCCCTATGCGCTCAGCGAAGGGGAGAAAAAACTGTGCGAAAAAATTTACAGTGCCTTCCGTTCCAACGAGAAGTTGCAACGGCACGCCGATTTCCTCTATGCGCGCGGAAGCATGTTCCGAATCTATAACGGAAATCTTCTCTATCACGGCTGTATTCCCCTCAATCGGGACGGCTCGTTCATGAGCGCGACGATCGGCGGTCAGACCGTTTCGGGCAAGGCGCTCTGCGAAACGCTTGAACTTTGGGCGAGAAAAGCGAGATATTCCAGGAAGAAAGAGGAGAAGGAATACGGGCTCGATGTGATGTATTTTATCTGGTCGAACGAACGCTCTCCCCTCTACGGAAAAGACAAGATGACCACGTTCGAACGGTATTTTCTGGACGATTCGTCCGTAAAGACGGAAGTCAAGAATCCGTACTATGCGCTCATCGAGGACGAGAGGGTCGTCCGTCATATCTTCGAGGAGTTCGGCATTGACTTCGAGACGGGGCACATCATCAACGGACATATGCCCGTCAGGAGAACGAAGGGAGAATCTCCCGTCCATCTCGGCGGAAAAGTCATCATCATCGACGGAGGATTTTCCGCTCCCTATCAAAAGGTCACGGGAATTGCGGGCTACACCCTCGTATCCGATTCCCGACTTTTGAAAATCATCGCGCACGAGCCGTTCGTCTCCACGGAAGAGGCGATTCGCACGGAAAAAGATATGCGTTCTGCGGTGGAAATCATCGCGCACGCAAACGGTCGACTGCGCGTTGCGGACACGGACAGAGGCCGTGAAATGCAGGAACGAATCCAAGACCTGAACGAACTCATCGTCGCGTACAAGTCAGGCACAATCAGAGAACATCAAATGTAACGGAACGGAGAAAAATATGACAGTTTCAGAACTTCAACAACGGATCAAGGCACTCAAAGAAGAAAAGGATTTCTGTATCCTCGCGCACGCTTATCAGTCGCAGGAAATTTTAGAAGTGGCGGATTATACGGGGGATTCTTTCGCGCTCTCCCGTCTGGCGACGAAAGTTTCCAACAAAAACGTCCTTTTATGCGGCGTTAAATTCATGGCGGAAACGGTAAAGATCCTCAATCCCGAAAAGAGAGTATTCCTCTCCTCCGCGGACGCAGGCTGTCCCATGGCGGATATGATCGACAAAGAGACGCTGTTGCAACTCAAAGAGACGTATCCGGATTACGCCGTCGTCGCTTACGTCAATACCACCGCTGAGACGAAGACGGTCGCGGACGTATGCGTTACTTCCTCATCTGCCGTGAAGGTATGCAAAGCGATTCCTTCCGACAAGATTTTGTTTGTTCCCGACTGCAATCTCGGCGATTGGGTGGCAAAACAAGTTCCCGAAAAGACCTTTGCGTTCATGCGCGGAGGCTGTCCTACCCACCTTCGCATGAGCGTGACCGACGTGGAGAATGCGAGAAAGGCACACCCCGAGGCAAAACTGCTCGTTCACCCCGAGTGTCATCCCAAAGTTACCGCGCAAGCGGACTATATCGGCAGCACCACGGAGATCATGGCGTACGCCGAGAAGTCGGACGCAAAGGAATTCATCATAGGAACGGAAAATTCCATCGTAGAGCATCTTTCGTACGCTTGTCCCGACAAACGTTTCTATCCGCTCTCGAAAGATTGCGTCTGCCATAACATGAAACTCACGGGACTGACCGACGTTTACCGCGCGCTGCAAGGCGACGCGGAGGAAATCGTTCTCGACGAGGATACCCGCCTGAAAGCAAAGGCGTCTCTCGACAGAATGCTCGAATACGGAAACTGAGGATAAAGAAAAAGCCGAAATAAACTTCGGCTTTTTTGTTTGTGAAATGTTCTATTTGGTAAGATTGTCGATGCCGAGGGGTTTGCCTTCGTAAAGATCGTCGAACCACTTGAAATTCTTGTAGAAGTTGACGTGGAGACGGTGCATTTCCTCGACGAGCAGATAAATCTTTCCGACGGAGCGGCGTTCCTGCGGAAAAATATCGAAGTATTCCCCGTTGACGTAGAGGTTGAAAAAAGACGCGTCCTGCTCGGTGATGAGGGTGTAAAGTTCCCGATAGGAAAGGTCGAAACGGAAGGGTTCGCCGTAGCGCGTGCCGTCGTAGTGCATGCCCTTGTGATCGACGGTAAGAAGTCCTTCTCCCGTAAGTTCGGACGTTCCCTTTTTCCTGACGGTATGGTATTTTGGCAGATTTCCGATCTTTACGCGCTCGGAATAAGAATAATGTTCGTCGGCGCGAATTTCGTCGATGATGTCCTTTCGCTCTTGTTCCACCCATGCGAGGGGACTTTCGGGAATGACGCTCCCTTCGAAGGGCAAGAACTCGTAATAATCGTTCATGCGCGCGCCGTGACCGCAGTGTTTGCACACGATTTTATCTCCCTTGCCTTCCATCTCGAATTCCGTGCCGCAGGTGGGGCATTTGTAGCAGAAATCTTCTAGGTGTTCGCAAATCCTGCCGTGCGTTTTCCACTTGATGCGTTTTTCTTTCTGCCATGCGTAGTCGTCGTGGCGGAACTTCTCGTTGATGATATCGTCGATTTCGTCTCCCGTCTTTGCTTTCAGATCTTCGGGCGTGAAGAGCTTGGTGAGCGTGCAGTACGTCTCTCCGTACCGTTCGTCGAGGCAAACCTTCGTATTTTGCAGATAGACGCCTTCGAGCTTGCAGAAATACACGGGTACGCCGAAGTGTTTGAGCATTTTTCCCGTGCCGGGAACGATGGGTTTGTTCGAGCCGTAGTTGGAACAAAGTCCTTCGGGCGCAAACGCCACGCAACCGCCCTGTCTCAGAATGGACGTCATGCCCTTGATGGATTGAACGTCGTTATAATATTGTTTTTTGGGAATGACCTGGTTGAGCCGAAAGACGAGCGCCAAGTGGCTTCTGAAAAATTCACTGTAAGCCGCTAGCATATTGTGGCGCTTTGGGTAGGTTGCGCCGAGAACGTACGAATGGTCGATGCGTGAAAGGTGGTTGAAAATGACGACGCACGCGCCCTTTTCCTCGTTGATGTCGTCTACGATCCGATAGTGCATGTGGTATTTTTTGGAAACCAGATCGACCATGATGAATTTGTAGATACCGTAGAGGAATTTATTTTGAATCTTGAATTTGCGTTTTGCCAGTTTTTCCTGTAAAGTCAGTTTCTGTTTTTTCATATGTATTCTCTCTTTGATTGTTTTTACGGTTGGGCGCTTTTCTTCTTATGGAAGAGGGAAAAGCAAGCGAGCACGGCGGCGTGGACGATAAAGACGAGCAGACCTGCGACGTACCAGGTAAGGAAGGTGTTCGGAAGCAGGGGCGCCGTGAGGTACATGGGATCGTAATGCTCAAAGTCGGGGAACAATGCAAGCAGGAGCGTTCCCCATGCGACGTATGCCGCCATGCCGAAGAAGAAATAGGGGAATTTCCGAATGCCGGGATGAATATATCCCGTTGCAATCAGGTAGATTGCAAGCAGCAGTGAGACGCTGTGATGGAGCATTCCCGAAATGGTCGCGGGATATAAGAAAGAATCCGCTTGACCGAGATAGGTGGGATAGACGGTATTGAGGGCTCCTCCGTAGATGGCGACGAAGGCGGTATGATGCAAATACGGGTGATCCTCTTTGAAACAGAGCGCCAGGATAGAGAAAAAGAGGCTGTTCAGTCCGCAAAAGCTTTCCGGAAGAAGTCTCCACCAGTTATACGTTTCGTCATAGCCTGCCGCATGGGAGTGAATGACGATGGAAATCCTGTTCCATACGATACAAAACAGCAAAACGAGCGCGACGATCTGGCGGAAGAGCGTTCTCGCTTGTTCCGATCTGTTTTTTTGCATCACCCAAATAAAACAACCGATTGCGACGGCGAGATAGACCGTCAGATACAGTATGTGCTCGATTCCGAAAATGCGAGGCGTCATCTTTTCCTCCGTTTAAGCGTTTTTCGTTTGTTTGCCGCGCTTTGCCTTTCTGAATTTGATTTTTCTGACGTAATGCACGAACGTGGAGCAAAGCACGAATCCGACGCTGATGCCGATGAGTGCGAGGACGCATTCAAGCGCGTATTTTGAAAAGAGTTCGTTGTTTTGCACGATGAGTCCTGCCATGGCGAAGTAGAAGAGATCTCCCGGAATCAGAGGGATAACGGAAGGGTATAGCCAGATCGTCGCGGGAGTTTTGTATGCGATGGCGAGCAGTTCCGCATACAGCGCCGTAGAGAACGCCGCGAGGGCGGTAAACACGATGCGGTAGGGCAGGAAGTGCATGAGCACGAGATACACGATACGGGTGAGCGCGCCTCCGAGTGCGGCAAGGGGGAGATGCGAGGGCTTCACGCGGAACACCACGGCAAATCCGAGCGAGGCAAGCAGGGAGAGAACGACGAGTTCGACGTCTCCGGGACTTGCTCCCATGTTGACGATAGAATCTTCAAATTCGCCCGCGATGCCTTTCCCGAAACAGAGGAAGGCGAGCCAAAGCCCTGCGACGATGGTCACGACTTCTAAAATGACTTTGATCAGCTCGATGATTCCGTTCATCTCGTTTGCGCAGAGAATGTTTCGCACGGAGTTGACCATCTGAATTCCGGGAATGAGGAAAAATGCGTTCGTGATGATGATTACGCTGAAATGCCTTGCAAATCCGAGGTAGGTAAAGGCAAAGGCGAGGCTGCCGCACAGGAACATGTTCACGACGTTCGTGATGATTCGGTTGAGCCGCGCTTTCGCCCATACGAGGGAGAGCAAGAACAAAAGGACGGTATTGAGTACGACGACCGAAATATCCTGCCATGCGCCGCCGAAAATACGGCACAGAGACGCCATAGCGAGCACGTATCCGCCGAGAATGACGGGCGTCGGATAGTCGGTTTTTACTTTGAGTTCCCTCTTTAAGATGCGTTCGAGGTGCGTCGGACGGGGCGTTTTCTTTTTTACGTAAATAGCGAGGTCGTTGAGCTTTCTGAGCCGTTCCAGATTGAAATTTGAAGGAGGAACGGTAACCTGAACGGTTCTGAACATGCCCGATTCATTCCGCGCGCAGACGGTGATGTGTACGTTGGAAATGCGGACGCTCACGCTTTGCAACCGATAGGCATAACAGATCATCTCGGTGTTGAGCGTAACGCGCTCTACGTTTGATCCGCATTTGAGCATTTCTTTTCCGAGATTGGTGACGAAATGCAAGATGTGATCTATGGATTCCATATTTCCTCCTTTGTTCTAAGTTCGATTATATCATAAAGTGAACGAATACGCAACGAAAAATGAAAAAATAGAAGGTATTTGAATTATGAATAAACGGATGATTGCGCGGACGAAAAAAAAGACTTATAATAAGGAAAAAAGCGAGGTTTTTTTACGATGGAATTTAATATCAATTCGCCCGTACTGTACGGTATCGTCGGCGTAATCATTCTGTTTGTGCTGGCGCAATCCGTGTTCTTTCTCGTACGCTCGTATAAACACGGCGTGGAGATCGGCATGGACAAGAAAACGCTCAATAAGACGATCCTGCGTTCGGCAGTCTTTACCGTTGCGCCTGCAATCGCCATTTTGGTCGGAATCGTCGCCCTGTCTCAAAAACTCGGCGTGCCCCTACCCTGGCTCCGCCTCTCCGTCATCGGCAGTCTGAGCTATGAGATGGTCGCGTCCGGCATCGTCGAGGCGATCACTTCCGTCGATACCTACGTGACGATCGCGCTCGTCATGACGGTCGGCATGACCGTTTCGATGTTTCTTCCCTCCATCATCGGAAAGAAGATTCAGACGGGCATGGTTTCCATGAAACACAAAGATCCGAAATGGAGCGAGCTGTTCATGACCGCTCTCTTTATGGGTATGATCTCCGCGTTCCTCGGTTACGTCTTCGGAGACGTGGCGGACGGCGCGCAAGGATTTATTCCCGTCTGCGTATTCTTCACTTCCGCCGTTGCCATGGCGCTTTGCGGACTGCTCCTCAAAGTGACGAAGTGGAAGTGGATCAACGACTATGCCCTGCCCGTCTCGATGGTCGTCGGCATGATTTCCGCCATTCCGTTCAGCGCGTGGCTTTGCTAAGGAGGAAGATTATGAAAAAGAATTTACTCAACGCTTACGAAGAAAAGACGCATTTTTACGGCAGAATTTGGAGTATCGCCGCCGCTCTCTTTATCATCGCTTATCCTTTCGTCTGCATGATTTTATACGGGGCGAAGTTGCAGGGCGAGATTTTCCTTGCGGGAATCGGCGTCGTCGCGATGTACTGGGCTGTTTCCGTCGTCGAGACGTTTACCTATTCGCCCATGCTCGGAGCCGGAGGAATGTATCTCGGATTCGTCACGGGCAATCTGTCCAACTTGAAAGTTCCATGCGCGCTCAACTGTATGGAACAGGCGAACGTCAAGTCGGGTACGGAAGAGGGGGAAGTTATCTCCACGATCTCTACGGCGGTTTCTTCCATCGTCACCACGCTCATCATCGTAATCGGCGTCGTCGCGATCGCCGCGCTTACGCCCATTCTTGAAAATCCCGCTCTGAAACCTGCGTTCGATCAGATTCTCCCTGCGCTGTTCGGCGCAATGGCGGTCGTCTATATTTCTAAAAACTGGAAGATTTCCGTTCTTCCCTGCGTCCTCATGCTCATCGTGTTCATCGTGAGTTCGTTCCTCAATGCCGGAAATCCGAATTATTCCCCCAACTCCCTCGTCGGAATCATGGTTCCCGTCGGCGTGATCGTCACCATCTTTTCATCGAGAATGATGTATAAAAAGGGTTGGCTTGGTGATAAAGAAAGTTAAGGAGACTGTATGAACTGGTATGATTATCTGATCGTCGCATTTGCCGCATGTATCTTGGTTCTCGTTTTTGTCGTGCTCGTCCGTACCGCCCGTTTTGTTCCGAAACGGGAAGAGAACGAAGCGCGCGAAGAGATTGCCGTGGACGGGGAACGCGCTATGGAGGCGCTTCGGCAAATGATTCGGTGCAAGACGGTTTCCTCTTACGACAAAGCGGAAGAGGACGAAGGGGAATTTGAAAAATTCGTCGCGCTTCTTCCCGATCTCTTTCCCAAAGTGTTCGGTGCGTGCGAGCTCGTTCGTCCGGGGGACAGGAGTCTCATTCTTCGCTGGAAGGGAGAGGATTCGTCCAAGTGCCGCATCATGATGGCGCACTACGACGTCGTGCCCGTCGAAGAGTTCCTTTGGTCGAAACCTGCGTTTGAAGGAATCGTCGAAGATTGCGTCCTTTGGGGCAGAGGTACGCTCGATACCAAGGGTACGCTCAACGGCGCTCTTTGCGCCGCGGAACAGCTCATAGAAAGGGGATTTGTTCCGAAAAACGACGTCTATTTTGCGTTTTCGGGCGATGAAGAGGTCAACGGACACGGCGCGCCCGACAACGTCGCATGGTTTAAGAAACAAGGAATTTTCGCCGAACTCGTCGTGGACGAGGGAGGAGCGGTCGTTCGGAACGTGTTTCCGGGCGTGCATACGCCCTGCGCGGTCGTCGGGATCGCCGAAAAGGGGCAGGTCAACCTCTCGTTTTCCGTGACGGGAAAGGGAGGGCATGCGTCCTCGCCTCCTCCGCATACGGCGGTCGGCGTTCTGTCCGAGGCGTGCCGCTCGGTCGAAAATCACCCGTTCCCCGTGCGGTTTTCAAAACCTGCCCTTGAAATGTTCGATACGCTCGGCAGACGGTCGACCTTCCTCTACCGTATGATTTTTGCCAACTTGTGGCTCTTCAAAGGCGTGCTCGACCTCATTTCCCGTAAGAGCGGGGGAGAGCTCAACGCTCTGCTTCGCACGACGGTTGCATTTACGCAGATGGAAGGGAGCAAAGCGCCCAACGTCATTCCCCCTTCCGCGCGCATGGTTGCGAATATCCGAATCATGTCGGGCGAGACGGTGGAAAGTACGGTGGAATACGTTAGAAAACACGTTCCCGAGAGCGTGGAGCTCGACGTTCTTTACGGAACGAATCCCTCTTCCGTGTCGAGAACGGATACCGACGAATGGAACCGCCTCAAAGAGGCGATCGGCGCAACTTGGACGGACTGTATCGTCTCTCCCTACCTCATGCTTGCCTGCTCGGATTCTCGTCACTACGGGGAGATTTCCGAGTGCGTGTATCGTTTCTCCGCGATGGCGCTCTCCAAGGAAGAGAGATCTACCATTCACGGAAACGACGAACGCATTCCGATGGAGACGGTCGAAAAGACGGTCGAGTTCTACGTGAGACTGCTCGGACAATGTTGATAAAAATCAAAAGCGCGGCGATGTGATTCGCCGCGTTTTCACGCGATGAAGGGTGGAAGTGATTGAAAAACACGCCGACGAAAAAAGCCTGAATTTTTTGAAAAAATTCAGGCTAAACGAATTTGGTGCATCCGACAGGAGTCGAACCTGCGGCACATAGCGTCGGAGGCTATTGCTCTATCCAACTGAGCTACGGGTGCAAACGTAAACTTGTAAGGGTATTATAGCATATTTTCTCGGAAATAGCAAAAAAAATCTTTGTGTTTTTGCAATTTTCTGCTATAATTATGTCAAAAAAACGGATCGGTCGGATATGCAGAAAAAAACAGTCGTGGTTGGTCTCAGCGGAGGGGTGGACAGCTCCGTCGCCGCTTACCTTCTGAAAGAACAGGGTTACAACGTCATAGGGCTTTACATGGTCAACTGGGAAGAGGACGATCAGAACGGCGTCTGTACTTCGGAGGAGGATTATGCGGACGTCAGGCGCGTCGCTTCCGCGCTCGATATTCCGTATTACTCCGTAAATTTCTCGAAGGACTATATGGACAGAGTGTTCTCCTATTTCCTTAGAGAATACAAGGCAGGGCGAACGCCGAATCCCGACGTGCTCTGCAATCGGGAAATCAAGTTCGGTCCGTTCAAAGAGTACGCAATGAGTTTGGGTGCGGATTACGTCGCGACGGGGCATTATTGCGCCATATCTCACGAGAACGGCGTGCATTATCTCAAAAAAGCGAAGGATCAGGGCAAGGATCAGACGTATTTTTTGAATCAGCTCACGCAGGAACAGCTCGATCGCGTGTTGTTTCCTCTGCAAGATTTGGAGAAGTGCGAAGTGAGGCGCATCGCCGAAGAGCAGGGGCTTGCGACGGCAAAGAAGAAGGATTCGACGGGCATTTGCTTTATCGGCGAACGCAATTTTCGTCAGTTCTTAAAGACGTATTTCCCCGCGCAGCCGGGTGAAATCAGGACGCTCGACGGAAAGGTGGTCGGAGAGCACATCGGGCTCATGTATTACACCATCGGTCAGCGCAGAGGGATCGACCTCGGCGGAGTAAAGGGAGAGAGCGGAAGATGGTTCGTGCTGAAAAAGGATATGGAACACAACGTCCTCTACGTCTCCCACGGGGATGAAACGCCTCTCTTTTCGAAGGCGTGCGAAGTGAGCGGAATGAACTGGATCCCTTCGGAACCGACGGAGCAATCGTTCGAATGCAAGGCAAAATTCAGATACCGTCAGGGAGAACAGGACGTTCGTGTGACACGGCAGGGCGATAAACTTCTCATCGAATTTGCCGAAAAACAGCGCGCCGTTACGGAAGGGCAGTACGCGGTGCTCTATCGGGGCGACGACTGTCTCGGCGGCGGTGTGATTGAAAAAGCGATCTTTTAATAAAATAGAGTTTGAATTTCAGGGGCGCGCATCGTTTCGATGCGCGCTTTAAAATTGTTCGCGTTGATTTTATAAAAATCGGTATCAATTCTTTCATTGCCGTCAATAAAGAAGTTATGAAAAAAATATGCATAACTTTTTTGCTCTTAATCATAATAATCGTGATGGCTTTTTGTGCCGACAGAGAGGAATGCGAGTACCTTCGCATCCACATTCGGGCAAACTCGAACGAAACCGTCGATCAGACGGTCAAATACGAAGTGCGCGATATGATCGTCGCCTATCTTACGCCGATGATCGAACGCTCTTCGTCCAAAGAAGAGGCGATGAACTGTATTCGTTCTCATCTTAGCGAGATTTCAGCCCTTTCGGACGACGTGCTTCGCCTCAACGGATTTGACTACGGGGCGCGTGCGTCTCTCAAACGGGAAACGTTTCCCACGCGAGTGTACGATGGCGTAACCTTGGAAGCGGGGGAGTACGACGCCGTAATCGTGGAGCTCGGAGACGGGAAGGGGGACAACTGGTGGTGCGTGGTCTATCCGCCGCTGTGTTTTTCAGGGGAGAAGGTACACTATAAATCCTATCTTTACGGGCTTGTCAAAAAGTACATAGGAGGATGATTATGAAAAAAGGATTATTGCCCGTAGTCTTGGCGGGAACGCTCTTGGCTGTCGGCGGAATTACGGCAACGGTTGCCGAAAGCGTGCATACCTATCGGGAAGAGACGGCGCTCGTCCAACCCGTTGCGGTGCTGAAACAGGGTGCAAGGGGTGACGAAGTCAAAGAAGTTCAGCGTCGCCTCAAAGAATGGGGATATTATTCGGGCGCAGTAGACGGCGTTTACGGCGCGGGAACGGTGGCGGCGGTCAAGGCGTTTCAGAAAATGAACGGGTTGACTGCGGATGGCGTCTGCGGACTTAAAACGTTCGAGGCGCTCGGAATGAACGATTCTTACAACGTGATACAGCGCGAAGAGAAGAATAAGGGTTCTTCCGTACCTTCCGATTATACGAATACGGATTTATATTTGCTCGCAAAGGTCATTCATGCGGAGGCGAGAGGGGAAATCTATACGGGAAAGGTCGCAGTCGGCGCGGTCGTACTCAACAGAGTCGCGAGCAGTTCGTTCCCCAACACCGTTGCCGGCGTCATCTATCAGAGCGGAGCGTTTACGGCGGTATCGGACGGGCAGATCAATCTTGAACCCGACGACAGCGCCATGAACGCGGCGCGCGACGCCATGAACGGTTGGGATCCGACGTACGGCTGTCTCTATTATTACAACCCTGCAAAGTCGACGAGTTCCTGGATTTTCAGCAGGCAGACGGTTACGACCATCGGAAAGCACGTCTTTGCAATTTAAGGAGGAGTTATGGAAGAGAAAAAAGTATCGAGCGGAGCCGAAAAGGTAGAAAATACGGAAAAAAAGAACGTAAACAAGACGAAAGGAACGGTCAAACAGGAGAGAAAGACCAAAGCGATGGAGCTAAGAGAACAGCGCAAGGAGAATGCGGCAAAACGCAAGGCGGAACGCCTTGAAAAGGCGGCTCAGCGCAGGGAAGAGAGAAAAAAGCGCGCGGAAATGCTCCGTCACGAGACGAAAGCGCAGCGCATGAAGAGAAAGGAACGCGAGAGAAAAGAACGCATTGCCCTCGCAGAGAAGCGGAGAGCGGAAGCAAAAGAGCGCGCGCTGAAAAATAAAGAACTCCGCCTTAAAAAGAAAGAGGCACGCCTTGCGGCGCGCAAAGAGCGCAGGCAGCGCCATGCGCCCGGATACGGCGGTTGGCTTGCGGCGACCATTACGCTCGGCGTGACGACGCTCGTTTTAGGTTCGGTGGTGACGGCGGAAGCCATTGAAATGACAAAACAGCGTTCTGTTGCAGGCGCAGGGTACAGGAGCACCTTCTACGAGCTCGTAGGGCTCATGGACGAGATGGAGACGGATTTATCGAAACTACGCGTGGCGAACTCAACGTCCGAGGTGAGACAGCTCGCAACCGATCTCTACGTGCAGAGTTCCCTTGCGGAAGGCGCTTTGGAGCGGTTTCCCGTTTCGGTGCAAAATTGCGCCTCAATGACGAGCTATATCAATTCCACGAGGGATTTGTCCGGGGAAATTCTCGCCTCGCTCGGCAGAGGAAACGGCTTATCCGCAGAACAGGCGCAGGAGATAGACGCGCTCTACGAAAAGCAGTCTGCGCTAAAATCGAAGATGAACGTCCTTGCAAACGAGATGACGGACGCGGATTTCAAGTGTCTGTTGAAGGGCGGGGACGGGAAATTCTCGCAGCTCTTTGCCTCTCTCGACGAAAAGAAGAATGAAGTCGTACAGGCGACGGTCAGCCTCGGCGAAAAAATCTCCACGGGCGAAGGGGAAGAACTTGTCAGACGGTATTTCGCCGATTATAACATCAAGACGGTGGAACAGACGGGCGAGGCTGTCTCCGACTCCATCGCGTGCTACAACTATTCCTTGACGGACACCAGGGGCAGAGAAATCTTTGCGCAAATCTCCAAGGAAGGCGGTAAGCTCATTTTCTTCGATTCCTATGAAAAGTGCGAGGCGAAGAACTTCAATATCGAGAAATGCGAAGAGATCGCGGAGGACTTCCTCGAATCCATCGGCATCGACGAAGTGGAATCCGTTTTTGTCAGCGAAAGCGGAACGACGGTAGACTTCACCTTTGTCGCGGAACAAAACGACGTTCTGCTCTATCCGGATACCGTTAAAGTGAAGGTGTGCGAGACGAAGGGAAAGGTCATCGGCATGGAAGCCGCGGATTACTACGCGAGCCATCGCGCAAGAAAAATCGGAAAACCGACGATCAGCAAGGCTCGCGCCATCGAGGAAGTGGGAGATAAAATGAAAGTGACGGCAACGAATCTCGCCATCATTCCCCTGCGCGGAGAAGAAGTGCTCTGCTACGAGTGCGAGGGTAAGCGCGGAAACAAGTCCTATCTCGTCTACGTCGACGCAAAGACGGGGGAAGAAGTCGCCATCTATACCGTGGTTGAGAGCAAGCAGGGTATGTTCCTTAAATAATCGTTCGCGTAACGAGGCAGGCTCTTTTGCGGAAAGGACGATAAGAAAAGTCGAATGCGGGCAACATTCGACTTTTTTCGCGCTTCTTTGGTTGAAATAAAAGGCACATGACAAGATGACTTTCCTTCCGTCACAATCCTTTATTCTTTGGCATGAAGAAATTGATACAATACGCTTGCTCAGTAAGGAGGAGCAAGTTATGAAAAAAAACATCTGTATTATTCTCTACTGCCTCATCGTGAGCATACAGGCGTTCTTCTGTCTGTGTGCCTGCGAGACCATCTCCTCAACGGGGAGTAAAGTGACTTCCGCGTCTGTCAACGACAAGGGCGAGCTCATCATTCAGCTCGGAAACGGACAGCAGATCAACGCCGGTTTCATCATGGGCGAGGACGGGCTCAACGGAAAGGACGGCGCGGACGGCGTAAACGGAAAGTCCGCCTACGAACTGTACATAGATGCGTTCCCCGATTATAAGGGAACGGAATCCGAATGGATTCGGGATCTGACGCAGGGGAACTTGTCCGACAAATCGTATACATACGGACTTTCCTATTCTCTCCTGCCCGACGGCACGCTCTCCGTCGAAATCGGAACTGCGGGAAATGTGGAAGAGATCGTCATTCCTGCGGCGCACGACGGTTACGTCGTAACGAAAATCGCGGACGAAGGATTCGCAGGGAATATTACGATCAGGAGAGTCGTGTTGCCGGAAACCGTCACGACCATCGGCGAGAATGCCTTCCGCTGTTGCGTGAATCTCGAATTTGTCAATCTGCCTCAGTCGCTCACGCTCATCGGCGCAGGCGCGTTCGATTACTGTACGAACGTAACCTTCGAGGATTTTCGTGAATAAGCGTTACGCCGTCTTGCAAAAAGACGGCGTAATTTTAATCTTCGATGTTTTCTCTCGTAAACAGGGGACTGTTGAAAAATTCGTCCAAGCCGATTTCAAGTCCCTGCGTGATTTCATAGATGGGTTTGATGTTGGGCGAATCGTGTACTTTGTTTCGAATCGCGCTGATGGTGGATTGAGATACGCCGCTCAACATGGATAAACGGTATTGCGTAATTTCCCTCTCGTTCATGAGTTCTTCGATTCTTGCGGCAATCGCCTCGGCTAATTTCACGATCAAACCCCCGATACTTCATATTTATGTAGTATCAGTATAGCTTGTTCGCGTTTCGATTTACTACACTATCGTGTAGTATCGTTTACGCTTTCGTGAACTCGACTTTGAATTTGGAACCGTCCTCGAACGTGAGACAGATGAGGTTTTCCTTTTTCTCTACGGTTGCGCAGAGCAGGTCTTTGAAAACGAACTCCATTTCATATGCAAGTTCGGCCTCGTTCAGAATGATTTTTTCCATGGTTTTTCTCCTTTTGATTTGCTTTTCAACGAGTTACTTTTGTTGTGCTTTTATTATACTTCGTTTCCGTGGAGCAGTCAATGAAGTCATACGGGGATATTTTGTCGAATCGCGTCGAAAAAACACTTCGTTTGTCGAAAGCAAAAAACACGAGCCTTTTACTTCAATCGGCTTGTGTTTTGGGACGGTTTATGGTATATTTGAGGTATGGAACTGAAAAAAGCAAGCGCATGCGAGTGGAGAGAACTCTATGCGCTCATGGAACAAAGTTTTATCTATGAAGAGAGACGGGACGGAGAAGCGTTTCGGGAAGAAATGAAACGTCGGGATTTCACCGTCTATCATATCGTCGAAGAGGGGGAAAGCGTTGGTTTTATCAGCGTGTGGACGCTTTCGGACGGGCTTTTCGTGGAGCATTTTGCCCTCAGAGAGGAATGCCGAGGAAATGGATTCGGCGGTCAGGCGCTCGATTTGCTCTGTCAAAAGCACGGCAAGGTCTGCCTCGAAGTGGAGTTTCCCGTCGAGCAAAATCAGATTCGACGCGTCCGTTTTTACGAGAAACACGGTTTTCACCGCAATGCGTTCTCATATGAGCAACCGTCCTATCACGGTGGCGAACCGCTCCCTTTGATCATCATGAGTTATCCCGCTCCCCTCAAAGACGATTCAATCGTAAAAGAAATTTACGAAAAAGTATACGGAATTATCCGTAGGGTAGAAGATAGATAAGGCTATTTCTTTCATGGTAATACCCAAAAAAAATAAAAGGTATAAGAGGAAGATTCTTGTACCTTTTATAAAGTTTCATTCCGTACTCTTGGACTGAGTTGATTCGGTGTTGTTTTCTTGAAATTTGAATTTCGCCAATATGGTTGTATTTTTTGCAATGATTGACTGATTTTCTATCAATTCGCCAAAGCCATAAAGGACGGCTGTAAAAAACCAGACAACGAATGTTCCTAAAATCAGAATGATAAATCCGATAGTAGTATTGAAATAAAGGAAAAAAATTCCTATAATCAGACAAGCTATGATTCCCACATGCCCAACTATATTTGCAAATGTTTTAAGTTTTCTTCCGATATTGTCAAACATATAATTTCACCTTTTTGTTAATTATATCATTCGTGTACATAATTGTCAATCGGAAAAATGCAACAAGTATTAGATTGTAATGCTGTTTTGAATTTACGATACGAAGCAATCTTTTCTAACGCCTGAATTTCAAAAACAGAACGGCGGAGAGGACGACGCAAAGAGCAGAGGGGAGGAATAGGAGCAAAAAGAGAGGTATTTGCAGGATCGGCATAAGCGCAAGGGAAATCCAGAACAGCGCGGTTGCAACCGTTGCGAAAAGACACAAAAGAACAAGTTGAACGTTGCTCTTCACCGCGTGAGAGCGTTTGATCGAGGTTTTTTCTTTCATAGGAGAATCAGCATGAGGGCGAGAACGCCGATCTGTGCGGTCAGCGAAAGACCGACGACGATGGAAAAGGAGAGCTTTTTCGTTTTGTGACGGAAGATCAGCCTTGCGAGAAACGCTCCGACGGCTCCGCCGAATACGGCGAGCGCGAGCAACGTTTTTTCTTGAATCCGAACGGCTCCGCTCTTTGCGCGGAACTTGTCCGACGCATATGAGGCGAACGCGACGATAGATAAAATCGAAAGACAGACGATATAGACGGTAAGAAGAATAGGGTAATACACGGTGAAATGAAAAAGCGACGGAATTCCGTCGCTTGTATCGTTTAGTTCTGGCTGGGATCGACGGCAGGCTGTCTGTCTTCGGGGAAGATCATACCGCCGGGGATGACGGGAAGAACGAGGGGGTTTGCGAATGCGTCTGCCGTAAGGTTGGTGGCGCAAGCGCGAAGGTAAGGATAGAGAATGTTCGTGGATTCGATGGCGAATCTTCTCTGATCTTCATCGGTTTCCATGCCTTCTACTTCGAACATACCCATGAGGGAGATGAACATATTGAAGGGCTTGGGAGCCTCTTCGGTGGATTCGATTTTCAGGTTGAGATGAACGACAAGAAGCTTTTCGTTTTCCTGAATGCGCTGAATTTGACGAGCGAAAGAGGGTTTAATCTCAAATCTCGTGTTGGGCTGCATCTGGATTCTATTCATCTTAAAGTTCATTTCTTCTGCGGTAACGCCTTTGAAAGCGATATTCATAATAGATACCTCTCTGATGATCAATTTTTTCCTATTTTACCATGTTTGTCTTTTTCTGTCAATCTCATTTATAGTACTTGAAGGACAAAAAATTTCAAATATTGCGTTTCTTCCGCACAGAGCAAAGAAGGATGGTCGGGCGCTTGCACTTTGACCTCGACGCTCCTCACTCTTCTGCCCGATTCTTTTGCCGCCTCGATGAGCATTTTTTCAAAGAGAGGCATGGTCATATAGTGGGAACAGGAACAGGTTACCAAAAATCCGCCCTCTTCGACGAGTTTCATGCCGATGAGGTTGATGTCCTTGTAACCGCGGTACGCGTCCTTGACTTCCGCCGCGCTTTTGCAAAAGGCGGGAGGGTCGAGAATCACGAGCCCGAATTTTTTTCCTTCTTTTTTATAGGTTCGGAGCACTTCGAATACGTCTCCGCACTGCGTCGTCAGGTTGGAGATCCCGTTGAGTTCGGCGTTTCTTCGGACGTTTCGGAGCGCGACTTCGGAAATATCCACCGCGGTGACGGAATTTGCCGTCAAAGACGCATTGAGGGAAAATCCTCCGCTGTTGCAGAAACAGTCGAGCACGTCTTTTCCCTTAGCGTAACGGCGCACCGCGTATCTGTTTTCCTTTTGATCGAGGAAGTACCCCGTCTTTTGACCGTGACGAACGTCGACGGACATTTTAAGTCCGTTTTCCGTGATGACGACTTCTTCGGGAACTTCTCCGTACAAGACGCCCTCCGCAAGGGGAAGTCCTTCCTTTTCCCGTACGGCAACGTCCGAACGCTCGTAAACGCCTCTCGGCGCAAACAACTCCACGAGACATTCCACGATGAGCGACTTGCGTTTCTCGATGCCGAGGGAGAGACACTGCATGACGTAAACGTCGTCGTAGCGGTCGATGATGAGCGCGGGCAGATCGTCCGCCTCCGCGAATACCATGCGATAGGCGTTTTCATAGCCGAGGGAACGGCGGTAATCGTTCGCTTTCCGAATGCGTTCGAGGTAGAGTTCCTTCGAATCCTCTTCCTTGCCGCGTATAAAAATTCTCACGAGGATTTTCGACGCATGGTTGATATAGCCCTTGCCGATGAATCTCCCGTCGTGGGCATAGACGGCTGCGAGAGCGCCGTTTTTGTCCGTGTCTTCTTTTTTGACGTCGGCGACTTCGTTCGCATAGACCCAGCTGTGTCCTGCGACGATTCTCTTTTCTTCGCCTTTTTTGAGCGTAACGTGAAACATACCCCTATTATAACATAGGGGTACGTTTTTTGCAATGATTTTTCCTCAATCGGAGAAAGTTACCTTCACGGAACCTAGATCCGCTTTGAGTTCGAGGAGCTTATCCGTCCTTCCCGTCTGATCGGAAACGTTCTGACTTCCCAATCCGACGTCCGCGCGAATGGTGTAGTCCGCTTTGACGCCGAGGATATTCAGTTCGATAGCGCCGAGGTCTGTGCTCGCGATTACGGTATCCGCCGCAATCTGTTTCCCCTCGATCGCGCCTGCGTTCGTGCTTATCTCGATCGCGTTTGCCGTTACGTTTTTCAGTTTGACGGCTCCGGCGTTCGATTCGATATGAAGCCGATTTTCAATGTTCGCGGATTGAATGTTGGTTGCGCCCGCGTCCGTATCCACGCTGAGAGAGCGGAAAGAGCAATTCTCGATATGAATTGCGCCTGCGTTCGTGTCCAACGTGCAGTCGCTCAGTGCGCCGTCTCTGATTTTAATTGCCGCCGCGTCCGATTCGACGGAGACGGGAATTTCCCGTTCGGGCATAGTCAGGGTAATGAGTCTCGTCTGATAAAAGGGGAAGAAACGCTCGTTCTGTTCGATATGCAGAATATTGTCTTTCGTATAGACGGATACCTGCGCGGACGAAGGAATTGTGTAGGAAACGAGCGTCGTGTCCCTCCGTTCCTGAACGATGACGACTTCGCACGCCGTCGTTTCGATTTCGATTGCGTCGTAGGGAGTTTCTACAAGATAATCCTGCGAGATGGTTTCATGCTGTTTGAATGCGCCCAAGACGGCACCGAAGACGGTGAGCACGACGCCGATTCCGAAGAGAATGGCGGACGCGATGAACAATTTTCCGAATTTTTTCATGTCAACCCTCCGTGACAGTCCTTTTGATCGTTTTGATGAGCATTCCCGTTCCCTTGAACATCCACTTGACGACGAAGTTCACGCCGACGGTAAGGGGAATGGCGATTCCGATCAACATGAGCGCCACGCCGATCCATGCGCATATGTGCGCAGGCGTGGGCATTGCGCCGATGAAGGCGACGGGAAGTCCGATCGCGCAGGCGAAGAGAGCCACGATGAGCGCATATAAGCCGAACGCAACGGCAATCATAGCGATATACAGTCCCATCACGGGGAAGAAGAAAACGACGCATAGCACGATCCAAAGCAGATCGTTGTTCTCCTTGTTATCGCTCTGTCCTTTGGTCGGAGCGACTTTGTTTTCCGCATAGCCCGTATTCGGATTATAGGAAGGGGGAACGAAAGAGGGGTTTTCCCTCGTGTATTCTTCGATGACCGTGCTTGCCGCCTGATAGGGCGTGCCGAAGGATTCCAGGATCTCGCTGTCCGAAAGACCTGCGTCCTTTTTGTCCTCGTATAATTCCTTGTAATACTCTTCTGCTTTCTTGCTCTCTGCGTAGGGGAGAATGGAAAGAATGCGTCTCAGTTCCATAAACCAAGTTTGTTTTGTCATAGTTCCTCCGTTAAAAATCGCATGATGCGCGTAAATTCTTCCGAGTCTTCCAGAAAAGTTTTGATTTTCCTGCGGCCTGCCTGTGTAATCGTGAAGTATTTCCTCAGTCTCCCGTTGTGTTCTTTCGGCGTCGTAACGACGTACCCGGACGTTTCGAGCCGTTTCAGAATGGGATACAGCGTGGATTCCGAAACGGGAATCACTTGTTCGAGATCGGAGATGATTTTATATCCGTAGCTCTCTCCCTGTTCGAGTACCTTCAACACACAAACGTCGAGAAGTCCTTTTTTGAGTTGTGCGTCCATAAATACCGTCCATACTATTTATTGCATAATACTATATATTGCATAGTATAAAATGTCAAGTATTTTTCCGAAAAAAAGCAAAAAATTCTTTCAAAAAAAATTTCAAAAAAAATAAAAAAAGTTTAAAAAAACGCTTGCTTTTTTTGAAAGGATTTGGTATAGTATATGAGCGTTAAGCGAGCGAGGAAGTTTAGCTCAGCTGGGAGAGCATCTGCCCTACAAGCAGAGGGTCATAGGTTCGAACCCTATAACTTCCACCAACAAAAACAGTGCGGATAAATTTGCGGGAATGGCTCAGTGGTAGAGCGTCACCTTGCCAAGGTGAATGTCGCGGGTTCGAATCTCGTTTCCCGCTCCAAACAAATCCTCACTGTTTTTTTTATGGCGCTATAGCCAAGAGGTAAGGCCAAGGTCTGCAAAACCTTCATCCCCCGGTTCAAATCCGGGTGGCGCCTCCAAGTGTTCCGGTCTTAAAAGATGCCGGTCGAAAAACCCGAGATTTTCTCGGGTTTTTTCGTATTTATGAGAAGTCCTATCGTTTATAAACTTTCTCTTAAAATATCGAGTATTTCACGTTTCGTCAACGTCTTATATCCGCCGTTCATCATGAGCGTTCCGCTCGCGATTCCGTTGAGCATATCCTCATGAACGCCGAGCGCGCTCAGATTCATGACGAGCCCGAGTTCACGCATCCAACGCTCCATTGCGGAAAGTCCGTCTGTTGCAATCTGCTCGTCCGTTTTATTCGCCGTTTCTACGTTCCAAACGTGCGTTGCAAAGCGAACGAACTTAGAAAGTCCGTAGGGGCAAATATGTCGGTAGTAAGCCATAGATACGGCAGACAGCGTCATTCCGTGCGTGGCGTTCGTGTACGCACCCACCGACTGTCCGATCATATGCACCATCCAATCGGTCGATTTTCCTTTCGCGATCAAGGTATTCAGCGCCCATGTTGCCGTCCACATAATATTGCTTCTCGCCTCGTAATCGGTTGGATTCCGAAGGGCGATCCGACTTGAATGAACGAGAGATTTCATCAGTCCTTCGGCGATATAATCCGAGGTATTGTCGTCTTCGCCCGAAAAATATTGCTCGCAGATATGATTAAAAATGTCGTAGATGCCTGCAACCATCTGATCGCGCGGCAAGGTATAAGTGAAAACGGGATTCAAAACGGCAAATTTCGGAAATACGTTTTCTCCGAATACGTGACCGATTTTCAGCTTTTGCGCATGGTTTGTGATCACCGCGCCGCTGTTCATCTCAGAACCCGTGCCGACCATGGTCAGAACGCAGCCGACGGGTATGATTTCGTTCTCGACGTCTTCCATGCGAAGATAATATTTTCCCCACGGGTCGTCCGAACAGTAAGCGGAAACCGAAACCGCTTTTGCATAATCGCAGACGCTTCCGCCGCCTACGGCAAGAATGAAATCGACTTTGTTTTCCCTTGCGATGTTACAGCCTTCGTAAAGCTTTTCAATCGTGGGATTCGGCATGACGCCGCCGTCCTCGAATACCGTCTTTCCGCCTGCTTGTAACAGCGAAATCACCTGATCGTAAATCCCGTTTTTCTTGATCGAACCGCCGCCATAGCACAGCATCACGTTTTTACCGTATTTTTTCAGTTCTTCGGGTAAGAAATCGAGTGCGTTTTTCCCGAAATATAATTTGGTCGGGTTAGAGTAAGTAAAATTTCCCAGCATAGTTTTATTCTCCCGTTATTTGATTTGAAAGGTCATCGTTGTCGGCGTCTTTCTTAATGAATGAAAAGCTTTATACAGTCTTTCCCATTTCATACGCTCTCTTCAACGCGTCGTGTCCTTTGATTTCACCGACGCCGTTGACTCCTCCTGCGAATACCGTGCCTGCAAGCTTTGCTTTCGGGAAACACTCGATCCAACCTTCCAGTCCGCCGATTGCTCTCGCGTCCGTGCCTTCCTCCGTATCCGCCGCCGTCGTCAAAAGATAAATATCGCGGAACGCATAGTCGGAGGCGTACAGCGGATTTGCCCGATCGAGCAAGGTTTTCATTTGTCCCGACATTTCATAGTAATAAATCGGCGTTGCAAAAACGATCGCGTCCGCTGTGCGCATTTTTTTCCGCAATGGCGTTTGCGTCATCACCGATCACACATTTTTGCGTTTTTTGACAGGCGAGACACCCTTTGCAAAAGCCGATCGTTTTATCGGCAAGGCGAATCATCTCCACGATATTTCCGCCGTCTTCCGCGCCCTGCAAAAATGCGTTCGCAAGCGCGTCGGAATTGCTGTTTTTTCTCAAACTCGTGCCGATGATCAATACTTTTTTAGACATTCTGTTTTTCTCCTTGACATTGTTTGTTTATTTTGCTATCATCATTATAAATCCTAAACCTAACTTTATGTCAAGAGTTTTTTCTGAATTTTTCAAGAAAAGGAGAATTTTTATGTATACGATAGGTCAAGTTTCCGAACTGTTCCGTTTACCGATTTCCACGCTGCGTTATTACGATAAAGAGGGACTGTTTCCGAATATAGAACGCGTATCGGGTATTCGCAAGTTCGGAGAAAAAGAGATAGAGACGCTTCGGGTCATCGAATGTCTGAAAAAATCGGGGCTCGAAATCAAACAGATCAAACAATTTATGCAATGGTGCGTCGAGGGGAGTTCAACCTATCCTAAGCGCAAGGAATTGTTTGAAACGCAGAAAAAGCAAGTCGAAGCAGAAATCGAGAGGATGAATAAGGTCCTCGATATGCTGAAATTCAAATGTTGGTATTACGGCGAGGCTATGAAAAACGGCAATGAGGATAAGCTGTCTTCATTGTCCGTATCGGATATGCCGAGCGAGATTCGGGAAGCATATCTGAATTCTCACGATTGATAAAACCGTGCCTTTCAAAAGGCACGGTTTTACGTCTAGTTTGCGTCGATAACGCGTCTTTTTTCAAAGTACAGTCTTCGGAGCTTATAGACGATCTGTTCCGCCGTCGCCTCTTCCTTGAAAAGAAAATCAATATCTCTTGAAAGACCTTCCGCGATATTTAACGTCAGATTCGCCTTTTCCAAAGGTTTTCCCGTCATGAGCCGTTCAAACAGCACGGAAGCCATTCCGTGGAACAGAAAATCAATCGTCGCTTCTTGCTCGGAAGTAAATTTTCGTATGAACGCCGCTTCTGCAAGGACGATTGCGGACGCCTTTCCTGCCGTTAAAAACAGGCGATACAAATCGAACGCGTAGCTCGATTCCATGATTTTTCGGTAAAGAAACGCATTCTTTTCGATCTCTCTGAGGAGCTGCGGAATCGAACGATTGAACGTAAAGATGTTGACCGCCGCAAGGAATCCTTCCTCGAAAATATCATAGACGAGATCGAACTTACTCGCATAAAAACGGTAGAAATATTGCCTTGAAAATCCGCACTCGCTCACAACGTCCTTGATTCCCACGGAATCGAAGGGCATTTTCTTTACAAGAGAAAGCAGGGCTTGTTTGCACCTCAGATAGACGGCTTTGTTTTGCGTATTTCCTTTCATATCTTTATTATATCATCTTTTTGTCGAAAAGACAAGGTTTATTGACATATCGTGGAAATGTCAACTTAAATTGAATTGCTATTTTTTATCTATTATGATATAATACAAATAGTGAATGTTAACCCAAAGGAGATACTATGGATAACGAGAACAGACCCGTATTCAGAGGAACGCCCAAGCAGGAGCGCGAACTCAAAAAGGTAATCGAAAAACACAAAAACCAACCCGGGGGACTTATGCCCACTTTGCAGGAAGCGCAGGGGATTTACGGCTATCTGCCCTATGAAGTACAGAAGATGATTGCGGAGGGACTCGGCGTGCCGCTCAGCGAGGTTTACGGCGTTGCCACTTTCTATTCTCAATTCTCGCTTACTCCCAAGGGCGAGCACAGAATCAGCGTATGCCTCGGAACCGCTTGCTATGTAAAGGGAGCGGATAAAATTCTCGCGGCAATCGAAGAAAGGCTCGGAATCAAGACGGGCGAATGCACGCCCGACGGGCTCTTCTCCATCGAGAGCTGTCGCTGTCTCGGAGCATGCGGACTTGCGCCCGTTATGACGGTTGACGGCGAAGTTTACGGCAAATGCACTCCCGAATCGGCTGTCAAAGTCATTGAATCCTATCTGTCCAAAGAGGTATAACGATGCAGATGACGATTGAAAAATTAAATGAGATCCAGGAAAGAAACAAAGAGCTCGTAGCGCTGCGTAAGCTCATCGCGGAGCAGGCTTCCGAAATGCTCGAACACAGTCAATATCGCAAGCAGATCCTCGTCTGCGGCGGTACCGGTTGCACCTCTTCGGGAAGCAAAAAGGTAATCGACGCGCTGGAAGCGGAGATTAAGGAAAAAAATCTGACCGACGTTCTCGTCGTTAAGACGGGTTGTTTCGGGCTCTGCGCGCTCGGACCCGTCGTAATCGTCTATCCCGAAGGCGCGTTCTATTCGCAGACCACGGTGGAGGGCGCAAAGAGAATCATCGACGAGCACATCATCGGCGGAAAGATCTGTAAAGATCTTCTCTATCCCGAAACCGTTTGCGAGAACGGAGAAATTCTCCCTCTCAACGCGACCAGATTCTATAAAAAACAGATGCGTATCGCGCTCAAAAACTGCGGCGTCATCGATCCCGAAAACATCGAAGAGTATATTGCGCTCGACGGATACAAGGCGTTACATAAAGTACTCACTTCCATGAGCCAGGATGAAGTCATCGAAACGATGCTCGCTTCCGGTCTGCGCGGAAGAGGCGGCGCAGGCTTCCCTACCGGCAAAAAGTGGGCGTTTGCCAAGGCTTCCAAGGGCGATATTAAGTACGTTTGCTGCAACGCAGACGAGGGCGACCCCGGCGCGTTTATGGACCGTTCCATTCTGGAAGGCGATCCCCACGCGATCATCGAAGCGATGGCGATTGCGGCGTACACGATCGGAGCGCACGAAGGTTATATTTACGTCCGTGCGGAATATCCCATCGCAGTCGATCGCCTCAAAATCGCAATCGCGCAGGCAAACGAATACGGACTTCTCGGCAAGGATATTTTCGGCACGGGATTCGATTTCAATCTGGAAATCCGTCTCGGCGCGGGCGCGTTCGTATGCGGAGAAGAGACCGCGCTCATGACCTCCATCGAAGGTAAGCGCGGCGAGCCTCGTCCCAGGCCTCCGTTCCCTGCCGTCAAGGGACTGTTCGGAAAACCGACCGTCCTCAACAACGTAGAAACGTACGCCAACGTGGCGCAAATCATTTTGAAGGGAGCAGATTGGTATTCTTCCATCGGCACCGAGACATCCAAGGGAACGAAGGTATTCGCGCTCGGCGGTAAGATCACCAACGTCGGACTCGTGGAAGTTCCCATGGGTACCACGCTCCGCGAAATCATCGAAGAGATCGGCGGCGGCATTCCCGACGGTAAAAAATTCAAAGCGGCGCAGACGGGCGGACCTTCCGGCGGATGTATTCCCGCTTGCCACATCGACACTCCCATCGACTACGAGAGCCTTTCCCGAATCGGCTCTATGATGGGTTCGGGCGGTCTCATCATCATGGACGAAACCACCTGTATGGTCGATATTGCAAAATTCTACCTCGAATTTACCTGCGAAGAGTCTTGCGGTAAGTGTTCTCCTTGCCGTATCGGAACGAGGAGACTTCTCCAACTTCTTGAAAAGATTACGGCAGGCAAGGGAACGATGGAGGATCTCGACAAGATCGAGGAGCTTTCCTCTCATATGAAGGTATCCTGCCTCTGCGCGCTCGGACAGACCGCATCCAATCCCGTTGTTTCCACTCTCAAATATTTCCGCGAGGAATATCTTGCTCATATCGTCGACAAGACTTGCCCCGCCAAAAAGTGCAAGGCGCTCTTGAAGTATCGCATTGTTTCCGACAAGTGTAAGGGCTGTACGCTCTGCGCGCGTAACTGTCCCGTTAAAGCGATCAAAGGTACGGTCAAGCAGCCTCACGTCATCGACGGCGACAAGTGTATCCGTTGCGGCGTATGTATGTCGAACTGTAAGTTCGGTGCTATTATTAAGGATTAACGAGGTGAACGTATGAAAAAAATGATTCATTTGAAAATTAACAATATCCCCGTAACCGTTCCGGAAGGCACGACGATTTTGCAGGCGGCAAAAACGGCTAACATCGAAATTCCGTCCCTCTGCTATTTGAAGGACGTCAACTGCATCGGCGCATGCCGCGTGTGCGTCGTCGAGATCGTCGGAAGAAGGGGACTCGTCGCTTCCTGCGTTTACCCCGTCGAAGAGGGCATGGAAGTGCTCACCAATACTCCGCTCGTCCGTTCTTCCCGTAAGACGACGATCGAACTCATTCTCTCCACGCACCACAAAAAATGTCTTTCCTGCGTGAGAGGAAACAACTGCGAATTGCAAAAGCTCGCGTACGATTACGCGATCGACGAGGACAGATTCAAGGGCGAAGAACCCATCTACAAGATCGACGATTCCGCGCCCTACGTCGTGAGAGATAACAACAAGTGCATTCAATGCCTTCGTTGCGTCTCCACTTGCGATAAGGTGCAGACCGTCGGCGCAATCGGACAGATCAGAAGGGGCTTCGACGTACACGTCGGCTCCCCGTTCGAAATCGGACTCGGTGCTACTTCTTGCGTCGGTTGCGGTCAATGTATCGTATCCTGCCCCGTCGGCGCTCTCTATGAGAGAAGCAACATCGACGAAATTTGGGACGCCATCTCCGATCCAAAGAAGAAGGTCGTTTTCTTCACGGCTCCTTCCATTGCCGCTACTCTCGGCGAATGCTTCGGCATGCCCGTGGGCACGAACGTAGAGAACAAGATGGTTCAGGCAATCAAGATGCTCGGCGACGTTTCCGTATTCAATATGAACGTAACCGCAGACCTCACCATCATGGAAGAAGCGAACGAACTTCTCGAAAGACTCAAATCGGATAAGCCTCTTCCCATGTTCACTTCCTGCTGTCCCGGTTGGATTAAGTTCTGCGAACATAATTATCCCGAACTTCTTCCCAACCTTTCCACTTGCAAGTCTCCTCAGGGCATGTTCGGCGCGCTTCTGAAAAGCTACTATTGTCAGAAGAATAACATCGATCCCAAAGATCTCTACGTCGTATCCGTCATTCCCTGTACGGCGAAGAAGTTCGAGACTTCCCGTCCCGAACTTTCCAACGCGGGAATTCCGGACGTCGACGTCGCGATCACGACGAGAGAGCTCTCCCGTATGATCAAGGGCGCGGGCATCGCGTTTAAGGATCTTGAAGGTGCGGAATTCGATAATCCCTTTGCGATCGCTTCCGGCGCAGGCGCGCTGTTCGGCGCAACGGGCGGCGTCATGGAAGCTGCGCTCCGTACCGCCGCTTGCCTCATCGACGGCACGAACGAGAAACTCGAATTTATGGACGTTCGCGGCACGAGCGGCATCAAGGAGGCTACCTACCGCATTGCGGGAACGGAAGTCAACGTCTGTGTAGCCAGCGGGCTCGGAAATGCCCGTAAGGTCATCGAAATGATTCAGAGCGGAGAAAAGAACTATCTGTTCGTTGAAATCATGGCATGCCCCGGCGGATGCGTCAACGGCGGCGGTCAGCCCGTTCAGAGTGACAGCGTCAGAAATTATTCCGAGCTGAAAGCAAAACGTGCGTCCGTTCTCTATCATGCGGACAAGGAAGGGGAACTTCGTCTCTCCCATGAAAACCCTGTTATGACGATGCTTTACGACGAATACTTCGAAGCTCCCGGAAAAGCAAAAGCGCATAGCCTGCTCCATACGCACTATACGCCCAGAAATAAATTCTGACGAGAATCAACCATGCGCCGAAAAGGCGTTTGTAAGACGGTAACAGTCACAGCAGTTTGACCTGCTGTGACTGTTCTTATATGTGTGATGGTTTGAAATCGAATAGACTTACAAATCGAAATTTGTGGAGGGGATTAATTTGAGTAAATTCAGCGAAAAAGGATATTTTGTAAAGGAGAATACACCTATCTATCTGACACCGGATATGGATAGAACGGCTAAGTGGTTTGAAGAAATATTGGGTTGGTATAGTAATATTGTCGAAAGAGATAGCGAAGGAAAAGGTTGCTATGGAGTCGTTCTTGATATGCTACCGGAAATAGAACTTACCCATTTAGCGCCATTTACAGGTATGCAAATGTTCCATGGAATGCCCGAACCACGATTGATTTCATTTATGCAA
This sequence comes from Clostridia bacterium, assembly GCA_017626495.1. Taxonomy (GTDB): domain Bacteria; phylum Bacillota; class Clostridia; order Christensenellales; family Borkfalkiaceae; genus RGIG8762. The sequence continues at coordinate 420,423 of JAGAIP010000003.1, read as the reverse complement.
GTTAAGGTAATTGAAAAAATGTATGAATATATTACTTCAAAAGGTTGGGATAAAATTACAGAGGTGGTAATTCAGCCCTGGGGTGGAAAAACTTGTAGTTTAACAACGATTGACGGATATACAATCAATATATTTGAATAATACAAATTCCCGTTTGTCGAGCAGATACAAAGATGCGCTTCTATGCATATGTTAACCGTAATGATTGTCGGGCTTGCAAAGGGATCAACGGTTATGATTAGCCGTCATATAGGCGAAAAAAAGAACGATAAAGTCGCAAAATCGGTCGGAAACACGATTGTAATATTTATGTCGATTTCAATCGTGATTACCGCTATTCTTTTATGTTTGACAAAACCCATCGTTTCCGTTATGGCAATGCCCGAAGAAGCCGTAAACGGAACTATCAATTACTTAATTGTGTGCTTTATCGGCATACCGTTTATCACCGCATACAATATAATCAGTTCAATTTTCCGCGGACTTGGCGATACGAAAAGTCCTATGTATTTTATTGCAGTTGCGTGTGTTTGTAATATTGCGCTCGACTTTTTGTTTTCCAAAACAATGAAAATCAACGAGGGCGAAGTTCCGCAGTATTACGTGGAGAATAGCCATCCGGCAATCATTGACCCCGAGGAGTGGAAGAAGGTTCAGGAAGAGTACCAACGCCGTAAAGAAGCCGTTAAACGCACCGCTTGCCACAGCCCCTTTGCAGGAAAGGTTATCTGCGGTGATTGCGGAGAGTGGTTCGGTCCCAAGGTATGGCATTCCAACAGCCAATACCGCCGTTTGATTTGGCAATGCAACCATAAGTTCAAGGGCGGTGAAAAATGTGCCACTCCCCACTTGACCGAGGATGCGCTCAAAGAGTATACGAGGCAGGCATTGAGCTTTCTTATTGAAAACCGAGAAGCCTTGATTGAGGACGGTAGACTTATAAAGCAAGCCCTCTCCGATCACACCGAAATTGATGCCGAGCTTCGTGCGATTGTCGAAGAGATGGAGGTGGTGGCAGGGCTGATTGAAAAAAGTATCGCTACCAATGCGATAACGGCTCTTGGCCAAGACGAATACGCCAAAAGCTATGAGAGCCTTACAGAACGTTACCAAGGGTTGCAGAAGCATTATACGGCTCTTACAAAACAGAGAGCGGACAAGGAATATAAAGCGGATGTCCTCAGCTGTTTCCTTTTTGAACTCGGAGAGCTTGAACTCCTCGATACCGAATGGAGCGATAGCCGTTTCCACGCTATCGTCGAACGCATCACCGTTTACAATGACGGACGGCTTGTCTTCACCTTCCGCAACGGCAGCGAGGAGACGGTGATGATGTAATGAATAACTTTTTACGAAGAGTCGGCTGTTATGGTCGGCTCTTTTTTTGTTGTTAAACGATTGAAAAATTCATAAAAATATGATATAATTATTCATATTCTCGAACGGAGATTGAAATTATGCATAATTTCCAGGTTAATGATTATGTTAAATGGGAGCAAGACGGCTCTATTCAAGTTGGAAAAATTATTTCTGTAAATAAAACTTCCGCTAATATTTTTATGGATTATGATTGGGTGGAACGAGTACCGTTTTCCAAACTTACATATTTGCCGCCCATCCATCTTGAAAAAGATGAATATTTGTCTATAATCAGATTGGATAGTGATATTTTGAAGGTGCTCGGCGATAATGTGATTGAGAATATCATTAATGTTGACGGTTATGAGATAACTGTCGAAGATTTTCTTGTAGCATTACAAAAAATCCTTGCAGACGATTTCGATGAAGATATGTTTTATGCATGGAGTGAATTTATAGGACATGCGCTGGCGTCAAAGGGCACGGACGCTAACACCGACATATATACCGAAAAAGATGTTTTGCGTTCTATGCATACATATATTTACCATCCCTGGAGCGGTTTCAATGCCGAGCAAATTCCCGCCGCCATAGAAGAAGGCACTATTTTTCTTGAGGACAAGAACAAGCCTTTTCTTGAACGCAGATATCCTTTGTACATTAAAGAGCGTCTAATTGAAGCTCTTGAAAACGACGCCGTAATGAACGAAGCGACAGACGAGCATATAGAGCTTTATCGTCTTTTTGCCGAAGAACTTGCAGAGGCAAATAATATTTACGGACTTAATGCCGTAGGATATGGCTGTTACGGGGGAAACCGCGCTTTTGATTGCGATTGGATTCGTTCGAGAGATTGTATTTCACGATTGTTTGAAATAGAAGACGAAATGCCGAAAAAGGCATTCCTTGCGAATACGCTGGGTTATATTTACTATTACGGCAGATGCAATGACGGCAAACCGGAATATGGGCTTGCATACAAATATTTCTCGTTTGCCGCATTCAACGGAGTATACGAAGCGCAGTATAAAATTGCAGATATGTTCAAAAACGGTTACGGAGTTGCAAAGTCCCCCGAAACTGCCAAGAACATTATTGGCAGACTGTATAACGAAAATATAAAATATATCCGCGATGGAGAATTTAACTGCAAATTTGCCGACGTAGCATTGCGAATGGGTGGAATATATGCAGCCAACGAGGATGACGAAAGCAATGACTATGAGGAGTCGCTCTACTATTACACGCAGGCTGAATTTGCTATCCGTATGCGTATGCTTGAAGCGAATTACTATGGTGATTCCAAAGTCTGTGATGCTATTTCGACCGCTCTTGCTACGGTCAAGGAAAAACTTGAATTCAAGCCTAAACGACGTGCTCAATTTTACTCCTTGGTAGGATTGCTCGGAGCTGAAACTTCCGACGGTCGTAAACTTGACCTTGTCATCAAAAAACAGGGTGAGCTTACATATAAGATGACTTTCACCGCACACAAGAAATTGGGTGAAAAGCGTGGAAGAAAGCTTTTTATTACTGTTCCCGGTGTTGAGATGTGTGGGTTGTTCCCCAAATTAACATTAACCTACAAAGCCAACGAGGTCTTGCCGGATGATATTCTCGACAGAGTGCTTGTTGTCGATGAAATTACATATCACGAATTTTACTGTGATGGTGCAAGATTATTGCTCACCAACGGTTATTACATCCTGAAGAGTAACAAGAAGGCAACCGAAACATCCTATCGATTTGTCTCTGTATCTTTTGGTGGTTCAAAATTGTACGATTATCTCTGTGATGATGTCTCAGTTCAAGTAGGCGATCATGTGATGGTAGATGCCACAGGAGAAGAAAAAGAGGTAGTCGTTTGCCGAATTTTCGAGAAGAACGAAACAGAGATGTCATTGCCTCTCAAAGCATATAAAACCATCTTGCGCAAAGCTTAATTCAATCTTTTACGGTAGAAAGGAGATATCCCGTGGGAATACGAGCTTTTTTTCATAAAATAAAAATGGGCTTTGTACGAGCCGGAGAATCCTCCATTCCGTATGTCAATGAAGCAAAACGCTATGGTAATTACGGCGAGGACGAGTTTACATATATGCTCCGCAGAGAGCTTCCGTCCTGTAAAATAAAAAGAAACATAGTTATTTCAACCGCAGAAGGAAATGCCGAGATCGATTGCCTTGTGCTGTATGAAAACAAGCTCTTTGCAATAGAAGTAAAGCGTTGGAAAGGCTGTCTCACGGAACGAGAAGATGGTTTTCTTCAAGAGAAGACAGACCGCTGGACGGGGGAAACGCACACGAAATTTCTCAAATCACCATTCAAACAGCTTGGAAGAGCCATATATCTATTACGAAAGCAAGTTCCCGTCAAAGCGTGGGTCAATGCGGTTGTGTTCTTTGAAGATGATGAGCTGGAGTCGGTTTCCGTGTTTTCTGAGAATGTATGGTTTGACCGCTATCAAGATCTTGTAGCTCATATCCGAAATGGCGGTAAGTCTTCACTCGGTTCAGGTGCAATTGACCTTTTTGAAAAATGCGTTCCCGCCGATTACCTCTATGCGAATGCATGGGGCAAGTCCTTGCATTGCATTATAAACCGTGCCACGCTTCGGTTTGATGGCGTTCCTGTTGACAAAATCGTTTCCATTCGCATATCCCACCATTGGTCTTACGATGAATTGTTTGTGAAACTAACGGACGGCTCGGAAAGAATCATTACTCTTGAAAACGGAAAAATCCAAGTTAGCGACAACGGACGCATCAGCACGTATGCGCTTTGCAAATTAGATTATATTGAACTTGGGAAAACGCTAATTCAGTAATTTAATGAATAGCGGTCTTTTAACGATAGGAAGGCACTACACCTTGACGGGGAGTAGTGCTTTTCCGCATTTTGAGGCATCCGAGGCACAAGATATAGGCACCGCAAATATCGAAATGCACCACCAAAGAGAAAAAGCCCTTGATTTGCAAGGACTTTCGGCTAATTTTTAACGATAAAAAAGAAAACAGTAGGTCGATACGATTGTATCAATCTACTGTTCCTTATTTGGTGCCGCTGACCGGACTTGAACCGGTACGGTCGTTAAACCGAGGGATTTTAAGTCCCTTGCGTCTGCCTATTCCGCCACAGCGGCATGCGTTTTGATGTTTTTCTTCCGCAGAAGGGGAAAATTCCGTTTCGACAGAGGTTGAGGGTACAGATTGTGTCATTTCGACGCTGAAAATCCGAACGGGAAGAAACGGATAGGTACTGAATCATTATAGCAAAAACGAGGGGAGCTGTCAAAGATTTTGGGGATATTTCTCTTTGTTTTTTTCTGTGAAATCGCAAAAAATATAGGTTCATCTGATTGACTTTTCAACGAAATATGAATAGAATAGTTCAAACCGAAAGGAGATCAGAACATGAAACAGTATAACAGTCCGCTTGCAGTACAACAGGCAGATCCCTATATCATTAAAAGAAACGGAAAATATTATTTTGTCGCAACGCATCCCGAGTATGATAGAATTGAATTACGGGAAGCGGATTGCATTAACGACATCACGAATGCAAGGAGAAAGACGATTTGGACTTGTCACAAACAAGGAGAGATGTGTCATCCCATCTGGGCGCCCGAACTCCATTACATCATGGGGAAATGGGTCATCTATTTCACGGCGGGAGAAGAGGGAAAGCGCGTATGTCTCAGACCGTATGCCCTGATCTGCGATAGCGAAGACCCCATGACGGGCAGCTGGACAGAGGCAGGGAAACTCAAAGCGAGCGAGGACGATCCCTATTCTTTCCGAGATTTTGCAATCGACATGACGGTATTCGAAAATAAGGGAAAGTGGTATCTCATTTGGGCGCAGAAGAGCGGAAAACAGTTCGACGTCTCAGAGCTTTACATGGCGGAACTTGAAACGCCCACTAAACTCAAATCGGCGCGCGTGACGCTCTCCACGCCCGACTACGACTGGGAAAGACGGGAACTTTGGATCAACGAAGGCCCTTCCGTCATGAAACACGGCGGTAAAATCTACGTTTCTTATTCGGCGTCTACGACGGGCGCACATTATTGTATGGGACTTCTGTCCTGTTCCGAAAACGACGACGTGATGGATCCGAACTGCTGGTCGAAGAGAAATAAACCTGTTTTGCAGACCGTGCCCGAACTCGGCGTCTATGGTCCCGGACACAATTGTTTCGTGGAAGGGGACGAGGGGGAACAGCTCTGCGTGCTTCATTTCAGAAATTACCGCGACATCAAGGGGGATCCCCTCGACGATCACAACCGTCACGCGCACGTCATCAAAGTCGAGTTTGACGAAAAGGACGAACCTGTCTTTGCATTCCGCAAAGAGGAGCTTTACAACGTTCCCTTTGAAAACGAGGTGCAGGCAGGACTCAACGATTGAACGCAATCATTTTCTTGACAAATAAGAGCCGCCTTTCGTTTGAAAGACGGCTCGATTTTTCTCAATGCCATTTAAGGAAACGTTATTTCGTCATTGCTTCCTGAATTGCAACGGCTACCGCAACGGTTGCGCCGACCATGGGGTTGTTGCCCATACCGATGAGTCCCATCATTTCGACGTGCGCCGGAACGGAGGAAGAACCTGCGAACTGAGCGTCGGAATGCATTCTTCCCATGGTATCGGTCATGCCGTAGCTGGAAGGGCCTGCCGCCATGTTGTCGGGGTGAAGGGTACGACCCGTACCGCCGCCGGATGCAACGGAGAAGTACTGAACGCCGTTCTCGACGCACCACTTCTTATACGTTCCTGCAACGGGGTGCTGGAATCTGGTGGGGTTGGTGGAGTTTCCGGTGATGGAAACGCCGACGTTTTCTTTCTTCATGATGGCTACGCCTTCGGGAACGTTGTCTGCGCCGTAGCACTTAACCTTTGCACGGGGACCGTCGGAGTAAGCTTTTTCATAGTTTACGGAAACGGTTTCGGTGTAAGGATCGAAAGAGGTATCGACGTAGGTGAATCCGTTGATTCTGGAAATGATCATTGCGGCGTCTTTGCCGAGACCGTTCAGGATAACGCGGAGGGGCTGCTGACGAACTTTGTTTGCGTTCATCGCGATAGAGATAGCGCCCTCTGCCGCTGCGAAAGACTCGTGACCTGCAAGGAAGCAGAAGCACTCGGTCTCTTCGGAGAGGAGCATTTTGCCGAGGTTGCCGTGTCCGAGACCGACTTTTCTGTTCTCGGCAACGGAGCCGGGAATACAGAAGGATTGAAGACCGATTCCGACTGCGGCTGCGGCGTCTGCGGCTTTGGTGCAGCCCTTCTTGATTGCGATGGCTGCGCCTACGGTGTATGCCCAGACTGCGTTTTCGAAACAGATGGGCTGCGTGCCTCTGACGATCTTATCGCAGTCGACGCCCTTTTCAAGGCAGATGTCTCTGCATTCTTCGATGGAGGAGATGCCGTACTCTTTGAGTACGCCCAAGATTTTGTCTACTCTTCTTTCATAACTTTCAAATAAAGCCATTATCGTGTACCTCCTTATTCTTTACGGGGATCGATATACTTGAACGCGTTATCGAATCTGCCGTAGTGCCCCATAGCCTTTTTATAAGCTTCGTTGGGTTCCATGCCCTTCTTGATGAAGTCGGTCATTTTGCCGAGGGATACGAATTCGTAACCCGTGACCTGCATATCTTCGTCGAGAGCAAGGCGGGTAACGTAACCTTCTGCCATTTCAAGGTATCTTACGCCCTTTTCTGCCGTACCGTACATCGTACCGACCTGAGAACGAAGTCCTTTTCCGAGGTCTTCGAGACCTGCGCCGATAACGAGACCGTCATCGGAGAATGCGGACTGCGTGCGTCCGTAAACGATTTGCAGGAAGAGCTCTCTCATAGCCGTATTGATTGCGTCGCAAACAAGGTCGGTGTTGAGCGCTTCGAGAATCGTCTTGTGGGGCAGGATCTCGGCTGCCATTGCGGCAGAATGAGTCATACCGGAACAGCCGATGGTTTCAACGAGAGCTTCCTGAATGACTCCGCCCTTAACGTTAAGGGAAAGTTTGCAGGCGCCCTGCTGAGGAGCGCACCAGCCAATACCGTGAGTAAAGCCGTTGATGTCCTTGATTTCCTTTGCGAAAACCCATTTTCCTTCTTCGGGGATGGGTGCGGGCTCGTGTCTGGGGCCCTTCGCAACGCAAACCATTCTCTGCACATCTTGTGAATATTGCATGATTGATTCCTCCGAGTATAGATTGTCCGCAGTCGCGGACGTTTTTTACTAGGTTTAGTATAGCATATTGTTCTTCATTTTTCAAGAATTATTTTCGTTTTTTTGAAACTTTCTTCCATTTCTTTTTGGGAAAATGTCTTGCAATCCCGTTTTCTATGTGTTATAATACATCATGAAGTACGTTCGCAATGATTGCGGATGATAGGAATAAGGAGAAAGATGATGAAAAAGACGAAAATCACAGGGGCAGTCCTTGCGATCGCGCTCGGCTTTACGATGGTCGGATGCGGCGGGGGAAACGGCAACGATTTTTACGCGACGAAAGCGGACCCCTATGTGGCAAGCGATCTCGGTGCGGTGATCTGTTACGATAATCTCAATCTCGGTTACGTAAACAAAAGCGATACCGTGTATCAGCTCGAACTTACGGATTCCAAGAAAGTGGATCACGTTTCCGTATCTGCGATCGACGCGAACGGCAACGCCCTCGACGCGTCTGCGGTCGCTACGTGGGACGCAGGCAACAACACGCTCACCGCGGTAGGCAAGGGACTCGTTACCCTGTCCGTTTGCGACGCAAAAGAAAACGTCCTCGCCACGGTCAACGTACAGTGTGCTCCGGCATATCCCGAAGATCCGGGAATCCAGTACAAAATGACGGCGCAGGATTATTATAATTCGACCTCTAAACTCAACGGCGGACTTCACGATCCTTCCCTCATCGAAGTGACCGAAGCGGATGGTTCTTCCACCTATTATATCTTCTCTACCGGTTGGAACAACGGTAACGATATTCACAAGTCGAAAGATCTCCTGCATTGGGAATATGCAAATAAACCCGCCATCACGAAATCGGAACTTACGAAAATCAACGAGTGGCTCGGCGGCGGCGCGAGCGCGTCGTGGTGGGCTCCCGACATCGTACAAGCTCCCGACGGCGGATACTGGCTGTACACCTGTATCGTAGATGGTACGGACGGAAAGGTATTCCAGACCATCGACGGCGGAAAGCAGGCTTACAACATGGCTTGTATCGTGCTCTTCCACAGCGATAAGATCGACGGCAGATATACCTATGAAGGCGTGCTCATGCAGTCCTGTATCCCTTATTCCGGCGCTGACGAGGACGTAAACGCCATCGACCCTCAGATCATCTGGACGCCCGAAGGCAGAATGTACATGGCGTACGGTTCTTTCGGTACGGGCAACTATATCCTCGAACTCGACACCGAAACGGGACTGAGAAAGGACGGTTTCTATAAGAACGACACCTGGCTCACGCCCAAACAGGTACGCGACGAGAGAGATAACATCGTAAATCTGTTCCAGACCTACGAAAACGAGGACGGAGAGCAGATCGGTTGGTCCTCCGCATATTACGGAACGGCGATCTCCAGAAAGAACATGGAAGCTCCCGTCATCGCGCGCCACGACAACGTGCAGACGTATGACGATAACGGCAATCCCGTAGGCGAAGCAAAGACGTATTACTACTCCATGCATTCCTTCGATCCCCTCGACAGCGGTTACGCTATGTGGGGCGGCAGAAGCGAAAACGTAGAGGGTATCTATTACAGCACGACCGGGGATATCATCCAGAACCTCGGCGCAAGAAAGACGGGCAACAAGTACATGGGTTCTTTCGTCTGGGAGGACAATGATTATACCGTAAACTACGATCCCATCCTGACGGGACACAACGACCTGTTCACCAATAAAGTCGGACAGAATTTCGCCGCATACATCACGAGAACGAATACCTATAAGGATCTCGGCGTTGCGGACGGAACCGTATTCCTCACGCAGGTTCACCAGTACAGCCTCAACTCGAAGGGCGACATCTGTATCAATGCGAACAGATACGGCGGCGAGGTTGAGAGAGCCGTCACGAAGGACGAATTCCTCTCCTTCGCAAAGGACAATCAGTTCAAGCTCATCGTGCTCGGACAGAGCGGCGCGTCCATCTCCAAATCGAGCTACGTCACGTTGAATGCGGACGGTACGATCAGCGGTAGCGGCTATGCGGGAACGTGGAGCATGTACGGAGATAACTTTATCAAGATTTCCGTCACCGAAAGCCCCACGGGCGCGGTTGACACCTATTACGGCGTCGTAACCTGTTGCTGGCTCGACGATCAGAACTGCGTCGGTATGACGTTCAGCGCGATGGGACAGAAAACGGGCAAAGCTTGCTTCGGAAATTCCGTCGTAAAATAACAAAACGATAAAAAATGCCTCTTATCGAGGCATTTTTTTATTGACAATTGCCCAAAAACAGTATTATAATGGCTTTACTATGAAAAACATTTCTGTCACGCTTGCATACGTCTATTACTTCTATTACCGTGGGTAATGGATTTTTTCGGCATGGCAAATGGTATGAAACACGTCAGAATACGGTTTGCTTGCACACAGGCAGACCGTTTTTATATTAAGGAGAGAAAACTATGGCAAACGTAATGGATACCCTCCGCGCGAGAGGGTTCGTAAAACAGACCGTCTATGAAGAAGACCTCTATGAATTGCTCGGCAGTCAGTCCGTTCCTTTCTATATCGGATTCGATCCCACCGCGGACAGTCTCCACGTAGGGCATTTCATGCAGCTCATCGCGATGAAGCATATGCAGGACGCAGGGCATAAGCCCATCATTCTGATCGGCGGAGGTACGGCGATGATCGGCGATCCTTCCGGCAGAACGGATATGCGTTCCATGATGACGAAGGAGACCATCGCTCACCACGTGGAATGTTTCAAGGAGCAAATGTCCAAGTTTATCAGTTTCGAGGGCGAAAACGGCGCGATCATCGTCAACAACGCGGATTGGCTGTTGAATTTGAATTACGTTGATTTCCTCCGCGACATCGGCGTGCATTTCTCCGTCAACAAAATGCTTACTGCGGAATGTTTCAAGGCGAGAATGGAAAGGGGACTTTCCTTCCTCGAATTTAACTATATGCTCATGCAGGGATACGACTTCCTCGTGCTCTACCAAAAATACGGCTGTCAGCTCGAACTGGGCGGAGACGATCAGTGGAGCAATATTCTCGCAGGCGCAGACCTCATCAGAAGAAAGGAGCAAAAGCCTGCCTATGCGATGACGTTCACCCTTCTGACCACGTCCGAGGGCAAAAAGATGGGTAAGACCGCCAAGGGTGCGGTTTGGCTCGACGAAAAGAAGACCACGCCCTACGAGTTCTACCAGTATTGGAGAAACACCAACGACGCGGACGTCGCCAAGTGTCTCAAACTTTTGACGTTCCTGCCTCTCGAAGAGATCGAAGAGCTCACGAAGTATCAGGACGAGCGCATGAATAAGGCAAAGGAAGTGCTCGCATACGAACTCACCAAGATGGTGCACGGCGTTGAGAAGGCGAACGAGGCGCAGTCGCAGGCAAAGGCGGCGTTCGGCGGAGAGGGAGACCTTCCTTCCGTGAGCGTATCCGCGCAGACGGCGACCGTCGTCGACGCGATGGTAGAGGCAAAACTCTGCAAGTCCAAAGGCGAGGCGAGACGCCTCATAGAGCAGGGCGGCGTTTCCGTCGGCGACGAGAAAGTGACCGATTTCAACATGGCAATCCCTGCGAAAGAGTTCGTTCTGCATAAAGGCAAGAAAGTTCACGTCAGGATCGTGGTCGAATAATGCTCTCCCTCGGCGATCTCACGACAACGGAACAGATCATCGAAAAGTCGAGATTCATCACTTACTCCATGCACGTGGAGGGAGAGGAAGAGGCGAGGGAGATGATTTCCATGATTCGCGACGAACACCGCCTCGCGACGCACGTCTGCTATGCGTATATTGCCGACAAACTCGGAAATTTACAGCGTTTTTCAGACGACGGAGAACCGTCGGGTACGGCAGGAATGCCCATTTTGGACGTGCTCAAAAAAAATAGGCTCTTCGAAACGTGTATCTGCGTCGTTCGTTATTTCGGCGGAATCAAGCTCGGCGCGGGTGGGCTCGTTCGCGCTTATTCGGGCGGCGCGGCGGAAAACGTCGCTTTCGCAAAGAAGTACGACTATCTCTTATGCCGAATGCTCGCCCTCAAAGTCGGTTACGGCATGATTGATTCGGTCAAGCTGTTCCTTTCTTCGCACGAGTGCGAGTTGAAAAGCACGGAGTATCTCGAAAGCGTGTTTTTTCACGTCGCGGTCAAGGACTCCTGCGCTGATTCGTTCCAAAAAGACTTGATTGACTACTGTAACGGCAAGGTTGAAATTTCTGAAAAAGAGACGTATTTTTACCCTTTTCCCCTTGCTATCTGAAAATGCGTGTGATATAATATAGGAAAATTTGATAGAGAAGGTAATTTCTATGCAATTTATCAAAAGAGAAGTATTGAAAGAAAAACCCGTATTCGACAATAAGCTCGGATTCGGAAAGCATTTCACCGACTATATGTTCACGATGAAATACAACCCTGCGGAGGGCTGGCACGACGCGAAGATCGAGCCCAACGCTCCCGTACAGTTCGATCTTGCGACCACGATTTTTCATTACGCGCAGGGTATCTTCGAGGGAATGAAGGCGTTCAAGAGAGTGGACGGCTCCATCGGCGTGTTCCGTCCCGACCAGAACTGGGCGAGAATGAACCGTTCTGCGGAAAGAATGTGCATTCCTCAGTTCCCCGTCGACGTTGTGGAAGAGGGGCTCGAAGAGCTTTTGAAGATTGAAAAGGACTGGATTCCCGATTTGCCCGGCACGGCGCTCTATATTCGTCCTACCATCGTGGCGACGAAAGTCATGCTCGGCGTACATGCGTCCACGGAATATCTCTTCTTCATCATTCTTTCTCCCGTCGGCAGCTACTATGCGCACGGACTCGAACCCACCAAACTTCTCGTCGAAGATTACTACACGAGGGCGACCATCGGCGGTACGGGCGAGGCGAAGTGTCTCGGTAACTACGCTTGCTCCATGAAGGCAGGGGAAGAGGCGGAAAAGAAAGGGTTCGATCAGGTGCTTTGGCTCGACGCACAAGAAAAGAAATACGTCGAAGAGGTCGGCTCTATGAATATGTTCTTTGTCATCGACGGCGAAGTGGTTACGCCCGCGCTCGTCGGCTCTATTCTTCCCGGTATCACGAGAAAGAGCTCGATCTATCTTCTCGAACAGAACGGATATAAAGTGTCCGAACGCCGCGTTTCCATCGACGAAGTCGTAGAAGCGTCAAAGAACGGAATGTTGCAGGAAGCGTTCGGTACGGGAACGGCTGCCGTCATTTCTCCCGTCGGCGAATTTGTCTATAAGGGCGAAACGTACGTCATCAACGGCGGAAAGATGGGGCCTATCACCTCGTGGCTCTACGACAATATCACGGGCATTCAGTACGGCAGAAAAGAGGACGTATATCACTGGGTAAAGACCATTTGAGTCGTCCGGATCAATCGTTAAACGGCACGCGACCTTTTATCAGAAAGGCCGCGTGCTTTTTATTTTGAGGGAGGATCGGGGAAACGAAAATCTGCATACCGTCGGGGTATTTTTTCTCGTAACAAAGGTTGACTCTTTACTTTTTTCGAAAAATATGATATACTGAATATAAGGGGGAACTATGCCGACGATTACACGCATTTGCGAACAAGAAAAAGATAAAACGAGGTGCAGTCTCTACCTGGACGGGGCGTTCTATTGCGGACTGACCTTGGAGAGCGTCATGCGCGCCGGGCTCAAAGTCGGCATGCACGTCGAACCGTCCGCACTCGATTGCATACAGGAAGAGAGTGAAAAGGAGACTGCGCTTGAAAAGGCGTACCGGCATCTTTCCCATTCCATGAAGACGGAAAAGGATATGCGCGCTTTCCTCAAAAAGAAGGGGTATGTGGATTCCGTCATTGAATTCGTTATGGAAAAACTCGAAACGCACGGATTGATCGACGATAGCGAGTATGCGGCGAGATATACCTCTTGTGCGAGCAAGACGAAAGGGAAGAAACTCATCGCCATGGAACTTCGCATGAAAGGCGTTGGGGATGAGGAAATCGGGCGCGCGCTTGAACCGCTTGCGGACGAGAGCGCTTCCGCAAGAGCCGTCTACGAAAAATATATGCGCGGAAAAGATGATACGAAAGAGAATCGATACAAGGCGATGCGGTATCTCATCGGAAAGGGATTCGATTACGAGACGGCAAAGGAGGTCATTTCTTTCGATGAAGACGGTGATTCTTGACAGCGTGGATTCGACCAACCTCTATGCAAAGCGTTTTTCCGAGGACGTTATCGTCATCGCGCGCGAACAGACGGCAGGGCGCGGTACGAAAGACAGAAGCTTTTCCTCTGAGCGCGGAGGATTATATCTGACCAAAGTCGTCCATAAAAAGCAATTCGGCGCGGAAGAGCTCTTCCGCGTCATGACGGACGCGACGGTTGCCGTCTGCAAAACGGTGGAATATTTCGGGGCAAATCCTTTTATCAAGTGGCCGAACGACGTGCTGACAGGCGGTAAAAAACTGTGCGGAATCCTCATTGAAAACACCGTTTCGGGAAATGCGATTACCCGTTCCCTCGTCGGGATCGGTCTGAATATCAATAATTCCTTGCCTGAGGAGCTGAGAACGATCGCAACGACTTTGTCCGAGGCGACGGGGCGCAAGCAAGACGTAGATGAGGTACAGGCTCGTCTGATTGAAAACCTGCAAAAAAACTATCCTCTCGAAACGTATCGGGAGTATCTGGGCTTTCTCAGTCAAAAAGTCAGGCTCATTCTGCCCGACGAAATCAAAGAGGGCGTCGCCGTCGACGTGGACGGGCAGGGGCGGCTCTTGTTGCGGGAAAACGGCGTCGTTACCGCCTATGCGGCGGGGGAGGTCAGTTTAAGACTATGAAACGGTATTTGACGAATGCGCAGATGCGCAGGGCAGACAGAGAGACCATGAAGGAAGTTCCGTCTCTCGAACTGATGGAGCGCGCAGGCAAAGCGGTCGCCGAAGAGGCGAAAAAACACGGCTCGTCTTTTCTCTTCGTCTGCGGAGGAGGAAACAACGGCGGAGACGGCTACGTTGCGGCTCGGTATCTTTTTGAAGAGGGGTTCCGCGTTGCGGTCTATCCCGTCGGCGCGCCGAGCTCGGACGAGTGTAAGACAAACGCTTCGCGCTATCTGGGAGACGTTGCGATCGTTCTGTCCGACGGTTACGACGTGGTGGTGGACTGTCTGTTCGGAACGGGACTTTCCCGCGCGGTGGACGGAGAGAACAGAAAGGCGATCGAATGGATGAACGAAACGCCGTCTTACGTTCTGTCCGTGGACGCGCCGAGCGGACTGAACGGAACGAGCGGTCAGATCATGGGCGCGTGCGTCCGGGCGGACTCCCTGCTCGCCATCGCCTATGAAAAGGTCGGATTCGTCCTCGGCGACGGGCTCGACGTCTGTAAAAATATTACGGTTGCCGATATCGGCATTCGTGCAACCGAGGGGAATTTTTCCCTCGAAGAAAGCGATCTGAACGGATATTTTCCCAAGAGAAAACACAACGTGCATAAAGGTACGTTTGCAAGGGCGACGCTCGTCGCAGGCTCGAAACGATATTCAGGCGCGGCGTGTCTCGCGCTCTCCGCGCTTCTCAAAATGGGCGCGGGGTATACCGAACTTTGCACGGCGCAAGACCTTCTTCCGTATCTGATCGGGCGTTATCCCGAGGCGATTTTATCGGCGAGAGAAGATTTTGTTCCGTCGAAAGCCGTCGGAATCGGTTCGGGGTGCGAGGTGAGCGAGCAGCTGTATGAGATGATTCAGACCGCTTTGGAGAGCGAGTGTACGCTCGTTATCGACGCGGACGGAATCAATGCTCTCGCGCTGTACGGCAGAGATATTCTCAAACGAAAAAAAGCGAAAGTCATTCTGACTCCGCACGTCGGGGAATTTTCCCGTCTGTCGGGGAAAACGAAAGAGGATATTTTGGCGGACCCCGTCTTAGCGGCAAAGGAATTTGCGGAAGAATACGGCGTGGTGGTGCTTTTGAAGAATGCCGTCTCCGTCATCACGGACGGCGAACAGGTCTTTCTCAATACGACGGGTTCGCCTGCCCTCGCAAAGGGTGGTTCGGGCGACGTTCTGTGCGGCATCGTAACGGGACTTGCGACGCGGCTGTCTCCCTTGGAGAGCGCTTTTGTCGGCGCATATCTTCTCGGCAAAGCAGGGGAACGCTCTGCCGAAAAGAATGGCGTGTATTCGTCGCAAGCGAGCGACGTTGCGGCTGAGCTTCCGTCACTCCTTCGCCTTTACGCCGAACAGGCGCAGGACGAGTGAGAGCAGGAGCAGACAGCCGCCTGCGATCAAATAATAGAGTTTGTAGGGCGTGAGAAAACTGAGCGCAAGCAGTCCCAACCCTGCCATAAAGTAGGGATGTGCGAGCGAACGCCTGAAAAAAGACGAAACGCGTTCCTTTACCGTGCGTTTGGGTACGTTCGGACAGAGAAACCGTTCGGGAAGCAAGTTCTTTTCTTTCAACCGAAGGTATAATTCCCTCGCGGGAACGACGTCGATCCCGAAATCTCTGCACAGCTTTTCCGCTTCGGGGGAAAGGGTGTTGCAGTACACCGTCTTTTTCCCATCCCACGGTTTTTTGATGACTTTGGCGATTTCGTCCGCGGACAGTTGTTCCATGAAGAACAGGAGAAAAATGCACTCCTCTCCCACGATCAACGTACCCGATTTGCGTTCGGCAGGCGTGTCCTCCGCTTTCAAGAGCTTTGCAAACAGTTTTCTGTTGTTTTCGGGTTGATCCAGCGCGAGGTGCAAAAACAGTTTGTTTTTCGTTTCCTCGTCCTTCGCGAGAAGATATTTGTCTTCTAGTCTCGCTTTCAGCGCCAGGAAAACGAGCAGCGCAAAGGCAAGCGCGACGACGCCCGATACGGTAAAGCACGCCCAAAGGGGAAAGTCAAAGTAACGAATGACGATGAGGGAAAGTAAAAATCCCACGATAAATGCAAATAAAGTATCTGAATATAAGGGTATCTGTGTCCGTCTCATGCAATGATGATTGACGCGTCGGGTAAACCTTATACCCAAAAAAGGAAAAAAATGAAAATCGGAATTTTCGGAGGGACGTTCGATCCCGTCCACAGGGAACATATCGCTCTCGCAAAGTGCGCCGTTGAGTTTTTGCGTCTGGATAAGCTCATCGTCATGCCTGCGGCGATTCCTCCCCATAAACAGAATAAAAAAATAGCGTCGGGAGAAAGCAGGCTCGAAATGTGCCGCCTCGCATTCACCGAGGAAAAAGAAGAGGTGTCCGACTGGGAACTCCGTCAGCAGGATACGAGCTTTTCCTTTTATACCTGTCGGTATCTGCACACGGTCTATCCCGACGACGAACTTTTCTTCCTCATGGGGACGGACATGTTCGACTGTTTCGATTCGTGGAGAAATCCGCAGGACATCGTGAAGAACGTAACGCTCGCCGTATGCCTCAGGGAGAAACCTCTGGATTACTATCGGGATAAGCACGACGACTTTATCCGTAAATACGGGACAGACTTCGTGGAGTTTCCCTTTGTCGGGAAAAAGGTTTCGTCCACGAATTTGAGGACGGTGGCGGCGCTCGGGGGGGATCTCACCGCATGGACAAGCCCTGCGGTCGCAAACTATATCAAAGAGCGTCGTCTGTACGAATCCGAAGTCTTAATCAAGGCGCTTTCCCTTGAAAAACCGTCGAGACGGGAGCATTCCGTTCGCGTTGCGATCCTTGCGGTGGAGATGGCAAAAAAATACGGCGTCAGCGAAGAAAAGGCGCTCGTCGCGTCCGCCATGCACGATTGTGCGAAAAATCTCTCTCCCGATTCCCCCTATCTGAAAGGGTTTGTTCCGCCCGAGGATTGCCCTCCGCCCGTCCTGCATCAATATCAGGGAGCATACGTCGCGGAGCATACGTTTGAAATTTACGATCCCGAGATTCTCGACGCCATTCGCTATCATACGAGCGGCAGACCGTGCATGAGGAACCTCGAAAAGCTCGTCTTTCTCGCCGATATGCTCGAAAGCGGACGGGATTATCCGGGCGTAGACGAACTTCGCGAAATTTTCAAACGCGATCTCGACGAATGTCTGACCGTTTGTCTGAAACGGCAGTTGGCGCACCTCAAAGAAGTGGGAGGCAAAATCTATCCGCTCACCGAACAGACGTACGAATGGTGTAAAAGGCTGAACGCGCAGTGAACGGACGTTCGGGAACCTATGAGAAGAAAAAACGAAAAGGAGAATACTATGGACAGTTTGGAACTTGCAAACACCGCGGCTAAGGCAATTGCGGAAAAGAAGGGGATTGACATCGTCGTCATCGACGTGTCCGCCAAAACGACGCTCTGCGATTATTTCGTAATCGCCAGCGGAAGAAGCGCGACGCAGGTCAGAGCGATTGCGGACAACGTGGACGAACGGCTCAAAAAGTGGATCGAGCTCGATCCCACGAGAAGCGACGGCGTGCGCGACGGAAGATGGGCGGTGCTCGACTACGGCAACATCATCGTACACGTCATGACCGAAGAATGCAGGGAATATTACCGCCTCGAACGACTCTGGGAGAACGGCGAGAATATTACGAAATACGAAGAGGGTCAGGAATAAGCGTAACTGTTTTCTCTCATACTTTTTTTATGAGAGAAGACATAGATAACCTGATTTGGGAACTGTTTGAAAAGACGGGAAATCCGTCTTACTACTTATTGCACAAAAGGTTGAAAAATGGAGAGAAAGACGGAGGGGATCGTCCTCAAAAGCATTGATTATTTGGAAAACGACAAGCTCGTGACGCTCCTTACTTCCGAGTACGGAAAGATCACGGTGCGTGCGAGAGGGGTAAAAAAAACCGAAGCGAAGCTTCGGTTTGCGGCGCAGCCTTTCTGTTTTGCCGAGTACGTCTTTGCGGAAAAAGACGGCAGATTTACTTTGGTTTCCGCTACCTGCCACGAGAGCTTTTTCGAGCTCGCCGATCCCGACAAGCTGTATGCGGCGTACGCCGTAACCGAGCTCGCCTGTATCGTCGCCCCCGAGCGTTCTCCCTGTAAGGGATTTTTCCTCACGCTCGCGCAGACGCTCAGAAACCTTGTAAACGAGGACGTTCAGACCTCCGTGATCAGGTATCTCCTCGCCGTCTGCAAAGAATCGGGATTTCCCTTGAATGCGGAACGCTGTTTTTCGTGCGGAGGAGAGCTTTGCGGAAAATCGTATTTCCATTTTCCGACGGGCAGTTTTTCCTGCGCGGCGTGCCGTAAGGGTACGGCGGCGTCGGGCAGTACCGTTCAGCTGATTCGCAGATATACGGGGCTTCCCTTTGAGGAAGTCGGAGAAGACGACAGAAAAGTTAGAGCCATTCGTCTGTTGAAGGAATATCTCGCCTTTCACCTCGATACGGATTTGAAATGTTTAAGCGCATATATTAGACAACTTTTGGAGTAATGCGCTTTTTCAAAGAAAAATTTATTTCACAAACTTAAAAAATGTTGTGGAAAGTACTTGAAATTTCAGCCGATTTATTATAGAATAGATACGGTACAAAAAAACATTTTTTGATTCACTTCAAAATTTTCAGGAGGAAAGTTTCTATGGCAAAAAAGTATTGTTACCTCTTTACCGAAGGTAATGCAAAGATGCGTGAACTCCTCGGCGGTAAGGGCGCAAACCTTGCGGAGATGACCAACATCGGTCTTCCCGTTCCTCAGGGCTTCACCATCTCCACCGAAGCATGCACCCAGTACTATGAAGACGGCAGAATGATCAACGACGACATTATGGCTGAAATCATGGAGAACGTTGCGAAGATGGAGGAGATCAACGGCAAAAAGTTCGGCGATCTGAAAAATCCTCTCCTTGTTTCCGTTCGTTCCGGTGCGCGCGCGTCCATGCCCGGTATGATGGATACCATTCTTAACCTCGGTTTGAATGACGAAGTTGTTGCCGCAATGATCGCAGGTAACCCCGATCCTAAATTTGAAAGATTCGTCTATGACTCTTACAGAAGATTCATTCAGATGTTCTCCGACGTCGTAATGGAAGTCGGTAAAAAGTACTTCGAAGCGCTCATCGACCAGATGAAAGCCGCAAAGGGCGTTCAGTTCGACGTTGAACTCACCGCTGCCGACCTCAAAGAACTTGCAGGTCAGTTCAAGGCTGAGTATAAGAAACAGCTCGGAACGGACTTCCCCGACGATCCCAAGGAACAGCTCAACGCCGCTATCCGCGCCGTATTCCGCAGCTGGGACAACCCCCGTGCAAACATCTACCGTATGGATCACGACATTCCTTACAGCTGGGGTACCGCTGTAAACGTAATGCCCATGGTATTCGGTAACCTCAACGAGAATTCCGGTACCGGCGTTGCATTCACCCGTAACCCCGCAACCGGCGAAAAGAAACTCATGGGCGAGTTCCTTGTCAACGCACAGGGCGAAGACGTCGTTGCAGGCGTTCGTACTCCCATGCCCATCTCCGAGATGGCGGACAAGTTCCCCGAGGCTTACGATCAGTTCATCAAAGTTTGCGGTATCCTCGAAGATCATTACAGAGATATGCAGGATATGGAATTCACCGTCGAAAACGGTAAGCTCTATATGCTTCAATGCCGTAACGGTAAGAGAACCGCGCAGGCTGCAATCAAGATCGCTTGCGACCTCATCGACGAGGGCATGATCACCGAGCAGGAAGCTCTCATGCAGATCGACGCCAAGACGCTCGATATGCTCCTTCACCCCACGTTCGATCCCAAGGCTTTGAAAGAAGCCGACAAGAACAACGTCGTCGGTAAGGGTATCGCCGCATCTCCCGGCGCTGCCGCAGGTTCTATCGTCTTCACCGCAGAAGAAGCGGCAGAAGAAGGCAAGAAGGGTAAGAAAGTTATCCTCGTCAGACTTGAAACCTCTCCCGAAGACATCGAAGGTATGAAGTATGCGCAGGGTATCCTCACCGTTCGCGGCGGTCAGACCTCTCACGCAGCCGTTGTTGCGCGCGGTATGGGTACTTGTTGCGTATCCGGTTGCGGCGACATCAAGATGGACGAAGAGAACAAGTGCTTCACCCTCGCAGGTAAAGTTTACCACGAAGGCGACGGCATCTCCCTCGACGGTTCTACCGGTAACATCTATGACGTTGTCATTCCCACCGTTCCCGCAGATCCCAACTCCGGCTACTTCGGAAGAATCATGGCTCTCTCCGATAAATATAAGGCGCTCGGCGTAAGAACCAACGCAGATACTCCCAAGGACGCTAAGCAGGCGGCTGCATTCGGCGCTCAGGGTATCGGTCTTTGCCGTACCGAGCATATGTTCTTCGATCCCGACAGAATCGGCGCATTCCGTGAAATGATTTGCTCCGATACCGTCGAAGAGAGAGAGGCTGCGCTCGCTAAGATCGAGCCCATGCAGCAGGCAGACTTCGAAGGTCTCATGGAGGCGCTCGAAGGTCAGCCCGTAACCATTCGTTTCCTCGATCCTCCTCTTCACGAGTTCGTTCCCACCGAAGAGGCGGACATCGAAGCTCTTGCATGCGCACAGGGTAAGACCGTTGCTCAGATCAAGCAGATCATCTCCGATCTTCATGAGTTCAACCCCATGATGGGACATCGCGGATGCCGTCTTACCGTAACCTATCCCGAAATCGCAGTCATGCAGACGAAAGCAGTCATCAAAGCCGCTATCGCAGTTCAGTCCCGTCATCCCGAGTGGAAAGTGGTTCCTGAAATCATGATTCCTCTCGTAGGCGAAGTCAAAGAGCTTGCATTCGTTAAGAAGATCGTCGTTAAGACCGCTGACGAAGTCATCGCTGCATCCGGCGTTGATCTCAAATACGAAGTAGGTACGATGATCGAGATCCCCAGAGCAGCTCTTACGGCTGACGACATCGCGAAAGAAGCTGAGTTCTTCTGCTTCGGTACGAACGACCTTACGCAGATGACCTTCGGATTCTCCCGTGACGACGCAGGTAAGTTCCTTCCCGCATACTATGCAGGTAAGATCTATGAGTCCGATCCTTTCGCTCGTCTCGATACGACCGGCGTCGGCAAGCTCATGGATATGGCTGTTACGCTCGGTAAGAAAGTACGTCCCGAAATTCACTGCGGTATCTGCGGTGAGCACGGCGGCGATCCTTCCTCCATCGAATTCTGCCATGCAATCGGACTTGACTATGTTTCCTGCTCTCCTTATCGTGTACCTATCGCACGTCTTGCAGCAGCGCAGGCGAATATCAAGAATCCCAGAAAGTAAGCTGACTTTTGTGAAAAGGCAAACTAAATGATAAAATCGACCTTGTAGAGTGTAATGCTCTGCGAGGTCTTTTTTTGTGAAACGAAAACCACTCGCTCAGCGAGTGGTTTTCGTTTCACAATATAGTATCGGCGTAGCGATAATCTCTATCGCTACGCCGATAACGGGATATCGTTTATCTGTATTCGATGCTTTCGGTGGGAACTCTTCTCGCCTTTTTCCTCGTCTCATAACCTTCCGTTTTGTATCCGATGGCGACGAGGACGGGAATGGAAACGTCCTCGGGAAGAGAGAGACATTCCCTGATTTTCGGTTCGTCCCGCCAACCCAGAATGCAGGTCGAAAGACCTGCCGCCTCTGCGGCGAGCACGAGATGGGATGTGAGTCCTCCCAAATCGAAGGGGACGAATTCCATAACGTGCCTCTTTTTGTTTTTCTCATCTGCGTTGGAGCAGACGGCGATGAGTGCAGGCGCGTTTTCGGCGAATCGGTTGATATTCATGCCCTTGACGGTCATGCAATCGAAGAGCTTTTGTTTGGTTTCGCCCGTCGCGCAGACAAGCTTCCAAGGTTGCAGATTACAAGCGGACGGGGCGAGGAGTGCCGTCTCCATGACTTCCTCTAAGAGCGCCCGATCGACTTCTCTCTTTTCAAAAGAACGGCAGCTCTGTCTCGCTTCATACAATGTTTTCAAGTCGGATAAATTCATGATTTTCTCCTTAGCCGACGGGAGCAAATCCCGATTTTTAATCTGTTTCGTTCCGAAAAGGTAGGATCGGAACAAAGGGTTTATTCCAAAACGAATTTCATGAGAACGGGGTTATGATCGGAATAGGCAAACGCAAGCTGGACGTTTTCGAGATATTCCACTTTCACGTTGTCGGAAACGAGGAATCCGTCTACGATAATCACGAAATTTCCCTTCTCGTAGGGAATATCACAATTTCTGCACGTCTCTCTCTGCTCTCCGCAGGTATAGTCCATCGCTCTCGAAATGCCTTTTTCGGGCATGAGATCGACGGGGAAAGGCTGTGCCCAACCGAAGCTCTCTGCGGCGCTGTTGTCCGAAGAGGGGTTGAGCGCCTCAATGGAATTTCCCGTGAAATCGTGGTTGAAATCTCCTCCGCATACGCAGTAATTTCCCTTCTCATACTCCGAAAGCATATCCTGAAAGAGCATTCCCATCTGCGCGGCTCTGATCTCGTCGCTTCCGCCGTACGCGGACATATGTACGTTATAAAGGACGAGCTCTTTTCCGTTCTCCACGGGCAGACGGGTTACGGAGAAACATCTGTCAAGGTCGAGGAACTTGGAAAAACCCGTCGAAATGGGGAGAGATCTTCTGATCGAAGAGGAGATCTTGTTTTTTGAAAGTGTAAGAAGACCGCTGTTCGACGCGCCGTGCGGCTCTGAAAGGGGGAACATGAGATAGGAGGAATGGTAGTTCACCGCGAAAACGCTCGTATAGGAGGCAAACGTTTGGGCGAGCATATCCTTTTGATTGACGTGGTAACTTCTCGTTGAATCGAAATCCACTTCCTGAATGAGCACGAAGTCGGGATTGTAGGAAGAGAGAATCTCGCCCGTTTTGGAAATACAGGTTTTTACGCTCTCCTCGCTCTCCGCTCTGGATTGCGTGCCTCCGTCCATAAAGAAGGTAAAGTCTGCCGTATAGGCGCCGAATCCTACGTTTTGCGTCAGAATGGTGTACGTCGTTCCCGTCTCGACGAGCGCGTCGGACGTTCCTTCCACGTCGAGCGTTTGGTAATCTTCGATGCGATCGTAATCGATTATGACGTAAGCGAGATAGCCTATGACGACGAGAAGGAGCGCAAGGAAAACCGCAAGTACGGGGATTACAATTTTTTTGACCGTTTTATTCATAAGTACTCCAAAGAAAAATATGCGGCACATTTGTTTGTGCCGCATACAATTTAGCTTAACTTACTTTGCCATGGAAATTCTTGCTTTTTCAGCAACGTTTTCCGCGGTGAAACCGTAGAGCTTGAAGAGTTTGCCTGCGGGGCCGGACGCGCCGAAACCGTTCATGCAGACGAGTTCTCCCTTGTCTCCCGCGTATTTGTACCAGCTGTAAGGGGATGCGGCCTCAACGCAGACTCTTGCCTTAACGGAAGAAGGAATCACGCTCTCTTTGTATTCTGCGGACTGTTTTTCAAACTCTTCCATACAGGGCATGGAAATCACTCTCGCCTTCTTGCCCTCTGCCGCAAGGAGCGCCTTTGCCTGAACGCACTGTTCAACCTCGGAGCCGGACGCGATGAGAAGTACGTCGGGCGTGCCTTCGCAATCTTCGAGGATATATCCGCCCTTCAAAGCCGCAAGACCGGAGTTTTCATACTGAGGAAGATTCTGTCTCGTGAGGACGAGCGCGGTGGGAGCCGTTCCCGTCAAAGCGGAGATGTATGCCGCCGCGGTCTCTTTTCCGTCCGCAGGGCGATATACCTTCATGTTGGGAATGGAACGGAGCGCGATGAGCTGTTCTACGGGTTCATGCGTAGGACCGTCCTCGCCGACGCCGATGGAGTCGTGCGTCAGGATATACGTTACGGGCAAGTTCATGAGCGCGGAGAGACGCATTGCGTGCTTGCAGTAATCGGAGAAGATGAAGAAAGTGGAGCAGTAACCGCGCAGACCGCCGTGAACCTGAATACCGTTGGTGATTGCAGCCATCGCGTGTTCGCGGATACCGAAGTGGAGGTTCTTTCCCGCCTTGTTTTCAGCGGAGAAGTCGCCGTACTTGACGGTATCGGTGTCCTTCATGTTGGACAGGTTGGAGGGGGTAAGGTCTGCGGAGCCGCCGATGAGGTTGGGAACGAGCGCCGCGATCTTGTTGAGCACGACGTGTGAGGTCTGTCTCGTAGCCATGGGCTTTTCAAACTTGAAGAGATCTTCGTTTGCGGCAAGGTCGGGCATTTCGTCGGAGAAATAAGCGTCGTACTTCCTAGCGAGTTCGGGATATGCCTTTGCATACTCTGCGAACATTGCTTTCCATTCTTCTTCGGCCTTCGCGCCCTTCGCGCCTGCCTCTGCGCAGTGGTCGAGGACTTCCTGAGGAACTTCAAACGCCTCTTTGCAGGGCCAACCGAGCGTTTCTTTCATCTTTGCAAGATTCTCTTCGCCGAGAGGCGCGCCGTGGCATTTTGCCTGTCCTACGAGGGGAGTGCCGTAACCGATGAGCGTCTTGCAGATGATGATGGAGGGTTTCGTGGTTTCTGCCTTTGCCGCGTTGATCGCGTCGAGAATCGCGGGAAGGTTATCGGGCGTGGAGACGAGGTCTACTTTGAGAACCTGCCAGCCCTGCGCCTCGAATCTTGCGCCGACGTCCTCTTTGAAGGTGATGTCGGTGTTTCCTTCGATGGTGATGTCGTTATCGTCGTAGAACACGATGAGCTTGCCGAGCTGATGCGTTCCTGCGAAAGAACAAGCCTCGTAGGAAATACCCTCTTCGAGACATCCGTCGCCGCAGAGCGCATAGGTGTAGTGGTCAACGACCTTGTATTCGGGGGTGTTGAAGGTTGCGGCGAGGTGCGCCTCTGCGACAGCCATACCGACCGCGTTCGCAATACCCTGTCCGAGAGGTCCCGTCGTCGTTTCGATACCGACGGTGTGACCGTATTCGGGATGTCCGGGCGTCTTGGAGCCGAGCTGACGGAAGTTCATGAGATCGTCTTTCGTCAAGCCGTAGCCGAACAGATAGAGGAGGGAATAATCGAGCATGGAGCCGTGACCTGCGGAGAGCACGAATCTGTCTCTGTCATGCCACTTGGGATCTTTGGGATTGAATTTCAGGGCGTCGGCATATAAGGTATATGCGATGGGGGCGGAACCGAGGGGAAGACCGGGGTGACCGGAATTTGCCTTTTGGATTGCCTCGGCGGACAAAACGCGGATTGCGTTTACGGTAGTCTGTTTTACGTTCATGATATTCTCCTTATCTTACATTATTTTTTCGAGTTTTTCGAGATTCAGGAAGTCGTACTTTCTGATGAACTCGTATAATTCTTTGGCGAGAATTTTGATTCCGCCTTTGGAATTACTTTCAAGATTGATGGGCATGATGGGCTCGTGCAGGCTCATGCGGATGAGGATCCAGCCGTCGCCGTGGTATTTGTCGAAGTTGACGCGCATGCCTTCGTAGTTGTCGGGTGCAGGAATCAAGAAGGGTTCTTTCTTCGCGAGCGCCTGGAAATCCTTGATGACGGTAGGTCCGAGCGCCTTGAAATCAACCCCCTTTCGGAACGTGAGCCTGACTTCCGCAGCCTCTACGGGGCAGGGAAGATCTGTAATGAGGTCGGTTACGTTCTTCTTCTGTTTTGCCTGTTTTGCGAGGGAAATCAGAATACGGGTTACGAGGTATGCGCCGTCGTCGAGGAAATAATTCTCTTTGAGCGCGGCGTGTCCGCTCGTCTCGATTGCGAGGGGAGAATACTCTCCCTCCGCGTTGAGCCGCTTGGATTCGTTGATGACGTTCTTATATCCTCTCTTAAAGCGAAGATACTTTCCGCCCTTTGCCTGAATGAAGGTCGCAAGTCCGTCGCTCGTTACGGAGTCGGTAACGATCGTTCCCTTCTTTTCTTCGAGAAGAATCGCGGAGATGAGCGCGATGAGCCTGTTTCTGTTGATCTCTTCGCCCGTTTTATCTACCGCGCCCGCTCTGTCCACGTCCGTATCGAAGATAATACCGAAGTCTGCGTTGGCGAGCTTGACGGCTTCGCAAACAGAGCGCATGGCTTCTTCGTTTTCGGGGTTGGGAATGTGGTTGGGGAAACGACCGTCGGGATCGAGGAATTGCGAGCCCGTCGTGTCTGCGCCGAGGGGTTTGAGTACGAGATCGACGTAGAATCCGCCCGCGCCGTTTCCTGCGTCAACGAGGATCCGTTTCCCTGCAAGAGGTTTTTCTTCTCCCGTCGCCTCTCTGAATTTCTTCACGAGATCGGCGGAGTATTTTTCGATGTAAGATTTTTTCGTGACCGTGCCGTTTCCTTGCAGGAACGTCTCCGTTTCGGCGTATTTAAGGATAGCCGAAATGTCGCTGCCTTCGAGACCGCCCTCTTTCACGAAGAATTTCAGACCGTTCTTGTTGAAAGGCAGGTGAGACGCCGTGACCATGATAGAGCCGTCGCAGGGCAAGAACATTCTGTCCTGCAAGAGCATGAACATAGACGGCGTAGAGGAGAGCCCCGTCAATACGACGTCAAAGCCGCTCGAAGTAATGCCGTTCGACACCCAGCCACAGATGTCGTCTGCGGAAAGTCTGGAATCGTGACCGACCGCAATGCGCATCATCTTCTTTCCTGTTTTTTGTTGAAGCCAATATGCGAACGCCTTTGCGATTCGGGTGACGACTTCTTCCGTCAGATTTACGTCCTCGCCATCCACGCCTTCAAGGGCAACGCCGCGGACGTCCGTACCGTTTTTAAGAGATAACCAATCCAAAATAGAATCCCCCTGTTTTCGTTGTAGCGGATACAACACATTTTCTTGTATTATACTATATCGTAAGCGGTGATTTCAAGGGTTTTTCAAAAAAAGTAAAATTATTTTTTATTTTTGGGCAACTTTCATAAAGAATGGGGTTTACATCTCGTGAAAATCGTGCTACAATATATTTGTAATAAAATATAATGACATGATGTAAAACCATCAAGGGGAGAACACATATGGCAAAATTCTGGTTGTCGACGGATTCTACTTGCGATTTGTTTGTGGATTACATGGATGAGCACGATATTCATCACGTTCCTTTGACCTTCATGATCGAAAGGGACGGCAAAATCGAGGAATATCTCGACGAATTTACGTCTTATCAGCAGTACGTCGATTTTTACAACACCTTGCGTTCCGGTGCTATTTCCAGAACGGCGATGCTCAACTACGAATCGCACTACAACCATTTTCTGAAAATGGCGCAGGCAGGGGCGAAAGACGTCGTGCACTTCACGATTTCCAGCGGACTTTCTCCTACGATCACCGTCGCGGAAAAAGCGGCTGCGGAAGTGAAAAAGGACTATCCCGATTTTACGCTCTACGGCGTGGATCCGCTTACCGCAACCATCGGGCAGGGCATGCTCGTGCGCATCGCGATGGAGTGGAGAGACAAGGATAAGAGCGCAAAGGAGACGTACGATTATATCATGTCCCTTCGCACGAAAATTCAGCATTTCGTCATTGCGGATGATCTGAACTATCTCATGCGCGGGGGAAGAGTGTCCAAAACGAGCGCCATCGTCGGGGGCGCGCTCGGCATCAAGCCCGTCATTTCCTTTGATAATAACGGAAAACTCTTCGTTTTGGAAAAGTGCAGAAAGATGAGGGGAGCATTCCGTTCCATCTTGGAGAAACTCGATAAGATTCCCGTCGACCGCAACGAGAACAGGCTCATCATCGTACATAACGATAACGAGAAAGACGCGAACGAACTTGCGAATCTCATCGAGGAGAAAATCGGACTTCGTCCCGAGATTTTCATCATGGGGCCCGTCATCGGCTCTCACGTAGGACCCAACGCCGTCTCGTTCGGATACCTTTCCACCAAGGAAAGAAACGATTTCGGAGCGTAAGCTCGTAAGGGGTTCTCAAACTCAATATTCAGCTTTTTCAGGTGCACGCGGTGCTTAATAAGGAAGAAGGTCGGAAACCTCACAGCCCCCGCTACTGTCACAGCTCAGATCGTTTCCACTTGCAACGGGGAAGGAAACGATTCGTCCGCGACGAAATTTTCGGTTTTGCGGACAAACGCTCAGAGTCAGGAGACTTGCCGAAAAAGTACCCGGATACGGTTCGTATTGTCGGGATAAACCTGATTTTTCTCGGGGAGGAGAAAGAGAAGGGAGTGCGAAAGCGAGGCGGAGGAAACTCCGACCTCTTATTTCGGTATACTCTTTTCCTGCTCCTACCCGGAAAAGAGTATATTTTTTGTTTCAATACGTAGGAGGTATTTTATGAAACAGAGGAAAACTTGGTTGGCTGTATTGCTTGCCGTCGTATCTATGGCAGTTTGCGCCCTGCTCTTCGGGTGCAACCAAAAGACGTGCGCTTACACCGTCGAGAAGAACGAGGAAACGCTCCTCGTCGTAAAAGCGGACGAGACAAAGACGGACGTTTCGCTATTCGACGTTCTGAAAGAGCTCGCCGAGGGAAAGGAAATCGAACTTACCTATTCCGAGAGCGAGTACGGCGCTTATATCACGTCGGTAAACGGAACGGTTCCCGACGCGGCTAAGGGCGAGTACTGGATGCTTTACACCACGCTGACGACCATCGAGGGGGATGAGATGATCTATTCTTCCGCCGAATACGGTTCTTACGATCTGAGCGGCACCGTCTGCGGAATGGCGAACGTGGGTGCGTCGTCTCTTCCCATGGTTGACGACTGCTATTACGTTCTTGCGCTCGTCACGCTCAGCTGGTAATGCAACCGCAAAATAAACAACGTGATATGCCGCTGCGCGACACCGTGTATTGCGCCGTGATGACGGCGCTGCTCATCGCGGTACAGGTCGCGCTCGGTTTCGCGGCGGGGGTGGAGCTCGTAACGGTGCTCCTCCTCGTCTTTTGCTATACGTTCGGCGTGAAAAACGGCGTGGTCGTCGCGACCGCATTTTCCCTGCTCAGATGTCTGATATGGGGATTTTATCCGACCGTCATCGTCTTATATCTCGTCTATTTTAATTTGTTCGCGATTTTGTTCGGCTGGATCGGAACGAGAAAAAAGATTGCCGACTGGGTTGCGCCCGTCCTTTTGTTTCTGCTCCTCGTCATGCTCGGTTATTTCGGCGCGACGGGGCTGAAAGTGAGTATTCTGATGCGAAAAAAAATCACGGTCATGCTCTGGATCTTGTTCGGAATCGTCTGCGCAATGGAACTTCTGTATGCATTTCTTCTCGTGCGCGGAGCAAAACGGGAACTTGCGTCTCTCACCGCCATCGCGGCGCTCTGTACGGTATGTTTTACGCTCTTGGACGATATTATCACACCTCTCATGCTCGGTTATTCGGCAGAGCAGGCGGTGATTTACTTTTACAACGGCTTTTTCGCCATGATTCCGCACACCGTATGCACGGTGGTAACGGTGAGCGCGCTGTTTCTGCCCCTGCGTAAAATTTTCGAAAAAGCGGCAAAAAAGGCGTAAACGTTTGCGTGTTTGAAAAAAGTATGTTATAATGAAAACCATATGAAAAGAAACCGTACGGTTTTTTATTTTTAGGAGAAGTATTATGGCAAAAGACAATCAATTCGTTGAAAATATCGCTGACATCGAGACGGATTTCCCCCAGTGGTATACCGACGTCGTCATTAAAACGAAACTCGTCGATTACGGACCTGTCAAGGGAACGATGGTCATTCGTCCTTACGGCTATGCCATTTGGGAAAATATCCAAAAGGAGCTCGACGCAAGGTTCAAAGCGACCGGACATGAAAACGCATATTTCCCTCTTCTCATTCCCATGAGCTTTATGACGAAAGAGGCGGAACACGTCGAGGGCTTTGCGCCCGAAGTGGCGGTAGTTACTCACGCAGGCGGCGGAGAACTTCCCGAACCGCTCTGCATTCGTCCCACTTCCGAGACCATCATCGGAAATATGTATTCCAAGTGGCTTCAATCCTATCGCGACCTTCCCATCAAGATGAATCAGTGGGCGAACGTCATGCGTTGGGAAAAGACGACCCGTCCTTTCCTTCGTACGTCCGAATTTCTCTGGCAGGAAGGACACACCGTTCACGCCACCGAAGAAGAGGCGATCGAAGAGACCATGAAGATGCTTTCCGTCTATCAAGAGTTCGCGGAGAACTGTCTCGCGATCCCCGTCATCACGGGCAGAAAGACGGATAAGGAAAAGTTTGCCGGCGCGGTCGCAACGTATTCCATCGAGGCGATGATGCACGACGGAAAGAGCTTGCAGTCGGGTACGTCCCACTATCTCGGACAGAACTTCGCCAAGGCGTTCGACATTCAGTTCCTCGATAAGGACGGCGAACATAAATACGGATATACCACGTCGTGGGGCGTCTCCACGAGACTCATCGGCGCGATCATCATGACGCACGGCGA
Organism: Clostridia bacterium; assembly: GCA_017626495.1. Lineage (GTDB taxonomy): Bacteria > Bacillota > Clostridia > Christensenellales > Borkfalkiaceae > RGIG8762. The sequence goes on along the minus strand of JAGAIP010000003.1, from coordinate 389,596 downwards.
CGCAAGGGGACTCGTTCTTCCTCCCGTCGTAGCGCCCACGCAGGTCGTCATCGTGCCCATCGCGTCCAAAAAACCCGGCGTGCTTGAAACGTGCCGCGAGGTTAAAGAGCAACTTGCAAAGGCAGGAATCAGAGTGGTGCTCGACGAAACGGACAACAGTCCCGGCTGGAAATTCAACGAGTGGGAAATGAAGGGCGTTCCCGTCCGTCTCGAACTCGGGCCGAGAGATATCGAGGCGGGCAAATGCCTCGCCTTCCGTCGCGACGAATGCACGAAGGCAGATATGCCCCTCGAAGGGCTCGTTTCGTCCGTCGAAGCGCTCCTCAAAGACGTTCAGAGCAATATGCTCGAACGCGCGAGAAAGCGCACGCAGGATAGGATCGTCTATGCAAACAGCGTAGAGGAACTTCTCGACGGCGTGGAAAAGCAGAACTTCGTCAAAGCGGGCTGGTGCGGATGCCGCGCTTGCGAAGATAGAATCAAAGAAGAGACCGCCGCGTCCTCTCGCGTCATCGTCGAGGGCGAGACGGCTGAAACGTGCGTCGCGTGCGGAAAGAAGGCGGAGAAAGTCGTCATTTTCGCGAGAGCATATTGATCGGAGACAGGCATGAGGGCAATCAAACGCAGTATCGAAATGCAGAGGCAAATCGAAGAGGCGGAAAAAGAAATACAGAGAAAAAAAGAAGAGGAACAAAAGAACGAGGAAATCAAAAAGGCGGATAGCGTAAAAGAACAGGAACAGCAAAAACCTGCCGCCGACGTGATTGCGGAAAAAGGGAAAGCGTTCTTCGAAATTTACGGATTTTACCTTGCCGTGCTCGCTGTGGTCATGGCGATTTCCCTGATCGGCGCGTATTTCGTGATTGAAACGGGATTTTCGTTCTTCGGCGCGGTGTCTCACGTCTGGACGGACGGGTTGGTCGGCGTTCTGCTCGTATTTGCAGGCGTCCTCGTTCCCATCGGGCTCATTCATCTGCTTCATGCGTTGATGGCGGAAAAGACGTATTCCAAACTCGCATGGATTATTCCCGACGCCGTCAGTTTTTTCATCACCGTAGTTTTCCTATTCTGCGTATAATTTTTTCAAACCGTCAACAAAGGGACTGTCGATGAAAACGACAGTCCCTTTTCGTTTATAAGCGTTAATTTCAGTTCTTTCAACAATAAAAATATGGCATAAACTTTTTCGTTTTTTATACGTTGATAAAGCAGAGTGTCCAGTCGATGAGAACGGCAACCGCGAGAACGGTCGCAAGTATAGTTGCGATTCGGTCGGGTATCTTTTCGATTGCTTTCTTCATCAACGGGAAAACGAAAGCCATAGCCGCCGTGATTAAAACGCCCCAAAGCAGAGAAAATTCAAGGCAGATATATCCCCAAAGATTGTATTTGTACATGGAATAGTCCCATAGCGTTACGCCCAAAACTCTGTCGAAAAATGCGCCCGTGATCAGTTCCGCAACCGTCGGAATGACGACTGCCAACGAAAAATAGAGGATAAGGCGTAAAACCTTGTTTTTGCACTTTGCAAGCAATAAACCGCCCTCTTGCGGAGTTCCCAACAAAAAGTAAATGATTAAAATCGAAAATCCGTATATCGTACAAAACGGCAAGGTCAAAAATCCTCTGTCGCAGTATGTTTTGTACAAAAAAGAACAGAATGCCGTTTCCATCACCCAGCCTACAAACGAAATCAGCAGGAACAATAAGATATATTGATTTACTTTCGTATATTGTTTCTTGTCCATGTTTCCTTCCCCTTTTAAGATTCCTAAAAACGGTATGGGATATGCATAGTTGAAACGATTGCTCTCCGATTGTCGCGATGTACGAACTTGTTCGCATCAGGCGAAAGGTTATAAAATATTTTCGAGGGATGGTTCGTAGGTGGCGGGAAGCGCCTCTATGATGGTGCGCAGAACGCCGAGTTTCGGCAGGGCGAGTTCGTATTTTCCTTCTCCGATGAGTCCCGTCGCCTCGGACAGCCAATAGTCCACGTAGACGATGGAAGTGTGCGGAATGACGATGTGCAGCGTCTTTTTTTTCTTTTCCCAAATTGCCTGTGCCGCCTCTCCGTCCTCTTTTAAGGCGGTTCTGTCTTCCGTTTTTTTGTACAGTTCGACGAGTACTTCGTTAAATTCGTTGAATTCTTTTTTTAGATAGAAGTGTTCAAACAGTCCTGCGGAGAGAAGAAGTAAAACGGTGATCGCGATAGAAAGAATGTTTTTTACCATGTAGTTCCCTCAGGAACGGCAATATCCGCCGTTTCGTATTTTTTGCCTTCCTGTTGGTAATAGATATGTCCGTTTCCGTCCATTGTGAGAATGTACACTTGCTCCGATTTTAGTTTCTTGCTTTTGAGAAAGGTTTGCAGAAGTTCCTTTTTGATTCCCGTCCGTTCAAACGCCTCTTCTTCCCAGTCCCCGTTATTGATAAAGAGGACGGGGAGAGAGGAATCCTCGTACTCCTCCCTCTTCAAGGCGGAGAAGTTTCCCGTCGATTCGTAAATGCCGTAGAGCACCGCCTCGGGAGAAAAGAACCCTACGCTTCTCAGAGATTCCATCAGGTCGGACGCGTCGAGGTTGTTTTGTCTCAGGTGGTAGATATCGATCCCGTCCCGATTGATGACCAGGCTCGCCTCTCCGCTGACGACCGCTTTGAGCGGATCGCTTTTGAGATCGACCAGCGTGATGATCTGATGCAGGCAGAAGATGGTGACAATGGCGACGACGCCGTATAAGAGCGGAATGGAAGCGTCCGCCATGGGAATGCACGCGAGGTCTGCAATGATGAGCGTGATGACGAGTTCGAACGGTTGCATTTCTCCGATTTGTCTCTTTCCCGAAAGGCGCATGATAATCATCAGGGTGATGAAAATAATCAATGTGCGAATGACAATGAGTACCATGTCCACAGTATGCGAAAAAAATCCTCTCTTATGCTTGCAAATCCCATACGGATGCATTATAATAAAGATATGATTTACGAAGAAGTCATGCATCGTCTCGATCGCCTCGGGGCGAACGGGAGCGTGTACGGAACGGAACGGGTCGTCTCTCTCTTAAACAGAATCGGCTCTCCCGACGAAAAAATGCATATCGTGCACATTGCAGGCACGAACGGCAAGGGCAGTACCGCGACGATGATCTCTTCCGTTTTGCGCGAGGCGGGGCATACCGTCGGCTTGTTTACCTCTCCCGCCGTATTCGAGCGCAAGGAGTGTTATCTCGTCAACGGAGAACTTTGCTCGGACGAACAGATTGCTCGTTCCTTTTCGCGCGTGCTGGAACGGGCAACCGAAACCACGGCGTTTGAAACGGAATTTTGCTGCGCGCTCGCGCTCTTTGCGGATATGGGGTGCGATTATGCCGTCGTCGAGTGCGGACTGGGCGGCTTGCAAGACGCTACGAACGCCGTTCGGTCTAAGGACGTCGCCGTCCTCACGTCCGTTTCCCTCGATCATACGAATCTTCTCGGAACGACGCTCTCCGAAATAGCGCGGCAAAAGGTCGGCATCGTGAAGGGCTGTCCGCTCGTCACGGGAAAACAGAGCGACGAGGTGACGGAGGTGCTCCGCGCATACGATCCCGTCGTTGCGGAAGAATATAGAGGGGAGCTTTCCCTGCAAGGAAAATTTCAGAACTACAACGCAGGCGTCGCCCGTGCGACCTGCCGCCTTTTGGGAATCGGAGAATCTGCAATCGCGCAAGGTCTCAAAAAAGCGTATCTGCGCGGCAGAAACGAGCATATCCCGACGAAAAACGGACTGTGTATTTTAGACGGGGCGCACAACGAGGGGGCGGCGCTTCGCCTTAGGGAGTGCATCGCCGACTATGCGCCCGTTACCTTTTTTATCGGCATGTTTCAAGATAAAGCGGTCGAGAAGGTACTCTCCATTCTCCTTCCGCTCGCAAAAAAAACGATTATTCTGCAAGCGCCCAAGCCGCGCGGCATGGATGGCGAGGAGCTCTGTCGGCTCGCAAAACGGTATTGTTCCGACGTAAAAATCGGCGACGAAACGATGATACAAACTACATTGAGTGAAACAGGCACGAAAGTGGTCTGCGGTTCATTCTCGATTTTGTCGGGAATGCGGAGGTGGATTGATGGACAAACAGAAAGTACAACAGGCAATTTATGATCTTCTGACGGCGCTCGGAGAGGATACCGAACGCGACGGATTGAAGGACACGCCCGATCGGGTGGCGCGCATGTATGAGGAACTCATCAGGGGCGAAAACGAGGACGCGTCCGTGCATCTTGCAAAGACGTTCGAGGCGCAATCGAGCGAGGCGGTCGCCGTAAAGGACATCGCCTTTTCTTCCCTCTGCGAACATCATCTCATGCCTTTTTTCGGTACGGTTTCCATCGTGTATCTCCCGGAAAACAGAGTGGTAGGACTTTCCAAGCTCGCGCGTACCGTCGAGGTGTTCGCAAGGAGGCTACAACTTCAAGAGAGACTGACGGCGCAGATCGCAGACGCGGTCTTTGGTCGTTTGAATGCAAAGGGCGTCCTCGTCTACGTCAAAGCGGAACATACCTGTATGACCTGCCGCGGCGTGAATAAGATCGGTTCGACTACGGAGAGCTACGCCTTCCGCGGAAACCTGACGGACGAGCAAAAGCGCCGCCTTTGGGAGATGGTAAAATGATCATCGGCAATCGAACCTTTACCGAAGGCACCCACGTTATGGGAATTCTCAACGTTACGCCCGATTCCTTTTTCGCAGGGAGCAGAGTGACGGAGGACGACGTGTTGTTTCGTGCGGAACGAATGGTCAAAGAGGGCGTCGCGGTGTTCGACGTCGGCGCGCAGTCTACCCGTCCGGGGCATATTCCCGTCTCCCCGGAAGAGGAGATGCGCAGGCTCGAAAACGTCGTTCCTCTGTTGAAAAAAGAATTTGACGTGCCTCTTTCCGTGGATACTTATTTCCCGTCCGTCGCGGATTTCGTTTTGGAACGGGGAGCCGACCTCATCAACGACGTATGGGGGCTTCGCTACGGGGAAGGCATGGCGGAAGTCGTCGCGGCGCACCGCGCGTCCATCTGCATCATGCACAACCAAAACGGTACGCAGTATACGGACTTGTTCGGCGATATCGAAACATTTCTCAAAGACAGCCTTTCTCTCGCGGAGAAGGCGGGCGTCGAAAGGGATAAAATTTGTCTCGACGGAGGCATCGGATTCGGTAAAACCAAGGAGCAGAACTTTCTCCTGCTCGAAGGGTACGATAAGCTCTCTTCGCTCGGGTATCCTCTGCTTTTGGGGGTGTCGAGAAAATCCATGTTCGGCGGTCTGCCCGAAGAGAGGCTCGCGCCCACGTTGGAGGCGACCAAACTCGCGGTGAAAAAACAAATTCTATTCGTGCGCGTACACGACGTCGCGGAAAACGTGCGTGCAATCAGGGAGGCGCAATGCAGATAGAGATCAAATCGCTCCGCGTCGACGCCTGCCACGGCTGTCACGCAGAGGAAAAAATAAACGAACAACCCTTTGTGTTTACCGTCCGCATGGACGTGGATTACAGCGGTACGGACGAACTGACGGGGACGGTCAGTTATTCCGACGTGATGAAACGGATTACGGCGTTTGTGAAAGGGCATTGTTTTAATCTCATCGAATATCTCGCCGACGAGGTCGCAAAGGATATTCTCGTCGCGTTCCCCAAAGTGAAGCGCGTCGCCGTCCGCGTGGAAAAACCGCAGGCGCCCGTGCCGCTTCCCTTCGAGACGGTCGCGTGCGAAACGGTCAGAGCATGGCAAAGGGCGCACGTCGCCATGGGGAGCAACCTCGGCGACAGAAAGGCTACGCTCGACGGGGCGATCGCCTACCTCAAAGAAAAGGACGTCCGCGTGAAGAAAGTCTCTTCCTATCTCGCAAGCGCGCCTTACGGCGGCGTCGCGGATCGGGAATTTCTGAACGGCGCGATGGAAGTGGAGACCTTTCTTTCTCCCGAAGAGCTTTTGCGCCTGCTCAACGAATGCGAGGCGCGGTTCGGGCGCGAGCGCAAAGAGCATTGGGGCAACCGTACGCTCGATCTCGACCTTCTTCTGTACGGAAACGAGATTCGCGAAACCCCCTTTTTAACGCTTCCCCACCCCGAATTGCACAAGCGTGACTTCGTGCTCGTTCCCTTAAAAGAGATCGCCCCGTACGCGTTCGTTCCCACGCTCGGCAAAAAAGTCTGCGATCTGACATAGTACAAACCGTAAAAGGCATACGATTTTGTATGCTTTTTTCATTTCTGCGCCTCATCGGCAGGCTGATTTTCTTCACGGGAGCCGTCGAACAGGGCAGTTATCCCAGACCACTCACGAAAGCGGAAGAGACAGAATGTTTCCAAAGAATGAAATCCGGCGACGCGTCTGCAAAGGATAAACTCATTCGCCACAATATGCGTCTCGTCGCGCACATCGTAAAGAAATATTCGGGTTCCGCGGAGAACGACGACCTCATCTCCGTCGGCTCCATCGGGCTCATCAAGGCGATCTCCTCTTACGATCCGGCAAAGGGAACGACGCTCTCGACCTACGCTGCGCGTTGTGTGGAAAATGAAATTCTCATGCTCCTTCGCGCAGGCAAAAAGCATCGCGGAACGGTATCTCTGTCCGATCCCGTCGGCGTAGATAAGGACGGGAACGAGCTGACGCTCATGGAGCTTCTCCCCGAACGCGAGGAAAACGTCTTTGAAGACGTCGAGCGCGCGCTCCTTCGCGAAAAGCTGGTCGCTCTCTTGAAAGCAAACCTCGATCGCAGAGAATACGAAGTCATCGGACTGAGATACGGACTGGAAGGCGCGCCGCTTCCGCAGAGGGAGGTTGCAAAAAAACTCGGCATTTCCCGTTCCTACGTCTCGCGTATCGAAAAAAAGGCGATCGGAAAACTCAAAGCTTGTTTCAGCGAGAGGGATTTTTAACGCGGAACGCAAAAATCGGGGAAAAATCATTGCATTTTGTGCAAAGTGTGATATAATCGGAAAGAGAGGATATTTATGCTTTGTACGATATGCAAACAACGTACCGCGATATACGACGTCGCAGAATTTGCAATTCACCCGTCCGAGAGTCTCGTCTGCGACGAATGTCTCGACGTCGCGGTGGAGAGCAGAGAAAGCTGTCCCACTTGCGGCTGGAAAGAAGAGGATTATCGGCTGACGGGACTGATGGGTTGCGCGGATTGTTATCTGTCTTTTTTGCCCCTTACGTTCCGAGAGGCGCTCCGCTTGCAGGAAAAAACGGAGCACGTCGGCAAAAAACCTCAGGATATGGATTTCAACCTTCTCGACGAGCGTGCGCTCCTCGAAAAAAAGATAGAGCGGTATATGCGCGAAGAGCGGAGCGAAGAGGAGATCAAACGCCTCGGCGAACGGCTGCGCGCGGTCATTGAAAAGATCGAGGGAGACGCAGATGGAACTCATTGATACCGTGGTCGTCTCCACCAGGGTGCGGCTCGCCCGAAACTTTGCCGCTTATCCCTTTCCGCACAGGATGCGCGATCGGAAGATCGCCGATACCATCATCTCCGAAGTGAAAGAGGTGCTCGACGGAATAGACGATTTCACGCTCTATCGCATGGATCGCCTTCCCGTAGATACGATCTCCTCTCTGCGCGAGCGGCATTTGATTTCGGCGGCGTTGCTTTCGAGACCTGAAATTTCCGCCGTGCTCTTAAATAGCGACGACACCGTTTCCGTCATGGTCAACGAGGAAGACCACCTGCGCGAACAATGCCTTCTTTCGGGCTATAATATATGGACTTGTTACGAAGTCCTGTCGGGCATCGACGACGAGCTTTCGCGCATTTCCCTGCTGGCGTTCGACGAACATTTCGGCTATCTCACCGCCTGTCCCACGAATATGGGAACGGGCATGCGCTGTTCGGTCATGCTTTTTCTTCCGGGGCTTACATGGACGAACGGAATCGACGCGCTCTGCGAAAAGATATTCCATCTCGGATTCGTTTTGCGCGGAGAGGACGGTGAAGGCAGCTATGCGAGCGGATGTCTGTATCAGCTCTCCAACGAAGTTACCCTCGGCATTTCCGAAGAAAAACTGCTCACGGAAGTGAACAACGTCGTCTTGAAGATCGTGCAGTACGAGGGGGAAGAACGCAGGAAACTGTATGCGTCCGATCGCATTGCCCTCCGCGACAGAGTGGGCAGGGCGTACGGAATTCTTTCCAACTGCTCTCTCCTTTCTTACGAGGAGTTTCTGTGCCTCTATACCGACCTCAAACTCGGACTGTTTCTCGGCATTCTCAAAGGGGATATCGAGGGGGTCAATCGGCTGTATTTCAGAATGAACGACGCGGCGTTGCGTCGGGAACGGAAAAAGGGGCTTTCCGAACGGGAACTTCTCGCTTATCGAGCGGAGGTGCTCGGCATGGAGCTGGAATTATTGATTCAGAAAAGGTAAAGTATGGATTTTTTCGATAAGATGACGGATAATATGAAAAACGTGGTCAGCGTCGCGATGGAGTTTGCGGCGGAATGCGGATGCGTAGAAGTGTTCCCGGAACACGTTATTTACGGGTTTTTGTGCGTGAGAGATTGTATGGCGGCGAAGATACTCGAAAGAAACGATCTGAACGCAAAAATGTATGAGCTCGCCCTTCAATCGTATATCATGAAGAGCGTGGACGTCATTCCCGAAATCTCCAAAGACCTCAGCGCCGTCTTTGAGCTTTCCTATGAGATCGTCGGCGAACTGGAACCGAGCGCGTATCCGCAGATTACCACCGAGGCGGCGCTCTTCGCCATGCTTCAATTCGAAAATTGTTTTGCCGTGCGCAAAATGAAAGATCTGCGCATTGACGTAAAAGCGGTCGAAAGCGACCTCAGACGGTATTGCGGATTCGATCGGCTCGGCAAAGAGCCTGAACCCGAGTCCGTCCGTTCCTTTTACGGGCGCGAACAGAAAAAGGAACGGAAAGAGGAAGAACCCTTCGCCGTTCTGTCTCAGTACGGCGTCGATCTGACCGAGCGCGCCAGAGAGGGCAAGCTCGATCCCGTCATCGGCAGAAAGAACGAAATCGACAAGATCATTCAGGTGCTTTCCCGTCGGACGAAGAACAATCCCGTCCTCATCGGCGAACCCGGCGTCGGCAAAAGCGCCGTCGTCGAGGGACTTGCGCAGGACATCGTCAAGGGGGAAGTTCCCGAACTTCTCCGCGATAAAATCGTCTATTCCCTCGACCTTCCCGGCATGCTCGCCGGCTCGAAATACCGCGGCGACTTTGAGGAACGCCTCAAAAATGTGGTCGGCGAGGTGAGGCGCAACGGCAGAGTCATTCTGTTCATCGATGAGATCCACACCATCGTCGGCGCAGGTGCGACGTCCGATTCCAACATGGACGCGGCAAATATTCTCAAACCCATGCTCGCGAGGGGAGAATTGCAGACCATCGGCGCAACCACGCCCGAAGAGTACCGTAAGTTTATTGAAAAGGACGGCGCGCTCGAACGCAGATTCACGCCCGTTCAGGTAGAAGAGCCTTCCGTCGAAGATACCATGCTGATCCTTCGCGGTCTCAAAGAAAAATACGAAACGCACCACGGCGTCGTCATCACGGAAGAGGCGATGGAGGCGGCGGCAAGCCTCTCGTATCGCTATATTTCCGACCGTTTTCTTCCCGACAAAGCGGTCGATCTCATCGACGAGGCGGCGTCTCGCGCGAGGCTCGATCACTATAAAGGACCGCAGGGCGTGCGCGAAAAAGAAGAGCGCATGCAACGGCTCTCCAAGGAAATCGCGAAATGCGCTCAGCTTAAAAAGTTCGAGCAGGCGATTCCGCTCCAACGCGAATTTGAAGAACTGCAACGCGAAGTGTTCGAAAAACGCTCCGAGTGGAGATTGCAGACGAAAGGGATCAAGCCAAGGATCGGACGGGAGGAGATCGCGTCCATCGTCAGCAGCTGGACGGGCATTCCCGTGTTGAGGATCACCGAGGAAGAGGGAACCCGACTGATGAACCTGGAAAAGAATCTGCACCGCCGCATCGTGGGACAGGACGAGGCGGTCGTCGCCGTCTCGAAAGCCATTCGAAGGGCGAGAGCCGGCATCAAAGATCCGGGAAAACCCATCGGCTCGTTTATCTTTGTCGGACCTACGGGAGTCGGTAAAACGGATCTTGCCAAGGCGCTTGCGGAGTGCGTGTTCGGAGACGAAAACCTCATGATTCGGCTGGATATGTCCGAATTTATGGAAAAACAGTCTGTTTCCAAGATCATCGGCGCGCCTCCCGGCTACGTCGGCTACGACGATACGCAGAACGGACAACTCACGGAACGGGTGAGAAGAAAACCCTATTCCGTCGTCTTGTTCGACGAGATCGAAAAGGCGCACCCCGAAGTATTCAATCTGCTCTTGCAGATTTTGGACGACGGTCGCCTTTCGGACAATAAGGGCAGAGTGGTCAGTTTCAAGAACACCGTCATCATCATGACGTCCAACGTCGGCGCGTCCAGCGTGAACAGCTCGTTCGGATTTTCCGCCGAGGACAGATACGACGAGGAGCGCGAACAGATCACCGACGCGCTCAAACGACAATTCAAGCCCGAGTTTTTGAACCGTCTCGACGAGATCATCGTGTTCCGTAAACTCACCAAGGACGAGGCAGGGCAGATCTGCGAAAAGCTCATCGAAAAGCTTTCGGGGCGGCTCGAACAGCGCGGAATCCATCTGCTCGTCTCAGAGCAGGCGAAACAGGCGCTCGTGGAAGAGGGGTACAGCGAGCAATACGGCGCGCGGCCTCTCAACAGGACGATTCGCCATCGCATCGAAGACAAACTTTCCGAGGAGATCTTGCTTGGTCGCCTCAACGACGCCGAAACGGTGATCGTGGACTACGAGGAAGGAACCTTCATTTTTAAGGGCTGATTTTGAAATATGTGGAAAAAATGGGGAGAAAGGCTTGCTTTTTCCCCTTTTTTGCGATAAAATAGACTATGGAATAATAGGGGTAGTGTCGTTTTTGCGCTTTATATCCGAAAGAAAGAGGAGAGTGCGGCGTTGCGTTCTCGGCGTTCGGGTTGGGCGCGCAACGGATACGAACAATTTCAAAAAAGGAAAAACTATGAAACTGATTACAGCAGGAGAATCTCACGGTAAGGAACTTCTCGGCGTCATCGAGGGGTTTCCTGCGCATGTAAAACTTGATTTTGACCGCATCGACAGAGCGCTTGCGCTCCGTCAGAGCGGCTACGGCAGGGGAGCAAGACAGAAAATCGAAAGGGATACCGTGGAATTTATGGCAGGCGTGCGCGACGGAGAAACGCTCGCCTCTCCCATCGCGTTCCGCGTCGTCAACCGCGACTATGCGAACTGGGAAAAGATTATGGACGCGAGAGAGGCGGATACGTCTCTGCGCACGGTGACGAAAGTCCGTCCCGGACACGCCGATCTCACGGGTATGATCAAGTACGGTCAGACGGACGCGAGAAATATTTTAGAGCGGTCTTCCGCAAGGGAGACGGCGGTACGCGTCGCGGCAGGCAGTATCTGTAAGGAACTCTTGCTCGCGCTCGGCGTGGAAATTTCAGGTTACGTCAAGGAAGTGTGCGGCGTCAAAGACGAAAGGGAGTACGCTTTTTCCGAGCTTGCGCGCGCCAAGGAAGAACCGCTTTTCATGCTCGACGCGGAAGCGCAACAAAGAGCCATGGCAAAAATCGACCGAATCAGAGCGAGCGGAGATACCGCGGGCGGAAAAATCTGCGTCAGAGTCAAGGGGCTCAAACGCGGATTCGGTTCCTGTATGTCCTACGAAGAGAAACTTGACGGAAAGCTCTGCGGCGCGCTCATGAGCGTACAGGCGATCAAGGGCGTCGAGGTCGGAATGGGAATGGAAGTCGCGTCGCACGCAGGCAGCGAAGTCCACGACGAAATTTATTACGACGGGGAGTTCCTCCGCAAAACCAACCGCGCGGGAGGAATCGAAGGGGGTATGTCCAACGGCGAAGAGATCGTGCTCACCTGCGCCATGAAACCCATTCCAACCCTCATGAGGGGACTGGAAACGGTGGACTATCTCACCCATGAACCGATGCGCGCGGATACGGAGCGCAGCGACGTCTGCGCCGTCTGCGCCTGTGAAATCATTTTAGAAAGCGTGGTCGCGACCGTTCTCTGCCAAGAAGTCTTGAAGAGAGTCGGCGGCGACACGATGGAACAGGTACTTTGTCGCTATCGCGACCTTCCCTGATTAAAACCGAGAGGAAAAAATATGAAAGAAATTGTCTTAAATGCTTCGCAAAAGAGCGTAATTACTTGCGGCGAGGGCGCGTTTGAGAAGATCGCTCCCCTCGTGAAGGCGCAAAAGAGCTTTCTTTTGACGGACAGCAACGTGTTCGAATTATACGGCGGACTCATCAGACAGACGTTCGGCAATACGCCTTGCTACGTGCTTCCGGCAGGCGAGGAGAATAAAAACTTCGCCCGTCTCGGCGAGATACTCTCAGCGATGGGTGAGGCGGAACTGCTCCGTACTTCCTGCTTGTTTGCGCTCGGAGGCGGCGTCGTCGGCGACATCGGCGGACTTGCTGCCGCTCTCTATATGCGCGGAATCAAGTGCGTGCAGATTCCCACCACGCTGCTTGCGCAGGTGGATAGCTCCGTAGGGGGAAAGACGGCGGTCGATATGGGCGGAATCAAAAACCTCGTCGGAGCGTTTTATCAGCCCGAACTCGTGTTTGCCGATCCCATGTTTTTCAAAACGCTCCCCGTCCGAGAGATCAAATGCGGTCTCGGCGAAATCGTCAAGTATGCGGGACTGGACGCGGAGATTTACCGCGAAGTCGTCAAGCACAAGGATAACCTGTACGATCTTTCGTTCCTCGCGGAGATCACTTACGCTTGCATCAGTCATAAAGCGAACGTCGTCAGAAAGGACGAAAGGGAAACGGGACTGAGAAAATCCCTCAACATGGGGCATACCACGGGACACGCCTACGAGCTGTACGATAAAAAAATGTCTCACGGCGAATACGTGCTCGTCGGAATGTGGTACGAAACGGAGATTGCAAAGCGGAAGGGATTCTGTAAAGAGGAGTATGCAAACTCTCTGCAAGAGCTCGTTCGCGCCGTACTCGGTAAAATTCCCGTGCTCGACGAGGCATGCCTCAAAGGCGCGCTCATGGATAAGAAGAACGAAAAGGCAGGCGTCGTTACCTTCGTCGCTCCCGTTTCGAAGGGCATTTTCGACCTCGTCAAACTTCCCTACGAAGAATACGTAGCGGAAATTCTCAAAGCGGCGGAGGCAATTCAATGTTAAAAATGGCAGTCATCGGCAAGGACGTTTCTAAGTCTCTCAGCCCGAAAATGCATCAATTCATCATGGGAAAGCTCGGTCAGACGGTCGAATACGACGCGGTGTCCATTGCTCCCGAACGGTTTGGATCGGAAATTGTTTCCGTACTCGAAACGTACGATTGTATCAACGTGACCATTCCCTTCAAGCGCGACGTCATGCCGTTTCTTTCCGAAATCAAGGGAGATGCAAAGACGTTCGGCGCGGTCAATACCGTCAATACGTCTCGCGAGGGGTATAATACGGACGGCATGGGATTCGTCCTCTCCTTGCAGGCGAACGGAATCGACGTGAAGGGGAAGAAAGTCCTCGTCGTCGGAACGGGCGGAGTGGGCAGAGCCGTCATCAAAAAGCTCGCGGAAGAGGGTGCGGACGTGTACGCTTCGGAGCGCGACCAAACCCGTCTTAAAGAGGTTTACGACGAGTTTTCCTGTTTTACCCCCCTCACCGCGGTCGAAAACGAACGGTACTATCTCGTTTTGAACTGTACGGGCGTGGGCATGCACAAGACGGAGGGAATCTCTCCCGTCGGAGAAGACCTGCTCTCCCTGTGCGACGTCGCGTACGATCTCATCTACGAGCCGAAAAAATCCGAATTTTTGCGCATTGCGGAGCGTTTGGGCAAACAGATCGTCAACGGCGAGGGAATGCTGTTCTACCAGGCGTATTATGCCGACTGTATTTTTCTCAAAAAACAATCCGATCTCGAAGAGGCAAAGCGTCTCTTTGCGCTCTATACGGAGGAAGTATGAAATTTCTCATTTTGAACGGAGTCAATCTCAACAGGACGGGACTCAGGGAAAAGGGCGTGTACGGTACGCAGACGCTCGATGAAATCAACGCCGAAATTAAGGCGTATTGCGAGGCGAAAGGCGACAGCGCGGACTTTTTCCAGAGCAACTTCGAGGGGGAGCTCTGCACGAAACTTCAAGAGGCAGGCGATCTCGGATACGACGGCGTTATTTTGAACGCAGGCGCATTTACGCATTATTCCTACGCCATCAGAGACGCCATCGCCTCTATGGACGTTCCCGTCGTCGAGGTGCATATGTCCAACGTGCATAAGCGCGAGGAGTTTCGCCATACGTCCGTTATTTCCGAGGTATGTCAAGGCACCATTCTCGGATTCGGCAAAAACAGTTATCTTTTGGCAGTGGAGAGTTTCAGATTATGAATATTGCCCTTTGCGGAATGATGGGCGTCGGCAAAACGAGCGTCGGCATCGCCCTTGCAAAATTGCTCGGCAGAACGTGGTACGATACGGATCACGTCATCGAAGATAAATACGGAAAGATTTCCGACCTCTTCGAGTATTACGGAGAGGCTCATTTCAGAAATCTCGAATCGGAGGTTACGCAGGATCTCAGTCAACGGGATCACGTCGTCATCTCGACGGGGGGCGGTCTCGTTCTCCGCAGCGAGAACAGCGCCGCGCTCAAAAAAAAGGGTTATATCGTCTTTCTCCGCGCGAGCTACGAGACGATTCTTTCGCGCGTCATCGCAAACGATCAGCGCCCCTTATTACGATACGGCATGGAACAAAAAGTCCGTCAGCTCATGCGCGACCGCTATCCCGTCTACGAGGACGTCGCCGATTTCATCGTCGATACGGACGATAAATCCATCGAGGAAGTGGCAAACGCCGTTGCGGAATGGATGGCGACCAAGCGCGAAAAGAAAAAGGTATGAAAACGGCGATCGTAACGGGCGGTACGCGCGGCATCGGACTTGCGATCTCGCTCGCTTTGCAAGAGAAGGGCTATCTCGTGTACGCGACCTACCGCAGGGACGAATCATCCGCACGCATTGCAAAAGAGCAGGGCTTGCAGGTCGTTCGCGCTGACGGGGCGGACGAAGGGGCTGTAAAAGCTCTCTTCGAAACAATCAACAGGCTCGACCTTCTCGTCAACAACGCAGGCGTGGCGCTGTACCGTCAGGTGCAGGATACGACTTTGGAAGAGTGGAACGAAGTGTTTGCAAGCAACGTCACGTCCGCTTTTTTATACAGTAAATACGCCGTGAAAAAGATGCTCTCCGCAGGGGGAGTCATCGTCAATATCTCTTCCGTGTGGGGCGAACGGGGCGGAAGCTGCGAAAGCGCTTATTCCGCGTCCAAAGCCGCCCTCATCGGCTTTACCAAGGCGCTCGCCGCCGAAGTGGGATATAGCGGAATCCGCGTCAACGCCGTCGCGCCCGGTTGCATCGAAACGAGCATGAACGCGCACCTTTCGGACGAGGAGAAACAAAGTCTCGTCGGGGAGATTCCCGCAGGCAGATTCGGTACGCCCGAGGAAGTGGCGTCCGCGGTCTGTTTTCTTGCGGAGAACGCATACTGTAACGGCACGATTCTCGCCGTCAACGGCGGTTTTTGAAAAAACACATCAGAAAAAAAGGAAAAGAACTTTTTTCGTCGAATAAATAAAGTGACCATGAAAGAGAGAACATATGCCATCGAAAGGGCGTTTCTCTCCCCGTATGCCTCGTTTTCCGAAAAAACCAAAGGGAGAGATCGGGAAGAACCGCCTTGTCCCATGCGCACGGATTTCCAGCGCGACAGGGATCGCATCATCTATTGCAATGCGTTCAAGCGTCTGAAAAACAAGACGCAGGTATTTTTCGCTCCCGAAGGGGATCACTACATCACACGGCTCACACATACGATGGACGTATCGCAGATCGCACGGTCGATCGCGCGGGAACTTTCCTTAAACGAGGATCTCGCCGAGGCGATCGCGCTCGGACACGATCTCGGGCATACGCCCTTCGGACACGTCGGAGAAAGAGTGCTGAACCGACTTTCTCCGTTCGGATTCAGACACAGCGAACAGTCCGTCCGCGTGGTGGAAACCATCGAAAAGGACGGTCAGGGGCTCAACCTCACCTTCGAAGTGCGCGACGGAATGCTCCATCACGGGAAAGACGGCACGCCCGCAACCCTCGAAGGCAAAGCCGTATCGTATGCGGACAGAATCGCATACATCAATCACGATTTGACCGACGCAATCCGCGCGGGCGTCGTTTCGGAAGAGGAAATTCCGTCCGAGATCGCCGAGGTGCTCGGGCACGATCCTTCCGCGCGCATCAACACCGCCATCTCTTCCATCGTAAAGGAGTCTCTGGGAAAACCTTTCGTCCGCATGGGCGAGGACGTGGCGATTGCAAGCGACCTTCTCCGTTCGTTCATGTTCGAGAAGGTCTATTATCCGGCAAACAAGACCATGCAGGACAAAGCCGAACAGTGGCTTTCGGAACTGTATTTTTATTTCATCGACCGCCCCGAAGATATGCCCGATTACTATCTGGGCATCGCGAACGTTTTCGGCACGGACCGCGCCGTCTGCGACTATCTTTCGGGTATGACGGACAGATATGTGGAGAAGATCTACGGAGAAAAGGTAGGAAATGGCAAGAACGTACCATCCCGAGTTCATGCAAGAACTCAAACAACGGAATAACATCGTCGACGTTGTGAGCGGGTACGTCTCCCTCGACAGAAAGGGGGATAACTTCTGGGCTTGCTGTCCCTTCCATCACGAAAAGACGCCCTCTTTTTCCGTCAACCAAACCGATCAGTTTTATCACTGTTTCGGTTGCGGCGTATCGGGCGACGTCGTCAAGTTCGTGCAGAACATGGAGAACGTGGATTTTCCCGACGCGGTGAAAATTCTCGCCGGCAGGGTGGGCATGAAACTTCCCGACGAGGACTTTTCCGACGAAAGGACGGTCGCGCTGAAAAAGAAACGGGACGCCGTATTGAAGATTCTCAAAGATACGGCGAGATTTTATTGGGATAATCTGAACGGCGGAAACGCGGACGCGCATATTGCCTATATTCTCGAACGAAAAATGACTTCTTCTACCGTCAAAAAGTTCGGCATCGGCGCTTCGCTCGATTTTCAGTCTCTCCCGCAATATCTCCTCGATAAAGGATATTCCAGGCAGGATATTCTCGACAGCGGCGTTTGCAGCGAACATAAAGGCAGGCTCATCGACTTCGAGGCAGGCAGACTCATTTATCCCATCATCAACGCGTTCGGCGACGTGGTCGCCTTCGGCGGCAGACTGATGGAGAAAAAGCCCGACTTCGCAAAATATAAAAATACGAGGGAAACCATCGTTTTCAATAAGCGCAAGACGCTCTATAACGTCAATCTTCTCAAAAAACTCAGAAAAGAACAGACGATTTCCTCCGTCATCATGACGGAAGGGTATATGGACGTCATTTCCCTCTATCAGGCAGGATTTAAGAACGTCGTCGCGTCTATGGGAACCTCTCTCACACAGGAGCAGGCGCGCCTCGTTAAACGGTATGCAAACCTCTGCTATATCTCCTACGACGGGGATTCCGCAGGTCAGCACGCGGCGATTCGCGGACTTGAAATCATGCAGAGCGAGGGGGTCAACGTCAAGGTCGTTCCTCTTCCCGAGGGGCTCGATCCCGACGACGTGTGTAAGAAATTCGGCGCCGAGGGGTATCAGGACTGCCTAGATAAGGCGAAACCCTTGGTAGATTTCAAGATTACGGTCGCGGCGAGGGAACACGATCCCAAAAAGCCCGACGAGCGCAACGCTTACATCGCGGAAGTGCTCAAAATCATTCGCGATGTGGAAACGGAGAGTGCAAAAGAGCCTCTCCTTCGACAGCTCGGCAGAGATACCGACATTTCCTACGAGGCGCTCAAACGCGACCTCGAAGGACTTCCTTTCGTCGCGCCCAAACAGGAAATTTCCTATTTCGACCAAAAAGACAACGCAGACGCGGTCATGAAAGCGTCGAGGTTTATTCTTGCGGCGGCGCTCTTTTCAAAGAGGTACACGCTCGAATTTCCCCTCGAAATACTGCCCTTTGAAAATCAGATACACCTCGATCTTCTCGACTATATCTGCGATAAGCGCGATATGGGGGAAAAGCCGATTCCGTCCGAGGTGTTCAACATCTTCGACGAGGACGAGCCCGAAATCAACGCGATTTTGCAACTCGGCGACGGCTCGCTCGAAGGGGAAGAGGGCGAGAAATATTTTAACGACAGCGTGAAAAAACTCAAACGCTACCAGACGGAACAAGAAATTAAAGAACTGCTTCGAACGTGCTCTGAGACGCGGGATACGGAGATCCGCCGTCAGCTCACGTATCGGATTCAGGAACTTACCAAAGCATTGAAAAATTAAAAACGGAGTGAAAGCATGAGTATTTCCGAACAAAAGTTAACAGAAATCACCAGAAGTATCATCGAGAATTATCGCGATAAGGGCAGTATTTCCACGAATACCCTCTGCGACATTCTTGAAAAATACGATACGAATCCTACGCAGATCGAAGAAGTCTATAAGCAGGTGGGCGAGGCAGGCATTCAGATTTACGACGAGGCGGAGCGTGAAAAGGAACTGTTCGAGCAGGCTCTTTCCGACATCGGTCTCGACGATCCCGTTAAGATGTACTTAAAGGACATCGGCAGAGTTCCTCTCCTTTCCGCAGACGAGGAGGTTGACCTGGCGAAACGCATGCAGGACGGGGAAGAAGAGGCAAAGAGGCGTCTTTCCGAGGCGAACCTCCGTCTCGTCGTCTCCATCGCAAAGAGATACGTCGGAAGAGGTATGCTTTTCCTGGATCTCATACAGGAAGGAAATCTCGGACTCATGAAGGCGGTCGAAAAATTCGACTATCAGAAGGGATTCAAGTTTTCCACCTATGCGACGTGGTGGATCCGTCAATCCATCACGCGCGCCATCGCGGATCAGGCGAGAACCATTCGTATCCCCGTCCACATGGTGGAGACCATCAATAAACTCACGAGAACGTCCCGTCTTTTATTGCAGGAGCTCGGCAGAGAACCGACGCCGGAAGAGATTGCAAGAGAGATGAATATCTCGGTCGAGCGCGTCATGGAGATTCAGAAAATCGCACAGGATCCCGTCTCTCTCGAAACGCCCATCGGCGAAGAGGAAGATTCTCATCTCGGCGACTTCATCGAGGACGATAAAACGACCACGCCCTCCGATTCCGTGGCGTTCACCATGCTCAAAGAACAGCTCATCGGCGTTCTCGATACCCTCACCCCCCGTGAGGAAAAGGTGCTCCGTCTCCGTTACGGCATCGACGACGGCAGACCCCGTACGCTCGAAGAGGTGGGTAAAGAATTTAACGTCACCCGAGAGAGAATTCGTCAGATCGAGGCAAAGGCGCTCAGAAAACTCCGTCATCCTTCCCGTAGCAAACGCTTGAAGGATTTCCTCGAATAATGACGCATCGCATCAAAACGCTCTGTTCCCTCATTCCGCCCTGTACTTCGTTTGCGGACGTCGGGTGCGATCACGGCTATATCAGCGAGTTCGTGCTCAAAACGAATCTGTGCGACCGTGTGACGGTTGCGGACGTGAGCAAGGGAAGCCTCAAAAAGGCGCAGACGCTCCTTTCCGACGAGATCGAACGGGGCAGATGTACAGCCGTCCTTTGCGACGGGCTCGAAAAAATCAGTCCTGACACCGACTTCGTGCTGATTGCGGGCATGGGCGGTATGGAAATCGTCGGGATTCTCGAACGCGGTTTTTTGCCTAAGCGCTTTTTGTTCCAACCCATGAAAAATACCGAAACGTTGCGGCGTTATCTCGTCTCGCGCGGCGCGCGCCTTTTTCGCGACTTCACCTTTCGGGACGATAAGTATTACGACGTCATCGTGGGCGAACGGAACGGATACAGCGACTATTCCGAGCTCGATTTCCGTTACGGAAAAGA
The DNA here is from genome assembly GCA_017626495.1 of Clostridia bacterium. Lineage (GTDB taxonomy): Bacteria > Bacillota > Clostridia > Christensenellales > Borkfalkiaceae > RGIG8762. Next base: position 369,560 of record JAGAIP010000003.1, on the reverse strand, counting down.
AAATCTCGAACGCAGACCGCAGGCGTTTTTGGACAGTCTGAAAGACAAGAACGAAAAACAGAAACAATTTCTCGAACGGCTCCCCGACGGGGCAAAGCGCGACGCGATGTCTCTGATACGGGAGAGGGAGGCGATCCTTGCAAATAGATGAACTCTACAAGGCGATCGACGCCGTCGCGCCCAAACGGATCAGCGACGCATATTGTGCCGCCTATGACGCATACGACAATAGCGGACTGTTGGTTCGCATGGAGGGAGACGTGCAAAGAGTCGTTTTCTCCCTCGATTTTTCCTGCGGCGCGGTGGAAAAGGCGATAAGAGAGCGTGCAAAGCTCATCGTTACGCACCATCCTGCCATTTACGGCAAGATCGGTTCGATCGACGAGGGCGAACCCTTGGGAAAGAAACTGATTTCCTGTATTCGCAACGGCATTTCGATCGTTTCCATGCACCTCAATTTAGATCTCGCGAACGGCGGAATCGACGACAGTCTCATGAACGCGCTCGGCGGAGAACGCCCCGTCGTTATGGAAGAAGTGCCCCTCGGAACGTACGGCAAAGTATACGACGTAGACGGCTTCGATTTTCCGCTTTATATAGAAAAAATCAAACGCGCGCTCGAAACGGAACGCGTGATCGGTTACGGAAATAAACCCGTTCGCCGCGTCGCGTCCTTTTGCGGCGCAGGCATCGGCGAACAGGCAATTTCTTTCGCAAAACAAAACGGTGCGGATACCGTCGTCTCGGCGGACTGGAAGCACCATCTCATCACGGGCACGCTCGAACAGGGCATGAACGCTATCGTTCTCACGCACTATGCGTCCGAGTGCTACGGATTCAAACAATTCAAAAATAAATGTCAGGCGGTACTTCCCGTCGCGTGCATATGGCACGAGGACGATTTGAAGTAACCGTCGGGAGTAAAGATATGACAGAACTAGAATCAATGTTACAGTATCAGGAAGTAGACGGAAAGCTTCGCGCTCTCGAACAGGAAATCGCTTCTTCCGACGAGAGAAAGAAGTATTTTTCCGCAAAGAAGTTTCTTGAAAAAGCGTCCGAAAAGCTCGAAGTGCTCGACAATAAGGCAGTCAGCCTGGAAAAGAGCGCGAAACTGCTCACGAAACGCTACGTCGAACTTGCAAAGAGCCTCGACGATTTTGCAAACCTCGACGCGCTCATCGAACAGGGAGCGGACATCTCTTTCTATAAAAAGCAGGCGCAGGCGCTGTCCGAACAGCTCCGCGGCATCAAAGCGGAACTCAATCAGATCATCGCTTCCGTCAACGCCATTCAGAAAGATTACGCCTCTTTGAAACAACAGACCATCACGGCGCAAAAGCAGTTCAAGGAATACAGAGTAAAATATAACGAAGTCAAAGAGGGGAAAGCGTCCGAAATGGAGGCGCTCGAAACGGAGCTGAAAAAACTCGAAAAGGGGTGCAACCGCGAAGTCATCGCGAAGTACAAAGCCAAGAGAAAGGAGCATATCTTCCCCGTATTCGGCGAGCTTCGCGAAAACAGATGCCCTTTCTGCGGAATGGATCTTCCCATCGCCATGCAGAGCCGTCTCGCCGAAGGCAAGATGATCGAGTGCGACAGCTGTCACAGATTCATTTATACGACTTAACGCATACAATGTAGCGTGCAAAACGCTGTCATTTCCGTAAACTTAAAATCCATACGACAGAATGCGGACGCATTTCTCCGCATGACGAATGCAAAGCTATGCGCCGTCGTCAAGGCAAACGCCTACGGGCACGGCGCGACGGCGGTCGCAGAAACGCTCAAAGGAAGAGCGTCCATGTTTGCCGTCGCCCTCATCGACGAGGGAATTTCTCTCCGCCTTGCCGGAATCGAGGAAGATATTCTCGTCCTCACGCCCCCGACTGATCTGTACGACGCGGAGCGCGCCAAGGCGTACGGGCTCATTCTTTCCGTACACGATCGGGCGAGTGCGGCTCTCTGTAAAGGCGCGCGCGTTCACCTCATGCTCAATACGGGCATGAACCGTTACGGCGCGTCGCGCGTCGAAACGCTCTTTGGCGATATGCAGATCGAGGGTATGTTTTCCCATTTTTGGAGCAAACGTTCCATGGAAGAACAGTACGGACTCTTTTGCAGACAAGCGGAGATCTTCAAACGCGAATATCCGAACGGGATTTTGCATCTGAGCGCGACGGAAGGAACGATTGCCGAACGGAAATACCACTTCGACGTGGTGCGCATCGGTATCGGGCTTTACGGCTATGCGTCTATCCCTCTGCAACGCGCCATGAAAGTGTACGCGCGGTGCATGCAGAACACGTTCGCGCAAAACGGCGGAAAGGGGTATTTTCAAAAGGGTACGCAGACGCATCTCTCTACTCTCCGTATCGGTTACGGGGACGGAATGATGCGTGGCGGAGCGTATTGTATGGACGCCTACGTCTGCGACGGGACGTTTCCCGTCGGTGAATACGTCTGCGTCATGGACGACGCGGAAAAAGTTGCATGGAACAATTCCACCATTCCCTATGAAGTGTTGACTTCCATGGGGAAAAGGGGGCGCTATGTATACGAAAATTGAACTGAGAAAAGAGATGAGGGAGAAACGAAAGCGTATGACGGGTTCGCCCGAAACCACCTTTCTCTCCGCTCTTCCCACGGGGGAAACGTTCTTCGTCTACCGTTCGTTCGGCAGCGAGGCGAGTACGGACAAGCTCATTCATTCGCTCGTCCGCCTCGGAAAACGCGTCGTTACGCCGCGTATCGAAGGAACGGACATGTTCGCCGTCGAAGAGGGAACGCTTTTTAAGAACCGATACGGAATATGGGAAAGCGACGGAGCGATCTATCGGGGAATCATCGACGTTGCGGTCATTCCCTTGCTCGCCGCAGATCGTACGGGGCGGCGCCTCGGCTACGGCGGCGGATTTTACGACCGTTTTCTTTCCCGAACGCCCTGCGTCAAAGTGGGGCTTTGCTACGAGGAGCAACTCCTCGATGAAATTCCGAGCGAATCGCACGACGTTTTATTGGACTTCGTGTGTACGGAACAAAAATTCAGTGACGTCAGGAGGTCACGAACGTGAAACAATTTTGGCTCATTCAAAAGGAATGTCTGCGCCGCGCCGCGACGCCTTTCATTATGTACTTTTTCGTCGGAGGCATCATGCTTGCGGCTCTCGGTCTGACGAGCGATACCGTTCTGCGTTGGATCATCATGGTTGCGCTCCTTGCGCTCGGCATTTTCTATAACTTCGGGCTCATGTCGGGCGTCGGCGAACTTCACTATAAATCCTATTGTGCCGGCGCAGTGAGAAGAATGAACAACTTCTCTCTCGAAGCGGGCAAGGACTATAAACCTTATCAGGAATATCGCCTGTATAAGGGATTCTTAGCAGGCGCATACATCGGAATCCCCGTTGCGATCCTCATCGTCATCGCGGCGGCGAACATCGGGCAGGACGCAGAGGACGCGGCTCTCTTTTACGGACTGTCGGGTTCTACCGCGGCGGCAGTTCTCCTTCTCATTCTCTCGGGCTGGGCAATCATTCCCATCATGCTTCTTCGCGTCGCCGTTCCGACTCTCAGCCTGTTCTGGGCGCTTCCGTTTGCGATCATTCCCATCGTCGTCAGCGGAATCGCTTACTACGTCGGCGCGATGAAGGAAAAGAAGAAGAGAGAGAATATGGAAAAATACAGAGCGGAAGTGATGGCGGCAGGCAAGAAAAAGAGGAAATAATATGCGCGTCATTGCGGGAAAATACAGAGGAAAAAAACTCGCCTCGTTTCAAGGCATGGACATTCGCCCTACGTCCGACCGCGTCAAGGAATCTCTCTTCGGCATCTTGTCCGACCGTATCGTCGGGGCATCCGTTCTCGATCTGTTTGCAGGCAGCGGAAACTTAGGGATAGAGTGCCTCTCGCGCGGCGCTTCGTTCGTACACTTCAACGATCTCGCCCAAACGAGCATCGACGTGCTCAAAAAGAATCTCGATTCGGTGAGAGCGACGGGGTATACGATTTCCAAGGGCGATTTCCGTACCTGTCTCACGCAAAAAGGCGCGTACGATTTCATCTTCATCGATCCTCCTTACGCGTCCGATTACGGTCAAGAGGCGCTTTGCCTGATTGCAAGGGGAAAGCTGACCGATCGGGGAATCGCGATCTTCGAAAACGAAGGAGAGGGCGCACAGATAGAAGGGCTCGAATTGTTCGATACGAGGTCGTACGGCAGAACCAAACTCCATTTTTACAGAAACGTATGAAAAAATGTATTTTTGCGGGATCATTCGATCCCATTACCATCGGGCATACGGATATGATTTCCCAGTGCCTGCAACTGTTTGACGAAGTGGTCGTGGCGATTCTCACCAACCCCGATAAAAAGCTCTATTTTTCTCTCGAAGAGAGGGAAAAACTCATTTCTCTCGCCTTTGAAGGGGAAAAGCGCGTCAAAGTCCGCAGTTACGACGGACTCATCGTCGACTTGCTACGGGAAGAAGGAACGCCCTTTTACGTTCGGGGAATCAGAAACGGCGTGGATTTCGATTACGAGACGATTACCCAACATATCAATAAATCCCTCTATCCCGACATCGTCACGCTCTATCTTCCCACGACGCAAGCACACCTGCATATCAGCTCGTCGCTTGTCAGAAATTGCATCTTTTTCCGCAAAGACGTCAAAGAATACGTTCCGCAAAAGACGTATCTTTCGATAAAGCAAATGATAGAACAAAAGGAAACCAACCATGTTTGAACGGCAAATGAAAATCCCTTCCGCGGAAGAGATCAAGCAAATGTGCCCTCTTTCCGAGGAGCTGAAAAAAATCAAGGAGGAGAGAGATGCTCTCGTTTCGGACGTTATTTCGGGCAAGAGCAATCAGATCCTCGTCATCGTCGGACCTTGTTCCGCGCATGACCCCAAACAGGTGCTCGACTATACCGAACGCCTCGGCAAACTCAACGACGAAGTCAAAGAAAAGATCGTTCTCGTGCCCCGTATTTATACCAACAAGCCCAGAACGAAGGGGGTAGGGTATAAGGGAATGTTTTCTCAACCCGATCCCGATAAAGAAGAGAATATCTTAAAGGGCATTCTCACCATTCGCGAGCTTCACAACAAAAACCTCGAAGTATCGGGACTGTCCGCGGCGGACGAAATGCTCTATCCCGAAAATTACGCCTACGTCGACGACCTTCTTTCCTACGTCGCCGTCGGCGCAAGGTCGAGCGAAAATCAGCTCCACCGCCTCGTTTCCAGCGGAATCGAAGTTCCCGTCGGAATCAAAAATCCCATGGGCGGTTCCATTCCCGTCACGCTCAATTCCGTCTTTGCGGCGCAGAGCGCACAGGTGTTCAAATACGGTAACTATCAGGTCAAAACGAACGGAAATCCGCTCGCGCACATTATTCTGCGCGGTCTCGTCGATTCCTACGGCAACGATATTCCCAACTTCCACTACGAAACGGTCATGCAGGTCTGCGAGGGATACCGCAAAGCGGGACTTCAAAATCCTGCGGTCGTCATCGACGCCAACCACAGCAACAGCGGAAAGAAATTCCGTCAGCAGATTCGTATCGTCGAGGAAGTGCTTCAAAACCGCCTCTACGATAAGGATTTCAAATCCATCGTCAAGGGTTTCATGATTGAAAGCTTCATCGAAGAGGGCAATCAAGCGACGGATTGCGTTTACGGAAAATCCATCACCGATCCTTGTCTCGGCTGGGAAGATACCCGTCGCCTCATTCTCGACGTTGCGGAGAAAGCGTAATGAAGATCGCCTATCTCGGACCTGTCGGAAGTCATTCGTCGATCGCGTTGAAAAACATGTGCCCGAACGACGAGGGCGTTCCCTATCCAAATTTCAGAGAAGAAGTAAAAGCGGTTTTGCGCGGAGAGGTCGACGCCTGCATTCTCCCCATCGAGAATACCTTGCAGGGAGGGGTTCTCCAAAACCTCGATTTATTGCAGGCATACCCCCTAATTGCCGTCGAGGAGTATACGCTCCGCATCGTGCATAAGCTCATCTACCGCAGAGGCACGAAGCTCAAAGATATCAAGCGCATCTATTCTCACGAACAGGCGATCGGTCAGTGCAGCGATTTTCTCTTGGAAGTCGTTCCGCAGGCGGAAGTTATCGCCGTCGAGAGCACGGCGAAGGGCGTTTCCATGATCTCTTCCGCTACGGACGCAGGCATCGGCAGCGAGCTTCTCGTTACGGACGGTCTCGACGCGTACGCAGGCGAGATCGCGAACGAACCGAATAACTTTACGCATTTTCTCTTGGTCGTTCCCGAAGAAGAGGGAAAATTCCGTCATTCCGAGCGCGTATTTCTCGTCGCCGTTTGTCCCAACCGCCCCGGCTCTCTCGTGGGGCTTTTGGAGATTATCAGCAAGGCGGGACTCGATATGACGAAGATCGAATCCCGACCTATCAAACAGAATCCGGGCACTTACTCTTTTTTCATCGAGTTTAAGGGGGATTACCTTTCCGAAACGGTGCAGAAGGTCGTCGCAGACATGAGGGATTATTGTCTCGGCTTAAAAATAATAGGAACCTATTGACAGCGCAAGCAAAAACGCGACGGTTGCCTGCAAGAATTTCTTCCCCAGAAAGGGAAGGAATTTCACTTTTCCGGCAAGAAAAGTCGCCTGTTGCAAAAGCACGCAAGCTCCCCCGAACGTCACCAGAAAGGCGGTCAGCGCAAAGGCGATCGGGGTAGGCGATGCGAGAGTTGCGATTCCCATCGTCATCTCGAAAGCGCCTCGGATCATTCCTCGCAAAAGGGGGTGTTTCGGACAAAAGGGCAGCAGCGTAACGAGACCCGACAGGACGGAAAAGAGCGCAAGGTACGCTCCCACGGACAGAATGGATAAAACGCTCCCCGTCATGCTCTCCGCAAGCGTTCCTCTCGCGGCGTGCAGGGGAGGCGATTCTCCGCTTTTCTCTCGACGGCACAAAAGCCCCACGATTACGACGGAGAGCAGATTGATTCCCCAAAGGAGAAATCCCACGTTCTTGTCCGCAAAGATATTTCCCACGCATCCCACGAGAAAGAGTGGAGATGGGAGAGAGCAGAGCGGAGCGAGTTTGTTCGCCTCTTTTTCGGAAATTCCCGTATGGTCGGATAGGAGCTTGCTCCCGACGGGATACCCCGATAGGGCGGACAATACGAAAATTCCGCCTCCCGTTCCCGAGACGCGAAAGACCTTCCGAAAAAAAGGAGCGAGCGCGTTTGCAAAGCGGTCGGTCGCGCCGAACGCGGAGAGGGTCGTCATCAGGAACAGAAAGGGGAATACGGACGGCAACACGGTAATCGCCCAAAGGGAAATTCCCTCTAAAAAGAAGTTTGCGCACGTTTCGGGAAAGAGAAACAGCGACGCGAATACCGTGAACAAGGCAAGTCCCGTAAGAACTTTAACACATCGTTTCATACAATAACATATGCGGAGGTAGATTATGAACAGAACACTCGGTCTCGTCTTGGGAGGAGGCGGCGCGAGAGGGATCGCGCACGTCGGTTTTTTACAGGCGCTCGACGAAGAAGAGATTTATCCCGATTACATCGCAGGTTGCTCCATGGGATCTATCGTCGGTGCGGCATATGCGTCAGGCATGAAACCCGAACAGATCAAAGAAATCGCATTGAACTTAAAACTCAAAGACATCGCAAAGCCCAACCTCGGCGGACTGAGAACGATGGGACTTCTCAAAACGGAAAAAATCAGAGATCTTCTCATTTCCGTCATGGGAGATATCACGTTCGATCAGCTCAAAATCCCCTTCCGTTGCAATGCGGTGGATATCATGAGCGGCAAGGCGGTCACGTTTTCCGAGGGAAGCGTCATCGACGCCATCATCGCGTCCAGCAGTATTCCGTCCGTATTCGAACCCATCAAAAAGAACGGCATGGTATTGCTTGACGGAGGAGTTCTTGACAGAATGCCTGCGCAAATCGTCAAGGATATGGGTGCGGAGCGGATCGTCGCGGTCGACCCCATCGGCACGATGAATATTTCCGAAGAACCGTCCGGGCTCATTCCCCTCATTTTGAGAATGTTCGACGTGCAGGATATGCAAAACACCGCCCGTCTCCATCTCGAACGGAAATACATTGACCTTTGGCTCGAACCGTCTTTGGGCAGCATGAATCAGTACATGGTCAAAGACCTCGACTTTGCGTACGAAAAAGGATACGAACTCGGAAAAGCAAACGTGAAGAACATCAAACGCTTGGTGCATCCTCTTCGCGGCACGGGAAGAAACTAATGGATTTATTCGATTTCAATCTCAACGAAGAAAAAGCAAAACCGCTCGCGGAGCGCATGCGCGCAAACACGCTCGACGAGTTTATCGGGCAGGAACACATCGTCTCGAAAAACTCCCTGCTCCGTCGCGCCATCTCGCTCGACAGGCTCGGTAGTTGTATTTTCTGGGGGCCTCCCGGTTGCGGTAAAACGACGCTCGCAAACGTCATCGCCCTCTCCACCAACGGCGAGTTCATCAAGCTCAACGCCGTGCAGGCAGGGGTAGCCGACGTCAAAAAGGCGGTGGAACAGGCGAGGGAGAACTTGAAGCTGTACGGAAAGCGGACGTATCTTTTGCTCGACGAGTGCCACCGTTTCAATAAAACGCAGTCCGATTCCCTTCTTCCCGCCATCGAACAGGGGACGATTCTCTTCATCGGCTCGACTACGGAAAATCCGTTCGCGTCCATGACGCCTGCTATCGTATCCCGTTGCAGAGTGTTCGAATTTAAGCCGCTCACCACGGGCGACGTTGCGGGCGCGCTGAAAAAGGCGCTTTCGGACAGGCGACGCGGATTCGGAAAACTCAACGTGCTTATGGACGACGACGCGCTCGATCATATCGCGCGCATGGCGGCAGGCGATCTGCGTACCGCCTATAACGCCCTTGAACTTGCGGTGCTCACCACGGAGCCCGACGGGGAAGGACGCATTCACGTTACGCTCGCCGACGCAGAACAGTCCATTCAGCGCAAATCTCTCGCCTATAACGAGGATCTGTATTACGATATTCTGTCGGCGTTCTGTAAATCCCTCCGCGGTTCGGATTCAAACGCCGCGCTCTACTATGCGATGCGCCTCATCGAGGGCGGTTGCGATCCCATGCTGGTTGCGCGCCGTCTCGTCGTGCATTCGTCCGAAGACGTCGGAATGGCAGACCCGAACGCGCTCCGCATGGCGACTTCCGCCATGTACGCGCTCGAAAAAATCGGCTATCCCGAGGGGCTCATTCCCCTGTCGAACGCCATCGTCTACGTGTGCGAAGCGCCCAAATCCAACGCGGTCGTCGAGGCATTCCATGCGGCGGACAGAGACGCGAAAGAAGCGCGCGACGACGCGATTCCGCCCTATCTCAAAGATAACACCTTCGGAGACGCAAAGACGAAGGTGCAGAGCGGACGGTACCTCTATCCGCATAACTACGGCGGTTGGGTGAAACAGCAATACCTCCCCGATTCCCTCAAAGACCGCGTCTATTATACGCCGAAGGAGATCGGGTTCGAAAAAGAAGTGAAAAGGCTCCGCAAGGAGAAGGGTATGGAAGAATGAAGGTTCTTATCGTGTGTCACGGCAACATTTGCCGTTCGCCGATGGGCGAAATGATGCTCAAATACAAGCTCAAACAAAAGGGGTACGACTGGATCGTCGATTCGGCGGCGGGCAGCAGCGAAGAGGTCGGAAATCCCATCTATCCCCCTGCAAAGGCGACGCTCAAACGGCATTGCATTCCCTTTACGGAGCACTATGCGCGCAAGATGACCAAAGCCGACTACGACGATTACGACGAGATTCTCGTTATGGACAGGGAGAATCTGTGGCTTTTGAACAGAATCGTCAAGGACGAGAAGAACAAGATTCGACTTCTTCTGTCCTTTACGGAACGGGGCGGCGAAGTTGCGGATCCGTGGTACACGGGCGATTTTGAAGAGACGTATCGCGATCTCGACGAGGGATTGGACGCATTTATCGAATACGCGGAGAAGAACTATGGAATACGAATATAGAGGCGAAGTGGACGAAAACGGACTTCCCCACGGCAAGGGCGTGGAATACGACGAATACGGCGACGTGTACGACGGCGAGTTTGCGCACGGCAAGCGCGAGGGAATGGGCAGGGAGTACGACGAGTACGGAAAAGTGTGCTATCACGGCGCGTGGAAAAACGGCGAACGAAACGGCAACGGAACGGAATATATCTGCGGTCAGATGGTCTACGACGGCGAATGGAAAGACGGCAGGGCAAACGGGTTCGGGAGAAGTTTCGACGCCGAGGGTGAGATCTTATACGAGGGGCTCTGGGAAAACGACGAGCCGAAGGAGAAAGAATGATTTTCAAAAAGAACAGTCTGAATAAAATTACGGTAGAAATCGAAGGGCTCTGTTGCGCCCGTTGCGGCGAAAAAGTAGAGAGTTGGCTGAATATGCTTGACGGCGTCAGCGCGGACGTGAACTTCAAAAAGGGCAAGGCGGTGCTTCGTTGCGTTGAGACCGTTCCCGCCGACGAGAAAATCAGAGAAACGATCGAGCAAAACGGCGTGTATAAAGTGCGCTCCATTACGCATACCTAATTGTACCTACATAACAAAAAGATATCTTGAACGAGTTCTCTTTCAAAATTTTTCGGTTTTCTTTCATTTTCTTGACATTTATGTAAATTTTTTGTAAAATGTTTGTAAAGAAAAAACAATCGGAGATAGTGAACAGGTATGTGGAGTGATATTTCGGTCCTTCTTGAAAAAATCTTTTTCATGCTCGGCGGTATGGTCGTGTTCATGGTCGGCATGAAAAATATGAGCCAGAGCCTTGAACGGGTGGCGGGCAGTAAAATGCGCGTGCTCATGAGCAAGATTTCCAACAACCGCTTTGCCGGCGTCGGAATCGGCGCCGCCGTCACGGCGCTCATGAACAGTTCCTCTGCGACCACCGTCATGCTCGTCGGTTTCGTAAACGTAGGCGTCATTTCTCTCACACAGGCGACTTCGATCATCATGGGTGCGAATATCGGAACGACGATCACGGCGCAGTTCTTTGCGTTTGCAGGGCAGGGCGACGGCATCTCCGCGACGGGAATTTTTGCCTTGCTCGCGACGGTCGGACTCGTGCTTACCATGGTTGCAAAGAAAGAGCAGATTCGCCACGTAGGCGAGATTTTAATCGGTCTCGGATTTATCTTCATCGGTCTGAAATTCCTCTCCGGAGCAGTCGGCGATTTGGTTGCGGACGACTATTGGGGCGAAAAAATCAGGGGTATGTTCATCGCCATCGGTAAAGGGGAAACCTTCGAAGTTTGGCAGATGATACTTCTCTTCCTGTTGGGCGTGTTTCTTACGGGTTTGTTGCAGTCCTCTGCCGCGATTACGGGTCTCATCATTTCTCTTGCGGGACAAGGTCTGATCTCCATCGAAATGGCGATCTTCATCACGCTCGGCAGCAACATCGGTACTTGCGTTACTTCCATTCTCGCATCCTTCGGGGCAAGCGTCAACGCGCGCAGAACGGCAGGATTGCACCTTGTATTCAACGTATTGGGTTGCGTCATCTTCATCATTCCCATGTTCTGGCTCAACAAAATCGTTGCAGACTGGCTCATGACGATCAGCAGCTTCGGCGCTGACATTACGGTGGAAGCGACCATTCAGCACGCAATCGCAAACTTCCACCTGATTTTCAACGTGCTCACCACGCTCATTCTTCTTCCCTTCACGAACGTGCTCGTCAAACTCGTTTCTACCGTCATTCCCGAGGGCAAGTCGTCGAAGAAAGAGAAGGACGTATTGTTCCATTTCATCGACGAACGTTTCCTCGAAACGCCTGCCATCGCGGTTCCGCAGGTGCGTAAGGAAATTCTCAGCATGGGCGATATGGCGTTTGAAAATTATAAGCGTTCCTTGAAGATGCTCACCGAGGGCGACTTCTCCGAGAAATCCGTTTTCGACGAGACGGAAAAGCGCATCAACAAACTCAATCATGCCATCACTTCGTATTGCACGCAACTTTCTTCGAGGGAGATCTCCGATCTGGACGAAAAGAAAATTTCCGCTTTCTTCCGCAACGTTTCCGACTTTGAACGAATCGGCGACTATGCGCAGAACCTCACCGAATATGCGGCAAGATTACAGGAAGACGGAGGGAAATTCTCTGAGGCGGCGCGGCGTGAGATTGCCGAAGTGGACGAGAATATCACTTCGCTCTATGCAGATTGCCGTTACGGTTTTGAAAACAAAGACCTCAGCCGCTACGAGCAGTTGAACGCGACGGAAGAGACGATCGACAGGCTCACCAACGGAATGGAAGAGGCGCATATCGGGCGTCTGAACGAGGGAATTTGTTCCTCCGCCACGGGTGCGGTATACTTGCAGGTGGCAGGTAACTTGGAACGTATCGCAGATCACATGGTCAACGTCGCAAAATCCGTAAAAACGTATTGGAGAAAGGACGTAAAGCCTGTCGAAACAAAATAAAAAAAAGTGGGTCGAAAGACCTTCTTTTTTATCGGGAATAACTCTGTTTTCAGAGAAAAATTCATTAAAAAGGTAGAAATTCGTGAAATATCAGGCAATTTTATTCGATTTGGACGGCACGCTCGTGCCGATGGACGCGGAGACGTTTACGAAAGGTTACTTTGAAGGGCTCGTAAAAAAGCTTGCAAAGCACGGACTGTCTGCGGACGAGATTATTCGCTATGTTTGGGCTGGAACAAAGGCGATGGTGATGAACGACGGAACGAAAACGAACGAGGACGCGTTCTGGAACGAGTTTTATCGCCTGTCAGGAAAATCGAAAGAGGAAATCAATGCGGACTGTCTCGACTTTTACGCCCGAGAGTTTGACGACGCGAAACGATACACTTTGAAAAACGAGCTTGCGAAGGACGCGGTCGCGCTTGCGAGGGAAAAGGCAGAATACGTCATTCTTGCGACGAATCCGCTGTTTCCCATGGTCGGACAACGCACGAGAATGAGTTGGGTCGGTTTGACCGAGGCGGATTTCGACCTCGTTACCGCGTACGAAACGCAGAGATACTGCAAGCCGAATCCGGCATACTACGTTGCGATCTGCGAAAAGACGGGACTCGATCCCAAGGCGTGCCTCATGATCGGCAACGACGAAAACGAGGATATGTATGCGGCGGCGTCTGTCGGTATGGATACCTATCTCGTGACCGATTGCGTCATAAAAAGCGAAAAGCACCCCTACGAGGGGAAAAGGGGGACGTTCTCCGATCTCGTCGCCCTGTTAAAATCGCTATAACTTCTATTCCGAGGGTATCCTCGGAAATTTTTTTGAGAATTATAAAAAAAGTGCGTTCAACCGATTGACAAGGTAGGTAAATTGTGGTAGTATATACCTACCATTCAGATAGGTAATTATATGAAGAACGATTTTGAACAACTTGTCAGAGCAAATTTCCGATTCGGTCGAATGTGTCGATGTTGAAACTTTCATCCAACAAAAACATATTTTGAAATCGAAAAGGAGAATATATTATGGCAAACTATAAATTTGAAACGTTACAGGTGCACGTAGGGCAGGAACAAGCGGATCCTGCGACGGACGCAAGGGCAGTTCCCATCTATGCGACGACTTCTTACGTCTTTAAGGATTCCGCACAGGCGGCAGGAAGATTCGGATTGACCGAAGGGGGAAACATCTACACGAGACTGATGAATCCCACGTCGGACGTGTTTGAAAAGCGCATTGCGGCGCTCGAAGGCGGCGCGGCGGCACTTGCGACCGCTTCGGGCTCGGCGGCGATCACGTACGCGGTGCAGAACATCGCGAGGGCAGGCGACCATATCGTCTCGGCTGCCAACCTTTACGGCGGAACGTATAATCTCTTTGCGCACACGCTTGCGGAACAGGGGCTTTCCACGACGTTCGTCGATCCCCATGACCCCGAAAACTTTGAGAAGGCAATTCAGCCGAACACGAAACTTCTGTATGCGGAGACGCTCGGAAACCCCAACTCCGACGTCATCGATCTCGACGCCATCGCCGAGATCGCGCACAGGCACGGCATTCCGTTCATTGTGGACAGCACGTTTGCGACGCCCTTCCTGCTTCGTCCCATCGAACACGGCGCGGACGTCGTAGTGCATTCCGCGACCAAATTCATCGGCGGACACGGCACGGTCATGGGCGGCGTCGTCATCGACAGCGGTAAGTTCGACTGGGCGCAGAACGACAAGTTCCCCGGACTTTCCAAGCCGAATCCGTCCTATCACGGCGTCGTCTTTACCGAGGCTTGCGGAAACCTTGCGTATATTCTGAAACTCCGCACGACGCTCATGAGAGATCAGGGTGCGACCATTTCGCCGTTCAACTCGTTCCTCTTGTTGCAGGGACTTGAAACGCTCTCCTTGCGCGTGGAACGCCACGTCGAGAACGCCTTGAAAGTCGTCGATTTCCTTAAAACGCATCCGCAGGTCGAACGGGTCAATCATCCTTCCCTTGCGGAGGGCAGACAAAAGGAACTCTACGACAGCTACTTCAAGAACGGAGCAGGTTCTATCTTTACGTTCGAAATCAAGGGCGACGCAGAGAAAGCGAAGAAATTTACGGAGAGCATGAAACTGTTCTCCCTGCTTGCAAACGTGGCGGACGTGAAATCTTTGGTCATTCATCCTGCGTCCACGACGCACTCCCAGCTTTCCGAGCAGGAATTGCTCGACTGCGGTATCAAACCCAACACCATCCGTCTTTCCATCGGTACGGAACACATCGACGATATTATCGCCGACCTAGAAAATGCTTTTGAGGTGGTAAAATGATTTATACTTCTGCGGATCAACTAATCGGCAACACGCCCCTTTTGAAACTCCACATCGGAGAAAATATCTTTGCAAAACTCGAATACTTTAACCCTGCCGGCTCGGTCAAGGACAGAATCGCGAGGGCAATGCTCGACGAGGCGGAGAAGAGCGGAATCTTAAAGAAAGATTCCGTCATCATCGAACCCACTTCGGGCAACACGGGAATCGGTCTCGCTTCCGTTGCGGCTGCGAGAGGATACAGAATTATCATCGTCATGCCGGAAACGATGTCTGTCGAGCGCAGACAGATCATGCGCGCATACGGCGCGGAGCTTGTGCTCACCGAGGGTGCAAAGGGCATGAAGGGTGCGATCGCCAAGGCGAACGAACTCGCTGAGGAGATCCCGAACGCCTTTATTCCCGGTCAATTCGTCAATCCTGCTAACCCGAAGGCACACTTCGAGACCACGGGCCCCGAAATCTGGAAGGATACGGAAGGAAAGGTAGATATTTTTGTCGCAGGCGTCGGTACGGGCGGAACGATCACGGGCGTCGGAACGTATCTGAAATCGAAAAATCCGAATATCAAAGTCGTTGCGGTAGAGCCCGCTACGTCCGCCGTCCTCTCGACAGGCGTCGCCGGCGCGCATAAGATTCAGGGAATCGGCGCAGGCTTTGTTCCCGACGTACTCGATACGAGTGTTTACGATGAAATCATCACCGTTTCCAACGAGGACGCGTTTGCTACGGGCAAACTCATCGGAAGGAGCGAGGGCGTGCTCGTCGGTATCTCTTCGGGAGCGGCTGCGTATGCGGCAAAGCTCTTGTCGGAGCGTCCCGAAAACAAGGGAAAGAACATCGTCGTTCTTCTTCCCGACACGGGAGACAGATATCTTTCTACGCCGCTCTTTCAGGATTGAGGCAGAAAATGGCGTTTTCAAGAGAAAATGCGATTTCCCTCTTAAAAGAATATAACGCCGAACCCTTCCATATCAGACACGCTCTGACTGTGGAAGGGATTATGCGTTATTTTTCGAGGGAACTCGGTTACGGAGAGGAAGAGGAGCTTTGGGGAATCGTCGGTCTTTTGCACGATCTGGATTTTGAAAAGTTCCCCGAGCTTCATTGTATCAAGCAACAGGAGATTATGCGCGAGCGCGGAATCGACGAGCGTATCATTCATGCGACCGCCTCGCACGGGTATCTTCTGACGGTGGAGATTGCGCCCGAACACGAAATGGAAAAGGTGCTGTATGCGGTTGACGAGCTGTCGGGGCTCATCGGAGCGGTTGCGCTCATGCATCCGTCGAAGAGCGTCGCCGGATTGGAACTGAAATCAGTCAAAAAGAAGTATAAGAACGTCAAATTTGCGGCAGGCTGTTCGAGAGAAGTCATCGAACGGGGAGCGGAAATGCTCGGCTGGTCGCTCGACGAACTCATTGAACGCACGATGAGGGCGATGCGCTCTCTTGAAGCGGAAGAACGGGAGATGTTATGATTTATGCAGATAATGCGGCGACGACAAAACTCAGTCGTTCCGCGATAGACGCCATGTTGCCGTATATGGAAGAATTGTACGGGAATCCGTCCAGCTTGTATTCGTTCGGGCAACGGGCGAAAGAAGTGTTGGAGGACGCGAGGGCGCGCATCGCCGCTTGTCTGAACGCCGAACCGAGAGAGATATTCTTCACTTCGGGAGGTTCGGAATCGGACAATCAAGCCATTCTCTCCATGGCGAGATTCGGAGAGAAACGGGGGAAAAAGCATATCGTCTCGACGGCGTTCGAGCATCACGCGGTATTGCACACTCTCGAAAAACTCAAAAAAGAAGGGTTTGAAATTACCCTTCTGGACGTCCACGCAAACGGCGTCGTTACGCCGGAACAGGTGCGAAATGCAATCAGAGAAGATACCTGTCTCGTTACGGTCATGTTTGCGAATAACGAGATCGGCACGATTCAGCCGATTGCCGAGATCGGCGCGGTTTGTCGGGAGAAAGGCGTTCCCTTCCATACCGACGCGGTGCAGGCGGCAGGACATTTGCCCATCGACGTGAAAGCGCAGAAGATCGATCTGCTCTCCCTCTCGGCGCATAAATTCCACGGTCCGAAAGGAATCGGGGTTCTCTTTGCGAGAAAAGGGATCGTACTCGAACCGATCGTATGCGGCGGCGCGCAGGAGCGCGGAAAGAGGGCGGGCACGGAAAACGTGCCGTCTATCGTCGGCATGACGGTCGCTTTGGAAGAGGCTTGCGCATCCATGGACGAAAATGCGAAAAATCTGACTGTCCTTCGCGACAGACTGATAGACGGACTGGATAACATTCCCTATGCGGAGCTCAACGGCGACAGGATAAAGAGGCTTCCCGGCAACGTGAATTTCTGTTTCGAGGGAATCGAAGGAGAGTCTCTGTTGCTTCTTTTGGACGATAAGGGAATTTGCGCTTCTTCCGGTTCGGCTTGTACGTCTGGTTCGCTCGATCCGAGCCACGTTCTCCTTGCGATCGGAAGAGTACACGACGTCGCGCACGGATCGTTGCGCCTGACCCTCGGAGAGGAAACGACCGAGGAAGAGGTGGACGAGATGATCGGTGCGGTAAAAGAAGTCGTAACCTATCTGAGAAACATGTCTCCGTTTTGGAGAGATCTCACAGAGGGAAAGAGAAAACATATCTTTGAGGAGTAATTATGGCGTTATACAGTGAAAAAGTGATGGATCATTTCAGAAATCCGCGCAACGTGGGCACGATCGAGAACGCGGACGGCGTGGGCGAGGTCGGCAACTCCGTCTGCGGAGACATTATGAAGATTTATCTGAAAATCGAGGACGATACGATTGCAGACGTGAAATTCGAGACGTTCGGTTGCGGAAGTGCGATCGCGTCGAGTTCGATGGCGAGCGAGATGATTAAGGGTAAGAAGGTTTCCGAGGCGTTGACGCTCACGAACAAAGCGGTCGCGGAGGCGCTCGACGGTCTGCCTGCGCATAAGATGCACTGTTCCGTGCTCGCGGAAGAGGCGATCAAAGCGGCGCTCAAAGATTATTACGATAAAAACGGGATTTCCTACGAGGAGAGCCTGTTTGCGGAAAAAGAATGACGGGATCGCGTCGTTTGGGAGGATAGCGGAATTATGATGGTTTCAACGAGGGGCAGGTATGCTCTGCGCGTTATGGTCGATTTGGCGGAACACGCCTCCGAGGGATATATCGCGATGAAAGAAGTCGCAGAGCGGCAGGACATTTCCCTGAAATATCTCGAACGTATTCTTCCCATTCTCGTAAAGGCAAACCTCATTGAGGGAGTACACGGAAAGGGCGGCGGATACAAGTTGACGAGAGAGGCGAAGTCTTATCCCGTCGGTGAGATTCTACGCCTGACGGAAGGGGATCTCGCTCCCGTGGCATGTCTGGAATGCGGAAGCGAACCTTGCGCAAAGGTTGCGCAGTGCAGGACGATTTCCATGTGGAGACAGTTGCAATCCCTCGTCAACGATTATCTCGACGGCGTAACCGTCGCGGATTTAATGAGGACGTAAAAAAGCCCCGAAAGCTATGCTTTCGGGGCTTTGTGTCGCGACGGAAACTGCGAAAACAGAATGCGAATCGAGAAAAACGCCCCGAAAGCTATGCTTTCGGGGCGAGGTATTATAAGAGAATGATGTTGTTTTTTCTGCATTCTTCGATCATCTCTTCGGGCCAGACGGAAGATTGCACTTCTCCGATGTGCGCCTTTTGGAGCATCAGCATACACAATCTCGACTGTCCGATGCCTCCGCCGATCGTGAGGGGGAGAATGTTTTGGTCGATCATTCTGTGATAATCGAATGCGTACCGATCGGTCGCGTTTTTCTCTTCAAGCTGTTTTTTGAGGGATTCTGCGTCCACTCTCACGCCCATGGAAGTCAGTTCGAGCGCGTTGTCGAGCACTTCGTTCCATACGAACAGGTCTCCGTTTAACGCCCAGTCGTCGTAGTCGGGAGCTCTTCCGTCGTGCGGCGCGCCGCTTTTGAGTTTTCCGCCGATTTGCATGATGAACACGGTTCCGTGTTCTTTGCAGATCGCGCGCTCGCGCTCGGACGGCGTGAGATTCGGATAGCGGTCTTCAAGCTCCTGAGAATAGATGAAATAGGGCGTTTCGTTGATGTGCATGTTGAGTACGGGGTAACGCATGCAGACTTTTCTGTTGGTAAAGACGATCGCTTTGACGACGTTTTTCACCGTCTCTTTGAGATAGTCGATGGTACGTTCCTCTCGCGTGATGACTTTCTCCCAGTCCCACTGATCGACGAAAACGGAGTGCGTGTTGTTTACGTTGTCGTCTCGGCGAATGGCGTTCATATCCGTGTAGATGCCCTCGCCAGGGCGGTATCCGTAGCGGTGAAGCGCCATTCTCTTCCATTTTGCGAGGGATTGCACGACCTCTGCGTTTCTGTCCATCTCTTTGAGGGTGAATTCGACTTTGCGTTCCACGCCGTTCAGATCGTCGTTGATGCCGCTGCCGCAGGGAACGATGAGGGGAGCGGATACTCTGTCGAGCGTGAGGGCGAACGCGAGCGCGTGCTGAAATTCGTCTTTGATGTATTTAATGGCGTGTTGCGTCTCACGGAGCGTGAGAAGGGAAGTATAATTTTGGGGAATGGTGAGAGAGTACGACATGGTTTCCTCTTATCTTTTTATTTTCGGTATATGATAGCACAAATCGAGCAAATTGACAACGATTTTTCGTTCATTCTTCGTTCAGGAAAAAAAATAGGCGTAAACAATTTCGCTGATTCAAAACCGCATGCGTTCGTGTTTATATGATTAATTTATTTGCTAAAAGGAAAAATTATGGTATTTTCTCTTGCTTTTGTGCAAAATAAATTGTATAATGGGTTTGTAATAAATTAAGTGTATTCTTTGATTATCGGATTACGCGTAAAAAGGAGATGTTTATGGAAAACACAAACGAGACGGTAGAATCGACGATTAACCTGATCGACGTGTTCAATGCGTTGTTGCGGCGTTGGTGGATCATTCTTTTGACGGCAATCATTTGTGCAGGGGCGTTGTTTGGTTACACATACGCGACGAGCGAACAATACTACGAGGCAGAGGTGACCGTCTACGTCAATTCGAAGTCCGATTCCAATCAGGGCTCGATTACGTCGAGCGACGTAACGCTGAACCGTAAGCTTGTCGCAACCTATATCGTCATCGCAAAGAGCAAAACCACGGTGACGCAGATGGTCGACGCGGCGTTTATTCACAATATGGACGGAACGGAGATTACTCTGGTCGATAAATACGCGGCTATGGGCATTGACGCGCACGCACTGTATAAGTTTGAATCGTTGAAGGGTAAAATGACGGTCGCAGGCGTCGGAGAAACGGAAATCCTTTCCGTCAAAATTCGTTGCACCGATCCCGACGACGCGCTCGCGCTCGCAAATGCGTTCGTCAACGTGTTCCCCGACGTAATCAGCAAGATTATCATCGGTACGGGATCCACGCCCGTCGAATATGCGTCAACCGTCGTTGCAATCAGCAGAGGATATGTTAAAAAAGCCTTGATCGGATTTGCGGTCGGATTTGTTCTTGCCGCAGTTTTCGTAGTTATCTTTGACGTTCTCGTGAACGATACCATCGAATCGAGCGAATGGATTCAAGACAGATTCGGAGAGTCCATCCCTCTGCTTACGGTCATACCCGACGAACAGGATTCGAACGGAAAGTACGGCTATTATAGATACGGCGCAACGAAGGGGGACAAGGCAAATGGCTAAGATAAAGTTGAAACTTCCCGGTACGCTCAAACAGCGTAAGGCAAAGCACAGAATAGAAAATATGAAAGTCGGCGCCGAGATGGATTTTTCTTCGTCCGAGGCGTATAACCTTCTCAGAACGAACGTCTATTTCGCACTTCCGGGAAAAGACTCACGCGTGATCGGAATCACCAGTTCGAGTCCCCGGGAAGGAAAGAGCTATACCTCGATCAACTTCGCTTATACGCTTGCGAAGGACGGGAAGAGAGTGCTTTTGATCGACGGCGATATGAGAAAGTCTTCCGTTGCGAGAAAATTGAAGATGAAGAATTCGCCCGGTTTTTCCAACGTTCTCGCGGATCCCGCTCTGGACGCGATCCAAAGAAATATTCTCATTGAAAATCTCGACGTGCTCTTTGCGGGAGATATTCCTCCCAATCCAAGCGAAATGCTCGGATCCGAGCGCTTGAAAGAGTTTGTTGCGGAGAAAAAGGCGGAGTACGACTATATCATCGTCGACCTTCCCCCCGTGAACGTCGTTCCCGACGCCCTCGTACTCTCTTCCGTGCTTGACGGAATGATAATCGTCGTTCGACACAATTTCACTTCGAAAAAGGCGCTGACCGAGTCGATCAAGAAGTTGAAATTTGCAAACGTACACATTCTCGGTTGTATCTATCGCGGATATTCGCGCAAAGCAACGTATTACAAGAAACGCGGTTCGTATTACAGTCATTACTATTATTACGGAGGCGACGACAAAGAGTAATTCTTTGTATCAAGCGAGAATATGATTGATTTTCATACGCATATTCTTCCCGCATTCGACGATGGCAGCAAGAACGAGCAGATGACCTTTGAAATGCTCGATCTGGAGAAATCGCAGGGCGTAGAGTGCGTTGCGCTCACGCCTCATTTCTACGCGAAAGAGACGGATCCCGATACCTTTCTGCAAAGAAGAGAGGAGAGTTTTCGCAAAATCGAGGAAAGGTGTCCTCTGCCCGTCGTTTTGGGGGCTGAGGTTGCCTTTTATTTCGGAATCTCGCGTTCAAGAGAGGTCTACCGTTTAACGTACGGATCATCGGACGTGATTCTCTTGGAAATGCCCTTTTCCCGTTGGACGATGATGGAGGTCAAAGAGGTGCAATCCCTTCTGTATAACGGATATATTCCTCTTCTGGCGCATATCGAACGGTACATACCTTTCAAAAATTTGTCTGCCGTCAAGAAACTGAGAAGAGAAGGGTGTCTCTTTCAGATGAATGCCGAAGCGCTTACGGATAAGACAACGCAAAAGACCGCGTTGAAACTTGTCAGGAGCGGACTGATCGACTGCCTCGGGTCGGACAGTCATAATCTGGAACGTCGCAAACCGAATCTGAAAGAGGGATGGGACGTGTTGGAACAAAACTGCAAACCGCAAATCGTTGCGGATATGAGGGAGAGAGAACGAATCGTTTTCAATCTCATCACAAGATAACATTCTGCCTTGAAATTCTTCAAGGCATTTTTTATTAGGAAGAGTAAGAAATATTCCGGATAGAGAATGAAAAAATACGGATTAGAATATCAAAATTTTGTCGTATAACTTGACAATCTTGTCTAGGCATGATAAAATTATAATAGCTCTAAGAATAGACAATACGGCTCTTTGTGAAAAGTTCGGAAAATTCAAAAGATCTGATGAACCATTGCATGACTGTCGATTAATCAAGCATTCGGGATAAAAGTGAAAATGTTCTTAAAACATCAAAACCCGATTTTTGCAAGATAAAACAAATATTTCTATCTGAAATTTAACAGTTCTATGCTATAATATTGACAGGTGAACGATTGCAATCTTAAAAGTCAGTTATATAAAATCGAAATACGAAATAGCACCGTTTCAGTAAGAGGAAGAATAGTAAAATGTATATCCGTAAAGATGTAAAACCATTTCATAAAAAAGTTTGGCTCGCTTCGCCCACGATGCATGGCGACGAACTTAAATGGATGACCGATGCATACAACAAAAACTGGATGACGACCGCAGGCGAGAACGTGAACGAACTTGAAAAAATTGCGGCGGAAAGTGCTGGAATGAAATATGCAGTCGCTCTTTGTAACTGTACGTCCGCGCTTCATCTTTGCGTAAAGTTTGCAGGGGAAAAATTATACGGTAAGCCCCAAATCGGTCACGGCGCTGTGGAGGGGAAGAGGGTGTTCTGTTCGGATATGACTTTCGACGCAACCTTGAATCCCGTCGTATATGAAGGCGGTATTCCCGTCTTTATCGACACCGAAAAAGAGTCCTGGAATATGGATCCCGTTGCCCTCGAAAAAGCATTTGAACTCTATCCCGAAGTAAAACTCGTGGTATGCGCCGAACTCTATGGTTTCCCCGGAAGAATCGATATCATCAAGGAAATCTGTGAAAAGCACGGAGCTTTACTTATCGAGGACGCGGCAGAGGCTATGGGTGCTACCTTGTTCGGGAAACAATGCGGTAGTTTTGGCGATTACGCAGCGGTAAGTTATAACGGCAATAAAATCATTACGGGTTCTTCGGGTGGTTGTCTTTTGACCAATGATTTAGAAGTAGCCAATAAAGCAAGAAAGTGGAGTACGCAAGCAAGAGAGAATGCGGCTTGGTATCAACACGAAGAAGTTGGTTACAATTATCGTATTTCCAACGTTGTTGCAGGTGTTGCTCGTGGACAGTATCCTTATTTGAAAGAACATATTGCCCAAAAGAAAGCGATTTATGAAAGATATAAAGAAGGTTTAAAGGACTTGCCTATCGTCATGAATCCTATCACGGCTGGCACAGAACCTAACTATTGGTTGAGCTGTTTGATTATCGATAAAGAGGCAATGTGCAAGCAAGTAAGAGATGATACGAAGGCTCTTTACATAGCGGAAAGCGGCAAGTCTTGTCCCACCGAGATTTTGGAAGCAATTGCATCCATCAATGCAGAAGGTCGCCCTATTTGGAAACCCATGCATATGCAACCCATGTACAGAATGCATGAGTTCGTAACCCAAACGGGTAGCGGTAGAGCCAAGACGAACGCTTATATCGCAGGTGGTGTAGCAGACGTTGGCGCAGACATCTTTGAAAGAGGTCTTTGCTTGCCGTCCGACAATAAAATGACAGTAGAAGAACAGGATAGAATTATTGAAGTAATCAAGAGGTGCTTTGAATAATGGAATGGTGGCAGATTTTATTGATTTGTATCGGTAGCTTGTTGGTATTATTCGGCTTGTCTATCGTGTTTTATAAGCAGTTCTTCAAACGCTTTTACGATATTGTATTGAGTGGACTTGCGTTAATTGTTCTTTCGCCTTTGCTTTTAATATTGATTGTAGTTGGTGCAATCGTTATGAGAGGAAATCCGTTCTTTACGCAAGATAGACCTGGCAAAGACGGTAAAATATTCAAGCTCATTAAGTATAAATCAATGAGTGATGCACGTGGAGAAGATGGGGAATTGTTACCGGATGAAAAGCGTTTAACCGCATACGGTCGGTTTTTGCGCAGTACCAGCCTTGACGAGTTGCCAGAGCTCTTTTGCATACTGTGTGGATCAATGTCACTAATTGGACCTCGTCCTTTGCTTGTCAAATATCTGCCTTTATATAACGAAGAACAAAGACATCGTCACGATGTTCGTCCTGGTCTTACGGGTTATGCTCAAGCTCATGGAAGAAACGGCGTTACTTGGGAAAAGAAGTTTGAAATGGATGTCTGGTACACTCAACACATTTCCTTCTTTGGAGATATAAAAATCATTCTCGATACCGTTTTAGCAGTTTTAAAAAGAGATGGTATCAGTTCAGAAACTTCCGCTACAATGGAAGAGTTCAAAGGAAGCGGAAATTGATGGAACGACTTGTTATTATAGGGGCAAGCGGTCACGGAAAAGTCATTGCCGATATTGCTAAAAAGAACGGCTACGATGAAATCTTTTTTTTGGACGACAATGATGAATTGACTATTTGTGGGAAATATCCCGTTGTCGGTAAAGTTGATGATTTCAGTAAATATGACTGTAAATTTATCATTGCAATCGGAAATAATGCAGTCCGTGAAAAAATTCAAACTAAGTTAGAGAACAGTAATAAGAAAATTGCAATTTTAATTCACCCCAATGCTACGATTGCAGATGACGTAGAAATCGGCAAGGGCACGGTTGTGATGGCGGGTGCTGTAATCAATTCGGCTGTTAAAATCGGTAAAGGATGTATCGTTAATACCTGTTCCTCCGTGGATCACGAATGCATCATAGGGGATTATTGTCATATTTCCGTTGGAGCTCATCTTGCAGGTATTGTTCATTTAGGCGATAGAGTATTTGTCGGTGCAGGTGTTGCAACGGCTCAATGTATTGTAGTTTGTTCCGATGTCATTATCGGCGTTGGTGCGGCGGTGGTAAGAGATATAGAAGAGAAAGGAACGTATGTAGGCGTGCCTGCAAAACGATTGAAATAGTTATGAAAAAGATTTGTTTTATAACAACTGTACCGATAACGCTTCAAGCTTTTGTATTAAAGACTGCGGAATATATTCATGAGAATACAGATTGGGATATAAGTATGATTTGTAACTTTGATGAAAAGTTCAAAGCTCAATTACCAGAATATATTCACTATTACCCCGTTCATATGGAAAGAGGTATTAGTATCGGTGGAATAAGAGCTATGTTTGAGATGAAAAAAATCTTCAAACGAGAGAAATTCGATTTGATACAGTATTCAACCCCGAATGCTTCATTATATGCTTCTTTGGCAGGTAAAATGTCGAAAGTCCCTGTAAGACTTTACTGTCAATGGGGTATGGCGTATGTTGGTTTTACGGGTATAAAGCGTAAGATTTTTAAAGCCATAGAAAAGTTGGTTTGTAGTCTTTCTACATGGATAGAACCGGATAGTAATAGCAATCTTATGTTTTCTCATCAAGAAAGACTTTATCCAAATGAAAAGGGTTCCGTAATTTGGAATGGAAGTGCTTGTGGAGTAAATATAACTAAATTTGATATAAGCAAGAAGTTGGAATATCGTAAAAAAATCCAAGAGCAATATGGTTTGTCTGATGGTTTATTTGTATTTGGCTTCGTAGGAAGAATAACAAGAGATAAAGGCATCAACGAACTATTTACGGCATTTAAAGTAATTGCAGAGCAAAATGATAACGCACGATTGATGATGATAGGTCCAACAGAAATTGATAGCACAGTAAACCAAGAACTGTATAATTGGGCAATGAAAACCGATAAGGTGATTTTTGTTGGCTATACGAATGTAGTTGAACAATATCTATCTGCTATGGATTGTTATATTTTGCCAAGCTATCGAGAAGGCTTTGGTATGGGGGTTATAGAAGCTGAAGCAATGGGCTTGCCTGTAATCGTTTCCAATATTCCCGGACCTACTGATGCAATGATTCACGAAAAGACAGGTTTAATTGTTGCAAAAAAGGACAGCGCAGATCTAAAAAATGCTATGGCTTGCTTATTGAACGATCGAGATATTGCGAAACAATACGGGAAAGCTGGGATAGAACATGTAAAAACAAATTTTGAGCAAATGAAATTATTTGAGTATATTCTTGAAGATCGAAAGAGATTGTTAGGGGAAGAAAATGGGGGATAATGAAATTTTTTTTAGTATAATCGTCCCAATTTATAATATTGAGAAGTATTTGAGAGAATGTATTGAAAGTGTTTTGACTCAGGATTTTCTCAATTATGAATTGATCCTTGTTGATGATGGATCGACAGACAGGTCAGTGGCGATATGTGATGAATATGCCTGTAAAGATGAAAGAATTATCGTCATCCATAAACAAAATGGAGGATTAGTAAGTGCTCGTCAAGCGGGATGTAAAATTGCAAAAGGACTCTACTGTTTGTGTCTTGATGGTGACGATTGGGTAGAGAAAAATTACCTTGAAACGCTTTACAAGATTGCAAAAGAAGAAGCTCCTGATATCATTGCGTTTAATTATTATGAAAGTAATGAGAACATTAAAAGGGAAATATTAACTAAGTATCATTATGGTATGTACTATAGACCAGATATTGAAAATAATATCTTGCCAAAATTAATTTATTCTTTTGGATCTGTGAAATTTAATTATTCAATTTGGTCGAAAGCATTCAAACGAGAATTATATGTCAAGCAGCAATTAAAATTGGATCAGAAAATTAAAATCGGTGAGGATTTAGCTTGTGTAATACCGTGTGTATATGATGCAAACAGTATTTATTTTGAAAGAAAGTGTTTGTATAACTATAGGTATAATCCATCTTCAATGACTAAAAACAAAAAATCATTTAGGTGGGATGGAATGGAGTTGATATATACGCATTTTCTTAACTGTTTGCCTATGGATAACTTTAATTTTGAAGATCAAATAAATCAAAAAGTTTTCCACGAACTGGTTAATATTATTAAAACACAATTTTACAGAAATATTAGTTTTTTTGAACTTAGAAAAGAAATCCAAAAGAATATAAATAATAATTCATATAAAAAAGTTATCAAAGAATCAAAGTTTCCTATTAGTTCTATCTATTTTTATTTCAAATTATTTATCAGATTAAAAATTTTTTTTCCGTTTTACATATTATCGAAGGTTAAGTAATCCATGAACAAAAAAGAATTAAAAGAAATTATAAAAGAAGACAAGGCTTACTACTTTGATAAAGGCTTGAAGCGAGTATACCGCTTTTTTACTCATAATCCCCTTTATCAAAGAGGCAGATATATTATTATTTGCAGAAAAATTGGGTACTATAGCCTTCATCAAAAGTCGATATTAGGAAAGATTCTTTTGGCTTTTTATTCTAGAAAAAAGAATATACTTGGCGAAAAAATACATATAGAGTTGGGACCCAATATCTTCGGAAGAAGATTGCGTATTTACCATAATGATATTGTAGTCAATGTGGGTGCTATTGTTGGCGATGACTGTGAACTGTATGGTAATAATTGTATCGGGAACAGAGGTTCAAATTTCCCTCCGACTGATGCTCCCATTTTAGGGAATGGTGTTTCGCTTGGGGTCGGTGCAAATATTATTGGAAAAGTTCATATTGCGCATAACATAAAAATCAGTAGTATGTCTTTGGTAAATAAGGACCTTACTGAAGAAAATGCTTTATATGGTGGAGTTCCTGCAAAACTGATTAAGAGGTAAATTATTTATGGTTGGAGAATTATCGCTAATCGGTAGTTATTTATTTTATATTTTCTGCTTTGGCTGTTCTTCAATAGCAGCGAAGTCGAATATTAAAAATAAATTACTTCGTTTTATTTTAATAATTGTATTTCCAATTTTCTTAGCGACTATAAGATACAATGTGGGAAATGACTATGGAAGTTATATCGATGGTTTTAACTTGCTGGTTGGAAAAGATTTCGAGTTTGGTAGAATAGATCTTATAGAAAACCCTCTGTTTTACTTCTTTGAGAAGTTATCAGCTCTAACGGGTAATGACCGTATATTTTTGCTATGGACCTCATTATTATCCTTTGTTCCGGTTGTTCTTTTTTTTGAAAACTATTGGAAAAAGAAAGATATCAATTGGATATCAATTTTTTTCTATTTATTTACTGCAGTTCTATTTGGATTTTCTGCGATAAAACAAGGTATAGCAATGGCTTTTACTTTCTATTCAATGAGATATGTTTTGGAAAGGAAGCCATTCAAGTTTTTTTTAACAGTCTTTATAGCCTTTTTATTTCATTCGTCCGCTTTGGTTTTTTTCCCAGTTTACTTCCTTTGGAATTCAAGGGATAATATTTCTCTTCTAAAGAAAATAAGCATTATATCAATTTCTGTTCTAGTAGTAATTAACTTGAATTTCTTTGCTGGTTTATTTTTGGAGGGTAAATATGAGGAATATACGGGAAGCTCAGTATATGGAAAAAATCTTTCTTTTTGGCTTTACTTAGGTATAACGCTATTGTTTATTCTCTTTAGAAAAAAACTACTCTTACTTGATAAAAGAAATGATCTCTTTATTATAATGATGATTCTAGGGGTTATTTTATTAATTATTGGTTTTACAAATGCCTTTACAAAGAGAATAGCAGAATATTTTTTATATGTTCAAGTCATTCTATTCCCTCAATTAATCAACTGCTTTAGAGAACAGGATAAGCCAATAGTCACTATTGCTCTAATTGTTTATATTGTTCTATTATTTACTGTGGCTTATCCTTATAGCCCAGATGCTGAATTAAGTTTTATTCCTTTTAGGTTTAAATTATGAAAAAAATATGTATTTTGCAAAATGATATAGCTTTTGGTGGGACTGATACGTTTGTTATCAATTTGAGCCAAGGGCTCATAAAAGATGGTTATGATGTAACGGTTGTATTATCGGCTGGTGAAAAATGTTATTCAGAAGAACGCAAGCAAGAATTAGAAGCGACAGGTGTAAAAATCATAAAAACTTGTGCTTTAAATGATGGGTTGAAGGCTAAACTAAATCATCTTAAGCTTTTATATAAAGAACTAAAAAATGGTAAATATGATGTTTTTCAAACCAATATTGACTTGTTTAATGGACCCAACCTGTTTGTTGCTTGGCTTGCTGGTGTACCGATTCGTGCGTGTCATTCCCACAATTCCCAGCAGGGAAAAGAGCTTCAGGTTGGCAGAACACTGAGTGTAAGATTGTACCAAAGTATAATGAGATGGTTATGCTGGACTTTTTCCAATCGCAGAGGCGGATGTTCCGAAATAGCGATGGACTTCCTTTTCAATGAAAAATGGAAAAATGATAAGCATTCAAAAGTGGTTCACAATGGAATTGACTTTTCAAATTATCAACGAACTTTTGATTTTGAAGAGAAGAAAACAAAGCTGGGACTACGGAAAAAGTACAATATTTGTACAGTTGGAAGAATCTCGTTCCAGAAAAATCCGTTTTTTATTGTTGATGTGATGAATGAACTCTTTAGTATACGCGACGATTGCGATTTTGTCTGGGTTGGCACTGGGGATATGGAGGAACAAGTTCATGACAGAATAGATACGTATGGTATCAACGATCGTATGCATCTGTTGGGTTCCAGATCGGATGTTCCAGAAATACTTCGCAGTATGGATATATTTTTCTTGCCGAGTCTTTTTGAGGGGCTTGCTATTGTTTTAATCGAAGCTCAGGCAGCAGGATTGCCCTGTGTAACAGCGACGACGACGACGCCGGAATCAAATTGCGGCTCTTTGCTGTATCTTCCTTTGGAAGAATCTGCTTCTTTTTGGGCAGAGAAATTGAGCGATGTTCTGGATGGAAAAATAGAGCTTAAAGTTGACCCTATAAAACTTGACGAATATAGCATAGACCATATGGTAAAGGAAATGGAGGACTTGTTTGAAAAATGAGTGATAGAAAACGAATTGTATTTGTAAATCTTCATTCGGATTGGATGCTTGTAAAGACGGCATCAGTATATATTTTTAAATTTTCCGCTGCAATAAAACATAAGTATTTGTTGGATTATTTGTTAAAACATCCAGATAAATATGAAATCTGTAATTATATCAACGACAGAGGTTTTTCATGGCTTAGAAATGACAATAAACCTTTGATGAAGTTTTTGAATTTATTCCGTTTTGCTGAATATAGAAAGACAATGAAGGTAAATGGAATAGATAGAAAGAAGATCACGTTAATCAAGAAGTCGTCAGAGATTAGACCGGACGACTTGGTTATTCTTTATAATATCTGCGACGATAACTATCGTGGAATGTCGGGTATACATGCTTTCAAAGCATTGAGCATGCTTCATTTCCATGGAAGAGAGAATGAAGATAAGGTTATCAACGATGCAAATGTTAGCTGTCTCTTTGGAGAAGTTAACTTAGAGACGAATTGTGAACTGTATCGAAGATATTATAAAATCAATAAGCCTTGGGTAGTCCATCCTTTTGTGTATGCGGAACGCTTTCAGAATAGAAAGCCGTTTGCAGAGCGTAAAAACATGGCTTTTTCAACGGGAACGATTACCTATAAGCTTCATAAGGAATTCTTAGATACTTATGGAGATTCTTGTGACCAGCCTTCGAGGAAGTTTATTAAGGATAATTCTGAGTTCTTTAAGGATACGATTTACTGTACATCGAGCGATTATCTGGAAGATAATGCAGGTAAAAAAATCAATCCCAAAGATTTTATATTTGTAAAATTGTATAAAAGAATCTACAATCGTTTCCATGTAGGCAAGCAGAAGAAATACTATTCGTTTGATATGGTGGAAGCGTTTAACGATTATAAAATGTGTATTGTCGGGGAAGAAATCTTGGGTATACCCGGTATCGGTTTTGTAGAGGGTATGGCTTGCGGATGTGCTTATATCGGTTTGGATATGCCTGCATACAGAGATTGGGGATTGATTCCCGGTACGCATTACATAACGTATGACGGAACGAAAGAAGATTTGAAACGAGTTATTGAGTACTATCAAATGGACGAGCATCAAGCAGAGTTAGAGCAGATTGCAAAAACGGGTTGTGAATACGTTAAAACACATTTCAATGGTGATGCTGTTGCAGAGTACCTGTTGAATCGGTTGGTAGAGCAGCAGAAAAAATGGTTGGCTCAAAATAGGGAGTAAATTGTAAAGATGAAAAAAGTCTCAGTTATCATTCCTGCATACAATGCGGAGAAAACTATAGAAAGAGCAATTAAGAGCATCACGGGGGGGTATTCCTTCATTGAAGTAATTGTCGTCAACGATGGTTCAACAGATAATACACAATCCATTGTTGAAAACATGGCGAAAGAAGATGATCGAATTGTACTTATTAATCAAGATAATGGCGGTGTAGGCGTTGCAAGAAGTAAAGGAATAAAAGAAAGTACCGGTGATTACATAGCATTTTGCGATTCAGATGATTGGTATGAGAATAACTTTATAGAAGAACATATCAAACATCTTGAAGAATACAGTGCGGACATTTCTGAATGTAGAACCCATATCAGTAATGCAAGAGATATGGGAAATAATGATAAAATAATCATCAAGGAAGGAAATTCTTTAGTAGCGGACTATTTGAATTATAACTGTATTTCTGTAGCATTATGGGATAAGGTTTATAAAAGATTTATTTTGGATAATGAGGATATTTTCAACACTTTGCGTTATTCTGAAGATTTATATATGAATTACGTTGCGTGTAAATATGCGAAGAGAATCGTAAAATTCAACACGACAAAATATAACTGGTACAATAATACTTCTTCTTTATCAAGGGGGAAATTTAATCCGTTAAAGTTAGACAATGATTTTCAATCATGGACAAGAATAATTGAAGACTGCAAAAAGAATTATCCTGAATTAGAAGAAACTGCTCGTTTGAGTAGCGAATTATGGATTTGCGGAACATTTCGATCCATGGTTTCCTGCGGATATCACAATAGAGAATTGGAGAAGAAAATCGCTACATATATCAGGCAAGATGGTATAAAACCGTTAAAAGCTGAAAAAAACAAGAAAAATAAAGCATTTTTACGGGTTGCTCTTTTTTCATTTCCTATGGCAAGATTCATTTGGAGTACAAAAAACTTCTTAATACGGATGGCAAAAAAGATTTTAAGACGTTAAAAAGATTGGAGGTCGCAAGGTGTTAAATAAAAAATTACATTTAATCATGCCGATGGGAGGAGCAGGTTCTCGATTTTTCAAGAATGGATTTATAATGCCCAAGCCCTTAATTGAAATCAATGGTAAACCGTTTTTATATTGGGCTACGAGATCCATCGAAAAGTACGTTGATTTGGCAGATATTACGTTCGTCGTTTTGAAACAGCATATCAAAGAATTCAAAATCGATGAAGTAATCAAGAAGTATTTTCCCGATGCGATCATAGAAGCCGTTGATTTTGAAGAAGTAAAATCCGGTCCTGTTATGACTTGTTTGGCTGGATTAAAACATATCAATGATAATCAGCCTATTCTTTTCAATGACTGTGATCACATGTTCTGTTGTAGAGCATTCAATGAAGATATGAATTCCATGAATGCTGATTATGATGGTGCTTTGCTTACGTTTGAATCCAACGAGCCTCAATTTAGTTATATCGCTTATGAGAACGAAAGAATCGTTGGTACGGTAGAGAAGAAAGTTGTCAGCAATCAAGCGATTTGCGGTGCATATTGGGTACGCAGCGCACAGTTATTCCGTGAATCTGCAGAAGAATATTTGATGGCTTGCAGTTATAGTGAATTTTTTGTAAGCGGTATCTATAACGTTATGTGCAAGCATAATGCTAAAATTAAAAACTACTCCGTAGATTTCCATATTCCCTTTGGAACGCCTACGGAATATGAAGCGGCAATGAGCTCGGAGTATTTCAAAGAGTTGGAGTAAAAAGAGGAAAAACAAAATGAATACGTACAATTTAGGCGGTCATTCCGGTTGTCAAATTCTATTGATCGAAGATGATAACGGTAATACTTTCGTTCGTAAATTCTCCAAAGATTCGGATTATAATCCTCGTTTGAAGGTGCAGTGCGAGAAGCAGGCATCTTTTCAAGGTGGATATATTAAGACTCCGAAAGTATTAAATAGCGGAATGACGGAAGATGGACTTTTCTATTTTGATATGGAATATGTGCAGGGTATCACGCTTGCAAAGTATATTCAAACGATGGAAATCGGTAAAGTCAAAGGTTTGGTTTCCACGTTGGTAGAAAACCTCGTACCTAAGAGTAGCTTAGAAACAGAAGAAAATCAAGCGATGGAGATTTTCTCAAAAAAAATTAAAAGTCTGAAAAGCGCCTTGGCTTTTCGGGATAATAAGGTTATTCAGGATTCATTGGAATTGCTTGAAAAGCACGATTGGAGCAAGCTAACACCCACGCAATGCCACGGCGATATGACGCTTGAAAATATCATTGTAAAGAATGATACGCTGTATTTTATCGACTTCTTGGACTCTTTCTACGACTCTTGGTTTTTGGATATCGGTACACTTTTGCAAGACGTTCAAGTTATGTGGTCGTATCGTTTCCAAAGGGATATTGATATGAATACCGTTCTTCGGTTGATCGTATTCCGTGATTTGCTTTTGGAAGAAATTAAGAAGATCAACGCCGATTATGTAATTGAGATTTACTATTCCTTACTTCAAAAGTTGATCCGCATCTATCCTTATACAAAGGACGAGCTTACTTATGAATTTTTAAATAAGAAGACTTCTTTGGTATTGGATATGATCCACTCTTTGGAACAGAATGCTTAACGAGGTGAAAGATATGAGTACATTGATTATTCCTTGCGTTGGCCGCAAGATCGAAAATGGAATACCTCAGTATTTAATGAGACACCCCAACGGTAAGCTGTTGATTGAAAGAAGTATTGAAGGGGTGTATCAAAAAGACTATGAACGCATTCTCATCGTTTTATTGAAAGAAGATGCGTTAAAATATAATGCTACGGAAGTTATCAAAAGCGAAATCAAGGATTATCCCGTTGAAGTGCTTTTGTTGGATGAAATGACTTCCGGTCCTGCGGAAACGGTTTATCGTGCAATCAATCAAGCGAGCGTAACGGGTGCCGTTGTCGTAAAGGATGCCGATAACTATTTGAAATTAGATGTTACTCCTACAAGCAATTTTGTTGCAGGATTGGATTTGAATACTTGGGAAAGAGATGTTCACAATCTCCGCAATAAGAGTTTCTTGATTTTGAATGAACAAAAGAACTTGTTGGATATTATTGAAAAGCAAGTTCGTTCCGATGTCATTTGTTTGGGTTTGTACGGATTTAAACGAGCTGAAGATTTCTTAAAAGCGTATGAGCATTTGAACGATGCGAGCTATCCCATTGCTAAGTTATACGTCAGTCACATTATTTCATACTTGATTGGTAGATATGGAAAGGTATTCCATTACATTGAGGCGAAAGAATATGAAAATTGGGGGAGTGACCGCCTTTGGAAAGATATGCAGCGTGATTATACGTTGTATTTCATCGACGTTGACCACGTTTTAAGTGCAGACGGACAGTTGTCGGATAGCAATAAAGAGAAACTTGCTTTGTTACAAAGAAGAGGAGCTTCTTTCATTGGTTATACCGTGCATGACGAAGGCTATAAGAATACAGCTCTCCAAGTTTTGATGGATGCAGGCTTGAAGTTCATCAAAATCGTTTATGGTTGCCCTTACTCTATATCGAAAGAAATCATCGATTCGGAAGAATCTTTGACGAACAAAGTTATCGAACTGTGAGGAATATATTTTGAAACTTGTAATAGTTGATTTAGACGGAACGTTGTTTGATACGAAGGACGTGAACTATCACGCCTACAAAGATGCTATCGCTCCGTTTGGATATCAAATTGAATATCAATATTATTGTGATTTTTGCAATGGAAGACATTATTTAGATTTCCTTCCGCAAATCACAACGACAGATCAAGATACTTTGCTTAAAATGCATAAGGCAAAGAAAAAAGCCTATTCCAAACATTTGGATAAAGCAGTCTTGAATCAAGGCTTAGTTGATATTATTCGCTCCTTAAGAGGAGAATATAAAACCGCTGTTGTAACAACGGCTTCCAAGGAGAATTGCTATGAAATTTTACAGCAATTTGATTTGGTGGATTTGTTTGATTTGATTTTAACGCACGATGATATAACAAAGTCAAAACCCGATCCAGAAGGTTTCTTAAAGGCAATGGCTCATTTTGAAAGCACTCCTGCCGAAACGATTATTTTTGAAGATTCGGATGTTGGCTTAGAAGCCGCCAAGCGTAGTGGTGCGTTCTATTATAAAACGTATAGATTTAATTGATAAGGAGTTACTATGACAAAACAAGTAACGCAAATGATAAAAGGTGTTGCAATATTATTTATGATTTTGCATCACGTTCTAATTCAAGAGTATTGGATTATCGAAAACGCTCCTGTTTTATCACGATTTGAAGTTGGCATCGGTAGTATTTTTAAGATTTGCGTAGGCATATATGCCTTTATTACGGGTTATACTTACTTGTTTGTGTCAAACAAAAATCTTCGATATAGTTTGAAAAAGATATTTGCACTCCTATCTCGTTACTGGTTGCAGTTAGTTCTTATTTTTATACCTTTTGCAATTGTCGGGGGGGGATATAAAATATCCTTTCCTCAGCTTTTGACGGATATATTTGGTATTACACCCAATTTAAACTGTCTTTCTTGGTACATATATTTTTATGTTTTTTGCATGGCACTGCTTCCGATAGTCGCTAAACTGCCAAACATCGCTAATTTGATTTTTTTATTTATCGTTTTGCCTATTTGTAGCTTTTTAGTCGATAATCTTTTGGATTTGAATTCTTATACTATATTTAAGATTATATCCGAGTGTTTGTTTTATTTTCAATTTGTAACACTTGGCTATATCACAGCAAAATTTAGTTTGTTTGGCAAGATTGGAGAAAAGATTAAAATCCCTAAAATGATTTGGTTATTGATTGCTGGGTTGGCATTAGTGGTTAAAAGATTGTCAGGTCATTTTATTGGTAAAAGTATTTTCGGCTTTAATCAAGATATTGTTATTGTTTTTATTTTAATTTTGGCTTTGAGTACTTTGTTACGGGATTTAAAGCTGAAAATTGTAAGTAAACCATTGGAATCATTGGGCAAATATTCCACTGCTATGTGGTTTTTTCATGCAACATTTTTTACGCCATGCACAACATGGTTCTTCCAACCTATTTTATCTGTATTTAGGTTCTCGCCTATAATTTATATTATGTGTGTTGTAATCAGTTTTATTGTTGGCGTTGGTTTGGAATTGCTCTATAAATCTATTGTGAAAATTCCTATTTTATTAAAGAAGAAAAAAGAATATTAAAATCATTTTGGAGAAGTTATGACAAAACAAGTAACGCAAATGATAAAAGGGCTTGCTATTTTATTCATGGTCGCCCATCATGTATTCGGTACCGTCTCTGCTTACGAAGGTACAGGAATAATTTTATGGGGGGGGTAGCATCCTTTGCCGCAACGTTTAAAATTTGCGTTGCGATGTACGCCTTTATCACGGGATACGCCTATTTCTTCGCAAAAGATAAAAGCTACAAGTATAGTTTTAAAAAGATTTGGCAATTGCTTGAAATTTATTGGCTGATTTTATTTACGATATTTATTCCCGTGGCTCTTGTAAAGGGTTATCAGCTTACCGCTTGGGATTTTGTCGTTCAGCTATTCGGTTTACTGCCTAATCTCAATTGGTATGCGTGGTATGTGTTCTTTTATGTGTTTGCTATGCTCGTGTTGCCACTTTGTGATAAGTTGTTTCAATGGATTGAGAAAAAGACTAAATACAGCTGGCTTATCAATCTTGGATTATTGACGGTAGTGCCTTTCTTGATTGAAGTTGCATTACATAGTATTCCAAACTACGAAGAAATAACGCTTATACACGATGCATTCAGTTGTTTTTTGTATTTACCTTGTTGTTTGATTGGTTATTATACGGCACAATACAAGATCATTCCGAAAATAACTGCAAAACTTAAATCTACATGGTATAACGTTTTGATTTCGTTTGTAGGAATTGCGGTCGTGCTCGTTGCTAGGTATTATGTATCTTCTATCTTTGGGTTCTTGTTGGACGTTTTTTATACGCCGTTACTGATATTATTCGCAGTTATAATTTTTACTTATTTGACAGAGAAGAATGTAAAACCCATTAATTGGTTATTTTCAATACTTGGCAAGTATTCAACAGGTATTTGGTTCTTTCATGCCGTATTCTACTCAACGTATGTAAGCGATATTTTCGCACCTGCATTACTTTGGACGAAGAATATCGTACTTATATTCTTGCTTTGTGTTGTGTTGAGTCTAATAGGCGCAATGATTTATCAAACAGTAATCAAATATCTCAATTTGGGATGTAGCAAAATATATTTAAAATTACGAAAAGTGAAAGGATAAAAATTAAATGTTTCAACCGTTGATTTCAGTCATTGTGCCGATTTACAATGCGGAAAACTTCATAAAAAGGTGTTTGGATTCCATTTGCGGACAATCGTATACTAATCTTGAAATTGTTTTGGTGAATGATGGTTCCAAGGACAATACGCTTTCTATTTTGAAAGAGTATTCCTCTTTCGATAAACGTATCAAGGTCATCGATCAAGAGAATGGCGGTGTTGCTACGGCGAGAAATACCGGACTTACAAATGCGACGGGTGAGTATTTCTTATTTGTTGATGCAGATGATTGGATCGAAACCGATATGGTGGAACGAATGGTTTCCTTGGTGGAGGAAGCCGATATAGCTTTTTGTTGTGCAGATCACGCCGAAACGAAAGAGATGGTTAAATCGGAAGTAAGCATTGAAACAGAAATATGGGATCAAGATCGTCAACTATTAGAGTTTATGAAGCATAAACGAATGACGGGTATGCTTTGGAATAAACTCATAAAAAAAAGTTTGGCGGATGGCATTTTCTTTAACCCTAAAACGGGATACGGAGAAGATGCCGAGTTTCTGTGGCAAATATTAAAAAAATCAAAAAAGATGGTTGTAACAAACGAGATTTTATACCATCATGTTTTAGAAAACACAAGTATTTCGCATTTGTCATTTTCGGATAAAAAATATTCAGCTATTCCCATGTGGGAGAGTATAGTAGAAGATGCGAAAAATAACTACCCCACATTATTTCATTTAGCAAAAGAAAGATTAACAAGTGCAGCTGTTTTTAGCTTATACGAGATAAAAAATTGTGGATATAAAAACAAAGAACAAATTAAGCATATGAGACAAATAACGAGAAAAAATATTGTGATTTTTTTGAAATCACCGAGTATTTCAATTAAGTTTAAGTTATATGCAATGGCAGTATGTTTTGGGTTTTAGAATGGAGGCGAAAATGTTTATTAAAAGAATTTTTAAGAGTGTTGAGTATAGATTAAATCTATTTGGTAATCGAATCAAGTATGATTTAAATTGGGGGGGGGTAAGAAGAAACAATCCTCATGTATTAACTTCGATAGAGACAATTAATAAGATAAAAGACGAGAAATTGTCTTTGGCGAGATTTGGCGATGGAGAGTTCTATTTAATGTTAGGGCTTGATTATAGCCCTTTTCAAAAATGCACCCCTGAACTTACTAAGGATTTATTAGAAGTTGTATCAAACACTTCTAATGGAATTATGATAGGACTTCCTGATACTTTCAATGATGTTTCACGTTATGAAAAGAAGTCGAGAGATTTTTGGAAGTCATTTATGGGGGAATATAGAAATCGAATTATAGAAAAATTACCATCAAATTATTTGGATATAGTATATGCCAACACAAATAGTACAAGGTTTTATTCTGATTTAGAGGATAAGACAGCTTGTATCCCGATCATTGAGTCTTTTAAGGAAGTTTGGAAAGGTCGTCCAATTATATGTATTGAAGGTGAGAAAACTCGATTAGGGGTGGGTAATGATTTATTTGAGGAGGCTTCTGAATTTAAAAGAATCCTGTTACCAGCAAAAAATGCTTATGAAAAAATATACGAAGTCATGGATTGGATAGAGGAGAATAAGAACGAGTATGTAAAAGAAAACACGTTATTTATTCTTGCTGCAGGAATGGCGGCAACAGTCCTTGCTTATCGACTTTGGCAAAAAGGTTATCAAGCACTTGATTTGGGTCATATTGATATTCAATATGAATACTATTTAAGAAAAGCTAAAGATAAAATTGCAATACCAGGAAAGTATACAAATGAGAATTCGAATGGTAGAAATCCCGATGATAGTATAGTTGATGAGAGTTATAGCAAGCAAATAATTGCAAACTTTTAAGGTGAAGCCATATGAATAATTGCTTAATTAGTATAATTTGTCCAATTTATAACGGGGCTGAATATATTGAACGATGTGTTAATGGATAGAAAAGGATGGGAAAGTTTTTATGCCTAAGATTAGTATAATAGTTCCAATTTATAAAGTAGAAGAATATCTTAATAGATGTCTTGATAGTCTTTTAAACTAGACATTTACAGATTTTGAGTTAATTCTAGTCGATGATGGTTCACCGGATAATTGTCCTCAACTTTGTGACGAATACGCAAAAAAAGATAATCGCATTGTTGTTATTCATAAGAAAAACGGCGGAGTTTCCTCGGCAAGGAATATTGGTTTAGACTATTCTAGTGGTGATTTTATAACATTTATTGATGGAGATGATTGGGTTCAGAGTAATTATTTGGAATGCCTTTATGGTGAAATATGTAATGGATTTGATGTTGCTTTTGGTCACTATCTAGTAAGGAAAAAAGATGGAACGATAATTAATTACTATGAAAGAAGATTCAAGGAAGTTATATCGATAGATGAGAACTATAATTTTTTTGATAGTAATCATGAAAAAAGAGAATGTTGGGGAATACTCTTTAAAAAAGAAATACTAAAAACAATAAGATTTAATGAAAATATTTCTGTGGCTGAGGATTTTCTATTTGTTATTCAATCTTTTAAACAATGTAACAGAGTTGTTTATCTTGCTAACACATTATATAACTATCGAGAATTAGATGAATCTTTAATGCATGGATCAGTTGATTTAAAAAAAGCCACTATATTGAATGCAAGCAAAGCAATTATTGACGAACTGAATAGTTATAAAGATTCATTAAAAACTGCTTTCTCTTACTTAGCGTATAATACGGCTGATTTATTTTACAAATCCTGGGTTGCAAAAAAAATTGATGTGTGGCACTATGTCAATGAGTTTTTAAGTAATAATAAGCGTTACTATAAAAGATTAAAGATTACACAAAATTTGCGACTATGAATATAAGTTATTAAAAAATTTATTTTAAATTAAGATTGGATTAAGCTGTATGATTATTATTTATCTTTAAAAAAGTGTTGCATTTAGCTTGACAATTCAAGCTAAAAAAAACAAAGAATATATAGATAATTATGAATTTTGAAATTAATAATATTTCTATTGGAGAGTCGACGGGAAATGGAAAAAAAACGATTTATTATAACAATTCAAGATGTTTTTAATTATGGAAACAGATTACAAAACTATGCTATGCAGAAGCTTACAGGCGGAAGGAGTGTAATTTCTCATAAGTATAAATTTATTATGCTTTTTCGTGCATTTAGACAATTTTATTGGGGTATAATATCTTTATTTTCAAAGAAAAAAAAGATATTATATCGAAGGATGAAGTCGTTTGGTAAATTTAATAGAAATATACATTTTTATCATAAAATAATTAAAAATTACAATAAAAATGAAATGAATTCTTTTGGTGAAATGGAAGCTTTTTTTATTACAGGTTCTGATCAAGTTTGGAATCCATATTTTTGTAAAGATATGTATTTTTATATGCTTGGCTTTTCAAAAAAGAGGGGAAATAATATAGCCATTGCACCTAGTATTGGAGTTGACAAATTAACCGAATTACAAAATATAGAATTTAAAAAATATATCAACAATTTTAAAGTATTATCGTGTCGAGAAGAATCTGGTTCAAACATTATTTCTACTCTTACCGACATAGAGTGTACAACTTTAATTGATCCAACTCTAATGCTTTCGGATAAAGAGTGGGATATTATTTGTAAAAAACCTAAGTTTCATGATGAGAATAAAAAGTATATTTTACTTTATTTTTTAGGTGATTTATCAATTGATTATAAAACAATTGTGGCTCTAATTTCAAAAAAATATGGTTTAGATGTTATTAATATATTGGACGAGAGTAGTGAATACTATTCTTGTGGACCTTCTGAATTTATTTGGTTAATAAAGCACTGCAGTATTATGCTTACAGACTCATTTCATGGCTCAGTTTTTTCATATATTTATGAGAAGCCATTAAGAATTTTTAAAAGAATAGATAGTGGACCTTCGATAAATTCTAGATTAACAAATTTAGTAAGAGTTCTACATCTTTCTAATGAAATATACCTGAGTGATGATTCAAATTTAGATCATATTTTAGAAGTTAATTACGATAAGAGTTATTTGTTAGTAGAACAACAGAAATTTAAAGCTTATTTGGATGAGGCATTTAAGGAATGATAAGTAGTAGCAAACAAAGAACCTTTGGGGTTGTATTGCAATATGCTCAAATGGCATTAGGAATAATAATCTCTCTAGCATACACTCCAATAATGCTCCGGTTACTCGGGAAAACTGAATATGGTATATATAATTTAGCATCTTCAATTATTGCATATTTAAGTTTGTTATCTTTGGGATTCGGTGCAAGCTATATACGTTTCTATTCTATTTATAAGAGAGAGAATAACCAAGATGGAATAAAGCGAATGAATGGGCTTTATTTGCTTGTTTTTACGGTAATGGGCTTGGTTTCACTACTTGGCGGTTTAGTGTTAGCTAGTAATGCTGAGATATTTTATAATGATACGTATACAAAGGAAGAGATTGAAATTGCCAAAGTATTGATGTTTTTTTTGACAATCAATTTGGCTGTTTCTTTCCCCGTTTCAGTTTTTACATCCTACATTACTTCACAAGAAAAATTTATTTTTCAAAAAATAATAAATATGGGAAAAACCATTATAAGTCCTGCTGTAAATATAGTTCTATTGTATTTAGGTTATGGCTCAATAGGAATGGTTATATCAACCACGGTAATTTCTCTTATTGTTGATGCAACTAATATCTTTTATTGTTTTACGAAACTGGGGATGAGGGTATCATTCAAAAGTCCAGATTTTCATTTATTAAGAGATATTTTCTTTTTCTCTTTATTTATCGCAATGAATCAATTGATAGATCAAATCAATTGGCAGACAGATAAAGTGATTTTAGGCAAGATATGCAGTGGTGCTGCTGTGGCAGTATATGCCGTTGGCGCTCAAATAAACTCAATGTTTACTTCATTTTCAACTGCGGTTTCTAGTGTATTTGCTCCAAAAGTTAATTTAATTGTTTCAAAAAACGAAGAAAATATGGACGAGCAACTTACCACATTGTTTATTAAAGTTGGGAGAATTCAGTGGTTTATTATGACTTTTGTCTTACTTGGTTTCATATTCTTCGGTCAATTCTTTATATCAAAGTGGGCTGGAAATGATTACGGTAATGCGTATTGGGTTGCATTATTACTTATGGCTCCGGCAATAATTCCATTGATTCAAAATATTGGAATAGAGATTCAAAGGGCGAAAAATAAACATCAGTTTAGATCTCTTGTTTATTTAATAATGGCTATCTTAAATGTTGGAATATCAATTTGGTTTGCTATGATGTGGGGTGAAATAGGAACGGCTATAGGAACGACTATTTCACTGTTAGTCGCTAATGGTTTAATTATGAATATCTACTACCAAAAGAAACTTGGAATTAATGTAATTGAGTTTTGGAAATCGATAGGAAAAACAGTGCCAGGAATGATTATTCCTATTGCATGTGGTGTATGTTTAATGCTTTTTTATAAATTCAACAGCTTAGTAGATTTTATTTTGTTAGCTTTAGCTTACACTGTTATTTATGCAATTTCTGTTTATTTCCTGGGAATGAATAAAGAAGAAAAGGACATGATAGACGGATTATTTAAGAAGTTTTTAAGAAGATGATAAATATAGTTGATAAATCTAAATGTTGCGGTTGTCAAGCCTGTGTAAACATTTGTCCCAAAAATTGTATTACAATGGAGATAGATGCGGAAGGATTTCTTTATCCAAAAGTAAATGAGTCTATTTGCGTTAACTGTAGTTTGTGTGAAAAGGTTTGTCCTTTTAATAAAGAAACTCCGATTAGAGAGAAAAAGCCTGATACATATGCTGCGAAAATAAAAGACGATGATGTAAGAAATCAATCTTCGTCAGGGGGTATTTTTTCCATCCTTGCAAATAGAATTATTGAAGAAGATGGTGTGGTTTATGGCGTTGCCATGGCTGAGGACTTAAAATCAGCACACCATATTAGAATTGAAAATGTGGAAGACTTAAAGCTGCTTCGTGGTTCAAAATATCTGCAAGCGGAGACCGGGGATATTTACAGCCGAGTAAAAATCGACTTAGAGAAAGGCAAAAAGGTTCTTTTTTCAGGTGTACCTTGTCAAATAAATGGGTTAAAGAGTTTCTTGCGAAAAGAGTATGAAAATCTTTTAATGGTTGAAGTAATTTGTCATGGAACGCCGTCTCCGGCATTGTGGAAAAAGTATTTTGAATACTTGGAAAATAAATTTAACGCAAAAATAGAAAAAGTAAATTTCAGAGAAAAAAGAAATGGATGGAAAACCTTTGGTTTAATTGAAGATGGTGAAAGAATTTCTCAATACTTAAATCAGCACCAAGATCCATATATGCAAATGTTTCTTAGAGATTATTGTTTGCGTCCCTCTTGCTATAATTGTACGGCAAAAAAACTTGAATCCATGGCGGATCTTACAATTGCAGATTTCTGGGGAATTCAAGATGTTGTCCCTGAGATGGATGATGATAAAGGGACAAGTCTTGTTATAGTTCAATCAGAAAAAGGCGCTAAAATATTAGAAAGACTAAAAGATAAGTATGTAAGAGTGAGAGTTTCTTTTGAAGATGGAGTGAAGAGTAATCCCGCATATTATAAATCTTGTAGTAAACCAACCGAAAGAGATTCGTTTTTTGTTGATATGAATTCTATGAGTTTCGATGAATTACAAACGAAGTATTGCAAACCTATTAAAATAAGTTTTATTAAAAGGGTCGAATGGAAGATTAAATCAATAATCAAACAGATGTTTGTTCGGGGGGGG
Organism: Clostridia bacterium; assembly: GCA_017626495.1. GTDB lineage: Bacteria > Bacillota > Clostridia > Christensenellales > Borkfalkiaceae > RGIG8762. Next base: position 325,322 of record JAGAIP010000003.1, on the reverse strand, counting down.
GTAAGCCATTCTAAGTTTGAATATGGCTTGCTAATTCTATTAAACAAAGAAGATGAATGATATACAATTTTTTATATTGGAGATACTCTCCGATTATCTGAATAAGAAAAAGACGAGTACGCCTGATTCAGATTTAAATTGATTTTCTGTCTATAAATTGCAAGTGTTCATCTTCGAGTGGGGCGACTTATGCATATTTTTAAGGAGTTGAAGAAAACGGATTCAAGACTATGAGAACGTTTTGAAAAAATTTTTGTCACTCATAACGAAATCAATAAGCGTGTCAAAAATATATGATGGTTGGAGCGTATAATAGGTAATAATTAAAATAAGAAAATAAGCTATATATATTTATAAATTTTACCTAGGAGAGTGATTCAATGGAAAATAAAGTAAGAAATTCAGGTGTTGAATTATTAAAGATTATCGGAATATTCTTGATTGTCATTTCGCATGTTGTACAAACGTTGACAACAAAATGGGGGGGTAGATAATAGCGGGTTTTATGTGGATATTACCCATCCAACAACGAACGTTACAACGTTTATCATACTTCTTTTTAGACATTTTGGTCAATTGGGCAATATTATCTTTTTTACTTGTTCAGCGTGGTTCTTAACGAATCATACAAAGACAAACTATAAAAAAATATTGTATATGTTAGGAGATATTTTTGTTGTCTCGATATTATGGCTCGTTCCTATGCTTGTTATTTTTAGAAGTGAAGTAGGCATAAAAGACATCATAAAATCATTGTTGCCCACTTTTTTCGGGAATAACTGGTATTTGACTACCTATATTATTTTCTGCTTTATTTATCCTATTTTAAACGCATTTATTGAAAAGATAAATCAAAGAACCCATTTGTTGTTAACATTGATTTCTTTTTCGGTCTTTATTTTGTTGGGTACTTTTTATGGGATATATGGAATAAATACTTTTTTGATTTGGAGTAGTATATATATATATCAATTTCATATATTCAAAAATATCATAAACACGTCACTGACTGTAAAAAAATAAACGTAATTTTGATGTTGGCGAGCGTCTTAGGATTTATAATTACGTTGTTTGCTATAAATATTATTGGCTTAAAAATTGATGCCGTCGGAAATAAAATCATGCATCTTAACAATACATCGAATATTTTCTTTTGGATAATAGCATACAGTTCTCTCAATCTTTTCAGAGGAATAAAGTGGCATTCAAAGGTAATTAACTATTTATCTTCGCTTTCCTTATTGATTTATGTCATTCATGAGAATATTTTATTCAGAAGTAAAATCAGACCTTTGATCTGGAATGTAATCAATACATATTTTGGCGGAGACAATGTTCTTATATGGATCGGAATATATGTATTGGCGTTATTTTTGGCATCCTATGTTGTCGCCATTATTTACGATATTTTTCTTCGAAAGTTGATTCGAAAAATAACGGATTATTTATATAGAGGTTTCGTCGCGTTATTTCATAAATTTGAAAAGCTAATCATAAAAGAGGTTTGATGTTTTTATCGAGGACGGCACGTAGTCAAGAAAACATTGAGGTCAATAGAGTACGTGCCGCTTGGAATAAAAACATAATATCCTTTTGCCAAGTTGGTATTTTCCCATCAAGCAAAGAAAACCAGATTTTCATAAATCGACGAAAGAAATCAATCACGTGTTCTATGGTGGAAAGGACATATAGAGAAGTTATTCACGAAAGAACAGAATTGCGATTTGCAAGTGTACCAAAGTCATAATAAAAGACGTGCTCAATCGAGTGGACAGCGGTCCGCTCGATTTTATATAGTTGAGACATATCGTTGTTTCAGGAAACAAGAGGTTAGAGTGTTCAAAGATTGAGTCTCGAACGCCATTGAAAGAAATTTCAACGGGACGTCAATATAGACGTGCGGGAAATGTTTATAGCGGAAAACGGATTATTACGGCAATAAGAGTTAAAGAAACAATAAGTAATTGATTTTTTATTTTTCTATTGCAGTTTGCTGGAAAGATATGTATAATGGAAGAAACGGATATTTGAGACAAATGCAAGCGATCGGTTTCATTGCTCGACGATAGATTACGATTGGAAGGAGATCATAGATGAACTTATTTGACGTGGTGGGCGAGAATTTTTTCAAGCCGCTAACGAGTCAATTCAAAACGTTATATTTTGACTGTCTTACGATCATTTACGACTCCTATCGATCGGAGTTGTCTTACGGTATCGATCGTGAAATACTCGTGGCGAAGATGTCCGACTATTTTGAGCGATCGAATATTTCTGACATTGAATTCGAAGATGAAGCGGAAATACTCAAAGATTCCCGTGCAAAGGCAACTACGTTTTTGCGGAAACTAAAAGATTTTGGTTGGGTCGAATATGAGATTTCGAACAATCAGACCGCCAAAGTCATCATGCCGGATTACGCGGTTACGGTTGTACAAACGTTATTGGATATTTCTCATCCGAAAGAGATGGAGTATCAGAGCGAAATTTCCATGATTTATTCCACGCTTACGAATGAAGAACTTTTGGATCGACCGTATCCGCAGGTTTTAAGACCCGTGTTTGAAAGAACGCGAGCCCTGTTTGACGGGCTCAAAAAACTCAATACAAGCATTAAAAAATATATTGAGGAGATTACCGCGGATAAAACGTCCGAGGAGATTATACGCGATTTCTTTACCTATCACGATGAAATAGGTTCTAAGGCATATCATCGGATTAAAACAGAAGATAATATTTCTCGTTTCCGAAATACAATTATCAGTCGCCTGAGAGATATGCTGAACGATCCGGCTGTGTTTGAACGCATGGTAAAGGGCTATCAAAACATTGAAAATGAGAACGATGCTTGCTCTGCCGAGGACGAGGTAAAGGCTCGGATATCTGCAATTATTGACAGTTTCAGATCTTACGATGAAATCGTTTCCGAGATCGATAAAAAGCACTCGAAATACCTCAAAAATGCGGTTGAACGCGCTAAGTTCCTGCTACTCAACACCAACAATATCGAGGGTAAAATATCTACGATATTGCAATTCATGGCGGAGTGCTATAATCAGGAAGAACAGAACAATTTGATGGAAGACGCTTCCGATGAGATTTGCGCATTGTTTAATATGTTTCCTCAGGGATTTCTCAGCGGGGAATCGCTTAAAGCCGTTGCCATATCTCGCAAGATTACTGCCGTTGAGGATATTTTCGATCCTGTCGATTTGTCTGAGGAAGAGCGTGAACTGAGAAAGATGGCGATCTCTGAGAAAAATAAAAACAGATTTTCAAAGAAAAACGTCGAACAGTATGTAGCGACGTTGCTTTCCGACAGGGAGTGTTTCATGGCGTCGGATATTCCGATTGAAACAAAGCGGGATCTGATTCGAATCGTTTTTATCAGTCTGTACGGTCATTCAACAAAAACGGAATACATTGTTAAGCCAAAAGAGGAATTGATCTGCTTACAAGGATTCAAATTCCGTGATTTTGAAATTACAAGGAGGTCGAAATAATGGAGATAGCAAATGTTTTTGAGAGTATCCCGAAAGAGAAATTCAGAAGCGCGGCAAACAAGCTGCTCGGCGAATGTTTTCTCTTGAAAAAGTACAAGGATACAGCCTCCGATTATAACTTTATTCTGAACAATAAAGATACTTTTATCGAGTATTTCGATATTTTAGGATACGAGTTGATAATTAACGAACAAAACGGTGTAATCGGATTAAACAATCCGTTCGGAGCAGGCAGAATCCATCTTAAAAAGATCGAGAGCATTCTGCTGTTGATTTTGAGGCTTCTGTATATCGAGAAGAGAAAGCAACTTTCTCAAATCGAAGACGTGATTATCATTGCCGACGAAATTTACGATAAATATAACATGCTGAAAATGAATGCAAAACTTGATAAAACAACAATGCGAAATGTTTTGGGAATGTTTCAGCGGTATCACTTGATCGGTAAGCTTGACTCAGATATGTCTAATCCCGATACAAGAATCATGGTATATCCGTCTATCCTGTTTGCAGTTACTGTAACAAGCCTTGACGAGATGTACAAGAGCGCAAAAGAAAAGCTCGAAAAATACACGGTAGGAGGCGACTCGTATGGGGCAAACGACTCCGCAGACGATGAAGAAACTGACGAGAATTAAGCTCGTTAACTGGCACTATTTCGGGAATGAGACGATTGACGTGAACGGGTCTTGTCTGATCAGCGGAGAAAACGCCTCGGGAAAATCCACGATTCTGGACGCCGTTCAGCTCATTCTTACGACAAATACCCGAAGATTCAATCCCGCCGCGAATGAAAAAAGCAAACGTGACCTGAAAGGATACGTTCGATGCAAAACAGGCGAAGAGGGAAATACATACGTTCGTAAAAACAGCGTGATTTCCTATGTCGCTCTTGAATTCTATGAAGAGAGCAAAGACAGGTTTTTTGTGCTCGGCGCAAAGTTTGATTCTCCCGATGAGGAATCCGATATCAGAAAAATATGGTTTTGCGAGGAAGGGACTCTTGACGGATTGAGCTTCATTGTGGAACGTAAGCCTGCTACCGATGAACAATTCAAAAACAACGGCAAAAAAATAAATCCGATCAGAAGCACGAAAGAGGCAAAAGACCGTTTCAAACGCCGTCTTGGCAATTTGGACGAGACTTTCTTTGATATGATTCCGAAATCCTTGGCATTTAAGCCGATGGATAACGTAAGAAAATTCATCACGCAATTTATTCTTCCTGAAAAGCAGATCGAAGTAGGTGTTTTACGCGAAAATATTCGACATCTTCGCGCTATGCAATCGCTCATCGAGGAAGTGAAAAAACAGATTGCGCATCTGGAACAAATCATTCAAACAAATGAAAAGCTGGTCGAAATCAAAAGAGATATTCTTATCATTGATATCCTTTTGAAGATTGCTGAAATCGAGGATAAAAAAGTAAAAATAGAAGAGAATCAAAAAAGACTTGCATTAAAGAAGCAAGAATTGCAATCGAAAAAGGCGGAGGAAGAAAGGATTTCCGTGGCGCTTGCTTCCGAACGAGATAGTTTGCAGGCAATTCGAATCGATATAAGCAATAATGCATGCAGCAAATTGATCGAAAAACTCGGATACGATTTACAGCTACTTGAAAAAGACAGGTTGAGTGCGGCTTCGCGCGTGGAGGTTTTACAGGCACAGCTCAGAAACGTAACAAAAGCCTTAAAATTTGTGCCGAACGTTCCGGAAGGGATCGATTCGCAAACGATACGAGCGATTGAGAAACCCGATATATCACAGGAAGAACGCAACGAATTCATAGTTACTTTGAACGACTTGTTTAAGAAAGCGTCTGCTGCGTTAAACGCAGAAAGGGCGGAGAAAAATCGAGAAAAAATCGAACTAAATAACCGGCTTACGGAACTGAAAAATAGAATGGACAAGCTACGTCGAAATCAGTTTACCCATCCTCAAAATACCGTCAGATTGAGAGATGCGATAAAGGCTGAATTTGAGCATCGTTCTATCGATTCCGACGTTCGCGTTTTTGCCGACTTGTTGGAAATCACAAGATCCGAGTGGCAGAATGCGGTAGAAGGCTATCTGAATACGCAACGTTTTAATATTATTGTTGAACCCCGATATTATGATATTGCCGCCGAGGTGTACGACCGCTTGAAATCTCAGATCGAAGGCGTTACTCTGATCAATACGCAAGCTTTGGATCTAAACGGTATAGCCGAAGAAAATACGTTGGCTTCCGTCGTTTCAAGTAAAAATCGCTATGCGCGTGCGTATGCAAATTACGTCTTAGGGCGCGTGGTTCTTTGTAACGAAGTGGCAGAGTTGAAACAACATCCCATAGCGATAACGGCAGGTTGTATGTTATACCAGGGTAAGGGGCTCAGAAAGATTCCCGAAGAGAACTATCGAACCCCGTACATCGGAAAATATGCGTTGAAGCGTCAGCTTGAACTGGCCGAGAGTGATTCTAAGCAAACGAAAGAAACGTGCGATAACGTTGAGGCTAAGATCAAGGAAATTGACCGTGCTCTCGAACATATAGCCGAATGCAATTTCGAGCTTGTAAAATTATATTTGTCTGCGCCGATTGAACTTGAAGAAATCGAGAAGAAAATGCGACAGAGCAAGCTTGAATTAAACGACGCGAAAAACGATCCGAATATCATCGCCTTACAGTTCAAAGAGAAAGAATGCAAAGACCGTGTAGACACATTCGCAAAAAAGGAAAATGAACTCAACACGGCGGTCATTAATCTTGGACGGGATATTTCCGACATGGATGGAAAAGTAAAAGAATGGCAGGGGCAAGTATCCGACGGTGAAGCAAAAATTCAAGCTTTGAGCGGCGGCGATATCGGCGCAATAACGGCTGCGCAACAAAAATTTGCGGAGCACAGTAAAACAAAGGAGGCGGGCACGATATACGACAACTACGGCCGAAGAAAGACAAGGCTCGATAATCAATATCAAGCACATCGCGATAACTTAATCAAATTACAGACAAGCTACAAAGGGGGCGAATACGGAACCGGAGAAGAGGTCGTATTTGCTTACGCAGAAGAGTATCGCACGCTTTCCAACCACAATCTGATTGAATATGAAGAGAAACTTAATCAAGCGAAATCAGATTGCGAGCTTGAATTCCGTGAAAACTTCCTCGCTCGTATGAGAGAGAACATTGAGAGTGCGCAGGATAGTTTCAAGACGCTCAACAAGGCGCTAAGAGATATTTATTACGGCAACGATTCTTATAAATTCCACTGTTCCGCGCATCGTATGAAACAGGGACTTTATGAGATGATTACCTCTGAGGTCAACGTCGGCGGATTTACGCTCTTTGCCAGCGAATTTGAAGAACGGTATCATACTGAAATGGATGAGTTGTTTTCGAAACTCACCGAGTCAGACGAGCATGGCGATAAAATTCTTTCCGAATACACCGACTATCGCGAATATTTGGATTATGACATTGAAATTGTCTCCAAAGACGGTAAATCGCAATATTTTTCCAAAATTTACGGCGAAAAGAGCGGAGGCGAAACGCAGACCCCGTATTACGTTGCCATCGCGGCTTCTTTTGCACAGATGTATAGCGTCGGGGAAACCATCAGAATCATCATGCTTGACGAGGCATTTGATAAGATGGATGACGACAGAATCGCCAGCATGATGCAATTCTTCCGTTCACAGAATTTCCAGATTATTCTTGCGACGCCGCCTGCGAAAATCGAGACGATCGGCGAATATGTGGATACCGTACTGATTGCCTACCGAAACGGATATTCAAGTATTGTCGAGGAGTATCACCTATGACGAAATATGAAAGGGAGCTGTTGAATACACTTCTCGATAAATATGAAAAGAGCAAAAGTTTCATCGGCGCGAATCAGGTAAACCAAAGTTTCACGCAAACCGTAGACAAGCTTTTCCCAAAGTACAAGGATGATTCCGAGTATCATCTTTTTTGCGAGGTGAACGAGAGCGTCGCGTCACTGGAAAATTTGGGATTTGTGAAAGTAAAACGGCAAAAAAGCGGCGTCGTGCAAAGCGTTACGCTGAATGCGGAATATTTAGAGAATATATACCGTTACATAGGTCGTATTCCGAAAAGAGATATTGTGAGCGATGTGAAGAAGCTTTTATCTCGTTATCAAGACGCAAACGAGATTTTGTCTGTATATTGTAATCGACAGATGGGGCGTCTTGAAGAGAACAAATCGGTGGAATTTTTTGATGACGATTTTCATGAGTATGAGTCGTTATTAAAGGTTATATCCGAGATTCTCGACGTAAAAAACGAGACCTTTGAACGGGATTTTTCGATTCGCGTTTTGGGAGATTCCAAAGCGTTCGAAAAGATTCGCGCCAAAGTTGTATCGCTTCTCTACGAGTATGGAGATTTTCCCGAAAAGGAAACGCTCCTTGCGGATTTGAATATCATCAAAAATCCGGGGCACGTTTATTTTAAGGGAAAGGGGAGAATGGCGATTTGCGGTCAGACGATTGATTTTTCGAATATGAACGGCGATCTCGCCATCTCTTCGGATCTGTTGAAACAGGTAGATAGGATAGAAGCGTTCGGAAAAGTCGTGATAACCATAGAAAATCTGACTACCTTCAACGCTTTTCGCTGTGACGATTCGTTTGCAATCTATCTTGGAGGATACCATAATACCGACAGAAGAAACTTTATTCGCAAGGTCTACGAGCAAAATCCGAATAAACGGTATTTGCATTTTGGCGACGTTGACGCGGGGGGATTTTCTATTCTTCAACATTTGCGTAACAGAACTGGAATCGAATTTGAACCGTACCGTATGGATTTGCATACGTTAAAGGATAACGTGCAATACGTAAAAAAACTTACCGAACACGATCGAAAGCGCCTTTTGGTATTGGTTGATACAGAGTTTCGGGAGACAGTCGAATATATGTTGGAGAATAATTGTAAGTTGGAGCAGGAAGCCATGGATCTGTCGGGGGTGGGAATATGATCGAAGTCGTAGCGGCTCTCATTTGGGAGGGAGATCGATTCATGATCTGTCAACGACCGGCGAATAAAGCGCGCGGACTTTTATGGGAGTTTGTCGGTGGAAAAGTCGAACCCGGAGAAACGAAAGAACAGGCGCTTATCAGAGAGTGCCGAGAGGAACTTGCGATAACGCTTTCCGTTGGCAATGTGTTTATGGAAGTCGTTCACAAGTATCCTGACGTCACGGTGCATCTGACGCTGTTCAATGCAACCATCGCCGAGGGGATCCCTCAAAAAATAGAACATAACGACGTCAGATGGATTACGCCGAGCGAGATTCCAAACCACACGTTTTGTCCTGCGGATGAGGAAATACTCGTTCGGATGATCCATGATTACGGAGATAAACGATGATAAAAGAACTGACGCATGATCCGATGTTTCTCGCAGGAAAGTCGGAAACGGCAACAAGGGACGATTTGCAGGTAGCGCAGGATTTGCTGGACACGCTGATGGCGCACAGAGAAAGTTGCGTCGGTATGGCGGCGAATATGATCGGCGTTCGCAAACGCATTATCGCATTTCTTGACGGAAGCGGACGAGTACCGACGTATACGGTTATGCTGAATCCTGAGATTGCAGGGTGCGACGGCATGTACGAAACCGAGGAAAGCTGTCTGTCGCTTCTCGGCGGGCCCCGTAAGTGTAAGCGATATAAGACAATCAAGGTGCGGTATCAGACCACCGATATGAAACCACGCATTAAAACTTACACAGGCTTGACGGCACAGATCATTCAGCATGAAATCGATCATTGTAACGGCGTTTTAATATAGATTGAAATAGGACTAATGATACAAGCACTGTATATTCTTTGTCATAACGATAAGAAAAGGAGAAATTCAAATGTACGAAATATTTAAGAGCGTGTTGGAGCAAGATCGTTCGCCGATTGTCATTTGCGACCTGAATCATAACATTATATACATGAATCCGACTGCAATCAAACAGTATGGAAAGTACGGAGGAGAGCGGCTCGTCGGTCAGTCTCTTTTGAATTGCCACAACGCAAGATCGCGCGAGATGATTGAAAAAGTAATTGCGTGGTTTGCCGAGAGTCGTGAAAACAACATGATTTTCACTTCGAGGAATGATAAAGTAAATAGGGACGTTTACATGGTCGCTCTGCGCGACGGCACGGGCAAGTTGATCGGATATTACGAAAAGCATGAGTACAGAAACGCCGAAACGGCAGAGCTGTATGATTTTTCAAAATCTTTGGTGTGATTTGGATAAGAACGTAGGAAAACGGCTTCGGAGAGAGAAAACTCTTTCCGAAGCCGTTTTGAAAAAAGGAAACAGGAGCTATATATGCTTGTAGTGTACAGAATGCTATCTTGAAAAAATATAGACTAATTGCGTATACAAAAAATGGACATACAATTAAGATAATATTGTGTATAATGATTACAGGAGGGACAAGAAATATGTTTAAAATTGAAGAATCAAAAAAGATAGGGGAATACTTGGCAAAGCTAATTGATAAAAAATATGAATCAAGGAGGAAGTTTTGCCGTGAATACATTGCGCTTGACGGTGGAGATCGTGAGGATGAGGAATCTATTCGTAAGATGTCGAATCGTCTATCGCAAATGCTGAAAGGAATTAAGACAATTCAAACCTATGATCTCCCTATTTTTACAGAGTTGTTGAAAGTGTCTTGCGAAGAAATTTTGACCGCAGGAAAATACGTTGTTCCGAACACGCGACGAATAACGAATTATGATATTGCTTTTTCAAGGGACGAGAAGGAATGGGAAGAGTATATCCAGCGAGAGGATAAGCTGATTCTGAATTATGACGAATATGGAATGACGGTAATCGATTATGCGTTACAGTGTAAAAACTATCATTTCTTGAAGTATCTTGTTGATAAGAAATATATTTGGTTTATCGGTGAGAACGATAAAGATTTTGCTTACAGCAATTTTGGTGCAGGAACAAGTATAAAGCGAAGAGAGATTGGGAATACGGATATTTTGAGTGTTGAGATGCGTAATCGGACATATTTGCGTTCTCAAATGATTTCATTGGCGATTGATAATCATGATTTCAAAATGCTTACAGAATTAAAGGCACGCGAGATTCCTTCGTTATACATGACTTCATATTTGGGCGTTAGGGTGCCTGACTGCCAAAAGGATTATGATGCGGACATGATTGAACATATAGCCGAGTCTAATCATGAGGAGATTATTACATATTTTGCAGATGAGTTTGAGATCCAAACGCAACAAGATAAGAAGTACGTTTTCGTTTTTCCTTATATCAATGAACTGCTTGATTTATTATTGAAACAAAAAAGCAAATATGCTGATAAAGCTTTGGTAAAAGCCATTGATCACAATAAACATACATATCATAAGCTAAAAAAACTCATTGCAGACGCATATGAGGGGTATCAAAAAGATTTGTTTTGGGTGAATGACGAATCAAATTTAAAGAAAAATGCAAATGAAACGATTGCAAAAGAATTAGATTATTTTGAAAACGGGAATATGATCAATTTTCGGCAAAGGTTTACACCGAACCTTAAATGTTCTCAAATCGAAGGTATTACAACCAACATTATATATGTAAGTTATCATTCTAATAATGACGTAACGCAGCATTTTATTGATGAGATCAATGATTATTATAATAAGATACGAAATCTAATGAAAAATCCGATTACAGAGGGGGATTTGAGATGACGAAATATTGCTATAACTATGATTCCGGTGAATATGAATATATTGACCGAGATGGATACAGCGAGACGCGAGGCGAGTACGTTTACAATTGGGATGACAGCGCATATAAGCGTGAGGAAGAAGAGCGTTGTCGAGAAGAGAAGATGAGGGGGGAAGAAAATGATTAAATCATTATTTCATAAGCAGGAAGAAAGGATGCAGGAAGAACGGCAGCGGTTGCAATCAATGACTGAAAAAGAACTGATGATAGAGATGATTCTGGAATTAAAGAGAATCAGCATCAAGTGCGACGAGATCGGTCGAGAGATTGTGATCTGGAGTAATTAGACCGTTGGAAATTTGATACGCAGTGAACCAAAACGGCTTCGGAGAGAGAAAACTCTTTCCGAAGCCGTTTTTATCGTGAAATGTTTTGTTGGAGAAAAGCGAAACTATCGTTTGGAAAAAAGTTACGCAAAAGGATTCACTTTTTCAGAACGCGAACGTCGTCCAAAGTGCATTGTTTGGTGAATCCGTCGTCGAGGTACTGTTCGTATTCTGTTCCGTCGCCGAGCAGCGTTACGTCGGAGAGGTCGATTTCAGACGTATTGTTTCCGCCTTTTCCGACGGGAACGAGTTTGCCCTTTCGGATAAAGAATACGATCTCGTCGAGGGGAACGGAAATTTCCATCGTTCCTTCGGGAACGGTCGCACAGTGGAACGAGCCGTCATAGCGAACCATCGTCATCTCTTCGGGGAGAAAGACGGTGCGCGTAGTCTTTCCTTTTTCAAGAATAGGGGTCATCATGACGGAATCACCGACGAGGAGCTGGTCTTCGATATGCTTTGCTTTTTCTCCATAGACGAACGCGAGCGGTTTGAACAGCATATCTCTGCGCAGGGCGCATTTGACGTATTCGGAGTAGAGATAGGGGAGAAAACGGTAGCGGAAGTCGATGATTTGCTTGAACTCCTGCACGTCGGAGAAACGGTAGCATTCCTGCCGTCTGGTGGCTATCATGGAATGGTTGCGCATGAGCGGCGTGAACGCGGAGACGGCGAGCCAGCGAATGAGCAGTTCTCTCGTCGTATTGCCTGAAAATCCGCCCGTATCCGAACCCGTGTACAGAATACCGCACATATTCAGAGAAGGGAGCTGATAGACGATCTGACGAAGGTGCGCCCAGCAGGAACGGTTGTCTCCCGTCCAGATTCCGCCGTATCGGTGAGAGCCGACGTAAGAAGAGCGCGAGAACAGAAGAAATCGTTTGTCCAGGAGTTTGTCAAGCTGTTCGCTCGCGGCGCGCGTCATCATGTAGCCGTAAAGGTTATGCACGTCGTAGTGGCGTATGCGTTTGCCGTCTACGGTATGGAAAAACCGTTTGTAGTCGGATTCGCGGAACTTCTTATCCTTCGCATAATCGGCGGAAGAAGAGTATTCGCTGTGGAAGATGGCAGGCTCGTTCATGTCGTTCCAGAATCCCTCGATGCCGAGTTCCGTGAGCTTATGATACTCGTTGCCGAACCATTCGCGCGCCTTCGGTTGGGGAAAATCGGGAAAGTGCGTCATTCCGGGCCATACCGCGGCTGAGAAAGGGTTTCCGTCCTCGTTTACGCAGAAATACCCGTTTTTGACGCCCTCTTCGTACGTTTCGTTGCCGGGCTCGATCTTTACGCCTGCGTCGATGATGGGAACGAGGCGCACGCCCTGCTCTTTCATCTGTCTTGCGTACTCTTTGAGGTCTGCAAAATGCTTCGGATTGAGCGTGAAATCGATGTATCTGTCCATGTAATCGATGTCCATACAGATATAATCGAGCGGAATTTGCGCTTTCCGATAGCCTGCAACGACGCCGTCGTAATCTTTTTTCGTCTTGTATCCCCAACGGCTCTGCCCGTAACCGAACGCCCAAAGGGGAGGGATAAAGCTCTGTCCGATGATTTGCAGGAATTGCCTTGTCACGTCGTAGGCGGATTCCCCGTCGATGAGATAGAGGGTTACGTCCTGTTCGCACAGAACGTCGAGTTTACCGCTCTTTCGATAGTCGATTTCAAAGGTGACGCAGGTCGGCGTATCGAAAAAAGCTCCGAACGGTTCAGTTCCGTCTACGATGATGAAATTATGCGAACCGTAGAGGGATGGCATATCCGCTCTGTGCCGCATATCGTCCGTATTGAAACTGACGTATCTTCCGCCGCGCTTGTTGATTCCGCGCATAGTTTCGCCGAGTCCGTACACGGCGTCCGTTTTTGCTAAGGGACAGGAAAAAAGTCTGCCGTGTTCCGTTTCCCGTAGAGTAAAACGGGAAAGCGATCCCTCTTCAACGGGGACAACGACGGCTTCTGTGGGAAAGGGTGATCCGAACGTGATTTTTTGTATCATAAAAAATTCTCCGAACAAGATAATAGTACTTTTCTTTCGATTTGTCAAAGGCGGGCGTTTATTTTTTTACATCATGGGCGATAATTTTTCATAGCAGAGCGTCGCCATCTCCTCGGCAGTTTCAAGCATTCCGTTTCTGATCCATTCCACCGTGATGTTTTGAATCGCTCCGTTCCACATGAGACGGGTAAGTTTTTGCGTAGAGGACTCCTGATCTAAGGTCAAAAGGGAGTTGACGTAGTCGAGGAACATACTCCTGAAATTCGCTTTGATGATCAGGAGAAAGAGCGATTCATATTCCTTGACTATGCGGAAGAAGTTGATATACCATTCGACGCCGACGCGCTTGCGGAAAGGAGAACCGAATTTTCGGAAGATTTCCTTGTTAAATTCAAGCACGATGCGCTTGAACACGTTTTCTTTCGTCTTGAAGTTCTTGTAAAAGGCGTTTCTCGAAACCCCTGCCTTTTTACAGATGTCGGTGATGGTGATTTTTTCGTATGCTTTCGTTTTCATTAAAAACATAAATGCCTGCGATACGCTCTCCACGGTCAGGTTGTTGAGTTCGTCGTTCCGTTTTTTGAGTTCTGTCGGAATGTGTCTTTGTGTCATGGCAAAATTGTCCGAAATGTTATCACGGACGAAAAAGCAGTCCGTTCGGTTGCTTTTCGAAGCCTCCTTTGCTATAATCAGAGTAGTTACAAGTGTAATCACACATAGTTTACGATAAAAAATCGTTTTTGTCAAGGAGAAAATCATGTTAAGAGTATTTGTCGATTCGGGCAGCAGTATCAAGCAGGAGGAAAAGGAACAATACGGCGTGGAAATCATTCCCCTCAGGTATCTCATGGGCGAGGAAGAGTACGAGGACGGGCTCGACATCACGATGGACGAGTTTTACTGCAAACTCATAGACGAAAAGCTGTTTCCGCAGACTTCCCTTCCTTATCTTGACAAAGTGGAAGAGGCGGTCACGAATTATACGAATCAGGGAGACGACGTGCTCATTCTCACCATCTCTTCGGGGATTTCGGGAACGTACAGCGCGTTTAAGACGCTCTTTGAGGGAAACGGAAAGGTAACCGTCGTCGATACGCAGACGGCGGTCGCAGGCGTCAAATTGCTCGTGTACGAAATCAACCGTTACCGCGATCAACCGCTCGAAGTGATTTTAGAGAAAGTATACGCGCTCATTCCGCGCATCAGGGTGTACGCGATTCCCGAAACGCTCAATTATCTCTTTAAGGGAGGCAGGCTTTCGAGGACGGAATGGCTGTTGGGCGGACTTTTAGACATCAAGCCCGTCATTACGCTTGCAGGCGGTAAGGTAAAGGTCGCGGAAAAGAAGAGAGGGCTCAAAAAGACGATGAAGTGGATTGCGGAGTTCTTCACGTCCACCGTCTGTACGGACTATCCCGTGTATGCCTCGTATACCCACTCGGACGAAAACTTAAAGACGCTTATCTCCATGACGGACGAAAAGTATCACGCGAACATGCTCTTTGACGATCTCGATCCTGTCATCGCCTGCCATTGGGGTCCGAACGCATTCGGGTTTATCTATGTAGAATAATCGAAAGGACGAACTTGTTTCGTCCTTTTTTCATGCAAAGCGTTGACTTTCGGGCGCGTTTGTGGTAGAATGGATAGAACAAATGTTTGTGAATAATTCTGAGCGAAATTGTCGCAAACTGATACTATGTTGGATCAGCGTACGGCAATTCTATTAGAGGCGGTGAATTTCCTCTGCGAGCGAGGGTATACGGTGCTCGAACAGGAGGAGCTTCTCGATTATTTCCCCGAATCGCTCCGTCCCGATATGGACAGCATGAGGCATATGCTCGATCATCTCTCTTCGCAGGCGTTCATCGACGTACGGTATTGCGACGATGCGCAAATCTGTCTGTGTCCCTTGCCGAAGGGGCGAATTTACTTCGAGGAACGGGAAGAAAAGCGACGGGGAGAGCAACTTCTTTTCAGGCGCGTGCTGCTTGTCTCCGTGATTGCGTCCTTTGCGGGCGGATTCATCGGGGCGCTCCTTGCGGGAGTGTTCTGATGCTTTCGCGTATGGAAAAGGAGATGATGCGCGCGGTGTATGCGCTTTCGCATGAAAAGGGGAGCTGCCTCGTCTCCGCAAAGGAGCTTACGAGCAGGCTTTCGGAAGAAGTAAATTGCGAAGATATGCTTTCGGCGCTCAAAAGCGACGAATATCTCGATTATCTTTCTTCGATGCGGAAAGGGGAAGAAGTGTTCGTCATTACCCTCCTTGCGAGGGGACAGAATTTTCCACGGGAGATGAGAAAGGAGCGAGAGACGTATCTCATTCGACTGATCATGGCGGTGGGCGGCGCCGTCGTTTCCTTTTTGGTCGGACTGATACTGAAATCGTTATGGAAATGAGTATGGTACAATTTGATCTGCAATCAAAATTCAACCCCACGGGGGATCAGCCACAGGCGATCGAAAAACTCACGGAAGGGGTGTTCGACGGGATCCGCACGCAGGTTTTGCGCGGCGTTACGGGGTCGGGAAAAACGTTCACGATGGCAAATATCATCAAGAACGTCGGTCGCCCTACCCTCGTGATCGCACATAACAAGACGCTTGCGGCACAGCTTTGCAACGAGTTTCGGGAGTTCTTTCCCCACAACAGGGTGGAGTATTTCGTGTCCTACTACGATTATTACCAACCCGAAAGTTACATTCCTTCGACCGATACTTACATTGAAAAGGATCTCGCGCTCAACGACGAGATCGATAAACTCCGCAACTCCACCACCTGTTCGCTCGGAGAGAGAGAGGACGTTATCGTCGTTGCGTCCGTCTCCTGCATTTACGGTCTCGGCGCGCCCGAAGAATACTTCAAGCTCGCCGTTTCTCTCCGTCCCGGGGATATCATCGAACCCGACGCGCTCATGCGCAAGCTCGTGGAGATTCAGTACGCAAGGCGCGACATCGACTTCCGACGTGCGTCATTCCGCGTAAACGGAGACATTTTGGAGATCTTCCCCGCATGGAATTCCGAACTCGCCATTCGCGTCGACTTCTTCGGGGACGAAATCGACCGTCTGTCCGAAGTTGACGTCGTAACGGGAAAGATCGTGAGCGAACTCAAACACGCCGTCATTTTTCCCGCGAGCCATTACGCCGTCGGAACGGATAAGCTGAAAAACGCGCTCGCCGTCATCGAACAGGATCTGACGGACGAAGTAAAGGCGTTCGAACGGGAAGGAAAGGTGCTCGAAGCGCAGAGGCTGAAACAGAGAACGCTGCATGACCTCGAAATGATGCGTGAGATCGGATATTGTTCGGGCATTGAGAATTACAGTCGTTATTTTGACGGGAGAAGTCCGGGTATGCCCTCGTTTACCCTGCTCGATTATTTCCCGAAAGGAAATTTCCTCACCTTCATCGACGAGAGCCACATGACCATTCCGCAGATTCGCGCAATGTATCACGGAGACTATTCGAGAAAGAAGAACCTCGTCGATTACGGATTCCGTATGCGCTCCGCATACGATAACAGACCGCTCACCTTTGAGGAATTCGACGAACGCATTCCCCAGCTCATCTGCGTTTCCGCAACGCCTGCCCCGTATGAACTGGGCGAGGCGGGGCAGGTCGTCGAACAGCTCATTCGTCCTACGGGACTTTTGGATCCCCTCGTTACCGTCCGTCCGACCAAAGGGCAGATCGACGACATTTTATCCGAGATTCATGCCGTCGTGGGAGAAGGGGGAAGAGTGCTCATCACCACCCTCACCAAACGCATGGCGGAGAGCCTCACCGACTACTTAAAGGAAAACGGCGTCAAAGTGAGGTATATGCACAGCGATATCGACACGCTCGAACGAATCGACATCGTGAACGGGCTTAGGTCGGGTGAATTTGACGTGCTCTGCGGAATCAACCTTTTGCGCGAGGGGCTCGATATGCCCGAGGTCAAGCTCGTCGCCATTCTCGACGCGGACAAAGAGGGGTTTCTGAGAAGCGAAACCTCGCTCGTGCAGACGATCGGGCGCGCCGCCAGAAACGCGGAGGGCAGAGTAATCCTGTATGCGGATGAAATCACGGACAGCATGCGCCGCGCGATGGATGAGACGGAGCGAAGGAGAAGCGTTCAGGACGCCTATAACAAGGCGCACGGAATTGTTCCCAAGACCATCATCAAGGACGTCAAATCGACGCTCAACATTACGAAGAAGCCCTCTACGGATCATATCAAGGCGCAGGACATTCCTGCCGAGATCGAAAAACTGAAAGCGCTCATGAAGGTTGCGTCGTCTCAGCTCGATTTCGAAAAGGCGATCGAGATCAGAAATACCATCGCGCAGCTTAAACTGAAAATGAGGAAATAATGTATCGGCATCATATCGAATCTATCGAGAAATTGAAGGAATACTATATAGGCAGGGACGGAGTGATCGCGATCATTCTGGACGGTTCGATCGTTCGCGGACAGGAACGAATTGACAGCGATATTGACGCAATCGTCGTGTTGACCGAAGAAGAATACGAAAAGAAAAAGCGTGAAAACTCTCTTGCGGAAATCGTCAAGGGGTACTGTACCTACGAGGGCGGTTACTTCGACGTAAAATATAAGACGAAGCGGTTTTTGGAGCTTGCGGCAAAATACGGGAGCGAACCGACGAGAAATTCTCTGATCGGCGCGCGGACGATTTATACTTTGGACGAGGAAATCTCTGCCATCGTAGAACGGATCGGCGTATTTCAGCAGGACGAAAGACAGAAAAAACTCGACGTACTGTATGCCAACCTCATCTATAATCAGGGCTATTTTATGGCTTGTCTCAAAGAGGACGATTGTTACATGAAATTACATACGGCGAGCGAACTCATTTACAGCGTATACCGTATGATTTTAGAGGAGAACGGCGTGCTGTTTCCCTGCAACCGAAGGCTCGAACAGGCGGTGCTCTCGTGCGAGAGAAAACCCGAAGGGATCTTGGAGCTCGCGAGACAGCTCGAAACGCATATCTGCGTAGAGACGGGAAACAAGTTCGCGGAGGCGTTTTTGCAGTGGACGAGCTACGTTCCGCCTGCCGATTTCAAAAAGGTCATGACCGACTACGTAAGGTATTATGAAGAATGGTGGATGGAAGACAAGATGCCTTTCGTCAACGAGTGGTAAGCTATGATAGAAGAAATTATTGTCAAAGGTGCAAAACAGAACAATCTCAAAAATATCGACGTCACGATTCCGCGCAACAAACTCACCGTCTTTACGGGCGTTTCCGGTTCGGGAAAATCCACGCTCGCATTCGACACCATCTTTGCGGAGGGGCAGAGGAGATACGTTGAAAGTTTGTCCTCCTACGCCCGTCAGTTTTTGGGACAGATGGAAAAACCCGACGTCGAACTCATCGAGGGGCTCTCTCCCGCCATTTCGATCGATCAGAAAACGACTTCGCATAACCCCCGTTCCACGGTCGGAACGGTAACGGAGATTTACGACTATTTTCGTCTGCTGTACGCGCGCATCGGCGTACCGCACTGCCCGAATTGCGGAAGGGAAATTCGCCGTCAGACGGTGGATGAGATTTGCGACCAGATCATGACCATGCCCGAACGCACGAAGATCATGATCGAAGCCCCCGTCGTCCGCGGAAAGAAGGGTATGTACGACAAGGAACTCAAAGCGTTCCGTAAAAGCGGTTACGGCAGAGTGAAAATTGACGGAAATCTCTACGATTTGCAGGAAGAAATCACCCTCGAAAAGAACGTCAAGCACAATATTTCCGTGGTCGTCGACAGGCTCATCGTCAAAGAGGGCATCGAAAAGAGACTTTCGGGGAGTCTTGAAAACGCGCTCAAACTCACAGATGGCATCGTGGTCGTCGATACGGAAGAAGAGGAGATCCTCTATTCCACGAAATACGCCTGCCCCGAGTGCGGCGTCTCCATCGAAGAGATCGAACCGAGAATTTTCTCGTTCAATACGCCGTGGGGAGCTTGTCCCGAGTGTAGCGGTCTCGGATTCAAACAGGTCATCGACCCCGATCTCATCTGTCCCGACAAGACGAAAACGCTCGAAGAGGGTGCGATTCACGCGAGCGGTTGGATGCTCGATACCAACTCCTTCAACTTAATGCAGGTCAAGGCGCTCGCAAAGCACTATGGATTCCGTATGGACGTACCCGTTCAGGATCTCCCCAAGTGGGCGTACGATATCATCATGTTCGGCAATAACGGGGAGAAGATTCCGCTCGAATATACCACAAAGACGTTCTCGGGCAACTATAACATGGCGTGGGAGGGATTCGTCAATTCCTTGCAGAGACGGTATAACAATACCTCTTCCGACGGCGTGAAGTACGACATCGAACGCTATATGCGTACTTGCGACTGCCCCGTCTGTCACGGCAAGCGTCTCAAAAAAGAGGCGTTGGCGGTCACGGTGGGCGGACTCAACATCATGGAGCTTTGCGATTTGTCCGTCGAGAGAGAGAATGCGTTCGTCTCCGAACTCACCCTCACAAAGACGCAACACATGATTGCGGACGCCATCGTCAAAGAAATTAAAGCGCGGTTCGGATTCCTCATCAACGTCGGACTGGAATACCTCACCCTTTCGAGGGGTGCGGCGAGCCTTTCGGGCGGAGAAAGTCAACGTATCCGCCTTGCGACGCAGATCGGCAGCGCGCTTTCGGGCGTTTTGTACATTCTCGACGAACCGAGCATCGGACTGCATCAGAGGGATAATGAAAAGCTGATTGCGTCCTTGCAGGGACTTCGAGACCTCGGCAATACGCTCATCGTCGTAGAACACGACGAAGATACCATCAGGGCGGCGGATTATATCGTCGATATCGGACCGATGGCAGGCGTTCACGGCGGCGAGGTGGTCGCCTGCGGCACGCAGGAAGACGTGATGGCGCAACCGAACTCCGTTACGGGAGATTTTCTTGCAGGCAGACGAAAAATCGAAGTGCCTGCGGTGCGCGTCGCTCCGTCCGACAAGTGGTTTACCGTCAAGGGGTGCAGGCAGAACAATCTCAAAAATATCACGGCAAGTTTCCCCGTCGGGCTCATCACCGCCGTCACGGGCGTTTCGGGAAGCGGTAAATCCTCCCTTGTCAACGAGATTTTATATCCGATTCTCGCAAACGAACTCAACCGCGCGCATCAACCGCTCGGCAAATTCGATTCGTTCGATGGAATCGAGTATTTCGACAACGTCATTCAGATCGACCAGTCGCCCATCGGAAGAACGCCGAGAAGCAATCCTGCGACGTACACGGGCGTGTTCTCGCAGATTCGCGAGCTCTTCGCGGCAACTCCCGACGCGAAAGAAAGGGGATTCAAGGCAGGGAGATTCTCCTTCAACGTGGCAGGGGGCAGATGCGAACACTGTTCGGGAGACGGCATCATCAAGATCGAAATGCACTTTCTGCCCGATATTTTCGTGCCCTGCGAAGTGTGCGGAGGGCACAGGTATAACCGCGAGACGCTCGCCGTCCGCTATAAGGGAAAGACGATCGCCGACGTTTTGGATATGACGATCGACGAGGCTTGCCCCTTCTTCGAGAACTTGTCGGGAATCTACAACAAACTCAAAACGCTTTCGGATGTGGGACTGGGCTATATCAAGCTCGGACAGAGCGCGACCACCCTTTCGGGCGGCGAGGCGCAGAGAGTTAAGCTTGCGACCGAGCTTGCAAAGCGTTCCACGGGAAAGACGTTCTATATTCTGGACGAACCGACCACGGGACTTCATTCCTACGACGTGGATAAGCTCGTGAAGATTTTGCTCCGCCTGAGGGGGAACGGCAACACCGTCGTCGTCATCGAGCACAACCTCGATATCATCAAGACGGCGGACTACGTGATCGACCTCGGCAAAGAGGGCGGAGACAAGGGCGGAACTGTTCTCTGTACGGGTACGCCCGAGGAGATCGCCAAAAACGAAGAGAGTTATACGGGCAGATTCCTGAAAAAAATGCTGTAATGTCGCACAACAAACGAAAAACGTACCGCCGAATTGTTTCGGCGGTACGTTTTTCTCAAATAGTGCGTTTTATGAGCGCGTTAATCCGATCCGTCGTTTGATTGTGGGAATCAAAAAGGGAACGACGATACAGATGAGAAGATAGAGGAAATAGGCAAGCATGACGTACCAAGGGTGAGAGGATGCGTATTCAGGCGCCGCGCACATCAGAATCGAATAGGATAAGAATAGGATAGCGCTGTATTCGAGTAGGCAGAAAGAGATCCAAAAGGAGACTTTCTGTTCCCGAACGCGTTTTTTTGCGTACCCTGTGATCAGAAAGACGAGAGAGGTGATCCAACCGACGGCATAGAGGACAGGGTAGGAGGGGGAGACGAAAAAGTCAACGTATTCTGCAAATCTCAGGCTGTTTGCATACGAGGGGAGCTCGGTCAGAGGTAATTCTCTGTAAGCGTGTGCGAGAATCGCATCGGTAGAGAAGAATACGTCGACAAACGGCAGGCGAGAAAAGAGACTACCTAAAAAGGAAACAGGGGCGGGAATGGGGAGGATAGCAGAATGATCCCCCGAACTGATATGCGTTGCCATGGGAATCAAAGACAAAAGGACAAACGTCCATATCGATAAGTGTAGCTTTTTGCGCTTGGTTGCGGTTCCTTGTGTTCCGTCTTGATTCGGCGTTGCCGTTTGTCCCGATACGACGTTTTTAGCAGAGACTGCCTGTCTGCGTTTATAGTAGCGTACGATTGCAGGAAGGAAGAAGAGAGCTACGATACAGATGAGCACATAGAGATGATAGACAAGCTTGACGTACCAAGGCAGGAAAAACAGGTAAAAACGTTCCGAATACATCATGATCGAATAGGATAAGAATAAGACAAGGCTGTATTCGAGCAGGGAGAAAGAGATCCAAAAGGAGACTTTCTTTTCCCGAACGCGTTTCTTTGCGTGTCCTATGATCAGAAAGATGAGAGAGGCGATCCAACCGATGACGTAGTGCGTAAGGTAGGGGTGAGAGATGAAAATTCGAATCGTCTCCGTAAGAATCAAGCCTAACCGACGAAAAGGAAGGTCTGTGAGAGAGATTCCGATATAGAACCATGCAATCATGGGATCGGAATAGAGAGTGCCGTTCACAAACGGAAGAGCGGAAACGCACATACTGAAAATG
This sequence comes from Clostridia bacterium, assembly GCA_017626495.1. Classification (GTDB taxonomy): domain Bacteria; phylum Bacillota; class Clostridia; order Christensenellales; family Borkfalkiaceae; genus RGIG8762. The sequence continues at coordinate 302,601 of JAGAIP010000003.1, read as the reverse complement.
GAGATCGGCGCAGGGAGTACGATCATCCGTTCTGTGTCTACGACGTGCGTCAACATCGGAATGAAAGAGATCAGGATAAAAATCCATACGGATAAGTCGAGCTTTTTCAGTTTTTTCATGGGAATACCTCTCTTCAAAATTTTGGAAAAACTTCCTATGTCTAGGATAACATGATGGGGAATAAAACGCAAGAGAATTGACGTTATATTTATGTAACAAATACTTTACATTTTCGACCAAAGAAAGGTACAAAAGTTTCCATCTGTGTAATATGAGATAAAATTCAGTAAACTATCAATTTTTTACCGTTCTTTTCCTCTTATAATTAAAAAAATAAATAGAGCTGTCAACCCGATTCAGAGAAAAATTCCTAAGCCTAAGATAGCATGATAGGGAACGGAAGAGGGGGTAAGTCGCGTTCTTTCATTGCCTTTCCGAATTGTTCATGTATGAAGTTTAACATAGTATGATCTCTTTTTCAATTCCCAAAATCGAGGACTTCGTCTAACTTCAAAGGAACTGTTCGGTCGAATCTGAAAAAAGACGCTTATTTTTGCCGTTTTCTATTGTGATTTTGATTCCGATATGATATAATCTACAAGTAAATTGATAGAACTTCACAAACCGTTCGTTTTGCGAAGTTTTTTAAGAGGAGAACGATATGGTCAACGAAACAATGGTGGGTCTCGGAAAAAAGCGCTCCGTGATCCGCGAAATCTTTGAATATGCAAAAATCAGGTCTGCCCAAATCGGAAAGGAGAATGTGTTCGATTTTTCCATCGGAAACCCTTCGATTCCCGCGCCTGCGTCCGTGAACGAGACCTTAAAGAAACTCATCGAGGAGACGGACTCCGTTCTCCTGCACGGCTATACTTCCGCGCAGGGCGCGCTCTCCGTCAGAGAGAGCGTGGCGTCGTCCGTAAACAGAAGATTCGGACAGAACACGAATGCAAACCTCATCTATATGACGTGCGGAGCAGCCGCTTCCCTGCGTATCTCGTTCGGCGCGCTTTGGGAAGAGGGGGACGAGCTCATCACGTTCGCGCCCTGTTTCCCCGAATACCGCGTATTTGCAAACGGGGCGGGCTTTAAGTTCGTATTGCTCCCGTCCGCGGTCGGAACGCTGCAAATCGATCTTTCCGTCCTGGAAAGCGCAATCAACGAACGCACGAAGATCGTCCTCGTCAACTCGCCGAATAATCCCAGCGGCGTGATCTACGACGAGAGCAATATCGTCGGATTGACGGACCTTCTCAAACGGAAGGAGAAAGAGTACGGACACCCCATCTTTCTCGTCGCGGACGAGCCGTACAGAGAACTCACCTACGGAAAAGAAGTTCCCTATCTCATGAACTATTACGACGATACGATCGTCTGCTATTCTTGGTCGAAATCCCTCTCGCTTCCGGGAGAGCGTATCGGTTACATTGCGCTGTGCGAGCGTATGCAGGGCGTTTCCGACGTCTATGCCGCCGTCTGCGGCGCAGGCAGGTCGCTCGGCTACGTCTGCGCGCCCGCGCTCATGCAATATCTCGTCGAGCGGTGCGGCGAGGATACGTCCGACATCGGGGCGTACCGTGAAAACAGAGATCTTCTCGTGGGCGGTTTGCGTTCCATGGGATACGACTGCATCGAGCCAGACGGCGCGTTTTATCTGTTTTTGAAATCTCCCGAAGAGGATGAAGTCGCCTTTTGCGAAAGGGCGAAGAAGTATGAGCTTCTCCTCGTGCCGGGCGGAGATTTCGGCGCGACGGGGTACGTGCGCGTGGCGTATTGCGTCTCGAAAGAACAAATCGTTCGTTCGTTGCCTGCATTTCAAAAGCTGGCGGACGAATATTTCAAATAATCATCGGAGGAAACTATGAATTATACAGTCGGACAAACCGTACACGGGTTTCAGGTAACGAAACGTTCCGAGGTTCGCGAACTCTCCGCGTCCCTCGTGGAGATGGAGCATATCAAGTCGGGCGCAAAGCTCGTCTACGTCGATTGCGACGACGAAAACAAGGTATTCGGTATCTCGTTCAAGACGGTTCCCGAAGATTCTACGGGCGTGTTTCATATCCTCGAACACTGTATGCTCAACGGGTCGGAGAAATACCCCTTGCGCGAACCGTTCGTCAATCTCTTGAAAAACTCCTTGCAGACCTTCCTCAACGCCATGACCTTCCCCGACAAGACGGTCTATCCCGTTGCGAGCAGGAACGAAAAGGATTTTTCCAACCTCATGAGCGTCTATCTCGACGCGGTGTTTGCTCCCAATCTCCGCACGAACAAGAACGTATTCTTGCAGGAGGGGTGGCATTATGAACTGACGGACGATAAATCCGAACCCGTCTTTAAGGGCGTCGTGTTCAACGAGATGAAGGGGGCAATGTCCTCCGTGTTCGACGTGCTCGAACAGGGATTCCTGGCAGCCCTCTACCCCGATACCTGCTATCGTCATAATTCGGGAGGCGATCCCAGGAAGATTCCCGATCTCACTTACGAACAGTTCCTTTCGTCCTATCACAAGCATTACCATGCCGATAACGCCTCTATCTTCCTTTACGGAAAGATGGACGTCGAAGCGAAGCTCGCGTTCATGGACGAGGAATATCTCTCTAAATTTGAGAGAAACGGAGAAACGATCGTCATCGAGCGTCAAAGCCCCGTCGTCAATACGGACGCGGTAGCGACGTATGCCATCGGGCCTGAGGACGAGGAAGAGGGCAACGCGTATTGTCAGCTCGGTTGGTGCGTTGCGGAGTGCGACGACAGGGAAAAGTTGCTCGCCTATGAAATTCTGAACGCGGTGCTCTTTTCCACCAACGAATCTCCCTTGAAAAAGGCGATCATGGACGCAGGGCTCGGCAAGGACGTCAGGGCAGAGGTGCTCGGCGACGTGTTGCAACCGGCGTACTTCATTCAGCTCCACAAGACGAATGCAGACGAGGGCAAACGCTTTGAATTTGTCGTCCGCGAGACGCTGAAAAAAATCGCGGATGAAGGAATCGATCAAAAGGCGCTCGAAGCCGCCATCAACAATATGGAGTTCAAGCTCCGTGAAATGGAGACGGGAGGATTTCCGCAGGGCGTAATGTACGGACTGTACGTTGCGTCCGCGATGAACTACGGTATCGACCCTGCCACCCATATCCGTTACGAAAAGGAACTTGCTTCTCTGCGCGCAGGGATGCAAAACGGCTATTTCGAACGGCTCATCTATGATCTTCTCGAAAGCAAGCACTATGCGCTTCTTACCGTAAAGCCCTCCAAAACGCTCGGCGCAGAGCAAGCCGAAGAAGAGGCGAGAAAGTGCAGGGAATACCGTGCGAGCCTGAATGAAGAACAGGTACAATCTCTCATTCGTCTCAATCAAGAGCTGCGCGTGTTCCAGGAAACGGAAGATACGCCCGAACAGATCGCAACGCTTCCAACGCTCACGCTCGCCGATCTCGACAGAGAGCCTACCATCGCGCCCACAGAGCATATCGTGAAAGAGAACAGGGAAGTGCTCTTCCATGAAGTCAAAACGGGCGGAATCGTCTATCTCACGCTGTATTACAATCTCGCTTCCGTCGCGGAGGACGATCTTCCCAAACTTGCGACGTATGCGTCCCTTCTCGGAAAGATCAAGACGAAAAAACACACCGCGGAAGAACTCAACACGGAAGTCATGCTTCATCTCGGCGGACTCTCGTTCGGAACCGTCGTATACGGCGTAAACGCAAAAGAGGCGAGACCGATGCTCAAAGCGTCCGTCAGTTACCTCGAAGGCGACGAGGAAAAGGCGATTTCGCTCCTTCGCGAGGTGCTCGACGAGACGGTCTGCGAGGCGGAAGAAGTCGATAAACTCATCGCGCAAAAGAGCGCCATGACGCAGATGCGCATCATGCAGAGAGGTAACGCAGTGGCGTACGGCATGGTTTCGGCAAGGCTCACCGCAGCAGGCGCATATGCCGAGCGCATGGAGGGCGTTTCCTTCTATCGCGCGCTCCAACAGATGAAGGGCGCAGAGTTTGAGGGATTCTCCGTTCCGTTCAAGAAGAATAATCTGATCGTCTCGGTTACGGGAAGCAAGGCGGCGAAAGAGAATCTTCTGAGCAGAATCTCTTGCTTTGAAACGGGCGAAACCTCCATGCAAAAGAGCACTATTTCTTTGCAGGAAGGCAATCCCGCCGTTACCATTCCGGCAGGGATCAATTACGTTGCAAAGGGCGGTGCGTCCTTCAAAGGAACGTATAAGCCGGGAAACGTAAAGGTCATGAAACAGATCCTTTCTCTCGATTATCTTTGGAACGAGGTCAGGGCAAAGGGCGGCGCGTACGGCGTAGGCGTCGTTGCGGACAAAGATCTCTTCTGTTTTGTCTCTTATCGCGATCCCAACGTGGTCAACACGCTCGGCGCGTATGACAATGCGGAAGCGTATCTGAAAAATGTCGCGCTCACCGACGACGCGCTTGTCGGCTATATCATCGGTACGGTCGCAGGGGAAGAGCCTACCCTTTCTCCCAAATTGCGCGGAGCGCAGGGCGATGCGGATTACTTTAAGGAGATCTCCGAAGAAGAACAGAGAAAGACGAGGGAAGAGCTTCTTTCCACGACGGAAGAGGATCTAAAAAACATGGCGAACCTCATTGCCGAAGTCAAAGAACAAGGCTTTGTCGCGGCGGTCGGAAATGCGGAAAAACTTGCGGAGTGCAAAGCGTTTACCAAGATGGAAACTCTTTGAGATAGAGAAAGTTTTCCTTAAAAAACGGTTCTTTTACTTGATTTCATTTTTGATATGTAGTATAATACGGGTGTAAAGTGTGAGTATGTTTGTCTCGCTATGAGACAAGCTATTACAAATGGAGAATATCCCAAGTCTCGTACGCAGGAGAGAGTTGTGAGCAATAGAAGGATAGAGAGAAATTTACAAATAGGAGAAGTCGGGTTTAACGCCATGCGGCAGGAGGAGCTTGTCCGTGCGATTTCCGACATACCCGTGGAAGAGGGCAGCGCGTACGTCGTATTTTGCGGAGTTCCCGGCGTTGTCCTTGCAGATTCCTCTCCCGCAATTGCAGCCTCTTTGAACGAGGCGACCATCTGCGCCATGGACGGTATGCCCATTGCAAAGATCGCAAAAAAGAGAAATCTCGATTGCGAGCGTTGCGGCGGACCTGACGTGATGCTGAAAATCATCGAAGAGGGACTCGCAAAGGGCAAACGGCATTATTTCTACGGCTCTACGCCCGAAACGCTCAAAAAGCTCGATTTGAATCTTCGGGAAAAATATCCTTCCATCAAGATCGCGGGAAAGTTCTCGCCCCCGTTCAGAGACCTCACGCCCGAAGAGGACAGGGAAGTCATCAAACTCATCAACGAGACGAACCCCGACTATATCTGGGTAGGACTCGGCGCTCCCAAGCAGGATTTCTGGATGCAGAACCACGTCGACCAGCTCGAAGGGTGCATCCTGATGGGCGTCGGCGCGGCGTTTGATTTCCATTCGAACAAGATCAAGCGCGCTCCGCTCTGGATGCAAAAACATTCGCTCGAATGGCTCTACCGTCTGTTCCGCGAACCCGGCAGGCTTTGGAAGAGATACCTCATTCAAGCGCCGAAGTTCCTGTTGATCCGCGCAAAGGATAACAGGCGCGTTAAGAGAGAAGAGCGCATGGAGAAAAAAAAGGCGAAACAAGAAAAATAAAGCATTCCTCCGTATAAGTTTTGTGTGAAGTCACAAAATAAGTACGGAGGATTTTTTATGAAAGCAACAGGTATAGTAAGGCGCATCGACGAACTCGGTCGGGTGGTCATTCCAAAGGAGATCAGGAGCACGTTGCGCCTGAAATCGGGAGAACCGCTTGAAATCTTTTCCGACCGAGACGAGTTGATTTTGAAAAAATATTCTCCCATCGCCACGCTCGATAAATTCAGCGAATCTACGGCAAAGTCTCTGAACGATCTTAGCGGTGATCTTGCGATCATCTGCGATACGGACGAGGTGCTGTTTGCAAGCGGGGACGGGAGAAAGGAAGTCAGTCGGAAGAACATTTCGCCGAAGATGGATCGCATTCTGGGGGACAGAAAGAGTTACGTGGCGAATTTGTCCGAGGGCGGAGATATCGTTCCCATCACGGCTCAGGAAGATCTGACCATCACGGCGGAGATCATCGTGCCCATCGTGTCGGGAGGCGATTGTCTCGGCGCGGTCGCGCTTCTCTCGTCGAGGGAAGGGGCAAAGATGGATTCCGAGAAAATCAAGCTCGCGCAACTGACTGCGGACATTCTGGCAGGACAGTTCGAATAACGTAAAAAGAGGAAATCAGAAGATTTCCTCTTTTTCGTTATGCGTTCTTAAAAATTTCAAGTCCGTCATTGGAAAGATTCAAAAGAAGGACGCAAGCGCCGTTTACATAATCGCTCTTTTGAAGATCCGTGATGAGACCTTGAAGCGTTGCGCTCTCGTTGTACTTTTCCTGCATTTTCTTGGTGGACTGAAATTCGATGATGACGACCGTTCCGCCGAGCAATCCTTTGGAAAGAACGTGAAGGGTTGCAACGGTTACTTTCTCGCCCTTTTCATTCTCTTCGGTGAGCAAATCGCCGTATCTGCCCTGATATTCCTGAATGCTCTGATCCTCTGCGTAACCTGCCTTTTCGAATGCCTTCCGGACAGAACCGTAGTTACTGCAAGCGCAGAGCGCTACCAGCGCGCACAAGAGTGCTGCAAGAATCGCGGTGATTTTCGTGATCTTTTTCATGATAACCTCCATATGATATTGTATAAGCATTATCTTACATTTTTGTGAAAATGTCAAGGAAACGCGGAGGAAAAGACAACAAAAAACGACAGATTTCTCTGCCGTTTTTTTCCATGTCAGTTTGTATGAATGCGAAGAACCACGAAGCTGTAATAAGGTACGGTGTAAGTGAATTCGTTCGAAACGTTCATCGTACTATGCTCAGGCGTGACCGCGAACGGATCGTTGTAGTAGTTGACGAGACCGAGATCGCCTCCGCTGAGTACGGACAGGTCGGCTTCACCCGTAAGGGAGTATCCGTTCAAATCAACGTTGAGTTCGACGGGGCTTTCGTTGGGGTTGACGATCTTGATGATGAGATCGCCCGTTTCCTCATCGTAAGAGGTTACCTGATACAGGAGTTCTTTTTGTCCGATGGTGAAATCGACCATGAGCTCGTCGTCGAGGTAGCACTTGATGGTCATGCCGTCTACGACGACTTTGATCTTGTAGGTATGATTCGTTTCGAGTTTGAGATTCTTGACCGTTCCCGCAACCTGACCGCTCTTCGTACCTGCGCTCGTCTGTTCGAGACAGCTTACCGTGTTGTTCCAGCCGCCGATGTTCCAGTGAATGAAGTTGTCCTTATCCTGTACGCAGATGGGAATGAGGAAGCCCTCGTTTCCGCCCGTCTTGGTCGCTTCGAGCGTCAGCGTGTAGTTGCTCCAAGACGCGTCTCCGATGTACATGACGTCGCCCGTGACGGTGTTTGCGGGTCCTTTGGTGTTTTCTTGAACGAGCACGCCGTTTGCAGAGGACCACGTTCCGCCAATCTGCTGCCAACCGTTAAGGGAAGAACAGTCGTTCGAGAAGAGGGTATTTCCCGTCTTGTTAGAAGTTACGACGATATTGTCGAAGGTCGCGCTTGTAGACCACGTACCGACGCCGATTTTACCCGAAAGTCCCGTTCCCTGCGTGGGAAGAGTGAGTGTGGAATCGGGAAGGACGGTTCCCTTGTTGTTTGCGATGAGCTGCTGAACGTAGTAATTGATGGAGTTATAATATCCGTTGTTGGAATAGTAGATCATGTCGGGCGTCCACTGATTGGAGAGCGTGTTTCCGAAGAGAGGAGCGTATGCGGCAAGTTCTACGACGTCGCCGTTGCGTTCAAGCGAAGTTGCATAGGCAGCTTCCGCGAGAGCGGCTTCAAGCGTGTTGGATTTCGCGGCGTATTCGCCGAGGAATACGGGAACGGAATCGCGATCGTAAGTATCGTATCTTTCCGTGTTAGAGAAGAACCATTCGGGCATGCAGTAGTAGTGCTCGTCGACGAGCCCTGCATAGTCCGCGCCGAGACCGGACGATTCGATTCTTTCCCAAGCATATCTGTCGCCCGAGTTGGGTCCGTTTGCGACGATGAGTTTCAGATCTTTATAGATGGGATTCGTCTTTGCTGCATCCTCAAACGCCTCGCGGAACGCCTCGTAATGTCTGAAATAGTCTGTTCCCCACTGCTCGTTGCCGATGCCGAGGTATTCGAGCTCGAAGGGTTCTGCGTGTCCCATGGCGATACGGACTGCGCCCCACGTGGTGGACGCGTCGCCCTTACAGAATTCCACGAGATCGAGTGCGTCCTGCACGAATCCACGGAATTTTTCGGAGTCGATTCTCGTATTGTCTGCCGGCGTTCCTACGCTTCCCACGCCCTGAATGAGACAGGACATACCGCAGTTGAGAATGGGAACGGGTGCAGCGTCAAGATCTTCGCAGAGTAAGAAATACTCATAGAAGCCAAGTCCGTAGGACATGTAGTAAGGATTTCTCGCCGTGCCGTTGAGGTTTGCCCAGATGTCGATGCCGAGCGCACGGTTGTCCGCGCTGCCCGTCGCGGTGACTTGCTGTCCCGTCGCGCCGTCGACGTAGGTCATCGTTTCGCCTTCGCCGATGGAAGCTTTCCAGTCGTATGCGCTCTCGAACGTCTTACCCTCGATGACGCAACCGCCGGGGAAACGCAGGAAGGAAGGGTTGAGGGCGGCGAGCGCCTCGCCCAAATCTTTTCTGAGGTTGGTAGAGCCGAAGTGCTCTTCGGGGAATACGGAGAGACAGTCGACGTCGAGCGTTCCCTTCGTAAAGATAAATTCTACCGTGACCTTTTCGTCGGCGGTTTCGGTAGCGGTGAGGGAAAGCTCGTAGCGCGTCCATGCGTTTTTCTCCGCGGTGATTTCAAGGGAGCTTTCGCCGATCGCTTTGCCGTCTGCTCTGAAACGGACGGTAACCGTTCCCGTATAGCCTACGGGAGATTTGACGAAGAGGGAAGCGTTGTATTTTGCATTCTTTTCGACGGCGATGCCCACCGTATGTCCCGAATTGAGAAGTCCGAAGTCTTCCGTTCCCCTCATGCGCAGATAATGGGGGTTTTGAGAGCCGAGCGCCGTGCTGTCCGTCGCGCCGTCGATGACGCCCGATTCAAACGTGCCGACTTTTTCCCATCCGTTGGTGTTTTCATACTTTGCAAGCTCGCCGTACTCGAACGAATTGTTCTTGATAAGCTGGGTGTAAAGTCCGCCGTCTACGGCATAGTTGATGTCTTCGAGGAACAATCCGAACAGATTTTCGCTGATCTCTCTGTCGCCGTCTTTGGGCGCTTCGACCGTAAGCGTCGCGCCTTTCACGGTGTCCGCGTTTGGCGTCGTGGTCGGATTATTACCCGTGTTTTTCTTCGTGCCTGTGTTGCGCTCCGTTCCCGCTTTCACAAAGGGCATATCGGTACCGAACGAAATTTCAGACTCTTTCTCACAGCCGGTTGTCAAGCCGACGGAAAGTACCATGGCGGCGGCAAGCGCCGTAGCCATCAATTTCTTTTTTTTCATAATTTCCTCCTTATCTGATGGTTTTATTATAAAGGATAAAATGCAATTCGTCAAGAAGGCATTTTGCACAAAATAACGTCGAATTTTATGTATTTGAAAACGGATATTCTATTGACAACGACAGGCGGATAAAATATAATATACGCATGAATAAGCGGAACTACAATGCGGAAATGGAACGTATTTTGCTTACGGCAGGGGAGAAACGATTGCTTCTGCACAGCTGTTGCGCGCCCTGTTCTTCGCATTGTTTGAGCGTTCTGTTTGAAAAAATCAGGACGACCGTTTTTTACTATAATCCGAACATCGAAGAGGAAGAATATCGTATTCGCAAGGCGGAGCAGATTCGGCTCTTGCGCGAGACCGGGTGGGCGGATTTTCTCGATTGCGACCACGAGGTAAACCGCTTTTACGAATCCGTCAGGGGATACGAATCCTGCCCCGAGGGAGGGAAACGGTGCGAAAAATGCTTTCGGCTGCGCCTTGAAGAGACTGCGAAACGGGCAAAGGAACTCGGTTACGATTATTTTGCGACGACGCTTACCGTGAGTCCTTTGAAGGATGCGGAACTACTCAACCGCATCGGGGAAGAACTCGGAAGAAAATACGGTATCGAATGGCTTCCTACCGATTTCAAGAAAAAGGGTGGCTACCTCGACAGCATCGAGAAATCCAAGCAATATCGCCTTTACAGGCAAAATTATTGCGGTTGCGTGTTCAGTCGCAGAAAGGAGAATCGTGACGGATAAAGATTACCTGAACTACGTTTCCGAGCTCCTTTCCCTTGCCGAAGTCTCCTTTCGTCCGATGATGGGGGAATATGTTCTCTATTGTAAGGGAAAGGTCATCGGCGGATGTTACGACGACCGTTTCTTGATGAAATCTACCCCGTCCGCAAGGGAGCTTCTTCCGAATGCGGAGTACGCGGTTCCTTATAAAGGAGCAAAGGAGATGCTCGTCGTCGACGGCGAAGATAAACTTTTTTTGAAGGAGCTGTGCGAGAGGGTGGCGGACGATTTGCCTCCTCCCGGAAAGAAACGATGAACGTAAAAACGCTGTGTGAAAAAATCAGCATGCCCGAAGAGGTGACGAAAGTTATCCTCTCCCATGAGAGCGTCATGACGCAGGAACTCGAACTTCTTTTGTCCTCTCCGAAGACGTGGGAAGAGGGGGTAAAAGAGCTTCGCGTTGCCCTCGGCGAGGACGAATACGGGTTGAAATCGTTGGCGGAGTGCATTTTGCTTGCGGCAAAACGCTACGACGCTTATCGGGAAAAGGGAATCTCCGACGAGATTTACTTTGCGACGATGGCGTTTTGTACGCGATTTACCGTGGAACATCGGAAAATATACGGGAAATATGCGTTTCGGTGGACTTGGTGGTTCGTGCGCCAGCTTGCCATGAAAGAATTTCGCGTCGGAGAACTCGAATTTGAGTTTACCGAAGGTAAGATATACATTCATATTCCTGCCGACGCGGATATGCGCCCCGCTTCGATCGACAAGACGTTCGCTTCGTTTCGCGCCTTTTTGGAAACTTATGATCCGAAAGAAAAGAATACGCCGTGGTATTGCGAATCGTGGATGCTCTCTCCCGTGCTCGAACGGTTGCTCCCCGAAACTTCGAACGTGCTCGCGTTCCAAAGAAGATTCGAAATAGAATTCGTGGAAGAGAGCATGGCGGTGTTGGACTGGGTATTTCCGGGAGAGAAAGAGCTCTCGTCGCTCTCCGAACGGACGAGCTTACAGAGAAATATGAAACGATTTCTGCTTGCAGGCGGCAACGTCGGTTGGGCGGAAGGGAAATTAAAAAGCGGCTTTTGAGCCGAAAAGGAGTTACCTATGGAAACGTCAAAATCGTTAAAAACCATTCAGACCGTGTTTAAGGTAGTTAAGGTGATCAGTATCATTGTCTTGATTTGCAGTATCATCGGCGCGGTCGGATGCGCGATCGGAATCGTAACGCTCTCGTCTCTCGGTTCGTTGGCGATTGACGGCAAAACGCTCGAAGAGTTGATCGTGGAGAGGTCGGGTGAGAATATGGGCACTATGATTGCAAACATGACGGAAGGCGTGATTTTGTGCGCGGCAGAGGCAGTCCTCGCCGCATTCGCAAAGAAATATTGCGTCGCCGAGTTGAATGCGGGCACGCCCTTTACGTTCGAGGGTGCGAAACAGCTTCGCGATTTAAGCCTTCTCGTCATTTTCGTCTCGCTCGGAGCTGCCGTCGTTGCGGCAATCGCGTACGCAGTCGTCTCGCTCTTGTATTCGGACGTAGGACAGACGGATTTTGAGGTCGCGATCAATCTCGGTACGGGGCTTATGCTTTTGTTCCTCTCCGTGGTATTCAAACACGGCGCGGAAGTCGCAGAGAAAAACAAAGAGGACCCCCCCGTTCTCGAATAAAGGAGGAAAATTGTCCTTGCATGAAAAAAGACGGCGTTTGCCGTCTTTTTAATTCAGAGCATATCTCTCATAAATACCGTTCCGTCTGCGTCCTTCCAGGTGAGCGCGCCGTCCTCATATACGAGATAGGAGTGGGGAGAGTTCTCTTTGGGAAGGGCGATCGAACCGCAATTCAGATAGCGGTAGTTGTCTCGCCGTTCGGATACGGGAACGTGGAAATGTCCGTTGATGAGAACGGAGTTGTCCTGCATCGGGGGAAGGGGGAGATGTCCGTGCGTAAGGAAGAGTGTTTTTCCCTGATCGTAGACGATTGCGTAATCGGCGAGGCAGGGGAAAGAGAGCACCATCTGGTCGATTTCGGCGTCGCAGTTGCCCCGAACGGCTAAAATCCGATCGCGACGGGAATTGAGAAGAAGCGCGACTTCTTTGGGATCGTGTCCTTCGGGAAGAGGGTTTCTCGGTCCGTGATAAAGAAGATCGCCCAGGAGAACGAGTTTATCCGCTTTCTCCTCTTCAAAGCGTTCCAAAAGTTTCTTGCAGTAGTATGCGGAACCGTGAATGTCCGATGCGATGACTAATTTCATAGACTTTTCAAAATCTCCTTGCATTTTTGTATCGTGCCGAACTCACGCGCCGACGGAATGTGATTCGGGAACGTCTCTAAAATCGTATGATAGGCGTTTTCGGGAACGAACGCCTGTCCGCATTCCTGCAACATCTCGAAGTCGTTCATGTGGTCGCCGAATGCGACGCAATCTTCCCTGTGCAAACGGAATTTTTCGCGGATAAAGCGAATGGCTTCGCCCTTGTTTGCGGAGAGGGAGGAAACGTCCGTCCAGTCGAATCCTGAAATCATCGTGCGAAGGCGCGGGAGTTTTTCGGGAAGGCGTTTCATACAGTTGATCGCAGACCCTTTTCTGTCGTGGATCGCGATTTTCAGAATGGGCAGAGAGGCAACGCTTTCCAGATCCTCTACGTATTTACAGTGCGTGTAGCTGGCAAAAGCGTAGTCGGAAAAGGGATGATCCATGCTCTCGATGTAAGAATAATCCGCCGTACACAGCATGGGATAGAGCCCGTCGATCTTTCTGATTTCTCGTACGGCAGGCATGACCTCTTCGGGCGGAATGGTGTCCTCGAACAGAATCTTGTCCCGATAAACGACGAGAGCCCCGTTCTCCGCGATAAAGATTACTTTATCGGCGACGGGGGCAAACAGTTTTTTCAAGTTGGCGTATTGTCTTCCGCTTGCGGGCGCGAACAAAACGCCTTTTTTGTAGAGCGCTTCGATCAGCTCGAAAGTTTCGTCCGGCAACGTCTTATCGGCGGTCAAGAGCGTGCCGTCAAGATCGGATGCGATGAGTGAAATCATATTGACCTCATAGAAGTTTGATAATGTAAGGGGAAAGGAAGCTGTATTTCCCGATTTGCAACAGGCGAGTGAGATTCGGCAGGTCGTCGATCGTTCCGTATCGGTAGGAAATGTCGGGGAGCGTGATCGCCTTGTTTGCGAGTATATTGATTGCGGAAGAGATGTGCTTTTTCGCCTGCGTGACGCAGTAGACGGCGCACTGTTTGAGAAGCGCGTTTTTGAGGTTTACTTCCACGTCTTTGAAACGGAGCCCTGCATAGACCACGTTGGTACAGGGTGCGGCATAGACGAAGGGAAGGGACGGGGAGACGTCCGAGAGTCCCGCGTATACGCTTGCGTCGGCAAGTCTTCCGCCCGTGACTTTCATGATATTCTCGCGCAGGGTATTGTCGAGCTTGAACGTATAGTAGACGCCGCACTTTTTCGCATAGTCGAGGAAAGCTACGTCGGTATCGACGAGAATAGGTACGATTTTGCGGTATATGAGGAGCTGGGCGAGCAAATTACCGAGAATGGACGCTCCGTAAATCACGACGTGATCGCCTTTTGAACAGTCGAGCGTATCGAGAACCGATTCCGCAAGCGCGATCCATTCCACGAACAGAGCCTGTTCGTCCGAAACGGAGGAGGGGAGGAGAGATACGTCGTTGAGGTTGACGACGGCGAAATCGCGTAAAAAACCGTGCGCATTTACGCCTGCAATGTGCATATCCGTGCAATCGAGAACGGAGTCCTTTTTACAGTTTTCACAGACGCCGCAAGGAAAGAGGGGGTGCAGATATACCCTTGCGCCCTTGGTCAGATCGATTCCGCACGCGCACGTTTCCGAGAGAACGCCGACTGCGGTGTGCCCCGGAATAATGGGATAAATTGCGGAAGGGAATTTTCCCGAAAGAAGCTCGACGTCGTTTTCCGTAATCAAAACCTTGGAGAGCTTGACCTTGACCTGCATTTTCTGCGTGACGACCTCCGGTCTGTTCTGTTCTTCCAAAATTCCGTTTTGTTGCAACATCCAAACTTTCATAACATTTCTCCCTATTGTATGATCTATTATATCACACATGATTGCGGAAATCAACCCTTTTTCCTTTTTTCCTTTATCTTGTGCGAAGTTGTCGTTTTGTTTGCGGTTGACGAAAAAAACCTTATTTTCTTTTGCAAAAATAATTGACGGAAAGCAAAAAACGCGCTATAATGAAGGAGCGTCTTAGAAAGATAGCAAATCGCGAGGTAAAAAGAATGAAGGCTGATATCCATCCCAAGTACCATGAAGTAACAGTAGTATGTGCTTGCGGCGAAACCTTTAAGACAGGCACGACGAAAGACGGTGACGTTCTGAGAGTCGACATTTGCAGCAAGTGCCATCCCTTCTTCACAGGCAGACAGAAGCTTGTGGACACCGGTGGTCGTGTCGATAAATTCAAGAAGAGATACGGAATCTAACAAACGGCAAGACGGCTTCAATCATTCGATTGAAGCTGTTTTACTCTGTCGTTACGACAGTTTGCATTGAGGAATCATCCATGTCAACAAAATCAAATAAAACGTATATCGGCGGTCAAGCCGTGCTGGAAGGCGTCATGATGCGCGGAAGAAAGTCCATGGCGACCGCCGTTCGGGACGGGGAAGGGAACGTTCAGATCGAATCTACCCGTCTGCCCCAAGCAAAAAAAATCATGCGCGTGCCCTTCTTGCGCGGTTCGTTCAACCTGATCTCCTCGCTCAAAGACGGAATGAAGTGTTTGATGCGCACGTCCGAGGTGTATGCGGACAGCGTGGAGGAAGAGGAGGAACAGCCGTCCAAGTTCGAACGCTTTCTCGCGGAAAAATTCCATCTCGATTTGATGGACGTGGTGACCACGGTCTCCATGATTCTCGGCGTCGCGCTTGCAATCGCGCTCTTCATGATTCTGCCGCAGTTTCTCGGAAGTCTCCTGATTAAGTATACTCCTCTTTCCGAAGAAAGCGGTTGGTATTACTTCATCGTCGGGGGAATCAAGCTCGTTTTATTCATCGGGTATCTCTGCCTGATGCTCTGCATCAAAGATATGCGCAGGACGTTTATGTACCACGGAGCGGAGCACAAGACCATTTCCTGCTATGAGGAAGGCAAAGAGCTCACCGTGGAAAACGTGAAACGCTGTACGCGCGTGCACGACAGGTGCGGAACGACCTTTCTCTTCCTCGTGCTTGCCGTCAATATCCTGCTCTTCGCGCTCGTCGGGTATCTGCTCGGTCTCGGCTCGATTGAAAACGGCGCGCTCCGTCTGCTCGCAAGAATCGGCACCGAACTCGTTCTTCTCCCCGTGGTGGCAGGTATCTCCTATGAATTGTTGCGTGCGCTTGCGCGCACGGACGCGAAATGGGTGATTCCGTTCAAAGCTCCCGGACTTCTCTTGCAGCGCATCACCACGCAGGAGCCTACCGACGATATGGTGGAAGTTGCGATTGCGGCGTTCAAAAAAGTGTTGGAAATGGAAGCGGACGACGGCGTGGAGACGACCTCGTTCGTTCTGAGCGAAAAGCTCTCCGTGCTTCTCAAACAGACGAAAGAGGAGTTCGCAAAGAACGGGATCGACGAATCGGACGCGGAGTGGATCTATTCCATCTGCCTCGGCATTCCTCGCAGTCAACTTACGGAGGAGAGAAGAGTCAAGCCCTCCGAACGGAAAAAACTCGAACAGACGTGCAAAGAGCGTCTCACGGGCAGACCGCTCTGGTATATCACGGGGGATACGGAATTTTGCGGCGTCACGATCCGCGTGGACGAGCGCGCCCTCATTCCGAGACCCGAAACGGAAGAACTCGCGGACAGGGCGATCGACGAGGTAAAGAGAGGAAAGCGCAAGACGGTGCTTGACGTCTGTACGGGTAGCGGATGCATCGCCGTTGCGATCGCAAAGGCGACGGGCGCAAAGGTTTGCGCGACCGATCTGAGCGAACGGGCAATCTCCCTCGCCGAGGAAAACGCCGCGCTCAACGGCGTAAACGTAACCTTCTTCGTGGGAGATTTATTCGAACGCGTCGAGGGAACGTACGATTTGATCGTATGTAATCCCCCTTACGTTCCGACCGACTATATTCCCGAAATGCAGAAGGAAGTGAGAGATTTCGAGCCCCGTATGGCGCTCGACGGCGGAGCGGACGGCATGGACTTTTACAGACGAATGGCGAAGGAATTCAGACCTTATCTGAACGAAGGGGGAATGATTCTCTTCGAGTGCGGAGAGGGGCAAGCGGAAGCCGTCTGTTCGCTGTTTGAAGGAAAGAGCGAAATTGTCAAGGATCTCGAAGGGGTCGAAAGGATTGTAAAAATACTATGTTAAAGAAGTTAGACGATATTATCGCGAGATATGACGAGCTTACGGGGTTGCTTGCAAATCCCGACGTGATCGCGGACATGGAAAACTGGACGAAGCTCTCCAAAGAACACGCGGAAATCGAAGAGGTCGCGCTCAAATACAGGGAGTACCTTGCCAAAGAAAAGGAAATGAACGACGCGTTTGCGGAGGCGGAAGCGGAGTCGGACAGAGAAATGAAGGAACTGCTAAGCGAAGAGGGCTACGCGTGCAGAGAAACGCTTTCCGCGATCAGGGAAGAATTGAAGATCCTTCTTCTCCCCAAAGATAAAAACGACGAGAGAAACTGTATTCTCGAAATCCGAGGCGGCGCCGGCGGAGACGAAGCCGCGCTCTTCGCGTACGAACTCTACCGTATGTATCAGTATTATTGCGACAAGCACCGTTTTAAGTTCGAACCCGTCGAAGTGAGCGAAACGGAACTCGGCGGCATGAAAGAGGCGGTCGTCAACATTGCGGGGAAAGGGGCGTATAAGGCGCTCAAATACGAAAGCGGCGTACACCGCGTTCAACGCGTTCCCGAAACGGAATCGCAGGGAAGAGTTCACACTTCCACCGTAACGGTCGCGGTTCTCCCCGAGGCGGAGGACGTGGAAGTGGAAATCAACGAAAAGGACATTCGCGTGGACGTGTTCCGCTCCTCGGGCGCAGGCGGACAGAAGGTCAATAAGACGGAAACCGCCATTCGTATCACGCATTTCCCCACGGGAATCGTCGTTTCCTGTCAGGACGAACGCTCTCAGCTCAAAAACAAGGAGAGAGCGTTCAAAGTGCTCCGTACCAGGTTGTACGATTTCTATAATTCGAAGAACGAGCAACAGTACGCGCAGAACAGAAAGAGCATGGTCGGAACGGGCGACAGGAGCGAACGCATCCGCACCTATAACTTTCCCCAGTCGCGCGTGACCGATCACAGAATCGGATTTTCTACGTTCAACATAGAGGGATTCATGATGGGTGAGATCGACGAAATGCTCGACGCGCTCGCGCTTGCCGACAGAGAGGCGCAGCTTGCAGGCAGCGAGGAAATTTAATCAAAAAGCGCTTTTTTTGACGAAGGCGCTTTTTTATATGCTCCGAAAAAGAGAAAAATGTCCGTTTTGAACAAAAAACACAACTTTTTGTTCCTTTTGTAACTTTTTTCGGGACGACGGATTTTTCCTTTCAAAACTTGCTTTTCAGTCGTTTCTGTTGTAAAATAAAACAAAAACTCCGAGGACGATTCAAATGAGTATCGCAAAAAGAATGCTTTCCATCTCCCCGTCTCTGACGCTTGCCGTTTCCGCAAAAGCGAAAGCGATGAAAGAGGCAGGTGAAAACGTCATTTCCTTCGGCGTCGGCGAACCGAATTTCAATACGCCCGACCACATCATCGCCGCAGGTATTTCCGCCATGGAACAAGGCTATACCAAGTATACGCCTTCTTCGGGACTTCCCGCGCTCCGCAAGCTCATTTGCGAAAAGTTCAGAAAGGACAACGGCCTCGATTACGAGCCTTCTCAGATCATCGTTTCCAACGGAGCAAAACATTCTATCTTCAACGCCGTGTTTGCGCTCCTCGACGAAGGGGACGAGGTCATCATCCCCGCTCCCTACTGGGTAACGTATCCCGAGATCGTCAAGGTCGTCGGCGGCGTGCCCGTCTCCGTCATGGGGGATAGAGCGAACGGATTCAAAGTAACGGCGGAGGCGATCGAACAGGCGATCACGCCCAAGACGAAGATGCTCATTCTGAATTCCCCTTCCAACCCCACGGGTGCGGTGTACTCCGAAGAGGAAATCAGAGCCATCGCCGCCGTGTGCGAAAAGGCGGGAATTTACGTTCTTTCCGACGAGATTTACGAGAAACTCATCTATTCCGACGTGAAACCCTTCTCCATCGCCTGCGTTTCCGATTACATGAAAGAGCATACGATCGTCATCAACGGCGTTTCCAAAACGTACGCCATGACGGGTTGGAGAGTCGGCTATCTTGCGGCTCCCAAGGAGATCGCTAAGGCGATCGACTCCTTCCAGAGCCACGCGACGAGCAACGCGTCCTCCATTTCTCAGCATGCCACCATCGCGGCGCTCAAAGGAGACGAGGCGAAAGTGAAAGAGATGGTCGATATTTTCCACGAGAGAAGAGATAAAATGATGGAAATTCTCGACGCGCACCCCATTCTTTCCTACGTAAAACCCGACGGCGCGTTCTACGTCATGCTCACGGTGGATAATTGTTACGGCAAGAGCTATCACGGCAAGAGAATCGACGGTTCCGTTGCATTCTGCGACGCGCTCCTGGATGCGGAAAAGGTCGCTACCGTTCCCGGTATCGCGTTCGGAGACGACGGTTGCGTTCGTCTTTCCTATGCGCTCTCCATGGAGGACATGGTAGAGGGACTTCAAAGAATTTGTCATTTTGTTGATTCTTTGAAATAAAATTTCACTTTTCAGGAAATAATTTTTCGAAAACCCCTTGAAATTTTCACAAAAACTTGTTACAATATGGAAAAATAAAACCTAGGAGGTTTTTATGATTACCATTATTGCAGGAGCGAAGGGTTCCGGAAAAACGAAGAAAATTATAGACGCGGCGAATGCGGCGGTCGGAATGGCGAAAGGTCATCTGATTTTCGTCACCGATACTACGAGATACATGTACGACATCGATAGAAACGTACGTTTCATCAATTCAAGCGAGTATCAGGTCGCAGGCGAAGACGCGTTGTGCGGTTTTATAAAAGGCGTTATCGCAGGAAACAACGATAACGAGTACATTTTCATTGACGGCGTTGCGAGAATCGCAGGCAAGCCGCTCGATCAGATGGCAGGGTTCTTCTATATGCTCGAAAGAATCAGCGAGAAGAACGATCTGAAAGTCACGATGACGATCAGCGCGGACGTAGAAACCTTGCCCGACTTTATTAAAAAGTATCTCTGATATGAAGATGAAAAACCGAGAGGACGAACCCTTTCGGTTTTTTCAATAGGAGGAAATTATGTATTTTATCAGCACAAGAGGACGTGAACGGGTAACGGCGGCGCAGGCAATCGTGCAGGGGCTTTCCGTAGACGGCGGATTGTTTGTTCCCGAGACTTTCCCTTCCGTTTCGAAAGAAGAGCTGGAAGCGATGCTTACCATGTCCTATGCGGAGCGTGCTACCGAAGTTTTGCATAAATATTTAGATGAATACGATAAAGCCGGACTTCTCGCCGCCTGCGAAAAGGCATATGCGAAGTTCGAGGACGGAGATCCCGCGCCCCTCGTAAAGCTCGACGACGGCGTATATATGCTCGAACTCTTCCACGGTCCGACTTGTGCGTTCAAGGATATGGCGCTTACGCTCCTTCCGTATCTTCTGAGAACGGGTTGCGACATCGTGGGCATCAAGGAACAGATCCTCATTCTCGTTGCGACCAGCGGCGATACGGGCAAGGCTGCGCTCGAAGGCTTTAAGGACGCAGAGGGCATCAAGATCATGGTCTTTTATCCCGACGACGGCGTATCTAAAATGCAGAAATTGCAGATGTGTACGCAAGAGGGAAGCAATGTCAACGTCGTAGCCGTCAAGGGCAACTTCGACGATTGTCAGACGACCGTCAAGAAAATCTTCAACAGCGAAGAGTGCAAAGCCAAGCTCCTTGCAAAGAATACCCGTCTTTCCAGCGCGAACTCCATCAACTTCGGACGGCTTGCGCCTCAGATCGCGTATTACTTCTCCGCGTATCTCGATTTGGTCTCCGCAGGACAGATCGAAATCGGCGAAGAGGTCAATTTTACCGTTCCCACGGGCAACTTCGGAAACATTCTCGCCGCTTATTACGCAAAGCGCATGGGGCTTCCCGTCGGCAAGCTCGTCTGTGCGTCCAACAAGAACAACGTTCTGACCGATTTCATTCGCAAGGGCGAATATAAGACGGAGGGCAGACCGTTCTATAAGACGATGTCTCCTTCCATGGACATTCTCATCTCGTCCAACCTCGAACGGTTCCTTTTCGAACTTTCGGGTAGAGACGCTTCTCTTACGGCGGAACGCATGAAATCCCTGACGGAAAAGGGTACTTATTCCATCTCCGACGAGGAGCTCAAAGCGATGAAAGAGCAGTTCTTCGCAGGATTCTCTTCCGAGGACGATACCGTGGAATGTATCTACGACATCTTCTCGGAAATCGGCTATCCCATGGATACGCATACGGGCGTCGCCATGAACGTCGCGAGAGAGTACTTCGAAAAGGAGAACGAGGACAAGAGAAACATGGTCGTCGTCTCTACGGCAAGCCCCTATAAATTCCCTCAGGACGTGCTCTATGCGCTTACGGGCAACGACGTGAAGGATTCCTTCAAGGGTGTCAAGCGCATCAACGCGCTCACGGCGATGAAGATTCCCGAATCCCTCGCCAACCTTCGCGATAAGACCGTCCGCTTTAAGACTTCCGTCGCCGTTTCCAAAGCGTTCGACGAAATCATGAAGTTTATCGGATAAAATAATTTCATCGTAACATAGTACGCCCCGAAAGCATGGCTTTCGGGGCGTTTATGTGTTCATTCGATGATAAATAAGGTTATTTCCTGTGAACGACTCCATATTTATCGCGAAACGAATTGCATTTTTTACGTTCCTGTGTTATAATGAACCGGAGATAAAGTTAGAAAGGAGAATTTGCGTTGTTCGGATACGTCAGTCCCGATTTGCCAAATCTATTCATCAAGGACGGAATGCTCTACAAGGCGCTCTATTGCGGACTTTGCAAGAGCATCGGCGGAACGTGCGGTCAGCTTGCTCGTATGGGGCTTTCCTATGACGTTACATTTTTATCCGCGCTTTTACACAACTTAAAGAATGTAGACGTTGAAGTGACGAAGGAACATTGCGTGGAACATTGGTTTATCAAGCGTCCCATCGCAAAGAGGGATCGCCTTACCGACTATCTCGCCTGCGTGAATACGGCATGGATGTATTTTAAGCTGACGGACGACATCGCCGACGAAAAGAAAGGGTATTTTAAGCGGCTTTGGTTTTCGTCAGGATATAGAAAGGTCAAAAAGGCGCATCCCGAAATCGTTTCCGTGATCGAAAAGCGGCTTGCGGAGACGTCCGCGCTCGAAAAACAAGGGTGCGATTCTCCCGACAGAATGGCGGACGGAACGGCGACGATGGTCTCCGAGCTTTCCGATCTGATGCTCGAAGAGTACGCCACGCCGCAGACGCGACAGCTCTTTTATCTCATCGGGAAATGGATCTACCTCATCGACGCGGTAGACGATTACGATAAGGATAAGAAGAAAAACTGTTTCAACGTATTTGAACGCGCCTATCATGCCGAAAACAAGAGGGCGCTTTTGAAAGAAAACGGAAAAGAAATCGACTTTATCTTCCGAACGCTCTTTTACGGCGTGCGCGAGGCGTTGTCGGAGGTGAAACTCCATTTCAACCACGATCTTACGGATAACGTGCTCATGCTCGGACTTCCCTCCGTCACGAAACGGGTGTTGTCCTGCGAAGGGTGCGTCAACTGCAAAAAAGACGAGACGCTGAAAAAAATGTAGAGAGGAAAGGAGAACCGAGATCAGGCTCTCGCTTTCGGACGAAATAGAAATAAAGGGAATAGTATGAAAGAATTTTATCAACTTTTGGGCTTGACCGAGGACGCTACCGACGAGGAAATCGAGGCAAGCTATCAGCAGCGCAAGGCAAAATACAGAGAGGACAGTTTTAAGGAGGGCGAAGAAGGCAACGAGGCTGCCCGTATGCTCCATAAGCTCAACGTCGCGTATACGGAAATCATGACCGCGAGAAGAGAAAAAGGGCAGAATACGCAGGGCAACAGCGCGTTTGCCGACGTGGAAGAGCTCATTCGCCGCGGAGACATCACGGGCGCACAGTCGAAACTGGATGCATTCGACGAGAGAAACGCCGAGTGGCATTATCTGCAATCCGTCGTTTTCTATAAAAAGGCGTGGATGAACGAGAGCAAGAAACAGCTCGAAATCGCCATGCAGATGGACGGCTCGAACGAAAAATACAAGAACGCATACCGCAAGCTCAACGACAAAATGAATTATGAACAGAGATCGGGCGGTGTGAACAATACTTACAATCAACCCGAACAGCAACCGAACCCCGAGGACGTGCCGCAGGAACAGATGGGCGGAAACTGGTGCAGCGAGTGTCTTTCTTGTTGCTATACCTATATGTGCGTTAACTGTCTCTTCAATATCTGTTGCGGTTGCCGCTGAGACAGAGCCCGAAAGGGCTCTTTTCGGATTTAAGGTGGAACTATGAAACACAAAGCGTTTGAAATAGCATTGTCGGGCGTATCAGCCGCCATTGCGACGTTTTGCTTGTGGCTCGGAACGATCAACCGTCCGCTCCTCATGACGGGCTATCTGTTGGCTACGGTTGCAATGATGCTCCCCCTGTCGCAACGCTTCGTTTGGGGAGGCGTGATGGCGTACGTCGCGTCGTCTCTTCTTGCCTTTTTACTCGGGGGCGGCGGATTCTTTTGGAGATTGCTCCCGTATATCGCATTCTTCGGATTGCATCCGCTCGCAAATTATTTACAGCTCAAATGGAACGTCAATCGATACGTGGCTTATATCGTCAAGGCGCTCTGGTTTGACGGAATGCTCGTTCTTCTGTGGTTTTTCGTGTGCGGAGGGGAAGTTCCGTTAGAGTATATCAATCAAATCATCTGGTGGCTGATTTTCGTCGGAGGAACGGCGCTCTTTTACGTCTACGATTACCTCATGTTCGCTTGTCAGATCACCGTCAACCGTATCATTCGTAAAATCAAACGCTAGGAGTACAATATGTGGGAGAAAAATGAAGAACTCGTCGGAACGGTCGTATCTTACGGCTCGGAGGGCGAGGGCGTCATCAAAACGGAAGATGGAACGGTATTCGTCCCGTTTTGTCTCGTCGGGGAAACGGTAAAAGTCAGACTCCTGAAAGTGAAAGACAAGATCGCCTACGGAAAACTCGTGCAAGTGCTCGTCTCTTCCCCCGACAGAGTTTCTCCCGTATGTCCCGTCTACGATAAGTGCGGAGGTTGCTCTATTCAACATATGCGCTACTCCGCACAACTCAAATATAAGCAAAATCAGGTCAGAGATACCCTGAAAAAGCTCGGAAATCTCGATGCCGACGTGGAGGAGACGATTCCCTGCGCTCTGCCGTTCGGTTACAGAAACAAACTTCAATTGCCCGTCGGATACGTAGACGGCAAGACGGTCGTCGGTTTTTACGCGGAACGCTCGCATCGCATCGTTCCCATTACGGATTGCCCCGTCACGCCGTGGGCAAAAGACGCCGTCGACGCCGTTATGGAATACAGCAAGCGATGCAGCGTTCGCGGCTATGACGAGGCGACGGGCGAGGGAACGCTGCGCCATCTCGTCGTGCGCGAGATTGCGGGAAAATTCATCGTTACCGTCGTGACGGCTACGAAACGGCTCCCTCGCGTCGATGAGCTTCTCTCCGTTCTCAAAGAGAAATTTACTTGCTTCACGCTTTGGCAGAATGTAAACGAGACGAAGAGCAACGTGATTTTCGGCAAGGAATTTCATCTTCTGTACGGAGACGGTACGTTTTCCGACGTGGAAAGCGGTATTTCGTACAGCGCAGGCGCGCAGACCTTCGTGCAGGTCAACCGTGATATTCGGGAGAAACTGTATCACGCCGTACTTGCAGAAGTGGACGCGGATACCGACGTCATTGACTGTTACGCAGGGGGCGGATTGCTCACCGCCATGCTTGCAAAGAAGTGCAGATCCGCGCACGGTATCGAGATCGTCGCAGAGGCGGTCGATTGCGCAAACGTTCTCAAACGAGAGAACGGACTTGCAAACATGACGAATCATTGCGGCGCGGTGGAAGATATTCTTCCCGATCTCATGAAACGGCTCGGAGATAACGTGTGCCTCACCGTCGATCCGCCGAGAAAGGGTTTGGAACGCTCCGTGGTGCATACGATCATGGAATCCGGGGTCGAACGGATCGTCATGATCTCCTGTAATCCGGCAACGCTCGCGCGCGATTTGGGGCTCCTCTGCGGTACGCTCAAAGAAGAGAACGGTAAGTTGGTGAAAGGGGACGGAAACGGCAATTATACTCCCGTGTTCATTCGCCCGTACGATATGTTCCCTCAGACCAAGCACGTGGAGACGTTGGTAGCACTACAACGCAACGACAAAGCATGAACGAAAAAAACGTTCCCTTGCGGAACGGATCAATAAAAAAGGAGGTGATAGTATGAAGTACGTATGCGACGTATGCGGTTACGTCTATGACGAAGAGACGGGCGATCCCGATAACGGCATTGCTCCCGGCACGAAGTGGGAAGATCTTCCCGAGGACTTCGTGTGTCCTCTGTGCGGCGTAGGCAAAGATGAATTCAGCAAAGAATAAGAAAAAGAGCGTTGCGTATTTTCAAAATACGCAACGCTTTTTTCATACTGTATGTTTAACCCAACAGCACGTCCGTAACGAGCATAACGCAGAATCCGATCAGCAAAGCATACGTCGCGCCTCGTTCGCTTCCGTGCGCATGTGTTTCGGGTATCATTTCGTCGCTGATGATATAGAGCATCGTGCCGCCGGCAAAAGCAAGCGCAAAGGGCAAAATCGTAACGGAAATGCTGACTGCAAAATAACCGATCAATGTCCCGACGACCTCAACGAGTCCCGTTATCATGGCAAGAACGAAGGTCTTGCGAGGGCGGATCCCTGCGGCAAGCATGGGTGCGATGATCACCATGCCTTCCGGAATATTTTGTAGCGCGATACCGCCTGCAATGATAAGCGCCTGCGTCGTGTCTCCCGAACCGAATCCTACGCCTGCGGCGATTCCTTCGGGCAGATTATGTATGGCAATCGCCAGGACGAACAGAAGCACTTTGCTCAGATTTGCGTTGTGGTGCGATTCGGGTTCGATGCCTGCGAGTTTATGTAGATGAGGCACTGCCTTATCCATGAGATTGAGGCATATCGCTCCGGCAAAAATACCGACAACGGTAATCAATACGCCGTATTTCCCTCCGTAGTCAAGAGAGGGAACGATCAGTCCGAGCACAGCAGCGGCAAGCATCACGCCTGCGGCAAACGCCAGAACGATGTCCGAAAATTTATGCGATATGTTTTTGAAAAGAAAACCGATCAGAGCGCCGATAACGGTGGCTCCGCCCACGCCTAAGGCAGTCAACAATACAAGCTCCATGTTTTATTCCTCTTCTGCGGAAATTGTAATATCAAACCGTATGCCGTTTAGCATACGGGAGGTGAAAAAGACGCATATCCCGTGCAAAAAGGCGGTACAGCGTGATTTCTCTGCCGTTCTAAAATAGATTGTAAGCCCGTGTTCCGTGCAGGATCTCGCCTTTGCGGAACTTTTTTCAACGCCGCATCGCGGTTTATTGCTCTTGCGTTACTTGATTCCGGACGGGCTAAATTATTCATGCAAGTATAGCATTCCGGCAAAAAAAAGTCAACGGTTATTGAGATATGTCGGAAAGATTGCTGTGTAGGTTTGTCAAACGTATGAGACAGGTTTTAGAAAAAATACAGAATACCTATTGCAAGAATGGCGATAAAATGATATACTGTGGAAGATGAATCGTTCGATCAGAGGCGTGCAGGAAAGAAGCGCTATCTAGGAGAACAAACGATGCGTGATGGAGGATTAAGAAATGTTAAGTGTAGGAAGCACGGCGCCAAATTTTACGTTGACGGATAAGGACGGAAAAGCCGTTTCGCTGTCGGATTTTCTCGGAAAGAAAGTGGTTCTCTATTTTTACCCCAAAGACAATACGCCGGGGTGTACCCGTCAGGCGTGCGCATTTGCGGCCGCATATGAGGGATTCAAATCGGCAAACGTCGAGGTAATCGGTATCAGCCGCGATAGCGTGGCGTCTCACGTCAAGTTTGCGGAGAAATACGATCTTCCGTTTGTTCTTCTTTCCGATCCCGAACTCGATGCAATCGAGGCGTACGGCGTATGGCAGGAGAAAAAGACGTGCGGCAAGACCTCAATGGGGGTTGTGAGAACGACGTTTATCATTGACGAAAAAGGCATGATTGAGAAAGTGATGCCCAAAGTAAAACCCGACACGAACGCCGCAGAGATTTTGGATTATCTCCGCACTTCAATTTAGAACGGAGCTCTCTGAGATACGTTCGGCGTAACGACGTAGCGTAGAAAAAACAAGCTCGATATGGAATCGGGCTTATTTTTTCGGGAAATTTCGGCTTGCAAAGAAGAAAAAGCGGAATAAATAGGACATTTTGAGAAAAGTGTGCTATAATTGGTTTTGTCAAAAACGCCGTAGATCTATCTTTCTGGATTATTTTTATAGAGCGGTTAATCATTCGAGTAAAATGGGGAAAACAAAAATGCAACGGGAAGGCGACGAAAAAACGATGACCGTGAACGAAAAAGAATTTGAAGTGATCAAGCTTTTGGGCAAAGGAAAGGGAGGATATTCTTACCTCGTGACGGACGGGCAAACACGATACGTCCTCAAACAGATTCATCACGAGCCGTGCGCGTATTATCGGTTCGGAGATAAAATACAATCGGAACTCAACGATTACCGTCGTTTGAAAGAAATCGGAATTCGCATTCCGACCATGCTCGACGCGGATATCGAGCGCGAACGCATTCTCAAAGAATACGTTGAGGGCGAGACCATCTTCGATCTCGTCTTGCAGGATCGCATGCAGGAGAATTATTTCGATCAGGTGCGTGCAATGTGCGCTCTGCTCTACCCCGCGCATACGAATATCGACTATTTCCCGACGAACTTCGTCGTGCAAAACGGGGAACTCTTTTACATCGATTTCGAGTGCAACGACTATATGCAGGAGTGGGATTTCGAACATTGGGGAATCAAGTATTGGTCAAAGACTCCCGAATTTATGCAATATCTGCAATCGAAATAGAGTTTGGAAGAACGGTCTGTACGCTTTTTTCCCGAAAAACTGCGATTTATAAGAAAAGCTCACTCGGGAAAAACTACGTTTTGCGCACGTCTTTTCAAACGCGAATTCGTCAATATCAGCTTGAAATTCAACTTAAAGTCGATAGGTTGCAACCGATAGTTGCTCAAATGCAAACCGAAAGCGGTTGATTGTTTGCGGCAGAAACGGTATATTGAAACAAAAAAAGGATGCAAAGGTATGCAGAAAAATCTGTTTCGCAACAAAAATTTCATGCTCGTCTATTTCGGGGCTCTCGTTTCCAACGTCGGCGCGATGTTTTACAGTTTCGCCGTCAGTTATTACATTTTGGAAATCACGGATAACAACGGGTTTTTGCAGGGGTTGTATCTCGCGCTTACGGGCGTGATTTACGTCGTGGTTTCATTGTTCGGAGGCGTTCTGAGCGACCGAATGAACAAGGCGAAAATCATGTACGCGTGCGATTTTATCAAAGGCGCGCTCATTCTGATTTCCACCCTCATCATGGCGCTTTCCTCCGATTTGCAAGTTCACGTCGTCGTTCTGTTTGCGCTCGGCATTCTCGGAAACGTAGTGAGCGCGTTCTTCTCGCCTGCAAGCGCGTCCATTCTGCCTTTCATCGTGGAGGAGGAACAGTTTCAGAAGGCAAATTCCCTGTTTTCCATTTTAAGTAGCTTTCAGTCCATCGTCGGGGTCATTTTGGCAGGACTTCTGTATTCTCTTCTCAACGTGCAGACTTTGTTTTGTATCGTGGGAGCGTGCTACTTCTGTTCGGCAGTCTCGGAACTGTTTATTCGCTATACATACGTCGGGAAAGAGGAGAAACTTTCCGTTCGAAAGGTATTTTCCGACCTCAAAGACGGCTTTGTTTATCTCGGACGCGAAAAGGCGATTCTTTCCCTCTTGACTGTCATTATCTTCATCAATTTCTTCTTTGCGCCCGTATTCAACAATTTTATTCCGTACTTTATTGCGACGGACGTGAAAGGGAGCAGTGGGTATCTCTTCGACAATCTGTTCGAGCCTGAGTTTTGGAACTCTGTGTTTACGGTGTTCCTCGGCATAGGTTCGCTCATCGCAGGTTTGGTTTTCTCCACGCGAAACCCCAAAGAAAAATGTAGCGCGTTCGTGAAGCGCGCTCTTGCGGGAATGTCCCTGCTCTTTCTTTCGGTGGCGTTTGCCTATCTCTTCTTCGTCCATTTGGGAGATTCGCTGAAT
The DNA here is from genome assembly GCA_017626495.1 of Clostridia bacterium. Classification (GTDB taxonomy): domain Bacteria; phylum Bacillota; class Clostridia; order Christensenellales; family Borkfalkiaceae; genus RGIG8762. Next base: position 273,730 of record JAGAIP010000003.1, on the reverse strand, counting down.
GCGTTTTTGATTACGGTAGCGGTCGTCTGTTTTTTGTGCGGAATTCTGATCGTGCTGATCAACGTTCCCATCAGTACTACGATTCAGAAGGTTGTCGCAAAAGATCAGCTGGGAAAGGTGAACAGCGTGCTTTCCGCGATGTCGCAGGGGCTCATTCCCGTAGCGAATTTACTTGCGGGCGCCGTCATCGCGTCCTTCGGTTGCACGCCGCTTCTGTTCGTGTGCTCGGTCGGATTTATCGGGGCGACGGCGGTTTTGATTTTGAATAAAGAGGTGAAAAAACTATGAATATCGTCATTACAGGGGCAAGCGACGGAATCGGCGCGTCTGCGGCGAGACAACTGAAAGCGCTCGGACACAACGTGATTCTCGTCGGAAGAAACAGGGAAAAGACGGCAAGAATCGCAAAGGAGCTCGACGCTCCCTATCACCTTGCCGATTACGCCCGTCTTTCGGACGTGGCGCGTCTCGCCGAAGAATTGAACGGGTACGAGAGAATCGACGTGCTTGCAAATAACGTCGGGGGTATGCTTTCGGATAGGATCTTGACGGAGGACGGAAACGAACAGACCTTTCAGGTCAACGTTCTGGGTGCGTTTCTCCTCACAAATCTTTTGATGGACAAGCTGTCCTCATCGAGGGCAAAGGTCATTCAGACTTCGAGCATCGCGGCGAATTTGTTTTCCAAAGAGTTCGATATCGACGATCTGCAAAACGAAAGGGGGATTTCTCCCATTCATACATACGGAAATACGAAACTCTGCAACGTGTTGTTCACGCGCGAATTAAACAGGCGTTACGGAGACAAGATCAGCGCGGTCGCATTCGAACCGGGCATCGTCAGAAGCAACTTTGCGTCCGAATCGAGCCCTTTTTTTAAGATCGCATACCACTCTTTCCTCAAATATCTCTTCACGATTTCCCCCGAACGGAGCGCAAAGAGACTTGTTCGCCTCGTTACGGAACCGTTTGAGTGCGGAGAGGTATACGGTAACGGGAAAAAGTATAAGATTCGCCTTCAAGACGACGGCTCGCTTGCAGCTTCCCTTTGGGAACGGTGCGAACGATTGACGGAGAGGTTTGTAAAATGAAACTTACATGGTACGGTACGGCGAGCATTTTAGTCGAGACGGAAACTTCTTCCGTACTGTTCGACCCGTTTATCCCGATGAAAGGGAGTGAGGTTCCGACGAAAGCGGAGGATTTTGACGGAAGGCGCAATATCGTGATTACGCACGCGCATTACGACCACATTGCAAGTCTGCCTGCGCTGGTCGAGCGAGAAGAACGTTCGATTTACGGAACGAACGCCACGGTCAGGGCGCTTCGCCGTCACGGCGTCGCCGTAAATCAAATCGGAATCGGAGACGAACTCGTGTTCGGAGACATTAAAGTAACCGCGTATCGGGGCAAACACGTTCGAATTGACGCAAAACTGCGACGCAAGACAGTGTTTAACAAGAGGACGTTTCGGTATTGCTATAATCTCGTACCGCTGATCGTCGGAATGCTCCGATTCCGAGAACGGGGAGAAACGGTAAGTTATCTCGTCGAGGCGGAAGGAAAGCGCGTGCTCCTGTTCGGAAGTATGGGGATTGCGGATACAGACTATCCAAAAGACGTCGATTTGTTCGTTCTTCCCTACCAGGGGCGAAGCGATCTGCTCGCGTCCGCACTGCCTATCCTCGATCGAATCAAGCCGAAGAAAGTTTTTCTCGATCATTTCGACGATTCGTTTCCGCCGTTTTCTTGCACGATCGACACGACGGACGTCGAGAGAGCGGTTTTCGCATATAAACCGAATTACGGAGAGCCCTTCTATCTTTGATCGGATGGCTTTTAAAAAAGCCGAAACGATTGCTTATTTGAAACGGGAATCAAAAACGTGGGTGCGTTCGATTTTTTTATCGGGCGTACCGTTATTTTTTCTCCCAAGCGTTTGACGAAAAGAAAGGAATCGTAGTATAATAGGCGAGGTCGTGACGAAAATCACGCCGAGTTCTGAATTTGGAGGAATCCCATGAGTGGCTTTTTCGGTGTAGCGTCGAAAGAATCTTGCACGTTCGATCTGTATTTCGGTACGGATTATCATTCTCATCTCGGCACGCGGCGTGCAGGGCTTGCGGTATACGGAGAAAACGGATTTTTTAAGTCCATTCACGATATAGAGAATACGCCGTTCCGTACGAAGTTTGAAAAAGAACTTCCCCATCTGGACGGAAACTACGGAATCGGGTGTATATCCGACTACGAGGCGCAACCCATTTTCGTGCGTTCTCATCACGGCTCGTTCGCGATTGCGACGGTCGGCAGGATCAACAACGCAAACGAAATCGTGGAAACGATTCTGAAAGATCGCGTTCATTTCTTTGAAATGAGCAACGGCGAGGTCAATCCGACCGAACTCGTCGCCGCCGTCATCAATCAGAGAGATAATTTTATCGAAGGAATCAAATATGCCCTCGATATCGTGGACGGTTCGCTTTCCATTCTTCTGCTGACGCCGAACGGCATTTATGCCGCGCGCGATAAGTTCGGAAGAACGCCCATCGTTATCGGAAAGAAGGAAGAGGGATATTGTGCGGCGTTCGAGAGTTTTTCGTTCCTCAACCTCGGATATGAGCCTGTCAAGGAACTCGGCCCCGGAGAAGTGGTCGTATTCGATGAGAAGAGAATGACGACGCTCGTCGCGCCCGGGGATAAGATGAAGATCTGTACGTTCCTTTGGATCTATTACGGCTATCCTGCGGCGACTTATGAAGGCGTCAACGTAGAGGAGATGCGCTATAACTGCGGAAAGCTTCTCGCGCGCAGGGACGACGCGAAAGTGGACGTCGTGGCGGGCGTTCCCGATTCGGGTACGGCGCACGCGGTCGGATATGCGAACGAGTCGGGGATTCCGTTCTCCCGTCCGTTCATCAAATACACTCCGACTTGGCCGAGATCCTTTATGCCTACCATGCAAACCAAGCGCAATCTCATCGCGCATATGAAACTTCTCCCCGTGTACGATCTCATCAAAGATAAAAAGCTTCTGCTCATCGACGATTCCATCGTCCGCGGTACGCAGCTGAGAGAGACGACGGAATTTTTGTACGATTGCGGCGCAAAGGAAGTGCATATCCGCCCTGCCTGCCCTCCGCTGTTGTTCGGTTGCAAGTATCTGAATTTCTCCCGTTCCAATTCGGAAATGGAGCTCATCGCGAGAAGGGTGATCGAGGAGCTTGAAGGCGGTCCCGTCTCCAAAGAGGTCTTGCAGGAATATGCCGATCCCGATTCTGAAAAATATCAGAGAATGGTGGAGGGAATCAGGGAAAAACTCAAATTTACCTCTCTGCGGTTTCACCGTCTCGACGATATGTTGGAGGCTGTCGGCATCGACCCCGACAAAATGTGTACGTATTGCTGGAACGGCAAGGAATAATTTTTGATCCGACGGCGTCCACCGTCGGATTTTTACGACAAAAGGAATGAAAGAGTTTTTCAGAGCATTGAAATTTTTGTTGGTCTCTATCAGCGCGGGGCTTGTGCAAATGGGGTCGTTTACGCTTTTCAACGAGCTGTTTCAGTGGAATTATTGGGTCGCCTATATTCTTGCGCTTCTTTTGTCGGTCCTTTGGAATTTTACCATCAATCGGAAATACACGTTCAGATCGGCAAACAACGTGAAAGTGGCGATGTTGCTCGTCCTCGCATTCTATGCGGTCTTTACGCCTCTTTCCACCTGGCTCGGAAGCGTGATCGAGGGGCGAGGCGTAAACGAATATATCGTGCTCGTCGGAACGATGGTCGTCAACTTTATCTTGGAATTTCTCTATACGCGGTTCGTCGTATACGGAAAATCGTGCGATACGGCGCAGAAGAAAAAGAAATAACGGAAAGAATGCGATAAAATACGATTTGGGTATTGTTTTTTTTCCGTTGAACTGATATAATGGGCATAGAACGCAGGAAGGAGGAGCTCCCTTGAATATAGCATTGTTCGGCGGCGCCGGGTTTATCGGAAAAAATTTAACCTTGAAGTTGGCGGAAGACGCGAACAATCACATAACCGTCGTCGACGCGGATCGTGCGTATTTTTCCGAAGTGGAACCGCTGGTCGGCGAAAACGTCGCGTTCAGGCAATCTTCTTTCGACCGCAATACGGACTTCGCCTCCCTTTTGGAGGGGCAGGAAATCGTCTATCATCTCGTCAGTTCGTCCGTTCCCACCACGGCAAACAGTAAAATTCCGCAGGAGATGGACGCGAATATCGTCACGTCCGCCCTCTTTTTGGACGGATGCGTCAAGGCGGGGGTGAAGCGCGTCGTCTTTCTCTCTTCGGGAGGAACGGTCTACGGAAAAGAGGGGAAATGTCCCCTCAAAGAGGATACCCTCACGAAACCGATTACTTCCTACGGCGTGCAAAAGCTCGCCATCGAACAGCTTTTGTATCTGTACTGGTATATGCACGGGCTCGATTATCGCATTATCCGTCCCGGAAATCCCTACGGCCCCTATCAAAGACCGAACGGCGTGTTGGGCGCGGCGACGACGTTTACCTATAAGGCGCTGAAAAAAGAAGAGATTACCGTCTACGGAGACGGCTCCGTCGTGCGCGACTATATCTATATCGACGACGCGGTGCGCGCCATCATCGACATAGCGAACGGCGAGGGGGAAGAGAGGCTCTTCAATCTGGGATGCGGTTACGGAACGAGCCTCAACGAGCTGCTTTCCGTCATCAAAAAGGTGGTCGGAGAGGATTTGAATATAACCTATCGGGCAGGCAGGAGCGTAGACGTTCCCGTAAATTACCTCGACATAGAAAGATACGAGACGGCGTTCGGAAAGCTCAATCCCATTTCTCTGGAAGAGGGAATCAGACGGACGGCGGACTTCCTTGCAAAGCATTATGTGTAATTCCATTCTGTTTTTAAGCGGAGCGGAAACGCTACGATCGGACGGCGGAAAAAACTTTATTTTCGATCTCGACGGCACGCTGATCGATTCGTATGGTGTCATCTTGTCGAGCGTGTCCGAATTGCTCCAAAGAGAGGGGATTGTCTTTGAACGGGAAGTCTTGAAAAAAACCATTTTGCGCTCTTCTCTCGGCGCGCTGTTCGAGGAACTTGCAAGCGGTTACGGTTTGTCTTTATCGTATCTCAACGCGGAATACAGGCGCGTCAGCGCAGAGCGTCAGACGGAGATTTGTCAAATGCCGAACGCGCTCGAAACCTTGCGCGGACTGTACGGGAAAAATCGTCTGTTCGTGTATACGCACAGGGGCGTTACGACGCGGCCGGTGCTGAAACGGCTCGGTATGGACGGCTTTTTCGAAGAGGTCGTAACGAGTGAGAACGGGTTTCCCCGTAAGCCGTCTCCCGACGCTCTGGACTATCTCATCGGTAAGCATGCGCTCGATCGGGAAAAGACGTATTACGTCGGCGACAGAACGCTCGACGCGGAGTGTGCGAGCGGAGCGAGCGTCAAAAGCGTGCTTTATCTTCCGAAAGACAGCGTGGTTCTCCCTTCGGGCAAAGAAAATTACGTCGTTTCCGACTTGAAAGAATTGCTTTTTCTCTGAGACGGAGAAAAATGGAAGCGTGATTTTTTCGGAAAGGCTTGACAGGATATTCCCGATTACCTATAATAAAATCGTAATGAAACGCCGTCGGGGAATCGTTTGACGGCGTAAGTAAGAGGTGCATTTTGAATCGGAAACGCAAGAAAAAGGAGCAGAAAGAGATCGTCTCTTCAAACGCTCCCGTCGTACAAAAGAAAGTCTTCTATTCCATCGTCAAGAGAATTTTTGACGTTCTTTCGTCGTTTCTTGCGCTCGTCGTCTTTTCGTGGCTGATCCTTTTGCTCCTTCTGATTAAATTCTGCGAGGACGGAAAAAACCCTATCTACGTATCCAAGCGCGTCGGAAAAAACGGTAAGGTCTTCAACTTCTATAAGATTCGCACGATGTGCCCGAATGCAGAAACGATGAAACAGGAGCTCATCGATCGCGGACTGAATGAGGCGGACGGCCCCGTATTCAAAATCAAGGACGATCCACGCATCACGAAGTTCGGGAAATTTCTGCGTAAGACGAGTCTCGACGAGTTGCCTCAGCTCGTCAATATCTTAAAGGGGGATATGTCCGTCGTCGGGCCGAGACCTCCCCTTCCCGAAGAGGTTGCGCGTTACGAGCCGTGGCATATGCACCGCCTTGACGTGCGCGGAGGGCTTTTGTGTCTTTGGCAGATTCAAAAGAACAGAAATTCGCTTTCGTTCGACGAGTGGGTCAAGCTCGATTTCGAATACATAGAAAAGCGCAGTATTTGGCTCGATCTGAAAATCATTTTCGTCGGCGCGTATATGGTTCTGTTTGACCGCAGCGGAGAATAAATCGGACAATATCTATAAGGGAAAGTAAAGCGAAGAAAACTCTTCGCTTTTTCGTTTTTTTTGATTTTGTAACGATGCTATTGAAAACTATGCATAAAACTGAATTGAATGATTTATTTTTCTGAATATAAAAACTTTTTTCATATAAAAAAAGAATTGACAAATAAAAAGAGGGCGGATAAAATAGTATCATTAGATAAGAGTATTTTATCGTTCGGGCGAAAAGAACGCACAAAATATTCATCTCCGTTATAGATGAATAAGATTTTATTATAGAGAAACCCGTCAAAAATACAGAATACCTTTTTATTTTTATTGACAAAAACGAATAAAAAAGGGTATAATAAGGCAAGAAAATCGATGGAAGAGGAAGATTCAATCGGAATCGTTTCATAATTTCGTTTCTGATTTTTGTTGTACGCAAGACGTATGCAAAATGTGAAAATACAGAAAATAATTTTGGAGGCAGTATATGAACAACAAATGGAAAAAGCTGACTGCTGTTGCCGTAAGCGCGATTATGTGCTCCGGTTCGCTCGTCGGTTTGACCGCATGCGACGATCCCAACGCCGGCGTTGGTAAGTACACGTATCGTTTGGCGACGAACTCGCTCCCTACGAGCTGGAACATTCATACTTACCAGTCCAACGACGCTACTTACGTGCTCGATTATACCGAAGATAGTTTCTATACCTTCGACTATAACGATACGAAAGACGGCTATCAGATCGTTTGCTCTATGGCAAAGGAAATGCCTGTGGACGTATCCTCTTCTTACGTCGGTGAAGATTGGGGAATCGCAGAGGGCGATGAATGGAAGGCAATCCGCGTAAGCTTGAAGGACAACCTTTACTTCGAAAACGGAGATCACATCACCGCTAAGGATTTCGTCGATTCTATCGAGCTCCTTTTGAACCCCGCGGCTGCGAACTATCGTGCAGACTCTCTGTACGGCGGTCAGTTCTCCCTCGTAAACGCTGAAAAATACGTTAAGCAGGGCGGCTACAATTACACCGCGATGGTTTCCGCAGAGTTAAACGATTGGGAGTACTTTGACGTCGCAGATCTCGTTGCAGACGAAAACGGTATCCTTCAACTTGACGGAAAAGACGCCGTCCTCAATATCAACAGCCTCGGTAACTGGAGTCCGGATTCAACTTACGGTCTTGACAAATATTATAGCGCAGGCTACTTCGACGTAGAAGGTTGGGAAGAGTTCGCGGCTTCTGCCGATAAAGACGGCTACGTTAAACTGAATGCAACGGGTCTTAAAATCGTTCAGGACGCCATCGCTCAGCTCCAGGGTTATGATAACGTAGAAGCTTATGCGGAAGTTCGTGGCGATTACGCATATCAGGAATGGGAAGAAATGGCATTCTTCGGCTATATCTGGGACGAGATCGATTTCTCCAAAGTCGGCGTTAAGGCTGTGGACGATTACACGCTCGATTTCATCATCGAAAAGCCTTTGAGCGGTTTCTATCTGAAATATAACCTTACTTCCGCTATGTACCTCGTACACGTACCTACCTATAAGGCATGCATGAGCGAGAGCCAGGGCGTTTATACGAACAGCTACGGTACCAGCAAGGATACCTACGTCGGTTTCGGACCTTATAAGATGTCTTCTTACGTTGCAGACTCTGTCGTAACCTTCGAAAAGAACGATAAGTGGCAGGGTTATGCAGACGCTGCTGAAAATACTTATACGACCACGAACATCTCCATTCAGCAGGTAACTTCCGAGAACACCCGTCTCAACATGTTCCTCAACGGCGAACTTGATTCCTACGGTTTGCTGGCTGCGGATATGGACGAGTACCAGTCTTCTCCTTACACCTATTTCACCGAGGGCGATTCCACCTGGTTCGTTGCGCTCAACCCCGACGCTGAAAAGTTGGCTGCTATGCAGGCTCAGACCGAACCTATGACCGCAGGCAACGAAGTCAACAAGACCATCCTCACCTTGAAGGATTTCCGTATGGCTCTTTCCTTCTCCATCGACCGTGCGGCTTACGAGCTTGCGCTCGATCCTACGGGCGGCGTTGCAAAGGCTCTTTACGGCAACATGATCATTTCCGACGCTGAAAACGGCGTTGCATACAGAACGACCGACGAAGCGAAGAAAGTCATCACCGATTTCTGGGGACTTACCGATTCCATCGGCGAGGGTAAGGAATACGAGACCATGGACGAAGCAATCGCGTCGATTACCGGCTACGATCTTGCAGGCGCTAAGAAGCTCTTCGACAGCGCTTACGATCAGGCAGTCGAGCAAGGTTTGATTTCCGCAGAAGCTGCGGCTTCCGGCAAGTTTGAAGTCCAGATCATGATCGGTCAGCCCGGTAACGGTTCTTCCGCTTACTACAACGACGGTTACGAATTCTTGAAGAAGACTTGGGAAGAGGCGGTAAAGGGAACCAAACTTGAAGGCAAACTCGTATTTAAGCAGTCTCAGCCTCTCGGCTCCACGTCGTTCGCTTCTTACCTCCAAAATTGTACCGTAGACCTTCTCTTCGGTGTAGGTTGGACGGGTTCCGCACTCGATCCTTACAGCCTTATGGAAGCATACGTTTCTCCTAACTATCAGTACGATCCCGCATGGAATACTACGCAGACCATGCTCGACGTCGAAATTAATGGTCAGGTTCTTCGTTCCAACGTACTCTATTGGGGTCAATACGCATTGCAGGGTACTGAAATTCCCACCTTCGTCGTTGACGCAGACGGCAATGCAACGGATGAAATGGTAAAAATCAATGCAGGTCCCAACGCAGATCCCGCCGTACGTCTTGCAATCCTTGCAGCTGTTGAAGGCGCCGTTTTGAATCAGTACGATATGATTCCCGTAGGTACCCAGGCATCTGCAAACCTGAAAGGTATGAGAGTACAGTACTATACCGAAGAGTATGTATTCGGTATGGCTCGTGGCGGCATCAAGTACATGACCTACTCCATGGACGACGCTGAATGGAATAAGTTCGTTAAATCCAACGGCGGAACGCTTAATTACAAGGGCTAATCGAATTTAAGAACAAATTCAAATAGCACGAATTAACTTACGTAGTGGGGGATTGATTCCTTCACTACGTATCTTAATTTTTGAAACAAACGTGTTGTTGTAAAAAAATGCAAAAAGGAGCTGAAAAATGCATTTATTCAAATACATCTTGAAACGTCTCGGACTTTTGATCGTCACGTTTTTCATCATCATTTCCGTATGTTTCGTGTTGGTCAAACTGTTGCCCAGTCAGCCTGCTGAGATGTTCGGAAAAGATATGGCGCTGATCATGGCGAGAAGAGAAAAGCTCGGCTACGGTCAACCTATCATCATTCAGTATTTCCGTTTCTTGCGCTACGCTTTCGAGGGGGATTTCGGCGCGAGCGAAGTCCTTTATATCGGTCAGGACGTATGGAAAGTATTCGTCGATAAACTTCCCTATACGATTTCCGTAAACCTCTTTTCCATCATTTTGAGTATTCCCATCGGTTTGGGACTCGGCGTCATCGCCGCAGTCAAGAAAAACACATGGATCGATCATGTGATTTCCACCGGTGTTATGATATTTGTTTCCGTACCTTCTTTCGTGTACGGTTTCCTCGTTCAGTATCTTCTCTGTTTCAAATTGCATTGGTTTTCTCCCGTCATGGATACGACGGCAGGACCGTTCAGTTGGGCTGGTATCGTCTCCATGATGCCTGCGATCCTCTGTCTTTCCTTCGGATCCATCGCAGGATTTGCCCGTTATACCCGTGCCGAGCTCACCGAGGTTTTGACAAGCGATTATCTGCTTCTTGCGCGCACGAAGGGACTTACCCGTCAGCAGGCGACCATCCGTCACGCAATGCGTAACGCCATGGTTCCCATCTTCCCGATGATTTTGGGTGAATTCGTCTCCATTATGTCCGGTTCGCTCATCATCGAGCAAATGTTCTCTATCCCCGGCGTAGGTAAGCTTTACGTCAACGCCATTCAGGCAAGCCCTCCCGATTACAACTTCTTCATGTTGCTGTCCGGTTTCTACATTTTGATCAGCTTGCTTGCAGGTATCGTCGTCGATATCAGCTACGGCATCATCGACCCGAGAATTCGTATGGGAGAAAAGTAATATGGAAGAAATCAAAACCATCGATAAAGAAAAGTTCAGATTTGTCAACGACAGCGAAAGATTGCACGATAAAAAATTAGATACGAAGCCGATCGGCTATTTCCGCGACGCGTTCAACCGTTTTAAGAAAAATAAAGGTTCCATCGTAGCTGCAATCATCGTAATGATTATGATTTTGTTCGCAATCGTAGGACCGTTCTGTTTCAACGCGCAGTATCAAAAAGACTATGCGGTCGAAAAGGATATGATGCGTTATCAGTACCTTTTGCCCAAGATTTCTTTCATGGAAGGAACGGGTATTTGGGACGGTTCTTCCCGTAAAAAAATCAATCTCGCAACGAAGTACAGATATGAGGCGATGGCGATCGAAACGGGATATGCGCCCATTCAGAAGATTTACGGCGAAGAATACGGCACATACGACGTGAGAATCAACTCTTATGCGTCGATCGACTGTTTCCAAAAAACGCTCACGGAAGCGCAGTATCGTGAGCTCATGGCTTGGCAGGATGAAAATCAGATTCAGGTCATCATGCCTTACGTCAACAACGATCTCGCAAAGATGAACAACATGAACGTATGGTACGTCTGCGATCAGAAGGGTATGCCCACGTTCGAATCGGGAAGCAAAGAGTTTATTCCCGCATATTACACCTATGCCTCTGCCGTCGGTCGCCGTGACGGATACACTTCGACGATGCGACTTGCGAACGATCCTTATCTGAAAGGCGACGTAGACAACGGATGGAGTTACGCACAGCGTACGGGTACTGCCGAAACGGGTTATAACTACGTCGTTCGCGTCAACTCGTATAACTACTTCATTTACAGATGGGGTTTTGAACCTTGCTTCGCATTCGGCTCCAACAATATGGGTTACGACATCTTCTCCCGTCTTGCAAGCGGCGCAAGATTCTCCATGCTCTTTGCGTTGGCGGTTTCCGTAATCAACCTCGTCATCGGTGCAATCTACGGCGCGATCGAAGGATATTACGGCGGCGCGCTCGACCTCGCCATGGAACGTATTTCCGATATTCTGAGCGCGATTCCTTCCATGGTCGTAACCGTCCTGTTTAACTTGCACTTGTCGGCAAAAGTCGGCGTGGTGCCGTCGCTCCTATATGCGTTTATTCTGACGGGCTGGATCGGTATGGCGGCAAGAACGCGTATGCAGTTCTACCGTTTCAAGAATCAAGAATACGTCATGGCGGCAAGAACGCTCGGCGCAAGAGACAGAAGAGTTATCTGGAAACACATCTTCCCCAACTCTCTCGGTACGCTCATCACGGGTTCCGTTCTCGTTATTCCCAGTGTCATTTTCAGCGAAACCTCGCTCACTTACCTCGGAATCATCAACCTCGACAGTCCCACGATGTCTTCCGTCGGCGCAATGCTTTCGGCAGGACAGGGTATGATGTCGCAATTCCCTCATTTGATTTTCTTCCCGGCGCTTTTCATCGGCTTGTTGATGGTAAGTTTCAACCTGTTCGGTAACGGTTTGAGAGACGCGTTCAACCCGTCCCTCAGAGGAGTGGAGGACTAATTATGCGCAAAAAACTAGAAGTTCAGGATCTCAAAATTTCATTCCGTACCCAAGCAGGACAAGTTCAGGCAGTCCGTAACGTTTCGTTCGATCTGTTTGAAGGCGAAACGCTGGCGATTGTAGGCGAGTCGGGTTCGGGAAAATCCGTTACCTCGAAGGCAATCATGAAAATCCTTGCCGGAAACGCCATCGTCGAAAGCGGTAAGATCATCTACGACGGCAGGGATCTTCTCAAAATCTCCGAAGAGGAAATGGTTCGCCTTCGCGGCGATAAGATCGCGATGATCTTCCAGGACCCTCTGTCCAGCTTGAATCCCATCATGCGTATCGGACAACAGATTACGGAGGCGATGCTCCTGAAAAACAAGACGATGCGCAAAACGGGACGCATGGAATTCAACGCCATGCTGAAAGTCCTCCGCGACAATATGATCGCGGCGACCAGTTCCGATGCCGAAAACGTAAAGAAGATCGATGAGGTCATCAAAACGTTCGACAGCTTCAACATCGAGGCGCTCAATCTCGAAAACGCATACAATACCGCGCATACGACCGCAATCGAAACCGCAACGCAGATCGACGATACGCTGTTTCTCCATGAGAAAAAGCAGAAAGTCGATTTGAAGGTCGTTGCGACCACGGTGGTCAATCGTCTGAAAAAAGTCGAGAATAAGTACCTCTTGAACGGTTTCGAGGAAAAATTCGTTGACGCGAAAAACGCTTTCGCAGCGTCTGTCGGTACGGTTGCGACGAATCCCGAAGAAACGGTCAAGTGCATGAAGGCGGTTTCCGAACTCTTGAAGGAAATTACTTCTGCGGAGAAACCTAATTTCTTCCGTATCGGGTATTATAAATTCAAGAACGGAAACGACGATTTCGGAACCAAGACGATTTCCGAGATCAACGCCGAGATGTTAGATTATCTGAACGCGAATTTCATGAACGATTTCATCGAGCTCGAATATCAGGCAGTCAAATATGCCTATATGCAGTCGATTGAAAAGAAGAAGGTTGCCCTTAAACGGGTTGCCGAGCTCAGAACGCTGATCGAGGCGGGGAATTTTACCAAGAAGAGCATCGCGTCTTGCAGAAAGGCTGCGGTTGACGCGGTAAAGGCTTCCATCGACCACCTGTTACCCGTCAAGAGTTCCACGGATTATACGTTCGAGAGCAGTCTGAAAGAAGAGCTCGACCGCTATTTCTTCTACGAAATCAAAAATCCCAAAGAGGAAGCGCGTTTTGCAAGGCAGACCGCCAAGAGAGAAGCGCTCATCGCGAGAGGTAAAACGGTAGACTGGAAAGTCGTTCCCAAGCACATTGTCGATTTGAATGAGTTGAAATCGCATATTCTCGGCGTTCTGGACGATCTCAAAGCAAACTACGAAGATCTGATCGCAAACGCCGGCACTGTTGATTTCAGAAAGATTTCCGTCGATCTTATCGATTACTTTAAGGAAAAGGCGTCTCTCGTCGTCTATAAGATCACGAGAAGTCTTGCCCGTAAGCAGGCGATCGATCTGATGGAGGAGGTCGGTATTCCCGAACCCCGTATCCGTTTCAAACAGTATCCTTTCGAGTTCTCCGGCGGTATGCGTCAGCGTATCGTTATCGCAATCGCGCTCGCGGCAAATCCCGACATTTTGATCTGCGACGAGCCCACCACCGCGCTTGACGTAACCATTCAGGCTCAGATTCTCGAACTGATCAACAAGTTGAAAGCTGAAAGAAAGCTCTCCGTCATCTTCATTACTCATGACCTCGGCGTCGTTGCAAACATGGCGGACAGAGTTGCCGTTATGTATGCCGGTAAGATCGTAGAATACGGCACGGCGAACGATATTTTCTATTCTCCGGCGCATCCTTATACTTGGGCATTGCTTTCGTCCATGCCCGACCTCGATACAAACGAGAAGCTTGAAGCGATTCCGGGAACGCCTCCCAACATGATCTATCCTCCGAAGGGCGACGCATTTGCCGAGCGTAATAAATATGCGATGCAGATCGACTTTGAAGAACAACCTCCCTTGTTCCGGATATCCGAATCGCACTATGCCGCAACTTGGCTTTTGCATCCCGATGCGCCCAAGGTTGACCCTCCCAAGATGATCCTTGATAGAATCGAACGCATGAAGAAAAAGGAGGAAACGGACAATGGCTGAAAATGAAGAAGTATTGTTGCGCGTAGAGCACCTCTGCCAGTATTTCAGCATGGGCGCAGGGCGTGAACTCAAAGCAGTGGACGACGTCAGTTTCGACGTTAAGAAAGGGGAAGTATTCGGACTTGTCGGAGAATCCGGTTGCGGTAAAACCACGACGGGACGTTCCATCATCAGACTGTACGATATTACCTCCGGTAATGTTTACTTCAAGGGTAAGCGCGTTTGCGCAGGCGTTCGCAGTTATAAAAACGCCATTAAAGCCGCAAAGGCCGATTTCAAAGCGGGCAAGATCACGAAGGAAGAATGCGATAAGATCGTTGCAGAGCAGAAAGAGCAGATCAAGCTCGCGATCCACGATCATAAGCTTTCCGATAAGGAATACGCTGTAAGCCTTCTTGAAGAGTTGAAGAAAGAATATACCGCAAAATTCGAAGAGGCGGCAGACGATCGCGAAAAGCTCCTTGCGTTGAAAAAAGAGTTCAAATCCAAGTGCCGCATCGCGAAGAATACCAAGATGATCACGAAAATTCAGATGATCTTCCAGGACCCCATCGCATCGCTCGATCCCAGAATGACCGTTCGCGACATCATTTCGGAAGGTATGGTCATCAACGGAATTACGGACAAAGCGTATATCGACGAGACCGTATACAACATTCTGGAACGAGTCGGACTTGTTCGCGAGCATGCCGGGCGTTATCCCCACGAGTTCTCGGGCGGTCAGCGTCAGCGTATCGGTATCGCGCGTTCCGTCGTCATGAAACCCGAGATGATCATTGCGGACGAACCTGTATCGGCGCTCGACGTTTCCATTCAGGCACAGGTCATCAATCTGTTGAACGATTTGCGTCACGAACTCGGAATTTCCATTCTGTTCATCGCGCACGATCTTTCCGTCGTCAAGTATTTCTCCGATCGTATCGGCGTTATGTACTTCGGTAAAATGGTTGAGCTTGCAACTTCCGATGAACTCTTTGCGCATCCTTTGCATCCCTATACCAAATCTCTTCTCTCCGCGATCCCTCTGCCCGATCCCGAGTATGAAAAGAAGAGAAAGCGTATCACCTATAATCCTTTGGCAGAGCACGACTACTCCGTCGATAAACCCTCTTTGCGTGAAGTTTCCCCCGGACACTTCGTACAGTGCAATCAGGCTGAATTTGAGAAGTACGTTGCAGAGCTTTCCAAGAATTGAACGACATGGAAAAAAATCGGATCAAATACCTTATTTTAATCATGACAGGCTTAGTCGCCGCGATCGTAATCGCGGCGATTCAAGGCTTGTTTGCGGCGAATGACGTAAAGACCGTTCTCATCGCGCTTTGCGATAGTTTCACCGTTCCCGGCGTAATCTACGTCTGCGCAGGACTTTTGATTTTTTGCGCCAACGGCGGAACGTTCGATATGTTGGGTTACGGCGTAAAAGCTTTTTTCAGCGTTTTTCAATCGGCGGAAAAGATGAAACAAAACAAGGAATCGTTTGCAGACTATCGCGAGAGAAAGAGGTCTGAAAAGCGTCCCTTTATTTATCTGATTGTCATCGGAGCTGCGTTTTTGGCGATTGCACTCGTTCTTTTAATTGTATATATCAATTTACGATAACCGAAAAATCCCGAGAAATCGGGATTTTTACTTTTATTCGTATATATTGACAGAAAGCGCGTTCTATATTATAATAGTTGTATATTATAATATAGGATAATAAAAGCGAACCTATCAGGGAGAAGCTACTGTGGCAAAGGCACTTTTCGCAAAGTTAAAAGAATCGTTGATCAGCGTACTGCCGATTACGCTGATCGTCTTGATTTTATATTTCACGCCGCTCGTCGATTTTACGCCGACGGAGCTCGTCGTATTTCTCGTTTCGGCTGTGTTTCTCATCTTCGGCATTTCTCTCTTTAATCTCGGAGCAGATCTCGCCATGACGCCTATGGGGGAACTTGTCGGGGCAGGACTTTCCAAATCGGGGAAGGTCAGAATTTTGCTCGTCGTCTGTTTTGCCATGGGGCTTCTCATCACTGTTGCGGAACCCGACTTGTCCGTCCTCGCGCAACAGATCTCAGACGTCATAGACGGTACGCTTCTCATCGCAGTCGTCGGCATCGGCGTGGGACTTTTCCTCGTCTTTGCGATTTTGAAAATCGTATTCCGTCAGAGCCTCTCCGCCATGCTGATGTTTTTCTATATGGTGTTGTTTGCGCTTGCGGCGCTCGTCGTTGCGACGGGGAACGAGAAATTTCTCGCCCTCGCATTCGATTCGGGAGGCGTTACCACGGGACCGATCACCGTTCCGTTCATCATGGCGCTCGGCGTCGGCATCGCGGCGGCGTTGGGAGATAAAAACGACAGAGGGAACAGTTTCGGTCTTATCGCATTTTGTTCCGTCGGTCCCGTCATTGCGGTTATGCTTTTGGGTACGACGATTCGCGGTGAGATCGATTACACCGTCCCCGATTATTCCATAGGGAATTTCGGCGCGGAATTTTGGCTTACCGTTTTGGACGTCGCCAAAGAAGTAGGAATTGCGCTCGGACTCATTCTTGCGTTTTTCTTTATCTTGCAATTTGTCGCACTCAAACTTCCCAAACAGAGAATTTGGAGCATTCTGATCGGAATCGGCTATACGTTTTTCGGGCTCGTCATGTTTCTGACGGCTGTCACCGTCGGATTCATGCCCATCGGTTTCAAGATGGGGCAAGACCTCGCCTTGCATTCAAGCCCCGTTCTCATCGTCTTGTTTGCCTTTGCGATCGGTATGGTCGTCGTTCTCGCAGAGCCTGCCATTCACGTTCTCAATCAGCAGGTAGAGGACGTTACGGACGGTATGGTAAAAAAGAGATCCATGCTCATCGCTCTCTCCGTGGGGGTCGGCATAGCGCTCGCGCTCTCCGTCATTCGAATCATCTTCGATTTCAGTATCCTCTGGTACGTCGTCATCGGCTATTTTGTTTCGCTCGGACTGTCCTTCTTCGTGCCGAAACTGTATACGGCGATCGCGTTCGACTCGGGCGGCGTCGCAAGCGGTCCGTTGACGTCGAGTTTCATTCTTCCCTTTGCGATCGGAATTTGCAGCGTTTTGCAGGGAGAAGAAAGCGTTCTTACCGACGCGTTCGGTTTGGTCGCCATGGTTGCGATGATTCCGCTCATCACCATTCAGCTACTCGGATTCCGTGCAATCGTGGCAAAACGCATCCGCGATCATCTCATCGAGAACAGAATTTTTGCCGCGGATGACGAACAGATCATCAATTTTATGTAGAGCCGAAAGGTTCAGGTTACATATCATCTGACGAGCCTATAATATGGGAGGAATTATGGAAGAAACAGAACAAAACGTCGTTCCCGAAACTCCGAAGAGAACGGACTTCGAACAGAGAGAAAGAGTAACGGCGAAATACTTGAAAGAAATGCGAGAAGCGTTGAAGAGGACAAAAGAACCGAAAAAGAAAGAAAAGGAACTTGCCCCCAAAAAACTGGAACTTCTCGTTACCATCGTCAACAGACATAAAGCGGAGTTCTATCAGGACTTGATTCAGCAGTTTGAAGTCAATATGCAAATGGCGATGATGGCGAGAGGAACGGCGGCAAGGGAAATTTTACAGATCCTGGGGCTTGCCGACAACGCAAAGACGGTTATTTTCAGCGTCATCAAACAGGATCGTATTCCCGACGTCAAAAAGGCGCTCGAAGAAAAGTTTACCACGGTAAACGACGGAAAGGGTATTGCGTTCACCGTGCCCATGACGAGCGTTGTTGGCGTCGCGGTCTATAAGTTCTTGACGGACAACAGAAAAGAAGTGAAGGAGGGATAAGGAATGGAATTTACCCATGAAGTCATCTTTTGTATCGTAAACGACGGGTTCGGCGATGAGGCGATGAATATCGCAAAAAAAGCGGGAGCAACGGGCGGTACGATCATCAACGCGAGGGGATCGGCGTCCAAATCTGCCGAAAGTTATTTCCACATCGTCATTCAGCCCGAAAAAGAGATCGTCATGATTCTCGTTCCGTCCGAGCAGAGAGACGCGATTTTGCACGCCCTCTATCGTGAGGCAGGACTTGAAACGCCCGGACACGGAATTGTATTCTCTCTTCCCGTGGATAACGTAATCGGAATGAATAAGTCGGTCGGAGCGGAAAATAAATAGAAAATCTTTTCTGCCGAACCCTTTTATTGTCTCGGATAAAAGACTTTGTGTGAAATATCAAGAAAATTTCCGTATTGAGGGCAAAGTGCTTGACGGAATAGCAAAATATCGGTAAAATAATAGGGTACTATTTTATCGGAGATTCCTATGTTCCAAAAACATTCTCTTGCAAAAAAAATCATGAGCGTCGCAGGCGTCGCAATTCTTTCGTCCTCCGCTCTCTTTATGACGGGTTGTGAAACCAAGCGTCCCGAGGCGGAAATCGACATTTCCTTCAACGGAACGACTTATACCGTTTCCTATCAGCTCTATCGCAACCTCTATCCCCAGACGGTCAGACATTTCGTGGAGCTTGCGGAATCCGGCTATTACGACGGACTTTGCGTTCACAATTATACGACCGCTACGCTCTATACCGGCGGATATACTTACAATGCGGAGCAGACGACGGCAGGCGGCTTGACGGAAAAGAATTATTTCTCGATTGCGCCTACGCTCAATCTGACCTCGTCCGTATTCGATTCCGCGTCCAAACAGACCACCTATACCCTGTACGGAGAATTTACCGATAACGGATATAAGGTATCCAACAACGCGCAGACGCAGAAGTTCGGTTCTCTCGTCATGTACTATACGCCGAAAGACGGAGACAATACGCGCGTCACCGTTACCAGAAGCAGCGACGGAGAGAACGCGGAGAACAAGCACTATAAATATAACAGTGCAACTTCTCTCTTTTATATCTTTACGGGCGTATCCGGTTCGAACAATTCGAGCTATTGTACGTTCGGTCAGCTTCTGAACGACGACGCGAAAAAAGCGCTCGAAAATTTGCAGAGCGCCATCGAGGATTACGTCGATACGCTCGGAGAGACTTCCTTCACGGAAGAAGTCACCGTGAGAGTGGATTCGTCCGATCCTTACGTCGCCGCAGAAAAGACCATGATGACCTATCAGGTTCCCACGATGCCGATTATCGTGGAAGCCGTCAGAATCACCAAATACTAATATTTCACGTTGTCGATTTTCCCGTCTTTGTATTCCGCAAAGACGGGTTTTATTTTATATACGTTTTCCTTTTGCCGAAGGAGAATTGCCGCTCCGTCTCCGTAGGGGATTACCCGTTCGAACGCAGGGAAAAAGGACAGAAATTCCTGTTTGCGAGAGGAAAGTTCTTCGGAAAGATACGGGGATAAATCCTCGTGCAGGCGAACGCTTTCGAGAAATGCAAAGAGGAGCTTTTCTTTCGGAAAGGATTGATCTTTGAGGGAAAGCCTGCCATCCTTAGAAATGAGAATTTCCCGTCCTACGACGTCGTACAGTTTCCCGTTTTGCAGAGGATAGGAAAAATGAAGCGTTCCGTCCATTCCGACGAAAGCGATTCCGTCCTTTGAGGAAAGCCGAACGCCGTTTTCTTCTACGGTCATGTTCGAGGTTTTGAGATAGAGGGGAAGGGAGACGAGATGATACTCCTCCCGTTCTATGGAGAGAAATAATCCGTTTTGCAAAAACAGAGTAATAAGACCGTTCTCTTCCCTTTGAGCGAGCACGCTGAGGGGGTGAATGCAGGGCGGAACGTATTCGATTGCGAGGATCTCTCCGACGTATACCGTCAGAAAGGGCGGCGGAGAGACGAGAATATCCCTGTTTAAGAAGAATCCGACCGTTCCGAATTGCGATACGATTTCGATAAACAGCTTGTCGGACAACTCCGCGTCAAAGGAACGTTCGAATCCGTCCACTCTGCCGAGGAGAAGTCCCGAGGAAAAGAGAGCACACGGGGTTTCACTGAAAAAATATATACGCACAGTAAAAAAATATGTATGATTTCCTCCGAATATGTCAACGATTATTACGGAGGTTATCATGACGCAAAAAATCAACGGTTATACGGAAGACGAGGCAAGAGAGCTCGTTGAATACATCGCGCAGGGCAAGGAAGAGGGCAAAACGCTCTCGTATCTTTTTGAGACGTTCGGCGCAGGGCACGGCAGAGCGAAGGGGAGCGTACGGAACTATTATTATACCCTGCTGAAATCGGGGGAAAAAGAGGAAGTGCGTGCGCTCTTGAAAGATAAAAACTTACATGCGGTAACGATACGAGAGTTTACCGACTCGGAGACGGAGCAAGTTCTTCGCGATATTCTCAAAGAGAAGAGCAAGGGGTATTCCGTTCGCCGTGCGATTGCGAATTTATCGGGCGGAGACGATAAGCTGATGCTCCGCTATCAGAATAAATACCGCAACGTGCTGAAAAAAGAACCCGAGCGCATCACCGCCCTCTTGAAAGAGCTCGGAATCGAGGACGATCAGGAACGCAGGGCAGGACTGTTGCAACGCAGAGTAGAAAAAGAAATCAACGCCCTTTACGATCGAATCTCAAAATCGCTCAAAGAGGAAAACGAACGCCTGCGCATGGAAAAATCATTGCTCGAAACGCAGGTTCTGTCATTGCAAGCAGAAATTGCCTGTTTGAAGGGATACAAACCTTCACATACTGACGGTACAGAGTGACGGTTTGTCCTCTCGAATAGGGGGTATTATGGAAAAATTTACAGCAGGGTTACTCATCGGCATGGTCGGAGGCGCTGTCCTTGTCGCAAACAACTACAAGGCAAGACAGCTCGTTCGAAAGAGTCAGTCTGATCTTTGCGAAAAGTTCGAGGATATGCTCGAAGAAAAGCTGGCGGATAAACAGCAATCGCAAGAATCCGAATCCTGAAAAAAATCCCGTTCTTCCGCGTGAAGGACGGGATTTTTCGCATGAAAAAAATTGACTTTCTGCGTGAGCGAGACTATAATAGTTCGCAATGTAATGCTGACGCACATAAGAGGAATCCGTATGATTGCAACCGTTTCCATCGTAGCAATAACCTGCATCGCGATTATTCTGAGTATTTTGTTCTTCCCGAAAATCAGGTTGGGAAAATTCAGCTTCGATACCTATTGGGTCGTTTCGCTGGCAGGCGCGACGATCTTACTCGCTTTTCGGCTGATCGATCCGAAAGAGACGCTCAACGCGATCGTCGCCGACTCGGAGATCAACCCTTTGAAAATCCTCGTTCTTTTTATTTCGATGACGCTTATCTCCGTTTATCTCGACGAAACGGGCTTTTTCTGCTATCTTGCGAGCGTCGTTTTGAAACGCGCAAAGACCGACCAAAGAAAGCTTCTTCTTGCTCTATACGTCATCGTGTCTTTGCTTACCATCGTCACTTCCAACGATATTATCATTCTCTCGTTCACGCCGCTCATCTGTTATTTTGCAAAAAACGCGAAAATCGATCCCATGCCCTATCTTTTTTCGGAATTCGTTGCGGCGAATACTTGGAGCATGACGCTCGTGATCGGAAATCCGACGAATATCTACCTTGCAACGGCGTATCTGATTCCGTTTTTGAGCTATACGGGGACGATGTTGTTGCCTACGATCGCGTCGGGACTGGTTTCTCTCTCCTTACTGTTTTTTCTTTATCGTAAAAAGCTTGCCGCGCCGATCTGCGCAGAGGAGGAATGCGAGACCGTCAAAGACAAAACGGGTATGATCGTCGGGCTCGTTCATCTCGCCGTCTGCACGCTCCTGCTTGCCGTCGGATCCTATGCGAATCTTCCGATGTGGATCGTTTCGCTCGTTGCGGCGATGAGTCTTTTTCTCTGGGTGATCGGACGTTCCCTCGTCGGAAAAAGAAAACCCACGGAGTTGATTCGTTGTTTGAAACGCGCTCCGTGGCAGTTGATTCCCTTTGTGCTGTCCATGTTCGTAATGATCCTCGCGCTGTCCGCTCACGGCGTAACGCAGGATTTCAGCCGTTGGCTGGGCGAAGGATTCGTGTGTTTCAAATACGGCGTAGCGTCTTTTTTCATATCAAACGTCATCAATAACATTCCTATGAGCGTGTTGTTCAGTTCCGTCCTCGAATCGTTACAGGGACAGGCGCAGTTGCAGGCGGTTTATGCGACCATTGTCGGATCGAATATCGGCGCGTTCTTTACTCCCATCGGCGCGTTGGCGGGAATTATGTGGTCGTCGATTTTGAAGAAACACGATCTGAAATTTTCTTTCCTTGATTTCGTCAAAACGGGCGGATTGATTGCCATTCCGTCTCTCGCAGTTTCGCTTGGCGCGCTTGCCCTCATCGTGTAAGAAGGGTTTTTTCAAACGGACGGTTGCGATTGATTGCTTTTTTCGCCCGTTCGTATTATAATGAACAAAGCGAGGCATTCATGAAAACGTGTTATATCGACAATATAAAACAAACGCGGTGGATGAAAGGGATCTCTTTTTTCTTTCTGTCGCCGCTTTATCCGTTTCTGACGGCAATCATGACGCTGATCTGCCACCGCTTCGGTTGGGATATGACGCTGATTGCGTATTTTGCCGTCACGGGGTGTTTTGTCGCGTTGTTTATGGACGATACCGCGCCCGTATTTACGGTGTTCCTCTTTATGAACGTCGTCGTGTCCGCGCAAAATGCGCCTACGGGTTACGGAATCGATCGGGAATACTATGTACGGCATTTGCCCGGAATCATCGTCTGTATCGCAATCAGTCTTTTGGTAACGCTCTTTCGAATGGGAGTGAATCTTGCGACGGGAAGAACGAAGTTGGGCATTTCCTTTTATGCCGTCGTCCTCTTTTCCGCGTCGTTGCTCTTAAACGGCGTCGGGTATGAAGAATACGTCAAAAAGAATCTCATGTATGCGTTCTTTCTCGCGATCCTGCTCGTGTTCGGATTTGTGTTCGGCGCAGGCATGAAAGGGGACGAGCGGTCTTTCCGCTGTATCGCGTATGCGTTTGTCTTTTTGGGACTGTTCATGTTGGTCGAGTTGTGCGAACGGTATGCCTCGGTGGAAGAGCTCAAATTTGATCTCGTCTATTTGCGCAGCCTCGGTTTCAATTACGGATGGGGAAGCAGGAACACCATGGGAATGCTCTTTTGCCTTACGATTCCCACGACGGCATATCTTGCGGCAAAGGAAAGATGCGGTTGGCTGTTCTATGCGCTCGATTACGTGTTCCTGTGCGCCGCCGTCATGACGTTCAGCAGGCAGGCAATGATCTTTGCACCCGTCGCGCTTTTGGCGAGCACCGTCGTTTTGTTGATCGTGAGCAAATACCGCTTTATCGACCTTAGCATTCTCGTTGCGTTTTGCGTTGCCGCGTTTGTCTTTTATAAATGCAATGAAGAGGTACTGCGAGAGGATTTTCAAAAGATTTTTGAAACGATTTTCACGGGTGGGGACAGATTGCCGATTTATCAGCTCGGATGGGAAAATTTCCTCACACACCCATGGTTTGGCGTGGGATTCTTTACGGAACTTCCTTCATTTTCGTCCGTGGAGAGCATACTGCCTCAGATGTACCACAATACGGTGATTCAGATCTTGGCGTCGTGCGGCGCGGTCGGATTTCTTCCCTATCTCTTTCACAGAGTGTGTACGGTCATCTCGCTTGCAAAACGTCCCTCGATCGAGAGAATTTTTCTCTTCCTCGTCGTACTCGTACTTCTCTTACTGAGCCTCGTCGATACGCATCTGTTCAATTATTTTCCGACGCTCGTCTATGCGGCGATGATCGGAATCCTCGCAAAGACGGAGAAACAATGAAAAACGCGCTTCGAACAGGTCGTTCGGAGCGCACAATCACATAATATAGAATATGTTATTACCTAAATTATTCATCAAAAACAGTCAGAATACAAAAGATCCCGCCGTGCGCAATGCCTACGGAAAGCTTTCGGGAATCGTATCGATCGTCGCGAATTTTTTCCTGTTTTTAGGAAAACTCATCGTGGGAATTTTGTCCGCGAGCGTTTCCATTCAGGCGGACGCATTCAACAACCTGTCCGATTTCTCGTCGGGGCTCATCTCCTTCTTCGGATTCAAAATGGCGAGCCGACCTGCGGACGAGGATCATCCGTACGGGCATGCGAGATACGAGTATCTTTCCGGGATGCTCGTCAGCGTATTTATCATCGTCGTGGGGGTGGAACTCTTCCGCTCTTCTCTCGATCGCATTTTACACCCCGAACCGCTCGTCTTTTCAACCGTTACCGTGGTCGTTCTCGTCTGTTCCATTCTCGTCAAGGTGTGGCTCATGATTTTCAATCGCAGTCTCGGTAAAAAAATCGAGTCGGGAACGCTGATCGCGACGGCGAAAGACAGCAGAAACGACGTGATCGCAACGTCTGTCGTTTTGCTTTCGACCGTGCTTTCCAAGACGACGGAATTTTGTTTCGACGGATGGGCAGGGCTCGTCGTGGCGATCTTTATTCTCGTCGGCGGAATCGGAATGGTCAAGGATACCATGGATCCGCTACTCGGAAAAGCGCCCGACAAAGAGAGAATCAAGCATATCTACGAAAAAATCATGTCTTACGAGGGCGTTCTCGGCACACACGATCTGATGGTGCACGATTACGGACCGGGAAGGCAGTTTGCGTCCGTACACGTCGAAATGCCTGCGGAAGCAGATCCCGTGAAATGTCACGAAACCATAGATACCATTGAACGCGATTTTCTCGACGAGGGATTACATATGGTTATTCATTACGATCCCGTCGTGACCGACGATTCCGAAATCGGCGTGTTCCGTGAATTTTTGACCGAAACGGTCGCAAAGATCGACAAGCTTCTTGAAGTGCACGATATTCGCATCGTCAAGGGAAAGCGGATGGTGTTTGTGTTCGATCTGGTTTGCCCCGCAGGCGCGATCGTAAACGGAGACGATTTGCTCAACCGTATCAAAGAGGCGGTAAATAAGCAGTATCCGGGCTCCGAGTGCCATATTTCCGTGGAGAACGGGTATCTGTCCGCAAAATGAAAATTTTGTTTATGGCGGCGATTTTGCTGTTATAAAAGCATAAAATTACGCCGTCTGCGTTTGCTTGCAGACGGCGTTTTTCTCAGCTTGCCTTGTTGAGTTTTTCGAAGAAGAAGATGAGTCCGCGCGAAATCGGGAAACAGAGTACGATGATAAAGAGCAGGTACAATATCTCGGGGAAGGAGAAGTGACATTCCGACCAACCTATGAAGAAGAAGTCTCCGATTGCAAGCGTGAATATGAGACATAGCGCTGCCGATACGCCCCACAGCGTTCCGCGCATGATATTGAAGGGAGTACACAGCCTGTACAGCATGACGGAACCCGAGAAAGTCAAGGCGACGAACGCGAGTGCAAGATAATTTGCCTTGAAGGATTCGCTGAGGTCGATCAGCTCCGAGCCGTCCGCGATAAAGATTCCGCCGAATCCGCCCGAACGGAGCAGATTCTGAAAGAGAGGCGTGGATGTGAAATACATTGCCAAGACGGCAAAGGCGATGGTAAACGCACCCGGGAACGCCCTGCTGATGACGTAGGTGATGAATTTTCCGTGGACGCGTTCCTTGTTCGGTTGCAGAGACAGGAAGATGGACGGAATACCTGCGATGAACATTTCGAAGAGGAGTAGGTTGCTCGTCTTGAAGAAGTAAGAATTTCCCGTGATGAGACAGAACACTGCGAGAATGGCGGTGAGGAGCGTTTTCATGAGGTAGAGAGACGCGGAGTTTTTGACGTTGTTGATGACGCGCCTGCCCTCAAATACGACCTTGGGCATGTTGGAGAAGTTGTTGTCCATCAGCACGATGTTGGAGACGTTTCTCGCCGCCTCGGAACCCGACGCGACGGAGATTGCGCAATCCGCTTCTTTCATGGCGAGAATGTCGTTTACGCCGTCTCCCGTCATGGCAACGGTGTCTCCGCTCGCTTTGAGCTGACGGACGAGAATGGCTTTCTGTTCGGGGGTAACTCTGCCGAATACCGTGTAATCGTTTGCGACCATCTCGACTTCCAGTTGAGAGAGTCCTTCGAGAGAAATATATCTGTCCGCGCCTTCAATGCCTGCGCGGCGCGCGACTTCGGAAACCGTGATGGGATTGTCTCCCGATATGACTTTGATTCCGACGTCGTTTTCCTTGAACCATTTGATGGTGTCGATTGCGTCTTTTCGGATATTATCCTCCAAGGCGATGACTGCGTAAGGCTTGAAATCTTTGGGCGCCTCTTCGCCTACGATGGGTCCTTCGGAACGGGCGAGCAGAATGACGCGCATTCCCTTTTGCGCATATTCCCTGACGAGCTTTTCCACCCGTTTCGGAACGGGGTGGAGAATAAATTCGGGCGCGCCGAGCGCAAACGTGCCGATGGAGTCGAACGTTACCGCGGAATACTTTCTCGCCGAGGAGAAGGGAATCATGCCCTTTGCGACGTAGTCGGCGGAATGACCGAATTTATTGTGCAGAGCGATAGAGGTTTGGTTGTTATCGGGCAGAACGTCGAGCATGGAGGAAAGCACGGATTGTATGGGATACGTCTCTTCCGCTACGAGTTTGACGTCCGAAACGCACATTTGACCGTCTGTAATTGTTCCCGTTTTATCGAGACAGAGTACGTTGACGCGCGCGAGCATTTCGAGGGAGTAAAGGTCTTGCACGAGCGTATTGTGCTGTGCAAGGCGCATGACGCCGACGGCGAGCGTGAACGACGTGAGGAGCATGAGACCCGACGGAATCATACCGATCACGACGGACGCGGTACGCTGAATGGAGTCGTTAAACACCGTTCTGCACGCGCCGATAAACGCCTCTCCGCTTGCAAAACAGCTGTCTGCTCCGATGAGATAGGCGAGCGATTCGGGGATAAATTCTTCCGATGAGAAGGCGACTCTGAATATTTCGTGCGTCGTGAGGGATTCGAAGGGGATATTCAGAGAACCCATCGTCTTTGCGAGCGTCTCGTTGAACGAAGTACACAGCGCCGTCCAGTTTCTGTAATACATTCCCGCGGTGATGGGGATAAGCAGAATGGTAATGACGCGGATAAAGAGGGTGATCGAATTCATGATCTCCGACTTTGGCTTTTTGTACTGCTTTGCGCGGGAGGTGAGTTTGCTGATATACGTCTCGTTTCCGATCTTATCCACGCGCACGGTACACTTGCCCGAAGTGAGGAACGAGCCTGCAAACAGCGTTTCGCCGATCTCTTTTTTGATGGAGACGGATTCGCCCGTCAGAAGAGACTCGTTGACTTCGACGTGACCGGATAAGAGCGTGCAGTCCGCAGGGATCTGCTGACCGATGTTGAGAATGAGAACGTCCTCTAAGACGATCTCCTCCGTAGGAATCTCTTTTTCCTTGCCTTCGCGCACGACGATGGTCTGCGGCGTCGTCAGAATCGTCAGTTTATCAATTTTTCGTTTGGAACGGATCTCCTGAAAAATACCGATGCCGATGTTGCACAGAAAAATGGGAACAAAGAGAAACTGTGAGGTTTCCGCTTTTGCGATGAGCAGGGCAACGGCGCAGATGACGCAGAGCAGGTTGAAGAACGTGAGAATATTGTCCCTGAAAATTCTTCCGTACGTCTTGGAATATTTCCGCGGCGCGGAGTTGACGAGCCCCTGACTTTCATGGATGCGGACCTGTTCTTCGGTCAGACCGTTTTCACCCGGATGGAAGAGAATGATTTCCTTGGGGGATTCTTCCTTCTTCGCATCTTCTTTTCGCTGTTTGCCTTTTTGGGAGAAAGGGGATTTGTCGATATAGATGGTCGCGCGTCCGCCCTGTTTCTCCGCATTCGTTTCTTGTTGTTTCTCCAAAGTTAAAACTCCGTAGTTTTTCTGTTATTATATCACTTTTTTGCCTGTACTTCAATAGAAATCCGAAAAAAACAGTACAGATTATTTGATTTTATCGTCGAATGGTAGTATAATGATATGGCAAAAGGAAAGGAGCAAACTATTATGATCGACATCAATCTGATTCGCAGCAATCCGGAACTTGTCAAAGAGAATATTAAGAAAAAATTTCAGGACAAAAAACTTCCCTTAGTGGACGAGGTCATCGAACTCGACGCAAAGAAGAGGGCGCTTCAAAGCGAGGGAGACGCTCTGCGCGCAAGCAGAAATTCCCTCTCCAAGCAGATCGGCGCGCTCATGAAAGAAAAGAAGATCGACGAGGCAAACGCCATCAAGGCGCAGGTCTCTCAAAATAACGCGCGCATCGAAGAGATTGCAAAACAGCAGGAAGAGATCGAAGCTCAACTGAAAAAAGACATGATGTCCATTCCCAACATCATTGCGGACGACGTTCCCATCGGCAAAGACGACAGCGAGAACGTGGAATTACAGCGGTTCGGCGAACCCGTCACGCCCGATTTCGACGTTCCCTATCATCTCGATATTCTGGAAAATCTCGACGGCATCGATATCGACTCCGCAAGAAGAGTTGCGGGACAGGGATTCTACTATCTCACGGGCGACATTGCGCGACTTCATTCCGCAGTACTGACCTATGCGCGCGATTTCATGATCGATAAGGGATTCACTTACGTCATTCCTCCCTTCATGATTCACGGAAACGTCGTCAGCGGAGTCATGAGCTTTGAAGAGATGGAAGGCATGATGTACAAAATCGAGGGAGAGGATCTCTATCTCATCGGTACGAGCGAACACTCCATGATCGGCAGATTCATGGGGCAGATCATCGACGAGAGCAAGCTTCCTCTGACGCTCACCTCGTATTCTCCCTGTTTCAGAAAGGAAAAGGGCGCGCACGGTCTCGAAGAGAGGGGAATCTACCGTATTCATCAGTTCGAAAAGCAGGAGATGATCGTCATCTGCAAACCCGAACAGTCCGCAGAGTGGTATGAAAAGCTCTGGCAATACACCGTAGAGCTCTTCCGTTCCATGGAGATTCCCGTCCGTCAGCTCGGATGCTGCTCGGGCGATCTCGCAGACCTCAAATATAAGAGCTGCGACGTAGAGGCGTGGTCTCCCCGTCAGCAGAAGTACTTCGAAGTGGGAAGCTGTTCCAACCTGACCGACGCGCAGGCGAGACGCCTTTCCATTAAATATAAGGATAAGGACGGACAAAACAAGCTTGCGCACACGCTCAACAATACTGTCGTCGCGCCTCCCAGAATGCTCATCGCATTTGTCGAGAATCACCTGCAAGCGGACGGTTCCGTTACCATTCCCGACGTTCTCTTGCCTTACATGGGCGGAACGAAAGTAATCTATCCCAAAAAGTAAAATGTAAAAATGACCGCGAGGGCGGTCATTTTTTGAGAGTGAATGAGAGTTGTATTTTTTGATATCGAATGTGCGTCCGTCTCCAAGACGAGCGCGAAAATATGTGCCTTCGGCTACGTCGTGACGGACGAAGCGTTCAGAATCGTCGAGCAGAGGGATATTTTGATCAATCCGAGGGGCGGATTTCATCTGACGGACAGAAAGGGGGAGCGAGGACTCGTCCTTCCTTACGAGTACCGTTCTTTTTCGGGTTGCCCTACGTTCGAAAGGATTTATCCCGAAATCAAAGCGCTTCTCGAAGGGGCGGATCTCGTCGTGGGGCACGCCGTGACGAACGACGTCAAATACCTCTGTCTCGAAACGGAGCGTTACCGTCTGCCCTCGTTTACGTTCTCGTATGCGGACACGCAGCTCCTGTTCATGACGAGGCAAAATTCGTTCGAGCGGCAACCGGGTCTGGAAACGGTCATAGAAAATATGGGCGTCGAGTTCACGCCCCACCGCGCCGTGGACGACGCCTATGCGACCATGCGAATCGCGGAGGCGCTCTGCAAGGAAGAGCAAGTCTCTCTTTCAGAGCTTCTGATAAAGTACGGAATGCGCCTCGGGAAGATCGAAAACTACGTTTACGGCACGCCTACGACGAGGGCGGAGATCGAATGGAAAAGAGAAGTACACCGCAAAAAGGCGGAGCGCGCCAAACGGCACGATGAGTTTTTCCGTTACCTCAACAAAAAGGGCAGAAAGAAAAAACGGAGAATGGAAGGTCCGCTCGTCGGGAAAGCATTCTGTTTTTCTCGTTTGCTGGAAGAAGATATCGACCGTTCCAAAGGTCTCCTCGATGAAATTTATGCGCGCGGCGGAACGTATACGACGTTTTCGGAGTGTAACGTGTACGTCAGCTTGGAAAACGAAACGGGCGAAAAGATCAAAAGGGCGATGGAGAGCGCGGAGATTGACGCGATTACCTTGCAGGATTTTATGGAACTTTTATGAATTTACCTCTTGAATTTGTCAAACGAATGGAGAAAATGCCCGACTGCGAGGCATTTTTTCAAAGTTACGACTTGCCTGCCGTAAAGGGCGTGCGGTTTAATCCCCTGAAAGTGACGAGAGAAACCTTCGAAACGCTCTGTCCGTTTCCGCTCACGGGGTCTGTTCCCTGGGAAGAGACGGGATATTACACGCAGGAAGAAAAGGTCGGAAAGAATATCTGGCACGCGATGGGGCTTTTCTATTCGCAGGAGCCTTCCGCGA
Source organism: Clostridia bacterium (assembly GCA_017626495.1). Taxonomy (GTDB): domain Bacteria; phylum Bacillota; class Clostridia; order Christensenellales; family Borkfalkiaceae; genus RGIG8762. The sequence goes on along the minus strand of JAGAIP010000003.1, from coordinate 243,067 downwards.
TGAGCGCCGTACCTCTTCTCGATTTGAAAGAGGGGCATCGTTTTCTCGACCTCTGTTCCGCGCCCGGCGGTAAGGGCACGCAGGCGGCGATCCGTATGAACGGAACGGGAATCGCCGTGCTCAACGAAAAGGTATCCGACCGCGCAAAGATTCTTGCGAGAAACGTGGAGCGAATGGGAATTCGCAACGCCGTCGTGACGAATCACGATCCGCGCGAGCTTGCGAAAAAACTGCCCGCGTATTTCGATCGGGTTTTGGTAGACGCGCCCTGTTCGGGCGAGGGAATGTTCAAAAAGGAAGAGAACGCAATCTCGGAATGGAGCGAAGAGAACGTCAAAATGTGCGCGTTGAGACAGGCGGAAATTCTCGAAAGCGCGTGTACGCTCCTTGCGGGAGACGGCGTTTTGGTGTACTCCACCTGCACGTTCTCCGAGGAAGAGGACGAAGGACAGATACGCCGTTTTCTCTCTCTCCACCCCGAGTTCGAGCTTCTGGAAGAACACAAGCTCTATCCGCATCGCGTGAAGGGGGAGGGACATTACGTTGCAAAACTCCATAAAACGCAGGGGGAACGAAGCGAACCCAAACTTGAAAAGACGGGAATCGGCAAGCGCGAAGAAACCGTTTACCGCGAGTTCGAACGCAAGTTTTTCAAGGGAAAAGAGGAGCGTCTGTTCCTGTTCGGGGATAGATTATGTTCCCTGCCCGAAGATTGTTTTTCTCTGTCGGGATGCAAAGTGCTCCGCGCAGGCGTTCCCTTAGGAACGTTCGTCAAGGGAAGGTTCGAACCCGAGCATTCCTTTGCGATCTCTTACCGTGCGGACGAGTTCTGCCTGAGGGCGGATATAGACGAGCGCGAGGCGGTTGCCTATCTCCGTGGCGAGACGGTCGAAAGCGAGGGGGAAAACGGTTGGTGCGTGGTCGCCTGTAAGGGATTTCCCGTAGGGCTCGGAAAGCGCGTGAACGGAACGGTAAAGAACCATATTCCGAAAGGATTACGCATCTGATTATTTGAATAGAAAACTCCGCATCGCGGAGTTTTTTCATATCAAACGGAATAAAAGATTGCGTCCGCTTCGGCGCATGAAAAAGGCTCGTTTCACACGAGCCTTTTTTCTTATTCGTCTTTGAGTTTCAAAGTCTTTTTATAATGTTTCTTTTTGCGTTCTACGGCTACGTAAGCGTTGGTCGCGTGAATCTTGTTGATTCTGACCTTCTTCATGATCTTTCTCACCGCAAGAATAATCGCTACCGCAAAGAGCACGACTGCGAGAATGATGGAAGATGCGAGAAGCCATACGTTGTAAGCAGGTTCTACTTTCTCTTCTTCCTCAACGTCGTCATCCGTGTCAACTTCGGACGCGGGAACGGTTACGTCGATGGGGGAATAGTCGACGAACGCGGAGAAGGAGTAGTTCTCGGGATCCGTCGTTCTGTCCTCGTAGTACAGGTAAGCGACCGTTTCGGAATAGGAGGACTGCGTATAGTCGGTATATCTGTCGCCTACGTCGTCGGCGTCGTTTGCCTCGTCGTAACGGAGATAGCTTGCGTCGTCGTGGAAGGAGTAGGTGTAGTAGATCGCATTCTCATACCACTTTACGTCGTCTTCCTTGTAATCGGCGGGAGCGTTTTCCTGAATGGATTCGATCGCGTCAGCAAGCAGTCCTGCATAGTTCGAAGAGAGGGAAGGAGCGGAAACGCTGTCGAATAAAACGTAGCTGTCCTTTGCGCTCTTGACGGAACCGTCGCGAGAGCCGCTGAACACTTCGAGACGGTAGTTCTTCGAGTCTGCCGCCGTATGAATGAAGAAGTTGACCGTGATCCACTTGTTTGCAAGGGTAGGATCGTTTCCGTCGATGACGGTCACGCATTCCTTTGCCTGAGCGGTGTATCTTGCGTACGCGTGATCGAAATCGGATACGGGAACGGAGTAAACGTCCTTATCCTCATTGTAGTGCGCATAGTACTCGCCGTCGTGGAACCAGAACGCAACCGTTCCTGCCTCGGTGACGAGGTTGCCGTCTTCGTCTTTTTCGTAATTTGAAAGGTTCGCGTAGTTCTTGTCGTCCGCACCGTCCGCTCTCTTGTAAAGGCTGTTGACGGGAAGAGAATCGTCGTTGTTGTTATAGAGATATACGACGTCCGTCTTTTCGTTGAAGTCGTCGGAAGAAGGATCTACCGAACATACGTTGTTGTCATCGTCGTACCAGTAAGAGACGTTGGGAGTAGAAATCGTCAGAGGCGTGTTGTAACCGTCGGAGAGCGAAGACGCGTCCATAAGGTATACGTAAGCGATCGCGCCTTCGGAAACCTTGACTCTCACGGAAACTGCGGTATAGCTGTTTGCGGAAAGCGCCTGAACGGAACCGATATATCCGTAAGCCTGTTCGATCGTGTTGACGATGAGAAGAGGCTGGTTTGCCGATCCGATGATTTTGTTCCACCAGTTATCTGCATTGAGCGCGTTCGTCAGGGAAACGTCGTTCGCGGACGCGATCTTCAAGAAAGAGGACATCCACGTTTCGTTGTTGTTCCAGTAGGCGTTTGCGTAGTTCTTGTTGAGGAGACCTGCGTTCTCGTTGGAGTTCGCATAGCAGTAATCTTCTCCGCCGACGTAGGAGCTGCCGCCCTCGACGCCCGTATAGTTCTTGGGAATCGCAAGTCCGTTTTCGATGGAAGTTTCGTCGGAATAGTCTACGTCGTCGAATCCCGAAGCGGAAGACGTTTTGGTGTTGTTGAAAAGAGATACGGACGAGCAGTAGGTTCCGGTGGGAACGGACGCGAATCTTTCGTCGTCCACCTCGTCGAACGTGAGGTTCGTGAACGCCGCATATCCGGGAAGGTAACTTGCGTTCGTCGTTCCTACGATGGAAGTGGGACCGTAAGAAAGTTCCAAAGAGAAGGTCTTAGAACTCTTCGTCTCGTTCTGAATGAGGAACGTGCATCTTACCCAACCGGCGAAAATATCCTTTTCGTTGTCGGTATCTACCGTCGCTACGGTCGTGCTGTCGAATGCCGCGATGGTCGTTCTCTCTTCGCCGTCAACGATGGTCGCGCTTGCGCCCGTATATCCGTTGAGCTTGGAAGTTTTGACGTAGAAGGAAAGGATTGCCTTCGTGTTTGCCTGCAACGTGAACGAGGGAGCGGTTACGCTCGCGGTGTAAGCGCCGCCGCCTGCGGAAAGGAGAAGAATGGTTCTTTCGTTATCGAAAGGATAAACCTGATTGTCCTTGACGAATTGATCGAAGTAAACGTTTCCGCCCGACGCGATCAGATCGTTCCACTTTGCCGATTTGAACGTGTCGCTTGCCGTGTCGAGGGAAAGTCCCTTGTATACGTTGTTTACGCCGTCGGGAACGGAGGTATAATATACCGTGCCGGACTTTTCCTTGGTGGGCGCAAACGAAACGCTTTGAGAGGAAAGCTTCGTTCTTTCAAAAGAGAGGTCGGACGCAAATACAGTCTTGTCTGTTTTGTCCGCGTCGAACGTTCTCATTTCCGTCTTTTCGGAGACATAAACGGTATCTACGCCCTCGGTATATGCATCGTATTCCTCGTTGGTCAGAATTTCATAGGAAACGTCGTCGAAGAACGCATATCCTTCTACATACCCGAATTTGTCGCTTCCGCCGCCCTGCCCGAGACCCAAGGTCATCTGGAACGTGGTATCGCTGAGGTCGTTTCCTTTCAGATACATGGTATACAGCTTCCAGCCGTTGTTCTCGGTGACGGAAGAAGTGTCGATGTTCTGAATGAGAAGAGGCTCCAAGGTATAGCCCGAAAACGTCTGCGAAACGGAGATGTAAGCGCCCCTGTTGCCGTTTACTTCCGTGCCGCCGTTGAAGGTCAGATCGGAAGTTTTTACCCAGACGGAGAGCTTTGCGCTCGTGCCTGCGGTCAGGTTGACGGTGGTGGAAGAGGTGTATTTCTGCGCCGTGCCGTATCTGTCCGAACGGTAGTTGTGCAGCATCAGAACGTTGGTATCCTCGTCCCGATCCTCGGTCGCGTTATAATCGTGCGTTCCGGGATTCTCGCAGGAAGGAACGTCGTCGATCGTGACGTTATAGGGAACGTAGTTTTCGTAATCGGATGTAGAATCGACGGAGTACTTTTTATAGTAAGTGAGGCGGTCGAATACGGATGAGTTGTCCCATTCCGCGTCCACGTTTTCGTCCGTCAGGACGACGGAAGAGGCGGTAAGGTTTTCCCATGCGCTCTTGTTCGTATCGACGATGCCCGAGGCGCGAATCGAGGAGGACGCGCTGTCTCCCGACGCGGATAAACCGACCGATTTCGACCAGCCGTCTATGCTCGTGATGATCGCGTTCTTGCCGTCGTTCTTCTCAAAGTATTCAAAATTCGCGTTGGCGATCCGTTGGGTGTCCGTCTGCGTGGTCGTCGAGTCTTTGTTCGTGTCTTCCTCCGAAGAACAGCCGCCGAGCATGACGACGGGCATACAGAACAAAACGGAAGAAAGGACGACCGTCGCTACCCTGTGTGCCTTGGAAAATGCAACTTTTTTTCGTGTCATATCTGCTACCTTGTATGTTTTTTTGATATAGGCAAACTTATACTTATAACTTTTCCTATTGTAATATAAATTCGCCTTTTTTGCAACTAATAAGCGTTCGTTTTTCCAAAATATTTCGTGATATTTTTTGAGGGAGATACAAAAACTATGGGAAAAAGGGGAACGAAAGGAAATGCAAAAAGGTTGGGAGAAATCGGGGAAAGTACTCGGAGGCGGTTTGACGGGACTGATAAACGGTCTGTTCGGCGGCGGAGGCGGAATGATCGTCGTTCCTCTTCTCGAACGGGAACTGGACGTGAAAGAGGCGCACGCCACGGCAATTTTAGTCATTCTTCCCATCAGCATAGCCGCGCTCGCCGTGTATCTTTGGAAGCAACGCCTTGCCCCGAGCGTGTTTGTTCCCGTCGCGCTGGGCAGTACGCTCGGAGCGTATCTCGGAACGCGCCTTTTGTGCGCGCTCGCGTCAGACTTGGTGGGGTACGCCTTTTCGGCGCTCATGTTTCTTGCGGGAGCGTGGATGCTCCTTTGATCTTTTATCTCTATGTTCTCATCGGAGTCATCGGCGGAATTCCGGGCGGTATGGGCATGGGAGGGGGAACGGTGCTCATTCCTCTGCTTCGGCTCGTCGGGGTGGAACAGCATGCGGCGCAGGGAATCAATCTCCTTTCGTTTTTGCCGCTCGCCCTCGTCTCCCTGATCAGTTACGAAAAACGGGGACTTCTGAAAAAGAAACGGGCGACGTTCTATGCGGTTCCGGCGCTTCTCTTTTCCGTTATAGGGAGCCTGATCGCGTCTTTTCTCGACGGTGTGAAATTAAAGAGATTATTCGGCGCTTTTTTGATGATTTTGGCGGTGATACAGTTTACAAAACGAAAAAAATCGGATAAAATAGAATCATGAATACCATCTTGTTTGATTTGGACGGCACCTTGACCGATCCCTACGAAGGCATCACGAAAAGCATTCTATACGCGCTCGAACAGTGTCAAGTGTTCGACGACGATCCCCAAAAACTCCGTTCCTGCATCGGGCCTCCCCTCACCTATTCTTTTTCGGAGATATACCATCTTCCCGAGGACAGAATCGGTTTCGCCGTTCGCAAGTATCGCGAACGCTACGGCTCGGTCGGCTGGGCGGAGAATATTCCTTTGGACGGCGTTCTTCCCATGCTGGACGAGCTCAAAAAAGCGGGGTTTCGAATGGCGGTCGCATCTTCCAAACCCAAGCCCTTCGTCGATAAGATCCTCGATAAATTCGGCATGACGAAGTACATGGACGCGGTCGTTGGAAGCGGACTTGACGGCTCTCTCAACAGCAAGACGCTCGTCATCGAAGAGGCGATGAGGCTCCTTGGCGCGGAAAAAGAAGATTGCGTCATGGTCGGAGACAGAAAACACGACGCAGAAGGGGCGAAAGCATGCTCTCTTCCCTGTATCGGTATTCTGACAGGATACGCCGAAGAGGGAGAACTCGAACGCGCGGGGGCAACTTACGTCGTTTCTTCCTTTCGGGAACTTACGACTCTGCTCCTTTCACTGCAAAATAAGAAAGATGAAAAGAAGGACTGATCCTTCTTTTTTAATTTTCGGGCGGAAATTTTCAAAAAAGGTATGGACAAACGGGGAAACCTATGTTAAAATGGACATGCCCAGTTTTATAGAGTATTTTTAGATGTGCAAACGGCACATGAGGTATCAGCAAATGGAAAAAATCGGCATTATTGATTTAGGATCAAATTCCGCCCGTCTCGTGATCGTCAATTTGTTCGCAGATGGTTTTTTTATGGTGGCGGAAGAACTCAAAGAAACGGTACGTCTCGGTCAGGATATGGAACGGGACGGTTTTTTGAAGCCGCAGAGAGTTGCCGAAACGATCAAAACGCTTAAAATGTTCAAAAAGCTCTGCGACGCGAACGGCGTTACCCGTATCATCGCAGTGGCGACCGCGGCAGTCCGTCGGGCAAAGAACCAGCGGTCTTTTCTCGATGAAATTCAGGCGACCGTGGGAATCCGCATTTCCGTCCTTTCCGCAGAGGACGAGGCGCTGTACGTCTATCGCGGCGTCATCAACACGATGGACGTTCCTAAGGGCGTCATCTTGGAAATCGGCGGCGGAAGTACGAAGATCGTTTATTACAACAGAAGAAACATTCTCTTTTACGAAACTCTGCCGTTCGGCGCGGTGACGCTCACAGATATGTTCGCAGGGGAGGACGTAAAGCCCGAAGAGATCGCCGACAAGGTGGAAGCATTCTTCTTGGAACAGATCGAAAAGATTACCTGGCTCAAAGAGATGGATCCCGACGTACAGATGATCGGCGTGGGCGGTTCGTTCAGAAGTCTCTTCAAAATCAGCAAGATGATCAAAAAGTATCCCCTGGACATCGTGCATAATTACGCCATCAACGCGGAGGATTTCGAATATATCAACAATACCGTGAAAGTCCTCGACGTCGAGAAGAGAAAGAAGATCAAGGGAATCTCCGCAAGCCGCGCAGACATTCTGCCTGCGGCGCTCGCCGTCATGCACGCGTTCATGAAGTATACGGGGCTCGAAAGCTTTTCGATTTCCAGCGCGGGGCTCCGCGAGGGTATCATGTTCAATCAGGCGTTGCCCTCCACCGTCGAAAAGCCTCTTTCCGACGTGCTCAGCTATTCTCTTCTTTCCCTCGTCAAATATTACGGCGAGAACGAGAGACATGTCGAACAAGTGGTATATCTGAGCGTTCAGCTCTTCAAACAGCTCCGCGTCCTGCATAAATTCCCCCGTCAGTATCTCAAAGTTTTGAAGATCGCGGCAAGCTTACATGATTGCGGACTGAGAATGAAGTACTACGATCATCCCAAACACAGTCAGTACATGATCCTCAATTCCACGCTGTACGGCGCGACGCATCGCGAGATCGTGCTCGCCGCATTCGTTGCGGGACAGCACAAGAAAGACGACTTCAATCAGGCGGAATGGGCAAAGTATAAGGACATTGTTTTAGAAGAGGATCTCGACGCGGTGAAAAAACTCGGCGTCATGCTGCGCATCGCAGAGAGCCTCGACAGATCTATGTCGTCATGCATCAAGAGCATCAACTGCGACGTGCTCGGAGATTCCGTTATCATGAAGACGGAAGTGGAAGGGGACGTCACTTTGGAGATCAGAGACGCGATGGAAGCAAGTCTTGAATTTAAGCGCGCGTTCAGAAAAAATCTCGAAATCCTTTAATTTATGAAAAAAGCACAACTGTCTTACGGTTGTGCTTTCAACAGGTCGGTATGTTTATTTTGGCAAGCGCGTCTCCGCGCAGAAGAGAATTGCTCTCTTCCCTGATTTCTAAGTTTGAGGTAATTCCTTCGTCTGCGGACGAGACGATCGAAGAGGAAAAACCCGAACAGCTCGTCATGCGTCTTTCGGCAAGAAAAGCGGAAGAAGTATATTCCCGTTATCCCGATGCGACCGTGCTCGGCGCGGATACCGTGGTCGTGCTCGGCGGCGTCGTGCTCGGAAAGCCGAAGTCCGAAGAGCACGCAAAGGAAATGCTCAGAGCCCTTGCGGGAAAGGAGCACAGCGTATACACGGGCGTGTGCGTAATTCGGGGCGGCGTAGAAACCGTCGCATACGACGAAACGAAAGTGAGGATTTCCGCCCTCACAGAAGAACAAATCGACGCCTACGTCGCCACGGGTTCGCCCATGGACAAGGCAGGAGCGTACGGCATACAGGACGAGGGTATCGTGTTCTCTTATGAAGGGAGTTACTCCAACGTGGTCGGACTTCCCCTCGAACTCATCAAAGATTTTCCGGAGGTAATATTCCATGAATAAAATTGCAATCGATCTCGGATCTTCCGTGACCAAAATTTATAAAATCGGCAGCGGCATCGTCCTCGTCGAACCTTCCTGCGTGGCGGTCAATACCGCCGATTCCACCGTTAAAGCGATCGGAAAGGACGCGAAACAGCTCATCGGCAAGACGTCCGATTATACGACGACCGTGTTCCCCGTATTCGAGGGGGAGATCGTCAACGAAAAGCTCGCCACCACCATGCTCAATCACTTCCTGTATAAAGCGGGCGTCAAGAGCGGCGCGGAGGCTGTGTTCTGCGTGCATTGCGGTTTCGACGCAGGGCAAAAAGCGCTCTATCAGAAAATCGCGTCGGGTTGCGCGCTCCGTAAAGTCTCTTTCGTGGAAAGCCCCATTCTCGCAGGGCTCGGAGACGACGTTCCCTTCACGGTATACGAGCCTGCGTTCTGCATCGACATCGGACACGGCGTGACGGATATCGCCGCATTCTCTTCCGACGGAATCATCGCGGGAATTTCCATGAACGTCGGCGGAGGTTCCATCGACGTACATATCATCGACCATATCGCCGATCTTTACGGCATTAAAATCGGCTCTTTGACGAGCGAGAGCGTGAAAGTCAACGTCGGCAGTCTCTACGATACGGACAACCAAAGTATGATCGTCAACGGCAGAGACATCGCGAGCGGAAAGCCTTGCTCCAAGGTCGTCTACGCTCCCAATCTTTTCTTCCCCCTGCAAACGCACGTCGATAAGGTGATCGAGTATGCGCTCCTCGTGCTCGGCAAGCTCCCTGCGGAAGTGTCCGCCGTCATTCGTAAAAACGGCATTCTTCTCACGGGCGGTATGGCAAAACTTGCCGGAATCCGCGAATACTTTGAAGAGCATCTGCAAATGGAAGTTCACGTCGGGGACGAACCTCAGATGTCCGTCATTCTCGGCGGCGGCAGAATCGTCGGAAATCCCGATCTTCTTCGCAGAGTAAGAGCGGAAGTTTAATAGAACGAATGCACCCCGAAAGGATTGACTTTCGGGGTGTTTTGTGTATGGCTCATCTCAACACAAGCGAGAAATAGTGCTTTGTCATGACCTCTGCGGACAGTGTGCAATCATTTTCCGCGATCCACCAGAGCACGGTTTCTATGAGCGAGGTAACGAGATGGTTTTTCAGCAGTCCCTCCGGAACGTCCGTTTCGGGGTATAAGCGGAGTCCGTCCTCGATAAAGACGAACAGATGCCGTTTCATGTCCTGTAAAAATACGTCGTGTCCTTCGGATGCCAAAATCCCTTTGAGCACGTCCTTATCCTCTTTGAAGTGGCAGAGCATATGCGTGACGTGATGGCTGAAATCGGAGTGGTTGGAAAAGTCGTGATACCGCTCCGCAGAGAGATACGAAGAAGTAACGTGTTCGAAAATATCGGCGCATATGCTGTCGAGCACCTCTTCTTTCGATTTGAAGTGCGCGTAAAACGTGGCGCGTCCGATTTCGGCTGCGTCTAAAATGTCCTGAACGGTGATGGCCGAATAGCGTTTTTCGATGATGAGGGAGGAAAACGCTTCCTTAATGAGTTTCTGCGTTCTGTGTTTTCTCTTGTCCATTCTGAACTCCTTGAAACGAATTGCACGGATCCGATTTCGGATCCGTGGCGTTTTGGGTATGCTTTTGAAAAACGGTAACGAGGAAAGTCCGTATCTTATAGCGTTTTAAGCCGTTCTTCGATGGACGCGACGGTCGCTCTCGCGGAAGAGGACGAACTTCCTCCCGTTACGATGCGGCTGTTTGCGGAATTTCTCGCGTCGACGATAGAGAGAATATCCTCTTCGAAGATGGGGGAAAAGGTCTTATAGTCCTCTACGGTCAGGTCGAGGAACGTCTTGTTCTGCTCGATGCAATGGCGCACGATTTTTCCCGTAACGGCGTGCGCGTTGCGGAAAGGAACGCCCCGTTTCGCGAGGTAGTCGGCAATATCGGTCGCGGTGGTAAATTCGCTCCCTGCCGCCTCTTCCATGCGTTTCGATTTAAGCGTAATGTTTTTCAGCATTTCCGCATAAATTCCCACGCAGCGAAGGACGGTGGTCTCCGTGTCGAAGAGACACTCCTTGTCCTCTTGCAAATCTTTGTTGTAAGCAAGGGGGATTCCCTTGACGGTGGTGAGAAGTCCCATCAGATGACCGTACACTCTGCCCGTCTTTCCCCTGACGAGTTCGGGAATATCGGGATTTTTCTTTTGAGGCATGATGGAAGAGCCCGTCGAGTATGCGTCCGCAATCTCGATAAAGCCGAATTCTTCCGTGGTATAGAGAATGGTATCCTCGCACAGACGGGAAAGGTGCGCCATGATCATGGAGCAGGCGAAGAGGTACTCCGCCACGAAATCTCTGTCCGATACGCCGTCGAGCGAACAGTTCGTCATGCCGTCGAATCCGAGCAGCTCCATCGTGATCGTTCTGTCTACGGGATAGGACGTGCCTGCAAGCGCTCCGCTTCCGAGCGGCATCACGTTCGCCTCTTTGTAGACGTGGTTCAATCTGTCCATATCGCGCAGGAACATTTCCGCATACGCGTTGAAAAATTGCGATACGCAGACGGGCTGCGCCTTGCGCAGATGGGTGTAGCCGGGCATCACGTCGTCAAAGTGGTCTTTGGCGAGCGCGAGGAGAGATTCGATGAGGGAACGCACGGCGCTCTTGACCTGCAACGCGCTTTCCCGAACGTAAATGCGGAAATCGGTCGCGACCTGATCGTTTCTCGATCTCGCGGTGTGCAGTTTCTTTCCCGCGTCTCCGATACGGGAAACGAGCACGTTTTCCACGAAGGAGTGAATGTCCTCATAGCCCGTGATTTCGAGCTTACCCTCTTCCACGTCGGAGAGAATGGAGTTCAATCCTTCCACGATGGCATTGCTTTCTTCTTCGGAGATGACGTTGCATTTTCCGAGCATGGTCGCGTGCGCGACGGACGCGGTAATGTCCGCGCGGTATAATTTTTTGTCGAACGATAACGATTCGTTGAACACGTCCGCGTCGGGCGCGGTGGGTTTATCGAATCTTCCTTCCCATAATTTCATAGTCTTTTCCTTCCGTTTGCGCTTGACTTATTCGGCGCAATCCGATACAATAGATAATGATATTTTACAGCCTTTTTTAAGATTTATCAAGTTATTTGAGGCGGCTGAGAGGAATTCATCGTGATAATTTTGGGAATCGACCCCGGTCTTGCGACGATGGGCTACGGAATTTTGGAAAAAAACAGAAACGGCAACTGTCGCGCGATCGATTACGGCGTCGTTCTCACCCCCAAGGAAGAGGGGCTTCCCGTTCGGCTCGCCATGCTCGAAGAGGGCGTCAATAAAATCCTCGACAAATACGATCCCGAAGAGGTCGCCATCGAAGAACTCTTTTTTACGAAGAATATCACCACGGGCATTCCCGTCGCGCATGCAAGGGGAGTGATCTTGCTCGCATGTATCAAAAAGGTGGGCAAACTCTTCGAATATACCCCCATGCAGATCAAGCAGGCGCTCACGGGGTACGGAAAGGCGGACAAACAGCAGATACAGAGGGTGGTCACGTCCATTCTCGGACTCAAAAGCGTTCCCCGTCCCGATGACGCAGCCGACGCGCTTTCCGTCGCGCTCACGCACGCGCACACGGCAAGATTCAATACGCAGTTCCACATTTAAGGAGAAATCATGATCGCCTATCTCAAAGGAAATATTCTTCATTGCACGCTCGATTCCTGTATCATCGAAGTCAACGGCGTCGGTTACGAAGTGCTCTTGTCCGGCTCCGCGCACGACTGCGTTTCGGGAAAGACGACGGGTGCGGTATATACATACATGCAGGTGAGAGAGGACGGGGTGTCTCTGTTCGGATTTTCTTCCGTCGAGGAGAAAAATCTCTTTCTGCAACTCATTTCCGTTTCGGGCGTCGGCCCGAAGATGGGAATCGGCATTTTATCTCAACTCTCTCCCGTCGACGTGGTTTCCGCCATCGCGACGGGAAACGTGAAAAAGCTCTGCAGCGTCAAGGGGCTCGGCAAAAAGACGGCGGAGCGCCTCGTGCTCGAACTCAAAGAGAAGATGGGGATCTCGGGTACGGGAAATGAAAGCGAGGGAATCGAGCTTCCCGGGGAACAGGACGACGACGCGGTTGCCGCGCTCATGTCTCTCGGCTTTACGAGGGCGGAGGCGCTCGTCGGCGTGAAAAAAGCAAAGAATGCGGGGGCGAACGGGGTCGAGGAAGTCATCATGTTCGCGCTCAGATCCATGTAAGGAGGCAGTATGTTCGACGACGGTTACGGCGAGTATGACGAAAGGCTCGTCATGAGTACGAAAAGTGAATTCGATACCGAAGAAAACGTGCTTCGTCCCAAAGTCATGGACGACTACATCGGGCAGAAGAGCGTCAAAGAGAACTTGAAGGTTTATATCAAAGCCGCGAGGGACAGGGGCGAGGCGCTCGACCACGTCCTTTTGTACGGGCCTCCGGGGCTCGGAAAGACGACGCTTGCGCACATCATCGCAAACGAGCTCGATACGCAGATCAAAATGACCAGCGGCCCCGCCATCGAACGGTCGGGCGACCTTGCGGCAATTCTCACGAATCTCAACGAGGGAGACGTTCTCTTTATCGACGAAATTCACAGGCTCAACCACAACGTAGAGGAAATTCTCTATTCCGCGATGGAAGATTACGCCCTCGATATCATCGTGGGCAAAGGCCCTTCCGCGAGAAATATCCGCTTTTCCCTCAAACATTTCACTTTGGTCGGCGCGACGACGAAAGCCGGAAATCTTTCATCTCCGCTCCGCGACAGATTCGGCATCATCTGCCGTCTCGATATGTACACCCCCGACGAGCTCAAACAGATCGTCATGAGGTCGGCGAGGACGCTCGGCATTTCCATTGACGACGACGCGGCGCGCGAGATCGCGTCCCGAAGCCGAGGCACGCCCCGTATCGCGAACAGATTTTTGAAGCGCGTCCGAGACTTTTCCACCGTTAAGGGCGAAGGTACGGTCTGTCTGCAAGACGCGAGATACGCCCTCAAACGAATGGACGTAGACGAACTCGGACTTGACGGAACGGACAGAGCCATGCTCCGCGCCATGATCGAGAAGTTCGGAGGAGGCCCCGTGGGGCTGGAAACGCTCGCCGCCACCATCAACGAGGACGTGAGAACCATCGAGGACGCTTACGAGCCGTTCCTCCTCCAAATCGGATTTATTGCAAGAACGCCGAGAGGCAGAATCTGTCTCAAAGGCGGTTATGAACACATGGGAGTCCCCTTAACGGACAAAATCAGGAAAAATCTTTCCCTGTACGAAGAATAATGTATTTGAAAAGCGACTTTTATTACGATCTTCCCGAAGAACAGATCGCGCAGACGCCTGCCGAGCCGAGAGACGCCTCCCGTCTCCTCATTTACGACAGACAGACGAAACAAATCGAACATAAAGTATTCCGCGATATTTACGACGAACTTCGCGAGGGAGACGTTCTCGTAATCAACGATACGAAAGTATTGCCTGCGAGAATGTACGCAACCACGGGAAACGGCGGTATCGTGGAAGTGCTCCTTCTGAAAAGGTACGATCTCGATACCTGGGAAGTTCTGGTCAAGCCCGGCAAAAAGTGTAAAATCGGAACGCGTCTTACGGTATCAGACGAACTTTCCCTCACGGTGGAAGGAATCACCGATTCGGGAGAACGGATCGTTAAATTTGAATTTGACGGCGTGTTCGAGGACATTCTCTCCCGTGTGGGAACGATGCCGCTTCCCCCGTATATTAAGGAAAAGCTGAAAGATCAGTCGAGATACCAGACGGTATACTGTAAGACGGACGGCTCTGCCGCCGCACCCACCGCCGGTCTGCACTTTACGAAAGAGCTTCTCGACCGCATCAAAGAAAAGGGCGTTACGGTTGCTCCCGTCCTCTTACACGTCGGGCTCGGCACGTTCCGTCCCGTCAAAGAGGACGTCATCACCGACCATAAAATGCACACCGAATATTTTGAAGTGAGCGAATCTTCCGCCGCCATCATCAACAAGGCGAAAGAAGAGGGCAGGCGCGTCATCGCCGTCGGCACGACGTCCGTCCGTACTTTGGAGAGCGCGGCGGACAGAAAGGGGCATATCGTCGCACAGAAGGGAGATACTTCCATCTTCATCTATCCGCCCTACGAATTTAAGATCGTGGACGCCCTCATCACCAACTTCCACCTTCCCGAAAGCACCCTCATCATGCTCGTTTCCGCACTCTGTTCGAGGGAGGAGATTCTCTCCGTTTACGAGACGGCGGTGAACGAGAAGTATCGCTTCTTCTCGTTCGGCGACGCGATGATGATCGTATAAACTCCGTATCTCTTTTTGCGTTTGCGCTCTCGGATTCGGTCGTTGCCGTTTGAAGACAAACGGAGTATGCCCGTGCGCCTGAGAGACAGTTGTAATCTATAATGATAAAGAAGGATAAAACCATGAAGAAAAAAATCGCATCCATTGTGGGAATTTCGCTCGCGTCCGTTATGACGATCGCGGCGTGCGCTCCCGTTCCGGATCCTATTCCGACGCCCGAACCCGAAGAAAAAACGTTCTGGCATATCGGCGAGGAGCAGGCGAACGGCGCTTTTCTCGCCCTTACGGACAAGGTATTCAGGGAGGAGATTGGCGATAACGCGTATCTGCTTCATGAATTATATAAGGATCCCGAGGCGCAGGGTTTCACCCGTTCCGAGATCAGTTGGTTCACGGAAAGCACCGAGCCCGAATATTACGAAGGCGTTCTCGATTCTTTGCACGCGATCGAGTACGACGCTCTTTCGAGAAAAAATCAGATCGACTATAAACTTCTCGAAGACTATTGTACTTCCGCGCTCGTCGAGCTCGATTATACGGGTACGAATTTCAGCGTCAACGGCGGTATACAGCAAAATCTGGTCGTACTTCTCTCCGAATATCAGATTTATATAGAGCGCGATATTCAGGATTATCTCACCTTGATCTCCGAGACGAAAGAATGCTTCGAGTGGTGCGTAGAGGATGAGTGGAACCTCATCGAGGGCGGATTCGGGCTTGCCGACGCCACGCTCGCCGAAGTCATCGAACAGTGTCGGCTTATCTACGAAGAGGGGGAGGAGTGCGTTCTCATCGAACTCGGCAACGAGAAGATCGATTCCCTCGAAGGACTTTCCGAAAGCGCGAAAGCGGATTATAAACGACAGAATTACGATCTCGTCGTAAATTCCTATCTTCCCGCGTACGAATGGCTCGAAACCGAACTTGAAAAGATGAAGGGGCACGGCACGAACGAGGGCGGTCTCGTCGGTTACGGCGAGGCGGGCAAGGCGTACTACGAAAACGAGCTGCGCCGCATACTCGGTTACGGCGGCTCGATCGACGATCTCTATAACGGCATGAAGAAGGAGATGGAGAATAAACTCAACGAATTGTATTCGCTTGCCGGGAAAAATATGAACGCCTATAACGCATGGATCGACTGGAACTATTATGACGGAGAATACGGCTACGGACTTACGGCGATGACCGATCCCGAAGAGATCCTCGATTATTTCTCCAAACATCTCTCCGGCGCATTCCCTGCCATCGTCGATACGACCTATGCCGTCAAATATCTGTCCGACGCAATGGCGCAAGTCATGGAAAATACGCTCGCTTACTATGTGATTCCTCCGATCGATGACTATCTGAACGGAAACATTACGGTAAACGGCGCAATCTGCAACGGATCGGAAGTGCTCATGACCATCGCGCACGAAGGATATCCCGGACATCTCTATCAGCACGTTTACTTTCAACAGACTAATCCCAACCCCATTCGCAATCTGTTCAATTATTCCGGCTATACCGAGGGTTGGGCGAAGTATGCGGAGTGCGAGGCGCTCGACTACTACGAGTTCAATCAATACGATCTCGTCGTAACGGAACTATTCAAGATTGATTCCGATTTGACCTATATGATGTATGCGCTCGCCGACATCGGGGTACACTATTACGGATGGACGGTAGAGGAGCTCGGCGACTTTCTCGGTCAGTCGGGGTTCAATGAGGAGGCGGCGCAGGAGTTGTACGACGTGCTCGTTACCGTTCCCACGGTATATCTCTCGTACGGCGCGGGCGTATACGAGATGCTCTCTATTCGCAGCTACGCCGAGAAGCTCGCAGGCAAAAAATTCAAGCTGAAAGAATTTCACCAACTCGTTCTCGATATCGGTCCTTGCGGATTCGATCTTTTGAGAGAACTTGTCGGGGAATATTACGGAGATCAAGCATGAATAACGAGTACTTTTCCTTTGAACTTTTGAAAACCGATCCCGAAACGGGCGCGAGAGCAGGTATTTTTCATACGCCTCACGGCGATATCGAAACGCCCGTCTATATGCCCGTCGGCACGCAGGCTACGGTCAAAGGCGTATTTCCCCGAGATTTGGAAATTGCGGGATCGCAGATCATTCTTGCAAACACCTATCACCTTGCGATGCGCCCGGGAGACGAGCTCATCGCGAAGGCGGGGGGATTGCATCGATTCATGAACTGGAACAAACCCATTCTCACCGACAGCGGCGGATTTCAGGTTTTTTCCCTCGCGTCTCTCAACAACATCAAGGACGAAGGCGTTACCTTCCGTTCCCACGTTGACGGATCGAAACATCTCTTCACGCCCGAAAAGGCGATGCAGATTCAGGAAAACCTCGGTTCCGATATCATCATGCAGTTTGACCAGTGTTCGGAATACGGGTACGACTGGCATCAGGCGAAAAAGGCGATGGAACGGACGTCCGCATGGCTCGAACGGTGCTATGCCTATCATAAAAATCCGAAGCAGGCGCTTTTCCCGATCATTCAGGGCAATTTCTATCAAGATTTGAGGGAAGAGAGTTTAAGGCGGTGTCTTCCATATATCAAACACGGCGTCGCGATCGGCGGACTCTCCGTGGGAGAACCGAAATCCGTCATGTACGAACATCTCGATTTTCTGAAAGACAAGATGCCTGTCGACGTTCCGAGATACTTAATGGGCGTCGGATCGCCCGATTGCCTCATCGAAGGAACGCTCCGCGGCGTCGATATGTTCGATTGCGTGCTTGCGACGAGAATCGCAAGGAACGGCACGGCGTTGACCTCGCACGGCAAAGTGGTCGTCAGAAACGGGAAATACAAGGAAGATTTTACACCTCTCGACGAAGAGTGCGATTGCTACTGTTGCAAAAATTACACGAAGGCGTACCTTCGCCATATGATCAACGTGGACGAGATGATGGGTGCGATGCTTTTAAGCCTGCACAACATCACCTTCCTGCATAAACTCATGAGGGGAATGCGGGAAGCCATTCTCGGGGGATACGTCAGGGATTATGTGACGGAATTCTACAAAAAGTACGGCGATCAATTTTGAAAATGTAGTGAAAATCAAAAATAGAATGGAAATTTGCTTGCCAAGCGTTGGAATTTCATGTAAAATAAGGGCAAGCAATCAATAAGGAGAACTCATATGATTTTGATGTTATTGGAAGAGGCGGCAAAGCCTGCAAACAGCTGGACGCAGTATATTCTTCTCGCAGTCCTCGTCGTGATCTTCGGCGTAGGATTCTGGTGGAGCAGCAGAAGCAATAAAAAGAGACAGGCGAAAGAAGAGGCGAAACTCAACGCAGTCGGCCCCGGCAATAAGGTAAAGACCATCGGCGGTATCTGCGGAATCGTCGTTTCCGTCGACGCGGAAGAAAAGACGTTCGTTCTCGAAACGGGCGACGAAGAGCACGGCAAGTGCTTCATCAAGTTTGACCGTCAGGCAATCTATCAGACGGACGCGGTAGCGGAAGAACCTGCAAAAGCGGACAAGAAGAGCGAGACCGCGGAAGAAGTGATCGCGCAGGCAGAGGCAAAAGCCGAAGAAGAAACAAAAGCAGAATAAGCGCAAAAACCTCCTCATAGAATAATGCGGAGGTTTTTTATGTCCGTAAAACGCGTTTTTCAGTTTATCCTCGAACTCATGAAGTGCATGGGCATCGCGCTCGTCGCGTCGCTTGCGCTCGAACTTCTCTTCGCCCTCGTTCTCAAATGGACGTATCTTTCCGCTGCCGTCATTACGCCCGTCAATCAGGTCATCAAAGTCGTCGCCCTGTTTCTCGGCTGTTTTTTCGGATTGAACGGCGAGATGGGCATCGTCAAAGGTCTGATCGTGGGATTTCTCTCTACCCTGCTCTTTAAGTTTGTTTTTTCCTTTCTTGCGGGGAATTTCTCCTTCGATCTTTTCTTTCTGCTCGAACTGTTGTTCGGAACGATCGTCGGCGCAATCTGCGGCGTGCTCAGCGTAAATTTACGGAGAAAATAACGTGAAAAGACTTGATTTTTTCCCACATATCCGTTATAATGAAACAAATCAATAAACGAGGTATGATTACTATGATTAAAACGATTGCAAAACCCATGGATAGAAAAGTTACGGGATGTGGCGAATGCAGAAGTACTTGCCAGTCCGCTTGTAAGACGAGCTGCACCGTCGGCAATCAGAGCTGCGAAAGAGTGACCAGAGAAGAAAAAATCGAAAAAAGAAAGTAAGCGAAACGAATAAGGCCGCCGCGCGTCTGTGCGCGGCGGCTTTTTTGCAGACGTACAGGAAACGACATGATACATATTTTCGACTATCAGGACAACCATTATATCTACGATACGGGCAGCGGCGCGCTCCATATGACCGACAAAGAGACCGCGGACTATCTCCGCGCGAAAGAAGGACAGGATATTCGTCTCGATTTGTCTTCCGACAAAATCAAGGAAATCGAGGGGGATATCGCCGAGCTCGTAAAACAGCAGCTTCTCTATAAAGAAGAAGTAACCGTTTATCCCCCCAAGAGCAGTGAAATCAAAGCGCTCTGTCTGCATATCTGCCACGATTGCAATCTCCGTTGCAGATATTGCTTTGCGGACGAAGGCGCCTATCATTCCGTCCGCGAGAAGATGAGCCTCGAAACCGCAAAGGCGGCAATCGACTTCCTTCTTAAAAACAGCGGACGAAGAAAGGTGCTCGAAGTGGATTTCTTCGGCGGAGAGCCCCTCATGAACTTCGACGTCGTGAAAGAAACCGTGTATTACGCAAAGGCGGAGGCGGCAAAGCTCGGCAAGAAATTTCTCTTTACCACGACGACCAACGCCCTTCTTCTCAACGAAGAGACGGTCAAGTTCATGAACGAGGAGATGGAAAACGTCGTTTTGAGCCTTGACGGAAGAAAGGAGATTCACGACGCCGTCAGAAAGACGGTCAACGGCAAGGGCAGTTTCGACGTGGTGCTGGAAAAAATCAAACAATTCGTTTCTCTCAGGGGCGACAAGCATTTTTACGTCAGAGGCACGTTCACGGCGAGAAACCTTGACTTCGACAAGGACGTTTTGTTCCTCGCGGACAACGGATTCGACTCTATCTCCATGGAACCCGTCGTTACAGACATTCCCGATCTTCAAATCAAGGAAGAAGATCTTCCCGCCGTCAAGGAGGGCTACGACAGACTGTGCGACGCGTATCTCAAACGGTATGCGGAGGGCAAGGGCTTCAATTTCTTCCACTTCAACATCGATTTGGAAGGCGGACCCTGTCTTTCCAAGAGGGTGTCCGCCTGCGGAGCCGGCAACGAATATTTTTCCGTGACGCCCAACGGCGATATTTATCCGTGCCATCAGTTCGCCGGCGACAAAGATTTCCTCATGGGCAACGTATTCGAAGGAAAGCTGAACGGGCAGATCAGAGAGAAGTTCGCTTCGTCCTGCCTCTTCACGAGAAAAGGTTGCGAGAACTGTTTTGCAAAATTCATCTGCTCGGGCGGATGCAACGCGAACAACTATCATTACAATCACGACGTCAACGTTCCTTACGAAATGACCTGTGAAATGATGAAGAAACGCATCGAGTGCGCAATGCACATACTCGCACAGAAAAAGTTAAGCGAGCAAGCGTAATTTCTCGTAAAATTCATGCGATACCGCTTGACTAAATTCTGATTTTTCTCTATAATCTAACGTGAGTTTTCTTAATTTGAGCCAATTATCACAGGAGGCAATCCATGACAAAGAAAAAATCGGCTGCATGGTTGGTCGTCGTGACCATCGTTCTTATCATCGTATGCGCCGTCTGCTTTTTGTCCTTCCCCATTCCGGGAACGGTCAAGGAGTTCAAATCCGTCCTTTCCAACGTCGGACTCGGTTCCGATCTCGGGGGCAGTTATTATACCGTATATTATCCCGAAGGCGTACTCTCCAAAGAGGATTATGAAACGAGACTCGAACAACTCGAAGGGAAAGAAAAGGAAGAGTTCGTATCGTCCTATCAAGCCCACGGAGATATTTATCTCGAAACCGAGGAGATGGGAGACGAGTTCGACAAGAACTTTTCTGCGGCGCTCGACGTGATCACCTACCGTTTCGATAAACTCGGCATCGCAGGTTACAGCGTAGCCGTCCGCGACGATTATACCATCGCCGTATCTCTTCCCGCGTCCGCTACGAATGCGCAGACGACGTTTGACTATTTCTCTTATAACGGTACGTTCTCTCTGGGTTCTGCGGAGGGACAGGCTGATCTCGGAGAAACGAGGTATCATCCCATCGGCGATTATTTCAAACACGCAAGCGCAAAGATGAGAGATCGCACTCCTTTCGTTCAGATCGGCATGACCAAGACGGGCAGAGAAGAAGTGTACACGCTCTCCAACAATATCGTTGCGGACAGCAAGAACGCGCTCTACTTCAATATCGGTTCGCACGCCGTCGTTTCCATGACCATCGACGAGGCGATTAAGAATTCCGACTATATCTATATCAGCGGATATACGACCATGGAACAGGCGCGCGCCGTTGCGGTCGTCATCGAATCCGCGCTCGTCGGCCGTACGTTCGAGCTTTCCATGAACGTCGGCACGGTATACGAACAGGAAGCAACCTACGGCGAGAACGCGACTACCATTCTTCTCATTGCGCTCGCCGCGCTCTTCCTCGTCATGACCGTAGTATTCTTCGTCCGCTATCACGGCGTCGGTGCGGCGCATCTCTATGCGTTCCTCATCTATGCGCTCACGATGATTATTTTCCTCGCTTGTATGCCCGGAATCTTCATCACGTCGTCCACCTTGCTCGCAATCCTGCTTTCCGCCGTTCTCCTCACCGTTTCGAACGTGGCGGCATTCCGTAAAGTCAAGGCGGAATTCGACCTCGGCAAGACGATTACGGCGTCCATGAAAGTCGGTTACCGCAAGGCGCTCTATCCCACCTTGGAAGCGCATATCGCAGTCCTCGTCGGCGCGCTTCTCGCCGCATTCATCGGCGTCACCGAACTGCAAATGTTCGGCATCGTACTTGCGTTCGGTACGGTTATGTCCGCGCTCTGCTCCGTCCTTTTGACGAGAGCGTTCTGGGTTATCATGATGCAACAGGCAAAGAACGCGTTCAAATTCTGCAACTTCAAGAGGGAGGATAACGACGATGAAGACTAAGCTTAAAGCAAAGACGTTGCTTTCTCTCATTCTTTCCGCGGTGATTTCCGTAGCGGGACTCGTCCTTGCCTTCGTGCTCGGCATTGCCGGTACGGGAGGGGCGAAACAATCCGTCGTCGTTACCTACGATACCTACGTCATGCTCAACGATACGGTGAAGGAAGAAATGCTCGATTATTGTGAAAGTGTTTATCCCGGCACGACCATTTCCGTTTCGACTTCAACGTATGGCGGAGAGATTATCATCGAAGGAAACGTAGAGGACAAATCTGACGAAATGCAGGCGGAGCTTTCCGCCCGTTTCCCCGACGGCACGTTCTTCGTCTCCTTCCATGAAACGCAGACGAAAGAAGTTTCCACCTATTCGTGGCGCGCGCTCATCGCAGGCGGTTCGCTCGCTCTGATTGCTTTCGTCTATACCGCGATCAGATACCGCGTATCGCAGGCGTTTGCGCAGCTCATCGCAGGCGCGCTCGCTCCCGCGCTCACTGTTGCGCTCGCCGGACTTTCCCGTATTCCCGTCGGAGAATTTGTCTCCGTCGCGGCATTCTTCGCAATGGCGCTTGTATACGTCCTTTCTTTCCTGATTCTCGGCAAGGCGAGAACGCAATTCAAAGATGACGTACCTGCGGAAGAGGCGGTTGCCGCCGTGGTAAAGAGCACGGATAAAACGGCGCTTATCGCGCTTGTCTCCTGTATTGTCGTTTCCCTCGCTCTTTTGCGCATGGGAGTCTGGCCCGCCCTGTTTGCGATCGTTACCGTTTTGGCGGCGGCGTTCGTCTATCGGTTTGCGTTCCCTGCCGTGCTTTCCGTATTCAAAACGGTCACGGACGAAAAGGACAAGGAAAAAAAGCATTATACCAACAAATAAAACGAAGAGGCGGGAAAAATCCGCCTCTTTTTTTCAAAACTTATGAAACAACTCGTTCCCGAATTCGTCTTGGACGAATCACAACTGAATGAAGTCAAAGAGCTCTCCGCGTCGGTAGGGCTTACGTTGAGCGCAACGAAAATTCTCTACGCGAGAGGGGTGGACACGGTCGAAAAAATCAGGAAGTTCCTGCATCCGTCCGTGAGGAATTTTCTCTCGCCCTTTCTCATGTCGGGAATGAAAGAGGCGGTCGCTCTTTTGCGCGAAGCAAAAGAAGAAGGCTACACCGTTGCGGTATACGGCGACTATGACGCAGACGGCATCTGCGCGCTTTCTATCATGTACTACGGACTCAAACTGTTCGGAATCGAACCCTATCTCTACGTTCCCGAACGCGCGGAGGGGTACGGGCTCACGGTGGACAATATCGACAAAATCTTCGACGAGGTCTTGCCCGATCTCTTTATCACGGTTGATTGCGGCATCTCCAACGAGAAAGAAGTGAGATACATTCGTGAGAACGGCGCGGAAGTCATCGTCACCGACCACCATACCCTTCCCGAACGATTGCCCGACTGTATCTGTATCAATCCGAAAATTCAGGACGAGTATCCTTACGACAATCTCTGCGGCGCAGGCGTGGCGTTTAAGCTCGTCAGCGCGCTTGTCGGGGAGAAGTCGTACGACCTTCTCGACTTTGCGGCGATCGCGTCCGTCGCCGATTCCGTTTCCCTGCTCGGAGAGAACAGAGATATCGTATCCGAGGGAATCAAGCGCATCAACGCGTCTCCCAGACCTTGCCTTTCCGCTCTTCTCGGCAAACAGGAGGATATTTCCGCACAGTCCCTCGCCTTCACCATTGCGCCGCGCATCAACGCCGCAGGCAGAATGGGGGACGCAAGGGCGGCGCTCGATCTGTTTACGTCCGAGTCGGAAAGCGAGATCTTCGAGCTTGCGGTGAAACTCAATCAATATAATACGGAGCGTCAGAAAAGTTGCGACGAGCTGTATGCCGAGGCAAAGGAAATGCTCCTCAAAAAGGGGGCTTACCGAAACGTCATCATGCTCGCGTGCGAAACGTGGTCGAGCGGATTCATCGGCATCGTCGCGGCGAGACTGACCGAGGAATATAATCGCCCCACGCTGTTGTTCGTCAAAAACGGCGATATGCTCAAAGGCTCTGCAAGGAGCATCGAGGCGATCAACATCTACGACGCGCTCAAAGCGTGCGACGAATTTATCTTCGAGTTCGGAGGGCACGCGCAGGCGGCAGGCGTGAATATTATGGCGGAGCAGTTCGAAAATCTCGAAAACGCCCTCGACGAATATATCGGCACGCACTATACGTCGGACGATTTCGTGTCCAAGTTGCCGATCGTGGAGATTCCCGAGGGGAAATTTTCCATGACGCTCGCAAGGGAGATCGCCATGTTCGAGCCGTTCGGCGTCGGGCACAGAAGGCCGCTCTTCGCCGTTCGTTCGGCAGGAACGGAGGCGCACCCCGTCAAGCCGCTTTCTCCGCACATCTCCATTCGCAGCGACGCGCTCGAACTCATGTATTTTAACGGCGCAAAGTGGTTGCGCCTCATCGAGAGCGACGTGGAAAAGACCTTCGTATTCGAATGCAATCTGTCCAAATTCCGTGGCAGAGAGTATCTGAAAGGGTTCGTCAGGGAAATCGTTTACGACGGCAGAAGCGGAGAACAGAGCGAACTTTCCGTATTCGTCAATCATCTCGAACGGATGCGCGGAAAGGAAGTCAAGGTCGAGCCCGAATACCTCACCACGCAAGAAATGGCGGAAAAAATACGTTCGCTTGAAAAGGAATGCGCTTACGGCACTTGTCTCATCGCGTCCGGCAAAGATACCCTTTCCCGTTACGGATTGACCAAGCGCGCCGATCTCTTTACCCCGTCCGATAAAAATCCGACCAACCGGCTCATCATTTCTCCGAGCGCGGACGCCGATTTGTCGGGATACAGGAATATTCTGTTTTTGGATTTTCCGTCCGATTTCCACATTGCCGGGCTCAAAGGCAAGAAAGTGTACGTCAATCCGGAAATCGAGGCGTCCGTCTTTCCCGCGCAAATCAGTACGCGCAGAGAGACGCTTTTGGAAATTTTTGCAAATCTCCGCGTCAATGCGGCAAAACTCGTCGGCGCAGATACGGAAGAGATCATTCGCATGACTTCTTCGTTCGGATTCGATCCCTACGAATTTGCATTTGCGATTGCGGTGTTCCGCGAGCTCGGACTCGTGGAATTTGAGGAACGTAAACTCGTCGTCTATCGGGGCGTCAAGACCGATCTGAACAGCTCTTCTATCTATAAAAAGGCGGTTCAGGCAGGCAAATAAACGCTTTTTTCGGAGGCAATCATGCAGGATTTAATCGAAAAACTCTATGAAAATTATCAAGGAGCAGATCGTGAAATGCTCGTCAAAGCGTATCAATACGCGGAGAAAGCGCACGAGAACCAAAAGCGTGCGTCGGGCGAGCCTTATTTCATTCATCCCTGCGCGGTGGCGGAAATTCTCGTCGATTTGTCCTTTGATTCCGCGACGATTGCCGCGGCGCTTCTTCACGACGTGATAGAGGACACTTCCGCGACGGAGGACGACATTCGCAGGGACTTCGGCGAAGAGGTGCTTTTTCTCGTATCGGGCGTTACCAAACTCGAAAAGATTAAATTCACTTCCCACGAAGAGGAAGAAGCGGAGAATTTCAGAAAGATCTTCGTCGCGATGGCAAAGGACATCCGCGTCATCATCATCAAGCTTGCCGATCGTCTGCACAATATGCGTTCGCTCAATTTCCTTTCCGAAGAACGGCAACGGAGAATGGCGAAAGAGACGCTTGAAATCTATGCGCCCCTTGCCGGGAGGCTGGGTATCTCGCAGATCAAGGTCGAACTCGAAGACTTGTGCCTCAAATACCTCGATCCCGAAACGTACCTCTATCTTGCGGAGAACATTCACGCCAAGCTCGCCGAGCGCCATAAGTTCGTGCAAACGGTCGTCGCGGAAATCAACGAGATGCTCAAAGAGAGCAACATTCAGGGCGAAGTATACGGCAGACCCAAACATTTCTATTCCATCTATAAAAAAATGAAACGGCAAGGCAAGACGCTCGATCAGATATACGATCTGACCGCCGTCCGCGTCGTCGTTCCGACCGTCGACAGATGTTACGAGGTGCTCGGTAAAATCCATGCCAAATGGAAACCCATGCCCCACCGCTTTAAGGATTACATCGCTACGCCTAAGCCGAATATGTATCAGTCTCTCCATACCACCGTCGTTACGCCGTTCGGGCAACCGTTTGAAATTCAGATCAGAACGGTGGAAATGCACCGCACCGCCGAATACGGTATCGCGGCGCACTGGAAATACAAGGAACAGAGAACGGAATCGTCCACGCTCGACGTCAAACTCGGTTGGATCCGCGAAGTCATGGAATGGCAGGGCAACATGAAAAACTCCACGGAGTTTTTGGAATCCATGAAAACGGAGCTCTTTTCGGACGAACTGCTCGTCTTTACGCCGCAGGGAAAAGTCATCAGTCTCCCCGTAGACGCGACGCCCGTCGATTTTGCGTACGCCATTCACTCCGAAGTCGGAAATAAGTGCATCGGCGCAAAGGTAAACTCCAAAATCGTCCCCATCAACTCTACCTTGCAGATGGGAGACATGGTCGAAATCATCACTTCCCCCAACGCGAAGGGACCTTCTTGGGATTGGCTCAAATTCGTCAAATCAAGCGGCGCAAAGGGTAAAATCAGACAGTTCTTCAAGAAGAATCTGAAAGAAGAAAACGCCCGTACGGGAAAATCCATGCTCGAAGGCGAAGCGAGAAGACGGGGATACGACCTTTCGGACATTCTCACGGAAGAGAGCTTTACGAAGGTTGCGGAAAAACTCTCCTTTTCCTCGATCGACGAGATGTACGCGTCCATCGGTTACGGCGCCGTCAGCGTAAATCAGGTCATTTTCAAACTCATCGACCACTATAAGATCGCAACGCCCAAGCCGATCGTTCACGATATGTCGAAGGACAGAAATCCGAGCGGCGTCATCGTCGAGGGCATGGAAGGACTTCTCGTCAGGTTCGCAGGCTGTTGTTCTCCCGTTCCCGGGGACGAGATCGTCGGATTCGTTTCCCGAGGCAGGGGTGTGGTCGTTCACAGAAAGAACTGTCCGAATATCAAAAACGAGGACGTGAACCGTCTGCTTCCTGCGACGTGGGCAAACATCGACAAGGCATATTATAACGCGAATCTTCGCATTTGCGGCTCCGATCAGGCGAGCATTCTCACGATCGTTTCGGGTATCGTGGGGGAAATGCGCCTTTCCATCATGGCGATCAACGGCAGAATGGATAAGAATAAGCGCGCCGTCGTCGAAATCACCGTCCGCCTTTCGGATAAACGGGATATGGACGATCTCATTCGGAAATTGCAGGCGGACCGCAGAATTTACGAGGTTTCCCGTATGACGGGGGTATAAACTATGGAATTGAAAACGCTGACGCCCTATGGGTTTGCATCGAATACCTATCTTCTCACCAACGAACGGGGCAGTATCGTCGTCGATCCGGGCGAGAAAAAAGTCGTTTCTCGACTGAAAGAACTCGGCGTTGCGCCCGATTACGTTCTCTTGACGCACGCGCACTTCGATCACGTCGGAGGTGTAGCCGTCCTGCAAAGACAGGGGGCGAAAGTCGGGTGTCTCGCCGAAGAAGCGCCCTATATGATCGGCGGAAAGGCGCTCGTCGGGTTCGGATTGAACTTCGAGACGTTTACCCCCGATTTCACGTTCGGAGAGGGGGAGATAGAACTTCTCGGAGAGAAAATCTTCGTCTACGCGACGCCGGGGCATACCGTCGGGGGCTGTGCTTACCTCATCGACGGCAAATTGTTTACGGGAGATACGCTTTTTCGGGAAAGCTACGGCAGAACGGATCTTCCCACGGGCGATACGCGGCAACTCTTTTCTTCTCTGAAAAAATTGCTTTCCCTGCAAGGGGATTATCCCGTCTATCCCGGACACGGAGAGCCGACCGCCCTTTCCCACGAGAGGAAGTTTTATTCATGATCGTATCCAACTATGAATTTTTACAGAACGAGCTGTACGACGTCGTTCGGCTGTTCGGGGCGCTGGAGAACGTGAATCACACGCTCGAATACGAAAACGGCGTCTATCGCAATCTGTTTTCCGTCGGCGAAGAACGGTTTTCTTCGACCGATTCGTTTTTGCCTGCAAACGAACTTGAATTCAAGCGCTATGCGAAGAGATTCTCCAAGCTCGCGCTCTACCGCTTTTTCTCCGCAAAATACGGCAAGATGCCGTGGGGTGCGCTCACGGGCATTCGACCTACGAAACTCGCTTATGCCGAGCTCGCCGCAGGCAGAGCGTTCGAACCGCTCTTCGAGCAGATGGACGTTTCAAAAGACAATATTCGCATCATTTCCGAAGTGCTCGGCACGCAAAAGCCCATCTACGAGGCGAACAAGGGAGGTCTCGACCTCTTCGTCGGTATTCCCTTCTGCCCCTCGAAATGCGCCTATTGTTCGTTTATCACGGCGGACATTCGCTATACGGAAAAATATCTCGACAACTATCTTACCGCGCTCGAACGGGAGCTTGACGGCGCGAAGGATTTTTTGAAGAACGTCAAATCGGTCTACGTCGGCGGAGGTACGCCGCTCGTCCTGAACGAAGAGAGGCTCGAACGGCTCTTGAGCATGATTGAAAAATATCATCTCGAAGGGGAATACACGGTAGAGGCAGGCAGACCCGACGTCTTTA
The DNA here is from genome assembly GCA_017626495.1 of Clostridia bacterium. Taxonomy (GTDB): domain Bacteria; phylum Bacillota; class Clostridia; order Christensenellales; family Borkfalkiaceae; genus RGIG8762. The sequence goes on along the minus strand of JAGAIP010000003.1, from coordinate 214,564 downwards.
CCGAGAAAAAACTCGATCTTTTGGAAAAGTACGGCGTCACGCGTATCTGTATCAACGCGCAATCCTTTCACGATTCCACGTTGGAGGCGATCGGCAGAAAGCATACGGCGAAGCAGGTTCTGGAAGCGTTCGAACTTGCAAAAAAGTATCCCTTCTCCGTCAATCTCGATTTGATTGCAGGTCTTGCGGACGAAACCGCAGAGGAGTTTGCTTATTCTTTGGAACAAGCCGTCTCCTGCAATCCCGACAATATCACCGTGCATACCCTGTGCCTCAAAAAGGGCGCAAAGCTCAAAGAGCAGACGCAACGCCTCGAAGGGGGAGTCATCGGGGATATGATCGCAAAGTCGAGGGAAGTTCTTTCCGACGCCGGTTACGCTCCCTACTATCTGTACCGCCAAAAGCTAATGGCGGGCAACTGGGAGAACGTCGGCTGGACGAAAGAGGGGAAAGCGTGCGTGTATAACGTGGACGTCATGGAAGAAATCACGGACAACCTCGCCGTCGGTGCAAATGCGATCTCCAAAAAACTGTTCGGAGAGGGCAGAATCGAACGGTACGCGTCTCCGAAAGACATTCCGTCCTACATCGGCAAAATAGACGAAATAATCCGAAAGAAAAGGGAACTTTTTATCTCCATTTAGTTTACATTTGAGAAAAGTTATGTTAAAATAGTTTTTGCGTGTACGAGGTTTAACGGGCACTCGCCGTTCTACTTGGTACAAAGCTTATAGCATTCCATGGAGGATAATAAAATGGAAAAGAAAGAAGTCATTGCAACCTACGCTACGCATGAAGGAGACACCGGTTCTCCCGAAGTTCAGATCGCTCTTTTGACCGAGAGGATCAACCACTTGAACGAGCACCTCGCTCAGCACAAGCAGGACAACCATTCTCGTCGCGGTCTTTTGAAGATGGTCGGACGCAGAAGAGGTCTTCTCGAATACCTCAAAGCGAAGGACATCGAAAGATACAGAGCAATCGTTGCAAAACTCGGCCTCAGAAAGTAAGGCGATAAGGGTGGATTTCGTCCGCCCTTTTTCTTTGAAATAATGTGAGAAATCTCACTTTATTGGTATAAATTTTCGGTTTATCCAGGGATAAACCACAAGAACAGGCAAGGAGAACAGTATGACAAAAAATTACAGAGAATTCAGAACTAAGGTCGGCGGCAGAGAACTCGTCGTGGAGACGGGCAAATATGCGGAGCAGACCAACGGCTCTTGCGTTGTACGTTGCGGCGATACCGCCGTCATGGTCAACGTTTGTATGTCCGCAGCACCCAGAGACGGAATGGATTTCTTCCCTCTTCAAGTGGACTATGAAGAAAAAATGTACGCGGTCGGTAAAATTCCCGGCGGTTTCAAAAAGAGAGAGGGCAGAGCGTCCGATAAGGCGATCCTCGTTTCCCGTCTCATCGACCGTCCGCTCCGTCCGCTTTTCCCCAAGGGACTGTTTAACGACGTCGTCGTCATCGCTACCGCGCTTTCCGTCGAACCCGATATTTCCCCTGAACCCCTTGCGATGATCGCTTCTTCCATCGCGCTCCATATCTCCGATATTCCTTGGGCAGGCCCTACGGGTTCCGTCGTCGTGGGAATCGTGGACGGTAAGTACGTCATCAACCCCGACCTCGAACAGAGAGCAAAGAGCACGCTCAACTTGAACCTTGCAGGTACCAAGGACGCGATTATGATGGTCGAGGCAGGTTCTAAGGAAATTTCCGACGACGAAATGGTCGGAGCGATCTTGTTCGGTCACGAAGAGATCAAAAAGATCTGCGCGTTCATCGAAGAGATCAGAGCCGAAATCGGTAAACCCAAGAGAGAGATGGATCTCTATCACATTCCCGAAGAGATCGACGGCGCGGTAAAAGAATATGCGTCCGAAAAACTCGATTGGGCGCTCGATACGTTCGATCGTCAGGAGAGAGAAAAACGTCAGGCGGAAGTCGAGAAGGACGTGCTCGAACATTTTGCAGACGTATTCCCCGGCAAAACGAGAGAAATCAAGGACAGCCTTTACTATATCACCAAGGCGAAAGTTCGCGCAAAGATCATCGAAAAGGGCATTCGCCCCGACGGTAGATCCCTTACGGAAGTCCGTCCCATCTGGTGCGAGGCAGGCGTTCTTCCCCGCGTACACGGTACGGGCGTATTTACCAGAGGTCAGACGCAGGTGCTCACTACCTGTACGCTCGGTATGCTCAGTGAAGTTCAGCGTCTCGACGGACTCGACGAAGAGGACGAAAAGAGATATATGCATCAGTATAACTTCCCCGGTTACTCCACGGGTGAAGCGAAGGGAATCAAATCTCCCGGACGTCGTGAGATCGGACACGGCGCGCTTGCAGAGAGAGCACTCGTTCCCGTTATTCCCTCTCCCGAAGAGTTCCCCTACGCATTGAGACTCGTTTCCGAGGTCATGTCCTCCAACGGTTCTACGTCTCAGGCATCCGTCTGCGGTTCTACCCTTGCGCTCATGGACGCAGGCGTTCCCATCAAAGCGCCCGTAGCAGGTTGCGCAATGGGACTCATCAAGGACGTAGAGAGCGGTAAGGTCGCCATTATGACGGATATTCAGGGACTCGAAGACTTCCTCGGCGATATGGATTTCAAGGTTGCCGGTACGGAAAACGGTATCACCGCGATTCAGATGGATATCAAGATCAAGGGCATCGACGAGACGATTCTCCGCAGAGCGATCGCGCAGGCAAACGAAGGCAGAAAGCATATTCTCGGCAAAATGCTCGAAGTTCTTCCCGCGCCCAGAGCGGAGCTCTCCGAATATGCGCCCAAGATCATCACCTTCGCCATCGATCCCGAGAAGATCGGCGACGTTGTCGGCAAGCAGGGTAAGGTCATCAATAAGATCATCGAAGAGACGGGCACCAAGATCGACATCGAGGACGACGGTACCGTTTGCGTCGCATGTTTCGGCGACATCGCAAAGGCGGAGAGAGCGAAGGCGATCATTACTTCCATTGCGCGCGATCCCGAAGTCGGCGATCAGTATATCGGCGCAGTCGTCCGCATCCGTTCCGAGCTCGGCGCGTGGGTTGAAATCGCTCCCGGCAAGGACGGTATGATCCACATTTCCAAGCTCAATACGGGCAAGCGCGTAGAGAAAGTCGACGACGTTCTTTCGGTCGGCGATATGGTCAAAGTGGAAATCATCAAGATCGGCGAGAAGGGAATCGACCTCAAACTGCTCGAAAAAGTCGAGATGTAATCGATTTTCAAAAGAAATAAAATCCGAATCAAACGATTCGGATTTTTTTCTATTTTTCTTGACAAAATAGACTTATTGTATTACAATGATAGTACAATAGAAGCGAGGTTAGTATATGGCATATGATTTTACTTCGGGAATCCCGCTCTACCGACAGATTATTACGCTGTTCGAGCAGAAGATATGCGCAGGAGAATACGGTCCCGGGCAGGAATTGCCTCCCGTGAGGGAAGTTGCAATGCTCTATGCGGTGAATCCGAACACGGTGCAAAAGGCGTTCGCGGAATTAGATCGGTTGGGCGTGACGGAAACGCGTCGCACTACGGGCAGATTCGTTACGACCGATTCTGCTTTCATCGACGCATTGAGGGAACAAAACGCGAAAGAGGAAATCAAGCGAAGTATGGCAACGCTTGCAAAGTTAGGGCTCGATCAAAAGACGATGAAAAAATTATGGCTGGAATGTCAGGAGGAAAAGCATGATTGAGATGAGATCCGTTTCAAAGGCGTATAAGGACGTAAGGGCGCTCGACCGAATCGACCTTACGCTGAGCGGAGGCAGGATCGTAGGACTTTTGGGTCCGAACGGGAGCGGAAAAACGACGCTCATCAAAGTTTTAGCGGGACTTCTCACGGCGGATTCGGGAGAGGCGCTCATCGACGGTATTCCCGTCGGCGTGAATACGAAATCGCTCGTCTCCTACCTTCCCGATAAGACGTATTTTACGCCTTCCATGACCGTCAAAGAGTGTCTCGATCTCTTTACCGATTTCTATGCGGATTTTGACAGACAGAGGGCGGAGGATATGCTTGCGTCGCTCGAAATTCCGCTTCAAAAGCGTTTTAAGGCGCTTTCCAAGGGCACGCAGGAAAAAGTGCAACTCATCGTGGTCATGGCGAGACAGGCGAAATTATACCTTCTCGACGAGCCCATCGCAGGCGTCGATCCCGCCGCGAGGGATTACATACTCAATACCATTCTGCAAAACTATTCTCCCGACTCGCTTGTCGTCATTTCCACCCACCTGATCAGCGACGTGGAGGCGGTGCTCGACGATTACGTTTTCCTTTCGGGCGGTAAAATCATCGAACAGGGAAAGACGGATACGGTGAGGGAAGAGCTCGGCGTCTCTCTCGATCAGCATTTCAGAGATTTGTTCCGCTACGTTCTCAAGGAGGCATAAAGATGTTTTCGAAACTTTGTAAACATGAATTTAAGGGTATTTCCAAATTTGCAGTTCCTCTTTTGATTGCGCTCGGCATCGCAGGGATTCTTATCTGTTTCGCCATCGCGGGGAACGTCGGCTCTCTTACGCAGAATGGAGACACTTATTTGTCCGAGGGAATGGAAATCGCGCTCGTTCTCATTCTTCTCCTTGCCGTTCTTGCCATAGGCGTCGTTTCCGCCGTCATGGAGATATTGCTCTTCGTGCGCTATTATAAAACGACGATGACGGAAGAGGGGTATCTCACGTTCACCCTTCCCGTCAAGACGCATGAGATTTTTCTCTCCAAGTTCCTGATGGCGTTCGTGTGGGAACTCATCATTATTCTCGCAAACGCCGTCATTTTCGGCGCCGGTGTGGTTACCTTTCTTGCTGCGCTTCCCCCTGAACTTTTGGAAGAGTTCCTCTTTCAGCTCAGCGTGGAATTTGACTTTGAAATGTTGTTCGAGATGTTCAAATCGTTTCTTCGCGATCCTCAATTCGTTGCAATTCTCGTTTCTGTCGGCATACAGGCGGTCTTTTTGCTCCCGTATTCGATCATTACCATCTTTACGATGATTACGGTCGCATCCACCATCGCGAAGAGAAACAGGCTCCTCGTCATGATCGGTCTGTTCTTCGGCTGGGCGATTCTCGTCAACGTGTTCCAATCTTTCCTCGTGATGGGTTCCGACGTGATTGCGGATTTCGATATGTATTTCGTAAGCGACGTGGTCTGTTCCTGGATCACGACAATCTGTCAGATCGGCGTCTGCGTCGGATTTACCTTCCTCGATAAGTTCCTTCTGGAAAAACATCTCAACATCTGATGAATCAAAGAAACCGCGAAAAGCTTGTCTCGTTCGTGAAGGAATACTATGCAGGGGAGAACGATCCGATGCGCGCGTTTGCGTCCACTCTGCGCGGAGAAGAAAAAAGACTGTTTGAGGAAATGCTCTGCGGACGGGAATCGGAAGAGACGGACGCAATGCTGTTGCACTGTCTGAACGTTATGTCCGTTCGCACGAAACGCAAAAATTCGCCCTACGGCTTTTATCATCGTTAAAAAGGCTCTCCTGTTCGGAGAGCTCTTTAATTGTCAACGATAAAGCCGAGGGAAATCAAAATGGCGCGGTTGACTTTATGCATGGTCGCGTCGGGTAGTTCCCCGATGCGTTCCTTTAAGCGTTTTTTGTCGATGGTTCGAATTTGTTCCAACAGGACGACGGAGTTTTTTGCAAGTCCGAACGCGGACGGGAGTTCGATATGCGTGGGAAGTTTGGCTTTTCCGAGCTTGCTCGTTACGGCGGCGGCGATGATGGTGGGGGAATATTTGTTCCCGATGTCGTTTTGCACGATGAGTACGGGGCGTACGCCTCCCTGCTCGCTCCCCACGACGGGACTTAAATCGGCATAATACAGTTCTCCACGTTTTACGGTCATAGCTCACCTCGTTTTTCTTTCGGGTCTCATAGTATTTTATGTAACCCGAAGTAATGTTTGACCGTAGCGAACGATTTTATACATAAAAAAGGCTTTCCGTGACGGAAAGCCTTTTTCGTAAACGTATGTCAGATGATGAATTTAGGGTCGGGAGCGTATGCGCCGTCCATTTCTTCCTTCTGTGCCTCGTAACCTGCTTTGCCGAGAAGTGCGAAGGTTGCTTTCTTGCCTGCCTCTACGCCGGGCTGGTTGAAGGTGTCGATGTTGAGCATTGCGCCCGTATAAGCCGTTTGAAGCTCGAAGAGGAAGAGGAGCTGACCGATCGTGAACGCGTTGATTTCGGGAAGGGTAATCGTATAGTTCATTCTGCCTGCCTTCGTGAGCGCGAATGCGGTCGCTTTGTTTTCAGCCTGAATGAGTTCTTCCATCGTGTGTCCGCCGAGGAATCCGACGTCGGGGATGTTCTCGCATCCGTGCGCGATGGGGGAAACTTCCTTGTAGTGTCCTACGGAAAGGAACGTGACGATCTTGTCGAACGGACCTTCGGTATAGAGCTGAACCTGAGAGTGCTGGTCGGTTACGCCGAGCGTCTTGACGGGGGTCTGACCCACGTTGCAATCTTGTCCGTCGAGCGTCTTGTTCTTGCCGAGGGATTCAGCCCAGAGTTGAGCATACCAGTCGGAGATGTATTTGAGGTTGTCGGAATAAGGCATCAGAACGCCGACGTTCTTTCCGCTCTCCATTGCCATGTACTGAATGGTAGCCGCCATCAGAGCGGGGTTTTCATCGATGCTGCGCTTGGAGCAGATTTTGTCCATGTAAGCCGCGCCTGCGAGCATGCCGTTGACGTCGATTCCGAGTACCGCCGCAGGAAGGAGACCTACGGGGCAAAGCTCGGAGAATCTTCCGCCTACGCCGTCGGGAAGAACGTAGCTCTTGATGCCGCCGAGTTCGGCGGAGATCTTGTTGAGGTTGCCGCGCGCCGCGTCGGTGGTGAAAATCATGTTATCTGCGATATTGACGCCTGCTTTTTTGAGAAGATCCGCGATGATGAGGTACTGCGTCATCGTCTCGGAAGTAGCGCCCGATTTGGAAATGACGTTAAAGCACGTCTTTGCCGGATCTACGACGTCCAAAAGTTCCTTCATTCTGACGGGATCGACGTTGTCCTCGACGTAGAATTTAGGGCCTTTTCTGATCTTTTTGGGAAGTTCGTTGTAGTGAAGATGGCAAAGTGCCTGGAAAATCGCGATGGGGCCGAGTGCAGAGCCTCCGATTCCGAGAACGACGAAGTTCTCGAATTTCGCTCTCACGTTCTTTGCGGTCGCAAGAATGTCCGCGACGATTTCCTTCTGATTGTAAGGAAGTTCCGTCCAACCCATGAAGAGTTCGTCTTTGCCGCGATTCTGCTTAACAAATTCAAAAGCATGGTCTGCTTTTGCTTTCATATCCTTGAACTGTTTTTTGGAAAATCCCTTTTCCCCGAGGAATTTATCCGTTACGTTGTTATAATCCAAAACGAGCCGCATGGAATCGCGCCACTCTTTTGTCTTATATGCCATACTAACCTCCTGTCGTGCGGTTATGCCGCAATATTTTACATATCTATTTTATACGCAAATTTGCCGTATGTCAATAGAAATCCGATTGTTTTTTTCGTAATTCTTGCTTTTTGGCGCGTGGAAAAACGAGCTTTCCTTTCGGTAAAAAGCCTGCGATAAAGTAGAGCGCAATGCCGGCGGAAAGGAGAACGATACAGCCGATGAAGATGGCAGGAATCGTTCCGAAATACAGAAAGAGGACTTTTTTGAGGGGGATACCGATCAAAATGGGGGGAATGGTCAGAAGAAGCGGTAAAAAGAGGGTGCGGAACGGTTTGATTTCCGCTTTGCTCTTTTGAACGGATCGTACAATCTGTAAAACGGACGTTACGACGCCTTCCGCCCCTATGCCGACGAGATAGGAACAGGGGCCGATAAAGGGGGCAAGAAGTAACGTTCCCCCGACGAAAAAGACCGATCCGATCAAAAAGCTTACGAACGTGAATTTCTCTCCTTGCATGGAGTTGAGAAGTCCCGACGAGATCATGTTGAGCGAGAGGGGCAATAACAGATAAGCGGAATAGGCGATGTACTCTCCGCTGGTACGGTTGGAAAAGAGCAGGATTCCCGCCTCCTTTCCGTACAGAAACAGCGAGGGGATAAACAGGCAGGAAATGAGCGCGCTGAACGAAAGCGAGGAGCGGACGGAGTCGGACAGAGCCTCGGTGTCGTGACCGTAATACTGCTCCGAGAGTTCGGGAACGAGCACGAGTGCGAACGAACCGATGAGCGAGGACGGCGCGTAGAGTACGGGAACCGCCATTCCCGTGAGTACGCCGAATGCGGACAGCGCTTCTGTTCCCGTCATTCCGTGGCGCATGAGCATGAGAGGGAAGAAAAACGCGATGAGCATATCGATCGCGCTTGCGCCCGAGCGCATGGCGGTGATGGGGGTTGAGGAGGAGATAAGCGGTCGCATGAATCCTTTGGGAGATAAAAATTTCCCTCCTTTTTTGAAAAACAGGAGAAATGCGAGGGAGAACGAGACGACGTTCGACGCCGTCACGGCGATTGCGGCGCGCTTTGCACCTTCAAAGGGATCGGAGACGTGAAAGACGAGCACCGTACCCGTCACGATCATGACGATCTCCTCTACGAGTTCTATGACGGAATAGGGTAGAAAATCCTTCTCTCCCCAAAAGAAACCGCGCAGAACCGTATGCGCCGCGGAAAAAGAGAGAGACGGGAGCAGGAGAAGAAATACCGTTTCGGCGCGTTTGTCCGAAAAAACGACGGAAAACGGCGTATGCAGCAGGAATAAGACGAGCGTCGTCGGAAGGGTGATAGAGAGCGCGAGAAGAAGTCCTGCCGATAATACGCCTCTGTCGTCTTTTCCCTCCGCGCGTCCCTTCGAGAGCAGTCTCGAAACGGTGATGGGGATTCCCGAGGACGACGCGGTGAGCAGTACCATGAATACGCTGATTGCAATCTGATATAATCCCACCCCTTCGGAAGAGAGCGTGCGCGAGAGCACGATGCGGTATAGAAATCCGAGCATGCGCTGTAAAACGGAGAATAAAGTTACGTAAAAGGCGGAGCGGTAAAGCGTTTTCATACGGTCTAAATTATGAGGACAAAACATAACTTATACCATGCACAGCCTCACTTTTTTTCCCTCGAAAACGTATCTTGTGAAAAGGGGGCAAACGATTTCGGACGTATGTTCTGCGTTCGGCGTATCTCCCTATGCGCTCATCTCTCTCAACGAACTCGACTGTTGGAAAGAGGGCGTCGTTCTCCTTCTTCCTCCCAAAGGGACGGAAGCGCCGAAATGGTACCGTCTCAGTCACCGGGGAGACGGGGAGGACGTATAATATAACAGAGAGTTTTCTCAATCACGGAGGTTAAATATGTCATTTTTTTCCGATTTTCGCTCGGATAAGTGTCCCGGAACCATCACGGGCAACGCATTGGCAGGGCTGGGGGAAAAGGTCTGTATTCAGGTAGATAAAGTATTCGACGCTTGTATCCGTCAGATTCAGCTTGAAAATTACGTCGTCTGCCTGTCGGAACGCGAGCATAATCATGAATGCGAACATGATTGTGAATGCAATCGGACCGATAAACCCGATAAACCCAAGCCCGTTTGTCCCCTCACCTTTGTCAGCGCTCGTTCGACGAGTTCCGAAGGCGTAGTTACGGGGGTTGCCGTAGACCGCGTTCCCGATAAATGCGGACTTTCCCGCGTGCAGGCAAACGTGGGGATTCCCCTCGAAATTATTTACATAGACGCGTGCGGTACGGAGTGTAAGAGCGACGTCAGCATCAACGTCGCGGAAGACGTTCTGTTGTTCGTTCCCGCGCCGTCCATCATGCCCTACGAGGTCAAGGCGGTCGTTTCAGCCGTTTCTCCCGAGGGAACGTACAACGCGGCGACGCACAGCTTTTCCATTCGGGCGTGTATCACGGTCATTCTGAAAATTACCATGAAAGTGGAACTTCTCGTTCCCTCTTACGGTTATTGCGCCATACCGCCCGCACAGGAATACTCCCATGAAGTCTGTACGGGATTTTTCGAACTTCCGCTCTATCCGCAGGGAAGAGCTTGTTCGGGGCAATGAGAAAAAGCGAGCGAAAGCTCGCTTTTTTTATAGTTTGGAAAAGGCGTACCCCTGTTCCCGATAATAGGAGATGATGGACGGCAACGCATCCGCGGTGGCTTTGTGCGTCGTGGAGTCGTGCAAGAGAAGAATGACTTTGTTTTTTTCTTTCGAGGTCGATATGGCTTCCTGAACGAGCCGGTCGGGCGACGCATTTTTGATCTCCCCGTCTCTGCAACAGGCGTTCCAGTCGATATAAGTATATCCTTGTTCTTTTACGGCGGATTTGAGCTCCTCCCGAATAGAAAAGGAGCCTCCCGGGAATCTGTAAATCTTTGGGGAAATTCCCGTCAGAGCGTCGATTTTGCGCCTTGTAAGTTCGATGTCTTTGAGAAGGGATTCCTTCGACGCGTAGATCTTTTCATATTCGTGCGTAAAGGTGTGAATGCCTATGGAATGTCCTTCCCGTACCATTCTCTTTACGATCTCTTCTCTCCCTTCGATTTGGCGTCCGACGAGAAAAAAGGTGGCAGGCACTTGTTCGTCTTCGAGAATATCCAAAATAACCGGCGTCACGAGCGAGCTTGGTCCGTCGTCGAAGGTGAGACAGACGACCTTCCGATCCGTCTCTTCCGCCAGAACGTTTACGGTTTTAGCGTATACTTTTCCCGTGCAGAGGGCGAAAAAGAGGGCGAGGGCAAGCATAAAGGCGAGGAGTAAGTCGGTGTTTCGTTTCATAAAAATATTTTTCGCAAAATGATTTTAGATATTTACAGAAAAACTTTTATATGATATAATCATGCTATGGATGCGGAACGTTACTATGGTGAAAATGCAGATCGGCAGGCGATCGAAAAGAGGTATCTTGCCCTTGAAGAAAGAATGAAAGCAAAGGGGACTCTTCCCGAACGCTTTTTTTCCTCGTCGGGAAGAGCGGAGATCCTCGGCAATCATACCGACCATCAACACGGAAAAGTCATCGTTTCAGCCATTTCCTGCGACATCATTGCGGGGGTTGCAAAACGCAGCGACAGAATGATTGAAATCTGTTCGGAAGGATTCTACCCCATTCGTTTTTCTCTCGATGACCTCAGCCTCAAAACGGGCGAGGTCGGCAAGAGTGTCGCCATGGCAAAGGGCGTTGCGAAGAACCTCACAGACCGCGGATATACCTTAGGAGGATTTACCGCATACACGGACAGTTGCGTGTTCCGCGGTGCAGGCGTTTCGTCCTCCGCCGCATTCGAGGTGTTGATTGCGGAGATTTTCAACGATCTCTATCTCGAAGGTCGGCTCACCGCGGTGGACAAGGCTGCAATCGGTCAATATGCGGAATCGGAGTATTTCGGAAAACCGTGCGGTCTTTTGGATCAATCGGGCGTCGCATACGGGGGAATGAATCTGATTGATTTCAAAGTTCCCTCTTCTCCCGTGTCCGAACGGCTCGCGCCTCCCCCGGGATATTCCATCGTGATTACAAATACGGGCGGTTCGCATTCCGCTTTGACGGAACACTATGCTGCAATCAAAAACGAGATGAAGAGCGTCGCCGCGTATTTCGGGAAAGAGGCGCTTCGTCACGTCTATTACAGGGAATTTATCGACGGCGTCGCAGGGCTCAAAAAGGTCGTTTCCGAACGCGCTATCTTGCGTGCGTTCCATTTCTTCGATGAAAACAGACGGGTCGAGATAGCGGCGCGCGCGTTGAAAGAGAACCATACGGGGGAGTTTCTCCGTTGTGTGGAAGAGTCGGGGGACAGTTCCGTCGCTTACTTGCAGAACGCTTTCGTTCCGGGAAGCGACAGACAACCCATTTTGCTCGGCGTCAAGCTTTCCAAACGGCTCATTCGCGACGGGGCGGTTCGCCTTCACGGCGGAGGGTTTGCAGGCACGGTGCTTGCGATCCTTGCCGAAAAAGAGGAAGAGAGATACGTATCTTCCATGGCGAAAATTTTCGGCGCAGAGAACGTGTTCCGCGCAAAGATTCGTCCGTCGGGCGCAGAAAGGGTAGACAGATAAAATTTCGGCAAAGCCGATGATAATAGGAGAAACATATGGTTACAGTAAAGGAATTCGGTGTAACGAAAGACGGCAAAACCGTTTTGGCGTACACGATGCAGGACGGCGACAGCAAGGTTGTTATTTTGAACTACGGCGGTACGATTCAAAGTCTTATCGTTCCCGATCGAAGCGGAGCTCCCGTAGACGTCGTGCTCGGTTACGACGACGTGGAGGGTTACGAAAAGAACGGGGGATTCCTCGGCGCGCTCATCGGCAGATTCGGCAACCGCATCGGTCTCGGTAAAATGAGCATTGACGGAACGGAGTATCAGCTCTTCTGCAACGATCGCGGAAACCATCTGCACGGCGGCGAAGTCGGATTCGACAAAAAAATCTGGGACGTCGAGATCGTCGGAGACGGATTGAAACTGTCTTATCTTTCCGTTGACGGAGAGGAAAACTATCCCGGTAATCTCAAAGTCGAGGTCGTCTATACGTTCGTGAACAAGGAACTCAAAATCGAGTATACCGCCGTTTCCGACAAGAAGACGGCAATCAACCTCACCAACCATGCGTATTTCAATTTGAACGGCGCGGGAACGGATACCGCTATGGATAACGTGCTTTGGATCGATTCCGACGTGATGACGCCGACCAACGCCACGATGATTCCCGAAGGCGCATTCAGAGAGGTGAAAGGAACGGCGTTCGATTTCAATACGCCCAAGGCGATGGGGAAAGACATCGACGCGGACGATATCGAACTGAGACAGGGTAACGGCTACGATCACTGCCACATCCTTAAAAACGGTTGCGGTAACTTTGCAAAGTATGCCGAAGTCGTATCTCCGAGAACGGGCATCGTGATGGAATGCTTTACCGATATGCCTGCGGTACAGTTCTATGCAGGCAACGGACTGAATCAGGACGGAAAGGGCGGTCACTATGCAAAGCGTTCTGCGTTCTGTCTCGAAACGCAGGCGATTCCCAACAACGTCAACGTGCCTGCCTATGCAAAATACGGTTCTTCCATTTACGACGCGGGTCAGGTTTATCACTTCGTCGCAACGTACCGTTTTTCTGTAAAATAATCTGTTAGAGGGGCGGCGTTTGCCGCCCCGTAGTTTTGTCATGAAAACATTGTATCTGACTTCAAGCCACGTGGGGGAGTATCGCGGAAATGCGCCTCTTTCGTATCGGGGATTGAATCCTGCCAACGGACTCGTAGAAGAATTGAAAAAAGACTGGCGAGAGGGGAACTGTCTCGTATTCGCCTCAGACCCTGACGCACATCGCCTGACGGATGAGGTTGCGTCCGAGTTAAAAGAACTTCTCCTTGCCTCTGCTTTACCCGTCGGGAAGATGGACGTCTGCGACGGAAGAAGGGAAGAGCTGTCGGATTGTCTGGCGGAATACGACTTTCTGTTTCTGTGCGGAGGGCACGTTCCGACGCAAATTAAGTTTTTTCACAAAATTCGGCTCAAACAAAAACTCGAACGCTACGACGGAATTATCATGGGTGTGAGCGCCGGAAGTATGAGCCAGGCAAGGCGCGTTTACGCGCAACCCGAAGAGGAAGGGGAGACGGAAGAATGGTATGAGAGGTGGTTGGAAGGTCTGGCGCTTACGGAATGTAATCTCCTGCCTCATTACCAGGCGGTTAAGAATGACGTGCTCGACGGGAAACGCGTATTCGAGGACGTTACCTATCCTGACAGTTTCGGAGAGAAATTCTACGCCGTTCCCGACGGAAGTTTCATCTTGCAGAGGGAAAAAGCGGTGCTCTGCGGAGAGGGGTATCTCATATCGGACGGGGTAATTAAGAAAATCTGTAAAAACGGACAAAAAATCGAGATATAATTTGCGAAAAACGACTTTTATCAAAAAACAGTCGTTTTTTTTCTTATATTTGACTTAAATTTCAGGTAAAATATATTAAATTTGCTCCGAAACCGACCAAAACGACTCTGTATGAGCCGTTTTTTGTTTTGTATATTACAAAAATCGGTTATTTCTTTTTCAATTGCGATGATTTTTCGACGATAGGGGAAAATATACAATCCGATACAATGAATATACAAAGCATATACAATCAATGTATTGCATTATATATTCCATTATGTCTAACAATGTAATAATAAAATATGACATATAACCCGTCAGAAACCATGGCGGTCTGCACGTTTTCTTCCATGGATAGCATATTCTGAACATGAGATACTTTCGAGGAGTTTTTTCGTGATAAACGCTTTTTTTACGCTTCCGCTTTGGTTACAGGCTCTATTCGCCTCGCTTTTCACCTGGTCGATGACTGCGTTCGGCGCTGCGCTCGTCTTTTTTTCCGCAAAGCTGTCCGAGCGATTTGTCGCATTCATGACGGCGCTTTCCGCAGGTATCATGATTGCCGCTTCCTTTTTTTCTCTGCTTCTTCCTGCTTTTTCGTATGAGACGAAGCTCCCGACCTACGTCACGGTCTGTGTCGGATTTCTGTTCGGGGGATTGTTCATTCCCGTTTTCGATGCGCTTCTCAGTCGCTTTTTACCGCGAAAGGGCGCGTCGCTTACGCTCCTTACTTCTACGGTTGCCGTTCATAATATCCCCGAGGGAATGGCGATCGGCGTCGCGTTTTCCGCCTCGTATCTCGGTTTTGTCTCTCCGTTCTCCGCTCTCTCTTTAACGCTGGGGATCGGGCTTCAAAATTTCCCCGAGGGGTTATGCGTCGCCTTTCCGTTAAGGGCAGGGGGCTTGTCCGCTTTCAGGGCGTTTTTTATCTCCCAGCTTACGGGCGCTCTGGAAATTCTCGCCTGTCTCGGCGGCATGCTTTTTTCTGCTCTCTCGTCCGTTCTTCTCCCGTGGGTGCTAGCCTTTTCGGCGGGGGCGATGATTACGGTCGTCTCGACCGAGCTGATTCCTTCCTGTTTTGAAAAGTACAGAACGCTCTCTTCGTTCGGCGTGACGTTCGGCTTTGTTTTAATGATGTTTCTGGACGTATTTTTCTCATAAGATATGAAAAAACAGAGCGCTTTCTGCTCTGTTTTTGTCGTTATTCTTTTTTGTTATCTTTGGGAGGGGGCGATCCCAAGAATGAATAGAATCCGCATTCGATGTTTGCGTTCCAAAGCTTCTTCATTTTGTCGGCTCTTTTGCCGAAAAATCTGTCCGCTTCGGGCAGTCCCGTCAGAATGTACGCGCTCCACTCGTCGAGCGATTTGTACACTTTTCCAAAATCATGGTAAAGGATTTTCACGCTCTCGGCGTCGGACAGTCTCTCTCCGTAAGGAGGGTTGGAAAGGAGAATGCCGTAACTTTGATCGGAGGAGAACGCACGCATATCCGCCACGCGGAATCTGATATGGCGTTCTACGCCCGCCTGCTTTGCGTGACGCTGCGCGATGGAAATCGCTTTCGGATCGACGTCGCTTGCGAGGATATCGAGCTTGCGGTTCACGACGGCGTCTTTCGCTTCTTCCTTTGCGAGCGCGAGACAGGTTTGATCCGTATGTTTCCAAAATTGAAAATCGAACGTGCGGTTCATGCCCGGAGCGATTTTTAATGAGCGCATCGCCGCCTCGATGGGAATCGTTCCGCTTCCGCAGAAGAGATCGCACAGCGCTTTGTCCGGGTGATAGTAAGTCATGTCGATGAGTGCCGCGGCGGTCGTCTCTTTCAAGGGCGCGGTGTAGGGAAGGGTACGGTATCCGCGTTTGTGCAGTCCGTCTCCGCTCGTATCGATCGTGACGGAGACTTCGTCGTTTCGGATAGAGCAACCTACGATAAAGCGCTCCCTGCTCTCGTCGAGACGAGGGGAGCTTAAATGAAATCGTTCGATGAGGCGTTTGACGATCGCTTTCTTGACGACGCCTCCCGCCGCTTTGATTGCGCCGAGCGTGCTCGACGACGCTTTTCCGTCTATGAGAATTTTGGAATGAGGGGTGAGCCAGTCCTCCCATGCGACTGCGTGTACGTTCTCGTACAATTCGTCGAAGGTCGTCGCTTTGAACGAAGCGAGCTCGATGAGTACGCGCTCTCCGCTTCTCAAAAATACGTTGAGTCTCGCCACGTCCTGCATGGTTCCTTCCACGGCGATTCGTCCGTTGTTGGCTTTGCCGTCGTAACCTAAATGATTGAGTTGTCGTTTGACCGTCGATTCGAGACCGGAAGCACAGGGAATGAGTAATTTCATATCCTTATTATAGCATAATCTCTGCGAGCGGACAAGAGATTTCCCCGTTTCCGCTTGCAAATTGTTTCGATTTGTCGTATAATGAACGGCAAAGGAGATAGTATGCAATTAGCGGAATTTTTAGACGCCTCCTACACGCCGTATCAGGCGGTAGAAGAGGTGAAAACATATTTGAATCAAAACGGATTTACGGAGCTTTCCGAACGGGAAGCGTGGAGTTTGGTTCGGGGCGGAAACTACTACGTCGAACGGAACGGAAGTTCTCTCATCGCATTTCGCGTCGGAGAGGGGGATTATTTCAAATTGATTGCGACGCATGCCGATTCGCCATGCCTCAAACTCAAAGAGAATCCGAATATGCTTTCGGAAAAGTATGTAAAATGGAACGTCGAAACATACGGAGGAGGAATCTGGTATTCCTTCTTCGATCGTCCCTTGAAGGTCGCGGGAAGAGTGGTTGAAAGAGACGGAGATGCGCTCTCGGTCAGGTCGGTCGTCAGCGATTATACCGTTATCATTCCCTCTCTCGCGGTGCATATGAACAGGGGAGTGAACGACGGTTTTTCCGTCAATCCGCAGATCGATCTTCTTCCGCTCGCTGGAATCGGGCAGGCGGAGGTTATGAGCGGAATTTCGGACAGAGCCGTTTCGTACGATCTATACGTTGCGTCCGCGCAAAAGGCGTTCGTCAGCGGAGTGAACGGCGAGTTCCTATGTTCGCCCCGTATCGATAATCTTACGAGCGTGTATGCGTCTATGCTCGGATTGTGCCAAGCAGAGGGAGACGGAATTTGCGTTGCGGCGATATTTGATAACGAAGAGGTCGGCAGCGGAACCATGCAGGGAGCCGCGTCTGACTTTTTGAAAACGACGCTGGACAGAATCTGCCTTGCGTTTGGAATAGAGGAAAAGATCGCTTTTGCGAAGAGCATGATGATTTCTCTCGATAACGCGCACGCTATGCATCCCAACCATCCCGAAAAGTGCGATCCGACCAACCGTCCCGTCATGGGAGGGGGAATCGTCGTCAAGTCGCATGCGAACAGGGCGTATACCACGGACGCGCTCTCTTCTGCGATCGTCAAGACGGTGTTCGACGCGGCGAACGTGCGTTATCAGACGTTCTTCAACCGTTCGGATATGCGTTCGGGCGGTACGCTCGGCGCGGTGAGCTTAGGGCAGGTGTCTGTCCTCACAGTCGATTTGGGACTTGCGCAGCTTTCCATGCACTCCGCTACGGAATGCGTCGCTCTGTCCGACGTGGATTGCCTCGTCAAAGGTTTGTCCGCATTTTACGGCGCGAGCATTTCGTTCAACGGGGATAAAGTATGCGTAAAATAAAAAAAGAGGATTACGTCAGACGTAATCCGAAGAGAATAAGATAAGGGGGAAACGGTATGGGGCTCGATCTCGGAATCCTTTATTGGATCAGGGAACACTTGACGTCTCCGTTTTGGGACGTCGTATTCGTACAGATCACAAATCTCGGCGAGGTGGGGATTTTCTGGATCCTTCTCACGGGAATGCTCTATTTTTCAAAGCGCACGAGAAGATTGGCGATCTCTCTCACGATTGCGCTCGTATTTGATTTGTTCTTATGCAACCTGACGCTCAAACCTATGTTTGACAGAGTACGTCCGTTCGTGGGGAGGGATATTGAGCTCATCGTTCCCGTTCCGTCGGAATCGTCTTTTCCGTCGGGGCATTCCGCCGTTTCCTTTGCGGCGGCGTTTACCGTTCTCTTTCATGACAGAAAGTGGGGAAAAGGGGCAATCGCTCTGGCGACCGTCATCGCCTTTTCCCGTCTCTATCTCTTCGTACACTATCCTACGGACGTGATCGCAGGCTGTCTGTGCGGATTCGTATCGGCGCTCTTTTCTTCCTGTTTCAGATTTGAAGAGAAGAGGGCGCTCAGACCTTTCTTTTCGATCTAGCGTATTTTTCTCTCGTTGCATTGCCTCCCCGAATGTGCCGTTCGGAGAGGTTTTTTTTGAGTATTTTTCTCACCTGTCGGTATAGTTTCGGGTCGATGAGTTTGAGACGCTCCGTGACGTCTTTATGTACGGTGGACTTGCTCGTGCCGAGCGCCTTTGCACAGGAACGGACGGTGCATTGCGTTTCGATTAAATACCGCGCCTCACGTTTTACCCGTTCAATGATGTATTCCCACAAAAGAATGCCCCCTGGTCATTTTTACTTTACTATATTCGCCTTTTTCGGGAAATATAACCGCGTGAGTTTTTTGTGAAAAGTTTCCGAATGTTATTGAAATTGCGAGCTCGTTATGATATAATTCATAGGTATTATGGAGGATATTATGGCTAAACTTTTGGGGATCGACGTCGGTTCAACGACCGTAAAGCTCACGGTCATCGACGAGAGCGGAGAAATCATTTACACGAGCTATGACAGGCATTTCTCCAAAGTCAAGGAATGCGTCTTGGCGCAACTCAAAAAGCTCTATCATCAGTATGAAAACGATTTTCGCGTCGCGATTACGGGTTCTGCCGGCCTCGGCATTGCGCAGAGGTGCGATATTCCCTTTGTGCAGGAAGTTCAGGCATCCTTCATTGCCATCCGTAAGTATTATCCGCAGGCGGACGTTGCCGTCGAGCTCGGAGGAGAGGACGCGAAAATCATCTTTATCACGGGCGGAAGCGAACAGCGCATGAACGGAAGTTGCGCCGGCGGAACGGGTGCGTTCATCGACCAGATGGCTACCCTTCTCGACGTGAGCGTGTCGGAGCTCGACGAGCTTGCGCTCCGAGCGGAAAAGGTCTATCCCATCGCGTCCCGTTGCGGCGTGTTCGCAAAGTCGGACATTCAGCCCCTCATCAACCAGGGCGCGAAGAAAGAGGACATTGCGGCTTCTATTTTTCAGGCGGTCGTCGATCAAACGGTGTCGGGGCTCGCGCAGGGCAGAAAAATCGGGGGGAACGTCTTGTTCCTCGGCGGTCCTCTGTTCTTTTTCAAGTCGCTCAGAAAAGCGTTTCAACGGACGCTCAAACTGTCGGACGAATGCGCCGTTTTCCCCGATAACGCGCCCTGTTTTATTTCCATCGGCGCGGCGCTCTATGCAAACGGGGGAGAGACGATTTCGCTCGACGAAGTGATTTCCAGGCTCGAAAAGATCGGCGGCGGCGATAACGTCGTTTACGGCGAACCTCTGTTCGCTTCGCGCGAGGAATACGATCGGTTCATCGAACGGCACAAGCGAAACGATCTTCAATTCGAGGACATCCGAACGTACAGGGGAGACGCTTACCTCGGCATCGACAGCGGTTCGACGACGACGAAACTCATTCTCATTACGCCCGAATGTAAAATTCTCTATTCTCATTATCAGACAAACAACGGGCAACCGCTTGAAATCGTCGCGAATAAAATCAAGGAGATCTATCGACTCGCGGAAAACAGGATCGCCATTCGCGCTTCTGCCGTAACGGGATACGGCGAGGATCTCATCAAGGCGGCGCTCAAAACGGATTTCGGAATCGTCGAGACGGTCGCCCATTTCAAAGCGGCTTTGTATTTCAATCCGAACGTGGATTTCATCATCGACATCGGCGGTCAGGACATCAAGTGCTTTAAGGTCAAAAATCACGCCATCGACTCCATTATGCTCAACGAGGCTTGTTCCTCGGGTTGTGGTTCGTTCATTCAGACGTTCGCAAAGGCGATGAACATGGACATTGCGCAGTTTGCAAGTCTCGGATTATTTGCAAAACACCCCGTCGAACTCGGTTCGAGATGTACCGTATTCATGAACAGCTCCGTCAAGCAGGCGCAGAAAGAAGGCGCGAGCGTGGAGGATATTTCCGCAGGACTTTCCTCGTCCATCGTCAAAAATGCGATCTATAAGGTCATTCGCGCGAAAACGCCCGACGAGCTCGGAGAAAACATCGTCGTACAGGGCGGTACGTTCATGAACGACGCCGTACTCCGTTCCTTTGAAAAGGAGACGGGAAAAGAAGTAATCCGTCCTGCCATCGCAGGGCTCATGGGGGCGTTCGGCGCGGCATACTACGCGATGCAGGCGCAGAGCAAGGACGTGCCCATCGGCACGCTGTTGTCGCCCGTCGAACTCGAACGGTTTGCCTACACCTCTCTTTCCACGAATTGCAGAGGCTGTACGTCTCATTGCAATCTGAATATTCTCTCTTTTGCCGACGGCAGAAAGTATATTTCGGGCAACAAGTGCGAACGGGGCGCAGGACTCAAACTCAAATCGTCCGAGCTCGACCTATACGCATACAAGTACAAGGCGCTCCGCGCCTACGGGGAGAATGCGGAAGAAGGAAAGCGCGGAAAGGTCGGACTTCCGCTTCAACTCGTCATGATGGAACAGCTCCCGTTCTGGGCGACTTTCTTTCGGACGCTCGGATTCGAGGTCGTGCTGTCGGAGCCGTCTTCGAGGGAGTTATACTTCCGCGGACAACATACGGTTGCGTCCGATACCGCCTGCTATCCCGCAAAGCTCATACACGGGCACATAGAAAGCCTTCTCGACAAGGGCGTGGATTTCATCTTCTATCCCTGCGAGAGTTACAACATCGACGAGTTCGATTCGGTCAACCACTATAATTGCCCCGTCGTTGCGTACTATCCCGAACTGCTCAAAGCGAACAACGAGAGGTTGACGGATGAAAACTTCGTCAAACCCTACGTCGATCTCAATTCGGGAAGAATGGCTGCCAAGACGCTCGTCAAAGCCCTTAAAAAGTACAAGGTTTCGTATTTTGCGGTCAAAAGAGCGATGGAAGCAGGTTGGGAAGAACTGCATTCTTTCCGCGCGAAGCTCGTCGAAAAGGCGAACGAGATTATTTACAGGGCGACGAGAGACGATATTCCCGTCGCGGTGCTCGCAGGGCGTCCCTATCACGTCGATCCCGAAATCAATCACGGTATCGACAAACTATTGGTATCGCTCGGATTTGCGGTGCTTTCCGAGGACGCCGTATTCGAACGCGCCGCGGAAGTGAAAGTCAACGTGCTCAATCAATGGACGTATCACGCAAGGCTGTACCGCGCCGCCGAATACGTTTCGAGAACGGAGAACATGAATCTCATACAGCTCGTTTCTTTCGGGTGCGGCATCGACGCGGTTACGACGGACGAGGTAAACGCGATTTTGACCAAACAGGGAAAACTGTATACGCAACTTAAAATTGACGAGATCAACAATCTCGGTGTGGTAAAAATCAGATTGAGAAGCATGCTCGCCGCAATCGAAGAACAAAAATCGAGGAAAGAACATGAGGGATCATACGCAAACGATTAAGACAGTCGCCGATTTCAGAGACGATTATCCTGCATTCACCAAGGAAATGAAACAGGATTATACCATTCTCATTCCGAATATGCTGCCGTGGCACTTTGAGATTCTCAAACTCGTCCTGGAAACGGAGGGGTATCGCGTCGAAGTGCTCGACAACGAATCGAGAGAGGTCATCGACGAGGGACTCAAACACGTTCATAACGATACCTGTTACCCTGCGCTCTGCGTCATCGGTCAGTACATAAACGCTTTGAAAAGCGGAAAATACGACGTGAACAAGACGGCTGTGCTCATCACGCAATCGGGCGGAGGTTGTCGCGCCTCGAACTACGTTCCGCTTATCCGAAAGGCGCTCAAAGCGGAGTTTCCGCAAGTTCCCGTGTTATCTTTGAATTTTACGGGGCTCGAAAAGGGGAGCAGCGTCCCCGTTACGCCTAAACTATTGTTGCGCCTCGGCTACGCCATTTTTTACGGCGACAACGTCATGAGCTTTTACAATCAGGTGAAACCTTACGAAGTCAACGAGGGCGAGGCGGACAAAGTGCGCGAAGAATGCGTATCGTACGTCAAGGCGTTGTTTGAAAAGGGCGGATACCTGAAACTCAAAAAGCATTCCAAAGTGATTTTGGAGAAATTCAAACGTGTCGAACGCAAACAGGTGAAAAAGCCGAAAGTCGGTATCGTCGGGGAGATTTACGTCAAGTATGCGCCTCTCGGCAACAACAACCTCGAAAAATTCTTGCTTTCCGAGGGGGCTGAACCCGTCGTGCCCGCGCTCATGGATTTCGTACTGTACTGTGCGGTCAACGTGCTCAACGACGCGAAGTTTTACGGCATGAAGTCCGCCGCGACGCCTTTATTCGCTCTCGTCTATCACTTCCTCGTATCCCGTCAATCCATGCTCATTCGCATGGTCAAAAAGGACGGTACGTTCGAGCCTCTGCACGCGTTCGAACACCTGAGAAAGTGTGCGGACGAAGTCATCCATCAGGGCGTGAAGATGGGCGAGGGTTGGCTCATTCCAGCGGAGATGGCTGCGCTTGCGGAGACGGGTACGGGAAATATCGTATGCGCTCAGCCGTTCGGGTGCCTTCCGAATCATATCGTCGGAAAAGGGAGCATTCGCGCGCTGAAAGAGAGATACGAAAATGAAAATATCGTCGCCGTGGATTACGATCCGTCCGCGACGAAGGTCAATCAGGAAAACCGCATCAAACTCATGCTCGCTACGGCGAAAGAAAATCTTGAACAGAATAAGAAGTAACCTTTCGGAGAGCTTATGCGTTCTGCGGAAAATTCCGATCGCTTGATAAAACCGTTGAAAAAACGGTTTTTTGTTGAAGGTGCGGTATGTTCGGTTTCCTTATAGCAATCATTTATCTCAGTTTTATCAGTTTAGGTTTGCCCGATTCGCTTTTGGGCGCGGCTTGGCCCGTGATGCGCGAAGAGTTCGGCGCTCCCGTATCCTATGCGGGAATCGTATCCATCGTCATTTCGGTATGCACGATCGCATCGAGCCTGTTGAGCGACAGAACGACGAAGCGGTTCGGCGCAGGGACGGTTACGGCGGTGAGCGTCGGCGCGACTGCGCTCGCTCTGTTGGGCTTTTCGTTTGCCACGGCGTTTTGGCAGCTCGTTCTGCTCGCCATACCCTACGGACTTGGCGCAGGCGGCGTGGACGCCGCCCTGAACAACTACGTCGCGCTCCATTTGAAGAGTCGCCATATGAGCTGGCTTCACTGTATGTGGGGCGTTGGCGCGGCGGTAAGTCCGTATATCATGGGCTACGCCATATCGGGCGGCGCAGGCTGGCCGCAGGGCTATCTGATCGTCGCGATCATTCAGATATGCCTTTCCGCCGTTATCTTTGCATCGTTGCCGCTGTGGAAAAAATATACGCCTGCGACGATCGTTTCGGGGGAAGAGAAGAGGAAACCGCTTACGTTCAAGGAAATCGTTTCCGTCAAGGGTGCGGTCGCGTGCTTTATTACCTTTTTCTGTTACTGTGCGCTCGAACAGACTTCGATGCTCTGGGCGAGCAGTTTTATGGTTGCGAGAAACGGGTTTCCTGCGGAATTTGCCGCAAGATTTGCGAGTTTATTCTTCATCGGAATCACCGTCGGCAGGGCGGTGAACGGCTTTCTTACCTATCGTTTCAGCGACAAAACGCTGATCAGAGCAGGGCAGGTGATCATCACGGCAGGCATTATTTTACTGTTTATTCCGAATGATAGTACCACGTTGTGCGGTTTTTCTCTGATCGGGCTCGGTTGCGCTCCGATTTATCCCTGTATCATACATATGACGCCGTCTCTGTTCGGCGCGGAAAAATCGCAGGCGATGATAGGCGTGCAGATGGCGAGTGCATATCTCGGTTCTTGTCTTGCGCCTCCTTTGTACGGATTGATTGCAAATCATATCGGCGCGTCGGCGTTGCCCGTCTATCTTGCTTTGTTTCTCGTACTGATGGTTGTGATGCACGAAACGGTAGAACGCGGAAGGAAAGGGATATGGCAAACGCGATAACGGGCAGTCGAATTTTGCTCAGTTTTTTGATGTTATGTTTCCCCGTGTATTCTCCTGCGTTTTACGTTCTGTATCTTTTGGCAGGAATCACGGATATGATCGACGGGGCGGTGGCGAGAAAGACGAATACGGTGAGCGCGTTCGGCGCAAAACTCGACACGGTTGCGGATTTCGTATTTCTTGCAGTCTGTTTTATCAAACTTCTGCCCGTATTTCAGCTTCCGATCCGGATCTGGGTGTGGATTTGTATGATTGCGGCAATCAAAATCTTTAACGTGATTTTGGGACTGATCAGAAATAAAAAATTGGTTGCGGAACATACGGTTCTGAACAAGGTAACGGGAGGACTGTTGTTTCTGTTGCCCTTTACGGTTTTCGTCGTGGAATCCGTATATAGCGGCGCGTTTGTGTGCGCCGTTGCGACGGTTGCCGCCGTGCAGGAGGGGGTTCTCGTCGGAACAAGCAAAGAACAATGAAAAATCCGACAACATAGTTTTGATTTGACAGCATAAAATAGCCTAGGCAGAATTGTGAAAAAGACGGAGTGTTACGGCAAGACAATTTTGCATAGGCTTTTTTATGCGGTTATTTGATTTGATTTCGGAAAAATTGGGAATCGACGAGACGCTTTCGTCCTCCATTCGTTACACGGTGACGGAAGAAAAGAGCGCGTACTTTCAGAACGTCGACAAACTTCTCGAATTTTCGCCCGTGCGGATCGTGCTCGTCGGGAAAAAGACGAAACTCACCGTACACGGGGAAGGATTATCCATCGAGGGGTATTACGGGAAAGATCTCGTGCTGAAAGGAAAAATTTACGGCGTGGAGAGGAGCGAATGACGTTTTTTACAAGGTTTTCGCTCTCTGCGCTCCGTCCCGAGGGCGGAATCGTCAAGCTCAAACGGGAGGGAATCTCCCTCTATCATATCGCAAAAACGGAAAAAAACAGGCTATATTTTTCCGTAAAGCGAAAAGACAAAGAAAAAGTTTTTGCTATTTTGCAAAATTCGTGCTATAATGTGAAAGAAGAGTACCCTGAGGGGTGGGCTAAATTCTTTCTGAAACTCAAAGAGAACGTCGGTTTTTTGGTCGGGCTCGGAATATTGCTCTTTGCCCCCTTTCTGCTCTCCTCTTTCATCTTTCGCGTGGAAGTGATCGGGGAAGAAAAATACCGCGACTACGTTTACGCCATCATGGAGGAAGAGGGGCTCGGCGTCGGCATGCGGTATAAAAAAGAAAATCTGCTCTCCGCAAGACTGATGACGCTGCGCGGCGTAGATTACTGCTTCGTGCAGAAGGACGGGTATTGCTTAAAAGTCGAGATCCATTCTTACGGAGAACAGCAAAAGGCGGAATGCGTGCCTCTCTATGCGACGGATCGGGGAATCGTTGAGAAAATCATCGTTCTTTCGGGAGAAGCGAGAGTAAAAGAGGGGGATCTCGTGGAAGAAGGGGATTTGCTCATTGCCCCGAACGGGAAAATTCCCTGCGGAAAGGTGAGCATTCTCTGCAAAAAAGTCGGAACAAAGGAGGAATTGTTGCTCCTGAGAGACGATTATATCTCTCTTACGCAGACGGAAGAGGGGTTTGAAATGACCTATCGCGTGATATTGACCTTATATTATTGAAACGGAGGAAAAAGCTACGGCACAGATTTCAAAGACAGTCGAAGTAGGTAACATCGACGTATTGCAAAAATTGCTCGGGATCCTCGACGAAAATCTCGCCATCGTGACGAGAGAATTGCATTTGATCGGAAACGTGGACGGCTCCGGCGTCAAGCTTTCCGGAGAAGCGGACGACGTTCGGCTCGGCGCGGAAGTGCTTGAAAATTTACTTACCCTCATCGAAAACGGAGAGGACGTGGATAAGTCGAGGGTGATGTACTGCCTCGAACTTGCGAGAGAGGGAAAGAGCGCGGACATCGGAAAACTCGTCGGGGGCGTGATTGCCATCACTTCCAAGGGAAAGCAAATCAAATGCAAGACGGTGGGACAGAAAGCCTACGTCGAGGCAATCAAAAAAAATACCGTGGTATTCGGCGTCGGCCCTGCCGGTACGGGTAAAACGTACCTCGCGGTCTGTATGGCGGTGAATGCGTTCAAAACGAGACAGGTGGAAAAAATTATTCTCACCCGTCCTGCGGTCGAGGCGGGCGAAAAACTCGGATTCCTGCCGGGCGATTTACAGACGAAGGTGGATCCCTATCTCCGTCCTCTATACGACGCATTGCAAGAATTGTTCGGACTTGAAAATTACCTCAAACTCATGGAGAGGGGTGTGATCGAAATCGCGCCGCTCGCGTATATGAGGGGAAGAACGCTGTCGAATGCGTTTATCATTCTCGACGAGGCGCAGAACACCACCAAAGAACAGATGAAAATGTTTCTTACGCGTATGGGCGAGGGAAGCAAAGTGGTCGTTACGGGCGATCTGACGCAGATCGACTTGCCCGGAGGTCAGTACAGCGGACTCAGACACGCGACGAGAGTGCTCGACGGCATCGAAGGAATCTCCGTTTGTCGGCTCTCGGATAAAGACGTCGTTCGTCACCCCCTCGTCATGCAGATCGTAAGGGCGTACGAGAGAGACGGCAAAAAGGAGAGAACATGAACAAATTGGAAAAGAAACGGGGACAGTATGGAAAGAGCGCCTTGATCGCGGCGCTGCATTACGTCATCATGCTCGGCATTATCCTCTTATATATGATTTACGTCGATCCGAGCGGTTGGATTTTGTATATTCCGCAGAACCTGAATATGCTCTTATTTATGGTTCTCTGCATCTTCCTTCTTTACGTCGCGGTATTCGGATATTACTCCTTTGAAAATTTTGAAAAGCTCGCGTCGGTCAAATATATGAACGCGGTGTACGTCGTGCTCGAACTTTGCGTTGCGATTTCCTGCATTATGGGACAGTCGATTCATCTCTATGCAAGGCCGATCGCGCTCATGGGGCTCTTGTGTCTGTTCCTCTTTTCCAAAAGAGAGGCGATTTTTTGGAACTTTATCATCGCAATCATGCTTTTCATCGTCGATACCTATACGAATTACGAGCCGACGATGGATACTGCGATCAGCAGCGGAAGCGATTTGTATTTCTCCCTCGTTACGTCGGTTACGGTGGGGTTGATCGCGCTGTTTATCGGTTCGAAAACAAAGACGAGATTTGCAAGCGTCATGTTGGGAATCCCCGTTACGCTGCTACTCGAAGTGATTATCGTGCTCCTTCGTATCGGACAAACCGATTTTTTCTCCCCGGAGATGCTCAGACTATTCGGCTACGGCGCGATCGGAGGAATGTCGTCCGTTGTATTCTTTGTGGCATTGCTTCCCATATTTGAGAAGATATTCAACATTCCCACGACGTACCGTATCAGAGAACTGACTTCTTCTAATGCGCCGCTCATGAGAAAACTCAAAGAGGAAGCGTCGGGAACGTTCAATCATTCCCTGGTCGTGGCGCAGATTTCGGAAATGTGCGCCGCCGCGCTCGGAGAAGATTCCGAGTTGGCGCGTGCCGTCGCGCTCTATCACGATATGGGCAAGCTCTCCCGTCCCGAGTGTTTTACGGAGAATCAGGCAGGATACAATTTACACGACGAACTCTCCCCTGAACTGTCCGCCGACATTATCCGTTCGCACGCGAGGGAAGGGTACGAACTCATTCTCAAACATAAACTTCCTAAAATTTTTGCGGACGTCGCCGTTCAGCACCACGGAACGCTCCCCATCAAGTACTTCTATTATAAGGCGCAAAAAATGACGGACGGCGTCGTGAAGATCGAGGATTTCTCCTATCCCGGACCGAAACCCGATTCCAAGCTCGCCGCAATCGTCATGATTGCCGACGCGTCCGAAGCGGCGTCCCGTGCGATTACCAACCGTTCCGTTGAGAACGTGGAAAAGATCGTCCGTGAAATCATCGAGGAAAGGCTCGATCTCGGACAGTTCACCGACTGCGATATTACCATCAAGGATCTCGACACCATCAAAAAGACCATCGTTTCTTCCCTTACGGGCGTATATCACCACCGCGTGAAGTATCCCGCCATCAAATTCGGGAGAGAGGACAGAATCGAAAAAGGAAATAATTTATGAAATACCATTTATACAGCGAAAAGGAATTCCCTCAAATCGAAGAGGCGCTTGAAAACTTCGTGGATTGCGACGCGGACGTGGCGGCAGAGCTCGTCTTTGCGAGCGCGGAGGAAATCAGGGAGACGAACAGAGTTCAGCGCGGAATCGACGCCGTGACGGACGTGCTCTCCTTTCCGACTTTGGACGGGATCAGAGGAAAAAAGCTCAGAAAGAAGAAATTTCCCTATGAAATCGACGAAGAGGGGAATTTATTCCTCGGCTCTATCATGCTTTGCGAAGAACGCGCGAGAGAACAGGCGGAGGAGTACGGACACAGCTATGAAAGAGAACTGCACTATCTCATCGTACACGGCGTGATGCACCTGTTCGGTTACGACCACATGACGGACGAGGACAAGGCGCAGATGAGAGAAAAGGAAGAGGAAATTCTGACGAGGATGGGTATAACGAGATGAGAGCAGGTACGGTAGCCGTAATCGGCAAAGCAAATGCGGGAAAGAGCACGCTCATCAACGTGATGGTCGGGGAAAAGGTTGCCATCGTCTCCCCCAAACCGCAGACGACGAGAGACAGAATCCTCGGCGTTCTCACGAGAGAAACCCACCAGATCGTATTCGTCGATACGCCCGGTATTTACAAAGCAAGCAACGTACTCACGGATATTATGATGAAGACGACGGAGACGAGCGCAAAGGACGTCGATCTCATTTTATACGTCGTGGACGGGCATACGGGCATCGCCCGGGACGATCTCGATTTGATGAAGAGGTTTTTCTCTTCCGATATTCCCATGCTCATCGCCTTTACCAAGACGGACATTATGCCTGCGGAGAAAATTCCCGAAGAGGTGGTCAAAATCGCCGAAGCCGGAATCGACGCGGACGTGTTCCCCGTTTCCGCGAGAAAATACAGAAACGTGAAGGCGCTTGAAAACGAGATCGCAAACTTATTGCCCGAGGGCGATAAGGTCTTTGAAGAGGACATCGTATCGGACAAGAGCGAACGCTTTATGATTCGCGAGATTATGCGCGAAAAGATTTTGTTGAAGTACGACAAGGAAATTCCGCACGGCGTCGCCATCGTCGTGACGAAGTTCGAAAAGCGTCCCACGGGAAATCTCTACGACGTAGACATAGACATCGTGTGTGAAAAACAAAATCACAAGGCGATCCTCATCGGCAAGGGCGGAAAGGCGCTCAAAGAAACTGCGGCGTTTGCCCGTCAGGATATGGAAAAATTCCTCGACGCGAAGGTGTTCCTCACGACGTACGTCAAGGTGGAAGAGGGTTGGCGCGACAGGCAGAAGCTCATCCGCGAGTTCGGCTACGACGAAGAGCAGAACTAATCGAATTTAATTTGTTTCGGCTCCCCGTAAGAAGGTTTCTTCTTACGGGTCTTTTTTTCCACGATGTAATAGACGGGTTCGACTTCTACCCGTTTTTCTTCCGCTTTCTCCTCTACGGGCGGAGGCGGAGGAGGGGGACTTTTGTGGAAATAATACAGTCTTGACAGCGCGTGACAGAGTAAAAACAAGAGAATGAGAGAAATTGCACCCAAAACAGCCATGCAATCAGTATAGGACATGAAACGAGGAAAAGAATGGAAGGAAAGCGTATATTTTGATGCTCTTTGCCGATACTGTCGGCATGGATATTGTGATTTCGGAAACAGAGGCAGGCGAGTACGCCGAATTCAAAAGACAAAAACGCGTCGCCGAAGTGTGCAAGCTGCTCACGAAGGTGGAGTGCGATCTGACGGGGTGCGACGAGAAGGATTTGCCCGATAAAGCAAAGGCGTGCAAGAACAGAGGGTTCGGCTATGTGCGCGTCAATCCCTTACAGGTCGGAATCGCCAAGCAAGCGGCGTCGCCCCTGCCCGTCATCTGTGTGACGGAGGAATTAAACTCCACCTTAAAAACGAAGGTTACGGCGCTCAAAGAGGCGATTAAGGCGGGCGCGGACGAAATTGTGGTCAATCTTTCAAACGGGAAAAACGCGAGAAAGGAAGTCAGGAAACTGACGAGGGCGGCGCGCGGACGGAGAGTTGCATTTCGCATCGCCGACACCGTTTTGGACGAGAGGGAAGGCGCTTGCCTTTCGGGGATTCCCGTGGTGTCGGATACGGACAAGGCGGACTACTGCAAGGGAATCGGCTGCGGAACGTTGACCGTGGAGACAAACGGCAGGTCGATGCTCTACGAGGCGGACCGCATTTGTACGAGGGAGTTCGGAAGAATGGCGGACGAACTGTTCGAAGAGGCAAACAGAACGGTATCTTTGACGGAAACAGTTGACGAGAAGGCGGAAGAGTGATACAATACCCGTTGTAGAAAAAAGGAGAATTTACAATGGGTAGCTTGAATTACGAACATAAAAACATTTTTTTGTATGCAGACGACGAAAAGAAACGGGCGATAAGAGAATATGCCGTCGGGTATATGCGGTTCATCGACGAGGCAAAAACGGAGAGAGAGGCCGTCTCTTATCTCGTGAAGCGTGCGGAAGAAGCGGGCTATACGCCTTTTTCATTCGGCGAGACGCTCAAAGTCGGCGATAAAAAATATGTGAACAACCGAAACAAGAGTTTGTATCTGCTGCGCGTGGGAAGCGAGGACGTCGGAAAAAACGGCGTGCGTATCCTTGCGGCGCACATCGACTCGCCCCGTCTCGATCTGA
Source organism: Clostridia bacterium (assembly GCA_017626495.1). Lineage (GTDB taxonomy): Bacteria > Bacillota > Clostridia > Christensenellales > Borkfalkiaceae > RGIG8762. The sequence goes on along the minus strand of JAGAIP010000003.1, from coordinate 183,781 downwards.
AACAGAATCCGCTGTTTGAAAAGGACGAGATCGCGTTCTTTAAGACGCATTATTACGGCGGAATCAAGAAGTATCAGTGGGCGACCATTCCCCTCGCGCTGCACGGCGTGGTACATCTGGCGGACGGAACGAAGGTGACCGTGAAGATCGGCGACGACGAGGGGGATCCCGTATTCTATGTGAGCGATCTTCTTCCTCACCTCGCGTCGAAACAGATGGGAAAGCCTCTGTCCGAAGCGATCGACGGGGAATCTTTGAACGTCTGGGTGGGCGCTACGCCCTCGGAGAGCGAGGAGAAAAACAGGTTCTCCTATGCGGCGCTTGAATTGCTCCATGAAAAGTACGGCATGAAAGAAGAGGATTTTCTCTGCGCGGAGCTCTGCGCCGTTCCCGCTTTCCGTGCGAGAGAAATCGGATTGGACAGGGCGCTCATCGGCGCATACGGTCAGGACGATAAGGTGTGCTCGTACCCTCAATTTACCGCCCTTACGGAAAACGACGACGGCGTACATACCGTTATTGCCGTATTTGCGGATAAGGAAGAAATCGGAAGCGAGGGAACGACGGGCATGCAGACGGAGCTGTTCGACGATCTTCTCAGAGCGGTTGCGGACAGTTTCGGCGCGAACGAAGCGGAAATGAGAGCAAACTCCATGTGTCTTTCGGGTGACGTCTCCGCCAGCTACGATCCGCAATTCCCCGAAGTGTACGACAAGCGCAATGCGACTTTCCTTTCGCACGGCGCCGGGGTTATGAAGTACACGGGCGCAAGGGGAAAGTCCGGCTCCAACGACGCAGGTGCGGAATATCTGCATAAGATCCGTGCGATCTTCGCGGAAAACGGAGTACAGTGGCAGACCGGGGAACTGGGAAAAGTTGACGCAGGCGGCGGCGGAACGCTCGCAAAGTACATGGCGAGACGCAACATCGACACCTTGGATATCGGCGTTCCCGTCGTTTCGATGCATTCCCCCTACGAGGTGGTTTCGAAAGCCGATCTGTACGAGGATCACCTCGCATTCAAAGCGTTTATCAAAGGATAACTTCATGCCGTTTCTAAGGGTTGAACATCTAACGGAAAACGGGTAACAGAAAAAACGCCGTCCGACTTCGGACGGCGTAATTATTTTCGGGACGGTCAGGCGTCCTTTTTTTATTTTTTGCGGAGAAGAAGGAAATCCGCAATGATGACGATGGCGAGCATGAGAAGGAGCAGAATGAGCATGACGCGCCATCTGCCCTCCGTGGAGCTCACGAGAAGGTCGGAAGAGACGGTCGCATAGTACGTTACGCCGTCCTGCGTGACGGAAACCAAAACGGCTTCCGCGGTGACGTCGCCGTATGCGGTGACTGCCGTCCGCTTGTTCACCGAGAGAATTTGTCCGTCGTTGGAAAGGAAGGGAACGGCTTGCGTGGGGGAAAGATAAGTGTTGGTGATGACCGTCGCCTCGGGAAGCGTTCCGTTAAACGCTTGAAGGAAGGGAGCCGGGATATATCCGAGATAGATTTTTCCGTTCATCGTAACGGTTACGATATAGTGGTTGAAGTCCTCGCCGAAATCGAGCATGCCGACCACTTCCACGAGCGCAGACCGTTCGAGACGGACGGGGGTTTCGAGTCCCGGACTCTTGCAAATGAACGATTCGCAGGGGAAAGGATATTTATAGAGATAAGTCGGCGTATTGACGTACGCGTTGCCGAGAAGGTCGGAAGATTCGCTCTGCGTGACGGAAGTACAGAATTCTTTTTTGACCAGCGCAGATTCGTAGCGTTTTCCCTCGGAATAGAAGAACGAGACGATATAGTAGTCGTTCGTTTCGCCGAGTAGGGCTACCGTCTTGCTCTCCTTGACGCGGTAGTACGTCTCGTAGGCGAAATAGGGGTTGGTTTTCAGCTCCGATTCGTCGAATGCGATGAACACGGTGTTCTCTCTCGTCTGCAAAAGTCGTACCGTCGCAGAGGTCGATGCGTCCGCAATCTCTTTTCCCGTCGTGCCTGCTACGATATGGTTGAGCGTGCCGACGTCGAGCACGTCCGTCTTGACGACGAAGTCGCCGCAGAGAAGATAGACGGCTTTTTCTTCATAGGAAATCGCGTAGGCGGTCGCCGTATAGCCCGTGCCGTATACGCTGCCGTCAGGACGAAATTCGTAGATGCCGACGAGGTCTCGGTCAAGGTAGTACAGCAGATTATCGTACATGCCGTAGACGTTGCCTGCAAAGTCGGTATAGATTTTCGTGACGGTGACGGGGAATTTGCCGACGACGGTGTTCGTTCCCGAAGAGGACATAAAATCCAGTTCGGAATAGCGGCTGACGTTTCCGTTCAGATAGAGAATGTACAAATTGCCGTCGATGTCCGAAGTGAGCTGCTTTGCGGTACTGTCGAGCACCTTATAGGAATCGGTGAGGGTGTAAGAGGAATCGAGCGAATAGTGGTAGTTATTGCCCGTGACGAAATAGAACGATCCGTATACGCCCGTGACGCCGACGATGACGCCCAAAAAAGAGGTATGCTGATACAGTTCGTTCCCGTCAAGGTCGTGGACGGCGACAGCCGAGCCGTTGGTGACCAAAATTCTGCCTTCCGTATACGCGATGAGATCCGGCTCGACGACGGTGGAGAAGGGAGCGGAGACGCCCGTCTTTAAGTCTGTGACGGAGACGCGACGGTTGCCGCGATCCGCGATGATGAGTTTATCGTCCTCTACGATCATGTCCGTCGCACGAGACAGTCTCGCGTTTCCCTCGGAAGAGGAACAGATCTCGTAATCGGTAAACGCGTTCCCTGCGACGTCATATTCGAGGACGCGCTTGCCGTCGATCAGATAGAGATTGCCTCGGAACGCGCTGACGGAGGAATAGGCGCTTCTTTCGGAACAAAGAACTTGATTATTGACGATGTCGTAGTGATACAGCGTACCCATCGAGTCGGTGTACCAAGGATTTTTGTCCGAACCCGAAAAGACGAGATCCTGCACGTTGCCGTTTGCGTCGAGCGTGGTCTGATGGTCGTATGCGGTGGAATAGAGGACGTTGCCGATCGCATAGTAGAGAGAGTCTCCCGAAATCGCCATCGCAGGCGTTGCCGTTGAGTTGAGTCGCTTGATGAGGTGCGCCTCTTCGTTGATGGACTGGTCTCCCGCAAAGACGGTGATGTTGACTTCAGAGACGGAAATCATATTCGCCGTGACCTGGGAATAGTAGAGCGTATCCTCGCAGATTGCGAAGGAACTGCAAGCGAGCCGCGTGGCAGACGATTTGAGCGTGTTGCAATCCATGATATGGAGCGTCATGGACGCGTCCGTAAAGTACAAGAGCCCGTCCGCTGTGGAAAATTCGAGCGCGGAAATATTGTTGAGCCGCTCGTCCGCATTCGCCTGATGCGTATATGCCCGATAGACGTTTTCCGCTCTGTAATAGACGTAAATGGTGCATCCGTCCGCAACGGTAATGAATCTGTCGTTCATCGCGACGTCCTTAGGGTTGGAGAGGGGGAGATATTCCTCGTAACTGCCGGGAAGGACGATGGAAAGATCGTTCGCGCCCACGACGATATTTCCGTCCGCTTGTGCGGAAAGAGAGGGTGCGGTTATGAAGAACAGTGCGGATAATGCAAGTAGGGAAAGGATAGATTTCTTCATACTAACCATTTTAACACACGTTCCAAAAAAAAGCAACCGTTATTTTTATCTGACGAAAAAAAGCAAATGTATTATATATGACAGGTATTGTCCGTTATGGAATATATAATGGATTTAATAAAAAAATGGCACTGGTTTTTTTGAAATATGTTTTTCGTGGCATAATAGGCTCGTAAAAACGAACAAATGTTTGTATTTTAAGGTGGTGACGAAATGAACGACTATGTGAAAGTGCTGTTATGTATATATCCGAGATTGGAGACGGAGGCGGAACGGCTGGAAAGAAAAATGCTGTTCAAGGCGCTTTCGTCGATGAATCATTGGTTGGATCCGTTTTCGGTAGCCGAGGACATCATTCAAATACGAGCGACGAGAAACGAGTATCTCGGCGTGCGCGTCGCTTTGGACCGCGCGCTGAGTTCTCTTCCGAAAAAAGGATACGAGGCGATTTGTTATCGGTTTTACCACGGAGAACAGCCCAAAGACGTTTCCCTGCGCACCGTGTACAGGCGAACGGTGGCGGCAATCGACAAGATTGCGCGTCAACTGGAAGCGGAGGGTTACGACAAGCAATGGTTTGTGAAGTACTGCGTTCGGGACGAGGAGATGAGGTATCTGTATCGTTTTTATCGAAGTCAGACGCCCATCCGATGCAGAAGGGTTCAAAACGTCAAGTGACCTCGTACCAGTCGCCCGTCTGTTGCTTTTTCCCCGACTTTAAGGCAAAACAGAGGGTGACGACGGTAAAGAGGGCAAAGAGGACGAATACGACTGCGGTCGGAACGGAGAATTGCTCCGAAGGCTCGGTCGGCTGTTCTTCGGCAGGGAAATCGGTGTTGCGTTCGATCGTGAGATCGGGTCGCGCGACGTAACCGAATTTGCCTGCATATACGTAGCAGTAGGCGGTCGAGCCGATGAAATAATCCCCGTAATAGGTCGCCTGTACGCGATAGGTGGAGAGACTGCCGTCCACGGGAGCGCCGTCTAAAACATAGTTCAGCGTGAACGAACAGAGCGCATAGGGGCGCGAGGGAACGTAGTCTACGAACGTGAGAAGGTCGCTTTTGACGTAACCGACGAGGGCGGGATAATCTTCCGTGTCCGCGCCGTACGAGACGAGACAATAGTCTCTTCCCACATCGAGCACGAGAACGTAGTACGTTTCGGGAAGAAGAAAGAGTCCGTTTTCGCCCTGTGCGTCGGCGTAGAGGTAGACGTCGTTCGTGGATATATAAGCGTAAGTCTCCGTTTCCGCCGAGGCAAAGGGAAAGAGAAACGCTAGGAGAGAGAATAAGGCTTTCATGGACGGAAGTATAGCAGAAGCGAGGGAGTGAGGAAAGGCAAGAATGGTCGAAAAGAAGGAGATTATAATGCAAATTCTCAAAGTGGAAGAGGAACAGCGTCGGCGCGCCTCACTCCCTCTTGCGACTTACAACGTGGGTACGGTGCATGAAAAACAAATCGCGTTTCACAAATGTCCAAAGCGAAACAGGTGGGTATTCGGCGGAAACAGATCGGGCAAGACGGAGTGCGGAGCGGTGGAGTCGTTGTATATGGCGCTCGGAATCCATCCGTACCGAAAAAACAGAGAAAACGCGTTCGGTTGGGTGGTCTCTCTCTCCCAACAGGTGCAAAGGGACGTTGCGCAAAAAAAGATATTGCATTACCTCGATCCGGAACGGATCATCGACGTATACATGCTTTCGGGAAGGAAGGATTCGCCTCAGAACGGAATCATCGATCAGATCGTCGTGAGAAACGCCTTCGGCGGAGAATCGGTGATCGGATTCAAAAGCTGCGACCAGGGGAGAGAAAAGTTTCAGGGAAGTTCGCTCGATTTCGTATGGTTCGACGAAGAGCCGCCCAAGGAAATCTATGAAGAGTGTCTCATGCGCGTGCTCGACAGGGAGGGGGATATTTTCGGGACGATGACGCCGCTCAAAGGATTGACCTTTCTTTACGAGGAAATCTATCTCAATCGACATCAGAATCCCGAAATATGGTACGAATTCATCGAATGGCGGGATAATCCCTTTCTTTCCCGAAAGGAAATCGAACTGATGGAACGCTCCCTCGACGAGAGCACGCTCGACGCGAGAAAGTTCGGAAAGTTTTCCGCGTCGGAGGGGCTCGTCTATCCCGAATTCGACGAGAGCGTACACGTGATCGAACCCTTCCCCATTCCGTTCGAGTGGCAGGATACGATTTCCATCGATCCCGGGCTGAACAATCCGACGTCCGCACATTGGTATGCGATCGATTACGACAACAACGTATACGTGGTGGCAGAACATTTCGTCGCAGGCAGGGACGTGGATTTCCACGCGGAACGCATCAAGGAGACGTGCGACCGCTTATCCTGGCACAGGGACGGAAAGGGTAGGGTGGAGGCGCTCATCGACAGCGCCGCCTCGCAGAGAACGCTTGCCTCGGCAAAGAGCGTCTCCGAACTGTTCGCGGAACGGGGGATTTTGGTCGATACCAACGTGAACAAGGATCTGTTTTCGGGAATCGCGAGGGTGAAAAGCTATCTGCGCAGGGATAACGGAACGCCGAATCTGTATATCTTCTCTTCCTGCGTCAACCTCATCCGAGAGATGAAGGGATACTTTTGGGGAAGCGGAGATCGTCCCGTCAAAAAGGACGACCATGCGCTGGACGAGCTGAGGTACTATCTGATGAAAAAGCCTTATAACGTGGAAAAAGAAATCAAATCGCCCGTACAACTGGACAAAGAAAGACGATATAAGAGGTTGGTCAGACAGAGATATGAATGAAAAACTCAAAAAAGCCATTACAAAATGCGCCCTCGGCTGTTCCGTTTCCGAAACGGTCGAGGAGTACAGCATGGAGGACGGGAAGATGACGCTCGTCAAAAAGAAAAAGAACAAAAAAGAGATTCCGCCCGATCTGCGAGCCGTACAGATGTTGCTCGAAGATAAGGGCGAGAGCGGATGCGAGCTGAGCGACGAGGAGCTGGAAGAGGAGAGAAAACGGCTGATTTCGCTTTTGAAGGAGGACGTATGACGGAACTGGAAAAGAAGATTTGCGAAAGCGTAACGCAGGACTTCGAGAGAAGGAGGGAAGAGAGAAGAAAGACCGAAAGCGGTTGGATTCTCGGTATGAATTTCGTCGCGGGGAATCAGTATTGCGACGTGATGCCCTCGGGAGAGGTGGAAGAGGACGTTCTGTCCGTTAAAAAGAAAGCGTTCAATTACATCGCGCCCATGGTGGAAACGAGAATGTCGAAGCTCAAAAGAATGAGAACGTCGCTCAAAGTGAGGGCGTTTTCGGACGAAGAGAGCGATTTGAAAATCGCCATGCTGAGCAACGATATTTTGTCTAACGCCACGGAACGAATCAGGTTGAATGCGCTCGTAGACGAGGCGACCGTTTGGAGCGAAACGTGCGGTACTGCTTTCTACGGAGTGTTCTGGAACAACGAAGGGGGTAAAGTCATCGGCATTGCCGACAAGAAACCCCTTTACGAGGGGGAAATCGAGGTGGAAATCATTCCGCCCTTCGAACTCTATCCCGATTCCCCGATCATCGCAAGCATCGAACAACAGCCGAGTCTGATTCGTGCGAGGGTGGTTTCCGTGCGCTCGGTAAAGGAAAAGTACGGCGTGGAACTGGTCGGAAAGGACAGCGCGGAGTTCGGAACGATTCCGCTCGTTTCGGGTATGCGCGCAAGCTGCGGACTACACGACTGCGTGCTCCTGTTGGAACGCTACACCCTGCCGACGGGAGACGAACCCGACGGAAAGCTGGAAATCGTGGCAGACGATACGCTGCTCTACGAGGGAGCGCTTCCGTTCGTCAACGGGGAGTACGGAAGGAGAGGGTATCCCTTCATCAAACAGGTTTGTATGCCGATCGCGGGAAGCTTTTTCGGGGCGAGCGTGGTGGAGAGGCTCATTCCCCTGCAACGCTCGTACAACGCGGTCAGAAATCGCAAGCAGGAGTTTTTGAACAGACTTCCGCTGGGCGTCGTTACCGTCGAAGACGGCAGCGTGGACACGGACGAACTTGCCGAGGACGGACTTGCGCCCGGAAAAATTCTCGTGTACAGACAGGGAAGCGAACCGCCGAAATACCTCGATTGCGGCGACGTGCCCGAAGAATTCGAAAAGGAAGAGGACAGGCTGACGGACGAGTTCGTAAAAATCAGCGGAATGAACGACGTTTCGGGCAGCTACGCCTATCCGTCGGGCGTTACGAGCGCGACGGGGTTGCAACTTCTCATCGACAGAGACGACGCAAAGCTGACGCAGACAGCAGGCGAGATTCGCGAGTGCATGCAGAAAATCGGAACGCATATTCTCCGTTTGTACAAGCAATTTGCAGGGGAGAAAAGGCTCGTCCGAATGACGGGAGAGGGAAAAAAGGTCAAGCTTGCGTACTTCTCTTCGTCCGATCTGACGGCGGACGACATTATATTCGAGGAGGGAGAGGAGCTCAACGGTTCCACGAGAAAGAATCTCGTGCTCGATCTGATGGATCGCGGTCTGCTGTCGGACGGAGAGGGAAAACTTTCCGTTGACAGCAAGAACAGGATTCTCGACGCGATCGGGTGCGGCTCGTTCGAAAACATGAGCGATCTCACCTCGTTACAGCGAAACAGGGCGAGGGAAGAGAATCTCGGGGAGAGAGCGCTTGTCCTCAGCGAGTATGACGACGACGAGGTACACGTCGCCGAACACGTCAGATTCCTGCTCTCCGACAGCGGAGGAAGAGAGGCGGAAATGACGCGTCACATTATTTGTCACAAAAAGCGTTTGGAGGAAAAAAATGGAAGAAGAGAACAAGACACAGCAAACCCCTGATCTGGGACAGTTCAAGAGCGTTCAGGATCTTTTGGACAGTTATCACGCGTTACAGGCGGAGTATACGCGTTGTACGCAAAAGCTCAAAGAGACGGCTCATCCCGACGAGGGCGCTCTGTACGAATCCGCAAAGGCAAACGAAAAGGTGAGAGGCAAAATCATTGAAGATTACCTGTCCGCGCTCGGAAAATCTTCGCTCGTTTCCATCGAGGGAACGGGGATTGCCGCCTCTCCCAAAAGACCAAAGACCGTGCGCGAAGCCGGTTCTATGGCATTACAGTATTTGAAAGGAGTTTAATCTATGGTATCTATTGCAACCGCAGAACAAGCGTTAAAATCTTATTATCTCGGAACGCTCAACGAAATTCTCGATTTCAAGGTCAATCCGTTTCTCGCCATGATCGAAAAGTCCACGAGAAATATCGTCGGTAAAGACGTGCGCATGACGGTGAAAAACGGCGTCAACGGCGGAATCGGCGCAGGTACGGAGACGGGAAATTTGCCCGTATCGGGAGGAAATAACTATTCCGTGCTTACGACCTCTTTGAAGAACCTTTACGGCACGATCGAGATCACCGACAAGGCGATTCGCGCGTCTCAGAACAACGAGGGAGCTTTCGTCGATCTTCTCAATGCGGAGATGGAAGGAGTCGTCCGTTCGTCCGTCTTTAATTTCGGCAGAATGCTGTTCGGAGACGGTACGGGCATGCTTGCGATCGTTCAGGGCGTAAATTCGTCAATCATCACCGTCGATTCCGTTGCCAACCTGCAAGTGGGCATGATCGTCGATTTCAGAACGTCGAATGGAGAGGAGATCGCAGGAGCGAATGCGAGAACGATCACGCAGATCGATTATGACGGCAAAACGATCTGCGTTTCAGGCACGGCGATTACGTCTACTACCTGTCCCGCAGGTACGTTGATCTTCATGCAGGGGTCTTACGGTCTCGAACTGACGGGGCTCAAAGCGATTTTCGATATGAAACGCACGGAGCTTTACGGTCTGAACAGAGCGGAACACAGCTGGCTCAATCCCGTCGTGAAAGAAAGAGAGACTGTGGATGATATCTTCATTCAGCAATGCATGGACGAGGTCGAGATGCGCTGCGGAAGCAAGGTGGACGTCATTCTTTGCAGTCCCGGCGTGCGCCGTGCGCTCATGGCTCGCCCCTGCGAACTCAAAGCGTATCTCAATACGCTTTCCGCCGAAGTGGGATACACCGAGTTGAGTGTCAACGGCATTCCCGTGATTGCGGACAGATTCTGTCCCGAAGGCACGATGTATCTGCTCAATTCCAAGGATTTCGCCCTTCATCAGCTTTGCGATTGGCAGTGGCTCGAGGACGAGGACGGAAGAGTGCTCAAACAGATTGCGGGCAAAGCGGCTTATACGGCAACGCTCGTGAAATACGCCGATCTCGTTTGTTCCCGTCCTTGCGGACAAGTCATGATTCAGGGAATTACCGAGTCTTAATCCATTCGAATGCCACAGAAATGTGGCATTCTTTGATAAGGAGGTCAAATATGAAAGTGATTGACGTAATCAAAACCGCGATGTTGCTGACGGAGAGAGAAGATCTCGCAAATTATTTGGACGAGGATCTCTACGATCCCGCGTGCGAAAAGGAAATTTCCGATTTCATGGAGTGTTTCCGCATGGCGGAAGAGGATATTGCCATCCATTTTCTCGCGCTCACCGCAAAGGAGAAAGTATGGACGGAGGACGGAATCATTCTCTATTCCGCTCTGTCCAAACCCGTTGTGGACGTCCTGCGCGTGGAAGTGAACGGAATCGGCGTGCCGTTCGTGCTCTATCCCGACCGTATCGAGACGAAAGCGGAGAACGTGGACGTCGTATATTCTCATCTTCCGTCTCAAAAGAAGATAGAGGACGAGTGCGAATTTTTGAAGAGGGTTCCGAGATCCGTCGCCGCATACGCCGTGGCAGAGTTTTATTGTCTCATTAGCGGTATGAGGGAAGAGGCCGCGCTCTTTGACGAAAAATACAAGAAGGGAATGTCCGCCGTATGTTCTGTCTCTCCGAAAAAGAGAATGGGGGCGAGACAATGGTGCTGAGAGATTACACGCCCATGAAAGCGCAGACAGGCGCGACGAAGAGCGAGGTCTATAAGCTTGCGCCTACCGTATACGGGAAACGGGAGCAGGGAGTTCTCTGTCCAGATACCTGTTTCGGGTTTCGGGAAAAAGACGGACGGTTCTCTTCGGCGGAAGGAATGAAGAAGACGACGGCGTTTACCCTTTCGCGGGCAGAACGCTGTTATGACGCGAACGGGCTCGTCGCATTCGCAAACGGCGGATTGTATGCGCTTTCGGGCGCGGGCTTTACGTTAAAGGCGTCTTTTTCGGCTGCGCCGTCCGTCTGCGCGGTGACGCTCGAAAGCGGAGAAGAGGGGTATCTCTTCTACCGTGGGAACGATTGGTGGTACAAAGGGGCGAGCGAGAAACGGCTCGTCGGAGTGAACGCGAAATTTGCCTGCTTCCATTATGAGAGGCTATACGTATGGGACGGAGAGACGTTACGGTTTTCCGCCGCGTGCAATCCGTTCGATTGGAACGAGGATATGCAGGGCGCAGGCTGGGCGGAATTACCGTGTCCGTACGGAGACGTCGTTTCCATGTGCGCCTTTTCGGAACGCGTCTATCTCGTGCGTGAACGGGGCGTGACCGTCTTTCGCGCGTTCGGCGACAATCGGAACATGAAGGCGGTACACGTTGGACTTCCGTGCAAACAGATCGTCGGGGAAAGCGTGGTTCCCTTTGCGGACGGAATGCTGTTTTTCTCGGAAGGGAATCTGTACCGTTACGACGGGGCGGACTGCTCGCTTCTTCTTGAAACGGAGTTCGCCGTGCAGGAAGCGGCGTTCGACGGGAAACGGTATCTTGCGAGGGGAACGCTCGGCGGAGAGAACGTTCTCTTTGTATACCGTCAGGACGGAACGCATTCCTTCTTCCGCATCGACGTAACTTGTCTGTCCGCCCGTTCGTTCCTCTCCGAAGGGAGATGGCTGACGCTGTCGGACGAGGAGGAAGAACCCGTGGAACGGGTTTGGAGCGCGGAGCTGATTCCGCTTAGTTCAGCTAAGAAAAAGAGGGTGAGGCGAATTTATCTTTTCGGCAAAGGGGAAGTTTCCCTGCGCATCTCCTCTGCGTTCGGTACGAGGGAAAAGACGGTGCAACTGCCTGCGCTTGTCAGACCGTCCCTGCACGGTTCGGAATTTTCTCTGCGCATTCTTGCGCACGGTATCGTCGGAATTGACAAGATGGAGGTGAAATTCCTTGAAAATTGATATTGTGGAACTGACGGAGGAAGAGTTTGCCGCCCTTACGCTCAAACAGATCCTCATTCTGCGCGCGGCGCAGACGCAGAAAGACAATATGGAATTGCAACTCGAAAAGGATAAACAATCCGCTAAAATTCTTCTTTTGGCAAACAACATGGCGCGTTCGTCCGTTTACGAACGGCTATGCGAGGAATTGACCGCGGAATACGAGGCGAAGTTGGAGGAGCTGAGGGAAAAGACCGTTTTCAATATCGCAAATTCTTCCGACGTGTCGGATTATCCCTCCGCCGAAGAGGCGCCTTATCTCGTCGATTACAATCTTTCCTTGGTCGCGAGGGTGGAAATCGTCAAGGAGTACTATCTGTCGATCGAAGATCCCGAACTGCGCATGAGAACGTACGCAGGCGACGCGATCGCAAAAAAATACCTCGAAGATTATTACGCCGCGCTGTATGCCATTCTCGAACAATACAGTGTAAGTGTGTAGACGGAAATTTTTGAAAAACTCTTTACTTTAAGAGAAAAATATAGTATAATCCAAAGTATGAAATACTTTGCGGAAACATTGAAATACATGTTCAAGAATTTGCTCTATATTTTGCCGATGGGTATCCTTCCGGGTCTTGTGTACGTGGGGGCGTTTGATTATGCGCATTTTAAGCTCGTCGTTACGAAGTTCTTTACGGGGAAACTGCTTGAACTCGAATATCTCGATTTGTTCCGCTTTTTTTCTCTTTTGAACGTCTCTACCTGGTATGGCACGCTCCTTTCCGTATTCGGATTTTTCGTGATCTGCATCATGGTGGCGACGCTGCTTGCGCTGATCGAAAAGCATATGCGTATCGGTAAGAGGACGCTCAACGGCGTATTTTCCAAACTCAACGATAACATTCTCACAACCATCTTCGTTGCGTTCGTCGGCATTGCAATCTACGAGATCTGGACGGCGCTCACGGCGCTTGCGCTATTTAGCATTCTGAAACTGTTTATCCGCTCCGTCGTCGCCGCCTATATCTTCTTTATCATCGTGCTTGCACTTGCCGTTTATTTGCTCGTCAGCATTCTGGCAAAACTCGTTTTGTGGATTCCCTGCCAGCTCATTACGGGATTCAACGTGTTCGAATCGCTTACATACTCGGCGCACCTGTCCGAAACGAGAAAGAGAAGATTGTATCTTCCGCTTTTTCTGCCCGTGCTGATCGGCACTTCGATTCTGTGTCTCTGCGTGATCGGCGGAACGCCTGCGCTCGCGCCCGTCGTCTTCTTCGTCTATCTGTTCTACGTTCTCTTCTTCTGCACGCTGATGGAGGTCGCTTACTTCACGGACGCGGAGATGGAGAGGGAAGATCTCAAACCTGTTTATAAGAGGAGAAATTTATGATCTTTCGCAATGCATTTCAAATCATGATCAATAATTTCGGCAAGGTGTTCAAGCTCCTTTTATACTATCTTGCCGTTTTTCTCTTCCTCGGGGCAATTTATCTTGCGGTGCTGGCTCCGAATATCTCGTCCTTTTTTAACGGACTTTGGGAGAGCGAAGTCATGGATCGGCTCAAAGATCTCGGCGGCGCGATTATCGGCGTGTTCCTCTCAAACGAGGGCGCGGAAGGTAAGGTGATCGAAGGACTTGCCGCGCTCGGCGCGGCGTTCGCCGCGTATACCGACGCAAATTCCGTTTCCATCGGTCTCGTCATTGCGGGAACGTTCCTCGTGATCCTCGCGTTCGGGTTTTTGAAAGGAATCGGTGAGTTTGTCGTCGGCGATATGATCAATACCAAGATGAGCAGTTACGCGGAAATCAATTTCATCCCCGCATTGGTCAGAAACATCGGACCCGCGGCTAAATTCTTCGTGCTCTACGTTCCCATTTCGACCTTGCTCGATCTCGTTACGATTGCGGTTTGTTATTTCGTCTTTTTCTTCGTCCTTTCTTTCCTGCCCGGATTCGTCGCGCTCTTTTTCACCATTACGACGGTGTTCTGCGTACAGGCGCTTAAACTTGCGTTTACGTCCGATCTCATGCCCTGCATGATCGAGGGAAAAATGAAGATCAAGGATTCGCTGAAATATATCTTTGCGAGAAGAAAATACAAGTTCGGCAGAAGCTATGCCTGCTATCTGGTCTACGTCTATGCGGTGGTCATCGTAAACGTCATGACGGGGCTTGCAACGCTCGGCAGCGGACTTCTTCTCACGCTCCCTTTGAGTATGATCTGGCTCCTTTCCATCCGCTTCGTAAATTATTACACCTCGACGGGTAGGAAATATTTCATTACATACGATACGATCGTGCTCAACGACGATCTCGGCGAGACGGAAAAGTTCTTCGAGAACAACGAAATGTATGATAAGACCAAGACGAGATAGTCTTGTTCTCATAGAGTATTATATTGGAGGAATACGATGGATTACAAAGCAAATTATGCAGCGTGGTTGAACGACGCAAGGCTTTGCCCCGAAGGCAAGGCGGAACTCGAACGCATTGCTACGGATGAAAAAGCACAGGAATACCGTTTCGGCGGAGAGCTTGAATTCGGTACTGCCGGCATGAGAGGCATCATCGGATACGGTATGAACATGATGAACATCTATACCGTTATGCGCGCAACGCAGGGGCTTTCCATGTACATCAAGACGCTTTCCAAGGAAGAACAGGAAAGAGGCGTCGTGATCTCTTACGATACGAGAAGAAATTCCAAGCTCTTTGCAAAAGTCTCCGCCGAGGTTCTCGCAAAGAACGGAATCAAAGCATACCTCTTCGATGACGTACATCCCGTTCCCATGCTTTCCTATGCCGTCCGTTATTTACATACGATTGCAGGCATCATGATCACCGCATCGCACAATCCGAAGGAGTACAACGGTTACAAGGTGTACGGTGAGGACGGCGCGCAGATGTCTCCCGAAGCAACGGCGGTCGTCGTCGGGTTTATCAACGAGATTAAGGATTATCTCTCCGTCGAAGGGGAAGAGGGCTCTCCTCTCATTTTGCCCGTATCCGAAAAACTCGACGCGGATTATATCGAGGAACTTTCCAAACTCACCCTTTCCAAAGAGGCGGTGGAAAAGTGCGGAAAGGATTTGAAACTCGTCTATACGCCCGTGCATGGTTCCGGTTACGTCCCCGTCATGACCATTCTCAAAAAGCTCGGCATCAACGTGACCGTCGTGGAAGAACAGACCACGCAGGATACCGAATTCTCTACCGTTAAGGTTCCCAACCCCGAATACAAAGAGACGCTCTCCATGGGTATCGCGCTCGCAAACAAGATTCAAGCGGACGTCGTGTTCGGTACAGACCCCGATTCCGACCGTCTCGGCGTTGCGATCAAAGACGATAAGGGCGAGTTTACCGCGCTTTCCGGAAACCAGGTGGGAATCCTCCTGCTCGATTATATCCTCACCCGTTTGAAGGAGGACAACGTTCTCCCTGCAAACGCCGCTGTGGTAAAGTCTTTCGTTACCACGGGTATGGCAAAGGCGCTCTGCGACGATTACGGCGTTGCGCTCTACGAGACGCCCGTCGGATTCAAATTCATCGGCGAAAAGATCAAGGAATGGGAAGCGAACAACAAGCATACTTATGTGTTCGGTTTCGAAGAGTCCTGCGGTTATCTCCGCGGTACGCACGCGAGAGACAAGGACGCAGTCGTCGCGTCCATGCTCTGCGCCGAAATGGTATGCTACTACACCTATATCGGTAAATCGGTATACGGAAGATTGCAGGAGATCTATGCGAAGTACGGCTATGTGCTCGACGTCAACGTCTCCACGCAGTACTCCGGTCTCAACGCCATGAAGGAGATGAACGCGGTTGTAGACGCGTTAAAGACAAAGACCGTTTCTTCCTTCGCGGGATTTGAAGTCGTAGGCGTTCGCGATTATTCCGCAGACGTCCGCACCGACGTCAAGACGGGAGAAAAGACGAAGCTCGGCATTCCCAAGTGCAACTGCGTCTATTACGAGCTTGCGAACGGATCGTTCATCTGCGTTCGTCCTTCGGGCACGGAACCCAAGCTCAAAGTTTATTACTCCGTCAAGGCAAAGGACGAAGCTGCCGCAAAACAGGGTCTCGAAGAGATGAAGGCTGCGGTTGCCGATCTTCTCGCGTCCGTAAAGTAATTTGATTTTTGTCCCCCGAACTTCTGTTCGGGGGATTTTTTATGTGCCGAAAGCCATGCGACAGTCGCGTTGCGGGAAAAAGTTTTGCCTCGCATTTATAGTGGCACAATCCGATGTCAAAATCTTATCGACGGTGCGTAATTTCTTTACTTTGCCGTTCGGACGTGGTATAATGACCAACATGGATATGATCGAATGCGCAAGACAATTTCATATCAACGTAGAAGAGGACGTTTTTCCGCTCTTTATGCAGAGAAGGAAAGGGGAGAAAGTCGCGATCCTTTCCGACGAGACGACGAACGCATTCGCTGTTCCGCTTGCGGCTATGCTGGAAGAAAACGAAATCGAATGTCATGAGGTCGTTTTGCCGTCGCCTGAACCCGTCGCGGACGAGAAAACGATTTCGTATGCGAGGGAAAAGACAAAGGGGGATACCTATCTCCTTGCGGTCGGGAGCGGAACGCTGAACGACGTCGCGAAGTATTCGGGCTATCTCGACGGGAAAAATGCGGATGTTATGCGACGGCTCCTTCCATGGACGGGTTTTCCTCTTCCGTGACGCCCCTCATCGAAAACGGATTCAAAATCACAAAGACGGCGCAGACCGTTTCCGACCTGCTCTTAGACTATACGGCGCTTGCTTCCGCGCCCCGTATCATGACGGGTGCGGGCGTGGGAGATATTCTCGCAAAGTTCTGCTGTCTGACGGACTGGAAGATTTCTCATCTGCTCTTTGGCGAACCGTATTGCTTTGACGCTGCAACGCTCATGCATACGGCGCTCGACGAGTGCGTCTCTTCCCTACGCTCCATTCAGAGCGGCGGCAGAGAGGGAATACGCGCTCTGATGAACGCCCTGTTGACTTCGGGCTTCGCCATGGTGCTCGCCGGCAGTTCCAGACCTGCGTCGGGTGCGGAACATCATATGAGCCATTACCTCGAAATGGATTATTTGAAACGGGGCGAAAAAATTCCCCTGCACGGCGTAAAGGTCGGACTGGGAACGATGATTTCTCTCCACCTATATCACAAACTGAACGAGTTTGACTTCGAAAAAAAGGAGAGCGTGCTTGCGGAAGCGGAGAAACTTCCCCCCGTCTCGTTCGTCAGAGACGCCCTTTTATCCTTCGGTTGCCCCGTGCGCTTTTCCGAGCTCGGCGTTTCCGCAGAAACGGTGAGAGCCATGTTCTTCGAGGCGTGGAAGATCAGGGACCGATTCACCGTTCTTACGATGTACAACAAAAACGGTTGGATGAAAAAGACGGAAGAAGAACTCATGGAGCTGTATTATTGATGAAAGCAGGAATTTCCACGGCGGCGCTCTATATGCGCCAAAACAACGAAGAGGCGATCGAGACGGTCTCTTCGCTCGGTCCGGACTGTATCGAGGTGTTTTTGACCTCGTTTATGGAGTATAAACCCGAGTTTGCATCTCTTCTCGCGTCGAAAAAGCATGTTGAGATTCACTCGATTCACGTTCTTACCAATCAGATCGAACCGCAGTTGTTCAATCCGCACGAAAGGGTGAGAATGGACAGTTTTTATTTTCTGGAACAGCTGATGCAGTCGGCACAACGAATGGGCGCAAAGTATTACACCTTTCACGGCCTTACGCGCGCAAAGAAAGCGGCGATTTCGGGAAAAAACGACGATTTTGACCGCCTCGGAAGCGTGGAAAAGGATATTTTCGATTTTTGCGAAAAATACGGGGTGACGCTTTGCCAGGAAAACGTCGAATGGTCGACGTATAACAGAGTCGGTGTGTTCAAGGAGCTCAAAAAGAGATGTCCGAACTTAAAGGGCGTGCTCGATCTCAAACAGGCGAGGCTGTCGGGATACGATTGGAGAGACTATCTTTCGGAAATGGGAGAGGAAATCGCCCACGTTCATATCTCCGACGTGGATGAAAACGGCAAGATGTGTCTTCCCGGCAAAGGCTCGTTTCCTTTTTCGGAGCTCATCGCAAGGCTGAGAGACGTCGGATTCGACGGGCCTCTGCTCATCGAACCGTACGAACGGGATTTTAAGGAGATCGAAGAACTCAAAGAGTCGCTCGAATTTATCCGCTCCCTGTTTTGAATAAAAATTCTGAAAATCTTTTGAAAAAAGTTGACAATGCTTTTTCGTCTTGGTATAATATTCAGGACTTTGAAAGAAGAATAAACGCGTTCGGCAAAGGAGGGTTGTTACTATGTCTACCATTAAAGTTGGCGAGAACGAAAACGTTGAAAGCGCGCTTCGTCGTTTTAAGAGAAAGTGTTCCCGTGACGGCATCATCGGTGATCTCAGAAAGAAAGAGTTCTATGAGAAGCCTTCCGTTAAAAAGAAGAAGAAGTCCGAAGCTGCCAGAAAGAGAAATAAGAACTAAGTACGAAAGTCCGAAACCTCGTTTCGGGCTTTTCTTTTGTCGAAAAACGTCGAAAATCAAGGGGGCAAATATGGAAAAGAGCTTGAAAAGCGTCGCAAAGGACGCAAAGAAGAGATTGAAACAGGGATTTTGGGAAAACTACCACGAAGAGAGGGAAGAGCACCTCGAACGCGTCAAAGAACAGGGACTGAACGAGAGCAGAGCGTCTCTCTATCTCACGGGTAAAGTGGCGAGCAAGATTAAAGGGGAGCAGGAGGACGAGTTTTATCTCCGCGTGAAAGAGCTTCTTCTGTCGGAAGGAGAAGTTTCGGACGCGCTCGGGCGGTTGACGGATAAGGAATACTATGCGACGCTCACCTATGAGGAAAAGGGGAGGTATACGCTCGAACTGTCCGAAAAATACTTGAAGGCGCTCGAACGCTTCAAGCGCGAGTACGAGTTCGACGCGGTAAAAAAATAACGGAACGGGGAGGCTGAGAAAACCGTCGCAAAAACGATTGAAGTTTCTTCTGTCTTGTGTTATAATACGCGGTATGGAAACTTACCTTTCGAACTTAAATCCCGAACAAATCAAACCCGTTACGGACACCGAAGGCGCGGTGCTCGTACTTGCAGGCGCAGGCAGCGGAAAAACGAGGGTGCTTACTTCCCGTATCGCCTATCTCGTCCGCGAAAAGGGGATAGATCCTGCCGATATTCTCGCCATCACCTTTACCAACAAGGCGGCGAACGAGATGAAAGAGCGTCTTTCTCAGATGGTCGATTGCGAGAGAATGTGGATCTGTACCATTCACTCGATGTGCGTCAGAATTTTGAGAATGTTCCCCGAAAAACTCGGATATAATAAAAATTTCTCCATCTATGCGGAAAGCGAGAGCGCGACCGTGCTCAAAAAGACCTTCCGCGCGTGCGGATTGGAAGACGAGAAACTCCTGAAAAAAATCCGTTTTTCCATCTCCGAAGCAAAGAACGACGCGCTTTCGCCCGAGGACTACGCCTTAAAGCACAAGGGCGAGGACAACGTCGACATCGTGGAGAAAGTCTACGCGCTCTATCAGAAACATCTCAAAGAGAACAACGCGTTCGACTTTGACGATCTGCTCGTCGAGACGCTCAAACTCCTCAAAACGGATCGGGAGACGCTCGACTTTCTCGCGGGGAAATTCCGCTACATCTTGGTCGATGAATTTCAGGACACGAACGGCGTGCAGTTCGAGATTGCAAAATACCTCGCCTCGGAGCACGGAAACCTGTTCGTGGTCGGAGACGACGATCAATCCATTTACGGTTGGCGCGGCGCGAAGATCGAGAATATTCTCAATTTCCACAAGAGCTTTCGCGGCGCAAAGGTGTATAAACTCGAACAGAACTACCGTTCCACCAAAGTCATTCTAAGTCTTGCGAATACCGTCATTCAAAATAACGGAAAGCGCAATCAAAAAACGCTTTGGACGGATAATTCGGACGGCGAAAAGCCCGTCTATTACGCTGCGAACGAAGAGGCGGACGAGGCGCTCTATGCCGCAAGGACGATTTCCAAACTCGTCGCAAACGGCTATCGTTTTTCCGATTTTGCGGTTCTCATGCGCGTCAACGCGCTGACCCGTTCTTACGAGCAAGAGTTCGCAAAGTACGGCATTAACTTCAAGGTGTTCGGAGGATTTAAGTTCTTCGAACGAAAGGAAATCAAGGACGTTCTCGCCTATTTCAGAATCGTCTCCAATCCCCTTGACAACGAGGCGGTCGCAAGAATCATCAACTTCCCTAAGCGCGGGATCGGAGACAAGACGGTGCAGGCGCTCGAAGAATATGCGTCGCGCGAGGGGATTTCCGTGTACGACGCGCTTTTCGAGCTCGACGAAATCGGATTTAACAGCGGAACGAGAGCGAAACTCACCGCGTTTTGCGATCTTCTCAAAGATCTCGTCATGCAGGGACAGGTGCTTCCCGTGAACGAGCTTGTCCGTTATATTCTCGCAGCGACGAAGATGCGCGAGGCGTACGATAAGACGACGGACGAGGGCGAGAACAAGCTTGCGAACATAGACGAATTTGTCAACGCCGTCGACGAGTTCGTTCGCCTTAATCCCACGGCGACCGTAGCCGACTATTTAAGTCAGGTTACCCTCTCCACGGAGGGAGACGACGTGGACGAGACGGATTTCGTTACGCTCGCCACCATTCACGCCGTCAAAGGGCTTGAATTCAGACAGGTCTTTTTATGCGGACTCGAAGAGGGAATCTTCCCCGGGGAGCGTTCCAAACGGGACGCGGACGGCATGGAAGAGGAGCGTAGGCTCATGTACGTCGCCATCACCCGTGCGAAGGAAAAGATTTACTTTACCCGTTCGAAGTCGAGATTTATGTACGGCAAACGGGAAATGACGATTCCGAGTTGTTTTCTCAAAGAGCTCGAACCCGTCATGGAAATCGGGGAATCCCTCTCCTACAACCAAAGACGAGATTACGGACAGCGTGAATACGGCGGAACGTACGGTTTGGGCAGAATGCGCGTATCTTCCTATCAAAAAGAGGACGAGGGGTATATGACGTTCGGCTCCGCAACGACTCCCCGCTGCGTGCCTTTGAGCGTCGTCACCGCATCGAAACCGACGGCGAAAGACCTTTCTTCGTTTCGTGCAGGCGTAAAGGTCAAACATCCGAAATTCGGCGTGGGAACAATCGTCGCGACAAAGGGCGAAGGGCAAAACCTGATCGTCAACGTCGCCTTCGAAGGGCAGGGAATCAAGCAGTTGTCCGCCGCTCTCGCGCCTTTGGAACTCATTTAAGAATCAACAAAGAGACAAAAAATGAACAGACAAAGAGAATTAACCGATTTACTCAATAAGCTCGGCTACGAATATTACGTGCTCGACAATCCGTCCGTATCGGACAGGGAATACGACAGGCTTTACGACGAACTCAAAGAACTCGAACGGCAATCGGGCGAGGTCTATTTTGACAGTCCGACGCGCAGGGTCGGCGGAGAACCCGTCAAAGAATTTGCGCGCCATGCGCACATCGCGCGCCTCTATTCCCTCGATAAGGCGGTTACGGACGATGAACTGACCTCTTTTTTCACGAGAGTGGAAAAGGTCTGTCCGAATCCCGTTTATACCGTGGAATACAAGTTTGACGGACTTACCGTCTGCCTCACCTATGAGGACGGTAAATTCGTGCGCGCCGCGACGAGAGGAAACGGCGTCGTCGGCGAGGACGTCACGGCGCAGGTGCTCACCATGCATTCTTTCCCGATGACGATCTCCTATCGGGGAACGCTCGAAGTGAGGGGAGAGGCGATCATTCGCCTTTCCGTATTGGAGGAATACAACCGTACGGCGGAAGAACCTCTCAAAAATGCAAGAAACGCCGCCGCAGGGGCGATTCGAAATCTCGATCCTGCGATCACGGCAAAAAGAAAGCCTGAAATTTATTTTTACGACGTAAATTATATGTCCGATCCCGTGGTGCATTCGCAGACCGAGGCGATGGAGTTCATGAAACGGGAGGGATTCAAGACGTACGACTTTTTCCGCGTCTGCAAAACGCCAGACGAGGTTCGCCTTGCCGTGGACGAAATCGAAGTGCAGAGAAAGCAGATCGACGTATTGACGGACGGCGCCGTGATTAAACTCAACGACTTTGCTTATCGGGACGCCATGGGGTTTACGGATAAATTTCCCCGTTTCGCCGTCGCGTTCAAGTTCGAGGCGGAGGAAAAGGAGACGGTCGTGCGCGACGTCGTATGGCAGGTGGGAAGAACGGGTAAGCTCACGCCGCTTGCCCTGCTCGATCCCGTCGATCTCGGGGGCGTAACCGTCAAAAAGGCGACCTTGAACAACTTCGGTGATATTCTCAGAAAGGACGTAAAGATAGGATCGAGGGTGCTCATTCGCAGGTCGAACGAAGTCATTCCCGAAATTTTAGGTACGGTGGCGCACGGGGAACAGAGCGTTACCGTCGAAAAACCGTCTCGTTGCCCCGATTGCGGCGCGCCCGTTTGGGAAAACGGCGCGAACGTGTTCTGTACGAACGCGACTTGCCGTTCGAGAGTGGTGGCAAAGCTCACGCATTTTGCGTCGAAGGACGCGATGGATATCGAGGGATTTTCCGAAATGACGGCAGGCAGTTGTTACGATCTGCTCGGCATGCGGAATTTTTCCGACCTCTACACGCTCAACGAGGAAAAACTCTCCCTCTTAGAGGGGTTTAAGAATAAAAAAATCGCAAATCTGCTCTCCGCCGTCGAAAAGAGCAAGCGTGTTCCCTTGGATAGATTTATCTACGCACTCGGCGTCGAGGGCATCGGCAAAGTCGCCTCTCGCGATCTCGTGGACGCGTTCGGAGATTTGTCGGGAATCGAAAGCGCGAGCGTAGAAGAGCTCGTCTCCCTCGAAAACGTCGGAGAAATCACGGCAAACAATATCGTCTCTTATTTTTCGGACGAAGAGAACAGGGCGGAAATCGGGCGAATGTTTGCGCTCGGCGTATCCCCGACCGTGAAAAAGAAGGTGACGGAGGGCGTCTTTACGGGAGAGACGGTCGTTCTGACGGGTACGCTCACGAAGTTCAAACGCTCCGAGGCGCAAGCGCGCATCGAGAGCCTCGGCGGCGCGTGCGCTAGCGCCGTAACCGCAAAGACGACGCTCGTCGTCGCAGGGGAGAGCGCAGGAAGTAAGCTCGACAAGGCGAAAAAACTGGGCGTGCGCGTCATCGACGAAGAAGAATTTTGTAAAATCCTCGGAGAAATTTGAAAAAGTCCTTGATAATTTTGCAAGGGTATGGTAAAATGAACGATAATCAATCGTGCGCACTTTTGCGCAAATGGTGGTAACGTATGCTCAGTATGACCGGTTACGGCAAAAGCGAATATAAAAGCGAGGAGTTCGATCTCACCATCGAGATCAGAACGGTAAACAACCGTTACCTCGACGTTGCGCTCAAAGCGCCCAAAGCGTTTCTTCCCTTCGAGGATCAGATCCGCTCCGTCGTCAAAGAAAAAATGACGAGAGGACACATGGATCTCTTCGTCACTTACGTCGATCACAGAACGGGAAACACCGCGCTCGACGTCGACTTCGACCTCGCCAAAGCGTATATCGAGGCAGGAAAGAAACTCAAAGAGGCGTTCCCCGAAGTAAACGACGATCTGTCGATTACCTATCTTTTGAAAAATCCCGACCTGTTGCAGGTATGGCAGACGGAAGAGGAACAGGCAAACCTTCTCCCCGCCTTGAAAGAAACGCTCTCGCACGCGCTCGACGCCCTCAATGAAATGAGAGAGCGTGAGGGCGAAAAACTCAAAAACGATCTTCTTTCCCGTATGGATACCATCGAAGGATATGTGGGAAGTATCAAAGAGCGCGCTCCGCTCGTTGCGGAAACGTATAAGAAGAAAATGTACGAGCGCATCAAGTCCTATTTAGGCGAAGTTCAACCCGATGAAAACAGGCTTTTGACCGAAGTCGCCGTATTTACGGATAAATGCAACATCGACGAAGAAATCACGAGGCTTTATTCGCATATCTCTCAATTCAGAGAAATTTCAAAGAGCAGGCTCGTCGGAAGAAAGCTCGATTTCCTCGTGCAGGAATTTAACCGCGAGGCGAATACCATCTGTTCCAAGAGTAACGATCTTACCGTGACCGAGTGCGGTCTTTCCCTCAAAAACGAGATCGAAAAGGTGAGAGAACAGGTGCAGAATTTGGAGTAAACGTATGAAAAAGCTAGCGGTGATTTCAGGTCCGGCAGGAGTCGGCAAGGGGACGCTCGTAAAACTGTTGACGGAGAGAAACGACGACGTTGCGCTCTCCGTGTCCTGTACTACGAGAGAGCCGAGAGAAGGGGAACTAGACGGCGTTTCCTATTTCTTTTTGACGAAGGAACAGTTTGAAGAGAAAATCGGGCAGAACGGATTTTTGGAATACGACAATCATTTCGGGAACTATTACGGCACGCCGAAGGATTT
The DNA here is from genome assembly GCA_017626495.1 of Clostridia bacterium. Lineage (GTDB taxonomy): Bacteria > Bacillota > Clostridia > Christensenellales > Borkfalkiaceae > RGIG8762. The sequence continues at coordinate 159,553 of JAGAIP010000003.1, read as the reverse complement.
TGTATTCAAGACGCTCGAAACGAAGAACGTCATTCTGGAAATCGACGTGAACGGCGCGATGAAGGTGAAAAAGCACTTTCCCGACGCCGTTCTCATCATGATTTTACCCCCGTCCATCGAGGAACTCAAAAAGCGCCTCATCGGCAGAAAATCCGAAACGGAGGCGAGCCTGAAAAAGAGGCTGGAACGGGTAGATTACGAACTTTCTTTTCTCCCCGATTATGACGAGGCGGTCGTCAATACCGATTTGGAAAAAGCGTATGAAGAACTCGTCGCAATTTTAAAAAAATAACATAGGAGATATATACAGCATGATCAATCAACCCAACGTAGATACTCTGATCAGAAAACTCGGAACGGAGGAACAGCCTGCAAGCAGATACGCGCTCTGCGTCGTCGTGGCAAAACGTTCCCGCCAGTTGATCGAAGAACTTCACGGTCGCGGAGAGTATGAATTTCCCGACAAGGAGAAGGAGATCACGGAAGCGTGCCTTGAAATTCAGAAGGGCAAAGTCACCTATACCAAGGATTAAGGGAGAAACGGCGTTTTGCCGTTTCGACTTTTTTAGACGGAATTAGTCATGATCGCAGAAGTCATCGTAGATATCGCGAGCAGCGAGGTCGACAGAATTTTTGAATATGAATGCGACGAGGGGCTACGTCCCGGCGCTCGCGTGAAAGTGCCGTTCGGAAATACGTATACGGCAGGTTTTGTCATATCTACAAAAGAGAAGAGCGAGTACCCCGTCGAAAAGCTCAAAAAAATAGCGTACGTCTACGACGAACCGCCTGCCGTCAACGAGGAATGTTTGCTCCTTACGAAAAAGATTGCACGTCGGTATATGGCGCCGATGGCGTCCGTATTAAGACTGTTCATTCCCGCGGAAATGCGTACTGGAAAAGTGCATGAACGGCTTCTGCGCTATGCAAGCTATGAAAGGGACGTCGATACGGGAAGAGCGAAAAAACAAGCGGAATGCCTCGCGTTTCTCAAAACGTACAAAAAGGTCGAGGCGCGCGTCGTAGAGGAAAAGTTCGGCGTTTCCGCCTTGAAAGGACTTGCGGAAAAGGGAGGGTGTACCGTCCGAAAGGAGAAGTTCGTCCGTTCGCCCTATCTCAATTTGCCGAAAAACGACCGTCCGCACATTCTCACCGAGGAGCAGGAGAGGGCGATCGAAAGCATTTCCGCTTCCTCAAAGCGCGTTCATCTGTTGCACGGCGTGACGGGCAGCGGTAAGACGGAAATCTACCTCACTTATATCGGGAAAATGCTCGAAGAGGGGAAAAACGCAATCTTTCTCGTGCCCGAAATTTCCCTGACGCCGCAGATGCTTTCCCAACTCAGAGCGAGATTCGGCGAGGCGGTCGCCATTCTTCACAGCGGACTTTCTCCCGGGGAACGGTTCGACGAGTGGTGGAGACTTCGCAGCGGCGAGGCGAGAATCGCAGTCGGCGCAAGGAGCGCGGTGTTTGCTCCGCTTGAAAACCTCGGCGTTATCGTCATCGACGAAGAACACGATTCCAGCTACGTCTCCGAATCCACGCCGCGATACAAGACCTTCGACGTCGCCTTGGCGAGAGCAAACTATAACGGCGCAAAACTCATTTTGGGGAGCGCAACGCCGTCTGTCGAGACCTTTTTGCAGGCGAAAGAGGGAAAATTCAACCTCATCACCCTTACAAAACGAATCAATCAACGCCCCATGCCGACCATCACCGTCGCGGATATGCGGCAGGAAGTCAAGCACGGAAACCCGTCGCCTTTTTCTATCGTCTTGCAGGAAGAAATCGAATCTTGTCTCAGGGAAAAGAAACAAGCCATTTTGTTCCTCAACAGGCGAGGTTATTCCCAGACGGTCATCTGTCAGGAATGCGGATATGTGGCGGAGTGCGAATCGTGCGACGTGCCTCTGACGTACCATGCGGAGGAGAATTGTCTCAAATGCCATTATTGCGGCGCACGGTATAAAATGCCCGTCGCTTGCCCGAATTGCGGAGGCGTTCGCATTCGTTACGGCGGAACGGGAACGCAGAGGGTGGTCTCCGAACTCAAAAAGAAATACCCTGAGGCGCGCATTCTCCGTATGGACAACGATACGACGAGCGGAAAAGAGGGACACTATAAAATACTGAAAGCGTTTGCGGACAGAGAGGCGGACATTCTCGTCGGCACGCAGATGATCGCAAAGGGGCACGATTTCCCCGCGGTTACGCTCGTCGGCATTCTCGACGCGGATATGAGTCTGCACTTTTCCGATTACAGGAGCGGAGAGCGTACCTTCCAGCTCATCACGCAGGTTGCCGGGCGCAGCGGAAGGGCGGAGGAGGCAGGAAAGGTTGTCTTGCAGACCTACTCTCCTACCAACTACATTCTGCGCTACGCGATCGATTACGATTATCTCGGATTTTTCAATTACGAACAAAAACTCAGAAAGGCGACTTCGTTTCCGCCGTTCACCAAAATCGTTCGCGTCATGGTTACGGGAGAAAAAGAGGACGAAACGGTAGAAGTTCTGAAAGAAATCTATTTCCCCTTGGAAAAGCTCGTCAAAGAACACCCCGAAGAGGTCTTTTTCTTCCAGAAAATGAAATCTCCCATCAAGCGCATTCAGAATAAATTCCGCTATCAGGTGCTCATGAGACTGAAATCGGACTTGCTGTTGCCGCATATTTATGAAATTTGTGCGGTGCGAAAAAGAAACGTTTTGGTGTATGTGGAGGAAAATCCCAACAATTTAAGTTAAAGCGGTTACAAGCCGTTCGGAAACAGGTAAAATACGACAGGAGAAAATACAATGGCAATTCGCAACGTAGTACAAGTCGGCGACGACGTTTTAAGGAAAGTATGTTATCCCGTAGAAGAGTTTAACGAAAAACTCTGGCAGCTTTTGGACGACATGAAGGACACGGTCAAGAAGGAGCACGGCGCAGGACTTGCGGCTCCGCAGGTCGGCATTCTCCGCCGCGCCGTCGTCGTGGACGTAGACGAGGGATTCTACGAGCTGATCAATCCCGTCATTCTGCTCCAAAAGGGAGAACAGGACGGGGCGGAAGGGTGTCTCTCCGTCAAGGGAAAACAGGGCATGGTCAAACGCCCCTATAAAGTCAAAATTTCCTATCAGGACAGATTCGGAAAAAAGCACATTCTCGACGCAAAGGGATTCTTTGCGCGCGCTATCTGCCACGAGCTTGACCACCTCGACGGCATACTCTATATCGACAAAGCGAGGAATATCGTAACGGGCGTATGAAAATCGTATTTGCAGGAACTCCCGAGTTCGCGCTTGCGCCGTTGCAGGCAATCGTCAAAGCAGGATACAACGTGGTCTGCGTCGTCACGCAGACGGATAAACCGCAGGGAAGAAAGGGCGTTTTGACCCCTCCTCCCGTCAAAGCCTGGGCTGAAACGCAGGGGATTCCCGTCTTTCAACCTACGAAGATTCGCGACGAGGTAGCTACGCTCCGTTCGTTCGGGGGCGACGTCATGATCACTTGCGCTTACGGACAGATCCTCACGCAGGACGTGTTGGATTCTTTTCCCATGGGCGTTTACAATATCCACGCGTCTCTTCTTCCCAAATACCGCGGAGCGTCCCCCATTCAGCAGGCGGTGCTCGACGGAGAACGCGAGACGGGCGTCACCGTCATGAAAACGGAACTCGGTATCGATTCGGGAGACGTTCTTCTTCAAAAATCGTTGGAGGTTGGAAACGATACCGCAGGGGAGCTTGCGGCGCGTCTCTCCGTTTTGGGCGGAGAAAGTATTTTAGAGGCGCTTCCCCTGCTTGAAAGCGGTCGTTTTACCCTCAGAGCGCAGGAGGGAGAACCTACCCACGTCAAAAAGATCAAGCGCGAGGACGCGCGCGTCGATTTTTCCAAAAGCGGAGAAGAAATCGTCCGTCTCGTTCGCGGAATGAATCCTTCTCCCGTCGCGTTTTGTTACGCAGGGGAACAGGTTTTGAACTTGTTCAACGCGGAGACGGTCGCTTACGACGGGGAAGAGGAGAACGGAACGGTGCTCACCGATTCCCCCAAACAGGGATTGACGGTGAAGTGCCTCGGCGGAGCGGTCAAGCTTACGGAAGTTCAGCTCGCAGGCGGAAAGAGAATGAAAGCGTCTGATTTTCTGAACGGAAGAAAGGTCGTAAAAGGACAGAAACTCTCATGACGAATCCCATCTACGATCCCTATCAGGTGCTTTTGCCCGTCTATGCGGACGGAACGCACTTAAAGCAGGCGCTTCTTGCGCCCATCGAGGAGGCAAACAGGGCAAAGACGGTCAAGGTCGTCTACGGCGTGCTCGAACAGGACGGGTATCTCTCCCATTGTATCCGTACCTTTGCGCCCAAAGCGCCCAAACTCCCCGTCAGGGTTATTTTGAAGATCGCCCTGTATTTGACGCTCTTTATGGGCAAACAAACTTACATGGTGACCGATCAGGCGGTCTCTCTCTGCAAAAAGCTCGGCAAGGGGGGAGTTTCGGGGTTTGTGAACTCCTTTTTGCGCAATTTTGACGAAAGCAAAGTCGTCTTGCCTGAGGGCGACGAGGGGCTTTCCGTCAAATACGGCTATCCTTTGTTCCTGATCAAGAAATTAAAGGCGCAGTACGGCGACAGAACGGAATCCATTCTCTCTGCCCGTTCGCAGGGCGTTACCGTCCGATTCGTGCGCGGCGAAGAGGAATACCTTGCAAAGGAGCATATCGACACGCCGTTTGAAAAGACGTATATCTTCCGTAACTTTGCGCGCGACGAGCGATTCGACGAGGGAGATTATACCTTTCAGTCGGTCGGCTCGATTGCGATCGCGAATATCGTTCCGCCGTGTGAAACGATGCTCGACGCTTGTGCCGCGCCGGGCGGAAAATCCGTGCTCCTCGCGTCGAAATGTAAAAACGTGACCTCGTTCGAACTCTATGAGCACCGCCTCGCCCTCATTCGTTCCTATGCGGAGCGCATGGGCGTCAAGCTCAATGCTCTGAGGCAGGACAGCAGCGTTTTTGACCCGAATTATCGGAACAAGTTCGACGGGATCTTGTGCGACGTGCCTTGCTCGGGCGTCGGAACGATCGCCGAAAATCCCGATTTGAAACTGCGCAAGACGGAAGAACAATTACGGGAGCTCAGAGCCGTCCAGCTCGGCATTCTGTCCAACGTCGTAAATTATCTCAAAGAGGGCGGAACGATTGTCTATTCGACTTGCTCCGTCTTACGGGAAGAGAACGACGATATCATAGAGGCGTTTTTGAAAGAGCATAACTTCCATGCGGAGAAGATAGACAGTCCGCTCGCGCATGAAAAGACGAAATACGGCTTACAGTTCTTGCCCGATACCGCTTACGGAGCAGGGTTCTACGTCTGCCGGCTTGCCTATGGAAAAGACTAACGTCATGCGCCTTTTGGACGTCGCGAACGTTCCGTATACGGCGCACGCTTACGATGAAACGTTGACGGACGGCGTATCGGTGGCAAACGCGCTCGGGCAGGATCCCGAACGGACGTTCAAGACGCTCGTCACGACGGACGGAAAGAAAGGTTATTTCGTATTCGTCGTGCCCGTCTCGTCCACGCTGCACCTCAAAAAAGCTGCAAAGGCGGTCGGGGCAAAGAGCATTGAAATGATTCCGCAGAGAGAACTCCTTCCGCTTACGGGATATGTACACGGCGGTTGCTCTCCCATCGGCATGAAAAAACAATTTTGTACCGTCGTGGAAGAGACGGCGCAACTCTTTGATACGATTTTCTTTTCGGCGGGAAAGAGAGGGTATCAGGTAGAACTTGCCCCCGACGATTTTGCGAAGCTTGTCGGGGCAAAGTACGAGGATATTACCGAATGAAAGAAATTTTACAGGATTATTCCTTTGACGAGCTCGTTCGGCTCGTCGAAGAGTACGGCGAACAAACTTTCCGCGCAACTCAGCTCTACCGCGGACTCATGCAGGGCAAGAGAATTTCCGACGTCAACCTTTCCAAAACGCTCAAAGAAAAGCTGCTCGAACGGTTTGAAAACGAACCCGTCGTCATCGAACGGGTGTTTACGGGGAGCGACGGAACGGAGAAATATCTCTTCCGTCTCGCGGACGGAAACCTCATCGAGGGCGTGTTCATGAAATACGCCTACGGCAACACGCAATGCGTCTCCACGCAGGTCGGTTGCAGAATGGGGTGTCTGTTCTGCGCAAGCACGCTCGGCGGTCTCGTTCGCAATCTTTCGAGCGGTGAGATTTTATCGCAAGTCCTCGTCGTCAACGCGCGTCATGGAGGCACGCTCGAAAAGAGACAGGTTACCAACCTCGTCCTGATGGGGAGCGGAGAACCTCTCGACAATTACGACAATACGGTAAAATTTCTTCGTCTCGTGACGGCGGAAGGCGGAATCAACGTTTCCGCGAGAAACATTTCTCTTTCGACCTGCGGACTCGTTCCCAAAATGTACGAACTCGCAAACGAGGGGATTCCCCTCAATCTGACCGTTTCCCTGCACAATACGAACGACGAGGACAGAGGCAGGACGATGCCCATCGCGAGAAAGTACAAAATCGAAGAGATTTTGAAAGCGTGCGCCTATTACTTTGAAAAGACGGGCAGACGCTATATTTTCGAATATTCGCTCATCAAGAACGAGAATTGCGATAAAGAGCACGGCGACGCGCTCATCAAGCTCTTAAAGGGAAAGCCCTGTCACGTCAATCTCATTCGCCTCAACGAAGTCAAGGAACGCAATCTCGACACGATAACGGAAAAAGAGGCTTACCGCTTTTTGGGACAGCTCCAAAAGGGCGGACTTTCGGCGACGCTCAGAAGGCGAATCGGAAACGACATCGGCGGCGCGTGCGGTCAGCTCCGCGCAAGTTATAGGAAAGAAACAGGAGAAGAATGAAAGAATTTTTTGAGAACGATTGAAATCCTGAAAAGAAAGTGCTATAATATAGATAAGATATTTTGGGGGCAAAATATGAGAAAGATAAAAATAGCGCCTTCCATTCTTTCGGCAAACTTTGCGAAGATGGGAGAGGAAGTGGAATACCTTGAAAAGTGCGGAGCGGATCTGATTCACTGCGACGTTATGGACGGCACGTTCGTCAATCCGATCACGTTCGGCGCGCAGATGGTCAAAGAAATCAGAAAGATTACGAAACTGCCTTTGGACGTGCATCTGATGATCACGCATCCGCAATCGCAGATCGTCAACTTTGCCGAGGCCGGAGCGGACATCGTGCTCGTTCATTACGAAGCGTGTAACTTCACCGCCGGATACAGAACGCAGGAAGAATGTATCGACGACATCATTTCCATGATACATAGACACGGCATGAAAGCCGGGCTCGTCATCAATCCCGATACGAGCACTTCCGTCCTTCGTCCCTACGTCACGCTCGCCGATCAGATTCTTCTCATGAGCGTGGTCCCGGGCTACGGCGGAAAAACGTTCATTCCCGAAACGCTCGATAAAATCCGTCTCGTCAGACAGTATGCGGACGCGATCGGTAAGGAGATCGACATCGAAGTGGACGGCGGTATCACGGAAGAGAACGTAGATTCCGTCATCAGGGCAGGCGCGAACGTCATCGTTGCAGGCAGTACCATTTTCAAGTCGGAAGACAAGGCGAGAACGATCAGGCGTCTTCGCGGAGAGGTTTAAGGAAACGCGACGTATGAAAGGAATATTGTTGCTGAACGGGGAGCCTTATCGGGGAGAAATCGAAGATTCGTCTTCCCTCGTTTTTTGTTGCGACGGGGCGTACGCCTGGGCGAAAGGAAAGGTCAGGATTGACGAAAACGTAGGGGATTTCGATTCCCTTCCCTATCTTCCCGAACCCAAACCTTTGACGATATATCCCTCTGAGAAAAACTATACGGACGGAGAGATCGCCCTGTTCAAGCTGATTGACCGAGGCGTGGACGAAGTGCTCCTGTACGGCGGAGGAGGGGGACGAGCCGACCATTTTCTCGGAAACCTTCACCTTCTTTACGCCGCATGGCAAAGGGGCGTATCCGCAAGCATGATCAATAACGACGGGGAGATTCGTCTCGGCGCAGGAAAAATGACGCTCGACGGCTTGAAAGGAAAGACGGTTTCCGTTTTACCCTTCGGAAAGGACGCGCTCGTTACTCGTTCGCAGGGAATGAAGTATCCCCTCATCGATTTGAAACTCGAATACGGAACGTGCAGGGGAATCTCCAACGTCGTGACGAGCGATCGCGCGTGGATCGAAAGCGCCGATACCGTGCTCGTGTTCGTGAACAATGAAATTTGAAAAGCCTGTCTCATGCAAGACAGGCTTTTTGAAAAGGATAATATATCGTGATTAAAACGGGGTTAGTTTTTGGTTCGGCACAGAAACTTGCCTCGTTTTTTCTTTTCTTCGCACTCTGCAAAATCACGGGCAATATGGTATAGTAGTCTTAGAAAAAAAGAAAAAGTCTTTTTTGAGCCTTTCCAATCTTGACTTTTCCGTTTTTTCGGTTACAATATGTATGTAACACAACAAAAAAGATTAAGGAGAAGAAAAACATGAACAAAAAGAAATCGGCGATTGTTCTTGCGTCTTTCATGAGTGCTTGTGTTTCTGCGGTTGCTCTCGCAGGGTGTAATTTGCCTCACAAGCATAAGTACGAGGATTTCGTGACGCAGGCGACCTGTCAAACGCAAGGCTATACCACTCATACCTGTTCCGTATGCGGAGAAAGTTTCAAGGACAGCTATACGGACGTCGTTTCTCACCGTTACGTCGAAAGCATTGACATAGAGCCGACGTGCCTGAGCGAAGGATTAAAACATACCGAATGCGAATGGTGTCATACCGTAGGGGAGAGCAATATCTCCATTGCCATCGTTCCTCATGAGTACGAGGAAATCATCGACTCTGAGGCTACCTGTACACAGTACGGTACGGGACATAAGCAATGTAAATGGTGCGATACCGTAGGCGATACCTATACCATCGACAAGACGGAGCATACGTATACCGACGTCGTGGTCGAGGCTACCTGTCAGCACGGCGGTCATACCGAACACACCTGTTCCGTATGCGGTAATTTCTATGTAGACGGCGAAACGGAAAAGAAAGACCACGACTATACCGTAACGGTGGTTGCTCCCACCTGTACGGGAAACGGATATACGGTAGATACTTGTTCTATGTGCGGAGATACCGTTTATCATGACGTTTTGGAGGCTCTCGGACATAATTACGTCAAGACGGAAGAGATTCCCGCAACGACGACTTCAAAAGGCAAGATTACTTATAGCTGTACGAGATGCCCCGCAACGTACATTGAAGAAACGCCAGCTCTTTCGGGAGAAGGACATACGCATAGTTGGGATAACGGAACGGTTACGGTACAACCTACCTGTACGAACGTCGGTACGAGACTGTTTGTTTGCGATTGCGGAACGAGTTATACGGAAAGCATTCCCGCAAAGGGGCATTCCTATAAGGATACGGTCGTAGCACCTACTTGTACGGAACAGGGATATACTTCTCACCATTGCCCTTCTTGCGGTAACGATTACGTTGATACCTATGTTTCAAAGCTCGGTCATGACTATAAGCTCACGACGAAGAACGCTACCTGTACGGAAAACGGCTTGAAGACCTACACCTGTACGAGAGACGGCTCTCACGTCTATACGGAAGTCATTTACGCTACGGGGCATGAGTATCAGAACGGTACTTGTACCAAATGCGGTCAGGCAGAGCCTCATACCCATATCTATACTTCTGCCGTAACGACGCCTGCAACCTGTAAGGATAACGGCGTGAGAACGTATACCTGTTCGGGTTGCGGAGACAGTTATACCGAATCCATTCCCAAAACGAACAACCATACCTATACGCATACGGTAGTCGTTCCCACCTGTACGGAGAACGGTTATACGAGACATACCTGTTCCGTGTGCGGAAATACTTATACCGATTCTACCGTATCTGCCGTAGGGCATAACTATACTGAAACGCAGAGGGTAGACGCTACCTGTAAGGATACGGGCTCGGTTACGAGAACTTGTCGTGGTTGCGGAGACGTACAAAGCGAAACTCTTCCCAAAACGAATCTGCATAACTACACGAACAACGTCGTTCCTGCGACCTGTCAGGCGCAAGGCTACACCGAACATACTTGCTCCGTATGCGGAAATAACTACAAGGATACTTATACCGAAAAGCTCGCTCATTCCTATGCCGTTACGGAAGATACGGAATCCACCTGTACGGCAACGGGACATACGACCTATACCTGTTCCGCTTGCGGAGACCATTATACCGATAATAAGCCCCTGAAAGAACACGTATACGAGAACGGCGTATGCACGAGTTGCGGAAAAGAGGACGTGCATGAGCATGAACAAACCACCTTTATTCGCTATAGACAAACTTATAAAATCTGCACGAGAGACGAGATTTCGATTTACCGTTGTTCTTGCGGAGTCGAGTTTGACGTTGTAACGAGAGTGGCACAAGGACACGATTTTTATGAATGGGAAGTTTGGGTAGAGCCTTCTTGTCAGGACGGAGAAGAGAGAAGGGATTGTAAAAACTGTTCTCTTCAAGAAACGAGAGTGATTCCCGCAACGGGCGAGCATGATTGGCGGACGATTGAAGAGTACGAAGCAACCTGTACTACGCCTCAGTATATAGTGTTGAAATGTCGACTCTGTCAAGAGACAAAAGAACGCATAATCAACCCCGCTCTCGGACACAACTATGTTGGCGATTGTTTAAGAAAGGATTGCACGCGTTGCGACGCTTTCATTACAGGACATCATACCATTGAATTGAGACAAGAAATGATTATCTATCCTGAAAAGGAATTTGCCGTATATGGTTATTGGGGGGTTTGCACCGTTAACTGTGGGACAACTGCATGGTTTTATGGCATGGACACGTCTGAAATGACAGAGGAAAAGATTATTTACGCTGTAGAAAACGGCTACAGGTATTATTATAAAGGGACTCCCTGTAAGACGATAGAGGACTTTTACAATCTGTATTTACAATACGGACCTTAAATTTGCTCACACGACTCCTCATAAAAAAAGGAAGAGTACCGAATCTTTTTTCGATACTCTTTCTTTTTGTTAGATATATAAAAACAGAGATAGGGGGATTAAGAAATAGAACAATGGAAATATGGTATTGGTATGTAATAGTTGCTGTAGCGCTAATCATATGCGGAATCACAATTTTTTTCATAGGAAATGGAGTACGTTATAACAATATTAAAAATATAAGCATGGGAAATAGAGGAATCGACTTAAAAATAAGACAAAATAGAATTGAAGAAATCAAAGAGAAAGAATCTATTGATTTTAAGTTTGACATAAATAAAAGAATTTAATTATGAGTTCTGTAATGCACAGGACTCTTTTTTTTGATATGTTAAAGAGAAAGGGGCGGTGAAACGCTCCTTTCTTGTACTAGTTTTTAATTTTCTTCTTTCAGTTTTTCGACTTCTTCCAAAGATAACTTACAGCATTTTGCAACAAGCTCTGTCGTTATACCTTCTTTCAGGGTATCTTTCTTTTCGTTAAATGCGTTCTACGTTGATGAGGGAAGAATTTCCGCTCTTGCCGTTGGGATTGCCTCCCGTGATGACGACGATGTCTCCTTTCTTTGCTCCCGCCTGTTTCTTTGCTGCGTCCTTTGCAAAGTGGAAGAGGACGTCGACGGAAGTATATTCTTCCGCCATCGCGGGAATTACGCCCCAACTGAGCGCAAGCTGTTGATAGGCTTTCTCGTCCGTGGTCATGCCCACGATGTCGATCATGGGACGGAAACGGGAAACCATGCGCGCCGTACCGCCCGTACGCGTGCATACGACGATGCATTTTGCACCGATGTCCATCGCCATCGTGCAAGCGGAGTGGGAGAGCGCCTCGTTAAGAGACGCAATGTTTACGGTCTCCGCGTCGATCTCGCCGATGTACTGGGTATTGTTTTCCGCCTGGACGCAAATTTTTGCCATGGCGGTGACTGCCTGAACGGGATATTCGCCTGCGGCGGTCTCGCCCGAGAGCATGACTGCGGAAGTACCGTCGTAAACGGCGTTCGCGACGTCGGAAATCTCCGCACGGGTAGGACGGGGTTGATGAATCATGGATTCGAGCATTTCCGTCGCGGTAATGACGCGCTTGCCCTTGCTGCGGCAGAGGGAGATGATGTGCTTTTGAATGTTGGGAAGTTCTTCAAAGGGAATCTCTACGCCCAGATCGCCGCGCGCGACCATGATGCCTTCGGAAACTTCGATGATTTCTTCGAGATTGTTGACGCCGGCTCTGTTCTCGATTTTTGCGATGACGTCGATGTCGGTAGAGCCGAGGCTCTTCAAATATTCCTTGACGTCGAGCACGTCCTGCGCTTTGGAAACGAAAGACAGGGCGATAAAGTCGACTCCCTGCTCTACGCCGAACGCGAGGTCTTTCTTATCCTGTTCGGAGAGGTATTCCATGTGAAGTTCCTTGTCGGGGAAGAACATGGATTTATTGTTGGACGTTTCTCCGCCGATGAGAACTTTCGTTACGACTTCGGGAGGATTGATCTCGGTAACTTCGAAAACGATGAGACCGTTGTTGAGCAGGATTTTATCTCCGGGCTGTAATTCCTCGCACATGCCTTTATAGGAAACGCCGACTTTCGTCTCGTCTCCGACGATTTCTTCCGTCGTGAAGATAAAGGTCTGTCCATCTTTCAACGTGACTTTTTTGTTTGCAAAGGTGCGGATCCTGAATTCAGGCCCCTTGGTGTCGAGGAGAATGGGAAGGGCGATGCCGCGTTCTTCCCTGATCTGTTTGACGATTGCGATCTTCTCTGCGTGATCCTTGTGCGCGCCGTGGGAGAAATTCAGACGAACGACGTTCATGCCTGCGTCGTAGAGGGAAGAAATGATCTCTTTCGTCTCGGTGGCAGGGCCTAAGGTGCAAATAATCTTTGTTTTTTTCATAGCGATCCCCTTATGCTTAAATTCTTCTCTATTTTACTATTTTTCCCTGAAAAAATCAATACCTTTTTCAAAAAAATATGTTATAATGGATTCGTTGAGATAATTATACGGTCGCGGGGCGCGAGAGCGCAATGAGGAAAGTCCGAGCACCACAGGGCAGGATGCCTGCTAACGGCAGGTGAAGGCGACTTTAAGGAAAGTGCAACAGAAATAAACCGCATCGCAAGATGCAAGGGTGGAAAGGCGAGGTAAGAGCTCACCGACTTTACGGTAACGTAGAGTGCCATGTAAACCCCATCCGGTGCAAGATTGGGAATCAGTCGCATAGGGCGGCTCGTCCGATTGATTCCGTGAATATCGCTTGACCCTATCGGCGACGGTAGGGCTAGATAAATGACCGTACACGACAGAACTCGGCTTACCGATTATCTCAATTCCAAAGAGGGAGGGACTTTTTAAGAGAAGTCCCTCTGATTCTTCTTTTTTCACGAAAAAAACCTTTTATTTTCACCGGGATTATGGTATAATGTCCTTGTACAAGGAGAAACACATGAATTTACTCAATCCGGGAATCGAACTGTTTGGTATCACCATTTATTACTACGCGATTATCATCGTCAGCGGCATGGTGATAGCGGCGCTTTGTTCCGCGCTTCTCATGAAGAGGCGAAATATGTCTCCCGATCTGATTTTAACCCTGTTTATCGTCTGTATTCCCAGCGCGCTCGTCTGCGCGAGACTGTATTACTGTATCACGAAAGGGGATCTTCCGATTTCTCAGTGGATCAACTTCCGCGACGGCGGTCTGTCCGTTTTGGGCGGACTGATCGGGGGAATTACGGCCGGACTCATCGTCTGTCTCGTGAAGAAAGTACCCTTCTTCCGCGCCGCGGACTGCGTTCTTCCCACCATTCCGCTCGCGCAGGCGATCGGCAGATGGGGCAATTTCGTCAATGAGGAAGTTTACGGTCAGGTCGTTACGAATCCTGCCCTTCAATTTTTCCCCATCGCGGTAAATATCGACGGAACTTGGCACTACGCTTTGTTTTTCTATGAGTGTATCATCAATCTCGTTTGGTTTGCCATGCTCTTTTCGCTTGCGTGGCACTTTGCGAAGAAACCCAACGGACTGTTCAGCGGTGCGTTCGTGGCGTTCTACGGCGTCGTTCGCTCTATCATGGAACCTCTCCGCGACGAACAGTTCATTCTCGGCGGAAGCGAAGTGATGCATTCGAGAATTACTTCCTGGGTGATGATCGGCGTCGGGCTTGCCATTATCGTCGCCGCGCTCGCGATCAACTATAAAAAAGAAGGCTGTCTCATCGGTTCGAAACGGGGAGATCCCTGCGCGATCACCGAGTTTATTGCGAATGACAAAAAGGAAGATAAACCCGATACGAAAATCAATCTCATGAAGGAAAAGTATCTAGCCGAATGTTCGCAAAACGAAAAACAGAACAACCCGTCGACTACGAAAGACAAATCGAACGATTAAAGGAAACGATCGAAACGCTCACGGAACGCAACCGCGTTCTGGAAGCGACGGTCAGCGAATACCGTGCAAAGGAACAGGCGATCGCAGATTCGCTCATTCAAATCGCACAACAAAAGCGCACGCTCCTTGAAGAAGAGGAAAAGCGCATGAAAACGGAACAAAAATCGGACAGGACGCTCGCAAAAAAGTGCAGGGCGCTTCTGAACGAGGTACAGCAAAAGTATCCTGCGGCGAGCGATCTCGAAGAATTCGAATCGTTCACCGCGCAGCTTGAAGAAAGCGTGGGAGGGGTGCTCGAAGAGGTCGGATTTTCCCCCGACGAGTGGTTAAAGCCCGAAAAGGATCTCGCTCAGCTTTGCAGAAACTTAGGAGTGATGGATTGATGAAAGAAAAACTCATGCAGATGAAATCGACGATGAAAGAAAACCTGCACGGCAAAAATATATTTCTATACGCTTGCGTCTTCTTCGGACTTCTCGCCTTTGACCTCGGTACAAAGGCGATCGCCGATTGTTTCGAGCCGCACTTTCCCGTCATAAAGGGATTTTTGCACATCGACATTACGCATAATACGGGAGCGGCTTTTTCTTTTCTCGGCGACAAAGAATGGGCGATGACGTTCTTTATCGTTCTCACCGTGTTCGTCTGTATCGGACTTACCGTCTGGCTCTTTTGCACGTCTCCCAAGAAAGTTCTTCTGCAACTTTCCATCGTATTTTTGATTTCGGGCGCGATGGGAAACTTCATCGACAGAGTATGCCTGCAATTCGTGCGCGACTTCGTCAATTTCCCGTGGTTTGCAAACTGTAACTTTGCCGATTTCTTCATCACGGCAGGTTGCGTGATGCTGTTCGTTCACTTGCTCTTTACGGACGACGAGGCTCTGTTCAAACCGTCTCATGAATAAGGTATTTCTCGTAGAAGAACAACAAAAACGGCTCGACGCCTTTTTGACGGGAGAGACGCAGCTTACCCGTTCCGCCGTCAAGAAATACATCGACGAGGGTTACGTTACCGTCAACGGCGAGAGGGCGAAGGCAGGGAGGGAACTCAAAGTCGGGGATAACGTGTGTATCGACCTTCCCGAACCCGAACAACTCTCCGTCCACGCTGAAAATATCCCCATCGAAATCGTTTATCAGGATCACGATCTCGCCGTCATCAATAAGGCGCAGGGCATGACGGTACATATGGGTGCGGGAAACACGGAAGGAACGCTCGTCAACGCGCTCCTGTACCACCTCGATTCTCTTTCGGGAATCAACGGCGTCATTCGTCCCGGTATCGTGCACAGAATAGATAAGGATACTTCGGGCTTGCTCGTCGTCGCAAAGAACGATAAGGCGCACGTTTCTCTCTCCAAACAGATTGCGGAAAAGACGTGCCGCAGGGTGTATCTCGCCCTTTTGGAAGGGAACGTGAAAGAGGAGAAAGGGCGCATCACGACGTATATCGGAAGAAGCCCTTCCGACCGCGTCAAGATGGCGGTCGTCTCTGCGGATAAAGGCAAGCTCGCCGTGACAGATTTCGAAGTCGCGGAACGGTTCGACGGCTACACCTTGATGAAATTTACCTTGCAGACGGGCAGAACGCATCAGATTCGCGTACACGCGAAATACATGGGGCATCCCGTAGTCGGAGACCCCGTATACGGCTATAAAACGCAGAAATTCAAACTCAACGGACAGCTTTTGCACGCGACGAGCCTCACGCTCACTCATCCGACGACGGGTGAGACAATGACGTTCGAAGCGCCGCTGCCCGACTATTTTACCGAAGTTTTGGAGAAATTAAGATGAATGAAGTAACGATCATGACGGCAGAGACGATGGAGAGAAGTCTCGTCAGGCTCTCTCATGAAATCATCGAGCGCAACGACGGCGTTGATAACCTCGTGTTAATGGGGATCGAACGGCGAGGCGTTCTCATTGCGGAGCGCATTCGTAAGAATATCCTCTCGTTCGAGGGGGTAGACCTTCCGAGGGGCGATCTCGATATTACCTTGTATCGCGACGACATCAACGAATGCGACGCCGTGTATAAGGGATCGAGGGTGGATTTTTCCGTTGACGGAAAAGACGTCATTCTCTGCGACGACGTGCTCTATACGGGCAGAACGGTCAGAAGCTCCATCTCCGCCATTTTTGCGCTCGGCAGACCGAAGAGCATTCAGCTTTTGATTCTCGTGGACAGAGGACACAGGGAGCTCCCGTTCCGTGCGGATTTTATCGGCAAGAACGTTCCCACCTCCAAATCGGAACAGATCGTGGTGCATTGCAAGGAGCTTGACGGGGAAGATTGCGTGCTTCTTCGCAGGACTTCCGATCGGAAGTAGGCGTCCGCGCGTCCTGTCGGGTACTGATGGCGCGGAGTATATTTTTCGCAACGGGGACTCAAAGAAGTCCCTTTTTTCTTTACAAAACGCAAATAAAACGCTATAATGGGTGTATGCTGAAAATTTGTGCCGTTCCGAGGGGAAGTATCGGGGAACAACTTCATCTGAAAAAGGGAGACGAAATTCTTTCCTTCGACGGCTATCGCGCCGTGGACGAAATGGATTATCTGTACGCGGATTCCCTCTCTTCTTTTACCATGGAACTCAGAAGGGGAGAGGAGACGTTTTTCGTGTCCGTCGAAAAGGACGAGAGCGAATCGCTCGAACTCGAAATCGAGACGGAGCAAACGATTCGTACCTGTCATAACCACTGCATTTTTTGCTTTGTCGATCAGATGCCGAAGGGAATGCGCGAGAGCTTGTACGTCAAGGACGACGATTACGCCATGAGCTTTGCGTGCGGTAACTTCGTTACCCTCACCAACCTTTCCGACGAGGAGCTCGAAAGGATCATACGATTGAAACTGTCGCCCCTGTACGTTTCCGTGCATACGATGAATCCCGATCTCCGCTGTGCGCTTTTGCGCAATCGTTTTGCCGGAAAAATCGTCGAGCAGGTGGATAAGCTCTGTAAGGGCGGAATTACGCTGCATACCCAAGCGGTCATCGTTCCGGGGAGAAACGATTTCGACGATCTCGGAGAGACTGCGAGAAAGCTGTTTTCCTATTATCCGCAAGTCAAAGACCTCGCCGTCGTTCCTACGGGTATCACGAAGTATCGCGAGGGATTGACGCAGATTCCCGACGTGGACGGAGCGTACTCTGCAAAATTTTTAGACTTCGTGGATTCGCTCAACCTGGAATTCGGCGTCGATTTCGTGCTCGCCGCGGACGAATATTACGTCAAGGCAGGGCGCGCGTTCAAGCCTGCGTCCTTTTACGGGGAATTTGAACAGATCGAAAACGGCATCGGCATGACGACGAAGTTCACGAGCGAATTTTACGAGAGCCTCTCTGAATGCGATCTTCCCAAGAAGAAACGCTCGGTTACGATCTGCGGTGTGAGTGCGGCTACCGCCTTAGAGCCGCTCCTTGCGTCCGCAAACGAAAAGATTCACGGACTCGACGCCGAGCTCCTTCCCGTCAAAAATACGTTCTTCGGAGAAACGGTGACTTGTACGGGACTGTTGGTCGGTCGGGACATTTGCGACGCGCTGATCCCTTACGTTAAGAAGGTCGACGAGATCATTCTTCCCGGCAATACCATGAAGGAATTCGAGGACGTTTTTTTGGACGGCATGACCTTGAAGGAACTCAAAAAGCAACTGAAATTCAAGAATATCCGCGTAAACCGTGGCGGAGGCTTCGGTTATGTGAAGTTACTATCCACACTCAAATAAGGAGGAAGTATGGCAAATCCTTTGATCGCGATCGTTGGCAGACCCAACGTCGGAAAAAGTACGTTTTTCAATAAAGTAGTCGGGCGTAAAGTCTCCATCACGGAGGACAGACCCGGGGTCACGCGAGACAGACTGTATGCGGATGCGGAATGGGCAGGCAAACGCTTTACCATCGTCGATACGGGCGGAATCGAGCTCAAATCCGAAGATACCATGTGGCGCGAGATCTACCGCCAGGCGGAAGTCGCAATCGAGACGGCGAACGTCATTTTGTTCATGACGGACGGCAAAGAGGGGGTAACGAGCAACGACTACGACGTTGCGGATATGCTCCGCCGCAGCAGAAAGCCCGTCCTTCTCGTCGTCAATAAAATAGACAACTATTCTCCCGAAAAGGTATTCGAGTATTATATGCTCGGTCTCGGCGAACCGTACGCCGTTTCCGCGGAACATTCCACGGGCATCGGAGATGTTTTGGACGAGGCGGTTCGTCTCTTCCCCGAGGGAGAGGAAGAAGAGGATACGTCCTTGAAGATTGCCGTCGTCGGAAAGCCCAACGCTGGAAAGAGCAGTCTCGTCAACCGCCTTCTCGGATTCGAACGTTCCATCGTAACGAATATCGCAGGCACGACGCGCGACGCCGTCGATACCGCTTTCACCGTCGGGGATAAACGCTATACCCTCATCGATACCGCGGGGATCCGTAAAAAAAGATCGGTCGAGGACGATGTCGAATATTATTCCGTCATGCGTGCGTTCGACGCGGTCAGGCGCGCGGACGTCTGTCTGCTCGTGGTCGATGCTACCGAGGGGCTCACCGAACAGGACGTTAAGATCATCGGCTACGTGCACGAACAGGGCAAACCTTCCGTGATCGTCATGAATAAATGGGATCTCGTCGAGAAGGATACCTATACCGTCAACGATTTCGACAAGAAACTTCGGGAAGATTTGAAGTTCATGGACTATTTCAAATCTCTCTATATCTCCGCAAAGACGGGACAGAGAACGGATAAAATTCTCTCCCTCGCGGAAGAAGTGGTAGCGCACGCACAGTTCCGAATCCCTACGGGCGCGCTCAACGATCTTCTCATGGACGCATTCCGCCAGTCCGAACCGCCCTCCTACAACGGCAGAAGGCTCAAACTTTACTATGCTTCTCAGGTCGCCGTCAATCCTCCTTTCTTCGTTCTCATGGTCAACGACGAAAAACTGCTACATTTCTCCTACGAGAGATACCTGGAAAATACCATTCGCGCCGCGTATGATTTCTCGGGAACGCCCATTCGCATTTCCGTAAGGAACAATAAGGAGTCCACATGAAAGAACTGGCTTTTTCTCAGATCTGGTATTGGTTTATCATCATTCCCGTCGTCTGTTATTTCATCGGCTGTTTCAATTTCGCTGTGCTCATTTCAAAGTTCAAGAAAAAGGACATTCGTCAGATGGGAAGCGGCAATCCCGGCACGATGAACATGACGAGAGAATTCGGAGCAAAAATCGGCGCGCTCACGCTCCTTTGCGACGGATGCAAAGGGGGCATTCCCCTTCTCATCGCGTACTTCGGATTCAAAGGTTACGTATTTGCTGGAACGGAAGTCGCGATCTCCGATTTCATGCGCTATTTTACGGGCGTATTCGTCGTGCTCGGACATATCTACCCCGTTACGATGCAGTTCAAGGGCGGAAAGGGTATCGCTTCTACCATCGGTATTTTGGTATTCGGTATCTCCTGCGAAGTCTGGTGGGCGGTCTTTATCATGGTGATCGTCTACGGCGCGTCCGTCATCGGCTACATTCTCGTTACCGAGTGGGGTTCCATGGGCTCTCTCTATGCGGTCTCCGTCGGCGTGGTCGCACAGGGAATTATCTTCTACGTTCGGTATGCGTCCTGCCTTACGAACGGTTGGGTGATCGGCATGATGATGTGCCTCTTCGTCATCGCATTTCAGACGTGGTTTGCGCATAGGACAAATATTGCGAGACTTCTCTCGGGCGAAGAACATCGAACGAAAGTCAAAAAGAAAAGCTGAAACGTGAACGTGAATCAAAAACAGAACCCCTCTTTATCGGAAGAACGGTAAAGGGGGGTGTTTGTTTGCGGAATAAAAGATAGCATAAATCGTTTTGAAACGTAATGGAAAAATCATGATAAATTCATGTAAAATCGATTGCATTTTTACATGAGTGTGCTATAATTTAATGGATGAATATGGGTTGAAACGGCGTGATTTGCCCGGTAAAAGAGGGAAATTTTAGGAAAACCGATTCTATTTTTACCCGTTTTTCCGATCAAGAACAAACTCAATGGAGGATATTATCTATGAACGTAACAAAGGATATTGCGTATATCGGCGTCAACGATCACCAAATTGATTTATTTGAAGGACAGTACGACGTTCCCAACGGCATGGCGTACAATTCCTACGTCATTCTCGACGAGAAAATCGCAGTCATGGATACCGTGGACGCAAATTTCACGCAGGAATGGCTCGAAAATTTGCAGAATGCGCTCGACGGAAGAACGCCTGATTATCTCGTCGTTCAGCACATGGAACCCGATCATTCCGCAAACGTCGTGAAATTTGTCGAGGCGTACCCGAACGCGAAGATCGTCGCGTCCGCAAAGGCGTTCGTCATGATGAAGAACTTTTTCGGTACCGATTTTGCAGACAGAAGCATCGTGGTCGGCGAGGGAAGCACGCTTTCGCTCGGAGCGCACACGCTCACGTTTATCGCTGCGCCCATGGTGCATTGGCCCGAGGTTATCGTTACATACGACGCAAAGGATAAGGTGCTCTTCTCCGCAGACGCTTTCGGTAAATTCGGCGCGCTCGATACGGATGAAGAATGGGCTTGCGAGGCGAGACGCTACTATTTCGGCATCGTCGGCAAGTACGGCGTACAGGTACAGGCGCTCCTGAAAAAGGCTTCCGCTTTGAATATCGAGAAGATTTGCCCCCTGCACGGACCTATCCTGTCTGAAAATCTCGGCGATTATATCGGACTGTATCAGACTTGGTCGAGCTACGGCGTGGAATCGGAAGGAATCCTCATCAGCTATACTTCCGTATACGGAAACACGAAAAAAGCGGTCATGGAGCTTGCGGAAAAGCTCAAAGCAAACGGCTGCCCCAAAGTGGTCGTCAACGACCTCGCAAGGGAAGATATGGCTGAGTGCGTAGAGGACGCATTCCGTTACGGCAAAATCGTCCTCGCAACCACGACCTACAATGCGGACGTGTTCCCGTTCATGAGAGAGTTCATTGCGCATTTGACCGAACGCAACTTCCAGAATAAGACGGTCGCGTTCATCGAGAACGGTTCCTGGGCTCCCACTGCGACGAAGGTCATGAAGACCATGCTGGAAAAGAGCAAGAACCTGACCTATTGCGAAACGGAAGTTAAGATTACGTCCGCGCTCGACGAGGCAAGCTCCGCGCAACTGGACGCGCTTGCAAAGGAACTTTGCCGGTAATTATCTTTCAATCATGATAACAAAAGAACGTATGTCGGTACATACGTTCTTTTTTTGCGGAACGAAATACGGGTTTTCCATAAGAAACCACCCTGCAAAACAGGGTGGCGTCGGTCAGGATAATTTGTATTTTTCGGAAAATGCCTCGAATGCAGATTGAAAGTCAGGAGACGTTTTTTTGAGAGAATTGTGCAGATTAAGATTGCCGTTCTTCCCTTCGATGAGGTAAACCGCGACGTTGGAACAGTGGTCGGAGACGCGTTCGAGGTTGATGAGCATATCTTCCCATACGAATCCTGCCTCGGCGGAGCATTTGCCCTGTTGCATGCGCAGGATATGGCGTGTGCGTAGGGTTTCTCTGAGGTTGTCGATGACTTGTTCGAGCGGTTCGATTTGATTTGCCGCAGTCAAATCTCCGTTCTCAAACGCAGAGACGCAGAGCGTCAGAATTTCGTCTACGGCTCCCGTCAATACGGAGAGTTCGTGCTTTGCCTGTTCGGAAAGCGCGATCTTTTTCGATTGCATTTCTTCCGCCGATTCCAAAATGTTGCAAGCGTGGTCTGCAATGCGCTCGAAGTCGCCGATCATTTTGAGTAGTTCCGCCGCCTCAGCGCTCGACTGTTCGCCGATCTGTCGGGAGGAAAGCTTAATAAGATACGTTCCGAGCATGTCTTCGTATTCGTCCGTCTTTTCTTCCGCTTTGCGAACGGCTTTCGCCTTTTCGGCGGAATAGCTTTCAAGACAGGAAATGCCGTCTTGCATGGCGGACAATGCCTTGTGCGCCATGGCAAGCGTGAGAGAATGGCAACGCTCCAACGCGACGGGAGGGGTAGCGAGCAGACGCTCGTCCAGCTTGACGGAGTGTTCCTTCGTCTTTGCGTCGGGAATGATCTTGCAGGCGAGTTTTTCAAGCAATCCGCCCATGGGCAAGAGGAGCGCGGTGCATGATAGGTTAAACACCGTATGGACGATGGCGATTCCGTACATGGTCGCAGGGGTTTGGAAGATTGCAGGGGCGAAAACCGCGTTTACAATGCAGAATACGGTGAGCCATACGACTGCGCCGACGATATTGAATGCGAGGTGGACGGTAGCGGCGCGCTTTGCATTCTTGTTTGCGCCGATCGCGGAGAGCATCGCCGTCACGCAAGTGCCGATGTTTTGTCCCATAATGATGGGAATTGCGGCTTGAAAGGATACCTGTCCCGTCGCGGCGAGTACCTGCAAAATACCTACGGACGCCGAGCTCGACTGAATGATCGCGGTGAGAAGCGCGCCTGCGAGCATACCGAGGAGAGGATTTTGAAAGGCGATGAAAAGCTGTGTGAACGCGGGAACGTCCTTTAATCCCGAAACGGCAGAGGACATGGCGTCCATGCCGAACATCAGCGTCGCAAATCCGAGCAGAATGGTCGCTAAATCCTTTTTCTTGCCCGTTTTGGCGAACATCAAAAGCCCGGCGCCGACGAGTGCGAGAACGGGAGAGAACGAAGTCGGTTTCAAAAGCTGAATGAAAAGACTGTTCCCGTCGATTCCGCTCAGCGATAAGATCCAAGAGGTGATCGTCGTTCCCACGTTTGCGCCCATGATGACGTTGATCGCCTGCCGCAAGGTCATCAGTCCCGAATTGACGAATCCTACGACCATGACCGTCGTGGCGGAGGAACTCTGAATGACTGCGGTAACGCCTGCGCCCGTCAAAAATCCGAGGCATTTGTTGCCCGTCATTTTTCCGAGCAGATGTTTCAGATTTCCGCCCGCGCTCCGTTCCAGCGCGTCGCTCATAAGGTGCATTCCGAACAGGAATAAGCTGAGCCCTCCGATGAGGGACAAGATGTCGAAAATGGTCATAAAAAATCTCCCTATATAATTCGATTATAGGGAGAAAAGAGAAAAAATGCAATAATTAAATTGTAAAATTTTTGTAAAATTTGTAATGCGGAGAGATTAACCGAATCTTCCGTTGATATAATCGTCCGTGCGTTTGTCGCTGGGATGTGTGAAGATGACGGACGTATCGTCCATTTCAACCATCTCGCCCAAGAGGAAGTAGGCGGTCTGGTCTGCGATGCGGAACGCCTGTTGCATATTGTGCGTGACCATGATGACCGTCATGGTTTTTTTCAGTTCCATGCAAAGCTCTTCGATCTTTCCCGTGGAAATGGGGTCGAGCGCGGAAGTCGGTTCGTCCATTAAGAGGATTTGCGGTTCGACGGACATGGCGCGCGCAATACAGAGCCTCTGCTGTTGACCGCCCGAAAGTCCGAGCGCGGATTTATTGAGGCGGTCTTTGACTTCGTCCCACATGGCGGCTCCCTTCAACGAGGTTTCCACGATCTCGTCCAAAACGCTCTTGGATTTGATTCCGAACGTCTTAGGACCGTAGGCGATGTTGTCGTATACGGACATCGCGAGGGGATTCGGTCTTTGGAACACCATGCCCACGTTCTTGCGCAGACGAGGCAGGTCGCATTTCTTTTCGTAAATGTCGGTGTCTCCGACTTTGATCGTGCCCGTAACCTTGCAACCTTCCACGAGGTCGTTCATACGGTTCAGAGACTTGATGAGCGTCGATTTTCCGCAACCGGAAGGTCCGATCATCGCCGTCAGTTTATTCTTCAAAAAGCGCATATTGATGTTTTTCAAAGCCTGAAAGTTACCGTACCACAGATTCATGTTTTCTACGGTCAATGCGTATTCGTTGTTGATCTCGAATTTTTCAACCTGTTTCATTTGTTGCTCCTTTTGCGGAAATATTTTTCTACGACTGTAACGAGAATGTTCAAAATGAGCACCAGGACGATGAGAATTGCCGCCGTGGCAAAGCATTTTGACGGTGCGTTTTCGATGCCGTCCGCCGAATTGAAGAACCACATCATGACGGAGAGCGTCGCGCCTCTTGAAAGATAACTCTGAGGCATATAGGCGACGGCGCCTGCCGTATAGATGAGCGCCGCGCTCTCCGAAACGATACGACCGACGGAGAGGATGACGGAAGTGATCATGCCCGAAAGCGCCTGCGGAAGAACGACTTTGAAGATGGTGCGTACCTTGCTCGCTCCGAGCGCGTAGGACGCTTCGCGCATGCTGTCGGGAACTTCGGTGAGCGATTGCTCCGTGGAACGGATGATCGTCGGCAATACGATGAGGGAGAGCGTCAGACTTCCGTTCAAAAGGTTGATTCCGATGTGCAGGATATTGCCGAAGAATACCATGCCGAATAGACCGAATACGACGGATGGAACGCCCGAAAGCGTATCGATGAAGAGGTTGATCGTCTTGACGAAACGGCTTCCCTTTTTTGCGTACTCTGAGAGGAATATCGCCGCGCCGATGCCGAGGGGAAGAGAGATGGCGAGGGATAACAGGATCACCATACCCGTGGAAAGAAACGCGGGGGCGAGGGTAACCTGAGCGTTTCCGCTCTTTCCGAATAAAAAGTTGAAATCGAGTCCGCTTACTCCCTTGATGAGAACGAAGAATACGATAAAGAGGAGAGAGAGCGCGACGAGCAAAGAGACGGCGCAGGAGAGGATCCAAAGGACGTCTTGAAGGCTACCCGTCTTATGCCAGGAATAATGAGAAACTGCGTTTTCGCTCTCGCGGATTTTTCTGTTGAACAGTTTGTTTCCCGAAATGCTGTTGTTGCGCTTTACGGCGGCAAGACAGAGGTTGATGGCGAGAATAAAGAGGAGCAGAATAAATCCGATCGCAATGAGTGCGGGCTTGTGCAAGATTTCGTCCGCATATCCCATTTCGAGGACGATGGAAGAGGTCATCGTGCGGAAGGGGAGAAAGAGCCCGGGGTAGTTGTCTCCGCTTCCGACGAGGAATTGTACCGCCATCGTTTCACCGACCGCACGCCCGACGCCTAAAATCATCGCCGCGAGAATGCCGTTCTTTGCGGCGGGAAGGCATACTTTGAATACCGTCTGGTTTTTGGTACAACCGAGCGCCAACGCTCCCTCGTAATAGTTCATGGGAACGGATTCCAGACTGTTCTTCGTGATGGATGCGATGGTCGGAACGAGCATGATGGATAAGATGACGGTGCTCGATACGAGTCCGTACGCCTGCGGTACGTGAAAGAGTTGCACGAGCAGGGGCATGAGGAAAGTCAAACCGAAGTAGCCGTATACGATGGATGGAATGCCTGCGAGCAGGTTGACGAGTTGGTTGAACACGGGTTTGATTTTTTTCGGACAATAATAGACGATAAAGACCGCCGTAAAAATGGCGAGCACGCCGCCGAGCGAAACGGAGGTGAGTGTGAGTACCACGCTGCCTGCAATCATGGGGAGAATGCCGAATCGGTCGGGCACGTCAAGCGAGGGGTTCGTGGGAGACCACGTTCCTCCGAACAGGAAATTGAAAAAACCGATCTGACGGAATGCAGGGAAGCTCTTGTAGAGCAGAAAGAACACGATCGCAAAAACCGCGAGAATGGAAAAAGCTGCAAAGGCGGCAAAAATCGCCCTTGCAACGTTTTCCTTTGTCATTTTATCTTTCAGTTTGACGAAAGTAGTCATTGTTTCACCTTATTTGACGTCGACGTATCCGCTTTCAGAGACGATTTTCTGACCTGCGTCGCTCAAAATGAAATCGAGAAAGGCTTTGACTTCGGGAGAGAGTCCCTTTTCCGTATTGTATACGACGTTGAAGGGACGGGAGAGAGAATACGTTCCGTTTTTGACGTTCTCTGCGGTTGCGGCAACGCCCTTGACCATCAGCGCCTTTACCGTATCGTCGATCGAGCCCATGGAGATGTAGCCGATGGTGTTAGCCGCCGTGTTGGAAGAAATAGCGGTCTTGACGGAAAGGGTTGCGTTCTGAACGGATACGCAGCTTGCGAACGCGGAGAGGGATTTCAGTTTTTTGCCCTCTGCATTCTTGATGAGGTCGCCGAATGCGTCGTACGTTCCCGAACCTGCCTCACGGGAAACGGCGGCAACGATTTTACCCTGAATGGGCGTTCCGTTTGCATACAGTTCATAGACTTCTTCGGGGGTTACGTCGGTGATTTCGCATGCGTTGTTTGCGATGATCGCGACGCCGTCCGTTGCGATCTGTACGGTCGTGAGCGCGTCGTCCGAGACTGCCTTACTTGCCATACCCAAATCGTTTTTTCCTTCTTTCGCCTCGGTGATACCCGTGGAGGAGTCGCTCGTGGTGACGATGATGGAGACGTCGTGCGTCTTTTCATATTCTGCGGCAAGGTTCAACATCAAAGGGGAGACGGATGACGATCCCGAAATGTTGATCTCGGCAGTTTTGGAACAACCGCCGAGCAAAGCGGTTGAACCGAGCGTAGCGAGCATAGCGGCGCTCAAAACGATTGCAGTTACTTTCTTGTTCTTTGTCTTGTTCATTGTTTTATCTCCTTGATTGAACTGTCTGCATTGTACAACAAAAAAGGAATACGTACTACCGTATTCCTTTCAAGAGCTTGTAATGAATTTGTAAAACCGCAAAGGATCGAGAAGAGGTTCGCTTATCGTAGCGTTTTCGTGTGAGAAACGGAACTTATGCCGAATGCGACCTGCGGAACGGTTGCGGTCAATTTTTCTCCTTTTCAAATTTGACGATCATCGTAGTGCCTTCTCCGACTGTGGATCTCAGTTCGATTTTCGCATTCAAGATCCTTGCGGCGTGCTTGACGATGGAAAGTCCGAGTCCCGTACCGCCGACCGATTTGCTTCTGCTCTTGTCTACGCGGTAAAACCGTTCGAATACGCGTTGCTGAGATTCGTAGGGAATGCCGATGCCCGTATCTTTGACGTACAGCACGGCGAAATTGACTTCGTCCTTGACGATGACCTGCACGCTGCCTTGCGGTTTATTGTACTTGACGGCGTTGTCCACGAGGTTGTGTACGATCACGTTTACGAGTCTCGGAACGGCGGGGATGATCACGGAAGAGCCGTCCGCAGAGAGAAACACGTTTGCGTGTTCGGCGTCCTCTTTCAGAGAAACGACGCTCTCGCGCACGCACGCCCATAAATCGACCTGTTCCATGACAAAATCCGCATTCTCTTCCAAGGAAGAGAGGTGAATGATGTCCTCTACGAGCCGAATCATGCGCTTGGATTCCGCATAGATTTGTTCGAGGAACTTCGTCTTGTCCTCGTCTTTGACAAGTCCGTTTACGAGGAGCTCCGCATGTCCCGAAATGGAATGCAGGGGCGTTTTCAGCTCATGAGACACGTTTGACGTAAATTCCCGTCTCATCTCTTCCGCCTGCTCTTTGTCCGTGACGTCCTTAATGAGAATAACTTCGCCTGCATGCGCGCTGTCCGACCTGATCGCCGTCACGTCGAGCTGATAGACGCGATTGCTCCGTTCCAGGCGGACGGAATCCGTCTGCTCCGTCTTTGCTTTTTCGACGGTGCTTAGAATTTCGGGAAGAGAAGTCAAATCTTCGAGGGGGCTGCCGACGAGATACCTATCGTTTTCGAAGATGCATTGCGCCGCGTGGTTGATGCTGACGATCGTATGATCTTCTCCGAGCAAAATCAATCCCTCTTTCATGCCGTAGGTGATGGCGTTAAATTCGTCCTGTCTGCGTTTGAGTTCGAGCTCCTGCCATCGGATAGAGCGTTGTTGCTGATCGAGCCTGGAAAGGAGAGGCTCGATTTCCTTGTACTGTT
The DNA here is from genome assembly GCA_017626495.1 of Clostridia bacterium. Taxonomy (GTDB): domain Bacteria; phylum Bacillota; class Clostridia; order Christensenellales; family Borkfalkiaceae; genus RGIG8762. Next base: position 131,257 of record JAGAIP010000003.1, on the reverse strand, counting down.
TATTTTTCATCGGCTCGTCGAGATTGATCTCGTTCAAGGGTTTTACGATCTGTTTGGAAATCCGATAGGCGATGAAAACGCAAATGCCGACGATGGCGATGGAGGAATAGGCGATGGGATAAGCAAGCTTGATGAGCATGAGCCAGACGGAATCGTGCGACCTACTCAACCGTACCACCGTTCCGTCGCTCAAAAGCATTGCGCAGTAGTATTGTTTGGACATGATGGTGTCGGAGTAACGGGAGCTTTCGCCGAATCCCGTCTCAAACGCCTGCTTGATTTCCTCACGGTCGAGGTGACTGCCTAGCGTTTCCGCGTCGGAAGAACTGTCGTACAACACGTTTCCATCCGCATTCACCCAGGTAATGCGGTAGCCGTCCGTATTCAGATCGTCAAAATAAGCCGCGCCGCTCCTTTCGATGCCCTGCGCGGCGATGGTCGTTTCGATTTTCAGTTCGTTTTTGGTGTTGGCGCGCAGATTGTCGTAAAAAATGGAGACGGTGACGGCGATGATTACGACGTAGAGACAAAATACGAATCCGCAGATGAACTTAAAGATTCTTTTTGTCATACGTTTTCCTCTATTTTATAGCCGAATCCCCGTACCGTATGTAAATAGTCGCCGTACGAGCCGAGTTTTGCGCGAAGCGTCCCGACGTGAACGTCCACCGTTCGGCTTTCGCCCAAAAAGTCCGATCCCCAAATCTCGGATAAGAGTTCGTCTCTGGAAAACACTCTTCCCTTGTTTTTGAGGAGCAGGCGCAACAGTTCGTATTCCTTTACCGTGAGCGAAACGCTCTCGGCGTCGATTTTGACCGAACGTTCGCTGTGATTGAGCGTGAGTTTGCCGAGCGTATAGATTTCTCTCTCTTTCGGGGCGCAACGGCGCAGTACGGCTTTGACGCGCGAGACCATTTCCATCATGCCGAACGGCTTTGCGAGATAATCGTCCGCGCCGAGGTCGAGTCCGATCACCTTGTCGTATTCCGTGCCTTTCGCCGTCGCCATAATGACGGGAATGCGGTTGGTCGCTTTGCTCGCTTTGAGCTTTTTGAGAATGGTGATTCCGTCCTCGCCCGGGAGCATAACGTCCAACAGGATAAGCTCGGGGCGCGCTCTCTCCAAATCGTCAAAGAAGTCTTTTCCGTTCGAATAACCTTGCGTCTCAAAGCCCGAAACGTTCAGCGTATAGAGCATCATGTTGCGAATGCCGTCGTCGTCTTCCACACAATAAATCATAGAATTCTCCTTATGCATTCTATTATATCATAACGAATGGCGAGAAGTATTTCGTTTCCTGTAAAAAATATGTAAAATTTCGCTCAGAGCGCCTGCCTTGCGTGTAAGATCCATTTGGATCGGTCGAGCGGATTGATTCCGACCCGTTCGCGAACGACGATTTCACGCACGGGCGCATAGTGGGAAAAGGACGTTTCGGACGTGCCTTTTCCGCCCGTCAGCATGGCAAATTCCTCGTACAGAGTGAACGTTTCGCGCGCGGAAAGTTCCGCTTTCACGACGAGTTGTTCCTGCAAGGATTCACGGGAAAGCACGGTTGCTTTTTTGTCGATCAGCATCGTTTCGAGTTTGCCTGCGAGGGGAACGGGAAGAGTGAACGTGACGGAAACGATAGGTTCCAATAACGTTACGCCGCAGTTTCTGAGCCCGTCCATCACCGCCATCGGCGTCGCAACGAAAAAGTCGAGGGGATGCGTGTGCTGTACGTGATCTTCGCCCCCGACGAGCGTAAACTTGCAGTCGGTTACTTCCCAACCGTAAAGCCCTTGCTTTACGCTGTCGAGTACGGAAATACGGACGTGCTCCTGATATTTATAGTGAATATCTTTGTCGGAAACTGTACTCTCGAAAAGGATTCCGCTACCGCGAGGCAGGGGATCGATGCGGAGATGGACGACCGCCCAGCACGGTTTCGGCATGGTGTAGCATTCGAAACCGTAACCGCTTGCTTTCGGGGTTTCCTTGTAGATGACGGACGGCTTTGAGAACGTTACGGGGATGCCGTACTTCTCCAAAATGCGCTCGGAAAGCGTTTCGAGCTGTATTTTTCCCGTCGTGTGAATGACGAGCTCCCTCTTTTCGGGAATCCATTCCTTGCTGAGCGACGGATCTTCTTCGGTGAGCTCTTCCATCGCTTTGAGAAGGGCAGACCGTTTTTCGTCGTCCGTTGCGACGGAGACCGTGAAGAGCGGAGGATTCATCTTACAGATACGCCCGTTCTCCTGCCCGATGAAGTCGCCTGCCTTGCATTCGATTCCGCACACGGCGCATACGTCTCCTGCCTCCGCTTTGGGAACGTCGGTATACTTTCCTCCCTGTATGCGCTTGATCTGCGTGATTTTTTGCACGGTACCGTTTACTTCAACTTCGTCTCTGCCTGCAATCTGTCCCGAGAACAGTCGGATATGTGCGACGCGTCCAAGCGTTTTGTCGTGTTCGAGCTTGTAGACGACGGCGGACAATTCGTCCGTTTCGGGCTCTTTTACGGGGAAAGAGGCGATTGTATTTAACAGCGTATTGACGCCCTCGCCCGTCTTTCCGCTCCCCGACAGGACGGGATAAATCGCTCCCGATAACAGAAAGGGAATGAGCTTTTCTTCAAGGCTCTCTTTCGTCTCGTTCCCTTCGAGGAAAGATTCGAGCACGCTTTCGTCAAAGGCGGAAATGCATTCGCAAAGCTCCTCTTCGTAGGAATCTGCCTTCGCGTCGAAAAAGACGACGTCTGCGCTCCCTTTCAGGGAAGATAAGGTCTTTTCGTAGGACGCGCCTGCTCTGTCCAGCTTGTTGATAAAGACGATGGCAGGCAGACGCATTCTTTGAAGGGCGGTTAAAAGCGTCCGCGTCTGCGCCTGTACGCCCTCGACTGCGGAGACGACGAGTACGGCGACGTCGAGCGCGGACAGCGCCCGTTCCACTTCGGAAATGAAGTCAATGTGTCCGGGCGTGTCGATCAGGTTGATTTGCGCTTCGCCTGCCGAAATGGTGACGGACGAAGCTTTGACCGAGATTCCGCGCCTGCGTTCGACGGATAAAAAGTCCGTCGTTGACGTTCCTTCGTCCACTTTTCCGAGGGTGCGTTTCGTCCCCGAACGGTATAAAAGTTGTTCCGTGAGGGTGGTTTTGCCTGCGTCTACGTGCGCAAGCAATCCCACGTTGATTTTTTTCATGAGAAAAGAATACCAAACCTGAGCCGAAATGTCAAGGCGAATGTAATATTTTGAGACGCGAGAAAAGGAAATCGGGCGTATCTCGCAAACGAAACGTCAAGGGTGGCAGAACGACGCGATTTTTCCGTCCATACGGCAAAAAGTATCCGCCAACGCATTGAGCACGTCGACGGATACTTTTTATGTTGGTGTTACGTATGGACTCGGGAACGGTTGACGCGTTTTTCGCACGAGCATTTTCAGTATTATAGCATAGATTGAATCATAATTCAACCGTAGGGATGACAACAAAGGGAAATGACAACTTTAATGGTCATTTGACAACTTGTTTTTATGTTAAGTTTGCACGCGGAGTCTTGCAATTTGAATCTATCTATGCTATAATTTAGTCGGAAACTCAGAAAAAAGGAGAGGAAAGTATGAAAGGAATTCTGAAAAAGGCGTTTGTTAGTATCGCGATGGCGTTGGCTGTGTTTCTGTTCGTCGGTTGCGAAGGCGCGAAAAAAGAGTGCGGATACGATACGTTTCTGCGTAGCGGAGAGGTGAGCGATTTCAGCGTGACGCTCGAAAGCTGGATGTATGACAGCGAGATGAACGGGTTCAAGCCCGACGCGGATCTTTACACGTGGCAAAAAGAGGTCGTCGAGCTTTTGAGAACGTACGATCTCTCGTTCGAAACGCCCTATACGGATCGGGAAGAGATTGCAAAGCACTTGGGTTCGGACGGTCTCTTAATCTACAAATCCGTCGGCAACGAGGCGAACGCCTACGCTCGAATTTGTTCGAACGGTTCGGTATGTTTCTTCGAAGGCGACGCCGTATACTTCTCTACGACGACGGTCGATTACGCTCCCTTCGATCAGATTGTCACCGATTTTTACAATTCCGCCGTCGTCAAATAACGGTTGAAAGGATCGCATGAAAAAGCCCCTCGCTTGAAAACAAGCGAGGGGTTTCGTTTAGGTTAAGAGATCGGACATATCGTATTTTCCTGCCGGTTTGCCATAGAGCCACTTTGCCGCCTTGACGGCGCCTGCCGCAAACACCCGTTTGCTTCTCGCGCTGTGGGAGATCGTGATGATCTCGTCTTCTCCGCAGAAGAGGACTTCGTGTTCGCCGACGATCGTGCCGCCGCGTACGGCGTGCATGCCGAGCTCGTTTTTCTCTCTCGCGCCGACCATGCCTTGCCGACCGTACACTTCTTTGAGCGCGTTGTCTCTGCCTTCGTTCACGCTCTTTGCAAGCATGAGCGCGGTGCCCGAGGGAGCGTCCTTTTTCAGGTTGTGGTGTTTTTCGATGATTTCCACGTCGAACTGATCGCCGAGGAATTGCGCCGCCTGTCTGACAAGCGTCTGCATGAGGTTTACGCCGATGGAAAGATTTGCCGTCTTGAATACGGGAATGCGTCTCGCCGCCATCTCGATTCGTTTGAGATCGGCTTCGGAGTAGCCTGTCGTTCCGAGCACGATGCCGCACTTTCTCGCCTCGGCAAACAGGAGAACCGTTTCGAGGGCGTCGGGGGAAGAGAAGTCGATGATGACGTCCACCTCTTCTTTCACCTCGTTGAAGTCCGTATAGACGGGAACGGGTAACTCCTTCTTTACGACGTCTACGCCGCAAACGACTTTCGCATCTCCGTCGCCCGATAAGAGCTCGTAGATGTTCGTACCCATCTTTCCGCAAATACCGCGAATCAGAACGTTCATCTTGCTACCTTCTTTGCGCCGAACGCATCGAGCGCGTCTTGCATGACTTTCTTGTGCGCGTCTTCAAGCTCGGTGAGGGGAGCGCGAGGAATGCCTCCGCCCAGTCCCAACGCTTCGCAACCGTATTTGACGGGAATGGGATTGACCTCGATAAAGCACGCGTCGATGACGGGGAGAAGTTTATCCTGGATTTCGTTCGCCTCTTTGAGCTTCCCTTCCTTGACGAGCGTATAGACCTGCTTGACTTCTGCGGGGAGCAAGTTGGAAACGACGGAAATGAGTCCTTCTCCGCCGATGGCGAGAATGGGAAGGTTCAAATTGTCGTCGCCCGAATAGAGGTCGATCTTGCCGCGAATGCGTCTCATCGTCTCGCAGATCTGTTCCATGTTTCCGCAAGCCTCTTTGATTCCCGCTATGTTGGGAATGGACGCGAGTCTTTCCGCCGTCGCAGGGAGAATGTTGACGCCCGTGCGAGGGGGTACGTTGTAGGCGATGATGGGAATGGTTACGCTCTGCGCGATCGCGCTGTAATATTCGTAAATGCCGTTTTGCGTACACTTATTATAGTAGGGGGTAACGACGAGCAGACCGTCTGCGCCGAGCGCCTCCGCCTTTTTAGACGCTTCGATTGCCTTCTTCGTGGAGTTTGCGCCGCTGCCGAATACGACCTTTGCGCGTCCGTTGACCTTCTCGACGGAGAAACGCATTACGGCGTCTTTCTCCTCTTCGGTCATGGTTGCAGGTTCGCCCGTCGTGCCGAGAATCACGAGAACGTCCGTTCCGCCCGCGATCTGATATTCGATCATGCGTCCGAACGATTCGAAATCTACTTCGTCACCTTTGAACGGCGTGATCATCGCCGTTGCCGTGCCGTGAAAAAATCCTGTCATAATCTCTCCTTATCAGATTTGTTTTAGTCGAAATAACCTTTGGTTGCGAGAAGCTCCGCAAGCAACACCGCGCCGCCTGCCGCGCCTCTGAGCGTATTGTGGGAAAGTCCCACGAATTTGTAGTCGAACAAATTGTCCTCGCGAAGTCTGCCTGCCGTGACAGCCATGCCGTTCTCCGTCATTCTGTCGAGATTTGCCTGAGGACGGTTATCCTCTTCCATATAATGAATAAACTGCTTGGGCGCGGAGGGAAGGGAGAGCTCCTGAGGAACGCCGCTGAACGAAGCCCAGTCTGCAAGAATCTGTTCCTTGGTGGGTTTCTTCTTGAACTTTACGAATACGGCTGCCGTGTGTCCGTCGGAGACGGGAACGCGCAGGCACTGCGCGGTGATGACGGGACCTTCCGCCGGAACGATTTGACCGTCTTTCACTTCACCCCAGATTTTAAGAGGTTCTCTTTCGCTCTTTTCCTCTTCGCCGCCGATGTAGGGAATGATGTTGTCGATGATTTCGGGCATGGTCTCAAAGGTCTTGCCTGCGCCCGAAATTGCCTGATAGGTGGTGACGGCGGCACATTCGATTCCGTATTTCATAAGGGGGTGCAGGAGGGGAACGTAGGATTGCAGGGAGCAGTTTGATTTGACTGCGATAAAGCCCCTTTTCGTTCCGAGTCTCTTTCTCTGCGCCTCGATGACTTCAAGGTGATTCGCGTTGATTTCAGGCACGATCATGGGAACGTCGGGCGTGAATCTGTGCGCGGAGTTGTTGGATACGACGGGAATCTCGTGCTTTGCGTAGCTTTCTTCCAATGCCTTGATCTCGTCTTTTTTCATGTTGACCGCGCAGAACACGAAGTCGACTTTCTCTTTGATGGCGTCGATTTCTTCCGAATCCATGACGACCATATCCTTGACGCTTTCGGGCATCTCGGAAGTCATGAGCCACTTTTTGACTGCGTCTTTATAGGTCTTTCCTGCGGAACGAGAGGACGCCGCAAGGCATTGAATGGAAAACATGGGGTGGTTTGCAAGCAGGGTTACGAATCTCTGCCCGACCATACCCGTTGCGCCGACGATACCGACACGATACTGTTTCATATGATATTTTCTCCTAAGATAAAACTAAAACAAAAGGACGAATGCAAAGCACCGCCCCGATAATTGTAAGAAAACGGCAAAAAAGTGCTTCACGGTCGTGACAGTCATAGCGGTATTATCCGCTATGCCCAGGGGTAAGGCGGGAGCTATCCCTTCGGCGAAGATGCCCTTTTCTCCGTCATCTTCGGACTTCCCGATCCTCCGACGAAGTACTCTTGCTCGTTCGCTCCTCGATTTTGCACGGTTATTTTATCATATGGTTTGTGAAATGTCAAAGAATTTCATTTATTCATGGAAATTTAATTGAATTTTTTTTGCGTTTGCGTTATAATACTGGAAATAAAGAAAAAAGGAAAGTAACAGATATATGGCTACTGAGAAAAAAGGACTTGTTTCCCGACTTTTAGAAGGTTCGGAAAAAAGCGACGAATACGCAAGATCGACCCTGCCCACAAACCGTTGGGCGGCGGCATGGGACATCATTAAGGGGAGTTTCGGAAAGCTTTGTATCGTCAATTTGCTCGTTCTTTTGTTTGCGCTTCCTCTCGTTCTCCTCATGATCATGCGAGGGCTATTTTTCGATCTCGGCAGTGCGGAGTATCCGTTCGGAGCGAACCTCGGTATCGGTTATCCCTGCGCGCCCGATCTCACGGGCGTAGCGGAAGGCTTTAAGCTCAACAACGACGTCATTTTTTACGGTGGATTCTTCCTCGCAAGTTTTCTCGCCGCCATCGGACTTGCAGGCGGCGCGTACGTTATCCGCAACATGATCTGGACGGAAGGTATCTTCGTCGCACACGATTTTTGGAAAGGAATCGGTAAAAACTATCTCCCTGCAATGCAGGCGGCTACGATGTGCACGCTGTTCTTGTTCCTCACCGCCCTTATCTGCAATATGTCCGACGTCATGATCGCAACCGGAGTGGGGTCGGCAGGTTGGCTTACCGTCGCAAAGGTCGTATCGATCGTCGCCTTTATCTTCGTGGCGATTCTGTCCCTTTGGATTCTCTCGCTCGGCGTTTCGTACAAGCAGGGGTTCTGGGCAATCTATAAAAACGCGTTTATCATTATGGCAGGAACGTTTCCGCAGTCCATCTTCTTTGCGGCGTTCGCGCTCGTTCCTCTCGTTCTGCTCTTTATCGGCGGTGAATTTTTCACCATGATTCTCACCCTCTTCTATATCTTCTTCGGAATTTCGTTCGCCCTTCTCGTATGGCTCAGCTTTACGCAGTGGACTTATGATAAATACGTCAATCCCTCCATGGGCATTGCAACCAACCGCGGTCTCTACGTCAAGAAAGACGGAGAACAGGAAGATACCAGCGAGGCGCTCAAAGAGTACAGAAGGAGCATTCTCGCGCACGGCAGAAGCAATCTTGCAGGACGTCCCATGCAGAGCATCGACGAGGGAAAAGATGTATACGAGCTTCCTACGGCGTTCTCCCGTGAGGACCTTGCGCGCCTGCGTCAGTCCAGAAAGGAAATGATCGACGAGGCAAACGCTTATGCCGAGGAACACAAGACGGACGAACGCTATGCAGAATACAATAAGCTCTGGGACGAGCGTGAAAAAGCGCTTCAAGAGCCCGAAACCAAAAAGGGAAAGAGAAAAAAGCTTCCCAAAATGCTCGGTAAATAAAGATGAAAGCGTATGAAAGTCTCGGGGCTTGGTTCGAGATTCTCAACGACGATTGCGGTTATGCGGCGTGGGAGGAATATCTGAAAAACCTTCTCGCGCCGTATTCCTTTTGCGAGGGAATCGACGTCGGGTGCGGAAACGGATACTTTACGAGGGCGTTCGAACAGAGCGGTTACCGCATGACGGGGTACGATATTTCTCTGCCCATGCTCAACCGCGCAAAAGAACTTTCGGCAAAGCACCGCCTCAAAAGCGAATATATTTTGGGAGATATTCTCACGCTGAAAGTAAAAAGCCGCGTGGATTTTGCCCTTGCGATCAACGATTGTCTCAATTATATTCCTCCGCAAAAATTGACGATTGCGATGAAGAGAGTTTGTTCCTGTCTCAAAAAGGGAGGCGTATTCCTCTTCGATATCAGCTCGCAGTACAAACTGACGGAAAAGGTTCCCGGCGTTTCGGTGGACGACAGAGAAAACGTGACCTATCTTTCCTTTAACAGGCTCGAAGGTGACCACGTCAATATGGAAGTGACGCTCTTTGTCAAGGAAAAGGACGGTTCGTATTCGAGACAGGACGAAAGTCAGGTACAGTACATTCACAGGGAACAAGACGTAGTCAAAGCGCTCGAAGAGGCGGGGTTTTCCCTCGTGAGCGTGACGGGGCATCTCGGAGAATCTAAGATTTGTTCGGACAGGCTGGTTTTTGTTGCCAGACGGAGTTAAATATGGATAAAGTAGTCAGAACTTTGATTGAAAACGGGGAGATTTCTCTCACCGTAGTGCAAAACAGAGATATGGTGCAAAAGGCGACGGTGACGCACTTCTTGACCGACTTGGGACTTACCACCCTCGGACAAGTGCTCACGGCGGTGACGTATATGGCGTCCTCGTTGAAGGACGAAAAGGGAAAAGTTTCCGTTACGATTAAGGGCGACGGAGAGGGCGGAGATATCTGCGTGTCGGGCAATTACGACTTGTTCATTCGCGGAGCCATCGACAATCCTTACGTCTATCTTCCTCAGAAAGCAAACGGAAAAGAGGACGTAGAGGGCGCGATCGGAAGAAAGGGTACGATAACCGTGATTCGCGACGACGGATATTCCCAACCTTTCGTCGGAACGTGCGAACTCTCTACGGGAAACGTGGCGGACGAGTTTTCCAGATATTTTGCGCTCTCCGAACAACTTCCCACCGCCTTTTTCCTCGTGACGAAGGCGAAGGAAGAAAACTGCGTCTATTCGGGCGGAATTATGGTGCAACCCATGCCGGGTGCGTCCGCCGAGAGCGTGGAGCGCGTTTCCGACCTGCTCTCTTCTATGGACGTGGAGGAAAAACTCTCCGCGACGGACGCGGAAACGTTCGTAAAAGAGGTATTCGGCGCGACGGAATACACCGTCCGTCAACCGCTCTACCGCTGTACCTGTTCGAGAGAGTATCTCCGCGATATTTTAATGTCGTTCGGAGAAGAGGAGCTCCGCCGCATGATTAAGGAGGACGGGCGCATCTGCACGCATTGTCATTTCTGTAATACAGATTATGTATTCTATGAGGACGACGTGAACGAAATGTTTCCTTCGGAACAAAAGTAACGAAACGAGATGAAAATAGATTTAAGCGAAGAGCGGCTGATGAGGCTTGCGGAAAACGCGACGGACGAGGATAGGCTCTACGATGCGCTCCGTTGGGCGAATAAAGCCGACAGATTATACGAAATAAAGAACACCTATCGCTATCAGGCTCTGCTCGCGGAGATTTACGAGCACGCGGGGGTCGTGGAGGGGGCTCTGCAACATTGGTTCTATGCGCTCGACGTCGCGGACGCGTCCGAGGTCGGAGAGGTATACGAGGCGCTCGCCTACTGTTTCGATACCAGAGGGGATAAAGTAACCGCGTCGTTCTATTACGACAAGGCGATGAAGTCTCCCGGGTTTATCGGAGAGTTCGAGCTTGCGGAACAGCCGATGGAACCGCCTGCGACAAAGAATATTTTTCGCAGAGTGTTCCCCTGCGAAAAGGCGGACTTTACGCAGGAAATCCTCTCCGCCATCGACGAGATGAGAAAGGGCGAATTTGCGGAGGCGGAACGAAAGCTTGAAGAAATTCCGCACGCGGCGAAAGATTACCGCAAGGCGGGTAATTTTCTTGCGGTCAGCAAGCTCATGCAGGGAAAAGGCGAGGAAGCGGTGAAGGTCGCGGAAGATCTTTATCGGACTTACCCCGACGACAGTGAAATCGCGGTGACGCTCGCCACGGCATACAAGGCGGACGAACGCGTCGAAGAGGGCATGGCGATTGCGAAACAGCTCATAAAGCGGACGGATCTTTCGAACGACGAGATGTTCAAGGTCGCCGCGCTTTTGTGCGAACTGGAACTGCATCAGGACGCGTACGAGTATACGAAGATACTCGGAAACTATATGCCCTTCGACGGCAATCTGCTCTATATGAGCGGCGCGGCTGCGTGCAACAGCAAAAACTACGAGGACGGCATTCGTACGTTTGAAAAGCTCGTTACCATGTATCCCGACGCCTACGTCGTGCGCTACTATCAATCCTATTACCAAAACGGCGGCAGGGAAAAAATGCCCTACGTCTACCGCGTTTTCGAGGAAGAGCGCAGAAGGCGCGAGGCGTACCTGGGGTATCTGATGAGTATGGAGCAAAGCGACGCCATGCTCGAATACGAAGAGAGAATGCAGGAAATCGACGAACTCCTGCTTTGGTGTTTCGACGAGATGGACGGACAGGATATTCGTTTGCAGGCGTACGCGATTACCGTCGCCATTCATTTGGAAGCGTACGAATTTTTGCAGGAAATCCTGATGAATTATCAGGTGGAAGACGTCATCAAGGTCGAAATCATACGCGATCTCTGCGTGAAAAACAAAGACGTGTTCTTCCGCGTCGTCGTTTACAATCTGTACCAAACCGTGCGCCTTCCAAAGCTCTCTATCGGAAGGAAAGCGCGTAAGAAATTTTTGGAAGGGTATGCCGAATGCGTATCGCAGTTCGGGCTCAGAATCGACGGCTTGATGGATGTTTTGCCCGAAAAGGCGGAAGATTTTTACAGAAGGTTGGAAAAACACGAGAAACTCGACGGCGTTAAGTCTCCGCAAACGGTCGCCATCGCGCTCTGTTATCTGTGCGGATTGAAAAAGGAGAGAGAGGCGATTAAAATGCTCTGTTTGCTCCTCGACGCGAATCTTGACGACGTATTCAGGCTTTTGGAGGTTTATGATGAATAAGTTATACGATTTTGACGGAATGTTCGACGAAAAGCTCGCCACGTTCATCGAAGAGAGCGCGGGGAAATATTCCGAAAAACAATGGGAAGATATGATCCCGAAACTGTATCAGAAATTCGGCGACACCGTTTTGAAGTCAATCGGCACTACGCCCCGTCTCTATTATCAGGAGATGACGGCCGAAGAGCTCGTCGAAACCTTGCGCAGACACCTCGAAGAAGAAGTGCCCGTCTCCGATTTTCTCTGCCGTGCATTCGAAAAAAAGGATTGCACGGATATGCTCATTCCCTTTCTCAAAAGCGAGAAAGAGGAAGTCGTGCAGTATGCGATCAGTCTCATCGGCTCGGATGTCAGGGCATATTCCGCTTACCTCTCGCTGATTATCGATGAGGATACGCTCGACGACGTGAAAGAGGCGGCAATCGAGCAGATCAAGGAGCATCCCGATCCCGTCAAAAAGGAGCTTCTCGAATACTATTATGACGGCGTGGAACGGGAATTTATGCTCGAAATGCTTTCGAGGATTCATGAAAAGGACGACATTGTATATCAGGTCATTCTCGATGAATTTTTGTTGCACCTCGACAATATCCCCATGCATGCAAGTTATCTCGCCGCATACGGCGACAACCGTGCGATTCCGTATCTGATGGAACAAATCGAACGGGAAGATATCAACTATATCGAATTCCAGGAATTGAAATACGCCATCGAGGCGCTCGGCGGCGAATACAATAAACCGAGGGATTTCTCGTCCGACCCGTTCTACGATAAGATCCACGAGGGAGATCATTCCATCTTCGACAAATTCGACGCATAAACGAAACGCCTCCGTCATAGGATAGACAAGAAAAAGATGACGGAGGCTATTTTTATGCAGACATTCGACGTGTACGGAGATATCGCAAAACGTACAGGCGGTGATATTTATATCGGCGTGGTCGGGCCCGTCCGTACGGGGAAATCCACCCTGATTCGTAAATTCATGACGCAGCTTGTCCTTCCTGCAATGCCCGATTCGCCGATGAAGGACGTCACAAAGGACGAACTGCCCGTCTCTTCGGAAGGAAAAACGGTAACCACGACGGAACCGAAGTTCATTCCGGGGGAGGCTGTAAACATTAAAATCGGAGAAACGAGCCTCAACGTACGCATGATTGACTGCGTCGGATTTGCCGCGGATGGGGCGGTCGGATTTGAAGAGGATGGAAAAGCCAGACTCGTGCGAACGCCGTGGAGCGAAACGCCGCTCCCGTTCGAGCAGGCGGCTCGGCTCGGCACGCAGAGGGTGATCCGAGAACACAGCACGATCGGCATTATGGTGACGAGCGACGGTTCGTTTACGGGCATCGATAGGACTTCCTATGAACGGGCGGAGGAAGAGGCGGTCAAGGAACTCAAAGAGATGGGAAAACCGTTCGTCATCATTCTCAATTCTTCCCAGCCGAGCGAATCCATGCGCTCCGCCATGCAGGAAAAATACAACGCGCCCGTGCTCGCGTTCGACGTGACCAAACTCGATACCGACGATATACGCGTTATTCTCGAAACGGTGCTCTTTGAGTTTCCTCTGCTCAGTACGGACGTCGTTTTGCCCTCTTGGATGCAAGTGCTTCCCCTTGCGAGCAAGACGGTTTCCGAAGTGACTTCCGCCGTCATGGAAACGATGAAAAGCGTCGAAAAATTAAAAGATTGCGCGAAGCTTGAAACCGTCTTTTCCGATAAAGCGAAGTGGAAGGGAACGACGCTTTCTCTCTATCCTGCCGAGGGCAGGGCGGAGTGTCGCGCCGAGGCGCAGGACGGCGTGTTTTTCGGCGTGCTCAGCGACGAGTGCGGAGAGGAAATCAAAGACGAAAGCGCGCTTATGGATTACGTCAAGACGCTCTCGGAAAAGAAGAAAGTGTTCGACGTCATCGGTTTCGCCCTCGAAGAGGCGGAAGAAAAGGGCTACGGCGTAGTGTATCCCGACCTTGCTTCCGTCCGTCTGACAGAGCCGAGGCTCGTCAAGAGCGGAGCGCATTACGGAACGAAACTGCGCGCGTCGGCGAGCGGCTATCATATCGTCAAAGTGGATGTGACGGGGGAAATCGAACAAATTCTCGGAAGCGAAGAGCAGGGGGAAAAGTTCGTTGAACAACTCCGTTCCGCTTACGAAGCGGACGAACGATCCGTGCTCGACGTGGACGTATTTGGAAGACCCATTCGTTCTCTGGTCGAGGAGAAGCTCGATTCCAAAATGAGCGGCATGAGCGCGGAGCAAAAGAGAAAGATCAAACGCACCGTTTCACGCATCGTCAACGAGGGCAAAAACAACGTAATTTGTTTTGTGTTCTGAAAAGAATCGGGGCGCTCCGAGGGAGGTCTTTTGCATAGAACGCGCTTAAAGAGAGCATACTGAATGCAACGAATTGAGTGAGGTGACGACTATGTCCAATAAAAAGAAAGAGAAAGTACCTTCCTTGACGGAAGAAGAATACGTTGCCTATCTGGCTGCGCTTGAAAAAGCAGACCGCCGTTGACTCGACGGATTTTTCTCGAAGAGGGGGAGCATACTGTGCTCCTCTTTTTTACTGCGTAACGCCTCAGTATTCCCTGTGCGATTGCTTTCTGTACTCGGTAGGAGAAATCCCGACGAAGGCGTGAAACTTTTTGCTGAAATACAGCACGTCCGAAAACCCGAGTTGTTCGGCGATCTCTCCCACCGACGTCAATGTGGAGCGAAGCAGGCGGCACGCCTCTTTCATTCTGACTGAATTGTGATACTCGCCCATGGACATTCCCTGCTCCTTTCTGAATTCCGCCGCCATGTGACTGTAACTTAAAAAGAAGTTTTTTTCGACGAGCCGTTTGGAAAAGTTCTTGTCGGTTTGGGTGTTCAGATAGGCGCAAATCTGATCCGAGGCTCTTTCCCGACGGGCGGTTTCGGAGCATAAATTTACAAACAGCTCACAGAGCATCAGATTCACGCGGAATTCTTTCAGCGGCTCGCTGCTGTGGAAAAGATCGTTGAGCTGAAATAATTTGTCTTCATGTACGCTGCCTTTAAGTCCGCATAGCTTTTTCGGCAATGCGAGCGCGTCGTCCTGACAATCGGGCAAAGGTATATGGAAATGCACGTATAGCCAGCTTGTTCCGCGCAGCGTTTCATGCTTTCCGAAATGTCTCAGACCGCTTCGCAACAACAACATTTCTCCCGCGGATATTTCATAATCAATGCCGTCCTCGGTAACGTACATTGCGCCGTCCGTGACGTAAATGAGCACGTTGAACTCCGTGGTTCTGTCCACGTGGCGGAAGTTTTCCTGACAGGTGAGCGTATCGCATGCGGAAACTTTGGGCAGGCAGGACGAATATAGCAATACGCTGTTCATATTATTTTCCATATAATCAATATAATTCTCCATTCAAAAGAGGTTATAATCATATTATAATGCATATAAAAGGTGATGTCAAACTGTTTTGAAGTCATCGAATATTTGACAAGAAGGAGAATTCTTATGAAAATCCAAACGCAGATTCCCGTAACGTTATATCGGGCGAACGGCTTTATCGGAAGGTATCAGAAGCTCGTGAGAGAGACCGTGATCCCCTATCAGCACAACGTCTTGTGGGATAAAGCCCCCGATACTGAAAAGAGCCACGTCGCCGCTAATTTCATCAACGCGGGAAAGGCGCTTCGCGGAGAGGACGCAGGAGACGGATTTTACGGCATGGTATTTCAGGACAGTGACGCCGCGAAGTGGCTTGAAGCGGTTGCGTACGCGCTTGCCGTTCATCCAGACGATACGCTCGAACGGCAGGCGGACGAGCTCATTGACCTGATTGCCGAAGCGCAGGATGAGGACGGTTATCTGAATACCTACTTTACCGTAAAGGACAGGGATAAGCGTTGGACGAATCTCCTTGAAGGGCACGAGCTGTATTGTTCGGGGCACATGATAGAAGCCGCTTGCGCATATTTTGAGGCGACGGGAAAAAGAAAACTTCTCGACGTTGCGATCAGAAATGCGGAATGTATTTATGACAGATTCGTAACGAAGCGGATCGAGGGTTGCCCCGGACACCCTGAAATCGAGCTTGCGCTCATGAAGCTCTATCGCGTAACGGAGAACGTGCATTTTTTGGAACTGTCAAAGAGATTTATCGACGAGCGAGGCGTTGATCCGTCGTTTTACGCGAAAGAAGCCGAGAAAAGAAACTGGACGGTGTGGGGATGCGATCCGTGGGATAACGACTACCGCCAAAGTTCAAAGCCCGTAAGAGAACAGACGAACGCTACGGGACACGCGGTTCGTGCGGCGTATCTTTACACGGGAATGGCAGACCTTGCCTCCGAAACGGACGACGCGGAGCTTATGGCAGCCTGCCGCCGCTTGTGGGATAACGTCGTACATAAGAAAATGTATATCACGGGCGGTATCGGTTCGACCGTGATCGGCGAGGCGTTCACCGTTGATTACGATCTTCCGCCCGACACGGCATATTCGGAGACGTGCGCCGCGATAGGGCTGATTTTCTTCGGAAGCAGAATGCTTGAAAGCGAAATCAAGGCGGAGTACGGAGACGTTATGGAGCTTGCTTTCTATAATACCGTCCTCGCAGGCATGCAGCTCGACGGAAAGAAGTTCTTCTACGTCAATCCTCTCGAAGTAAACCCCGGCATTTCGGGAGTTGCCTGCACGCATCGCCATGACCTTCCCGTCCGCCCCAAATGGTACGCCTGCGCTTGTTGTCCTCCGAACGTGGCAAGACTGATCGGTTCGATCGGCACGTATGCCTTCGGTGAAAACAAGGATACGGCATACTGTCATCTGTTTGCCGCGGGGAGCGTCAGCTTTGCAAACGGAATGGCGCTCGAATGCGTCACGGACTATCCGTACGATATGACCGTTCGGTATCGGGTATCGGGAAAAGGCAGGTTGGCGGTCCGTATCCCCGGTTGGAGCAAGCGTTACAGCGTTTTCGTCAACGGCTCCGCGTATGAAAGGACTCCCGAAAACGGATACGTTTATATGGATATTGACGGAAGTTCCGAGATTACGTTTGTCTTTGACGGTACGCCCTTGTTTGTCAGGGCGACGAACAAAGTTCCGAGACTTGCGGGAATGACCGCGCTCAGGAGAGGCCCTCTGGTATACTGCTTTGAGGGAGTCGATAACGGCAAGGTGAGCGAACTTCGTATCGACAGAAGCGTCATGCCCGAGGTGAGCGGATACGATGAAACGATTTTGGGGGGAATCGTCAAGCTGACGGCAAAAGCGGTGCGCGTTTCCGATTGCGACGAGCTCTACTCCGACGAGCCCGAACAATACGTTTCGTGCGAGGCGGTTGCCGTTCCGTATTACGCGTGGGGCAATCGCGGCGAGAACGAGATGAGAGTTTGGATGAACATTTGCGGATAACGGGGACGCCATACGGCTCCGATCACGTTGCTTGCAGACCGTATTTGACGGCTTAACGGTTTTACCGACGCAAAAAAGGAGCAGGCGAACCTGCTCCTTTCCATTACCGAGGAACGAATTTCTTTTCGGTATAAAAAACGAGTGTCCATAACTCAAATCCGTTATGAACACTCGATTTGTGAGTAATATTAAATTTTGATACAATTTTTCTATGGGTGCTTTTTTTAGATTTATGGGTGCATTTTTGTAATGGTCTTTGCACCCATTTTATTTTTCTTAAAATATGCCATTTCCCTCTTGACTTTTTTGTTTTTTAGAGTGATGTATATAATAAAAAAACAGGAGGCTCCTATGACAGTAGAAGATGGAAAAAAACGAGATTTATTACTAATTAACTAAATTTGTTCTTCAAACTTTGTTGCAGCATAACGAAATCACCATCGAAGAATATGAGAAATTGATTATTGATGCAAAAACGGATTTTAATCCTATTATGGGAGCACTTGACTAGTTATGGAAAGAAAAGTGGTCAAAATTAACTGTAATCCTGCATTAACAATAACCAAACCGAGCAGAATCGAAGTAATCGTACGCAAAAGCAGTGCGAAGTTCGCACAGCAAGGTGGAGATTGTCCAAGCGGATCAGGTCGATTTTTTTGTTGTTAACTCGCAAAAAGTCGGAACAAGACCTGCCCGCAGAGATACATTCTGGGACGCTGTATGAGAGAGCGCCGTGCCCGAGTAAGGAACTTTTTCCTGATTCAGAATCTCCTGTGTGAGGGCAGACAAGACTGAAACAGCATAGCCTTTGCCCTCGGCAAAGGAATTGACGCCCATTTCCCACATCCGTTCGCTGTTTGCCGTTGCGCTCGCTACAGCCAGTAGCATTTCTGCATCATCATAGATTGCGGTACCCAGAACATCTTCAATATAGTCTTCAAACAGAAAGGCTTCATCAATGCGTTCGTCGTCTTCAAGCTCTGCTATTTCCGCACTGTGCAGGAATCGTACCGGGTGTACCGGCGCGGGAACCGAGAATCTGGGTGTAAAGAACAAGTGCGCCTGATCAATCTCATAGCCAAATTCCTGTAATTTGCGATCAATGCTGATAAGCGTACCTGCTTCAAAGCACCATTCTGCGCTGCAATGCTTCGCCAAAACGGATCTGCTCCAATCCATAAGCTCCGGTGCGGCGGCAATCACCAGCTTTCCGTGAAAGGACAGCATGGACAAAACGCCCAATTCCTCACGCTTTCGTGCCCGATCATTGGGGCGCAGTTCTGTGACCAGGGTTTCTTGGCTGCAAAAATCCTCAACTGTACATCCATAGTCAATCGCAAACTGTTCCGTTAGCAGATGATTGATTTTTTCCAAAGTGCTTATAGTCTTCATATCGTTTCTCCCCAAATTCCATTTTGTTTCGTTCAATTTACCATAAAGACACAGAAACGTCAAGCAGAAAAACCTCTCTTGCCCTGGTAGAAAAAATACCTATAAATTGAACAATACCCCATAAATTGAACGAAAGGGGTATAAATTGAACGATTTGTATTTTACTGCTAAAAGCAAAAAATGCTTGCAAGGACAAAAACCATCCCGGCAAGCCTGTATTTTTGTTATAAACCCCACGAAAAAGGGCAAAACATCCCTCTTTAGGCAATAAAAAAGCCATAATACCGATATTTTTCGTATCAATATTATGGTTTCTTTATGGTGCGGATAACAGGAGTTGAACCTGCACGGTCGCCCACAGGAACCTGAAACCTGCGCGTCTGCCAATTCCGCCATATCCGCATTTCCTGCATATTATAACTGTTTCGTTTTTCAAAGTCAAGCAAAAACGTCTTTATGTAAAAAAATTTCTCTATGTTTCTTCTCTTTTGCAAATGGAGAATTTTGGTTTTGCCCGAATACGGACTGCTTTATATCGTGGTTTGAGCAGGAGCGGGGGATAATGCCGCGGCGATCGGTATGGAAGCTGTGAAAGTCGGGATTGCAACGTTTCCCCCGGCACGAGCTGCACGATTTTCGTTTCGGGAGAGCGTTTCGTGCCTGAGAACGGCGAACTACATTCCTTTGCGCACGCCAACGAAAAACGGCGTCCAAAGGGATGGATTTGCTCCGCTGCTTTTGAAAGAGTACGATCTATAAGAGCCGATTGAAGAATCGGAGAGGCGCAGATTGTACGATTCTTTGCTTGCATGAGCGAAAAAACCTCATTTTTCAAAATGCAACTCACGGTTGACAAATTGTGTGGGTGCAGTTGGTTGAAAGCAACCGTCCGTTGTGGTATACTGTATTCAAACAAAGAAGCGAGGCAAACTATGATCTATGAAAAAATAGCGCAGCTGCGGAAAAAGAAAGGCTGGTCACAGGAAGAACTTGCGGAAAAAATGAATTTATCCCGTCAGGCAATTTCCAAATGGGAAAGCGGACAGAGCGTTCCCGAAGTGGATAACGTTGTGGAGCTGAGCATCTTGTTCGGCGTTTCGACGGATTATCTGTTGAAGGACGAGGAAACGCGCATGGAAGCGGAAGATTGGGAAACGTCCGTTTCGGAGAAAGAAATGCTTTCCGCCGAAACGGTTGACGCGTTTTTGCAAAGGAACGAGAAGATTGCCCGTCTGTTTGCGATCGGGGTGTTTCTTTGCGTGATTTCACCGATAGCGCTCATCGTGCTTGGCGGAGCGAGCGAACTGAATCTCATTTCGGAGAATCTTGCAGGCGGAATAGGCATGATTGCATTGTTGTTTTTGGTTGCAGTCGCGGTCGCGCTCCTTATCTACGGCGGATTGAATTTGAAGGAACCGAAAGGGGAGTTGAGTGCGGACGCTGAAAGAGCGGTGAGAGAAAAAAAGAAAGCCTTTCATCCCGTCTTTACAAAACGGGTGGTGATCGGCTCGATGCTGTGTATCTTGGCAGTGGTTCCCGTACTCGTCGGAGCGTTCATGGATGACGAATTTTTCCTCGTTTGCGCCGTCGGGGCACTATTGTTCATCGTTGCGATTGCCACAGTATTTTTTGTGACGGGAGCGATGAGATTCAGCGCGATCGATTGTCTCCTGAAAGAGGGGGAGTACGTCGTACAAAGCACGAGGAAGAACAGAATAAAAAAGGCAGTTTCCACGATTTATTGGATGATTGCGGTCGCGGTCTATCTTACGTGGAGTTTTCTTGCGAGGAGCTGGGATATTTCCTGGATTGTATGGCCGATTTGCGGAGTGCTCTCTCCTGCGATAAACGCGGTGATCGATCTGTTTTGCAAAGAGGAAACGTCGTCAGACGAAAAAACGAGGTCGTGAAAGCGATCTCGTTTTGCCGTTACGTCGCAGAGACGATTTGAAATCGGCAAAGCGGCTTATCGCTGAAACGGGCGGTTGAAGGAGCCGATTTCGATTAAGTTCCCTTCAGGATCGGCGACGTAACAAGTTCTCTGTCCCCAGGGCTCCGTCGTGGGCTCTAATACGGGGCGACCGCCTTGCGAGGTAATCCGCGCATATTCCCGATCGACCTCTTCAAAGGTGTCGACGTATAATGCGATTTCAAAATGACCGTTCAACCCTTTCAGATATTCATAGCGTCTGCTCGTCATCTTCTCAAAGTTCTTCCGTTCATAGAGCATAAAAAGCGTACCGTCTTTGATCAGGTATATGTTTACGGCGTCCTCGCCCTCCGTGATTTCAAAGCCGAGCACGTCTCTGTAAAAGCGAACCATGGTAGGCATATCGTCTACAAACAGTCCGATTCCGTCAAGTTTCATCTTCGTTACCTCCCTAAAAACTGAATTGCTTTTCGTTAATCAATGAAAATTTGCAAGCTAAAATATTCTTTTCTCTGAGAATTGCAAGTTGTCGAATCATTTTCATAATTCTGCAACAAAAGCGAAAAACAGGACGTCGATGATGATACCGTTGTATCAAATTCGGTGTCCTGTTTTTGTGTGAAGATACCTATTTTAATACAATGTGCGTACACATTATCAAAATTTGCGTACAGTTGAACAGACCGATAAATTGGAATTTATAGAACTATTGACCTTGCCCACTCTTCACATTCCAATGTCTCTTTCAATCCCAACTCTTGCCATATACCGGCATAGTATATGCCGCTAGGAATTTTTGAACAATTTTTTCTGTTTCCAATTATTGAACCTACATCATATACAGGATTATTTCTCCATGTTGCCTTGTTGCAATTTTTAGCAGTCAACACCCTGTCTTCTCTAAACGCAAGAAGTCCTGCTCCTGACATATTTTCATTAAAAGAAAGTTTGTCGCTTGCTTTAAACATAACATTTGTAATGTTTTCTGCTTTTTTCTCTGATGAGTGTGGATGCCAACTATATTTTCTTTGTTCTTCAGGAATAGTTATGATTTCACCAACTTGCATATAACCCCAAATAACCTGCAAATCACGATCGCTATAAAAATCACCAGTTTTCTTTATGTACTGATACTTTCCGTCAACATATCTAACCTTATGATAGTTTCCAAAAAACAAAAATAAATCTCCAACCTTAACATCTACATTATTCATAAGATATGTCGCTGATGAATTGATTTGACCGAAAATAGGACACCAACTGACAATTTTAGTTTTTCGTCTATCTTCAGATAGGTCGGGGTCAACATGACAGTTAAAGCCACCCTTGTATTTTAAGTCCTTTAATATTCTAGAGTATGGTTGGTCGCAATATATCAAGTCGTCGTAGCTATCTTTGTCTTTTGACGGAATTGGAAATGATAACATGGTTCCGTCTTCCATAATAGGACTTACAATTCCACCATTAGCAGAATCAAAGCCCTTTCTACTGAGAATTATTTTCATAGTGCTCCTGTCAAGGTCTTATTTATCAGTGTTATTATATCACACTTTCGTAAATAAATCAAGGCGTAAGCCTTGTATATCATCCGCAACTTGTTGCGGTATATCATCAAAACGCAGTTTTGTATATCATCAAGCCGCAGGTAAGATGCACGCGGGCGCGTGATGATATCCAGCCCCGCAGGGGCTAATGATATGCACCGCACGTTGTGCGGCGATGATATGCCAAGCCTGCGGCTTGGATAAACAAAAAGAGAACTTTTGGTAGACAAAAGTTCTCTTTTTGTTGGTCGAGGCGACGAGATTCGAACTCACGACCTCAGCGTCCCGAACGCTGCGCGCTACCAACTGCGCTACGCCTCGATATGAAAAATAGCCTGCGATACGATTCGCAGGCTACTTGGTTGAGGTGACGGGACTTGAACCCACGACCTTTTGGTCCCTAACCAAACGCGCTACCAAACTGCGCTACACCTCAGTTCGTTTTCAAAAAGCATAACCTATTATAGCGAAATCAAAGAGAAAGTCAAGCGTTTTTTCAAACTTTTTTGAAAAAATATTTTTTCTGAAACATATCTTGTTATTCTTTCGTTTCTGTGCTACAATAGTGGCAGAATCAACAGAAGGATGGTGGATACCATGGAACAAAGAACATTTGCCGAGACAAATGAAAAGGTATCGTTGCTTGGATTCGGACTGATGAGGCTTCCTCGTCTGAATCCGGATAAACCCGACATCGACGAGGTGCTTGCCGCAAATATGCTCGACTATGCCTATCGGCACGGCGTGAATTATTTCGATACGGCGTATCCCTATCACGAGGGACTCTCCGAGCGGTTCGTCGGAAAGGCGCTCTCGAAGTATCCCAGAGAGAGTTTCTTTCTCGCGGATAAAATGCCGATCTGGGAGGTCGAGGGGGGAAAGAGTGCGGAGAGCATCTTCGAAGAACAGCTTGAAAAATGCAACGTGGAATACTTCGATTTCTATCTCTGCCATGCAATGAACAGGGACAGAATCGAGGCGCTCACGAAGTACGGAATCTATGCGTATCTTTCGGAGCAGAAAAAATCGGGAAGAATTCGTCATCTCGGATTCTCCTTTCACGATTCGCCCGAAGTGCTCGAACAGCTCCTTTCCTCCTTTGAATTCGATTTCGTACAGCTTCAACTCAACTATCTCGACTGGGAAATGCAGGACGCAAAAAAACAGTACGAGATCTGTAAAGCGCACGGAAAGCAGGTCATTATCATGGAGCCTTGTCGCGGAGGCACGCTTGCCGACCTCGGAGACGACGTGAACGCGATTTTCAAACGAGCGAGAGGGGATAAGAGCGTTCCTTCCTGGGCGTTCCGCTACGCAGGCTCTCTCGAAAACGTGCTCTGCGTGCTTTCGGGCATGACGGTCATGGAACATGTAATCGACAACGTCTCCACGTTCGAGAATTTCGAACCCCTTACGGACGGGGACAGAAAGACCATCGACGAGGCACTTTCGCTGTATCGAAAAACCGTCATCGTCCCGTGTACGGGGTGCAGATACTGCATGGATTGTCCGATGGGCGTGGATATTCCTGCCGTATTCCGCATCTATAACCGTTCTAAATTTACGCACAGAGATGGGCTTCTCAAAGAGGAGCTCGATCGGCTCGAAGAGGGAAAACGCCCGAATCATTGCATTTCCTGTCGGAAGTGTATGAAACATTGTCCGCAGAAGATCGAAATTCCCGTTCGCATGGCGGAAATCGAAAAATTGTATCGAAAAAATTGACGAACAAGAGACAAAGAACACTTCGCCTCCTGTTCGCGACAAATTTTAGTTTATTTTTTTGAAAATATTTTTCGTATAGGTATTGATTTTTTCACAATTTTTTCTTATAATAGCGGTGTACTCGTATTGTACTCTATTATTAAGTAAAAGAAAGGGGTTATTATGGCAAGTAACGTGAAAGAACTTGTTGAAAACGGCAAGACCGCGCTCGGTATCGAGTTCGGCTCTACTCGTATCAAGGCGATCCTTGTAGACGAGAACAATACGCCTATCGCGTCGGGTGCGCACGATTGGGAAAACAGATACGATAACGGTATCTGGACCTACACGCTCGAAGACATCTGGACGGGCGTACAGGACTGCTATGCAAAGATGGCGGCAGACGTCAAGGCAAAATACGGAGTCACGCTCACGAAAATCGGCGCGATCGGATTCTCTGCGATGATGCACGGTTACATGGTCTTTGACAAAGAGGACAAGCTCCTCGTTCCGTTCAGAACTTGGAGAAACAACAACGCAGCTCCCGCCGCTGAAAAGCTCACCGAGGAATTTAACTATCATATTCCCGCACGTTGGTCGATCGCACACCTCTATCAGGCGATTCTGAACGGCGAAGAGCATGTGAAGGACATCGCGTTCCAGACCACGCTCGAAGGATATATCCACTGGATGCTCACGGGTAAGAAAGTGCTCGGCATCGGCGAGGCGTCCGGTATGTTCCCCATCGACATCGAGACCAAGCAGTATCATCCCGCGATGATCAAGAAGTTTAACGATCTCGTCGCTCCTTATCAGCTTCCCTTCAAGGTAGAGGATATTCTCCCCGAAATCCTTCTTGCAGGCGACGATGCAGGCAAGCTCACCGAAGAGGGCGCAAAGCGCCTCGATCCTACCGGCAACTTGCAGGCAGGCGTTCCTCTCGCGCCTCCCGAAGGAGACGCAGGCACGGGCATGATCGCAACCAACGCAATCAAGCCCCGTACGGGTAACGTTTCCGCAGGTACTTCCGTATTCGCGATGATCGTTCTCGAAAAGGAACTTTCCAAAGCGTATCCGGAAATCGACCTCGTAACCACGCCCGTAGGCGACCTCGTCGGTATGGTTCACTGTAACAACTGTACGTCCGACATCAACGCATGGGTAGGACTGTTCGGCGAGTTTGCAAAACTCGCAGGCGTTCAGATCTCCAAACCCGCGCTCTACGATATGCTCTACTTCGAGGCAGAGAAGGGCGAAAAGGATTGCGGAGGCTTGCTTGCGTATAATTACGTTTCGAATGAACACATTACGAAGGTAGACGAAGGCAGACCCATGTTCGTCAGAACGAGCGAGGGCAGATTCAACCTTGCAAACGTCATGAGGGCAAATCTCTATGCGTCCATGAGCGCTCTGAAAGTCGGTTGCGACATCATGCTCAAAGAAGAGGGCGTAAAGCTCGACGCGATCACGGGACACGGCGGTCTCTTCAAGACGGAGAGAGTCGGTCAGAGTTTCCTCGCCGCAGCCATCAACGCACCCGTAACCGTCATGAAGACGGCCGGAGAAGGCGGCGCTTGGGGTATGGCGATTCTTGCGAACTACGTCATTCAGAAAGACGGCGAATCCTTGGCAGAATATCTCGATGAAAAGGTATTCAAGGGACAGGAAGGCGTTACGCTTGCTCCCGACCCCGCAGACGTCGCAGGATTCGAAGAATATGCGAAACGCTACGTCGACGGTCTTCCCATCGTTCGTCAAGCCGTCGTCAGTATGAAATAAAAAGGAGACAGATATGTTAGAAGAACTCAAAAAGAAAGTTTTGAAGGATAACCTCGATCTCGTAAAAAATAAGCTCGTTCTGTTTACCTGGGGCAACGTTTCCCAGATCGACAGAGAGAGCGGACTCATCGTCATCAAACCCTCCGGCGTGGAATACGACAACATGACCGCGGAAGATATGGTCGTCGTCGATCTGGAAGGAAACGTGGTGGAAGGTCATTACCGTCCTTCTTCCGATACGCCCACGCACATTGAATTTTACAAGGCGTTCCCCAACGTCGGCGGCGTAACGCATACCCATTCCACCTATGCGACCGCATGGGCGCAGGCAGGAAGATCCATTCCCTTCTACGGAACGACGCACGCAGACTATTTCTACGGAGACATTCCCTGCGCAAGATCGTTGACGAAAGAGGAGATCGAAGGGGAGTATGAGAAAAACACGGGACTTGCAATCATCGAGAAGTTCAATTCGAACGGAATCGATCCCATGGCGGTTCCCGGCGTGCTCATCAAGTCCCACGGCGTATTTGCGTTCGGTAAGGACGGCGCAGGTTCCGTTTACAATGCGACCGTCATCGAGGAAGTCGCAAAGATGGCTACCATCACCGAGCAGGTCAATCCCAACGTGGAGAGAGCGGATCAGTTCATGATGGACAAGCACTATAACCGTAAGCACGGCAAAAACGCTTATTACGGTCAAGGCAAACACTGATAAAAATCCCAAAACGAGGTAAATAATATGAAAGAAAAAGTAATTTATTGGCTTACCGGTTCTCAGACCCTTTACGGAGCAGACGTTCTCGAACACGTTGCGCAGCACTCCAAAGAAATGGCGGATTACGTCAGCGAGAAAATGCCCGTTACCGTAAAATATCTGACCACCTGTAAGAGCTCCGACGAAGTCGTCGAGGCAATCAAGAAGGTAAATGCAGACGATAACTGTATCGGTATCATCACCTGGTGCCATACGTTCTCCCCTGCAAAGATGTGGATCAAGGGACTTCATATGCTTCAAAAGCCCATGTGCCACTTCGCTACGCAGTATAACGAGAAACTTCCTTACGACGCAATCGACATGGATTTCATGAACGAAAACCAGGCTGCGCACGGCGACAGAGAGTTCGGCTATATCGTAGCGCGCCTGCGTATGGACAATAAGGTCATCGCAGGTTACTGGAAGGACGAGGCTACCCTCGCAAGAATCGCGTCTTGGTGCAGAGTTGCGGCAGGCGTTGCGTTCTCCAAGAACGTAAAGGTTGCTCGTTTCTCCGATAACATGAGAGACGTAGCCGTTACCGAAGGCGACAAGATCGACACGCATATCAATCTCGGCTGGCAGGTAGACTACTATCCCGTCGGCGACCTCGTTGCATACATCGACAAGGTAACCGAGGAAGAAGTAGACGCTTTGATGGCTGAATACGCTCAGAAATACACCATGGGCACGGACAGAATCGAAGTCGTTCGCGAGCAGGCAAAATATGAGATCGCGATCGATAAGTTCTGCAAAGAGAAGGGCGGATACATCGGTATCGTCGACCACTTCGGCGCGCTTCAAGGTTTGAATCAGCTCCCCGGACTTGCAATTCAGGATCTGCAATCCAAGGGTTACGGCTTCGGCGCAGAAGGCGACTGGAAGGTTGCCGCACTCGGCGCAGTCATGCAGTACATGGCAGGACAGAAGGCTACCGGTCTGATGGAAGACTACACCTACGATATGGAAGACGGACTTTGCCTCGGCGCACACATGCTCGAAGTATCTCCTCAGTTCGCAGGTTCCAAGCCTGAAATTCAGGTACATCCCCTCGGCATCGGCGGTAAGTCCGATCCCGCTCGTCTCGTATTCGAGGGAATCGAGGCTCCCGAAGCAGTTGCGGTATCCATGATCGATATGGGCGACAGAATGAGAATGATCATTCAGAAGATCGAGCTCGTCAAGTATCCTCATAAGATGCCTAACCTTCCCGTAGCAGGTCTTATGTGGAAGTATAAGCCCAACTTCAAGACGGGTATCGAGGCATGGATCTATGCCGGCGGCGCGCACCATACGGTCGTTTCTGCGGAAGTTACCTTCCAGGAAATGGTCGATCTTGCAAACGCATGGGGCATGGAGACCGTTGTCATCGACGAGAATACCGAGATCAACGAGTTCAAAAAGCAACTTCATTTCTCCGACGTCATCTATAAGAGAGGCTAACCCGTTTGCCTTCGGGCGTACGGAAATGAAAAACCATAAATCCGAAACAGAAATGTTTCGGATTTATTTTTGCGTTCGCGAAACTTTTTTGTTGTTTGGCTAAACGAAAAAGGAACGGAGAGAGCGGCGCATTGCTTGACTTTACGAGACGAATGTGGTAAGATAAAAGGAAAGGAGCAACGCATGAAACAGACGACGTACGAGAGATGGTATCGACCGTTCCGAACAGAGCGCCGACGGGCGGCTTTGATTGTTTGCGACCGCCTCGTTACCTATTCCGTGATCCTTCTGTACGGTTCGATTCTGCTCTATCTGCTTGTCTCAAAGGATCCGAAACTGTTCGAATCGTTTCTCATTCCCGCCGTGTTTTTCGTCGCCGTAAGCGCCTTTCGCGCGTTCGTCAATGCGCCCCGTCCCTACGAGGCGTTCGGGACGAAACCTGCGCTTCCGAGGGAAAAGACGGGTAAATCCATGCCTTCGCGTCATGTGGCGTCCGCCTCGATGATCGGAATGGTTACGCTGTACTGTTTCGGTTGGTGGGGATTGATTCCGCTCGGAATGGCGATCTTCATCGCCTGTATTCGCGTGATCGGCGGCGTTCATTTCGTCAAAGACGTGCTCGTGGGGTTTGCCTGCGGCGTTTTGGCAGGGTTGACGTTGTTTTTGTGGTAAATCGAAAGGAAAGAGTATGGTCATTTTATCCGATATGGACGGAACGCTTCTCGATACGGAAAAGGTAACGTTTCGCCATTATACAATCGAATGCAGGAAAAAGGGAAGGACGATCGAACCGTCCTTCTATTTGGGACTTCTCGGTTGCAACATGCGCAAAATCCACGCGGAGTTGGAGGCTTATTTCCCCGATCTCGACGTGGACGAACTCATTCAGAGCGTACATAGAGGCATGAGAGAAGAATTTCGGACAAAGGGCGTGCCTCTCAAACGGGGAGCGATGGAGCTTGTTCGTTATTGCAGGGAAAACGCAATCAAATTCGGCGTTGCGACCTCTTCTTCGAGGACGCGCGTGGACGAACTTTTGACGTGGGCAGGACTCATGCCGTATGTGGACGGTTGCGTCTGCGGAGACGAAATCTCCTGCGGAAAACCGAATCCCGAAATTTTTTTGAAACTGTGTGCGAAGCTGGGTGCAAAAGAGAGCGATTGTCTCGTTCTCGAAGACGCGGAAACGGGAATGGAAGCGGCGCATGCGTGCGGTATGCGCGCAATCTGCATTCCCGACTTAAAGGAACCGAGAAAGGAGTGTCTGCACGGCGCGCCTTCGGTGCGTTCGCTCGAAGAAGTTCTCAAACGGATTAAGGAAGGCAACATATGATTTTGAAACAATACGAATACGGCGATACCGCCGTGTATTTCGTCAAAGAGCCCGTAGAGGGGCATGAACTCG
This sequence comes from Clostridia bacterium, assembly GCA_017626495.1. GTDB lineage: Bacteria > Bacillota > Clostridia > Christensenellales > Borkfalkiaceae > RGIG8762. The sequence goes on along the minus strand of JAGAIP010000003.1, from coordinate 102,137 downwards.
AAAGCGTCGGGCTCGTCATGTATCCCGTGGGGATTCCTCTTCCCGAAAAGGTATATTCCGATTCGCTCATTCAGGTTGCGTTTACGGGAGACAGAAATCTCATCGACTATACGCAGGGACTTTCCATGCGCAACCGGACTTCCTCGATCGTCGAAATCGTCAGTCAGACGGCGGATGAAAAGGGGATTCTTACCGTCCTTTCCGACGGGAAAGGAAACGAGTACGTCCACACGCTCGCGTTTGACGAAAAGACGAACGTATTCGCCTGCTCTGTCAGATATACGAATAAGTCGGAAGAGATTAGAACGCTCGAAATGCTGGACAGCTTTTCGTTGAGCGGAATCCTCGCTCTTTCGAGAAACTTAAAATCCACCTGCGGACTTACCCTGCACAGAATGACTGCGGCTTGGTCGAGGGAGTGCAGGCTGAAAAGCGATTCCTTCTCTCATCTCGGACTAGACATGAGTTGGGCAAGGTACGGCGTGAAAACGGAAAAATTCGGCGAACGCGGGTCTATGCCCGTGCGCGACTATTTCCCGTTCGCGGCAATCGAGGACGAAAGCGGAGTCATTTTCTCCGCGATGATGGAAGCTCCTTATTCCTGGCAGATGGAAGTCTACGAGGAAAAGGAGTCCTGTTCCCTTTCCGGAGGACTCGGTGACTACGAGTTCGCGCATTGGAGAAAGGAGATTCTTCCCGGCGAAAGTTTTGAAACGGACAAGGCGTATCTCCGCGTCAAGAGGCAGGGCGGCGTGAACGGCGTCTGCAACGATTTCGTGCATTTTATGGACGCGCGGCTTTCCGTTCCTCAGAGCGAAGAGAGCATGCCCGTCCTCTTCAACGAATACTGTACCACCTGGGGAACGCCTTCCGAGGAAAACGTCAAGGAAATTTTGAAAGCGATCAAGCCCCTTTCGCTCGATTACTTTGTCATCGACTGCGGATGGTATCTTCCCGAACATTGCGGATGGTGTAACTCCCCGGGAGATTGGAACGAGAGCAAGACGCTTTTCCCCGAGGGAATCAGAAAGGTTTCCGACCTCATTCGCGCGGAGGGTATGATTCCCGGCGTCTGGTTTGAATTTGAGGTTGCCGGAATCGATTCCGAACTTTACAAACGGGAAGAATATCTCCTGCAACGGGACGGCGTGACGCTCAGCTCCAAAAACAGACGGTTCCTTGACCTCAGGAAAGAGTGTACGCAAGCCTATTTACAGGTCAAGATGATCGATTTTCTCAAAGAAAACGGCTTCGGATATATCAAAATCGACTATAACGACAACATCGGCATCGGTTGCGACGGCGCGGAGAGCGTGGGAGAAGGGGGCAGGCAGGTCGTCGAAGAGAGCTTGCGCTGTCTCGACGCGCTCAAAGAGGCTATCCCCGACCTCATCATCGAAAATTGTTCTTCGGGCGGCAGCAGAATCGAGCCAAAACGCATGAGCATGGTATCCATGTGCTCCTATTCGGACGCGCACGAGTGTCTTGAAATTCCCATCGTGGCGGCAAACGTTTCGAGGGTGGTTCCGGCAAGACAGGAACAGATTTGGGCGGTCATCCGAAAGGACGATACCGCGTCCAGGATCATCTATTCCATGACGGCGGCGATGATGGGCAGAATCTGCCTTTCGGGCGATATATGGCTCATTTCCGATGAAAAGATCGCGCTTTTGGAAGAGGGAATTCAGTTCTATAAGCGGATATCCGACGTCGTTCGCTACGGCGACGTCAAAGAGATCGATTGTACGACCGAATATTATCGGGAACTCAAAGGCAGACAGATCTATCGCAAGGCGTACGGCAATCGGGAACTTATCATCGTGCATACCTTCGACGACGAAGGGGTGGAACTGTCCGTAGAAGGAACGCTTGTCGGTACATATACGGACATGACTTACTGCGTTTCGGAAGGAACGCTCAGAATCGACAAAGATCAGAAGTTAAAGGGAGGAGCTTTCCTCTTTCAGAAATAAATAGGAGATCAGAATTATGACTTACGAATCGGCGCTTGCAAAACTCAGAGGTTGCGGACAGGAACACGTCCTTCGATACTATGAAGAATTAAACGATGCGGAAAAAGCAGATTTGCTCACGCAAATCGAAGAGACGGATTTTTCCGTCATTGAAAACTTCTATCACCCCGAAAATTTGAGCGGAAAGGGAGAGATCGCTCCCATCGAGGGGCTCGACCTTGCCGCAATCGAGGAAAAGAAAGCGGAATATATCGCAGTCGGAAAGGAGACGATCAAAGCCGGAAAAGTCGGGGCGATTCTTCTGGCAGGCGGACAGGGAACGAGGCTCGGCTCCGACCATCCCAAGGGAACGTACAATATCGGCGTTACGCGCGAGCTCTATATCTTCGAATGTCTTGTCAACAATCTTCTCGACGTGGTAAAGGAATGCGGAACGGTCGTTCCCCTCTATATCATGACGAGCGATAAGAATCACGCCGAAACGGTTGCCTTTTTCGAGGAACACAACTTCTTCGGGTACGATTCTTCTTTCGTCAAATTCTTCAAGCAGGACATGGCGCCTGCCGTCGATCAGAGCGGCAAGGTACTCCTCGAAGCAAAGGGAAGAATCGCGCTTTCTCCCAACGGAAACGGCGGATGGTTTTCTTCCCTCGTGAGGGCGGGACTTCTCGAAGACGTTCACGCAAGGGGCGTGGAATGGCTCAACGTGTTCGCTGTCGATAACGTATGTCAGCGAATCGCAGACCCTGCGTTCGTCGGTGCGTCCGTCCTTGCCAAGACGGATTGCGGTTCGAAAGCCGTTTCGAAAGCGGAGCCTCACGAAAAGGTCGGCGTTTTGTGTCTCGAAGAGGGACACCCCTCTATCGTGGAATACTACGAGCTCTCCGAGGAAATGGCGCAGGCGAGAGAGGCGGACGGTACGCTCAAATACCGTTACGGCGTAATTTTGAACTATCTCTTCTCCCTCGACGCGTTGGAGAGAATTTTGAGCCAAAAGATTCCCGTACACGTCGTCAGAAAGAAAGTACCCTATATCGACGAGAACGGAACGCTCGTCAAACCCGAAACGGAAAACGGATGCAAATTCGAGACACTCGTACTCGATATGATCAAGCTCATGAATTCCTGCCTTCCCTACGAAGTCGTCAGAGAGTATGAGTTCGCTCCCGTCAAGAACAAGACGGGCGTGGACAGCGTGGAGAGTGCGAGAGAACTTTTGAAGAAGAACGGAGTAGAATTATAATGGGCGATTTGGAAGAATTCGTAAAATGTCTGTTGCAACTGAATAAACAGCTCGTCGGTATTTTCAAGACGGGCAACGCGGCTCTTTTGAAGGATATGAACAGAACCATTCAGAAGATGTGCGATATTCAGAGAAAATCCTCGGAGTTTTTGCTCGGTCAGGTCGCAGACGAATGCAAGATCATCGGCGAAAACTTCAATCATATCGTAATCGTCATGCAGACGAACGAAGGGGAGACCATGGAAGAATCCACGCAGAAAGCGGTCAATCATTTCCTTCATATCATCAACGACGCGTCCGTCATGATCGCGAAGAAATTTCAGCTTGTATAAGGAGAATTACTTTTGGCAAATAAGAAAAGAACGAAAAAAGCCGTGAAAAAGAAGGGCGGAGTGCTTGCCGTCCTTGCGGCGCTTTTGGCAGGTCTCTTCGGCGTGGGCTGGTATCTCGGTTGGTTTGACGAATTTCTCAAAGAGGAACCTGAGCCGGCTCCTCCCGTCGTAGTCGATACGGACGAACTGTCCATTCATTTCCTCGAACTCGGCTGTTGGTATACGGGCGACAGTACCTATATTAAAATAGGGGATACGGACGTACTCATCGACGCGGGTGCGAAACGCGTTTCGGCAACGACCGTCGGCGATTATATCGAGCAGTACTGCACGGACGGAAAACTCGAATACGTCATCGCGACGCACGCGCATGAGGATCATATCGCGGGCTTCGTCGGAGATTCCACTCATCAGGGAATTTTCGACAGATTTGAAATCGGCACGATCATCGAGTTCGCGCAGACGGAATCCACGTCGAAAATTTATCAGGATTACGTCAAAGAACGCGACGAGGCGGTGGCGCGCGGGGCACAACTCTACACGGCGTTGCAATGCTACGACAAAAAGGACGGAGCGCAGAGAATCTATCAACTTGCCGAAGGCGTCGAGCTTGAAATCCTCTATCAGAAGTATTACGAGGAGGACGCATCTACGGAAAACAACTATTCCGTATGTTGTATGATCAATCAGGGCAACAATCACTATCTGTTTACGGGAGATCTCGAATCGGACGGCGAAAAGAGTCTCGTTGAAACAAATAACCTGCCCCATTGCGTACTCTATAAGGCGGGGCATCACGGATCGAAGACCTCGTCCACGGATAAACTTCTTTCCGAAATCACGCCCGAAGTCGTCTGCGTCTGCTGTTGCGCGGGAAGCGACGAGTATACGACAAACGATCAGAACACCTTCCCGACGCAGACGTTCTGCACCAACGTTTCCGCGTATACGGATAAAGTTTACGTCACGTCCCTTTCGGTAGACAATGAGAATAAAGTCTACGCTCCCATGAACGGAAATATCGTATTCAAATCCAAAGGCTCGACGTACAGCGTCGTGTGCTCGAACAACGATACGCTGTTGAAGGATACGGAGTGGTTCAAACAGCACCGCGTATGGGGCGAAACGGATTGATTCATAAGAAAAAATAAGGCGATTTTTCGTCACTGCACGAAAAACCGCTTTTTTCTTTTCTTTCGGGCAAAAAAACCATACGAAACAATATGTTGTATTCGTTTTTCTAATAATACAATATATAGTGGTTTGCTTGACAGGAGAAACGCAGATGTGGTATAATCAATCTGCAATTAAGGAGAGGAAAACATGAAAGTCATTAAAAGAGACGGTTCTACCGTAAATTTCGATCAGTCGAAGATTGCAAACGCGCTCAGAAAGGCAAACGCGGCGGTAGAGGAAGAAGACAGAATCACAGAGGAACAAATCGCCGAGATCGTGGATCACGTTGCGTCCAGGCACAGATCGCGCCTTCTCGTAGAAGATATTCAGGATATGGTCGAGGAGCAGATCATGGCGCTCGGCAAGTTCCGTCTTGCAAAGGCATACGTCATTTACCGTTACGAGCGCGCGCTCGTGCGTAAGGCGAATACGACGGACGAATCCATCTTGTCCCTCATCAGAAACGACAATAAGGACGTCATGGAGGAGAACTCCAACAAAAACGCACGCATCGCGTCCACGCAGAGAGACCTCATCGCAGGGGAAGTTTCCAAAGACCTTACGAGAAGGATCCTTCTTCCCGAACGAATTTCCAAGGCGCACGACGAGGGCGTATTGCATTTCCACGACGCGGACTATTTCCTGCAACCCATTTTCAACTGCTGTCTCGTCAACATCGGGGATATGCTCGATAACGGAACGGTCATGAACGGTAAGCTCATCGAGCGTCCGAAGTCTTTCCAGGTCGCTTGCACCATCGTCACGCAGATCATCGCGTCCGTTGCGTCTTCCCAGTACGGCGGTCAGTCCGTCAATACGAAACATCTCGGAAAGTACCTTCGCGCGAGCAAGGAGAAGTTCCGGAGAATGTGCGAAGAGGAGTTCGGAGATTCCCTTTCCGCAGAGGCAAAGGAGAGAATCGTCGAAATGAGGCTCAAAGACGAGCTCAAAGCGGGCGTTCAGACAATCCAGTATCAGATCAACACGCTGATGACCACCAACGGTCAGTCTCCGTTCGTCACGCTCTTTTTGCATCTCGACGAGAACGATCCGTATATCGAGGAGAACGCGCGCATCATCGAGGAAATTCTCCGTCAGCGTTACGAGGGAATTAAGAACGAGGTCGGCGTGTACGTTACCCCTGCGTTCCCCAAGCTCGTGTACGTGCTCGACGAAATCAACTGTCTCAAAGGCGGAAAGTACGACTACCTCACGAAGATGGCGGTCAAATGCTCCGCAAAGAGAATGTATCCCGACTACATTTCCGCAAAGAAGATGCGCGAAAACTATGAGGGCAACGTATTCTCTCCCATGGGATGCAGATCCTTCCTTGCTCCTTGGAAAGACGAAAACGGAGAGTATAAATTCGAGGGAAGGTTCAATCAGGGCGTCGTATCCATCAACCTTCCCCAGATCGGTATTATCGCAAAGGGAGACGAGGAAGTCTTTTGGAAACTCTTCGAGGAGAGACTCGAACTGTGCTTTGACGCGCTCATGTGCCGTCACGAGGCGCTCAAAAACGTCGTATCCGACGTCAGCCCCGTACATTGGCAGTACGGCGCGCTTGCAAGGCTCGGCAAGGGCGAAAAGATTGAAAAACTCCTGTACGGCGGATATTCCTCCATTTCCCTCGGCTACATCGGACTTTACGAAGTGACCAAACTCATGAAGGGCGTACCTCAGACGGATCCCGTCGGCGAAGAGTTTGCGCTCCGCGTCATGAAGAAGATGAGAGAAAAGTGCGACGAGTGGAAGGAGCGTACCAACATCGGATTCGGTCTCTACGGCACGCCTGCGGAATCCCTCTGCTACCGTTTCGCAAGGGTGGATATGGAGAGATTCGGTTCCATTCCCGACGTTACGGATAAGGGATACTACACCAACTCTTACCACGTCGACGTTCGTCAGCCCATCGATGCGTTCGATAAGTTCCGCTTTGAGAGTCAGTTCCAGAAAATCTCTTCCGGCGGCGCAATCTCTTACGTCGAGATTCCCAACCTTCGCCACAATCTCACGGCGCTCGAAGGCGTTGTCAAGTTCATCTACGATAACATTCAGTATGCGGAGTTCAATACGAAGTCGGATTATTGTCAGGTGTGCGGATTCGACGGCGAGATCATCGTCAACGAAGACAACGAATGGGAATGCCCTTGTTGCCACAACAAAGATCAGCGCAAGATGAACGTTACGAGAAGAACGTGCGGTTACCTCGGCGAAAACTTCTGGAACGTCGGTAAGACGAAAGAAATCAAATCAAGAGTATTGCATCTTTAATTATGAATTACGCTACCATCAAAGCCTGCGACGTTGCGAACGGACCCGGAGTGAGAACGTCTCTGTTCGTCAGCGGATGCAGAAATCATTGCAAGAACTGTTTCAACAAAGAGACGTGGGATTTTAACTACGGCAAGCCTTTTACCAAAGAGATAGAGGATGAAATCATCGCAAAGCTGTCTCCCGATTATATTATGGGACTGTCTCTTCTCGGCGGAGAGCCGTTCGAGCCTGAAAATCAGATCGCGCTCGTTCCTTTCGTCGAGAGGGTAAAGAGCATTTTCCCGAATAAGACGATTTGGTGCTATACGGGATACGATTTCGAAGCAGACCTGCTTGCAGGCAAGAAGGGAAATGCGGAAACGACGATGAGACTGCTTTCTCAAATCGACGTTCTCGTCGACGGGAAATTCATCGAGGAGCAAAAAGATTTGAATCTCCGCTTCCGCGGATCGAGCAATCAGCGCATCATCGACGTAAAAAAATCGTTAGAGGCGGATGAAATTATTCTTTGGGACGAAACATCGCAATGGTAACGGTACCTTTCATCAAAAAACACGAAAAAGCAATCATGCCGAAATACGGTTCCGCGTCCGCGGCGGGCGCTGACTTGTACGCTTGCCTCGACGAGGCTGTAACGATCGGCGCGCATGAGACGAAACTCATTCCCACGGGACTGATTTTACAGCTTCCCGAAGGGTATGCCGGGCTCATTTACGCGCGCAGCGGACTTGCATTGAAGAGGAATCTCGCACCGGCAAACAAAGTCGGCGTCGTCGATTCCGATTACAGGGGCGAAGTGATGGTCGCCCTGCACAATCACGGCGAAACGGCGCAGACGGTCGAATACGGCGAACGCATCGCGCAGCTCGTCGTAACGCCTTACCTCGCGGTCAGGTTCGTGGAAGAGGAAGTTCTTTCCGAAACGGAACGGGGAGAGGGCGGCTTCGGCAGTACGGGAACAAAATAAAAACGGCGAAACCGCATTGTATTAACAGTGCGGTTTTTTTATGCGCTCGTTTCAGATAAGAATGATGATTTCCGAAAAGAATATCAACGCAAACGCTTGACTTAGAGTTACTCTAAGGAATATAATTTTTGTCGTCTGAAAGGGCGCATGAAGTTTTGAATTTTGGACGGACAAGAGAGGCGTTATGGCTACGGTATCGAAATCGAATCAATACAATCTGACAAAAGGACCGATCATGAAGACGATGGCGCTTTACGGGATTCCCATTCTCGTGGCGCAACTGATCATGTATCTCTACAATCTCGCGGATACGATGATCATCGGTCAAAAACTGGGGGATACGTACATGGGCGCGGTCGGCGCGTCAGGCACGACGAGCGGAATCCTCTTTTCTCTGGTCGGCGGCATGACCGCGGGGTTTGCCGTCATCATCGGCATTGCGTTCGGTTCGGGAGATCGAGAAAAAACCCGAAAATCCGTGCTTTCCGCCGAGCTTTTGAGTTTGCTGTTCGGCATTTTTATCACGGTTTTGGGGCTCTGCCTCATCAAACCGCTTTTGAGGGCTACCTACTTCCCCGAAGATAAGTTCGAAATCGGACAGAGGTATCTGACCGTCATCTTTGCAGGTTCTATCGTCAGCGCATTCAACAATATGCATACGGCGATGCTTCGCACCCTGGGCGACAGCCGTTCTCCCGTTTATATTCTCACGGCGTCCGCTTTCGTCAACATCGGACTCAACCTGCTCTTTGTCAACTATACGAATCTCAAAGAAATCGGTGTGGCGCTCGCAACCGTCATTTCCCAGCTCGTCTCGGCTTCGATCGCTCTCGCGCTCTTTCTCCGTCATTTCCCCGAATTTTCGTTCTTCAAAAAGACCGCTTGGGAGAAAGGCATCGCGGTCGAACAGGTTAAAATGGGCGTTCCCATGGCGTTTCAGAACTCCATGATTATGATCGGCGCGGTCATCGTTCAGACTGCCGTCAACCAACTTGAAACGAACGGAAAGGTCTTTAACGCGGTGGCGTCGTACGTCTGCGCAAACTCGATCAATAACATTTCGAGCACGCTCATCAATACGTTCGGCATGGTCATCGCCGGCTACGTTTCGCAAAACTACGGTGCGAAGGATTTCAACCGCATCAAAAAGGGAATCTGGGCTTGCCTCATTCTCTCGTGGATCATCAGCGCCGTGCTCGCGTTGCTCCTCGTCCTATTCGATCGGACGGTCGTCTCGTGGTTTACCGACGAATGGAGCGAAGAACTGTATGCGAACGTGCACAGATTTTTGATTATCAACGTGGTATTTTACCCGATCTGGGTTCCCGTGCCCATTTTAAGAAACGCCATTCAGAGCATGAAAAATTCCCTGTTGCCGTTCTTGTCCTGTCTCGTGGAGCTTCCCATGCGATGTATCACGGCTTGGATATTCAGCTCGTTCTGGGGATTTGACGGAATCTCCCTTGCAACGCCAACCGCGCTCGTCGCCGCCGTCGTATTTTTGCTCGTCTCCTTCTTTGTCATTTATAAAAAGAAGAAAGCGGAAATCGAACAATCGAATAAGATACAGGGAAACGAGTGATCGTTTCCTTTTATTTTTGAAAAAAAGATTGATATTTAACAATCTTTGTGATAGAATGTAATTATAAGTTACATTATCGCGATTGATGAGGGAACGACGGGTATCGTAAAACCGTCGAAAAATGTATCGGTTAGGAGGATATATGGAACGGTTTACATGGACGGCAAAGGACGGAAAGAAGATTTCCGTCGTGGAGTGGGCGGCGGAACAGCCCGTCGGCGTCGTGCAGATTTCGCACGGTATGGCTGAACATATTTTGCGCTATGAAAAGCTTGCAACCTACTTGAATGGGCTCGGATTTACCGTGTTCGGCGACGATCACAGGTGTTTCGGACAGACGGACGTTGAACAGAACGGCTATACGGAAGGGGATAACTGGGAAGGCACCCTATCCGATCTTGGAGAATTGACGGAATATTATAAGGAGAAATACGCTCTTCCCGTGCTTTTGTTCGGGCACAGCTACGGTTCTTTTTTGGCGCAGGCATACCTGCAAAGATATTCCGATCAGATCATAGGCGCGATCCTTTGCGGAAGCGACAAGCTCCCCGTCGCCTCGACCACGTTCGGATTCGTCTTGTCGAGCGTCATCGGCGCGTTCAAGGGAGATAAGGCGAAGGCGCATTTCGTCGCAAACATGACGTTCGGGGCGTATGAGAAAAAGCTTGGCGGAAGCATGATTTCTTCCATCGAGGCAGAGAACGAGAGATACAGGCAGGACTCTCTCTGCGGAGAAGTTTGTTCTTACGGATTTTATCGTCATTTCTTCAACGGAGCGAGAAAGCTGTACGGAAAAAAGGGACTTCGATCCGTCAGAAAGGATCTTCCCGTTCTGCTCATTGCAGGGGAAAACGATCCCGTCGGACGGTTCGGCAAAGGCATGACGCAGCTTTACGGAATGTATCATGACCTCGGGTTGGACGTCGAACTCATTCTTTACGAGGGTGCGCGGCATGAAATTCTCAACGACGTGTGCGAGGAACAGGTAAAACAAGATATTTCGGACTTTGTGAAAAAAGTCTTTGCGGAGGTATAATATGAAAATTTTGGTGACGGGCGGAGCAGGATATATCGGCTCCCATACGGTGCTCGCGCTCATCGAGGCAGGGCACGAACCGATCGTGGTGGATAATTTTTGTAATTCGTCTGAAAAATCGTTAAAGGCGGTTTCCCGTCTTGCGGGAAAGGACGTTCCCTGCTATCGGGTGGATATTCGCGACAGAGAGGGACTTGAAAAAGTCTTTGCGGAGCATACGTTCGACGCCTGCATTCATTTTGCAGGGCTCAAATGCGTTCCCGAATCGACGCGTCTCCCTCTCAAATACTACGAAAACAACCTTGCAGGTTCCCTGACGCTCTTCGGCGTCATGGCGGAGCATCATTGTAAAAATATCATTTTTTCGTCCTCCGCGACCGTCTACGGCGATCCTGCGATCATTCCCATTACGGAAGCATGCCCGAAGGGGGTTACGACCAACGCATACGGCGAAACGAAATCCATGCTCGAAAGAATCCTTACGGATATTCAGAAAGCGGATCCCGAATGGAACGTGGTGCTTTTGCGTTATTTCAACCCCATCGGCGCGCATCGGAGCGGCGAAATCGGAGAACAACCCAACGGAATTCCGAACAACCTCATGCCCTACGTTACGCAGGTTGCGGTCGGAAAGAGAGAGTGTCTCTCCGTATACGGAAACGATTACGATACGCACGACGGCACGGGCGTGAGGGATTATATCCATGTCTGCGACCTTGCGGACGGGCATGTGAAAGCACTTTCCGCCATTCAAAAGGGATGCGGAACGGTCGTTTACAACTTGGGCACGGGTACGGGATATTCCGTTCTCGACGTGGTAAAGGCGTTTGAAAAGGCGACGGGCGTATCCGTTCCTTACGCCGTCAGGGAGAGAAGAGCCGGGGATATCGCGACCTGTTATTCTGACCCGACGAAGGCAGAACGGGAACTCGGCTGGAAGGCAAAGTACAACCTCGAAGATATGTGCCGCGACGCTTGGAGATGGCAGAAAAACCATCCGAACGGATTTGACGATTGAATTCATGAAAAAACTCCCCGAACCGCTTCTGCGGTTACGGGGAGTTCGTTTACATGAGCGTTTCGTATTCTTCGTAGAGCGCGTCGGAACGCTTGTGTACTTCTTCGAGTTCTTTCAGGACTTCGGAAAGTTTGGAATAGTCTCCCGAAACGTTCGGGTCGGACATCTGCTCCGTGAGAATCGCCTCTCGCTCTTCGAGGGAAGTGATCTCCTTTTCGATCTCTTTGACGCGGAGCTTGCGTTTGGTCTCAGCTTGCTTTTCCTCTCTCGTCATGGCGGATCTGCATTCCGTTTTGACGGGTTTCGGAGGCGGAACGGGTTCGGCTATGGGTTTTTGCTGCGCGGTATATTCGTCGTACGTTCCGTCGAAGAAGGAAAGTTCCTTGTTTTCGATGACGGCGATGCCGTCTGCGATTGCCTTGACGAAATATCTGTCGTGAGAGACGAAGAGGATCGTTCCGTCAAACGCTTTGAGCGCGTCTTCCAGGCTCTCTCTCGCGAGCAGGTCGAGATGGTTGGTCGGCTCGTCAAGAATGAGGAAATTTCCTTCCTCCGCCTCGAATACGGCGAGGGCGAGTTTTGCGCGTTCTCCGCCCGAAAGCGAGCCTACTTTTTTGTCGATGTCCTCTTCGCTGAGCTTGACTCTTGCAAGTCTCTTTCTGATTTCCGTCTGCGATTGCAGGTGAAAACGCTCCCAAAGTTCCGCAAGAACGGTGTTTTCGGGATTCAAGTTGAGATTCTCCTGATCGTAGTAAGCGATTTTCGTGAATCTCGAAGTGGAGACGGCGGAGTTTCCTTTTACGATTTCACGAATCAGCGTGGATTTTCCCGTTCCGTTGTCGCCCATGAGTGCGACTTTTCTTCCGCGCATGACGAGGAGAGACGCGTCTTTTAAGAGCTCTTTCTCCTCTACGGTCAAATCGAGATGTTTGATTTCAAGCACTTTTTCGTAGGGTTTGTCGCGGTAGGTGAAGTGAAACCGAGGGGGAGAAGGGGGCGCTACGGGTTTTTCGATGCGCTCCATCTTTTCGAGTTGTTTCACTCTCGACTGCGCGGATTTTGCCGTCGTCGCGCGCACGAGGTTGCGGTTCACATAGTCCTGCAAGTGCGCGATTTCGACCTGTTGCTTGTCGTACTCTTTTTGCAGGAGCGCGACTTTTTCCGCTTTGAGCACTTTGTATTTCGAATAATTCCCCTTGAACTGGGAGAGCTTTGTATTTTCCAGTTCGATGATTTTGGAAACGATCTTATCGAGGAAATAACGGTCGTGAGATACGGTGAGAATGGCTCCTTTGTAGGAAGTGAGGTATTCTTCCAACCAAAAGAGCGTCTTTAAGTCGAGGTGGTTGGTCGGCTCGTCGAGAATGAGCAGTTCGGGCGCTTCCAAAAGAAGTCTGCAAAGTTTGAGTTTTGTCTTTTCTCCGCCCGACATGGTGGAGATGACCTGATCGTATCGGTCGGAAAACCCCATGCCGTTGAGGACGGTTTTGATTTTTACGTCCGTCTGATAGGCGTCTCTTGCGGAAATGAATTTATTGAGCGCGTCGTATTTTGCGGTGAGGCGCGTATATTCCGCGTCTCCTTCCTTTGTTTGTGAAATGGCGAGTTCGACTTCGTGCAAGGTCTCGATTGCTCTTAGATCCTCTTCAAAGACGCTGCGCATTTCTTCATACACAGTCGCGTTCGAAGTATATCCGCCGTTTTGCGCAAGGTAGCCGATTTTAAGCCCGTTTTTGCGGAAAACGTCTCCCTCGTCGGGAAGGAGTTCGCCCAACATCAGGCGAATAAGGGTGGTTTTGCCTGCGCCGTTTCCGCCGATAAAGCCGATCCGTTCGCCTTCGGAAACGGCAAAATCGACGTCTGAGAGAATCACGACGTCTTCATATCCGAATGTAATGTGATTGCAGGAAAGCAGCATAGAAAAATCCTTTTGGCGCATACTTCCGAATATGAAATATGCAGACGAAATGTTGGAAATAGCAGAGCTTGAAAAAAGGCTCGTCAGCGCCTCTCCCGAAGAGATCGGCGCACTTACGGAAGAACTATATCGGTTGAAACAGCGAATCTTTCAATAATCCCAGACGGGAATGTACGTTTCGTCCGCGCTTGCACGCTCTTGTGTAAAGATATGTTCAAAGCCGAGATCGAGCGCGCAGGAAAGTACTTTTCGGTATTCCCGTTCGGTAATGCGGCGGTTGAGTTCGGGAAGGTCGGAAATGTCGCCGAACGGCGTGTACTGGCTCATGAGGGAGAGGTAGATCTTGTCTTTCATGGGCGCAAGAAATTTGAGAAGTTCTACGCTGTCCGAGGACGCGAGGGGTAAAATGAGATGGCGTACGATCGTTCCCGAAAGCATCTTTCCGTTCTCGATCCGCAGGGGCTTGTTTGCCATGAACGAGATGGCTTCGGACGCATATGCAAAATAATCGGCGCGCCCCGTATAGCGTTCGGAGAGTTTCGGGGAGAAAAATTTGAGATCGGGCAACCACACGTCCACAAAGGGTTCGATGGTTTTGAGCGTCTCTACTTTTTCGTAGCCCGAAGAATTATAGACGACGGGAATGTTCGGTCTGTACAGGCGAAAAGCCTCAATCAGCTCTCTCGTATAGTGCGACGGACTGACGAGGTCGATGTTCTCCGCGCCCATCTCTTCGAGCTCATGGAAGATGGATACGAGTTCGCTCACCGTGATTTCCTTTCCGCGCGTGTTTCTCGACAACTCGAAGTTCTGGCAGAATCTGCATTGCAGAGAGCAACCGCAAAAGAACACCGTGCCTGCGCCTCGTTCAAAGGAGATGCAGGGTTCTTCGAATTGATGCAATCCGTACTTGGCGATTTTGAGTTTTCCCGCCCTGCATCTGCCGAGCATATGTTCTCTGTCGGCGTTGCAGGAGACGGGGCATAACGTACAATTCATGTGTTCAGTATATCATGAACGGACGAAAAAGGCAATTTTTTTCGTCCGTTTTCCATAATATTACAAATGTCATATATTTTTGTTATAGAAAACAGTTGACTTTTTCATAAACTTGATATAATATAGTATCGAAAACTAGATGAAACGAGGAGATGAAACATTATGGCTTTTGCAATTTATGTGGATTCGGGTTCTAATCTGACGGACGACCTTCTTGACGAATACGGTATCGTCGAAATCGGATACCCTGCCCGTATGGACGGGGAAGAATTTCTCTGTTACGACAGGGGGAGAGACTACGAGGCTTGCGCAAAGGAGTATTATCAGGAAATGCGTGCGGGAAAGTATGCCGCAACCTCTCTCATCAACAGGGAAATGCTCGAAGAGGAGATGGGGGAAACGCTGGAAAAACAGGACGTTCTCTTCTTCCCCATTTCTTCGGGAATCAGCGGAACGTATCAGCAGGCGGTAAATTATGCACAAGAGGTAACGGCGCATAGACTTTATCCCGTCGATACGCTCGCCGCGTCGTTCGGCGCAGGACTTCTCGCCATCGAGGCGGCAAAGCTCCGCGCGCAGGGAAAGAGCTTCGAAGAGGTCGTCGCCTACGTCGAGGGGAAAAAATACGAAGTGAAACAGTTCTTTACGGTTGAGGATCTCGTCTATCTAAAACGCGGGGGAAGAATTTCGTCCTTTGCCGCGACGATCGGTTCGCTTCTTCGCGTTCAGCCGATTCTCACGGGAACCGACGGCAAAATCACGCTCGTTTCCAAGGTACTCGGCAGAAGAAAAGCGCTCCATGCGATGGCGGAAGCTTGTCGTTCTTCCGCCGTGAACGCAGAGGAACAGACCTTATATATCGCGCACGCGGACTGCATCGACGACGCGAAAAAGGTTGCGGAGGAAATTGCGGAAACGACGAAGTTCAAGAACGTCGTATTCAGACAGTACGATCTCTGTTCGGGAACACACGTCGGACCCGGCGCGATCGCGATCTTCTTCCTCGGAGAATCCGTAAAATAAAAATCGACACGCAAGGACATACTTGCGTGTTTTTTTGATTGAATTGATCAAAAAGCAGAATCGAACGAAAACAGTTGACAGGGGAAAGCCGATTAGACTATAATAAACTCGAATAATAAACAATCAGGAAATGAAATCATGAAGAAGTTTTTTACGAGTGAAAGTGTAACGGAAGGACATCCCGACAAAGTTTGCGACTGTATCTCCGACGGTCTTGTAGACGCGATCTATGCCGTCGATCCCATGGCGCGCTGTGCCATCGAGTGTTGCGCGGCGTACAATCTTCTCCTCATCATGGGGGAAGTCACGACGACGGCGACCATCGATTACGAGGCGAAGGCAAGGGAGATCATCAAGCGCATCGGTTACGATTTCGGCACGTTTGCATACGATCGGTGCAGAGTCATCGTCGAGATCCACAGACAGTCCCCCGACATTGCCATGGGCGTGGATGCGTCCATGGAGAAAAAGGCAGGCGGCGACGAGGCGGATCTCTTCGGCGCAGGCGATCAGGGCATGATGTTCGGCTACGCCTGCAAGGAGACGGAGGAGTGTATGCCCCTTCCCATCATGCTCGCGCACAGACTTGCCGTTCGTTTGACCGAAGTGAGAAAGAGCGGACTTTTGACCTATCTCCGCCCCGACGGAAAGACGCAGGTTACCGTCGAATACGACGATAAGACGCCCGTCAGAGTGGATACCGTCGTCGTATCTACCCAACACGACGCGTTCGTATCTCAGGAACAGATCGAGCGCGACTTAAAAGAATACGTCATTCGCCCCATCATTCCCGATACGCTTCTCGACGAACAGACGAAGTATTTCATCAACCCCACGGGCAGATTCGAAATCGGCGGACCGGAAGGAGATAGCGGACTGACGGGAAGAAAGATCATCGTCGATACCTACGGCGGAAGATGCGCGCACGGCGGCGGCGCGTTCTCGGGAAAAGATCCTACGAAAGTCGACAGAAGCGCGGCGTATATGGCTCGTTATATCTGTAAAAACGTCGTTATGGCAGGACTTGCGGACGAAATCGAATTGCAGGTCGCTTATGCCATCGGCGTTGCAAATCCCGTCTCTCTCTTCGTAGATACCTTCGGTACGGGCAAAAAGAGCGACGCGGAAATTGCAGACGTCATTGCAAAGGAATTCGATCTTCGTCCCTATTCCATCATCAAAACGCTCGGACTTCGCGCTCCCGTCTATTCCAAGACCTGCGCATACGGTCATTTCGGGAAAGAGGAACTCCCTTGGGAAAAAACGGACAGAGCGGACGATCTCAAAAAATATCTTTAACGGAAAACCCTTGTCTTCGGACAAGGGTTTCTTTTCAGTATTATGTCAACTTATTATTTTATTTTGGTTGACATAAAAGAGGAGACGTGATAAAATAGGTGGCATGAAAGACGTTCAAAAGAGAGCTACGCTCGATCTCTGTTACATTGCATTATCCGTCGCCCTGATTACGGTATGCTCGTGGATTTCCTTTTCCGTTGCGCCGACCGTCAAATTTACGTTGCAACTCGTCGCCGTATTTACCTGTTGCGGACTGTTCGGACTGTGGCGTGGCTTTGCCGCGGTTGCGGTATACGCACTCATGGGGCTCGTCGGGATTCCCGTCTTTGCGGGGTTTGGCGCAGGCGCGAGCGCGACGACGGGATTCGTCGTCGGATTCTTGCTCACGGCGCTCGCCGTAGGGTGCATTCAGTTCGTCCGTCCGAAAAAAATTTGGCAAAAATACCTCGTATGGGGAGCGTTCATGCTGGTCGGACTTCTTCTCTGTTATGCGGTCGGAACGATCTGGTTTATCCTTTGGGGAGGGTATACGTTTGCGCAAGCCGTTACCTATACCATTTTGCCTTACTGGTGGTTCGACCTCATCAAGATCGCCGTGTCTCTCGTGTTCGTCGAGCGGCTTCAAAAATACGTCAAATAAACAAAGAAAACCTTCCGTTCGGAAGGTTTTTATCGTTCGAGATATTGACAGATTTCGCTGATTTTGTTTACTTTGTCCGTCAGGGCAGGGTAGAATCCCACGCCGACGAGCAACGTCGTACACTCGTCGAGCTCCACCGTGGTTTCCACGATTACGCCTCCGACCTTTTCTTCCCCGATCAAAAGCGACTGTTCGCTTCTCGTTACGGAAAGCGTTTTTGCGATAAAGTCAAGAATTTCCTCTTTATAGGCAGTGAAAGAGGAGAGCGGAAATCTCTTTTTGGTGAGATAGGTAAAATAGAGTCCGTGATCGGGAGAGGGGAAAGGCGTTTCTCCCTTGCCTTTTCCGTTCGTCTGCGCGGAGGCGACGATGAGAAGAGGATTGCCCGTAAAGGAGCGTTTCGCCTCGTCGTTGGTGGAGTCCACGCAGTCGAGTACGCGCACGGTCGCATTTAAGTGAAACGCCTCTGCAAACACGAGGTCGTTGTCTTCGAGACGATACCCTCTCTTTTCGCCGGAAATCGGGTAGCCCTGTTCTTGCAGGGAACGGACCGCTTTCCAGATCGCGTTTCGAGAAACGGAAAACTTGTCCGCAAGTTTTTGTCCCGATAAAAGAGAACCGCTTTCCGCGAGGGAAAGCAGTATCTTGCGTTCAAGGTTATTCATCACCGATGTTCCTGTATTCTTTCTGTACGGCTTTGGATTTTTTTACGGGCAGAAGAAAGAGCGTGAAATAGACGGCGTAACCGACGGAGAGCGCAATGATGATCCAACCCGCAACGTCAAAGAGGAGATTGACGGACTTCGAGGGACCGAGAATGAGAATGACGATTCCGAGAATGAGGCAGGGCAATTGCGTGCGCAACATCGCCATCTTTGCGTTGCTGGTGAGAATCTTGAATACGGGAACGACGAGCATCACGCCTCCGATCACGAAGAACATGAACGTTTTCTGGAAGAAGATGAGCACGAATCCGAGCGCGAGAATGAGACAGGTAAGCACGAACTCGTAGAAGGGCTCGTCGCGGAAATACTGTATCTGATGAATGAACTCGGGCAGGGTGAATAAAACGATGGCGATACCGAGTATGATGAACGCGTAGCGAATGAGCTTATCGTGAGGGATCAGGATCATCGCTATGCCGACTAAAACGCCGATAAGCGTGATTACGATCGTTTTTATGAGATCTTCTTTCAAATCTTTTAACAAAATAATATCCTCCTTTTTTGCGTAACGATCAAAAAATTTGCGATTTGTTCTTTTCTTGATCGGGGATATTATACTAAACGGGCGAAAAAAAGTCAATCGTATTTTCTTTTTTCGAGAAAATTAGGAAATCGCATGGAAAATGTTTGAATTTTTCTTTCGGATATAGTACAATATAGCGTGAAATAGTAGTATGGAATACAATACTCAAATATACGGAATCAATAGGAGCATCTATGGGACTGATTAATTATCTTCTCGGTAGCGACGGAAGAAAAGCGCTGAAAAAACTTGATAAGATGGCGAACAAAGTCGAGGCTTTGGAACCGAAGTATCAGGCGATGAGCGATGACGAACTGAGAAATCAAACGAACGTACTCAAAGAGAGATTGCAAAAGGGGGAGACGGTAGACGATATTTTATACGACGCATTCGCAGCGTTCCGCGAGGCGAGCTGGCGCGTTATCGGAATGAAGCATTTCCACGTTCAGATCATCGGCGGTATTTGTCTGCATCAGGGGCGTATCGCGGAAATGCGCACCGGTGAAGGAAAAACGCTCGTTTCCACCCTTCCCGCATATTTGAACGCCCTCACGGGAAAATCCGTTCACGTCGTTACGGTCAACGATTACCTCGTAAAGCGTGACGCGGAATGGATGGGAAAGGTGCATAAATTCATGGGGCTCACCGTAGGCGTCATCGTTCCGGGACAGGACGACGAGGAAAAGAGAGCCGCATATGCTTGCGATATCGTCTATGCGACCAACAACGAACTCGGATTCGACTATTTGAAGGACAATCTCAAAACGGACATCAAACAGATGGTGCAGAGGGATTTGTCTTTTGCCATCGTCGACGAGGTGGACTCTATTTTAATCGACGAGGCGAGAACGCCCCTCATCATTTCCGGTCCCGGCGAAAAATCCTCCGACCTGTACGCGCAGGTCGATAAGTTCGTGCGTACCCTTACGGGCGGATTCGACGACGAACTCGAACAGGTAGAGAACAAGAAAGTGACGAAAGACGAGGCGGGCAGAAGAAAACTTGCCGCAGCCGAGGAAAACGACTGGGATTACATCATCGAGAGAAAGGAAAGGAGCGTTCAGCTCACCGAATCGGGCGCAAAGAAAGCGGAAAAGTTTTTCAATATCGCGAACATCGCGGACATTGAAAACGCTTCCATGAGCCATCACATTCAGCAGGCGCTCAAAGCGCATAAGATTTTCCACCTTGGAGAAGAATATATCGTCAAGGACGGCGAGATCATCATCGTCGACGAATTTACGGGACGCGTCATGATCGGAAGAAGATACTCCGACGGACTTCACCAGGCGATCGAGGCGAAGGAAGGGCTCGAAGTCAAAAACGAGAACAAGACGTATGCGACCATCACCTTCCAGAATTTCTTCCGTCTGTATGCGAAACTTTCGGGTATGACGGGTACGGCAAAGACGGAAGAAGCGGAGTTCAGAACCATCTACTCCCTCGACGTCATCGAAATTCCCACCAACCGCCCCATTCAGCGTATCGACAGTCCCGATATGATCTATTCCACCATCGAGGGGAAAAAGCGCGCCATCGTCCGTGAGGTCGTAGAACGCCACGAAAAGGGACAGCCCATTCTGATCGGTACGGCGTCCGTCGAAAAATCGGAAGAAATCTCCCGTTTGCTTCGCAAAAACGGCGTCAAGCACAACATTCTGAACGCAAAGAATCACGAACGCGAGGCGGAAATCGTCGCGCAGGCAGGTCGTTTCGGCGCCGTCACCATCGCCACCAACATGGCAGGACGCGGTACGGATATTCTGCTCGGCGGTAACCCCGAATATCTTGCGAAGAAGAGACTTCGCGAAGAGCAGGTTTCGCACGAGCTCATCGAGCAGGCGACCTCCTATGCGGAGCTTCCTCCCGAGGCGGAGGCAGTCCGTCAGCGGTATCAGAAACTTTATAAAGAGTATAAGGCGGAGACGGATAAGGAAAAGGAAAGCGTCATCGAGGCAGGCGGTCTCTGTATTCTCGGTACGGAGCGTCACGAATCGAGACGTATCGACAACCAGCTCAGAGGCCGTGCCGGACGTCAGGGAGACAAGGGGTATTCCGTATTCTTCCTCGCGCTCGAAGACGACCTTGTAAAGCGGTTCGGCGGAGAAAGAATGAAAGCCATCTACGATACGTTCAAGATGGACGCGGACCAGTGTTTGCAGTCCAAGATGCTTTCGCGCGGCGTCGAGAACGCTCAAAGAGCCATCGAGGGAAGAAACTTCGGAATCCGTAAAAACGTCCTTCAATACGACGACGTCATGAACAAACAGCGTGAAATCATTTACGGCGAGCGTCTCAAAGTGCTCAGAGGCGAGGATTGTCACGAACAGGTGCTCAAATATATTCCCGATTACGTCGAGCAAATCGTCCGTCAGGCGGTCAACGTCGATCAGATGCCCGAACTTTGGAATGTGGACGATTTGAACAAGGCGATCGAATCCCGTCTCATCGCAGAGGGAACGAATTTCATCACGCAGGAAAAGCTCAATAAATGGGACTATCCGACGGCAATCAAAAAGATCGTCAAGGTCACGACGGAACAGTACGAGGATAAGATCAAGATGTACCGCGACGAATACCACATCGAATTCGGCGACATCGAGAGAAGAATTCTCCTCATGACGGTTGACAGAAACTGGATCGACCATATCGACGCGATGGATCAGCTCAGAAAAGGAATCGGTCTCCGCGCTTACGCGCAGTCCGATCCCGTCATCGCCTACAAGCAGGAAGGATTCGAGATGTTCGACGAGATGGTAGAACGCATTCAGGAAACGATTATTTCCACTCTGCTCAAAGCAAAGATCAGATTGCCCGAACCCGTACGCCGTCCCCGTATCCAAACGGTCAGCGCGGCTGAGGCAGGCGTACAGCTTGCGCCCAGACGACGTCCTCTCATTCAGACGGTCAGCGCGGCTGAGGCAGGACTTCGCATCGTAAGCGCGCCCTCTCAAAATACGGAACGTCAGGAACCCGTTTCGGAGGCGAAAGCCGTTCCCGATGTTCCCGATCTCGACAAAGCCATCGCTCCCGCGGTCGATATGAACGCGCTGAGAACGAATGCGGACGGATCGGCTCCCACCGTTGCAAAGAAAAAGACGCCCGGGGCAAACGATCCTTGTCCCTGCGGAAGCGGACTGAAATATAAGAACTGTCACGGTAAAGTATAGAGTCGTAACCTTTATCCATAAAAAAATAAACGTTACGAGGTAAAATTATGTTCAAAGCAGACGATTACAGATTAAAAGTAAAAGAGCTTTCAGACCTTTTGAGCGAGGCGAAATATGCGCTCGACATCGAGAATCAGCAGGCGCGCCTTGCCGAAATTCAGAAGGAGCAGGAGGACCCTGCCGTATGGAACGATCTGGAACTGAATAAAAAACTCGCGAAAGAAGCTTCTTCCATTCAGGGCAAGCTCGATTCCTATCATATGTGCGAAAAGGCGATCTCCGACGTTTTGGAGATCGTAGACCTCATCGAGGAGACGGAAGAGGAAGAACTCGTTCCCGAACTCGAAAGCATGCTCCAAACGGCGACCAACGATATCGAAGAGATGCGTATCCGCATTTTGCTCCGCGGCAAATACGATAACTCAAACGCGCTCATGTCCCTGCACTCGGGTGCAGGCGGAACAGAAGCGTGCGATTGGGTATCCATGCTGTACAGAATGTATTTGAGATATGCGGAAAAGAACGGATTCCGCGTTACCGAAATCGACAGGCTCGACGGCGACGAGGCAGGCATCAAATCGGTCGAATTCAAAGTGGAAGGGGAAAACGCTTACGGCTATCTGAAAGCGGAAAAGGGAATTCACAGGCTCGTGCGCATCTCTCCCTTCGACGCGAATAAACGCAGGCAGACCTCTTTCGCTTCCGTGGAAGTCATGCCCGAAATAGAGGACGAAAACGAAGTGGAAATCAAGTCGGAAGACATCCGTATCGACGTTTATCGCTCGTCGGGCGCAGGCGGACAGAAAGTCAACAAGACGGAAACGGCGATCCGCATCACGCACTTCCCCACGGGAATCGTGGTTACCTGTCAGAACGAACGCTCTCAGCTCCAAAACAAGGAAATGGCGTTCAAGATCCTCCGTTCCCGTCTCATCGAGAAACAAATCGAGGAGAGAGAGGCGGCGGACGCCGAACTCAAAGGCGACGTCAAGAAGATCGAGTGGGGTTCGCAGATCAGATCGTACGTATTCTGCCCCTACACGCTCGTAAAAGACCACAGAACGGGTTACGAGAACGGCAACGTTCAGGCGGTCATGGACGGAGATATTCAGGCGTTCATCGTAGATTATCTGAAAAAGGCGTAATATGCGTCCGTTTTATCAAACAACAATCAAACAAGATCCCGTCATTCTGGGCATAGAGAGCTCTTGCGACGAGACGGCTGCGGCAATCATTCGCGGAAGAAAGCTCCTTTCCAACGAAATCGTCTCTTCCGCGTCCACGCAGGCGCTTTACGGCGGCGTGGTTCCCGAAATCGCTTCGCGCGTCCATGCGGTCGCAATCGACGAGGTGGTGGAGAGGGCCATTCGCGCGGCAGGAATCGAGAAAGAGGAGATCGACGCGGTCGCCGTCACTTACGGCGCGGGACTGCTCGGTTCTCTTCTCGTCGGACTTTCCTTTGCAAAAGCCTTTGCTTATACGCTCGGCGTGCCTCTCATTGCCGTCAATCATATCAGAGGACACCTTGCGGCGGCGTACCTCGACGACGAAACGCTGAAACCTCCCTTCGTCTCTCTGCTCGCGAGCGGAGGGCATACGGCGGTGCTTTATACCAAGACCGAAACGGAATTCGAACTCGTCGGTTCGACGCTCGACGACGCGGCAGGCGAGGCGTTCGATAAGTGCGCGAGGGTACTTTCCCTTCCCTATCCGGGAGGTCCGAACATCGAACGGCTTGCAAAAGAGGGCAAGCCTTGTATTTCTTTTCCTAAAATGTGCAAGGGAGGGGAAATGCGTTTTTCATACAGCGGACTCAAAACCGCAGTCATCAACTATTGTCATACGAAAGAGCAAAAGGGAGAACCCGTAATAAGAGCCGACGTCGCGGCGTCGTTTCAGTCCGCGGCGCTCGACGTCCTTGTAGAAAAGACGGTCGAAACGGCGCGGAAGAAGGGGGTTGCAACCGTTACGGCAGGCGGCGGCGTCGTTGCCAACGGTTATTTAAGGGAACGACTGAAATCTGCTTGCGATCAGGCAGGAATCAGGCTCGTTCTCCCCGAAAAGAAATACTGCACGGATAACGCCGCAATGATCGCCTCGGAAGGGCGAATTCAATATATGGCAGGGAATTTTGCTCCGCTTTCCGTCAACGCGAAGGCGCAGATCCCTCTCAAAGACAGGAGTATATCATGAAACGCAAAATCGGTTTGGCTTTATCGGCCGTAGTAAGCCTCTGCGTTCCTTTTTTCGGAACCGCGTTTTGTCGGGCACAGGCAAGCACAGACGAGGTGATTCCCGTTGAAATTTCATACACCGACGTCGCGTCGGGAAAAGAATGCGCCTATCAGGCGTATTACAAGGATGCTTATTTTGCCGACAACGAAGAGCGCGGTCAGGTGGCAAAGCTCTCCATGGCGCTCTCCGCGCAGCTTTACAATACGGCAGAGTCAACGGCGGACGCCGTATCTTCCATGGGGTTTACCGTCGTTACGCAGGAAAACTATACGAGAACGGCGACCAACTCCGACTGTAATTTCGTGGTCTACACGATTGCAAAAAAGCAGATCGGAAACGATACGCTCTACGGCGTATTCATGCGCGGTACGGCTGCGGACGCGCAGTGGTATTCCAACTTCAACGTAGGACAAACTTCTTCCGAACACGACGGATTCAACGCCGCCGCGTGGGAAGTGTACAATAAACTCGGCGACGTCATTTCCGAGAGCAAAGAAAACGTCAAAATCTGGGTTACGGGACATTCGAGGGGAGGTGCGGTTGCAAATCTCGTCGGCGCGAAACTCAATCAGAGCGAGCTCGTTGAGAGCGATAACCTCTGCGTATACACGTTTGCGTCTCCTTCTACGACCACCAAAGCTGTCGAATACGACAACATCTTCAATTACCGCCTTGCAGGCGACGTGATCAGCGAAATTCCTCTCAGAACGTGGGGATATTCCGTCTACGGAACGGAGACGGTTCTTCCCGAAACGGCGAGAGAACAGGCGAGCGCAATCATGGAAACCTGGACGGGAAACGGTTATAACGGTCTGAGTACCACCGCGGAGTTCGTCGAGGCTCTCTCGCTCTGGACGGAAACGCGCGATGATTATTATAAAAAATGGACGACCTTAAACTTCAATAAGGCGCCCGTCGATATTATGACCGAGTATCTCGTACCCTTGCTCATGAATCAGGAGGGATATTCCCTTTCAAGTATCATTTCAAGTTGGGCGAAAGATTATCGAATGCTCGCTTACATTGCCTCTCACGGCGGTTTTGTCGAAACGATGGATTTCTTTGCGTCGCATAAAGATCAGATCGTGTATGGGCACGCTCCCGTCTCGTATCTTGCGTACCTCGACGTCTATTTTCCGCACGAGCACGAATTCGACGCCTACGTTTCCAACGGCGACGCGACGTGTACGCAGGACGGAACAAAGACCGCGACCTGTTTCTGCGGTGAAACGGATACCGTGGTCGATGCGCATACCGCGCTCGGACACGATTATTCCGAAGTCGTCAAAGAATCGGACGGACGTATGCACCTCTATTGTTCGAGAGGGGATTCCGAGCTGTACAAAAACGATTTTACCCTCTGCGTAGCGGAATGCGGAGATTCGTTCGAATACTTCGGCGTTCCCGTTCAGCCTTCGGTTGTCGTCAGATACGAGGGCAACGAACTTCCCTCAGATGAGTATTCCGTCGCGTATGAAGAGAATAACGCAGTCGGCGAGGGAAAAATCGTTCTCACGGGACAAGGGGAATTCTGGGGTGAAATAACCCTCCGTTTCCGAATCGTGGAACATTATCATATCTTCGAAACGTATACATATCAGGACGATGCGACCTGCACCGCAGACGGCACGGAGAGATCCGTCTGTAAGGCGGAACAATGCAACGCGGTTGACGTCAGAACGGTAACGGGAAGCGCCACGGGGCATACTTACGAAAAAATAAGCGAGGACGACAGGTCGGAGACGTTCGCCTGCACGAAGGGAGACAGTCAATACACGTCCTATCATCTCGATCAGGCGCAAGTTAAGATCGATCAGCAGGCGTTCTTTGATAATCCGAATTCCGCCGACTGCCTCACGGTAGGTTGGGACGATTTCACCATCTCGCCCGACGGATATAAAGTCGTTTCCTTCTCACACGTCAAACGGGACGATTACGTTCTCGTCCGCTACGTCCTGGAAGGACAAAATACCTGTACGGGACGGCTGGAAGGTTCCGTGAAAGTTAAATATCTGCCCGATCCCGACGAATGGATCGTATGGCTTGTCGCAAGCGCGACTGCGGTTGTCGGCGTAGGCGCCGTCGCTATGGGCGTTATGCTCGGAATCAAGAAGCGCAGAGGTTGACGTGAAAGTAACCGAAACGTTGGAACGCAGTATTCGCGCGTTTCAAAAAATCAATTTTGTGCGCGGACTGCTCTTTCTTTTGATTACGGCTTTCTATACCGCATGGCATGCGGCGCATACGGAAGGGCTCATCGGGACCGTCAATACCGTCATTCTCGTCGCGACGGCAGTGTATCTCGTATTCTATATCGCCGTGTATTGTTCAAAGGCGAAATCGGGCGTAAAACGCGTCGGAAAGATTTTATACCGCATCGTGAAGTTTTTCATGTACCTTGTGCTCGCATATCTTTCCGTACAGAGCATCGTCGCGGCAACGGATACCCCGCAACTCATTTCCGTACTGTTTGCGATTCTCATGCCGGTTCTCATGGCGACGCAGATCGTCTTTGACGTTGCAGGCTGTATCTTGCGTTACGAAATGAAATGCGTGATTCGTACGGGGAATGCGTTCGCAAACTTTTTCCTGAGAAAAAACAAATGCGGATGTTCGGAACGGTCAAACGAACGCAGGTCGTTTTGATTATGCAAAGATTGTCACGAAAAAATTGTTTTTTCTGTGACAAAATAAAAATAGACGAGTGATATATTCGGAGGAAACTATGATAGACAAGACAGTTCTGAAAGAAACGTGTTACGTTGCCGTAGGTACGGTTCTTTTGAGCGTCGTCATGCAGGGTATCTGGCTTTTGACGGGAAAGTGGGATATTTCCGTGCTCTGGGGCAATCTTTTGAGCGCAGGCGCAGGCATTCTCAACTTCTTTTTGATGGCGTACACCGTGCAAGTCGCAGTGTTGAAAACGGAAAAGGGAGCGAGAAACACAGTTCGGCTCTCGCAGTCGCTCAGACTTCTGTTTCTGCTCGGCATCGCGGTTTTGGGCGGCGTGTTAGAGTGTTTCAATCTCTATGCCGTTCTCATCGCTCTGTTTTTCCCGAGGATTGCCATTACCGTGCGCTCCATCGTTTTGAAAAAAGAGGCGAAACCGTCGGCTATCGAATCCGAAGAAACGGCTCCTGAATCCGAAACGGTCATCGAATCTGAGCCCGTCGATCCGAAACCGGAGGCGAACAATGAAAGATAAAAAATTCCTTATCGTCGATATTCTCTATATTTTGGGGATCATTCTTCCGCTCGCCCTTGCGGTGACGCTGAAAGTTCTGTTCACGCCTGCTTCCGAGGGCGTGGCGATTCACGGTGCAATCATCTTCTTCACGATTCCGATGCCGATTCAGGACCTTCCCATCACGGAATCGCAAGTCAATTCGTGGTGCGTGCTCGTCTTGATCGCGTTTTTGTGTCTGTTCCTTGTGCACGGCGTCAAGGAGAAGTGCGGAACGAAGAGACAGCTGGTTGCGGAATGGATCGTGGAAAAGGTGGACGGACTTGTAAAGGACAACATGGGGGAATTCTTCATGGAGTTTTCTCCGTTTATCTGCGCCATTCTTGCGCTCTCCGCATTTTCGAGTCTGATGACGCTCGTGGGACTTTATCCCCCCACTTCCGACATCAACGTCGTGGCAGGCTGGGCGATTCTCGTGTTCTTCCTGATCACGCACTATAAATTAAAAGGCGGCGTCAAGCATTATCTGAAAGGCTTTACCGAACCGATCGTCGCGTTCACGCCCATCAATATCATCAGCGAAGTTGCAACTCCGCTTGCAATGAGTTTCCGTCATTACGGAAACGTATTGTCGGGTACGGTCATTTCCGCTCTCGTCGCAACGGCGTTGCAGGGGCTCTCGGGGCTCGTGCTTGGCTGGATTCCCGTCATCGGCGATATTCCGTTCCTGCAAATCGGTATCCCTGCCGTCTTGTCCGTCTATTTCGACATTTTCAGCGGATGCTTGCAGGCGTTCATCTTCGCCATGCTCACTATGCTCTACGTATCGGGAGGATTCCCTGCCGATCTGTATCAGGAGCGTATGAAGAAAAAAGAAGCAAAAAAGAAAAAGTAATACGGAGGTATTTTTATGGAAACTATGGAAACTTTGGCTACGGCTCTGGCATTTGTGTTCGGTATGTGCGCCCTCGGCGCGGGCATTGCGATGATCGCAGGTATCGGCCCCGGTATCGGTGAAGGTAACGCGGTTGCAAAAGCGTGCGAGGCAATCGGCCGTCAGCCCGAGAGTAAAGGTGCGGTAACTTCTACCATGATCATGGGTTGCGCAGTTGCGGAAACGACGGGTCTTTACGCATTAATCGTAGCGATTCTTCTCATTTTCGTCGCTCCCAACGTGTTCAAGAACATCATTCTCAGCGCGATTAGTACGATCGCATAGTTTGAGGTCGTTTATGCCAACGTTGGACGTTATATCCGTCAATATCTGGCAGATTATCATTTCACTGTGTAATCTTGCCCTGTTGTACGTGATATTGAGAAAATTTCTGTATCGCCCCGTCAAAAAAATGATGACGGAACGGCAGAAAAAAATAGATCGGCAATATGCCGACGCCGAACAGGCGCAGGAAGCGGCAAACGCCGATAAGCGTAAATGGGAAGAAAAACTCTCTTCCGCCGACGCAGAGAAGAAGGTCATTTTAGATAACGCCATTCTTCGCGCAGAACAGGTCGGCGACGGCATCGTTTCCGAGGCGGAACGCAAAGCCGATATGATCGTAGAACAGGCGAAGAGAGAGGCTGAGGCAGAAAAGGCAAAGGCACAGGACGAAGTCAAGACGAAAATCGTCGAACTTTCTTCCATTCTTTCCGAAAAAATGCTGCAAAGAGAAATCAATGCGGACGACCACCGCGCATTGATCGACGAATTTATCGAAGAGGTAGACGAGGATGCAGACGGGGATTGAGCGTGAATACGCGGTTGCGCTGTATTCCATCGCATCCGACGATAAGGCGGAGACGCTCGTCTACGAGAGTTTAATCCGCCTTGGAGAGGTGTTCTCGTCCTGCCCCGAAGCAATCGAGATACTCGATAGCCCGGCTATTCCCCGAAGTCAGAGGTCGAGCCTCATCGACGACGTTTTCGAGGCGGATTTTCCTCGGACGGTCGTTTCTTTTCTGCATCTTCTGTCCGATAACAGGCAAGTTTCTCGCTTGTTCGGCTGCGTGAGGGAATACGAGGAGATCTATTTCGAGGAATTCAAAGTTTCACGCGCAAAGGTGGTAAGTTCCGTTGAACTGACCGAGGAAGAGAAAGAGAAACTCAAAGCAAAGCTGGAAAAGAAGAGCGGTCGTAAGGTGATCTTGGAATGCGACACGGATTCTTCTCTTCTCGGGGGAATCACGGTCGATATGGACGGAATCCGCATGGACGGAAGTATCAAAGCGCGTCTTGCTACGCTTAAGGGGGTACTTGAACAATGAAAATAAAACCCGAAGAAATCAGTAACGTACTGAAAGAACGGATCAAACAGTATCATTTCCGCGTCGAAACGGAAGAGACGGGTACGGTCGTTCAGGTCGGAGACGGTATCGCTACCGTATACGGTCTGTCCGAGTGTATGGCAAACGAGCTCCTCACGTTCGAGGACGGCAGTTTCGGCATGGCGCAGAATCTGGAAACAGAAACGGTTTCCGTCGCGATTCTTGCCAACAAGAACGCCATTCGCGAGGGAACGATCGTCAAAAGAACGGGTAAAGTCTTGTCCGTTCCCGTGGGAGAAGCGCTTCTCGGCAGAGTTGTCAACGCGCTCGGCGATCCCATCGACGGAAAGGGTAAAATCGAAACGGATAAGAGGCGTCCCATCGAATCGGAAGCGCCCGGCATCATCGAACGAAAGAGCGTTTCCGTTCCTCTGCATACGGGAATCAAGGCAATCGACGGCATGATTCCCATCGGTCGCGGTCAGCGTGAGCTCATCATCGGCGACAGACAGACGGGTAAAACGGAGATTGCGCTCGACACCATTATGAATCAGAAACATACGGGCGTGCTGTGTATTTACGTCGCCATCGGACAAAAGAGCTCGACCGTCGCACAGATCGCGCGCGAGCTCACGCAGGCAGGCGCAATGGACTATACCATCATCGTCTCTGCGTCCGCGTCCGAAAGCGCGCCCCTGCAGTATATCGCGCCCTATTCGGGTTGCGCGATGGCGGAATATTTCCGCGAACAGGGAAAAGACGTGCTCATCGTATACGACGATTTGTCGAAACACGCCGTCGCATACCGTGCGCTTTCTCTGCTGATTCGCAGACCTCCCGGACGCGAAGCCTATCCCGGAGACGTATTCTACCTGCACTCCCGTCTTCTCGAACGCGCGGCTTGCGTGGCTCCCGAATACGGCGGAGGCTCGATTACGGCATTGCCCATCATCGAAACGCAGGCAGGCGACGTTTCCGCCTACATTCCAACCAACGTCATATCCATCACGGACGGACAGATTTTCCTCGAATCGGAATTGTTCCATTCGGGCATCATTCCTGCCATTAACCCGGGTATTTCCGTCTCCCGTGTCGGAGGAAGCGCTCAGCTCAAAGCCATGAAAAAAGTTTCGGGCGAGCTGAAACTCCTCTATTCGCAGTACCGCGAACTTCAATCTTTCGCGCAGTTCGGAAGCGATCTCGACGCGGACACGAAATCCCGTCTCGCGCTCGGCGAGCGCATCGTGGAAGTGTTGAAACAACCCCGTATCTCTCCCGTTTCGGCAGGCTGTCAGGTCGCAATCATCTATGCGGTCGTCAACGGGTATCTCGATGAGATTCCCGTCGAGCGCGTGTCGGAATACGAGGCGAGACTGTATGCCGTTCTCGAACATAACTATGCGCATCTTCTCGAACGGTTTGAACACGGTTTTTATGAAAAAGAGGATATTGAGGAGCTCAAAACGGCGCTTTTGAGCATGAAGGAGTAACCGTATGCCGGATACAAAAAGCATACGCACCCGTATAAAAGGCGTAAAATCGACCCTTCATCTGACGGAAGCGATGGGTACGGTCGCGTCCTCGAAAATGCGCAAGGCGAACCAAGCCATGCAGAGCGCGAAGGAATTTCAATCGATGCTCGATGAACTCATTCCCCGCGTTGCGGTTCATGCGAAAGGGCATTCTTATCTCAGAGAGGGGGGAGATCGCTGTAAAGTGATCGTCATTGCAGGCGACAGGGGCATGGCAGGCGGCTATAACGCCAACGTGTTCCGCACCGTTGCGAAGATGCAGAACGCCGAGGTTGTTCCCATCGGCAAGCGTGCGTGCAATAAATACGGCGCGCAGGTTTGTTCTTCCGAACGTTTTTTCGCGGACGACGCAAAGCGCCTCGCGGACGAACTGTGCGATCAGTTCAGGGCAGGCGCATTCGATCGGCTCGTCATCGTCAGCAGTAAATATATTTCCGCCATGGAGCAGCGCGTCCATACGGAGCAGATTTTACCGCTGTCCGCTCAGCAGGACAGGGAAACGGAGATCGTTTTCGAGCCGTCTCCCGAGCAAGTCCTTGACGTTTACGTTCCTCAATACGTGGCGGGAAAAATTCTGTGCGCGGTGAGAGAGAGCTTTGCCTGTGAAATCACCGCGAGAAAGACGGCGATGGACTCGGCAGGGAAGAACGCGAGGGAGATGTCAGATAATTTGCAACTGATGTACAATCGTGCAAGACAGGGTGCGATCACGCAGGAAATCACCGAGATTCTTGCGGGAAGGTAAAAGGAGAAAGATATGGATCAAAAAATCTACGGCAGGGTATCTCAGGTCATGGGACCCGTCGTCGACGTAAAATTTGAGGAGGGATGTCTGCCTCCCATCTATCAGGCTTTGACCATGCAGATCGGAGACAGAACATTGACGGTAGAGGTAGAACAGCACGTCGGAGATAACGTCGTCCGCTGTATCGCTATGTCCTCGACGGACGGATTAAAGCGCGGAGAACTCGTCACCGATACGGGCGCGCCCATCTCCGTTCCCGTCGGAGAAAAGACGCTCGGCAGAATTTTCAACGTGCTCGGAGACACGGTGGACAATAAACCGGCTCCCGAAATCGAAGAGCGTTGGAACATTCATCGTCAGGCTCCCGCATTCGACGAACTTTCCGCGTCGTCCGAAATCCTTGAAACGGGCATTAAGGTCATCGACCTCATCTGCCCTTATTCCAAGGGCGGTAAAATCGGTTTGTTCGGCGGTGCAGGCGTAGGAAAAACCGTCCTCATCATGGAACTCATCAATAATATCGCAAAGGAACACGGCGGTCTTTCCGTATTCACGGGCGTCGGCGAGCGTACCCGAGAGGGAAACGATCTCTATAACGAGATGATCGAATCGGGCGTCATCAACAATACGACTTTGGTCTACGGTCAGATGAACGAACCTCCCGGAGCGAGAATGAGGGTAGCGCTTTCCGGACTCACGATGGCGGAATACTTCCGCGACAGGGAAAAACAAGACGTGCTCCTGTTTATCGACAACATTTTCCGTTTCACGCAGGCAGGAAGCGAGGTGTCCGCTCTGCTCGGACGTATGCCGTCCGCAGTCGGTTATCAACCCACGCTGGCAAACGAAATGGGCGCGTTGCAAGAGAGAATCACTTCCACAAAGAACGGTTCCATTACGTCCGTACAGGCGGTTTACGTTCCTGCGGACGACTTGACCGACCCTGCTCCGGCAACGACGTTCGCGCATCTCGACGCGACGACCGTCCTCGCGAGAAACATCGCGTCTCAGGGTATTTATCCTGCGGTCGATCCGCTTGAATCCACGAGCCGTATTCTTTCGCCCGAAATCCTCGGCAAAGAACATTATTCCGTCGCAAAAGAAGTTCAGCGCATTCTGCAAAGATACAAGGAACTGATGGACATCATCGCCATCATGGGTATGGACGAACTTTCCGACGAGGATAAACTCTTGGTGCAGAGAGCAAGAAAGATTCAGCGTTTCCTCTCTCAGCCCTTCACGGTATCCGAGAAGTTCACGGGTATCCCCGGCACTTACGTCCCTCTCTCAGAGACCATCAGGGGATTTAAGGAGATCATCGAAGGAAAGCACGACGAGATTCCCGAGTCCGCGTTCCTCTTCGTCGGAACGATCGACGAGGCGGTGGAAAAGGCTAAGAGGTCGGAGAAATGAAAACTTATTCTCTCACCGTCTCTTCACCCGACGGAATCTTGCTCGCAGAACCCGTTCAAAAGCTCGTTCTGCGCGGAGCGGAGGGCGATCTTGCCGTAATGGCAGGGCACGTTCCCTTGATTACCACGGTCAAACCCTGCGAAAGCGCCGTTACGCTGGAAGACGGAGAAGAGCTCGTCTTTCATATCGAAAAGGGAATTTTGAGCGTGTATGAACAGGGAAAGACGACTTTGATCGTCGAGCAGACAGACTTGAAAAAAAGAAAAAAACGTATTTAACGGAAAATCGCAACCTCGTTCAGGTTGCGATTTTTTGCAAAAAGAAGGAGCAAGTCATTCCTTGCTCCGCTTTTCAGATTAAGCGTTTTTATCTTTTTTCTCATTCTTTTTAGGGCTATCCTGCGTCAACGGCGTCTTGATATCGTGAAGCTGCGAATCGGTCAGGAGGCCGTTTTTCCGTTCCAACTTAATTTCCCATTGAATCAGGAAAGTAAGGGCGGCGCGCAGAAAAATGACGGCTCCGAGTATGAGCAGTTCGTTCCATTCGCGAACGATAACCGTCCTCAATAATTCTCCGCCCATTTTGAATTCGAGCGAAAGGGCGATGCCTTCTGCAAGTTTCAATCTGACGTGTTCCTGTCTTGCGATCAAGCCGACGATCGCTGAAATAACCGCGTAGATGAGAACGATAATTCCGATCAATTCAATGAACAGAATCAGATATTTGACGATAATCTCGAAATATTTTTCAATCAGTTCATAAAATTTTTCCAATGTGTAACTCCTTGGCAACGTATTTTTTATCGTTTGTATGATGATTACGCTTATTATATCATATCGTGAAAAATAATCAATACCTTTATGCGAATTTTTTCGAAATCGGCTTGCGGAACATAATAGAGCAAAATCAGGGCATACTCACAATATGAAATACGTTTGTTTGTCCTTGATTTTGGCGTTTATGACGGGACTTTCGACAGGGAATGAACCGTTGTACGACGGCGAAATTAGACATTTTTTTACCCACGCTCTGCTCGCGCAGACGGATATTGCCTTTCAGGACGACGTGATAGAACAAGGATATATCACGCCGAAAGAGTTCGTCTCCTTTCTCGATCAGGCGTATCAGAACGGTTACGCCCTCGTCGATATCGAGGATACTTATACCGTAGAGGGGAGAACGGCGATGCGCAAGAGTTTTTCCTTTCCCTCGGACAAAAAGCCGCTGATTCTCTCTTTCGACGATTTGACGTATCCTTCCGATCTCAGCGGAAAGGGGATGGTGGACAAGCTCGTCGTGTCGGACAACAGAATCGGCACGGTGAGCACGGCAGGCGGCGCGCTCATTTCTTATGAAAACGAATGTATTCCCCTTTTGGAAACGTTTATCGCAAAGCACCCCGATTTCTCTCCGTACGGAGCGAGGGGGATTTTGTTCATGACGGGCAAGGAAGGGATCTTCGGCTACCGCACCGAGAAAGACAGCGCGAGCAGAATGTCGGAGACGGAACGCGTGAAACCCATCGTCGCCGCGCTCAAAGACCGCGGTTGGAAATTCGGGTGCCTGTCGTATGCCTATCGGAACATGAAGAATCTGTCCGCAGAGGAGATGCGCGAAGATCTCGCCAAATGGAAAGCGGAAGTCGAACCGTTGGTCGGCGGAACTAAATACTTTGCTTATCCGTTCGGGGAATGGGCGATCGGGGAAGAGTGTCGGGACGAACGGCATAAACAGCTCGAAGAGTTCGGGTATAAGGTCTTCTTCGGTATCGGCGCAAAGCCCTATTATACGAAGCTTCCCCTCAAAGGGGAAAAGAAAGTGCTCTATATGGATCGGGCGCCGCTGGACGGAATCTCTCTTCGGGAACGCAGAGCGATCTATTTCCCCGTATTCGATACCCGAATCGCCTACGACGGGGAACGCAAAGTGCCCTTTTCATAAAGAAGGAATCTTGCTTTGACTGAGGTCGAAGCAGACTTTTTTTAAGGAAAGAATATGAAAAAATCTCCTGCGGCATCATACCGCAGGAGGTTTTTCAATCGTTCAGACGGAGATCCGGAACGTAAAATTTCTGTTTGGAATAACGTACCAGCAGAAGCGTACAGACGGTTTCGCTGATCATGACGGGCAACAATAGGGGAATGGATTTTGCCAGAGAAAGGTATTCTTCGATGTTCAAGAAATAGGCAAGGAGCACGCTTGCGAGAAACAGAGCGATCGGAAGCCAGATTCCGAACAGATCGGTGAGCCAAAGTTTTCCCGTACCGTAAAGATTCTTAATCTTCCTCGCCGTCTTGTGATAAAAAATCGGACGGTAGAAGAATACGAGACAGAGCAGGGCGAGAGGCCCCATAAAGGACGCTTTTCCTCCCATGTCTCCGCGCTCGTCGTTATATACGATTTCGCCCTCCGTCATCTTGATTCTGAGAAACATCGGTTTGATCCAGATACTGCAAACAATCAGATAGACGAGAAAGGCAAAGCCCTGCAAGGTACAAAACAGATTAAAGAGGACAAGCAAAAAGTCAATCATTTGATAACCCTGACTTTGATGACTTCTTCGATTGCTTTGATCTTTTCGATTACAGCCTCGTCCGCTACTTCGTCGATGTCGAGCATGAGGTACGCATAATCGCCTTTGGATTTATCCTGCATGTGCGCAATGTTGATTCCTTCGCCCGAAACGATTGCAAGAATCTTGGAAAGCACTTCCTTGACGTTTTTATGCATAACGGTGATACGCTGTGCGCTCGTGTTGGGCATGGATACGTCGGGGAAGTTGACGGAATGCACGATGTTTCCGTTTTCGAGATAGTCGACAAGTTCGCTTGCCGCCATAACGGCGCAGTTGTCCTCCGCTTCGGGCGTAGACGCGCCGAGGTGGGGCACGCAGATGATATTCTTTTCTTCCAGCATATCGGACGTGGGGAAGTCGGTGATGTATCTTGCGACTTTACCGCTTCTGACCGCTTCGATCATTGCTTTGGAATCGACGAGCTCGCCGCGTGCGTTGTTGATGATGACGACGCCGTCTTTGCACTTGGCAAGCGTATCGGCGTTAATCATGCCTTTCGTATCTCCCGTAGCGGGAACGTGCAGGGTGATGTAGTCGGCGGTTTTGAAGATGGTATCGGTATCCATCACGCGTTGAACCTTGTTATTCAGCATCCATGCCGCATTGATGGAAATGAAGGGGTCGTATCCCATGACGTTCATGCCCAAATCGAGCGCGGTATTTGCAACCATTGCGCCGATAGCGCCAAGTCCGACAACGCCGAGGGTTTTTCCGAGCACCTCTCCGCCGACGAACTTGCTCTTTCCTTTCTCCGCGGTCTTGGAGAGGGCGGGATCGTCTTTAAGCGTTTTCATCCATTCGATGGAGTCGATGATTTTTCTTCCGCCGAGGAAGAGTTCGCAGATGACGAGTTCTTTGACGGCGTTTGCGTTTGCGCCGGGCGTGTTGAATACGACGATTCCTTTTTCCGCACATTTATCGACGGGAATGTTGTTGACGCCTGCGCCGGCTCTCGCGATGGCGAGCAGGTTGTCGCCCATGGGATAATCGTGCATGACCGCACTTCTGACCATGATGCCGTCGGGTTGTTCAACGGCGTCTCCGTATTCGTAATTTGCGGGAAATTCCTTGTCTGCAACGGGGCTGATCGAATTGAGTTTTAATACTTTCATGTCGTCTCCTTATTTGTTTGCAAGTTCGAACTTCTTCATGAAGTCAACGAGCGCGGCAACGCCTTCCACGGGCATTGCGTTGTAGATGGATGCGCGCATACCGCCTACGAGTCTGTGTCCCTTCAAAGATACGAGCCCTGCCGCGCCTGCCTCTTTGACGAATTTGGCGTCGAGATCGGCGTTCGGCGTTACGAAAGGAACGTTCATGATGGAACGATCTTTCTTCACGACGGAGTTGGTATAGAAGTCGGAAGAATCGATGAAATCGTAGAGCATCTTTGCCTTGTATTCGTTGATTTCGTTGATCGCCTTGATTCCGCCGAGTTTTTTGAGCCTTCTCAAAACGAGCATCGCAATATAAATGGGGAAACAGGGGGGCGTGTTGTAGAGGGAGTTGTTTTCGTCCTGAACCTTCCAGCGGAGCATCGTAGGGCAGATATCGAGGGGAGACTGAATGAGCTCTCTCTTTGCGATGACGATGGTTACGCCTGCGGGGGCGACGTTCTTCTGCGCGCCTGCATAAATGACGCCGAATTTGGAAACGTCGATCTCGCGCGAAAGAATATCCGAGGACATATCCGCAACGAGGGGAGCTTTCGTTTCGGGAAACTTCGTGAATCTCGTGCCGAAAATGGTGTTGTTGGAGGTGATATGTACGTAATCCGCGTCGTCGGAGAACGTAACTTCATCGACGTCGGGAATATAGGTGTAAGTTTTGTCGGAGGAATCGGCAACCTTTACGGCGTTTCCGTAAATTTTACCTTCCTGCCATGCTTTCTTTGCAAAGTTACCCGTTACCATGTAATCGGCTTTGCCCGTATGCATGAGGTTGAGGGGAACGGCTGCAAATTGCTGGCTTGCGCCGCCCTGAACAAACATGACCGCATAATCTTCGGGAATCCCCATCAGCTCTCTCAAAAGCGCGTTTGCCTCGTTGACGACCGCTTCAAACGCTTTATTTCTATGGGAAATTTCCGTAACTGACATTCCCGTGCCCGCAAAGTCAAGAAGGTCTCTCTGTGCCTCCGCAAGTACTTCTTCGGGGAGCGTGGAAGGGCCTGCCGCGAAATTGTAAACTCTCATAATAATCTCCTTTTTCGATAAATAGAGTATTACCTATTTATTTTTCAAACAGTATATACTATTTTTATGAATTTTTCAATTAAATAAAGCGTTTATTTTACAAAAAAAGCTCCTAAAAAACAGATTAGAATTATTTACTTTTTCGAAAATTTGTAGTAAGATAGAAATTGAAATAAAAGGAATTTGACGTATCCCATCCATGCGGGAGCGTGTATCATAGTGAAGTGCGGAAAATTAAGAAACTCTGCTTCGTTTCTTCGTTCCGCAAAGGAGAACCATTGAATCAGAAAAGGACGGACATGCAGACAAGGACGCCCTTGCCTATGCTTGTCAAAACGGGGGAATCGTTCCCTACGAAGGAAAATCATCAGACCGCAAATTCGGGCAAGCGGACCGACCGCAGAAAGAAACCTCGGGGCAATCAGGAACGGGACAAAAGGGAAATTCAGGATAAAGGAAATCCCGAGGAACCAAAAAACGTAACCAACAAGAAAAAGAAAGTCGCAAAGAAGAAAGTGAAGGTGATGTTCTTCGGCGGCGTGGGAGAAATCGGAAAAAACACCACCGCCATTCAGTACGATAACGAGATCCTCGTCATCGACGCAGGCGTTACGTTCCCCGACGAGACGCTTCCCGGGGTAGATCTCGTCGTTCCCGACATTTCCTATCTTTCCGAAAATAAGGATAAAATCAAGGCGATTCTTCTCACCCACGGACATGAGGACCACATCGGCGGACTTCCGTACATGATGAAGGAAATCAACGAAAAGACGCCTATCTATGCGACGAAACTCACGCATATGCTTGCGGAAAACAAACTCAAAGAGCACCGCATCAACGGAACGGTGCAGAAGGTCGTACAGGCGAGGGACAGAGTTAAGATCGGCAACCATTTCGAAGTCGAGTTTGTCGGCGTCAATCACTCCATCGCAGGCGCGCTCGCGCTCGCCATCTATACGCCGTGCGGAGTCGTCTATCATAGCGGAGACTTCAAAATCGACCTTACGCCCGTGGCAGGCGAGCCGATCGACCTTGCAACCATCTCTCGTCTCGGAAGAGAGGGCGTTCTCCTGATGCTCGACGAGAGCACGAACATCGAACGTCCCGGCTACACCATGAGCGAAAAGGTCGTCGGAACGACGCTCGATCATCTGTTCGGAGAGAATGCGGACAGGCGAATCATCATCGCGACGTTTGCGTCCAACGTACACAGGTTGCAACAGATCATCGACCTTGCCGTCAAATACAGAAGAAGGGTAGCGCTCTCAGGCAGAAGCATGCTCAACGTCGTGGACGCGGCTGTGAAAATCGGGGAACTCAATATTCCCGAGGGCGTGCTCGTAAACATCGAAAAGACGAAGAATCTCTTCGACAGGGAGCTCGTTATTCTCTCCACGGGTTCGCAGGGCGAACCGATGAGCGCGCTGACGCGTATGGCGGACGGCGATTTCAAGGAAGTTACCATCGGCGATAACGACACCATCATCATCTCCGCAAGTCCCATTCCGGGCAACGAGAAGATGGTCTATCGCGTCATCAATCAGCTCTATAAACGCGGCGCAAAAGTCGTATACGAAAGTCTTTCCGCAATTCACGTTTCGGGGCACGCCTGCATCGAAGAACATAAAATTCTGCATTCCCTCTTGAATCCCAAGTTTTTCATTCCCGTACATGGCGAATACAGGCACTTAAAGCGCCATGCCATGCTTGCCGAGGAGCTGGGTATGCCCGAGGGAAATATTCTCATTCCGCAGATCGGTTCGACCATCGAGCTCACCGAGGACAGCATGAAATTCGGTGAATCCTTCGAAGGCGGTTCTCGCGTCATCGACGGAAGCGACCTCGACACCATGAAGGATTCCGACATTCTCAAAGACAGAAAGAGAATGGGCGAAGAGGGTATGTTCCTCATCGTCATGACGATTTCCTCCGGATTCATGGTAGGCGACGCGAAGATCATCAAAAAGGGATTTTTCAGCTCGGATAAGGATTTCGAACGCTCGATCGGAGAGATCTGCGAACATATCGTGGAGACCAATCCTCATCTTACCCCCAACGAACTTTCCGCAACGGTCAAGCGTTCCGTGAAAAATTATATTTCGAAAAAGACGAAACAATCTCCCCTGATCGTTCCCGTCATCGTGGAAATCTGATGGTTCGCATCGTCAAAGAACAATCTTACTGGGTGCTCGACTTTCCCGGACTTACGCTTTTAGATCTCGCCGATTACGAGAGCGAAATGCGTTCCATGGCTCGCTTTTACGGTTACGAGTGGCAGGAGGAAGGATATACCGTTTCGGAAGGGATTCCCCATGCCGATTGTAAAGAGCAGATCCCTCTCTTTTTACAGGCGTATCGTTCCATCGCGCAGAGCATGGAGCTTATCCCCGAGGAGAGCCGTGAAACGGAGCCTATCCGCATTCTTGCCGATTACAGAAACAGGGCGAAAAAACTTTATTTCGAGGGCGTTGCAAAATACGGCGTCACGCACGTTCCGAATCCGTTCTTTTTCGGAAAGAACGAAAAAATATCCCTTTCGGAGCGTCTGTGCAGGGTGCGGATCGACGCGCTCAAACGCGGAATTCCCACCATGGAGGACGAAGTTCTCAATCTTCTTTTGCGGGAAGCGGAGGGGAAAAAGCGCATTTTGGAAATCGGAACGGCAGTCGGCATTTCCGCCGCCGCCCTGTATGAAAGAACGGGAGCAAAGATTATCACCGTCGAGAAAAACGAGGAGAATTTCCTCTCTGCAAAGGAGCTGTTCGAAACGCTCGATATGCAGATCGAGGCGCACCTATGCGACGCCATGGAGTTTATCAAGTCGCTCGATCGTGAGTTCGATTTCATTTTGCTCGACGGGCCGAAAGTGCAGTACGTGAAGTACCTTCCCTATCTCAAAGAACGCCTATCGGCAGGCGGAACGCTCTTTGCCGACGACGTTCTTCTCTTCGGTTGGGTAAACGGAAAAAACGAAGCGCCGAAAAAGAGACGGGCGCTCGTCAGACACATCAGAGAATATCTCGACGCGGTGACAAACGATCCGTCGTTCGAGACGAAAATACACGAGGTCGGCGAAGGCGTCGCCGTCAGTAAAAAATTATGGTAGAATTACTTGCCCCTGCCGGGAACTTTACAAAACTGAAAACGGCGTTTTATTTCGGCGCGGACGCTTGCTATCTCGGCGGCAAGCTATTTTCGCTCCGTTCGCTTTCGGATAATTTTACCGAGGAGGAGCTCGATTCTGCGACGAAACTTGCCCATTCCCTCGGAAAGAAAGTGTACGTTACCGTCAATATTTTTGCCAAGAACGCCGATTTCGGCGCACTCTCCGCATTTGCCGAGACGCTTGAACGCATCGGCGTAGACGCAGTGCTCGTCTCCGATCCGGGCGTTATCTACTTATTCAAGAAAGTTGCCCCTAAGCTCACCATTCATCTCTCAACGCAGGCGAACACCACGAACGCCATGGCGGTCAGGTTCTGGAAAGAACAGGGGCTTTCACGCGTGGTGCTTGCGAGAGAGCTTTCCTTAAACGAGATTCGCGAGATACACGAACAGGTTCCGGATATCGAGCTCGAAGCGTTCGTACACGGCGCAATGTGCATATCCTATTCGGGGAGATGTCTTTTGTCCGATTATCTCGACGGGCGCGCGTCCAACCGCGGCGCTTGCGTGCAGGCGTGCCGTTGGAAATACGATATTCGAAAGAGCGGTGTCGGCGAGGACGGAGGGTATCTCGGCGTAGAAGAGACCGATCGGGGAACGTTCTTCATGAACAGCAAGGACCTCAACATGGCGAAATTTCTCAAAGAGATGCAGGACGCAGGGGTCGTATCGTTCAAGATCGAGGGCAGAATGAAGAGCGAATATTACCTCGCGACGGTGGTCAACGCATACCGCAGGGCGATCGACGGGGGGTACTCGAATCTGGTGGAAGAAGAACTGCTTGCGGCGGCGCACCGCGATTACACCACGGCGTATATGCTCGGCGAAAATAAGAAAACGGTCAATTATTCCGATTCTCAATCTAAGGGAACGTGCGAATTTATCGGAACGGTCGTCGGAAGGGAAGGAGACTACGCTCTCGTCGAAATGAGAAACAGATTTTATTCGACGGACACGCTCGAAATTCTCACGCCCGGAACCATGCGTTCCTTTACGGTCGGCACGATGCTTTTACCCGACGGAACGGAAACGGACGACGCGAAGCTCGTGCAGGGGATATACAGAGTAAAAACGGACGCCTCCGTAGGAGACGTTCTGAGGAGAAGAAAATGAAATTTGTCGCATGGTTGGATTCTCTCAAATGGGGATGGAGACTCTTTTTTGCCTTTCCCGTGTTGGACGGGATCGTATACTCTGCCTACCGCATCGCAAAGGGGGGCTGGAAGAACGTCGTTCTCGGCGTCGCATGGATTCCGTTCGGAGCGTTGATCGGCTGGTTTCCCGACATGATGCATATCGCGTCGGGGAAAAACGTCGTCTGTTTTCAGCATGAAGAGAAACCAAACGGGTATGGCAGGAATCGAAAAATCCGCTGACGCGAAGAAAAGATTTTCGTACATTAGCAGGCAGTTGCCTGCTTTTTCTTTTGTGATTTGTTTGACGAATGACAAAAAAAGTGGTATTCTTATTTCGACCGTATCGAACGGTCGATGTAGAGAGAAAGGAAACCCGAGGTTTCCGTTTTTAAGGAGTGATACATATGGACGTTACCGCACTTTTCGGTTCAAACGTATTCAATGATTCCGTCATGCGTTCGTCACTGCCCAAGGAAGTTTATAAGTCCTTGAAAAAGACGATTGAAACGGGCGCGACGCTCGATACTTCCATCGCAGGTCCCGTTGCGCAGGCGATGAAAGACTGGGCGGTTTCCAAGGGCGCAACGCACTATACGCACTGGTTTCAGCCTCTGACCAACTTGACCGCGGAAAAGCACGACAGCTTTATCGAACCGGCAGAGGGCAGCAAAGTCATCATGCAACTTTCGGGAAAGAGCTTGATCATCGGCGAATCGGACGCGTCGTCTTTCCCTTCGGGCGGTTCTCGCGCCACGTTTGCGGCGCGCGGATATACCGCGTGGGATCCCACCTCCCCTGCGTTCGTCAAAGAGGGAACGCTCTATATTCCGACGATTTTCGTCTCCTACAAAGGCGAAACGCTGGATAAAAAATCGCCTTTGCTCCGTTCCATGACGGCGCTCGATAAATCCGCAAAGAGGATTTTGAAGCTGTTCGGCATCGAATGCAACAAGGTCTCCACGACCGTCGGACCCGAACAGGAATATTTCCTCATCGACGAGGAAGTCTACAACAAGAGAAAGGACCTTTATCTCACGGGACGCACTCTGTTCGGCGCGCTTCCGACGAGAGGACAGGAACTCGAAGACCATTACTTCGGCACGCTCAAAACGAGAGTCGCCGAATACATGAGAGATCTCGACGAGACGCTCTGGTCTTACGGAATCCTTTCGAAAACGAAGCATAACGAAGTTGCTCCCGCTCAGCATGAAATGGCTCCCATCTACGCGACGACCAACATTGCGGTGGATACCAACCAACTCACGATGGAGCTCATGAAAAAAGTGGCGAGAAAGCACGGGCTCGTCTGTCTCCTCCACGAAAAACCCTTCGAGGGCGTCAACGGCTCGGGTAAGCATAACAACTGGTCGATGAGCACGGATACGGGGCTCAACTTGCTCGATC
Organism: Clostridia bacterium; assembly: GCA_017626495.1. Lineage (GTDB taxonomy): Bacteria > Bacillota > Clostridia > Christensenellales > Borkfalkiaceae > RGIG8762. Next base: position 58,390 of record JAGAIP010000003.1, on the reverse strand, counting down.
CCGGCGAAGAACCCGAACACAATTCTCTCTTCATGCTCGTACTCGCGGCGATCGTCGAGGCTGTCGACGAATATCAGGGCATTCTGCGCGCGTCCGTCGCGTCTGCGGCAAACGACCACAGACTGGGTGCGGACGAAGCGCCTCCCGCAATCATCTCCGTTTATCTCGGCGATCAGCTCGGCGCGCTCGTCGACGCGATCGTAAACGGATTCGATTACGTTCCCGTCAAAGCCGTTCCCGGCTCCATCGGCGTTCCCGAATCTCCTATCTTCCCCATGGACGCGACGGACAGAAACAGAACGTCTCCTTTCGCGTTCACGGGCAACAAATTCGAGTTCAGAATGCTCGGCTCGGCATTCTCCGTCGCAGACCCCAACATCGTCATCAATACCATCGTTGCGGACACGTTCGCAAAGTTTGCGGACGAGCTTGAAAAAGCGGAAGACTTCGAGCGTGCGCGCGACGAACTCATCGCGAGAAAGTTCAAAGAGCACTATCGCATTATCTTCAACTACGACGGTTACGGACCCGAATGGGAACCCGAGGCGGCGAGAAGGGGACTTCTCAACAACAAAAATACGGCAGACGCGGTAGCCGTCGCCTTCGAAGAGAAAAATATCGACGTGTTCATTCGTCAGGGCGTCTACACGAGGGCTGAGGCGATCGCGCGCGCGAACATTCAGCTCGAAAATTATGTGAAGATCATCAACATCGAGGCAAAGACGACTGCCGAAATGGCGAGACAGGACATCTTCCCCGCCGTTTCCGATTACGTAGCGACGCTTTGCTCCAACGTTGCGGCAAAATCGGTCATCGACCTTCCCTGCGAGAGCGAGAAGACGGTCGCAAAGAGCCTTGCGCTTTGTAACGAAGAGATGATGAAGGCGGTTTCCGCGCTCGAACGAGATCTTTCGCAAATGCCTTCCGACGTGAAAGAGGCGTCTCAGAAGATGGCGCACGTCATTCTTCCCGAAATGAACGCCGTCAGAGCCGCCGCCGACAAAATGGAAGCGATCTGTGCAAAAGATTACTGGCCTTATCCATCCTATACAGACCTTTTATACAGCGTGAAATAATCTGAAATCCCGCAATTCATTGCGGGATTTTATCATAATCAAAACTTATGGAGCATATAAAAATTCCTCTCGTCGTTCTTTTTTCGATTTTACTTGACAACGAGAGGATTTTTTCATATAATAGGTTTGTCTTAATGGGAAGTATGTGGCTTACGCACGTTTCCCGTTCGGATTGATTTGTTACGGGAAGTACTCGGCAAAGATTTGCCGTAAGAATTATGTAGAGAGGAGGGTGTTACAAATGTTAACATCAATTTGCGGTATCAACTGGGGCGACGAAGGTAAGGGGCGTATGGTAGACTTGCTGTCTTCCGATTACGACGTCGTATGCCGTTATCAGGGCGGAAACAACGCAGGCCACACGGTCATCAACGATAAGGGAGAGTTTATTCTGAACCTTCTTCCCTCCGGTATTCTTCGCGACGACGTCGTAAACGTGCTCGGACCCGGTATGGTCATCGACATCAAGCATCTTTGTAACGAGATGGACAGGCTCAGAGCAGGCGGAATCGTCATCACGCCGGACAATCTGAAAATCTCTGACAAGGCGATCATCACCATGCCCTATCACGTTCAGCTCGACTGTCTCGAAGAGGAGAGGCTCTCCAAGAAAACGGGCAAGCCCTACGGTTCTACCAGAAGGGGAATCGCTCCCGTCTATGCGGATAAATACATGAAAAAGGTATTCCGTATGGGAGAATTGCTCAAACCCGAACTCATGTATGAGAGAATCCACGACATCGTTGAATGGAAAAATCTGACCATCGTCAACGGTTACGGCGCAGAGCCCGTAAAGGACGAGGATATCGTGGCATATTTCGAGGAGTACGGCAAGAAACTCAAAGATTACGTCATCGATACGGGGCTTTATCTCAACGCGCAGCATAAGGCCGGAAAGAAAATCATGTTCGAGGCGCAGCTCGGCGCGCTTCGCGACATCGACTTCGGTATCGTGCCCTATACTTCCTCTTCTTCCACCATCGCCGCTTACGCTCCCATCGGCGCAGGCGTTCCCAACTTGAAACTCGACAATTCCATCGGTATCATGAAGGCGTATTCCTCTTGCGTAGGCGCAGGCCCTTTCACCTGCGAATATTTCGGGGAAAAAGCGCATAAACTGCGTGAGGCCGGACATGAATACGGCGCCGCTACGGGCAGACCCAGAAGAGTCGGTCCGTTCGACGTGGTCGCTTCCCGTTACGGAATCCGTTGCCAGGGCGCGGACGAAATCGCGCTCACCAAGCTCGACGTTCTCGACGGCTATGAAGAGATCGAGGTCTGCACCGCATATAAGCTCCGCGGCGAAATCATTCACGAATTCCCGTTCACGGACGTTCTCGACGAATGCGAACCCGTGTTTGAGACGGTCAAGGGCTGGAACTGCGACATTTCCGGTTGCAGAAAGAAGGAAGACCTTCCCAAAGAGGCGCTCGACTATATCAAGTATCTCGAAAAGGCTTGCGAATGCCATATCAAATACGTATCCGTAGGGCCTGAACGCGACGCTTACATCATCATGGACTAATCAAGAACATTCTATAAAATCTCGGCATAAGATACACTATGCCGAGAAAATTTTTTAAGATGCAGGGTTGCGGAAACGATTATCTCTTTTTCGATTGCAGAAAAGAGGGAATCGACGATCCGAACAAACTCTCCGTTCGACTTTCCGACAGAAGATTCGGGGTGGGCGGAGACGGAATCGTCTTGTTGCTTCCGTCCGAGGTTGCGGACGCAAAAATGCGCATTTTCAACGCGGACGGCTCGGAAGGGGCGATTTGCGGAACAGCCCTCAGGTGTATCGGAAAAATCCTGTTCGACGAAAAGGAGCAGGCATGCTATACCGTAGAGACGAACGCAGGCGTCAGGCGCGTCTGCGCCGTATCGAAGGACGTCTTTTCCGTCGACATGGGCAAAGCGGACTTTTCACCGCGCAGCATACCTTCTCTGTTTCCGTCCGAGGCGGTGGATATGCCGTTTATGGGCTATCGCATCACCTGCCTTTCGATGGGAAATCCCCACGCAGTCATTTTTGACGAACCGACGGGCTTTCCTTTACAAGAAGTCGCGGAGAAGATTGCAGGGAGCGGATATTTCCCCCAAGGCGTAAACGTGGAAGTTTGCAAAGCGGAGGGGGAGATTCGGGCGAGAGTATACGAACGCGGCAGCGGAGAGACGCTGTCTTGCGGATCGGGAGCCTGCGCCGTGGCAAACGCGGCTTACGCAACGGGGCGCGCGGGGAAGGACGTATCCGTTCGTTTCCCCGGGGGAGTTGTTCAGATTAAATTGACCGAATACGGCGCGCTGCTCATCGGTGGCGCCGTCAAGGTTTTTACTGGAGAGATAACGATATGACAAAGTACATTTTTGTAACAGGCGGCGTCGTTTCGGGGCTGGGGAAAGGGATTACCGCAGCCTCGCTCGGCAGGCTCTTGAAAATGAGAGGTTACAAGGTAGCGTCTCAAAAACTCGACCCGTACATCAACATCGACCCGGGCACGATGAGTCCCTATCAACACGGCGAGGTGTTCGTTACCGACGACGGCGCGGAGACCGATCTCGACCTCGGACATTACGAGCGGTTCATCGACGAAAATCTGAACAAATACTCCAACCTCACCACGGGTAAAGTATATTGGAACGTGCTCAATAAGGAGCGAAACGGTGAATATTTGGGACAAACCGTTCAGGTCATTCCTCACGTCACCAACGAAATCAAGAGCTTTATTTATCAGGTGGGAAAAACGTCCGACGCGGACGTGGTCATCACCGAGATCGGCGGAACGATCGGCGACATCGAAAGCCAGCCTTTCATCGAGGCGATCAGACAAGTTTCGAGAGAGGTCGGCAGGGACAACTGTTGTTTCATTCACGTTACGCTCGTTCCCTTCATTTCAGGCTCGGAAGAATTTAAGTCGAAACCCACGCAACATTCCGTCAAGGAATTGCAGGGTATGGGAATCAATCCCGACATCATCATTCCCCGTGTAGACAGTCCTATGCCCGACTCCATTCGCGAGAAAATCGCGATGTTCTGCAACGTCGCGCCCGACTGTTGTATCGAGAACAGAACCGTTCCCGTTCTGTACGAAGCGCCCGTCATGCTTGAAAAGAGCAACTTCTCCGCCATCGTGTGCCGTATCCTTCACCTTGAAGAGCGCACGCTCGATTCGAAAGAATGGGAGGACATGCTTGCGCGCGTCCATTCGAGAGAGAAAGACGTTACGATCGCGCTGTGCGGTAAATACGTTCAGCTGCACGACGCATACCTTTCCGTAGCAGAGGCGCTCGCGCACGCCGGATACGAAAACGGCGCGAGAGTTCACGTCAAGTGGGTGGATACCGAGGCGAACGAGACGGAAGAGGCGGTCGCAAACGAACTTGACGGAGTGGACGGAATCATTCTCCCCGGCGGATTCGGAGGCAGAGGCATCGAAGGCATGATCCTTTGCGCGAAATATGCGCGCGAACGCAACGTGCCGTATTTCGGAATCTGTCTCGGTATGCAGATCGCGGTCATCGAATTTGCGAGAAACGTGCTCGGCTATCGGGACGCAAACTCCACCGAATTCGATCCGAATTCTGCCCATCCCGTCATCGACCTCATGCCCGATCAATACGGCGTTAAGATGGGCGGCACCATGCGTCTCGGCGCATATCCCTGCAAGGTTTACGGCGAGATCATGAAAAGATCGTATCGATCCGACCTTATTTCCGAGAGACACAGACACCGTTTCGAGTTCAACAACGATTACCGTAAAGAGGTACAGGAAAAGGGAATGGTCATTGCCGGAACGTCTCCCGACGGCACGCTCTGCGAGGCGGTCGAACTTCCCGAAAACGACTTTTTCATCGGCGTACAATTCCACCCCGAGTTTAAGTCCAGACCGAACAGCGCGCACCCTATCTTCCGTGAGTTTATCGGCGCGGCAGTAAAGAAATCAATGGATCGGTGAGAGCTATTCCGAAGTTCAGCGTTGCTGCTTGGACGGGCTCTCCCCGAATTACAATATGAAAATGTAGAGGAGTTTTATGAAAATCAACACCAACTATCAAAACGTATCCGAAAGTTACCTCTTCTCCACGGTGGCGAAGAAAGTATCCGCATATACGGCGGCAAATCCCGATCGGAAGGTGATCAAGCTCGGAATCGGCGACGTCACGTTGCCCCTCGTCCCTGCGGTCATTTCCGCGTTGCACGGGGCAGTCGATGAAATGAGCAAGAAGGAGACCTTCCGCGGTTACGGTCCCGAGCAGGGTTACGGGTTCCTCAAAGACGAGATCAACGGCTACTACGCGAGAAAAGGCGTCGAGCTTGCGAGCGACGAGATTTTTATTTCCGACGGAGCAAAGTCCGACCTCGGCAACATTCTCGATCTGTTCGATCAGGATAACGTCGTTCTCGTTCCCGATCCCGTCTATCCCGTCTACGTCGATACCAACGTCATGGCAGGCAGAAAGGTCGTCTTTGCGGACGCGAATCGCGACAACGGGTTCCTTCCTATGCCCGATTTTAACGTAAAGGCGGATATCGTCTATCTCTGTTCCCCCAACAATCCCACGGGCGCGGCGTATTCCAAAGAGCAACTCAAAGTATGGGTGGAGTATGCTTTGGAGAACGACGCCGTCCTTCTCTACGACGCGGCGTACGAATGTTTCATCACGGACGACGCCCTTGCGCAATCCATTTTCCAGATCGAGGGCGCAAAGCAATGCGCAATCGAGTTCTGCTCCTTCTCCAAGATGGCGGGATTCACGGGTACGCGTTGCGGATATACCGTCGTTCCGAAGGCGCTCAAAGACGGGCTGCTCCATAAGATGTGGCTTCGCCGTCAGACCACGAAGTTCAACGGCGTTCCCTATATCGTTCAAAGGGGCGCGGCTGCCGTATTTACGGAAGAGGGCCAGGCGCAAATCAGAGCCAACCTCGCCGTCTATCAGGAGAATGCAAAACTCATCGCTTCCACGATGGACGAACTCGGCATCTGGTACACGGGCGGACAGAATTCTCCCTATATTTGGTTCCGTTGCCCGGGATTCGATTCGAGCTGGGATTTCTTCGACTATCTTCTCGAACAGGCAAACGTGGTAGGTACGCCCGGTTGCGGATTCGGTAAGAACGGGGAAGGATATTTCCGCTTGACGGCGTTCAACACCCCCGAGGCGACCAAAGAGGCGTGCGACAGAATCAAAGCGCTTTTCAAAAAATAAGGAGAACGGGGCTTTCCGATACGGAAAGCCCGTTTGTATGCGTATGGATTATCAACTTTTATTCGAGCAGGCAAAGGCGATCACCGAGGGAGAAAGCGACCTGATCTGCAATCTTGCAAATCTCTCCGCTCTGCTTTTCTCCGAAGTCGACAGGCTCAACTGGGCGGGATTTTATCTGCATAAGGACGGGGAGCTCGTCCTCGGACCGTTTCAGGGAAAGGTAGCCTGCCGTCGCATTCAAAAGGGGAAAGGGGTATGCGGAACGGCATGGAGAGAAGGTAAATCTCAGCTCGTCGAAAACGTGCATGCGTTCCCGGGGCATATCGCCTGCGACGGCGCGTCCAACTCCGAAATCGTCGTTTCTATCGTTAAGAACGGTGCGTTTTTGGGAGTGCTCGATCTCGACAGTCCGTTTTTCTCCCGTTTCGGGGAGGAAGACCTGATCGGGTTGGAACGCATCGCGGAATATATTTCCGAATTGTTCTGATTTTTTCCAAAAAATAATACATTTTTCAAAAAAAGTATTTACATTTTGAAAAATATGTGATATCATTGTGAAAAATGACATATGTTTCCGATTTATGATATATGTCAAACGTTTTGGAGGGTTTTAGAATGATTTCCAACATTTTAACGAATCCCGGCTTTTTCTTCCATATCTATGGCGAAAATTCCGGATGGCAGCTTCTCGGCTGGGTTCTCGTATTCGCAAGCTTGATTCTTGCCAACGAGTTGGCTCGTCAGACGAAAGTCGGCGGTATCATCTGTTTTCTTGCAGTGCCCGGCGGATTGACGATTTACTTCATCGTCATCTATATTTGCGCCGCGCTCAATATGGAATGGGCGCTCAATAACCAGACGTACGTACATATGAACAGCTGGTTCCATTATGCAAAGCTTTACGCCGCAACCGTCGGTTGTATCGGTTTCATGATGATCAAGTACGGCTGGGGAATCGGCAAACAGCACTGGTTCAAATGTTTCCCGTTCGTCATCGTCGCAATCAATATTCTCATTGCCGTCGCGTCCGATTTCGAATCCGCAATCAAGGGCGCCATCGCGCTGAAAGAGACGGGCGACAGATGGTGGCTCTCTTCGGAAAACGTATGGCTTTACGGCGGTTGGTGGAACTGGGTAAACGGTATCGCCGGCATCATCAACATTTTGTGTATGACGGGTTGGTGGGGCATCTATTCCTCCAAAAAGAAGAAGGATATGCTCTGGCCCGATATGACCTGGGTTTACATCATCGCTTACGATCTTTGGAACTTCGAATATACCTACAATAACCTTCCTTCCCATTCCTGGTACTGCGGTCTCGCGTTGCTCCTCGCTCCTACGTTTGCGAATATGTTCTGGAACAAGGGCGGCTGGATTCAGAACCGCGCTAATACCCTTGCCCTTTGGTGTATGTTCGCACAGGTATTCCCTCTCTTCCAGGACAACTCCGTATTCACGACGCTTCCTTCCATCTATCCCGTGGATTACGTCATGAACCCTGCTGTTGCTCCCGTAGGCGCAAATCCCACCGCACAGGGTATCGTAGCCATTCTTGCGCTTGCCGTCAACGTGCTTGCGATCACTGCGGTCATCGTCCGCTCCGTCAAGGCGAAGAAGAATCCTTATACCAACGAGATTTTCTGCGATCAGAAGGATTTCATCGAGGCTATGGCAAGAAGAGAAGAGGCTTGACGTTTGGGCTGAATCTCCGATTCGGGTACGAACGAAGGGGATCCCTCGTTATCGTCTCGGAATAATTACACAACATGAAACAGAGCGTTGCTTTTGCAACGCTCTGTCTTTTGTAGCGATGAAATTTTTATAAAGGGGAAGAAAACGGTTTTATCCGAAAGCTATTCGGGAAGAACGGCTTTGATTGCCTGCCATAAACTCGAAACGGCTACAATCTCGATCTGCCCCTTGTATTTTTCGCAAGAGGGCTTGTTTTTATAGGGAATCACAACCCTTTTGAACCCCATCTTGATGCATTCGTTCACGCGCCTGTCGGCGTTCGAAACGCCCCTGATTTCACCCGTGAGCCCCGTCTCTCCGAATACGGCGGTCTGCGCGTCGATGGGGATTCCCTTAAACGCGCTCGCAAGGGCGAGGCAGACGGCAAGGTCGATGCTCGGTTCGGTCAGCTTGATGCCGCCCATCGCGTTGATATAGACGTCCTGATTGAAGAGGGGGATTCCGCAACGCTTTTCGAGGACGGCGGTCAGTACGATGAGCTTGTTCATGTCGATGCCGAGGGGCATTCTTCTCGGCAGACCGAACGCCGTCTTTGCGATGAGCGTCTGCAATTCGACCATGACGATTTTATTTCCCGTCTCGGAGGGCGTTACCACGCAACCTGCCGCTTCTCCCCGTTTGTCCGAAAGGAATAACCCGGCATAATCTTTCACGCCGACGAGACCTTTTTCCGTCATTTCAAACACGCCGATTTCCTGTACCGAACCGAATCTGTTTTTCACGGAACGGAGCAGGCGGAAATTATCCTCCCGTTCGCCTTCGAAGTAGAGTACGGTGTCCATGACGTGTTCGAGGACTTTCGGTCCTGCCAGCGCGCCCTCTTTCGTAACGTGTCCGACGATGAAGAAGGTGATTCCCTGCGCTTTGGCAATGCGCATGAGCTTTGCCGCACATTCTCTGATTTGTCCGACCGAGCCTGCCGCCGAGGACAGCGCGTCCGTATAAACCGCCTGAACGGAGTCTATGATAACGTACCGCGCACCTGCGAGCGAGGGCTCGACGTCTTCGAGACAAGTCTCGTTCAAAAGATAAAAATGCGCCGCATTGAGCCCCAGACGGTCGCATCTGAGCTTGACTTGGGAGCAGCTTTCTTCGGCGCAGACGTATAAAACTTTCTCCGTTTGCGCGAGGTTTGAGGCGACCTGCGTCAAGAGAGTACTCTTTCCGATTCCCGGATCTCCGCCGATGAGGACGAGCGAACCGGGAACGATTCCTCCGCCGAGCACGGCGTCCAGCTCGTCGAGACCGCTCCGCTTACGCTCGAATTTTTCCCGTTCCACTTCGGAGAGAGGAACGGGCTTTTTGTTCGACGAGGCGCGCAGTCCGATTCCCGACTTTGCGGGGGCGATCGTCTCTTCGATCATGGTATTGAATTTTCCGCACGAAGGGCATCTTCCCAGCCATTTGGGCGAGGTCGCTCCGCATTCGTTGCAGATAAATTGTGAGGTTGATTTTGCCATACTTATCTCTGTGCGATCATCGCGCTTGCGGTGACGGTGATTCCCTTTTTCTCGCCGATATATCCGAGTCCCTCGTTCGTCCCGGCCGTGATTCCCACTCTGTTTGAGGGGATTTTCATGATGCGCGCAAGATTCTCCTTCATCTGTCCGATATAGGGGGAAAGACGAGGAATCTGCGCCTGCACCGCAACGGAAACGTTGACGACGCGGCAACCGTTCTCTTCAAGTAAAGAGACTACCTTTTCAAGCAACTTTCCGCTGTCCGCGCCCTCGAAAGCAGGGTCGTTTTCGGGGAAATAAAATCCGATGTCTCGCAGTCCCGCCGCGGAGAGAAGCGCGTCCATCACCGCGTGAATGAGCACGTCTCCGTCGCTGTGGGCGATGAGCCCCGAAGGAGACGGAACGGTTACGTTGCCCATTACGATGTAATCTTGATTTTTACCGAAAGCGTGCGTATCTATACCTACGCCCGTCAAATACGTTTCCTGCATGAAATCCTCTTGAAAGGTGAGTTTTTTATTGCGCGCGTCTCCGTGAAAGAGAACGGCAGGGGAGATGAAATGCGTATATACGGACGAGTCGTCCGTAAAGGTCCGATCGCCTGCGAGCGCATAGGCGCGCCTGATTTCCGCCGTGAAAAAGCCCTGTGGCGTCTGCACGGTATAAAGCGTGCTTCGGTCGGGAATCCTCGTGATCGTAGTTCCCGACGCGATGACCGTCGTATCCGTCATGGGCAGGGAACAGATTCCGCTCCCGTTCTCTCTGACGCATGCGATACAGTCGAGAATGATTTTTTTCGTCACGAACGGTCTCGCTCCGTCGTGAATGAGTACGATATCGCCCGTGACCGCGTCGAGTCCCTTTTTCACGGACGCGGAACGGCTGTCTCCGCCCTCCACGATTTTGCAGGTCGGAAGGAGAGACTTCATGCGTTCGAGATCGGAAGGGGAGGCGGTCACCACGATCTCGTCGATCTCGGGAATGGAAAAAGCTTCCACCGTCTGTTCGACGACCGTTCTTCCGCCGAGCGTGCGGAACAATTTATTTTCGGAAAATCCTGCGCGCGTGCCTTTCCCCGCGCCGCAAATCAAAACGCTGATCATAACATCTCGTAGAGGGAGGCGGCCTCGTCTTTTTTCACCGTCTCTTTGATATCGAGCACGCGGAATTTAAGCGCGCCCGTCGCATAGAGGATCTCGACCTCGTCTCCGACCTTGACCTGATACGCAGGTTTTACTTCTCTTCCGTTCACCACGACTTTTCCAGCGCCGCACGCCTCTTGTGCGACCGTTCTTCGTTTGAGGATACGCGAAACTTTCAGAAATTTATCGATTCTCATGAAATTCTCCGATAGATAGAATTGATTTTTCGAAAAAGATAGTTCAAACTGCTTGACAAACGGGGAAACAGACGCTATAATAACATAATGTATTATTATAGGCAGTATGCCGTCTTGTTCCTTTTTTGATAAAAAAAGGAACAAAATCAAGCAAAACTTCCTGTTTATTATACAACGGACGGGGAAAAAAGTAAAGGCTTTTTCTCAAATCCGAACCAAATTCGTTAACCTTTCGATTTTTTTCGGTGAAAAGATATATACGGAAGATCGCTTTTGCGTTAAAATCATTTTAAGGAGTATGCAGTAACCGATGAACTTACCTATTTTAAAGTACGGTAAAAACGAAAGACGGAAATTCGGTAAAATCAACGAAGTCATCGACATTCCCGACCTTGTCGAGATTCAGAAAGACTCGTACAATTCCTTCATCAACGAAGGAATCGGCGAAGTGTTCGAAGATTTCTCTCCCATCACCGACTATTCCGACCACTTTGAAATGTACTTCCTCGATCATCACTTCGGCGATAAGCCCAAGTACGACGAGAAAGAATGCAGAAACAGAGACGCTACCTATGCGCTTCCTCTCTACGTCAAGGTTCGCCTTGTAAAGAAGGAAAAGGGCGTCGTGCTCGACCATGACGTATTTATGGGCGATATTCCCCTGATGACGGACAACGGATCTTTCATCATCAACGGTGCGGAGCGCGTTATCGTATCCCAGCTCGTCCGTTCTTCCGGCGTTTACAACGCGTCCGAGAAGGATAAGTCCGGTAAGGAGATGTACAATACCACCGTTATCCCCAACCGCGGCGCGTGGGTAGAGCTCGTTCAGGACTCTCAGAACGTGCTTTGGGTACACGTTGACAGAAAGCGTAAGCTTCCCGTCACCGTTCTTCTCCGTGCGCTCGGCTACGGTTCCGACAGAGCGATCACCGATCTCTTTAAGGGCGATCAGATGATCGTCGATACCATCGATAAGGATACCACCAAGTCCGATACCGAGGGTATGATCGAATTGTACCGTAAGCTCCGTCCCGGCGAAGTTCCCACCGAAGAATCCGTTCGTCAACAGCTCTATAACCTCTTCTTCGATCCCCGTCGTTACGACGTCGTCAAAGTCGGTCGTTATAAGTTCAATAAAAAGCTTAACCTCGCATACCGTCTCCCCGGATGCAAGGTAGCGGATATGATCGTTCATCCCGAAACGGGCGAGATTCTCGCCGAGGCGGGAGAAGTGATCTCCGAAGAGAAGGCATGGGTGATTCAGGACGCAGGTATCAACGAAGTATTCGTCCTCGTGTCCGATCCCGTTCAGGGCGAGATCCGTCATAAGATCATTGCGAACAACACCGTCAATTTCTCCGCGGTGTCCTCTTGGAATTATAAGACGCTCGGACTTCTTCCCACCATTCATTATCCAAACTTCAAATTCTCCCGGCTCATCGCAGAGGAGTGTCAGAGCCTTTCCGTAGATGAAGTCGCAAACAAGTATATGGATAAACTCAACGCTCTGTATTACACGCGCGAGACTGCTCCCGAAGAGGACGAAAAGCAGGAAGAGAAGAAGAACAGAGAAAAGAGAAGAGAGAACAGACGTCGTTTCGTCATTGCCTGCGCTACCTTCCATTCCATCATCGCAGGGGAAGAGAGAGCGCTCACGGCGGAAGAAAGAAAGGCGGTCAAGCCTTTGATCGAAAAGCTCGATCATAAACACATTACGGTCGACGACCTCGTTGCGGCGATCTCCACCAACCTCGACCTCAAATACGGAATCGGTACGATCGACAACATCGACCACCTCGGCAACCGTCGCGTCCGTTCCGTCGGCGAACTTCTTCAAAACCAGCTCCGCGTCGGCGTTGCGAGACTCGAAAGACTCATCAAGGAGAGAATGGCAACCCAGAATCCCGACGAGGTTACGCCCGTTTCCCTCATCAATATCCGTCCCGTATCCGCGGTTATCAGAGAATTCTTCGGTTCATCCCAGCTCTCTCAGTTCATGGATCAGACGAACCCCATTTCCGAGCTCACGCATAAGAGAAAGCTCTCCGCGCTCGGTCCCGGCGGCTTGAACAGAGACCGCGCAACCTTTGAAGTTCGAGACGTTCACCACTCTCACTACGGACGTATGTGTCCCATCGAGACGCCCGAAGGCGCGAACATCGGTCTGATTTCCTCGCTCGCGACGTTCTCCCGCGTCAATGAATACGGTTTCATCATGTCTCCTTACAGAAAGGTGGACAAAGCGACGGGCGTCGTCACCGATCACGTCGATTATCTGACTGCCGACGAGGAGGACAGATACATCGTCGCGCAGGCAAACGAACCCCTCGACGCGGAAGGCCGCTTTATCAACGAGCGCGTCGGTTGCCGTCATCAGGACGTTATCACCGAACTTCCCAGAGAGAAGATGGATTACATGGACATCTCTCCCAAGCAGCTCGTTTCCGTCGCAACCGCGCTCATTCCTTTCCTTGAAAACGACGATACCAACCGCGCCCTCATGGGTTCCAACATGCAGCGTCAGGCAGTTCCTCTTTTGAAAACGGAATCCGCAATCGTTGCAACGGGTATCGAGGCGGCAATCGCGAGAGACTCCGGCGTTATGGTCATCGCGAAAGAGGCGGGCGTTGCGATCGGCGTAGCGTCCAACATGATCAAGATCAAAGAGGACAGCGGTTTCGTCCGTGAATATCCTCTCAAAAAATTCGAGCGTTCCAACCAGGCGACCTGTCTCAATCAGCGTCCCATCATCAATACGGGAGACAGAGTAGAGAAAGGGGAGATCATTGCGGACGGTCCTTCCACCTGTAACGGCGAACTTGCACTCGGTAAAAACATTCTCATCGGCTTTATGGAGTGGGAAGGTTACAACTACGAGGACGCAATGCTTATTTCCGAAAAGCTCGTTCAGGACGACGTATTTACCTCCGTTCATATCGAAGAGCATGAAATCGAGGCGAGAGACACCAAGCTCGGCGAAGAGGAGATCACGAGAGATATTCCCAACGTCGGCGACGACGCACTCAAAGACCTCGACGAAAACGGTATCATTCGCATCGGTGCGGAAGTTCATTCGGGCGACATTCTCGTCGGTAAGGTAACTCCCAAGGGCGAAACCGAACTTACTCCCGAAGAGAGACTTCTTCGCGCCATCTTCGGCGACAAGGCGAGAGAAGTCAGAGATACCTCCCTCAAAGTTCCTCACGGCGAAGGCGGTATCGTCGTAGACGTCAAGATCTTCACGAGAGAGAACAAGGACGAACTTTCCCCCGGCGTCAATAAGCTCATTCGCGTCTATATCGCGCAGAAGAGAAAGATTCAGGTCGGCGATAAGATGGCAGGCCGTCACGGAAACAAGGGCGTCGTATCTCGCGTGCTTGCGCAGGCGGATATGCCTTTCATGGCGGACGGTACGCCTCTTCAAATCGTTTTGAACCCCCTCGGCGTTCCTTCCCGTATGAACATCGGTCAGGTGCTCGAAGTTCACCTCGGCCACGTATGCAAACAGCTCGGATGGAAGATCGCAACCCCCGTATTCGACGGCGCAACCGAGAAAGACATCAGAGAACTCTTCAAAGAGAACAATATTCTTAACCCCGAAGGAGAAGTCGACGGTAAGATTCAGCTCTACGACGGACGTACCGGCGAACCCTTCGATTCCAGAACCACCGTCGGTCAGATGTATATGATCCGTTTGATCCACCTCGTCGACGATAAGATCCACGCCCGTTCCATCGGACCTTACTCCCTCGTCACGCAGCAGCCTCTCGGCGGTAAAGCGCAGTTCGGCGGACAGCGTTTCGGTGAAATGGAGGTCTGGGCGCTGGAAGCGTACGGCGCGGCGCATGTCTTGCAGGAAATCTTGACCGTCAAATCGGACGATATGGTAGGACGCGTCAAGACCTACGAATCCATCGTAAAGGGCAACAACATTTCCGAACCCGGTATTCCCGAGGCGTTCAAAGTCCTCTTGAAGGAACTTCAATCCCTCGCGCTCGACGTAAGAGTGCTTACCGAATCGAACGACGAGCTCATCATCAGAGAATTTTACGATGACGACGTAGTTTCCGATCAGGATTCCGTAAAGAAGGAAGTAGAGGACGAACTTGCAGACTTCGACTTCAACCTCGGCGACGAAGAGGAAGACGACGATTTCGATATGTCTCTCTTCGACGATGAGGATGACGAGGACGAGGACTTCAAGAGCGGCGAACTCGTTGACGACGAAGAAGACCTCGGCGACGAAGATTTCGACTTCAAGTCTCTCTTTGACGATCTTCAAACCGCAGACGAAGACGATGAGGATAAGGATTAAGAGGTAACAGAATGTACGAATTAAACGATTTCGACTCTATACAAATCAGTATCGCTTCCCCCGAAAAGATCAGAGAATGGTCTTACGGAGAAGTTACCAAACCCGAAACCATCAATTACAGAACGCAGAAACCCGAAAGAGACGGACTTTTTTGCGAAAAAATCTTTGGACCGCAGAAAGACTGGGAATGTCATTGCGGTAAATACAAGCGCATCCGTTACAAGGGCGTCGTATGTGAAAAGTGCGGCGTCGAAGTAACTCGCGCGAGAGTCAGAAGAGAGAGAATGGGACACATCGAACTCGCTGCTCCCGTTTCCCACATCTGGTATTTCCGCGGTACGCCTTCCAGAATCGGACTTCTTCTCGATATGAGCCCGAAGGATCTCGAACAGGTCATCTACTTCGCGGCGTACGTCGTCATGAATCCGGGCAATATTCCCGAACTTGGCTACAAGCACGTCATCAACGATTCCCGTCTTGCGGAAATCAGAAAGCAGTACGGTGAGGACAGCGAAACGGGACTCAAAGTCGGCATGGGAGCGGAGGCGATCCGCGAGCTGTTGCAGGCTGTCGATCTGGAAGAAGAGAGCAAAAAGCTCAAAGAGGTTCTCGATAATTACCAATCCGGACAGAAATGGGCGAAGGCGGTCAAACGCATCGAGATCGTGGAATCCTTCCGTAAGAGCGGCAATAAGCCCGAATGGATGATTCTCACCGTTCTCCCCGTCATTCCTCCCGACATTCGTCCCATGGTTCAGCTCGACGGCGGCAGATTCGCATCTTCCGACCTGAACGACCTGTATCGCCGCGTCATCAACAGAAACAACCGTTTGAAGAGAATGATGGAGCTCGGCGCTCCGGAAATGATCGTAAAGAACGAGAAGAGAATGTTGCAAGAGGCGGTCGACGCCCTCATCGACAACGGCAGAAAGGGAAAACCTCTCACCGGTCCTTCCAACAGAGAGCTCAAATCTCTCTCCGCAATGCTTCGCGGTAAGCAGGGACGTTTCCGTCAAAACCTTCTCGGTAAGCGAGTCGACTATTCCGGTCGTTCCGTTATCGTCGTCGGTCCTGAACTGAAACTGTATCAGTGCGGTCTGCCCAAGGAAATGGCAATCGAGCTCTTCAAGCCCTTCGTCATGAAGCGTCTCGTCGAGACGGGTAAATGCCACAACGTCAAGAGCGCAAAGCGCGCCGTTGAAAAGGCAAAGGCGGAAGTATGGGATATTCTCGAAGAGGTCATCAAAGAGCATCCCGTCCTTTTGAACCGTGCTCCCACTCTTCACAGACTTTCCATTCAGGCATTCGAGCCCGTTCTCATCGAAGGACGCGCCATCAAGATTCACCCGCTCGTCTGCGGCGCATTCAACGCCGACTTTGACGGCGACCAGATGGCTGTCCACGTACCTCTTTCCATCGAGGCGCAGGCTGAGGCGAGATTCCTCATGCTTTCCTCCAACAATATTCTGAAACTTTCCGATGGTAAACCCGTTATGTCCCCGACGCAGGATATGATCGTCGGCGCATACTACCTTACCATCATCAGACGCGAAGAGGGCAAGAAGTACAACGCGCTTTTCCGTCCCGATGAAAACGGCGAAGTTTACGTTCCTCCCGTATATACCTCTCCCGACGAGGCGATCATGGCTTATCAGACGGGCGCGGTTTATATCGAGGATGAAATTTACGTCAGAAGGACGGTCGTGATCGACGATCCGAACAGTCCTTACAACGGTCAGACGGTTACGGGCAGAACAAAAACCACCGTCGGTAAGATCATCTACAACGAGGCGATTCCTCAGGATCTCGGTCTCGTCAAGAGAGAGAAACCCGAAGATTATCTCAAATACGAAATTGACGCCGACTTCATCGGTTCCGCAAGAGCCGTCGGCAAGAAACAGCTCTCCAAGATCGTAGACGCATGTTTCAAGACGGGCGGAGCTCCCAGAGCCGCAGACGTCCTCGATAAGATCAAGTCGCTCGGTTATAAGTATTCCACCCTTTCCGCAATCACGACTTCCGTCTTCGATATGAAGATTCCCGATAAGAAGAACGAGTTCATCGCCGAGGCGGAAAGAACCGTCGCGAAAATCTCCAAAATGTATAACAGGGGACTTCTCAACGAAGAGGGCAGATACGACGCGGTCGTTAAGACCTGGAAAGAGGCGACCGATAAAGTTCAGGGACTTCTGGAAGAACAGGGCAAACAGGATAAGTTCAATCCCATCTGGATGATGGCTGACTCCGGCGCGCGCGGTTCCATCGACCAGATCAAACAGCTCGCAGGTATGCGCGGACTCATGGTCAACCCTCAGGGTAAGATGATCGAAGTTCCCATCAAATCCTGTTTCCGTCAGGGACTTTCCGTACTCGAATACTTCATTTCCTCCCACGGCGGACGTAAAGGTCTTGCCGATACCGCATTGAAGACGGCAGACTCGGGTTATCTTACCCGTCGTCTCGTCGACGTATCTCAGGACGTCGTCGTTCGCGAGGATGATTGCTGCGCAGGCAAGAAACCCAGAGGTATGCGCGTTCGCGCCATCATCGGCGGCAACGATCAGGTCATCGAGAGCCTCGAAGACAGACTGATCGGTAGATTCGCCGCAGAGGACGTCGTCAATCCCGAAACGAGAGAGGTCATCGTTCCCATCAATCAGATGATCACCGACGCAACGGCAAAGAAGATCGTCAAGGCAGGTATCAAGGAAGTATCCATTCGTTCCGTATTCACGTGCTCTTCCAAAATCGGCGTATGTGCAAAGTGTTACGGTAAGAACATGGCGACCACCCTTCCCGTTCAGGTGGGCGAGGCAGTCGGCGTCATCGCGGCGCAGTCCATCGGTGAACCCGGTACCCAGCTTACCATGCGTACCTTCCATACGGGCGGTATCGCGTCTACGGGCGACATCACGCAAGGTCTTCCCCGTGTCGAAGAATTGTTCGAGGCAAGAAGACCTAAGGGTTGCGCTACGCTCTGCGAAGTCAGCGGCGTGGTTTCTCTCGACGACTCCGATAACATGAAGCACATTCTCGTAAGAGACGGCGTTACGGGCGAACTCAAACAGGAATACGTCCTTCCCTTCAACGCGGAAATCAAGGTCAAGGCAGGGGAGAAGGTCGAGCCCGGCACGCTCCTCAACGCAGGTTCCGTATATCCTCAGGATATTCTCCGCATTCAGGGCGTTACGGGAGTTCAGGATTATATCCTCAATCAGGTACAGACCGTTTACCGTTCTCAGGGCGTTGACATCAACGACAAACACGTTGAAATCATCGTCCGTCAGATGCTCCGTAAGGTCAAGATCGAGAACGCAGGCGACACGTCGCTCCTTCCCGGCGAAACCGTCGATATGTTCACCTACGATACCGAAAACGAAAAGGCGATCATGGCAGGCGGCAGACCCGCGCTGGCAAAGCGCGTCCTTCTCGGTATCACCAAGGCGGCGCTCTCCGCAGACTCCTTCCTGTCCGCAGCGTCCTTCCAGGAAACGGCAAGGGTGCTCACCGATGCAGCCATCAAGAACAAGAGAGATCCTCTCATCGGCTTGAAGGAAAACATCGTCATCGGAAAACTCATTCCGGCAGGAACCGGTCTCCGCGAGTACAAGAATTTGTCTCCGTTCGTCAATGCAACCTCTTATGAGGAAGCCATCGCCGAACCGATCGATGAATAAGCAACAAAAAATACCCGTCCTCGGACGGGTATTTTTTTGCGGTCAAAATTTGAAAAGATGGTTTCAATACCGTTTTACGAGTATTTTTTCAAGGAGCGCGACGAGAGCGTACATAATCCCCGCAAGGAGGCACAGGAGTACCGTCGCGGACATGACGAGGTCGAGCTTGAATACCTGACCGCCGTAGACGATGAGGTAACCGAGTCCTGCTTTGGAAACCATGTATTCGCCCATGACCGAACCGATCCACGCCATTCCCACGCAGAGTTTGAGCATGGAAAAGACGGAAGGAAGAGACGAGGGGAAAACGAGCTTAAACAGGATCTGCGCTTTCGTGGCGCGCATGGATTCGAGCAACTTGATTTTTCCCGCGTCGGTGGCAAGAAATCCGTTTGCGAGGTTCATGACGGCGACGATGAGCGAGACGAGTACGGTCATCAGCACGATTGCCCTCGAACCCGTTCCGCACCAGATGATGATGAGAGGACCTAGGGCGATTTTGGGCAGAGCATTCAAGACGATGAGATATGGCTCCGCGATGCGACGGAAAAAGTCGCTCCACCATAGGAGCAGGGCAAGGATAAACCCGAGCAGCACGGCTAAGGCAAATCCTGTGAGCGTTTCCCAGAGCGTGGTTCCGACGTGATAGAGAAGATTTCCGTTTTTCGCGAGGTCGCAGGTACAGCGAAAGATGCGGGAAGGGGAGCTCGTGATAAATGGGTTCACCCAAGATAGGTCGGCCGCGATTTCCCAAATGCCCAAGAGGAGCACGAGCACCCCGATCCGCACGGCGTGAGTGAGATAGGTGGTTCGCTTTTGTTTTTTCAGAAAGAGCGTTTGTTCTTTGGATAAGTTCATTCGTTCAATTCCCTCCATAACAAATCGAAAAGGTGGGGAAATTCCTGTAAATTCCTCCGTTTCAGAGGGGAGCGTTCCGTGAAGGGAACGACGTGCTCCGCTTTGAGCGAGGCAGGGCGCGCCGTCAAAACGAGTATCTTGTCGGCAACGGAGATTCCCTCGCTCAAATCGTGCGTGATCAGGACCGCCGTCTTTTTCTCTTCCCGAATGATGGAGGAGACGTCCTCGCAGACGTTGAGCCTCGTCTGATAGTCGAGCGCGGAGAACGGTTCATCCAGCAAAAGCAGGTCGGGGCGGGTGGAGAGCGTCCGTATGAGCGCCGCGCGCTGGCGAAGTCCGCCCGAAAGCTGATCGGGGTATTTGTCGAGAAAGTCTTTGAGTCCGTACTTGTTTGCGAGGGAAATGCAGTGCTCCCTGTTCTCTTTGGTCAGCTTACGTTCGATTTCCAGCGGCAAAAGGATGTTTTTCAGCACCGTTCTCCACGGGAACAGTTCGTCTCGTTGGAGCATATAACCGTATTTTTCGTCCGCACGGTGAATTTTTCCCTCAGACGGAGACAAAAGCCCTGCAATCAGGGAAAGAATTGTCGTTTTTCCGCACCCTGACGGGCCGACAATGGCGACGAATTCACCGACCTTCACGGAAAAGCTCAGATGACTGACGGCAAGCGTTTCCCCGTTTAAGCTGTGGTAGCGGAATGAGACGTCATCGAATCGTAAAAGTTCCATGGCGTTTATCCTTCCGAATATACGTCCCGATACGCCTTTTGAGAATAAGCGGAGACGGACAGCTCTTCGAGGGAAACTCTTCTCGCAAGCTCGCCGGCGTTTTCGATGACGTCTTGCAGACGGGAGAAGCTATTCTCTTCCATGGTGAGATTTGTCATCCACGCGTCGATCCGCTTATAACTGTCGAGAGAAGTGGAGATAGAATCGAGGGAAGTGCTCTCGAAATAGCTGACGAGGAGGGGAGCGAGCGTCTTTGAATCATGTTCCATGACGTATTTGACTGATTTTGTTACGGCGCGGAGAAATCCTTCAATTTGCTCCTCATGAGCGGTAATATAACTTTCTTTCGCCATAAAGCAGGTGTAGGGTATCTCGCCCGACGCCTCTCCGACGCTCGCCACGATATATCCCTTGCCTGCCTTTTCATACTCGGACGCAGTCGGCTCGAACATGGTGCAATAGTCCGCAACGCCCGATTCGAACGCGCTCGTCATCAGATTAAAGGCGACGTCATAGTTTAAGGTGAGATCTACGCCGTCTTTGAGTCCGTGCTCTTTGAGAACGGTTTCAAAGGTCATGGCGGGAACGCCGCCCCTTCTTCC
Source organism: Clostridia bacterium (assembly GCA_017626495.1). Taxonomy (GTDB): domain Bacteria; phylum Bacillota; class Clostridia; order Christensenellales; family Borkfalkiaceae; genus RGIG8762. The sequence continues at coordinate 37,369 of JAGAIP010000003.1, read as the reverse complement.
TGCAAGGATTTCCTTGCCTCTCAGATTTTCAAAGGTGAAATTGTCTTCCTTCACACGGGATACGAGGAAAGAACCGTCCCGTTTGGTGAGTTGACCGAACACTTTGGGTACGTCCGTGCTTCCGCCGACGAGAACGTAAAGCGCCGCCTCGGGCCCGCAGAAACCGACGTCTGCGCTGCCCGAAAGCACCGCCGCCATGGTATTGTCTGCTCCGCCGCCGTTGGTGATCTCGATTTCGATGCCTTCCTCGGCAAAATAACCGAGCGCCTCGGCGAGATAGAGAGGCGCATAGAACACGGAATGCGTCACTTCATTGATACGAAGAACTTTTTTCTCGTCCTTGCACCCTGCCAAAGGAAGCGTGAAAAGGACGGAAAAGAGAATTGCTAACATTTTTTTCATGATTAACTCCGAAATTTTTGATAATATATTGTATGCCGACGGGCTTTTATTTGACAAATGAAAAGAAAAGAGCTAGAATAAATCCGTATCTATTGTTAAAGGTGATCAATTATGGAAATGCAAAAGACTTACAATCCCAAAGACTTTGAGGACCGTATCTATACCGAATGGTGCGAAAAGGGTTATTTCCACGCGGAAACAGATCCTTCAAAAGTTCCGTTTACCATCGTTATGCCTCCTCCGAATATCACCGGTCAGCTTCACATGGGGCACGCAATGGACTGTACGTTGCAGGATACCATCATCCGTTTCAAACGTATGCAGGGCTATTCCGCTCTTTGGCTTCCCGGTACCGACCACGCCGCAATCGCGACGGAAGTCAAAGTCGTCGATTACGTCCGCGAGACGGAAGGAAAAACGAAAGAGGACCTCGGAAGAGAAGAATTCTTAAAGCGTACTTGGGCATGGAAAGATAAGTATGCCGGAAGAATTTGCGATCAGCTCAAAAAGATGGGGTCTTCCTGCGATTGGGACAGACTTGCGTTCACGATGGACGATAAGTGTTCCAAGGCGGTGCGCGAGGCGTTCGTCAATCTCTATCATAAGGGACTTATTTATCAGGGCAGTCGTATCATCAACTGGTGCCCTCACTGCAAGACGGCTCTTTCCGACGCGGAAGTAGAATATTCCGACGAGGCGTCCGCATTCTGGCATCTTCGTTATTTCATGAAGGACGATCCTTCGAGAAGTCTCGTGGTTGCAACCACGCGTCCCGAGACCATGTTCGGCGATACCGCGGTCGCGGTCAATCCCGAAGATCCTCGCTATCGGGATATGATCGGTAAAACGCTCGTTCTTCCTATTGTCGGCAGAGAGATTCCCGTCGTAGGAGACGAACACGCGGATATGGAATTCGGTACGGGTTGCGTTAAAATCACGCCTGCGCACGATCCCAACGACTTTGAAGTCGGTATCCGCCATCAGCTTCCCATTGTACGCGTTATGAACGACGACGGCACGATGAACGAAGAGGCGGGAAAATTTGTCGGAATGGACAGATACGAGTGCAGAAAGGCGGTCGTTAAAGAGCTCGAAACGCTCGGAAACCTCGTCCGCATCGAACCGCACACCCACGCGGTAGGGCATTGCTATCGTTGCCACAACGCGGTAGAGCCCATCGTCTCCAAACAGTGGTTCGTTAAGATGGAGCCGCTCGCAAAGCCTGCCATACAGGCAGTCATGAAGAATAAAATCAAAATCATTCCCGACCGTCTGACCAAGACGTACTATAACTGGATGGAGAATATCCGCGACTGGTGTATTTCCCGTCAGCTCTGGTGGGGACACAGGATTCCCGTTTGGTATTGTCCCGACTGCGGTGAGATTGTCTGCGAAAAGGAAGATCCTACCGTCTGTCCGAAGTGCGGAGGAACCCACCTTCATCAGGACGAGGACGTGCTCGACACCTGGTTCTCTTCCGCGCTCTGGCCCTTCTCGACGCTCGGATGGCCCGATCATACGCCCGATCTCGATTATTTCTATCCCACCGACGTGCTCGTAACGGGGTACGATATTCTCTTCTTCTGGGTTTCCAGAATGATTTTCAGCGGTCTCGAACACAAGAAACAAGTTCCCTTCCGCGACGTACTCTTCCACGGTCTCGTTCGCGACGAACAGGGCAGAAAGATGAGTAAATCGCTCGGAAACGGCGTGGATCCGTTGGTCGTCATCGATCAGTACGGCGCAGACTCTCTCCGTTTCTCCCTGATGACGGGCGTTGCTCCCGGCAACGATACCCGTTATACGGAAGGCAAAGTCGAGGCAGGCAGGAATTTCATCAACAAGATCTGGAACGCAAGCCGTTTCGTCATCATGAATGCGGAGGGAAAACAGGTACTCCCCGTGCAGGAAGTAAGGTTTTCCGCCGCAGACAAGTGGATCGTTTCCAAACTCGAAACCTGCATTAAGGAAGTAACGCTCAATCTCAATAAGTTCGAGCTCGGCGTTGCGCTCTCGAAACTGTACGATTTCATGTGGGACGATTTCTGCGACTGGTACATCGAACTGACGAAGCCTGCCCTCTACGGAGAGGACGAGAACAAAAAGAACGGTGCGATCAGCGTGCTCTGTTTTGTGCTCGGAGAGGCTTTGAAACTCCTGCATCCTTTCCTTCCTTTCGTTACGGAAGAAATCTATCAGCATCTTCCCCATACGAACGGCAGCATCATGATTGCGGATTATCCCAGATACAACGCAAAATATGCCTATAAGAAAGAGGCAAAGGCGTTCGAGGGAATCAAAGAAATGATTCAGGCGGTTCGCGCCGCCAAGACGGAAGTCGGATGCGCTCCCTCTAAGCGCGTCGATTTATACCTCATTACCGAGAATAAGAGATATATCCATGCGAACGAAGCGAGCATCTGTAAGCTCGCAGGCGCAAACGCCGTAAAATACGTCGAGGACGTATCTTCCCTCGGAAAGGTCGTTTCCAAGGTTACCGAGATCGCACAGATCTACATTCCTCTCGGAGAGCTTGTCGATCTCGAAAAGGAAAAAGCCAGATTGCAGGCTGAACTCGAACGCGTCATCGGAGAGATCGCGAGGGCGGACGGAAAACTCAACAATCAAAATTTCCTGTTAAAAGCGCCTAAGAAGCTCGTCGAGGACGAAAGAGCGAAGTTCGAAAAATACCTCGACATGAAGTCAAAAATCGAAGCGCAGCTCAAAGATTTAGAATCTTAAAAGAAAAGTCTTTCCCGTTGAGGAAAGACTTTTCTATATGCAGAACAACTTCGCAGAGAAATGAATCGAAATCGTTTTTCATCAGTAGGCGATTTTGATATACGCGAGGTTGATACAGAGATCGGAAGAAGTGATGGTCAGCATCGTTACATCTTATCGTACCTATAATTCAAAATGGGCGAAACTACCAAAAATAAGAACCATTAGAACATTTTTTACTGATAATATTGATAAAAGTGTTAAAATGAAACAAGATAGACGAAAAAATAAAGTTCCGACAGAAAATCCGATGTAAAAAAATAACATGAAAAAATTTTTCGCAGAGGGGTTGATTTTTTAACCGAAATTTGATAAGATAGAATTGATAAAAAAATATCGAACAATTTTGGAGAGGTGAGGACATGGAAAAGAACGCCGTTTCCAATGCGACAATTTCCAGAATGCCGGGCTATCTCAGGTATTTGAGAGACGCAAAGCTTGCCGGTAAGGGATACGTATCCTCGTCTTTGATCGCAAAGGATATGGCAATCTCTGCCGTACTCGTCAGAAAAGATCTCTCTATCGTCTCTTCTGTTCCCGGTAAACCGAGATACGGATTCGAGGTCGGGGGGCTCATTCGCGACATCGAGAAGTTTCTCGGCTATGACAATCTTTCCTCCGCAGTCGTCGTCGGCGCAGGGGGACTGGGGAAAGCGTTTCTCGGTTACGAGGGATTTCAGAATTACGGGCTCAACATCATCGCGGCTTTCGATATCAGGGTGACGGATGAAACGGTTCGCGGAAAGCCTGTCTATCCGATGGAGAAGTTCGATTCGTTCGTCAAGGAACACAAGGTCAAACTCGGTATTATCACCGTGCCCAAGGCGTCGGCGCAACTCGTTTGCGACAAGCTCGTGGGGGCAGGGATCAGAGGAATCTGGAATTTTGCGAATACGCAGATTTCCGTTCCCGATACGGTCGTCGTAAAGAACGTCGACCTCGCGGCGTCGCTCGCGTTGTTATCGGGCGATCTCGCAAACTTATTGCAACAAGAAAAATAAATTTTTGATGCTCTCAGGAGGTATGAATATGAAGGATTTTATCGTAAACGACGAGGCAACGCTTGAAAAATTGCTTGCCAGAGTCAGAGCAGCACAGGCAGAGTTCGCTACCTTTCCTCAGGAGAAAGTAGACGCGATCTTCCGTGCAGCCGCACTTGCAGCCAACAATCAGAGAATTCCCCTCGCAAAGATGGCTGTTGCAGAGACGGGCATGGGCATCGTGGAAGACAAGGTCATCAAAAACCACTATGCCGCAGAGTATATCTACAACAAGTATAAGGACGTTAAAACTTGCGGTGTTCTCGAACACGACGAGGGATTCGGCATCACGAAGGTTGCAGAACCCGTAGGCGTTCTCGCCGCAGTCGTTCCCACCACGAATCCTACTTCTACTGCGATCTTCAAGTCTTTGATTTGCTTAAAGACGAGAAACGGTCTCATCATTTCCCCGCACCCCCGCGCAAAGAAGAGCACCATTGCAGCCGCTAAGATCGTTCTTGACGCAGCGGTAGCCGCAGGCGCTCCCGAAGATATCATCGGTTGGATCGACGAACCTACCGTTCCTCTGTCCGGCATGATCATGAGAGAGGCGGATATGATCCTCGCTACGGGCGGTCCCGGCATGGTCAAAGCGGCTTACTCTTCCGGTAAACCGGCTCTCGGCGTCGGCGCGGGAAACACGCCTGCAATCATCGACTCCACCGCAGACATTAAGCTCGCAGCATCTTCCGTTCTTCATTCCAAAACGTTCGATAACGGTATGATCTGCGCGTCCGAACAGTCCGTCGTCGTCCTTGCAGACGTTTACGATGCGTTCAAGGCAGAGTTCGCCGCAAGAGGAGCTTACTTCCTGACGCCCGAAGAGACGGAAAAGGTAAGAAAGACCATCATCATCAACGGCGCTTTGAATGCAAAGATCGTCGGTCAGTCCGCTTGCACCATCGCGAGACTTTCCGGATTCGAAGCTCCCGCAGGCAGCAAAGTGCTTGTCGGCGAGGTTGAGAGCGTCGATCTTTCCGAAGAATTCGCGCACGAGAAGCTTTCTCCCGTCCTCGCAATGTACAAGGCAGTCGACTTCGACGACGCAGTTGCAAAGGCGGACAAACTCATTAAAGACGGCGGACTCGGTCATACCTCTTCCATCTACGTCAACGTAGAGACGGGCGCGGCAAAGATCGAACAGTTCAGAAACACCATGAAGACCTGCCGTGTTCTCATCAATACGCCTTCCTCTCAGGGTGGTATCGGCGATATTTATAACTTTGCGCTTACGCCTTCGCTTACGCTCGGTTGCGGCTCCTGGGGCGGTAACTCCGTATCCGAAAACGTCGGCATCAAGCACCTGATCAATATCAAGACTATCGCGGAGAGAAAAGAGAATATGTTGTGGTTCAGAGCACCCGAAAAGGTATATTTCAAAAGAGGAAGTCTCGGCGTTGCGCTGAAAGAACTCGGCGACGTCAATCCCAGAAAGAGAGTATTTATCGTAACGGACGGCTTCCTGTATCAGTCCGGATTCACGAAGAAGATCACCGATATTCTCGATACGATGGGTATCGCGCACATGACTTTCTTCAACGTTACGCCCGATCCTACCATCGCTTGTGCGAAGGAAGGACTGAAAATGTGTAACGACTTCAAACCCGACGCAATCGTTGCAGTCGGCGGCGGTTCTCCCATCGACGCGGCAAAGATTATGTGGGTTATGTACGAACATCCCGAAGTAGACTTCATGGATATGGCTATGCGCTTCATGGATATTCGTAAGCGCGTCTACACCTTCCCTCACATGGGAGATAAGGCAACGTTCATTGCAATCCCCACGACCGCAGGTACGGGTTCCGAAGTTACGCCGTTCGCCGTCATTACCGATGAAAAGACCGGTACGAAATATCCTCTCGCAGACTATGAGCTTATGCCCAAGATGGCAATCGTCGACGCAGACCTCATGATGAACATTCCTAAGGGACTTACTTCCTGCTCCGGTATCGACGCTCTGACGCATGCGCTCGAAGCAATCGCATCCGTCATGGCTACCGACTTTACGAACGGTATCGCAAAGGAAGCTTGCCGTCTCATCTTCGAGTATCTTCCCAGAGCATATGCGCTCGGCGCACACGACGCAGAGGCGCGCGAGAAGATGGCAAATGCGTCCTGTATGGCAGGTATGGCGTTCGCCAACGCATTCCTCGGCGTATGTCACTCCATGGCGCACAAACTCGGCGCATACCATCACCTTCCCCACGGTATGGCAAACAGCCTTCTCATCACGGAAGTCATTAAATTCAACTCTTCCGAAAAGCCTACCAAGATGGGTACGTTCCCTCAGTACGCATATCCTCAGTGCAAGGCAAGATACGCAGACGTTGCAAGATACGTCGGTTGCACGGGTAAGGACGACGACGCACTCGTAAAGGCGCTTGTCAAGAAGATCGAAGAATTGCAGGCTGCGATCGGTCAACCCAAGACCATCAAAGACGCGATCGGCGATAAGGAGACGGAAGAGCAGTTCATGTCCACCCTTGACGAGATGGTCGAGAACGCATTCGACGATCAGTGCACGGGCGCGAACCCTCGTTATCCGCTGATGAGCGAAATCAAGCAGATGTATCTCAACGCGTATACGGGCAAACACGTCGACGTTTAATTAAAATGAACAATAAAAAGGTATCCGTTTTGAACGGATACTTTTTTTACGCAAAACATGGAGAAGAATGGAAACAGTAGATGTATTCTATGCTTAAACATAAAAAGCGATTTTCACTTGTGCAGACACGTGCGCATAGTATGGAAAAGAGGTGGCTATGCGCGTCTGTCTTGTCAATGAAGGAAAATTGCTCGGTTTGGAGGGAAAGCTCAAAGAGGAGTTTGAGATTCTCGTGATCTCTCCGATCGGAAGAGTGTCTTATACAAACGAGATCGAGGGAAGGTCGGGGCGATTCAGACACGTTGCGAGATTGAGTTCGGACTTTCAATGTATCGTGCTGTGCGGTTGTACCACGGAGGCGAAAGGAATCGTCCGAAAATCCGTGCTCGTCGCCGACAGGGGAAAACTCGTCGGGATCTCGGATATGACGCATTCCGTCGACCATGCGTACAATGCCGGAGGAGCGTTGCGGTTATATGAAACGGCGCTCGGAAAGATCGGCGTGCTGGTCGGAGAGGATCTCTTTTTCCCCGAAACGATGAAACTTTTTTCGGATAGCGGCGCGGACGTGGTCTTTTCTATCGTGAACGCTATGCGCGGAGTGGAACGGAACGTTCTGTGTACCTATTCGTTTTGCTACGGGATTCCGGTATGCTTTGTCGCGGATCGGTATTCCATGATCTCGTCGGTTGACGGAACGATTGCCTTCTCCACGGCAAATTCGCCCGAATATTACGCTTTGGAGTTGAAGAATGAGTATCACTTGGTCGAAACGCGACAAAAGGGTTTTTTCAGAGAATAAAAAAACGGCGCTTAGGCGCCGTTTTTTGTCGGATGTTTATTCCATTTCGGGGGCGTAGGGAGTGACCTGATAGACGTAATAGTTCAACCAGTTCATATAAAAGAGGTTGGACGTTGACGACCAGTTCATTTTGACTTCCGTACACGTCGAGTCGGTGAAGTAGCAGAACGGGGGTTTAATGGGAAGCCCTTTTGCGAGATCGCGCTCGTATTCTTTTTTCAGAGTATCTCTGTCGTATTCCATGTGCCCCATCACGAACACCCGTTTGTTGTCGGTGGACTTGATGATCGCCGCACCCGCCTTTTTGGAGATACCGAGAATGCGGAGTTTGGGGCATTTGCGAATATCGTCGTTCTTGACGGCGGAATGCCTCGAATGGCACATATGAAATTCGTCGGAAATACCGCGCATCAGCGGTTCGGGTTCGCCGTATTCGATCTTGTGGTGCGCAAAGACTCCGAAACACTTTTCGGGAAGGGGATATTTGGGGATTCCGTAGAAGTGATATAATCCTGCCTGCGCGCCCCAACAGATGAACAGCGTGGAAGTGACGTGATCCGTCGTCCAGTCGAAAATTTTCGTGATTTCATCCCAGTATGCCACGGAGGAGAACTCCATGTTCTCCACGGGCGCGCCCGTAATGATCATGCCGTCAAAGAATCTGTCCTTGATCTCGTCAAAGGTCTTGTAGAAACGGTGGAGATAGGACAGCTCCACGTTTTTGCTTTGATACGTTTCGGTATTGATGAGGGTGATATTGACCTGTAAGGGCGAGTTCGAGAGAAGGCGCATGAGTTGCGTTTCTGTGACTTCCTTGGTCGGCATGAGATTGAGTATGGCAATCTCGATGGGACGAATGTCCTGCGTGATCGCTCTCTCCTTATCCATGACGAAGATCTTTTCCCCTCTTAAAATGGTGTATGCCGGAATGGCTTTGTCAATGACGATGGGCATGAAAACTCCTTAAATGCGAGCAAGCGCTTGTTCGAGGTCGGCAATGAGGTCGTCTGCGTCTTCGATTCCGACCGAAAGGCGAATGAGATTTTCAGGTACGCCCGCTTTTTCGAGATCCTCCTTGGAGAGCTGGCGGTGCGTCGTGGACGCGGGGTGCAAAATGCAGCTCCTGCAATCTGCGACGTGCGTTTCTTGCGTGATGACGTTCAGGCTCTCCATGAATTTGGCGCACAGCGAAAGATCGCCGTCGATTCCGAAACTCATCATGCCTCCCTGACCGTTCGGAAGGTACTTATTCGCCCTCTCGTGGTAAGGATCGTTCGGAAGAGACGCGTGTTTTACCCATGCAATCTTGGGATGGCTCGCGAGGAACGCCGCTACCTTTGCGGAGTTTTTCGAGTGCCGTTCCATGCGCAGGGCGAGGGTGTCCGTGCCGAGATAGGTAAGGAACGCGTTCTGCGGAGCCATGATCGCGCCGAGGTCGCGAATCATCTGCGCTCTGCATTTGGTGGCAAACGGAGCGTCGAGATTCGCATAGACGAGACCGTGATAGCTTTCGTCGGGAAGGTTGAAAGCAGGGTATCTGGGATTTCCCTTAAAATCGAAATTTCCGCCGTCCACGATGACGCCTCCGAGCGCGGCGGCGTGACCGTCAAGGTACTTGGAAGAGGAATGAACGATGACGTTTGCGCCGAACTTGAAGGGGTTACAAAGCGCAGGGGACGCGAGCGTATTGTCGATGATGAGGAGTACGCCGTGCTTTTTGGCGATCTCAGCGACTTTATCGAAGTCGAATACGACGATGGAAGGGTTTGCGATCGTCTCGCCGAAGATGAATTTGGTCTTTTCGTCGATGAGGGATTCGATTTCTTCCGCCGTCGCGTCGGGGTCGAAAAATCTGCACTCGATTCCGAGCTTGGGCAGAGTTGTTCCGAAGAGGTTAAACGTTCCGCCGTACACGGACGCGGAGGATACGATGTTGTCGCCTGCCTCGCAGAGGGTGAACGCGGTGAGCATGGTTGCGGACATTCCGCTCGCGCAACCGATCGCCGCTTTTCCTCCTTCGAGTGCGGACACCTTGCCTTCGAGCGCCGTAACGGTAGGGTTTGCAAGTCTGGAATAGAAATAAGCGTCGCTTTTCAGATCGAAACAATCCGCCATGGCCTGCGTATCGCCGAAGAAAAAGGTCGTGCTTTGACAAATCTGGGGAATACGGCTTTCGCCCGTTTTGGGGGAATAACCTGCCTGAACGCAGAGCGTATCTTTTTTAAGTTCCATCGTTTCACCTCATTGGTTGTATTCTTTGAGTTCTCTCGCGGTCTGACGCTTGATGTCGCGTTCCGCAAGCGATTGTTTTTTGTCGTAGGTGTGCTTGCCTTTACAGAGTCCGAGCTCCACCTTGATGAGCGCGTCTTTGAAATAAAGCTTCAAGGGAACGAGCGTGTAGCCTTTCTCGTTGATTTTTCCGACAAGTTTGGAAATCTCGTGCTTGTGGAGAAGAAGTCGCCTGTCCCGTTTCGAATCTTTCGTATTATACGCGCCTGCCCTGTCGTACACGGCTATGTGGGCGTTTTTCAGCCAGACGTCGTAACCTCGGATAAAGCAGAAAGAGTCTTTCAGGTTCACGTTCCCTGCGCGAATAGATTTGACCTCTCCGCCGTCGAGGGAAATGCCTGCCTCGTATCTGTCCTCGATGAAGTATTCAAACGCGGCTTGTCTGTTTTCGGTAATGATTTTCATATAGTCGTATTATAGCACTTTCTTTTTTGAAATGCAATCTTATTTTTTCGTAACGAGGGAAAATTCCACCCGATAGGTATCAAAATGACATCCTGCCACGCGAACGCGAAGTTCGTCTCCCAAACGGAAGGCGTGTTTTTTTCCCTGCATGAGAAATTTTTCCTCGATAAAGGTGTAATCGTCGTTCGGGAGCGTTTCAAAGGGAATCATGCCTTCGACCGTATTGGGGAGTTCCGCAAAGACGCCGAACGAGGTAACGCCCGAAACGATCGCGTCGAACTCTTCGCCGATATGGTCTGCCATATACTGTACGATATAGAGGGCGTCCACTTCCCTCTCCGCCTCCGTGGCGTTTCGTTCGCATTCGGAGGAACGCTCCGCCGCCTCGGAAACGAAGTAGGAGAGCGCTTGTTTCATATGTTCGTCCCCGTCGAGGTACGCCTTGACGACGCGGTGTACGCAGAGGTCGGGATAACGGCGAATGGGGGACGTGAAGTGGCAGTAGCATTCGCTCGCCAACCCGAAATGTCCTACGTTGAGGGGAGAATACTTCGCTTTTTGCATGGAGCGGAGCATGACGCGGTTGAGAACGGAATAGACGGGAAGAGGTTTCGCCCGTTCCAGAATGCTTTGATAAAATTTCGGAGTGACTTCGGCGGTATGGTCTATCGTAAGACCGCATTCCCGTGCAAAGGAGAGAAAAGACTCCGCCTTTTCGGGGTTGGGTTTTTCGTGGATACGGTAGATGAAGGGCATTTCCGCTTCCGTCATGAGAGCCGCGACGCTCTCGTTTGCAAGCACCATGAACTGTTCGATGAGCACGTGCGAAAACAGATGTTCGTAGTCAGGAATGGAGATTTCATCGTCGACAAAGAGGATTTTCGCCTCCTTGACGTCGAGGGCGACGTTGCCCCTCGCTCTTCTGCGTTCCTGCAACAGAAGGGTGAGTTCTTTCGCCGTTTCGAGCATGGGAACGGCGTCCTTGAATTTTTCTCTCGTCTGCCCGTCTCCGTTTAAGATCAAATCCACCTCGCGATAGGTCATGCGGTGTGCGGATCGTATGACAGAACGGCATACCTGTTTCGATACGACTGCACCGCTTTTGTCGATCATCATAATGCAGGAGAGGGTGAGACGGTCAACGCCCTCGTTCAGAGAACAGCATCCGTTTGAGAGTTCTTTTGGGAGCATGGGCAATACGCGGTCCGGAAAATAGACGGAAGTGCCCCGTTCAAGCGCCTCTCTGTCGAGCTTTCCTTTGCGCTTGACGTACTCCGTGACGTCGGCAATGTGTACGCCGAGGGTGTAGCGCGTTCCGTCAAAGGAAACTTCCACGGCGTCGTCGATGTCGCGCGTGTCCTCACCGTCGATGGTGACGATGATACGGTCTCTGAAATCCTCTCTGCCGACGGGATCGATCTCTTTTGCAGAGACGGTTTCCGCTTCGTCGAGTACGGGTTCGGGGAACGTTTCGCGTAGGTTATAGGAACGAATGATAGAGCGTTCCTCGGCGAAAAAGTCGTCGTCATCTCCTAAAATTTCAATAATTTCGCCTCCCGGCGCTTTTCCGAAAGGATACGAGGTGATTTTTGCGACCGCCTTTACGTTGACGGGCAGATTTTTGCAAGCGCGCAGGGGAATATAGATATTCTCGAAATATTTGCTATCGTCGGGAATGAGATAGCCTGCGTTTCTGTCTCGGACGAACGTACCGACGATCTCCGTCATTCCGCGTTCGAGAACGGAGAGAACTTCGCCCTCGTCGCCCTTTTTACCGCCTGTACACCGTGCGAATACCACGTCGGCGTGCATGGCTCCGTTGAGCGCGCTATGAGGGATAAACAGATCGGGCGTGCCGTCGTCGGGCAGGAAAAAGGCGAATCCGCGTTCGTTTCCTTTCAGCGTACCTTTCTTTGCGTCGAATTGTTCGGGCGTGCCGTAGCGGTGCGAACCGTCTTTGAGGAGCTTGCCCTCTTGAACGTAGCCGTCTAAAATGTCCTCGATGAGAGAGACGTCCCGTTTCGTCATGCGAAGGCGCATGGCAATCTCCCTTGCGGTAAGAAGGAGAAATTCTCCGCTCTCGATTTTATCGTATAATTTTTTGGATGCGTGCATGAAAATAGTATTTCCTTTTTTGAAAAAAATAAGGCGGCTCGACGGCCGCCAAAGGTTTTGTATCGGTTAGATAGATCTCAAAATGAAGAAGATAACGGAAAGAACCGCAAGCACAACGAGGCAGACAATCGTCCACTTTTTGAGCTTTTCTTCAATGGATTTACCTTTATTTTTGCCGAAGAACGTTTCGCTCGAACCCTGAATGGCCTGAATACCGTCGGAATTGGAGGGTTGCATGAGCACGAGAATAATCGCTGCAACTGCGGCAACGAGCATGAGAAAAACGAGAACGATACAGATGATCTGATATACGGTGTAGTTTTCAATGATTCCGTTATTAGCTAATAAATTCCACATAGTCATAGTTCCTTTTCTACGGGTATCCCCGCATAACGGAGATATTATAACACAACAAAAAATTTTTGACAACAAAAACGACGTGGTTTTTGTTATTTTTTGTTTATCTTTATTTGTTGATCGCCGTATCGGTTGATGAGAAATATGCCGAGCGACGTGACGATCAGAGCGACGAACGTTTCTACGCGCAAGAGAGAACCTTCGGAAAGAAAGATTGCGGAAAAGACGAAGCCGAGCACGGGGGTGAGCGTCTTATAGGACGATACGCGCGAAACGGGGTTGTATTTTAAGAGGATTCCCATGAGGGAGAAAGCGACTGCGGAGATCAGGGCAAGATAGGTCAGCATGACGAAGGCTAGGGGGGACGCAGGGTGAAGAGAGCCGCCGCCCGCAAGTCCTACCGCAATGAGAATGATTCCTCCGACGAGAAATTGCCATCCGCTCAGCGTAACGGGATCTTCATATCTCGAAAAGAGTTTGGAAAAATTCCCTGCAAGCGCGCTCAATACACAGGAGAGAATGAGAAATCCTTCCCCTGTGAACGAGAACGAGAAGGTAAATTCTCCGCCGAGATTGACTAAGATGACGCCGAACACGCCCAAAATACAACCGATGAATTTAAAGAGCGTGAACCTTTCGAGCTTGAAGAGAAAACAGGCGGTGAGAATGGAGAGAAACACGCCCGTGGAATTGATGACGGACGCTTTGATCCCTGCCGTCCGGTACAGTCCGATATAGTAAAAGATATATTGCCCGATGGTCTGAAAGAGGGAGAGAACGAGAACGTATTTCCAGTTCGTGCGCCCCGGAAGAACGAATCTTTTTTGCTTGCACGAGCAAAAGACGATAATCATGACGCCTGCAAGGAGAAAACGAACGCCTGCATATAAGAGCGAGTCGTTCCATGCGCCTCCGATGCCGAACAGCCGATAGCCGATCTTGACGCAGGGGAATGCGCTTCCCCACAGCGCGCACGAGAGAAACGCCAGGAGGAATACGACCCACGTTTTTGTAAAAAATGATTCTTTGTTCAACATAAAAAGAGCCCCGATGATGGGGCAAAAATCAATCTACGAGATTCTCATACACCGCCGTGTACAAATCTTCTGCCTTGTCTTCCCATTTTTTATAGATGCTCTGCGCGGTCTTTCTGTCGGGAATGACCAGTTTGAGTTCGAGTGCCGGCTGTACGGGACCGAGAATGCGGAGAAATACGGTATAGGTACCGTCTTTGTTCTGATAGTAGTCGGCGCGGCATTCCTGTTTCGTCTTGTAACGCTCTTTGTTTTCTTTGACGAATATGGAAATCTCCTCGCGAATGCTCTTGGGGATATTGATGTAGAAGTTGGCAAGGCTTTCTCTTCCGTCGGGCGTGATGGTGTAGAGAGGGTCGTCTCCTTGATTGACAACGCAAATAAACCCATCCTGCGTGAGTTTCTGGATGAGCATGACGCAGTCCATATAGTTGATCCAGTCGTTGCTGGACGAACAAATATCGACGAGGATTCTCTCTGTCAACGCGGTTTCCATTTTGTCAAAGACAAAAAGAAGAATGAGTTTATTGACGGACGTTTCGCCTTTGATTTGCATCTGTATCTCCTAAAATAAAAAAAGCGGATAAAAATCCGCTTAAAAAACAAGTTTCAAGCGGATTTGATCTGTTTGCAGTGTTCTGAAATTAAGCGGAGAACTTCTCTAACTTAGCAAGAACGTCTGCGCAATCATCGCTGTAAATTTCAACGGTGACAGGCTTGGAAAGGTCGAGAGAGAAGATACCGAGGATAGACTTTGCGTCAACGACGTACTTGCCGCTCTTCAAAAGGATTTCGCAAGCGCAGGACTGCGTGATGCTGACGAATTCCTTGACTTTCTGTGCCATTTCAAGAGAAATAGTAATAGATTTCATAACGTATAAAACCCCCTTCAAATTTATTTACTATATTATAGCGAAAACTTCAAAATAAATCAAGATATTTTATAAAAATTTTCTCCACAAAATAGAAAATTTGTGCTATAATGATAAACGAGAAAAATAAACCTGTCTAAATTGACGAACGGGAGGATATTATGGCTAACGTCGAAACGGAAGCGGCAGCTTTCATGCGCAAGTGCGACGACCTCATTTCTTCCAAATTTATTCTGGCAGACGCGAAAATTTCGGAACTGCTCAAAAGTATTTCCGTAAGCAAGGAACTTTGCAATCTTTTCAGACAAGTGACCGAAGAGTTCAGTTATGCCCGTGCCAAGGAAGAATACATCGCCGCCACGCCGGACGGCTCCATCAACAGAAAAGTAATCATTCTGCCCGAAGATATTTACGAACAGATTGCGTTCGTCTTCTGTCTTTTGGTGGACTTCGATTCGGGGAATCTGGATTTCAACCAGTTCTTGCAGGAATACTACAACGTGGACGGCAGTTTTACCGAAAGTTATAGCGCGTTTACGAATCAACTCATCAAACCGTTCAAGAACTCCGTGCGTCAGGCGCTCAAATCCAAAAACATTGAAATCGGATTGATCCCAGGAAAAGCGGACGAAAGGACGATGCTCTTGAAAGAATTGCGCGTGACGATCGTGCGCCTTCGCAAAACGGTCGCAAAGATTGTCGAGGACGCGGATTCGAGGTTCGGAATGAACATTCTCCTTTCCGCCATGCTCGACGCGCTTTCGAAAGAGGATTACAAATCGTTCAAGGCTTTGACCATAGGATATACGTTCGGCGAAAACTACGTCGGTATCGCTACGGACGATCTGAAAAGAATCTGTGAAATCATGGGGAGACTGAAACTATGAATCTGAAAGAGACGACCGTCAACAAAAATTATATTTATAAGGGAAAGATCATCAACGTTCGCTGCGACGACGCGGCGCTTCCCGACGGAAAAATGTGCAAGCGCGAAATCGTCGAACACCCGGGCGGCGCGTCCGTGCTCTGCGTAAAGGATAAAAAAGTGCTCCTCGTCAAACAGTACCGCTACGCCTATCAGGAAGAAATTTATGAAATTCCCGCGGGGAAACTCAACTTAGGAGAAGATCCCGCTTTGACGGCGGCAAGGGAACTGAAAGAGGAGACGGGCATGGAGGCGAGAGAGATGAAGCACCTCTTTACGCTCTATCCCACGCCCGGATATACGAACGAACTGCTCCGCATCTATTATGCCGTGGACGCGAAAGAAGGGGAGGCGATGCTCGACGAGGGAGAGTTTCTGAACGTCGAATGGCTCGAACTCGAAAAAGTCGTAAACATGATCGAATCGGGAGAAATTTCCGACGCAAAGACGGTGGTTGCCGTGCAATGGTATCTTCTTCACGAGAGGAACTGAACGCGGCGGTAAGAGAATGGTTGTTTAGATTATTTGAAAAAAGGGTATGTTATGTATGGGCTGATTTTCAATCGGCGAATCCTTTGTAAAGGAGAGATACATGGATACCTTTCTTCTTATTTTAAGCTATATTTCGGGGCCTTTCATCGGCGCCGTCATCGGATATTTTACCAACTATCTTGCGGTCAAGATGCTGTTTCGACCTTATTATCCGAAAAAAATCGGGAAGTGGACGTTGCCGTTTACGCCCGGCATCATTCCCAAGAGACAGCCTGCGCTCGCGAAAGCGATTGGAAGCGCCGTGGGGAAGAATCTCTTTACGGGAGACGATCTTGCGAATCTGCTCGGAAAAGAGGAAACGGCGCAAAAGGTTGCCGATCTCGTCGTGGAGAAGATCAAGCGCGCGGATGAAAGCGTGACGGTCGAATCCGTAGTGCGGCGCGGTATCAGCGAGGAACAGTTCTTTCTCGCAAAGGACAAGCTTTCAAAGGCGGTTGCAGAGAAAATCGTTTCGGCGGCGGAAAAGATGGATCTCGGCGGACTTGTCGTTGCCGAGGGAAAGGGCTTTGTCGAGAAAAAGCTCGGATTTCTCGGTTCGATGGTCGTTCCTCTCCTGCCTACGCTCGGCGAGGCGATCAATAACTACGTCTCGGAACGTGGGGAAGAAAAAATTATGCCCGTCGTGGAAAGGGAACTGACGGATCTGTGCGAACGACCCGTCTCTTCCCTCACGGAAACGCTCGACGAGGAAAAGCTCAGAAAGATCACGGTGCTCGTTTACCGCGAGGCGCTCCTGCCCGAAGTCAACCGTCTCCTCGAACAGTTGGATATTGCAGGGATCGTGGAACAAAAGGTCGCGCTCATGAGCGTCAAAGAGCTGGAAACGCTCTGCACGTCCGTCATGAAAAAGGAACTTTCCGCCATCGTCAATCTGGGTGCGCTCATCGGATTTTTACTCGGAATCGTCAATATTTTCTTATAACAGAAAGGGAGAATCGGTTTTACCGTTCTCCCTTTTGGGTATATATAAAGTGAACATAGAGAAAGAAAGGAGGTTCGATATGGATTCAGAAAAATTTACACAGAAAAGTCTCGAAGCTCTGAGAGCGGCACAGGAACTTGCAAGAGAATACGGAAATCAGGAAATCACGCAGGAGCATTTGCTCTACGCGCTCTTGTCACAGAAAGACGGATTGATCCCATCCCTGGTAAAGAGCATGGGAACGGATGAAAAGAGTATGGCGGAGGACGTCCTCGCGGAGATTAAGAGGTTGCCGAAAGTCAGTTCGAGTCAGCAGTACGTCTCTTCCGAACTGTCGGACGCGCTTTCCAAAGCGGACGTTTTGAGGGAACGCATGAAGGATTCTTACGTTTCCGTGGAACACGTCTTTTGGGGACTCATGAACGCAGCAGACGCGAAAGTGAAGGCGATCTTCAAAAAGTACGGCGTAGACGACAATAAATTTTTATCCGCGCTCAAACAAGTCAGGGGAAATACGACGGTGAATACGGATAATCCGGAAGATACGTACGACGCGCTTAAAAAATACGGTCAGGATCTGACCGATCTCGCAAAGAGGCAAAAGCTCGATCCCGTCATCGGCAGGGACGACGAGATTCGCAACGTGATGAGGATCTTGTCCCGCAAGACGAAGAACAATCCCTGTCTCATCGGTGAACCGGGCGTTGGCAAAACGGCGATCGCGGAGGGGCTCGCCATTCGTATCGTCAAGGGCGACGTGCCTGAAAATCTGAAAAATAAGACGATATTCTCCCTCGATATGGGCGCGCTCGTCGCAGGCGCAAAGTACCGCGGAGAGTTTGAAGAAAGGCTCAAAGCCGTACTCGGCGAAGTGAAGAAGAGCGAGGGAAACATCATTCTTTTCATCGACGAATTGCATACGATCGTCGGAGCAGGAAAGACGGACGGCGCAATGGACGCAGGCAACCTGTTGAAACCCATGCTCGCAAGGGGCGAACTGCACTGTATCGGCGCGACTACCCTCAACGAATACAGAAAGTACATCGAAAAAGATCCCGCGCTGGAACGAAGATTCCAGCAGGTGCTCGTTCCCGAACCGACCGTAGAGGATACCGTTGCTATTTTGAGAGGATTGAAGGAAAGATACGAAGTCTTTCACGGCGTTAAAATTCAGGACGGCGCGCTCGTCGCCGCCGCGACGCTTTCCAACCGTTATATCACCGACCGTTTTCTTCCCGATAAAGCGATCGACCTCGTGGACGAAGCTTGCGCGCTCATCAAGACGGAAATGAATTCCATGCCCACCGAACTCGACGAAGTTTCGAGAAAAATCATGGGGTTGGAGATTGAAGAGACAGCGCTCAAAAAAGAGACGGATCAGCTTTCTTTGGCAAGGCTCGAAACAATCAGAAACGAACTTGCAACGCTCAAAGATCGGTTCAACGAGATGAAGGCAAAATGGGAAAACGAGAAGACGGCGATTTCCAAAGTGCAGAAACTCCGCGAGGAGATAGAGAGCACGAAAGCGGAGATCGAGCAGAGCATTTCCCGTTCCGATTACGATAAAGTTTCCAAACTGCAATACGGCAAACTCCCCGAATTGCAGAAACGGCTCGAAGAAGAGGAGAAACTTGCGGAACAAGCGAAAGAGGATTCCATTCTGCACGATAAAGTGTCCGAAGAGGAGATTGCTAAAATTGTCGCACGCTGGACGGGAATCCCCGTTTCCAAACTCGTAGAGAGCGAACGGGAAAAGCTCCTTCATCTCGACGATACCCTTCACGAGAGAGTGATAGGGCAGGACGAAGCGGTACAGAAGGTTTGCGACGCCATTCTCCGTTCGCGCGCGGGCATTCAGGACCAGAACAGACCCATCGGCTCGTTCCTGTTCCTCGGGCCTACGGGCGTAGGTAAGACGGAGCTTGCCAAAGCGCTCGCTAAGGCGCTTTTCGACGACGAAAAGAACCTAATCCGAATCGATATGTCGGAGTACATGGAAAAGCATACCGTCTCCCGTCTCATCGGCGCGCCTCCGGGATACGTCGGCTACGACGAGGGCGGACAGCTCACCGAGGCGGTGAGAAGAAAGCCTTATTCCGTCGTCCTCTTTGATGAAATCGAAAAGGCGCACCCCGACGTATTCAACGTATTATTGCAGGTGCTCGACGACGGAAGAGTAACAGACAGTCACGGAAAGACGGTCGATTTCAAGAATACCATCATCATTCTGACTTCGAATCTCGGCTCCGATCTCTTGCTGGAAGGCATAGAAGACGGCGAGATTACGCAAGAGGCGAAAGAGGGCGTGAACGCCGTCTTGAAGAGAAGTTTCCGTCCAGAGTTCTTGAACAGGCTCGACGAGATCGTATTCTACAAACCGCTTTCGAAAAAGGAGATCGGCTCGATCGTCGATCTGATGATCGATCAGCTCAACGCCCGTCTTTCGGAAAAGCGTCTCTCCGTCAAAGTGACCGACGCAGCGAAAGCGTATATCATCGAGAACGGCTACGATCCCGTATACGGAGCGAGACCGCTCAGAAGGTACATTCAGGCGAAAGTGGAGACCTTGCTCGCAAGAAAGATTCTGCGCGATAACGTGAAAGAGGATACCGTCCTCACGGTCGATTATGCCGATAAGGCGCTTACCGTGTGGTAAGTTGCGCGCAAAGAAGAAAAATCCATCGACGAAAAGTCAGGCATGAAATCAATTCATGCTTGACTTTTTTTGTCGGGTAGAATATAATGAAAGCGCAGAGGTTATTATGGAGAGAACGCTTTTCAAACGCAAAGAGGTAAAATATCTTCTCGATGAAACGACGTTTCGCGTTTTGAAAGAGGATTTTTCTCCATACCTTGAAGAGGACGACTATCCCGAATATACCATCTGCAATTTGTATTTCGATACCGAAGATTTTGACAGTATCCGCACTTCGAGGGCGAAGCCTTCTTTCAAACAGAAGATGCGTCTGCGCTCTTACGGTATTCCCGATCTGAGCGACGGCGTTTTTCTGGAACTGAAAAAGAAGTACGAGGGTATCGTATATAAGCGCAGAATCAAAGCTCCGTACAAAGAGATGCTCTCTTACCTCGATGGGGGAGAACTTCCCGTCGTCGGCGGAAGCGCGGCGGAGATCGATTATACGAGAAAAAGGCTGAATCTTTCTCCGAAAGTTTATCTTGCATACGATCGGATCGCCTTTCACGGAAAGGAAGATACCGAATTGCGAGTGACCTTCGATCATAACGTGCGCTATCGCTTAGAGGATAGGTTTTCGTTCGACGGCGGTAAGAACGTCGAAGAGGGCTATATCATGGAGGTCAAGACGGCTTCGCCTTATCCGAGATGGCTTTTGGATTGCTTGGAAAGGCATAAAATATATCCTCGCTCGTATTCGAAATACAGCAAGGTGTATGAGGATATTCTCAGAGAAAGAAAGGAGAAAACGGTATGATGATTTCTATCTTTGATTTGCTTGGAAACGGCACGCTTTCTATCTTGATATGTTGCGCCTGTTCTTTGCTTGTGGGACTTTGTTTCGGAGTTCTCTATCATAAATGCGTCAAGGAAGCGAGTAAGAGTTTTACGACGACCCTCGTCATTCTGCCTTTGATCGTGCAAATCGTAATCATGATGGTGAACGGAAACGTCGGAATCGGTATCGCGGTTGCAGGCGCGTTTGCGCTCGTCAGATTCCGTTCCTTTCAGGGTAGCGCAAAAGAGATCTGTTGTCTGTTCTTTGCGATGGCGATCGGTCTTACGACGGCTATGGGATATTTGTTTTTCGCGCTCGCAATGACCGTCCTCATCTGTCTCGTGTTTATCATTCTCCTTTCGTCTCCGCTCGGGAAAGAGAACAAAAGGCTCAAAAAAATCCGCATGTTGGTTCCCGAGGATATCGACTATACGAAAGCGTTCGACGAGGTATTTGAAAAATATACGAAATCGTATACGCTCGAAAAAGTCAAGACCGCGGATCTCGGCAGCGTATACGAGCTTACATACCGAATCGAGATGAAAGAAGATATTTTGTATTTGGAAAAATGTCTCATCGACGAATTGCGCGTCAGAAACGGAAATCTGACCGTATGTTGTACCTCGGTACAGGAAGGAAAAGATTCTCTTTAAGAATGATGAACGGCAAACGAAACGTTTGCCGTTTTCTATGTCCGATACACTTTCACTCTTGAATAAAACACGCCCCGAAAGCAACGCTTTCGGGGCGTATCGAGCGTGGAAGCTTAGTACATGCCGCCCATATCGGGAGCAGGAGCGGCGGGAGCCGGAGGAGTGGGAATGTCCGTTACGATGCTCTCCGTGGTAAGGAGCGTGGACGCGACGGACGCCGCGTTTTGAAGAACGGAACGGGTAACTTTCGTGGGATCGATGATTCCCTTTTCGACCATATCGACGTATTCGTTATTGAGCGCGTCGAAACCGAAGTTGGGTTTGTCGGAATTTACGATTCTGTCGATGATGACCGCACCGTCGAGACCTGCGTTCTTCGCAATCTGGCGAAGGGGTTCTTCGAGGCATCTCAGAATGATTGCCGCACCCGTCTTTTCGTCGCCTTCCAAGGTGGAAACGAGCGCTTTGACGGCAGGGATACAGGAGAGGAGCGCAACGCCGCCTCCGGGAACGATTCCCTCTTCGACTGCGGCGCGGGTAGCTGCGAGCGCGTCGTCGATGCGGAGTTTCTTCTCTTTCATTTCAACTTCCGTTGCCGCGCCGACGCTGATGACGGCTACGCCGCCTGCGAGTTTGGCAAGTCTTTCCTGCAATTTTTCTCTGTCGTAATCGGAAGAGGTTTCTTGAATCTGCGCTTTGATCGCGTTGACTCTTGCAAGGATCATATCGGGAGAACCTGCGCCGTCTACGATGGTGGTGTTGTCCTTATCGACTTTGACCTGACCTGCGCGGCCGAGCATATCGGGCGTGGTGTCTTTGAGTTCGTAACCGAGGTCGGAAGAGACGACCGTGCCGCCCGTAAGAATCGCGATGTCTTCGAGCATAGCCTTTCTTCTGTCGCCGAATCCGGGCGCTTTGACCGCAACGCAGTTGAACACGCCTTTCAGCTTATTGACGATGAGGGATGCGAGCGCGTCGCCCTCTACGTCCTCCGCGATGATGAGAAGTCTCTGTCCCTGCTGTGCGAGGGGTTCGATGACGGGAAGAATCTCCTGCAAGGAAGAAATCTTCTTGTCTGTGATGAGAATGTAAGGATTGTCGAGGACTGCTTCCATCTTATCGGTGTTCGTTACCATGTAAGCGGACGCATAACCTCTGTCGAACTGCATACCGTCTACGGTGTTGAGTTCGGTGGTCATGGATTTACCCTCTTCAACGGTGATGACGCCGTCTTTGCCGACTCTCTGCATCGCTTCGGAGATGAGCGCGCCGATCTGTTCGTCGCCTGCGGAAATGGACGCGACCTGTGCGATCGCCTTTTCGGAATCGACGATCTTGGAGATGGACTTGATATTTTCAACCGCTACGTCGACGGCTGCCTGAATTCCCTTTTTGAGGATGATGGGGTTTGCGCCTGCGGCAAGGTTTCTGAGACCTTCTCTGATCATCGCCTGCGCGAGAACGACTGCGGTCGTGGTGCCGTCGCCTGCGACGTCGTTCGTCTTGGTGGAAACTTCCTTGACGAGCTGAGCGCCCATGTTCTCGAACGGATCTTCGAGTTCGATCTCCTTTGCGATGGTTACGCCGTCGTTGGTGATGAGGGGAGCTCCGAACTTTTTATCGAGTACGACGTTTCTTCCCTTAGGTCCGAGTGTGATTTTAACGGTATCGGCGAGTACGTTCACGCCTGTTTCAAGAGCTTTTCTTGCGTCTTCTCCGTATTTGATCTGTTTAGCCATAGAATGCATACCTCCTTATTCTACGATAGCGAGAATATCGCTCTGCTTGATGATGGTAAATTCTTTGCCACCGATTTTGAAGTTGGAACCTGCGTAGTTTGCGCAGAGTACCTTATCGCCTACTTTTACCTGCATGACGACTTCTTTACCGTCGATGACCCCTCCGGGACCGACTGCAACGACGACGCACGTCTGCGGTTTTTCTTTTGCTGCCGCGGTGAGAATGAAACCGGATGCGGTTTTTTCTTCTGCCTCGACGGGTTCTACAACGACCTTATCGAATAACGGTTTGATGTTCATAAATCATCCTCCAATTTTTATCAGAAAAATTCTATCTCTATTATAAACACCTTTGCTCCTTTTTCAAACAGAGATTTTGTATTTTATGGAAATATTTTTGAAAATCGGGGATTGATTTTTTTTTGCGCGTATGGTACAATGGAATCAATAAAGCATCAGGAAGAAACGGTATGGATAAATGGGATGAAAGATTCATGTCGCTTGCCGAGACGGTGGGCGGTTGGTCGAGCTGTTTTCAGGAAAACAGACACGTCGGCGCAATTATCGTCAAGAATAAGCGCGTCATGACCACGGGTTATAACGGCGCGCCCGCCGGCGTGAAAAGCTGTGGGGAAAAGGGAGAGTGTTTAAGAAGAATACGCAACATTCCGAGCGGCACGCAGCAGGAACTTTGTTACGCGGTACACGCAGAACAGAACGCCATCATTCAGGCGGCAAAATACGGTATTTGCGTGGAGGGAGCGACGCTCTATTGCACCCATCAGCCCTGCGTCATCTGTGCAAAGATGATCATCAATGCCGGCATTTCCCACGTTATCTATAAGTACGGTTATCCCGACGCGTTCTCTTTGAAACTGTTTGAAGAGGCAGGAGTGGAACTCGATAAATTTGAGGAGGAGACAACATGAATCCCATCGTAACGTTTGAACTTCAAGACGGTTCCGTCTTTCAGGCGGAACTCTATCCCGAAAAAGCGCCCAACACGGTAAATAACTTCGTAACGCTCGTATCGCACGGCTTTTACGACGGACTTACCTTTCACAGAGTCATCGAAGGGTTTATGATTCAGGGCGGAGATCCGGCAGGAAACGGCACGGGCGGACCCGGATACGGCATTCGCGGTGAGTTCTATGCCAACGGATTTGAGAAGAACGATCTCAAACATCTTCGCGGCGTGCTCTCTATGGCGCGCGCCATGAATCCGAACTCCGCAGGCTCGCAATTTTTCGTCATGCATCAAAACGCCGCGCATCTCGACGGACAGTACGCCGCATTCGGTAAAGTCATCGAGGGCATGGAAGTCGTAGACAAAATCGCAACGGTCAAAACGGATTTCAGAGATAAGCCTTTGACGCCCGTCGTCATGAAAAAGGTTACGGTGGAAACGTTCGGCGAAGATTACCCCGAACCGCAAAAAACGAAAAGATTTTGAAGAAGAGGAAGAGTATATATGCTCTTCCTTTTTTTGTGAAGAATATTTCTCGTATCTTTCACATGAAAAATGCGGACAAAACGCATAAGAAGTGGTACTATATATATAGTAGGTATAAAGGAGGGACAACATGCTCGAACTGAAAAGAATTACAAAAGAATACATAAGCGCAGAGGATACCGTTCATGCGTTAAAGGGTATCGACGTCGTGTTCCGTGAAAACGAGTTCGTCTCCATCCTCGGTCCTTCGGGATGCGGTAAAACGACGACGCTCAACATCGTAGGCGGACTTGACCGCTATACCGACGGCGATCTCGTCATCAACGGCGTTTCCACGAAGCAGTTCAAAGACAAGGATTGGGATAATTATCGAAATCATCGAATCGGATTTATTTTCCAAAGCTATAATCTCATTCCTCATCAAACCGTGCTTGAAAACGTAGAGCTCGCGCTTACCATTGCAGGTCTTTCCAAAGCGGAGCGGAGAAAGAAAGCGACCGAAATGTTGGAAAAGGTCGGTCTTTCGGATAAACTCAACAATAAGCCGAACCAGCTTTCGGGAGGACAGTGTCAGCGAGTGGCGATTGCACGCGCTCTCGTCAACGATCCCGACATTCTGCTTGCCGACGAGCCGACGGGCGCGCTCGATTCCAAGACGAGCGTGCAGATCATGGATCTTTTGAAGGAAATCGCAAAAGATAAGCTCGTCATCATGGTCACGCACAATCCCGAGCTTGCAAACGAGTATTCTACGAGAATCATCCGTCTTTTGGACGGCTGCGTGATTGACGATACCATGCCTGTGGGGGAAGAGGAGTACAAACGCCTTCAAAAACAGCAGAGCGAACGCCTTGAAAAAAAGAAAGAAGAGGCAAAGGGCAAGAAAGTGAAGAAAGAAAAGGCGTCCATGTCGTTTTGTACCGCGCTTTCTCTTTCGTTCAAAAACATGCTCACCAAAAAGGGAAGAACGACGCTCGTTTCGTTTGCAGGCAGCATCGGTATCATAGGCATCGCGCTTATTTTGTCTCTCTCTTCGGGATTCCAGACGTATATCGATACCGTCGAAAAGGATACGCTTTCCTCTTATCCGATTCAGATTACCAAACAGACCATCGACTATGCAAGTCTGATGGCAGGCATGAAGGGCGAGGGAAGTACGGAGCACGACAGGGACGACGCGGTCTATCCGAATCAAGGACTTTCCAACCTCTTCCAGACGATGGTAAAGGGAATGGTGGAAAACAATCTCTCCGATTTCAAATCTTTCCTCGATTCGGGAGAGACGGATATTATGAACCACATCAGCGCGGTTCAGTACGGATATGACATCGATATCAACGTCTATGGAAAGGATTCCAAGGGCGAGACCATTCTCGTCAACGAATCGGATATGATGGAAGAGCTGTTCGGCGCAATGGCAGGCGGTTCGTCTTCGGGGATGCCGGGAATGAGCATGCCGGGGGAGACAGTCGGTCTCTCTGCGCTCACGAGCAACATCTGGACGGAAATGATCGACAATCAGGAGCTCCTCGATTCTCAGTATGAAGTCGTCGCAGGCAGATGGGCGAGAAATTACGACGAACTTGTGGTCGTCGTCGATGAAAACAACGAAATCAACGATTACGTTCTCTATGCGCTCGGATATTACGACAGAAACGAAATGAGAGAACAGTTCGACGCCCTCCTTGCCGGAAAAGAGTTCGACTACCGTCCCGAGCCCATTTCTTTCGAAGAAGTCATGGCAAAGACGTATAAGGCGGTTTTCCCCACGTCGCTGTATGAAAAGCAGTCGGACGGAACTTGGAAAGATATGTCCGAGGACGTTGTCTACCTCGAAAAGATCATGAACGATCCCTCTCTGACGGAAGACCTCAGAATTACGGGTATCATTCGCAAGAGACCCGACGCTACGGCAGGCGCGATCGGCGGCACGATCGGCTATACTTCGGGACTTACGAGATACTATATTTCCAAAGTGGAAAACAGTCAGATCGTAAAGGAACAGCGTGCAAATCCGGAGACGGATATTTTCACGGGACATAAATTCCCCACGCAGATCAAGATCACCGTTGAAATGGCAGATCTGATGTTCAAACAATATCTGACGACTCTCCCCGAAGAACAGGCGGCGTTTTACGAACAGTTCTGGGCAGGGCAGAGCGACGAGATGAAAATCAAATACGTCGAGAGCATGATGGTTTCAGACAGCACGTTTGAGGGAAATCTCAAAAAGTTGCAGGTCGTCGATCTGAACGCTCCCTCGTCCATACAGATTTATCCGACCTCCTTTGAGGATAAGGACGCGATCGCAGACGCCATCAAGGCGTATAACGATACGCAGCGCGACGCAGGGAAGGAAGAAAACATCATTACCTATACCGACTATATCGGACTGATGATGTCGTCCATTACGACAATCGTGAATGCGGTTACTTACGTTCTGATTGCGTTCGTCTCCATCTCGCTCGTCGTATCGTCCATCATGATCGGTATCATCACCTATATTTCCGTCCTCGAACGAATCAAAGAGATCGGCGTTCTGCGCGCGGTCGGAGCGTCGAAGAAAGACGTATCGCGCGTATTTACGGCGGAGGCGCTCATCATCGGCTTTGCCGCAGGGGCGATGGGTGTAATCATTACCGTTCTTCTCGATATTCCGATCAATATCATATTGCACGTTCTTACGAACGTCGCCGGACTTTCCGCCGTACTTCCTTGGATCGGCGCCGTCGCGCTCATCGTCATCAGTATGCTCCTGACGCTGATCGCAGGTTCCGTTCCAGCCCGTCTTGCGGCGAAGAAAGACCCCGTCGAGGCGCTTCGTTCCGAATGAGAAAACAAAAAAGAGGCTTCCGCCTCTTTTTTTTATGCCAAAGACTTGACAGCGAAAAAAAGAATCTGTATAATATCACATGATATATATCATATGATATATAAAGGAGATAGCATGGCGCCGAAAACAAAAATCACTAAGGAAATGATCGTCGATTCGGCGATCGAGATTACCAGGAAAGAGGGGATCGACGCAGTCAACGCGCGCAGGATCGGGGCGGAACTCGGTTGCTCCCTGCAACCCGTCTATTACCAGTTCGGTACGATGGACGCGCTCAGAGAGGCGGTCATTGCCCGCGCGAAGGAGATTTATAACGCATATATAAACGAGAGTAAAAAAGCGGAAGAAAAAAGATTCAAGGTGGTCGGTGAGCAATACGTTTTGTTTGCAATCAGGGAAAAACAGCTTTTCAGACTTCTGTTTATGAGAAACGCGAATCACCGACTGCATGAAATGGAAATCATCGACGAAAATACCGACTATATTCTTTCGGAGTTGCAGGAGCGCTATTCGCTCACGCTCGATCAGGCGAAAAAGATCCATTTCGAGACGTGGGTTGCTACGCACGGCATTGCGTCCATGATCGCAACCGATTACATGACGTTTACCCCGGATCAAATCAGCGAACTCTTGTCCGATTTCTTTGTCGGATTGCTCATGAAACACACTTGGGAGGAAAAATGATTACCGTAAATCTTGTCGAAAAATCATATCGAAACGGAGACGTGGAGCATAAAGTGCTCAAAGGAATTTCCTTGACGATTGAAACGGGGGAATTTGTCGTGCTGCTCGGGCCTTCGGGTTCGGGAAAATCTACCTTTCTCAACTGTATTTCGGGGTTGGAACGGATAGATCGCGGTTCGGTCTGCTATGACGGAACGGATATTACGCGCATGAAAGAGAGGGAGCTCACTGCTTTTCGCAGGAAAAAGACGGCGTTTGTCTTTCAGGCATATTATCTGATGCCCTCTCTCACGGCTGAGATGAACGTCAGAATGGGGGCAAATCTGGTAGGGAAAAAAGACGTCGTTCCCCTTTTGGAAGCGGTCGGATTGAAGGGGAAAGAGAAAAAATACCCCTCTCAGCTTTCGGGTGGAGAACAGCAACGGGTATCCATCGCGAGGGCAATCGCGAAAGAGCCCGAAGTTCTGTTTGCCGACGAGCCGACGGGAGCGCTTGACGAAGAGACGGGAAGAAATATGCTCCGATACTTGATCGCTCTGCAACGGGAAAGGAAAATCACGCTCGTTATGGTCACGCATAACGAGAATATCGCATGTCTTGCAGACAGAATCGTTCGCATGAACAGCGGAAGAATCATTTCGGACGAAAAGAACAGTCCGAAAACGGTGGACGAGATAGGGTGGTAACATGATTACAATCAAAGATTTACGTAAGGCGTTCGGTCTTTCGTTCGTCGTCCTGTGCGCCGTTTATCTCGGCGCGTTGTTTGAAAGTTTTCGGCTCGATCAGCTCGAACTCGATCCGTCTGCGTTCGACGAGCTTGCAAAGGCGCTGTACGAGGCGCAACTCGCGCAGGCGAAAATGATGAATATCATCGCGCTCGGCGTGATCGGGGCGTTCGCCGTCGTGACGCTCGTGTTTTCCGTTTCGAAATACGTCGACGACAACAGAGCGAATATGGGGATTTTGAAGGCGATCGGTTATACTGATTTTCAAATTTCCGTAAAGTTTGTCCTGTTCGGCTTGAACGCGCTGGTCGGGGGACTCGTCGGGTATCTTGCCTGTCTTGCGACCGTTCCTGCGTTTTATGCGGAAATGAACGAGGGGAGCGGTTATCCAGCCGTGACGTTTTCGTTCCGTTTGAGCGTACCTCTGTTCTACGTCGTCGTGCCTGCCGTGGCGTTTTCTCTACTCGGCGTGCTCTTTGCCTATCGTAAGCTGAAACGCTCTCCGCTCGATCTCATCAGGGGTACGGAGAGACAGGGGAAGACGAAGAAAATGAAAGAGGGAAAGACCTTTCTCTCCACGCTCCGCAAAACGGTTTTGTTCCGTCACGGCTCGCTCATTCTGTTCGTCGGGTTTGCGGCGCTCTGTTTCGGCGGTACGGTGCAAATGTCCTTTTCGATGGACGGGTTCGGCGTTTCGCCCATGTTCTTCTGGATGATGTTCCTCATTGCGATTTTGCTCGGCGTTTCCGTCCTGTACCTTGCTTTTTCCTTTTTGTTTCAGGCAAATAAGGAATACGTATCGCTTTTGAAAGCGTTCGGATATTCCGACGCAGAGTGCGTAAAAGCGTTATTCGGCGGATACGTGAGCGTATCCGTCATCGGATTTGCCGTCGGCACGGTTTATCAGATCGGAATCATATATCTCATCATCGAACTGTTTAAGGACGTGGCGGAACTGACGTATACGTTCAGCGTGAACGGATTTTTCATCGCGCTGGGACTGTTCGTTTTTACCTTTGCCGTCATTGCCCTGTATTTTTTCAAAAAACTAAAACTGCTTACATTGAAAAAAGCGTGGTGAAGACCACGCTTTGCCGTTTCAAAATATATCCGCCTGTGCCGCAGAACGTATTTGGTGAACCCGCCTAATGGCAGGTGGGTGTGCTACCTAGCCAGGACAGACTTTCCGTATAAATACAGACCTTGCAATGTGGCTTGGACCCGCACTCCCGAATATATTATGTGGATTCCCTTTTGATACGAGCTCCGAACACCGCAGATACAATCACAGTATAGCGCATTTTCAGGAAAAATGCAACCGTATGGAAGCAAAAAATTCTTCCAATTCGTTTTTCCCTTATGCGTTGACACAAACCGCGAAATATGATATAGTAATGGAAACGGGGGGAATCATGAAGTCGACGGAATCAAAGGAAATGTATCTGGAAACCATTTTGAAGCTCTCTGAGCGCGGACAAAGGGTGAAGTCCGTAGACGTTGCCAACGAACTCGGTTTTTCCCGTCCCAGCGTGTCCGTCGCGGTCAAGACTTTGGAAGAAAACGATTTTGTCGAAGTACGGGAAAACGGGGAACTCGTCCTGACGCAAAAGGGGAACGAGACTGCCCGTAAGATTTACGAAAGACACCTCGTTCTGACGGAATTTCTCATGAAAGTCGGAGCAGACAGAGGGGTGGCGGAGGAAAATGCTTGCAGAATCGAACACGTCATCACCGACGATATGTTTGAGCTCATCAAAAAAAGCGTATAAAAGCCGAACAGGCTTTTTCTTTCGCAAATAAATATGAATAAATATTCATATTTTCATAAATCAATGCGTTCATATGCTTGACACGAAGCGCAAGTTATGCTAATATATGAATAGTCATTCATATATTAGGAGGACGTATGGAACTTTGTAATCACGATCACGACCACGAGGAGACCGTGCATCAGGCAAAAATTCATGCGATGTCGGAAGAAGATCTGCAAACGATCTGCTCCGTCTTTAAGGTTATATCGGAACCTTCGCGCATGAGGATTATTCTCGCGCTTATGGAAGGGGAGCTCTGCGTCTATCACATCGTAGAGGCGGTAGAGGGAACGCAGAGCGCCGTTTCGCATCAGCTCCGCATTCTCAAAGACAATAAAATCATTCGTGCGAGACGGGACGGAAAGAATATCGTCTATTCGATCGCGGACGAACATATTCTCAACATCATCAAAATGAGTCGGCAACATTTACATTGTGAGGTATCGGAATGAAAACGATTCGAATTAAGGGGCTCGATTGTTCCGCCTGCGCCGCAGAGCTTGAAGAACTGCTCGGAAATATAGCAGGCGTGAGGGAGACAAGCGTTTCCTTCGTCTCTCAAACGGTTATGCTCGACTGTGACGAAAACGCCTACGAAGAGGCGCTTCGCGTCATATCGAACTTTGAAGAAGTGGAAGTTGTCGAAGAGGAGATCGTTTCCGCAAAGGTCGAGCAGATCATTCTCTTAAAAAACCTCGATTGTTCCGCCTGTGCGGCAGAACTTGAAAGCATCATCCGAAAAATCGAGGGTGTGGAAGAAGTTTCCGTCTCTTTCGTCAATCAGAAAATCACGCTCGTCTGTTCCGAGGAGGCTTACCGCAAGGCAGTCGACGAGGCGTCGAATTTTGAAGAAGTCGAAGTCGTGACCGATCAGAAAGCGGAAAAGAAGCCCTCGTCCGCATGGAAAGAGCACAAAACGATGATTGTCCGCGTCGCCCTTTCCGTCGCCTTTTTCCTCACCGCGTTCCTGCTTGAAAAGCTTGTCGTAGAGCGCGTCGATTGGATCAAATGGATCGTCTACTTCGCATACGCGGTTTCGTTCTTCTCCGTCGGCTATTCCGTGCTCGCAGTTACGGCGAAAAATCTGGTAAAAGGAAAAATATTCGATGAGAATTTCCTCATGACCATCGGCGCGCTCGGCGCGATCGCGCTCGGCGATTATTCCGAGGGCGTCGCCGTCATGCTCTTGTATCAGATCGGCGAACTCTTGCAGGCGATTGCGGTCGGCTCTTCCAGAAGGTCTATTTCCGATCTCATGGAACTGAAAAGCGAAACCGCAAATCTGCTTACAGAAACGGGTATCATGACGGTAACGCCCGAATCTCTGCGCGCGGGAGATACCATCGTCGTAAAGGTCGGTGAGAAATTCCCCGTTGACGCGGTGATTACGAAGGGAGAAACCTCCGTCGATACGAAATCTTTAAGCGGCGAAGCGATGCTCCGAGACGTCAAAGAGGGAGACGAATTGCTTGCCGGATCGATCAACGCCTCTGGCGTCGTCGAAGCGAGGGTCGTGCGCGCGTATGCGGACTCTGCCGTTGCTAAGATTCTGGAAATGGTGGAAAATTCTTCCTCCAAAAAGGCGAGACCTGAAAAATTTATCACGAAATTTGCGCATGTTTATACGCCCGTCGTCTTTTTCATCGCGCTCGCGCTTGCGTTCGCCGTGCCCACCGTATTCGGACTTGTCGAGGGATTTGCATGGGCAACGTATGAGGCATGGATCATGAGAGCGTTGAAAGTGCTCGTTATCTCCTGTCCCTGCGCGCTGATTATCTCCGTGCCACTCTCTTACTTCGGGGGAATCGGCGCTTGCGCGTCCAACGGAATCCTCGTCAAAGGCGCGACTTACCTCGATACGCTTGCGGACGCAGATATTGCGATTTTCGATAAGACGGGTACGCTCACCGAGGGTACGTTCTACGTTTCAAAGGTCAACGGAGACGCAACGGTCGTTCTTCCGCTTGCAGCCGCGCTTGAACACACCTCCAACCACCCCGTAGCCGTTCCTTTCCGCGAAGTCGAGACAGCTTTTCAGGCGGAGAAAGTAAAGGAAGTTGCGGGAAAGGGTATCGTCGGCGAAGTGAACGGCGAAACGATTCTCTGCGGAAATGAAAAACTTATGGCGGAATACGGGATTTCCTATCAAAAGTGCGAAAGTCTATCCACCGTGCTCTATGTAGCGAGAGGAGACGAGTTTTTGGGGTCGGTGGAAATCGAAGATAAAATCAAGGAAGAAACGGTTCCCTGCCTTGAAAAACTCAAAGCGCTCGGTATCAAAAAGACGGTCATGCTCACGGGCGACAATCGGGAGCGCGCTATGGCGATTGCAGAGCGAATCGGAATCGACGAGGTGCGCGCCGGACTTCTACCCGATGAAAAACTTTCTATCGCGAGAAAACTCAAAGAGGAAGGAAAAATCATCTATACGGGCGACGGTATCAACGACGCGCCCGTCATGGCGGAATCGGACGTCTCCGTTTCGATGGGGAAAATCGGCTCGGACGCGGCGATCGAAGCGTCCGATCTGGTGCTTGTTTCCGATAGCCTGCTTGCGATTCCCAAAGCGATCAGGCTTGCGAAACGAACGAAATTCATCGTTGTCTATAACATTGCGTTCTCGCTTGCCGTCAAACTCGCCCTCATGGGAATGGGTATCTTCATGCCTGCCCTTCCGCTCTGGTGCGCCGTGCTCGGCGACGTCGGCGTCATGCTCATTGCAGTTTTGAACTCTCTCTTCACGAGATGCAAAGTCAGATGAAAAAACAGCCTTGCAAACGTTTGCAAGGCTGTTTCTCTTGTGGTATAATAAAAGAAAAACGGGGTATTTCGGAATGAAAAATTGTATCAATGCGGCGCTCAAAAGACAGCCTGCGGATCTCGTGCTCAAAGGCGGTTCGTTCGTGAACGTCTTTACTCAGCAAATCGTCAAAGCAGACGTCGCCATCGTAGGAAATAAAATCGTCGGCTTTGGAGAGGGGTACGAGGGAAAAGAAGTCGTCGATATTACGGGTAAGATCGTAACTCCGGGTCTCATCGACGGACATGTACACATTGAAAGTTCTCAGCTTTCTCCCGAAGAGTTCGCTTCTCTCATCGTTCCCAGAGGTACGACGACCATCATTGCCGATCCGCACGAGATCACCAACGTGTGCGGAATCGCGGGCGCGGAATATATCGCAAAAGCGTCTGAAAACGTGCCCCTCGAAGTCAAAGTGCAACTTCCTTCCTGCGTCCCTGCAACGCCGTTCGAGACGAGCGGATGCGTCCTCACGGGAGAAGATACCGAAAAATACATCAAAAACGATTATATTTACGGACTCGGCGAAATGATGAACTATCCCGGAGTCATTTATGCCGTTCCGGACGTACTGAAAAAGATCGAAGCGGCGCTTGCGCTCGGGAAAGTGGTGGACGGGCACGCGCCTACGCTCAGCGGAGACGCGCTCAACGCGTATCTGTCCGCAGGGATCTCTACCGATCACGAATGTATCACCAACGAGGAAATCGAAGAAAAGATCGGGAAAGGTCTCTACTGTCACCTTCGTCACGGTTCTTCCACGCGCAACCTCGTATCCAACGCAAAGAGCGTCAACGAGAAGAACCTCCGCAGATTCATTCTCTGCACGGACGACAGGCATGCCGCCGATCTGAAACGGAAAGGACATCTCGACGACGCGCTTCGGCAGCTCGTCAAATCGGGTATGGATCCGATTTGGGCAATCGTCATGGGTACGATCAACAACGCGGAATGTTACGGTCTGCGTTGGAAGGGTGCGATCGCGCCTCATTACGACGCCGATCTCGTCGTATTCGACAATCTTTCCGACTTCAACGCCGCGTTGGTCGTGAAAGACGGTAAAATCGTCGCGAAGGACGGAAAGGCGCTGTTCGATACGTCGGTTCGCTATCTGCCCGAAAACGTGCTCAACACCGTACACCTCGATCCCGTCAAGGCGGACGACTTTATTCTCACGCTCAAAGGAACGAAAGCGCACTGTATCAAAATCATTCCCGACAACGTGGCTACGCTCGATTCCGTTCGTGAAGTGAAATCGGAAAACGGCGACGTCGTGGTAAAGGGAACGGATATTCTCAAACTCGCCGTCGTGGAACGGCATCACAAAACGGGTAATATCGGGCTCGGACTGTTGGAAGGATACGGTTTCAAGGGCGGCGCGATGGGAATCACCATTGCGCACGACTCCCATAATATTATCCTTCTCGGAGACGATAACGAGGCGATGGCAACGGCTGCAAATCATCTTGCAAAGATCGGCGGCGGTATGGTCATCTGTCACGACGGAATCTGCGAATCCGTTACGCTCGACATCGGCGGACTTATGAGTTCCAAATCGGAAGAGGAGCTTGAAAGGGCGTCTGCCGACCTCATCGAAAAAGCATTCTCCATGGGCGTCAACAGGGATTTGGAGGCGTTCATGAGCCTTGCATTTCTCTCGCTCGCCGTCATTCCCGATTTGAAATTGACGGACAAGGGACTGTTCGACGTCAATCGGTTCGACTTCCTCGACATCAATGCTTAACGTCGTTTGCGCAAAGAGGGGAGAGGAATACCGCATCGGTCAGATTTACGATTCCGCAAGGGTGTTCATGCGCTCCTACGGACTTTATCAATGGCAATCGGATTATCCCGACGTCTCGGACGCTCGATCGGATATTGCCTGCGGTGTTTCTCGCGTCCTCAAAGACGGAGACGAAATTGTGGCTACGGCGGCTTTCGTCGACTATGAAGAGGATTATCTGTCCGTCTATGACGGCGCATGGCTCAGCGAAGGCGAATACCTTGCCGTGCATCGCGTCGCCGTGGATTCGTCCGTTCATGGAAAGGGATACGTGGGAATTCTCTTTTCCGCCGCCGAACAAGAGGCGAGGGCGAAGGGAAAAAAGAGCTTGCGCATCGACACGCATGAGCATAATAAACCGATGAGGCGTGCGCTTGAAAAGGGCGGATTCGTCTGTATCGGAAAAATCAGATTAAAACGGGACGGCGCGGAACGCGTCGCTTACGAGAAGGTATTATGAAAATTATTGCCGCAACGGGAAATAAAAATAAAATCAGAGAATTCGGAGAGATATTAAAGGGCTACGAGATCGTGTCTCAGAAAGAAGCCGGATTTACGGGAGAAGTGGAGGAAAACGGCGCTTCGTTCCTTGAAAATGCCGTATTGAAGGCGACGGCGGTCGCTAAGGCGCTCGGCGTTCCCGCGCTTGCTGACGATAGCGGAATCTGTTGCGACGCGCTGGGAGGCGCGCCCGGCATCTTTTCTGCACGCTATGCCGGAAATCACGGAAACGACGAGGAGAACAATCTCCTGCTCAAAAAGAATTTGCAGGGAAAAGATCGTTCCGCATATTATTTCTGCGCCGTCGCGCTCGCCTATCCCGACGGAACATATCTTTTCGGAGAGGGCAGAACGGACGGCGTTTTCATGGATGAACCGCAGGGGGAAAACGGATTCGGATACGATCCGTATTTCTATTCCACTGAAATCAGAAAACCCTTCGGTCTCGCGACGCCGGAAGAAAAGAACTCCGTTTCGCATAGGGCGAGAGCGCTCAGACAGCTTTACGCAAAACTCGGAGAGACGATATGACGACGATGATTATTCTCTCCGATACGCACGGAAATAAAGCCGACATAGATAAACTTGCAACCGTTCTTTCGGAAAGCGATTATATCGTTCACCTCGGAGACGTCACTACGGATATGAAGGAAGTGAGCGCGCTCTATCCCGATAAGACGTATCGCGTCGTGGGGAACTGTGATTTTTATCCGATGGGGGATGAACAAATCCTCGAAATCGAGGGGCACCGCATCTTTATGTGTCACGGACACAGATACGGCGTGAAATCGTCGCTCGAAAGGCTCGCGTATCGCGCGAAGGAGCTCGACTGCGATATTGCGCTCTACGGACATACGCACGAGGCGAGAATCGAAGAGATCGGCGGCGTGCTTACGGTCAATCCGGGATGTATGACGCGTTATTCGATTGATAAAAGCTATTGTTACCTGTGTATTCACGGAAAAAAGGTCGTTCCGACCATTGTTCCGATTCGATAAAAAAATTCAAAAATTTTGGAAAAAAGTTGTGAAATTCGGTTGACAATACGAAACGGGTTTGTTATAATACATGAGCATTAAGCGAGAGGCGAATGACATCGGAATGCGGGTGTAGTTCAATGGTAGAATGGCAGCCTTCCAAGCTGCTTGCGTGGGTCCGATTCCCATCACCCGCTCCAAAACCATCGCAAGCCGAGAATAAGGATAGGACGAGCAGAATATGCGCCTGTAGCTCAGTTGGATAGAGCAACGGCCTTCTAAGCCGTGTGTCAGGGGTTCGAATCTCTTCAGGCGCACCAAAATTTTATGGCGGGCGTAGCTCAGTTGGTTAGAGCGCCAGATTGTGGCCCTGGAGGTCGCAAGTTCGATTCTTGTCGCCCGCCCCATAAAATTTAGATTGGGGTGTCGCCAAGCGGTAAGGCACCGGATTTTGATTCCGATATTCGTAAGTTCGAATCTTGCCACCCCAGCCACCATGGTCCATTAGCTCAGTCGGTAGAGCACGTGACTTTTAATCACGGTGTCCCGGGTTCGATTCTCGGATGGATCACCAATATGCACCTTTAGCTCAGCTGGTAGAGCAATTGACTCTTAATCAATGGGCCCAGGGTTCGAGTCCCTGAAGGTGCACCAAAAACGACTGTTTTGACCAAAACAGTCGTTTTTCATTGTAAAGAAAACCCCACGCTAGGCGTGGGGATAAAAAGCTTATAGCTATGGACAGAAAATAACTCCCTTGATATAATGAATATGGCGCCAACCGTAAACAGAATATCAAAGGAGAATCCAAGGAAATGGATGAATTAAGT
>JAGAIP010000020.1 GCA_017626495.1 Clostridia bacterium | reverse complement strand
CATAGGCTAAGCGGCATCCACCGCCAAGCCAAAGAGTTCTTTGACAAGTTTAGCATTTAAAGTCTTGTTCGGGTCAATTCCGCTCAGGTCAAAAAATCTTTTTATGAAATGAGCGTTGACCATCAGAGACTTAATTTGACCAATTGAGAAAGGTATCTTCGTCTGCTTCCTGAGCACCTTTGTGATGTTGACGGCGGCAAGCGAAGCGTTATAGGCAAAATCCAAAGCTTTTTCATCGCGTGCCTGACAGTCGAGCAATCCTGTGAACTGGTGACCATCACGGAAACAGAACTCGATCTGGAACCGTGTCCGATAAATGTCATATACATCTTTGCCGCTGACAGAGGTATCGGTCGAGAAATACAGTCGGAGTCCGCCACCGGGCAGGTAATGGATTACCAACCGGATTTTCTGCTTCAGAGACTTACACCATGCCACAAGTTCAAAGGCTTCGCCTTCTTCGGGTGCGATGTCAAGCCGGGCCATTCTACTTTTGTCAGGACAGGAAAAGTCAATCTTGCCGTCCTTGGTCTTGGGGCGACCTCTTTTACCGGTACGCGGACCTTCGTAGATATAATACAGCACAGCATTGGAACGCAGACGGCTTATCAGGGAGAAACCGATTTCTTTCAGTCCCTCGACAAACGGCAGTACGGAGAAAGCTGCATCGGCAACGAGCAATGAAGTGATTTTCAATAAATCGGCACGGTACTTCTCCAATACGGACAGATACCACTGGCTCAACGTCATATCCTTGGCTTTGAGTTCTGTCGCGTTGAGAGTCTGCACGGCACGAAGCATCATCGCGTCCTTGATGTCTGCATCGATCACAGCGATACCGAGTATCTCAAGTCCGTGCTTGACAGCCGAGGCGCATCCTGACCAAAAGCGACCGATATGGTCTGTCTTCTTACCCGCTTTGGAGACATAGCTCGGATCGATGGCGATAGCCAGTCGTTTCATACCATACTGGAAACGGTCGGCGGCGAGATTCATATTGAAGCACACCCAGCCGAAATCCTTACGGAAAGTCTGACGATAGCGTTGCTCTCCACGTCTTCCGTAGCGTCCAAGCTGAAGAAAGTTTATCTTTCGCGGTATGCACATGATTAAAATCAGTATCTCGATGATGTTTGTCTTGAAAGTTTTGTTTAACTTTGCACCGCAACCGAAGAAAGCTCTCCGGCAGATGCCCTCATATTGGTCAAGTAGTTCGAAAATCAGCATAACTTTATGTGTAGTGGAATGCCTATAAAGTTACTGAATTTCAGCGGCTTGACCAAATTTTTAGTGTTAAATTTTCATACTAAACATCATATTTTTAACGGATTAAACACTTGGCTCCTCGGAGCCGTTAACAAACTCTCAAAAAATAACCGAAGTATTGCAAAATTAAACCTCCCAAAAATCCCTCACATCCCTCATATTGCTCTGAGTTTTCTGAGTTCTCTGAGTTCTCTGAGTTCTCTGAGTTCTCTGAGTTCTCTGAGTTCTCTGAGTTCTCTGAGTTCTCTGAGTTCTCTGAGTTCTCTGAGTTCTCTGAGTTCTCTGAGTTCTCTGAGTTCTCTGAGTTCT
>JAGAIP010000002.1 GCA_017626495.1 Clostridia bacterium | reverse complement strand
AGGACCTTCGCTAATGTTTTCTTTTGCCGAAACTACTTTAACGCCGTTCTTTTTAAGTATATGTTTGTAATGAGCAGAGTCGTATCTATCACGAGAAAAGCGGTCTAATTTCCAAACGATAATCATATCAAAGCAGTGCTTATAACTATCTTTAACCATACGTTGGAAATCGGGGCGATTATCCGACGTTGCCGTCATTGCACGGTCTATATAATTTGCAACGACGTCCACACCGATTTTATTCGCAAATTCCAAGCATTCACGAAGTTGACCTTCAATAGATTCTTCGCGTTGACTGTCCGAAGAATATCGCGCGTATATAACTGCTTTCATTTGATTTGCCTCCTATTATTTATATTTTAGCACATTAAATATGATAATTATCGTCATATTAAAATTATTTTTGTTGTTCTTCAAGCATTTTCTTTAATGTTTCTTTGAGTTTTGCGTGTGCGTTGGTGCTTGGGTCAAAACACATCTCAATAAAATCTTGCATACGGTCTGAATTTTCTAATTTAGGTTGTCCGTAAAGTTTTCCTTCGGGATTGTCCGTTCTACCAAGAAGATAGTCGGTTGACACGTCAAAGTAATCGGCAATTTTAACAAGCACGGGGTAGGATGGCATAATAGAGCCAAGCTCATAACGAGCAAGAACGGGTTGTTTTACATCGCCAAGCGCCGTAGCAAGTTTTGCTTGTGATAGCTTTGCCTTTTCTCTTAATAACTTAATTCTATATCCAATAATGTTTTCTTGCATGCTCATTGACGAAACAATGATACATATCGGCACACGGTGTGATAATGGGGACGATTGATTTGAAAACATCATTGATAAGGTGTTGCATATCGACATACTCCGAACACGGTGTACTGATAAGGCTGAAAACATAATTGACGACGTACCGCTTATCGGCAAATCATGGTTAAAATAAAAAGGTTGTTGAAGCAGAACGCAGTAGATTGCATTTCCGGAATATTATGTCGGGCGGAATGATTGATAGAATAAAGGCGGCTTTTCGATAGGTATTGATGACTTGTCGATACATTATTGTATTTTCTTAATATAAATGCGGTATCGGGTTGAGAGAATCGGAACGATACGATTTGTCAAAGCTGTTGATTCGTTGTGTGAAAATAAAAAGTGTAATGTCACCGTTTGAGTAAAGACAAAGGAAAGTATTCCGAAAACGCTGAAACAGAGTGCAGAATGGCGATAAGTCCATCGGGCAGGAGGTTTCAAAAGGGAATAACGGGAAAAACAGAAGCAATCGAGGCGGAATGGATAGAGTAATGATTGTGTGGGAACGAGATGAGAAACTAAAAAATCTACAAGCAGAAGAATATGCAAAATCATAACGGATGCAGATTTCGACGCGGCAGAGGCAAGGGAACTCGGAATCGGAATGGTTCCGATGGTAATCACGTCTGGAAACGAGGAATATTATGACGGAGAAACGTTGACAAAACAACAATTCTATCAAAAGTTGATGAGGGAAAGGGAGCTCCCCAAAACGTCGCAAATTTCCCCGTTCCGATTTGAAGAGGCGATTGAAAAGGCAACGAAAGGCGGATGGGTTGATTTTTCCATGCCTTACGGCGTGTTGTGGACGGGATTGAATGCAGAAATCGCTCAAAAATATATTTGCGACAGTTCGGAACTATGTGAGGGCGTCAGGTTATTCCTTTCTACGCCGTCGGAAGTACGATCGGCGTGCATCTCGGTCCGGGTGCGTTCGGCGTGGCGTTTTTTGAAAAAGAAGAGAAATAAGCTCAGCATGCAGAGAAAACCGTTAAAGAGGGATAGCGCGGCTATGCCTCTTTTTGC
The DNA here is from genome assembly GCA_017626495.1 of Clostridia bacterium. Classification (GTDB taxonomy): domain Bacteria; phylum Bacillota; class Clostridia; order Christensenellales; family Borkfalkiaceae; genus RGIG8762. Next base: position 94,896 of record JAGAIP010000002.1, on the reverse strand, counting down.
ATTTATGGCTTAGTTGCGGGCTTTGTCGGAAAAAGTAAGTTTTCATGCCGAAAGCCTGCCTTTCGCATATTTCATAATATAAGCTAAACTTATACCGTATAGAAGTATTTGCAAAATATAAAGTGTTTTCATTTGTTTGACATCTTATTTTGTCATGAATATAATAGAGTACGTTCAAGAGAGGTTATGAGGTATAACAATAGCTTATCTTATATGTGGTATAACTAAAATTTATAAAAGAGAGGTAATCACTATGAACATTCCCGAGTTGTTTGGAGAAAACGTATTCAACGAGACCGTTATGCAGGAAAAACTTCCCAAAGACGTATACAAGTCTTTGAAGAAGACGATCGAGAACGGCGAACCGCTTGACATCGATCTTGCAAACGTCGTCGCACATGCCATGAAGGAGTGGGCGCTTGAAAAGGGAGCGACTCATTTCACGCATTGGTTCCAGCCTATGACGGGCGTTACCGCCGAAAAGCACGACGGATTCATCAATCCCACGTCGGACGGAAAAGTCATCATGAGTTTTTCGGGTAAAGAACTTGTCGTCGGAGAACCCGACGCATCGTCTTTCCCTTCGGGCGGCATCCGCGCCACGTTTGAAGCAAGAGGCTATACGGCATGGGATCCCACGTCCTATGCGTTTGTCAGAGACGGATCGCTGTATATCCCGACTGCGTTCTGTTCCTATACGGGAGAAGTGCTCGATAAAAAGACACCGCTTCTTCGCAGTATGGACGCCCTTTCCAAGCAGGCGATCCGTATTCTGAGATTGTTCGGCAACACCGACGCGAAGAGAGTTGCTTCTACCGTAGGTCCCGAACAGGAATATTTCCTCATCGATCAGAAAGTATACGAAGAGAGAGAGGATTTGAAACTCACGGGAAGAACGCTGTTCGGCGCGATGTCTCCCAAGGGACAGGAACTCGAAGATCACTACTTCGGTTCGATCAAGACGAGAGTGTCCGCATTCATGAAGGAGCTCGACGAAGAACTCTGGAAGCTCGGTATCCTCGCAAAGACAAAGCACAACGAAGTCGCTCCCGCACAGCATGAGCTTGCGCCCATCTTCTCCACGACCAACGTTGCGACCGATCATAACCAGCTCACGATGGAAATCATGAAAAAGGTCGCGCAAAAGCACGGAATGGTTTGTCTCCTTCACGAGAAACCCTTCGAGGGAATCAACGGTTCAGGCAAGCACAACAACTGGTCGATGAGCACCAACACGGGACTCAACCTTCTCGATCCCGGAAAAACGCCTGCGGATAACGCACAGTTCATGCTGTTCCTGACCGCAGTCGTCAAGGCGGTGGACGAATATCAGGATCTGCTCCGCGTATCCGTTGCGAGCGCGGGAAACGATCACAGACTCGGTGCGAACGAAGCGCCTCCTGCAATCATCTCCATGTTCCTCGGCGACGAATTGCAGTCTATCGTCGATTCCATCGTGCATCACGAAAAGGCGACCTCTTCCCAAAAGACGAAGATGCGTCTCGGCGTAGACGTCCTTCCCGTCTTCCCCAAAGATTCCACCGACAGAAACAGAACGTCTCCGTTCGCGTTTACGGGCAATAAGTTCGAATTCAGAATGCTCGGCTCTACGTTCTCCATTTCGGGTCCCAACATCGTTCTCAATACCATCGTGGCGGAGGAACTCGATCAGTTTGCATCCGAGCTCGAAAAGGCTTCCGATTTCAATCTCGCGTTGCAGACGCTCGTAGAGCGCGAACTCACGGCGCATCAGCGCATCATCTTCAACGGCAACGGATATTCCACAGAGTGGGAGAAAGAGGCGGAGAGAAGAGGACTTCTCAACCTCAAAAATACCGCGGACGCGCTTCCTCATTTCTCTGCCGAGAAGAACATTAAGCTCTTTGAAAAGCACGGCGTGTTCTCCGCAAGAGAAGTCGTTTCCCGTACGGAGATCATGCAGGAAAACTACAATAAGATCATCGCCATCGAGGCAAAGACGACCATCGACATGGCAATGAAACAGATCTATCCCGCAGTCAACGGTTATATCGCCGATCTTTGTTCCATTGCAGGCGGCAAGGCAAGCTTCGGTGCGAGCGTTGCGGCAGATAAGGAACTCATCTCGACTCTTTCCGACCTGAACGACGCAATGTACCGTGCGATCAAGTCGCTCGAAGGCAAACTCAAAGCGGCTGAGGCAATGGAAACCGAAGAGGGCTCCAAGGCATTCGCTTACGACGTCGTTCCGGCAATGAACGAAGTCAGAAAGTATGCCGATGAAATGGAAGGCTTGACTTCCAAGGAATATTGGCCCATGCCCGATTACGTCGACATTCTCTTTTCCGTCGAGTAATCATTTGAGAGAATAGAACTTTGTATTTTATTTTGGAGGTAAACTCTTATGACATTTGAGGTTTGGTACTTGATAGGTGCCGCACTCGTGTTCTTCATGCAAGCAGGTTTCGCCATGGTTGAAACCGGTTTCACGAGAGCAAAGAACGCAGGCAACATTATCATGAAAAACCTGATGGACTTCTGCATCGGTACGGTAGCGTTCCTGCTCCTCGGTGCCGGCTTGCTGTTGGGCGAGGACGCCCTCGGCGGATTTTTGGGACTTCCCAACTTTGACTGGATCACCCAGTTCAAGGTGGCGGCTGAAACGGGAAATTACAGCTACGTTTCCCAGTTCGTGTTCAACCTTGTGTTCTGCGCGACGACCGCAACCATCGTCTCGGGTGCTATGGCTGAAAGAACGAAGTTCTCATCGTATTGCGTGTATTCCTTCATTATGAGCCTTGTGGTTTATCCTGTGGAAGCGCACTGGATCTGGGGCGGCGGCTGGCTCGCTCAGCTCGGGTTCCATGACTTTGCAGGTTCCACCGCAATTCACATGGTCGGCGGTATCGCAGCACTCGTCGGTGCGATCTTCCTCGGTCCCCGTATCGGAAAATATACGAGAGACGCAAAGGGCAAAGTCGTGAAAGTCAACGCGATTCCCGGACACTCCCTGACGCTCGGCGCACTCGGTTGCTTCATTCTCTGGTTCGGTTGGTACGGTTTCAACGGCGCAGCCGCAAACTCCACCCTCTCTTTGGGTCAGATCTTTATCAATACGACCATCGCTCCCGCCGTTGCGTCCTGTGCATGCATGTGCTATACCTGGATCAAAAACGGCAAACCTGACGTCTCCATGACCTTGAACGCATCTTTGGCAGGACTCGTAGCAATCACCGCTCCCTGCGCAGTCGTTCCTGCATGGGCTTCCGTTATCATCGGTTTTGTCGCAGGCATTCTTGTCGTCGTCGTCGTCGAAGGTCTCGATAAAAAGTTACATATCGACGATCCCGTCGGTGCAGTCGGCGTTCACATGGCAAACGGTATCTGGGGTACGATCGCAGTCGGTCTCTTCGCAGATCCCGAGCTTGCGGCTTACTGGGGACTTGCAGACGGCGGTCTCTTCATGACGGGACACTTCACGCAGCTTGGTTTACAGCTCCTCGGATTCGTAACGGTAGCCGCTTGGGCAGCCGTCACAATGATTGCAACCTTCTTTATCCTTTCGAAAGTTCAGAAGGGAATTCGCGTTTCCAGAACGGAAGAGATCGAAGGGCTCGACAAGATGGAACACGGTATGCCTTCCGCATATGCCGACTTCACCGCAGTATCGCTTAACAGTGAGATCCTTGCAGAGGGCGAGCCTGAGGGTACCGGCGTAGAAGTTGTCGAAACATCCGTTCCCGTCGTTGCATCCGCAGTCGACGCGAAGATGAGCAAGATCGTCATCATCACAAAACAGCCCAGACTCGAAGCACTTAAAACCGCGCTTGAACAAATCGGCGTTACCGGACTTACCGTTACGCAGGTACTCGGATGCGGCGTTCAGAAGGGCGCTACCGAGATGTATCGCGGCGTTCCCATCGAGATGAGCCTTCTTCCCAAAGTAAAAGTAGAAGTCGTCGTCTCCAAGGTTCCCGTAGAAACCGTAGTCGAAACGGCGAGAAAAGCGCTCTATACCGGACACATCGGCGACGGCAAGATCTTCGTCTACAACGTAGAGAACGTCGTCAAGGTTCGTACCGGCGCAAGCGGTTACGACGCATTGCAGGACGAGGCTGAATAACTTTACTCACACACTCTCTCTACATAGGGAAAGGGGATAAGTTTTATATTTATCCTCTTTTCTATGTAAGGGCGAGAAAGAATAAACTATGTAGAGGTAGTATCATGTTACTTAAAGAGGGAGAATTCAGAAACCCTTCCGGTTGCGCCATTTCGGGCGTGATCGACAGAAGCGGTAAAAAAATCAGCGGACAGTGTATGATCGACTCCATTGCGACCATGCACGACCGTTCCAACGGTCTCGGCGGAGGATTTGCAGGCTACGGCATTTATCCCGACTTCAAAGACTTTTACGCATTTCATCTGTTTTACGATAACGCTTCTTCCCAACACGAGGCGGAAGAATTTTTGAAACAGCATTTCGAGATTGCGTACTATTCGCCGATTCAGACGAGAAAAGTGGCATCCATTAAAGACGAACCGCTTATTTTCCGTTATTTCGTGTCTCCTCTTCCGAGAAAATTGGAGGCAAGTCAGCTTGACGAGAGCGAGTACGTCGCCCGTTGCGTATTTCACATCAATACCACGGTGAAGGGCGCGTTTATCTTTTCAAGCGGTAAAAATATGGGTATTTTCAAAGCCGTCGGATTCCCCGAAGACGTCGGCAGATTCTATAAACTCGAAGAATACGAGGGATATTCCTGGACGTGTCACGGCAGATACCCCACGAATACGCCCGGATGGTGGGGCGGCGCGCATCCGTTCGGACTTCTCGACTATTCCATCGTCCACAACGGAGAAATCTCCTCGTACGACGCGAACCGCCGCTACATCGAGATGTTCGGCTATAAATGTAATTTACAGACGGATACCGAAGTCATCACCTATATCTTCGATTTCCTGTTGAGAAAGAAAGGGCTCACCTTGCAGGAGGCGGCAAAAGTCGTCGCGGCGTCCTTCTGGTCAACCATCGAAACGAAAGGGGAAGAGGACAGAGCGCAGGAACAACTTCTTCGCCGTATGTTCCCCGAACTTCTCATCACGGGGCCGTTCTCCATCATTTTGGGATTCCACGGCGGACTTATGGCGCTCAACGACAGGTTGAAACTCCGTTCGATGGTATGTGCGGAGAAGGGAGATAAAGCGTATATCGCAAGCGAAGAATGCGCGATCCGCGTGATCGAACCGAGCGTGGATACGATCTATTCCCCCGCAGGAGGAGAGGCGGTCATCTACACGCTCAAAGGAGGCGTAAACGCATGAATACCTTCATCTATCCCGAATACGAAGTCGTCAGAAATCAGGATAACTGCATCGCTTGCCGCGTCTGCGAAAGACAGTGCGCGAACAGGGTGCACCGTTATGACGAAGAAAATAAAAAAATGATTGCAGACAGTACGCTCTGCGTGAATTGTCATCGTTGCGTCTGTCTCTGTCCCACGCATGCCTTGAAAATCGTGCGTTCGGGAGATACCTATCGCGAGAATGCCAACTGGGATATGCAGACGGTCAACGAAGTATTTCGCCAGGCAAATTCGGGAGGTGTGCTCCTCTCGGCGATGGGAAATCCCAAGAATTTCCCCGTCTACTGGGATAAAATTCTGCTCAACGCGTCGCAGGTTACCAACCCTTCCATCGACCCCCTGCGCGAGCCGATGGAAACGACCGTGTATCTCGGCAAGAGAAAATGCGAAGTCGTGCGCGATCAGAACGGGAAGCTCGTGGATACCATGTCGCCTTCCCTCAAACTCAATTTGCCCGTCATGTTCTCCGCCATGAGCTACGGCTCGATTTCCTACAACGCGCACGAGTCGCTCGCGCGCGCCGCAAAAGCGCTCGGAACGTATTACAACACGGGCGAGGGCGGACTTCATAAGGATTTCTATCAGTACGGGGAAAACACCATCGTACAGGTCGCCTCGGGCAGATTCGGCGTCTTTAAGGATTACCTCGAAGCGGGAGCTGCAATCGAGATTAAAATGGGACAGGGCGCGAAACCCGGTATCGGCGGACATCTTCCCGGAGCGAAAATCACCGAGGACGTCTCCGCAACCCGTATGATTCCGCAGGGCGTGGATGCGATTTCCCCGGCTCCTCATCACGATATTTATTCCATTGAGGATTTGCGTCAGCTCATCTATTCCTTGAAAGAGGCTACGGGCTATCAGAAACCCGTCATCGTCAAGGTTGCCGCCGTACATAACTGCGCCGCAATCGCAAGCGGCATCGCGCGCAGCGGTGCGGACATCATCGCAATCGACGGATTCCGCGGCGGTACGGGCGCGGCGCCTACGCGCATTCGCGACAACGTGGGAATCCCCATCGAACTTGCGCTTGCGTCCGTCGATCAGAGGCTCCGCGAAGAGGGGATCCGCGACAACGTTTCCATCGTGGTCGGAGGTTCCATTCGTTCGGCGGCTGACGTCGTCAAGGCGGTCGCGCTCGGCGCAGACGCTTGTTATATTGCGACGGCGGCGGTACTCGCCATGGGCTGTCACCTCTGCCGCACCTGTAACACGGGTAAATGCAACTGGGGCATCGCGACGCAGGATCCCGAACTCGTCAAAAGGCTCAATCCGAATATCGCTTCGCAGAGGCTCGTCAATTTGCTCACGGCATGGAATCACGAGATTCAGGAGATCATGGGCGGTATGGGAATCAACTCCATCGAGGCGCTTCGAGGAAACAGACTTATGCTCCGCGGCGTAGGGCTCAACGAGACCGAGCTCAAAATTCTCGGCATTCGCTATGCGGGCGAATCGCTTTAAGGAGACGCTATGAAAAGAATATATGTAGAAGAAAAATGGTGTCTCGGATGCCATCTGTGTGAATATGAATGCGCCTTTGCAAATTCCGGAATGACGGATATGGTAAAGGCGTTGAAGGGAAAAACCATTCATCCCAAAATCAGAGTGGAGGACGGAAAGAACGTTCATTTTGCAGTGAATTGCAGACATTGTAAGGATGCGATTTGCGTAAACAGCTGTATCGCAGGCGCGCTCTCTCGTTCGGAAAGCGGCGTCGTGGAGATCGACCGAAACAAATGCGTGGGGTGCTTTACCTGCGTGCTCGTCTGTCCTTACGGCGCGGTCATGCCCGACGGGGATGGACACGTCGCCCAAAAATGCGAGCTCTGCACGAAAAATCTCTGCGGAGAACCCAACTGCGTAGCACACTGTCCCAACAGGGCAATCGTCTATGAGGAGCGTGACTGATATGAAAAGATATGTAATCATCGGTAATTCAACCGCCGCAATTCATGCGGTGGAAGGCATTCGCTCTCTCGATAAGGAAGGAACGATTCTTCTCGTTTCCGACGAAACGCACTTTACTTACGGCAGACCTCTGATCTCCTATTATCTGTACGGAAAGACGGACGAAGAACACATGAAATACCGCCCTTCCGATTGGTACGAGGTAAACGGCGTGCAGACAAAACTCGGCGTGCGCGCCGAGAAGATCGACGCGAAAGAAAAGACCGTGACGCTCTCTACGGGGGAGACGGTCGGATATGACAAATTGCTCGTCGCTACGGGGTCTCGTCCGTTCGTTCCTCCCATGGAAGGACTTGACCGCGTGGAACAAAGCTATTCCTTTATGACGATGGACGACGCGCTCCGCATCGAACGCGATTTTGTCAAGACGGACAACGTGCTCGTCATCGGCGCAGGACTCATCGGACTCAAATGCGTGGAAGGCATTCTCTCTCGCGTAAACAGCGTGACGGCCGTGGATATGGCGGACAGAATCTTGCCCAGCATTCTCGACGAAGAGGGTTCCCGTATCGTTCAGACCTATCTCGAAGGGCTCGGCGTGAAATTCTGTCTTTCGGACAGCGCGGTTAAATTCGAATCAAACAGCGCGACGATGAAGAGCGGAAAGACGCTTTCCTTCGATAAACTCGTGCTCGCCGTCGGCGTGCGCGCAAATATCGAGCTCGTCAAAGAAGCAGGAGGAGCATGCGAGAGGGGAATTTGCTGTAACGAAAAGCAGGAAACTTCCCTTGCGGACGTCTATGCCGCAGGCGATTGCGCCATTTCGCACGACATTACGGCAGGCGTTGACAGAGTGCTCGCGCTCCTTCCCAACGCCGCGTTTCAGGGAAGAACGGCAGGCGTCAACATGGCGGGGGGAGACGTTTCCTTCGATCAGGCGATCCCCATGAACGCTATGGGACTGTTCGGACTGCACATGATGACCGCAGGCGTCTATGAGGGAGAGGTTTATAAAGAGCATAAAGACGGAAATTATAAAAAACTGTTCTGTCAGGACGGCGTATTGAAGGGATTTATCCTCATCGGAGACGTATCCCGCGCAGGAATTTATACTTCCCTCATCAGAAACCGCACTCCCCTCTGCGAGGTGGATTTCGATTTGCTCAAAACGAGACCTCAGCTCGCGGCGTTTTCGAAAACGTACCGCAGAGAGAATTTTACGAAGGAGGTGTAAGGATGTTAGTGATCACGGCAGGAGCGATGCTCCACTTTCAGAGATTGAACGAAGTCATCCGAGAAACCAAAGAAAAAGAAATCACCGTCAACGACTGTCTCGGTCAGCGCTATATCGGCGCAGGCATCGGGGATAAAATCATCACCGTTAACGGCACGCCCGGGAACGCGCTCGGCGCATATCTGAACGGCGCGCAGATTTTCGTCAACGGCAACGCGCAGGACGCTACGGGCGACACCATGAATGCGGGAAAAATCGTCATTTCCGGAAACGGAGGAGACGCGCTCGGCTTTGCTATGCGCGGAGGCAGGATCTATACGGGAGGAGACGCAGGCTATCGCGTCGGCATTCATATGAAGGCGTATCAGGATAATAAGCCCGTCGTCGTCATCGGGGGAAAGGTCGGCTCTTTCCTCGGAGAGTATCAGGCAGGCGGTATCATCATCGTCCTGGGACTCACCGAAAACGAAAAGGACGTCGCCGGAAATTTTTGCGGTACCGGAATGCACGGCGGACAGATTTATCTCAGAACGGATAAACTCCCCAACTTACTTCCCAAGCAAGTCAAAGCCGAAAAGCTTTACGGCGTGAGCGATCCCGAAATCAAGGACGTCATCGCGGATTATTGCAGACTGTATTCCCTAAGCGAAAAAGAGATCCTTGACCATACGTTTTATAAGTTGACGCCGGACACGGACAATCCTTATAAACAGATGTATACGAATAACTGAGAGAGTTGCTATGTGTTCGATTTTTTGTTTGACAAGTAAGAGCGTCTCGTTCGAAGAGGCGCACAGAGCGTTTATGAAAACGGTATCGCGAGGGCCCGATATGTACCGTTTCGAAGAACTGAAAAGCGGTTATATGGGATTCCACCGCCTCGCCATCATGGGGTTGGACGAAAAGGGCATGCAACCTTTTTCGCTCGGCAAACGTCTCGCGGTGTGCAACGGCGAATTGTACGGGTTTGAAAAAGAACGAATGAAGTTGCGCGAGAAAGGCTATACGTTCCGTTCCGATTCCGACTGTGAAATCCTTTTGCCCATGTACGAAGAGTACGGGGTAGCCCTGTTTGAAAAACTCGACGCGGAATTTGCCTGCGTGATATACGACGGGGAAACGGACGAATATATCGCCGCGCGCGATCCCATCGGAATCAGACCCCTGTACTATACCTATCTCGACGGAAAGATCGCGTTTGCGAGCGAGGCGAAGAACCTCGTTCCGCTCACGAAGGGAAAGATTTTCCCGTTCCCTCCCGGGCACTATTACAAGGACGGAAAATTCGTCTGCTATTCGAATATTTCCAAGGCGAAAAGCGTGCTTCCCGACGATCTCGAAACGGTGTGCAAGAACATTCACGATAAACTCGTTTCGGGCGTGGAAAAACGGCTCGTCGCGGACGCAAAGGTCGGTTTTCTCCTTTCGGGCGGACTCGATTCGTCCCTCGTGTGCGCCATTGCACAGAAGAAGAGCAAAACGCCCATCAGAACGTTTGCAATCGGCATGACGGGCGACGCGATCGACCTCAAATACGCAAAGCAGGTGGCGGACTACATCGGCAGCGAGCATACCGAAGTCATCATCGACCGAGAACTCGTTCTCTCTTCGCTCGAAAAGGTCGTCTCCATTCTCGGAACGTACGATATTACGACCGTTCGCGCAAGCATGGGAATGTATCTCGTATGTAAGTATATCCATGAAAATACGGATATACGCGTTCTTCTGACGGGTGAAATTTCAGACGAATTGTTCGGCTATAAATATACCGATTTCGCTCCGAACGCCGAGGCGTTCCAGAAAGAGGCGGAAAAACGTATCGGAGAATTGCACATGTACGACGTGCTTCGTGCGGACAGATGTATTTCCGTCAACTCTTTGGAGGCGAGAGTGCCGTTCGGCGATCTCGATTTCGTGGAATACGTCATGTCCGTCAACCCCGAACTCAAACTCAACAGATATAACAAGGGAAAATATCTGCTTCGCCATGCGTTTGAGGGGGATTATCTTCCAAGCGACATTCTGTACCGTGAAAAGGCGGCTTTCTCCGACGCGGTTGGGCATTCCATGGTGGATTACCTCAAAGCGTATGCAAACGGATATTATACCGACGAGGAATTTGAAACAAAGCGCAAACGATATGCGCATGCGACGCCTTTTACGAAGGAATCCCTTCTCTATCGCGAGCTCTTTGAAAAATATTATCCCGATCAGGCGGAAATGATCGTCGATTTCTGGATGCCCAACAAGGAATGGGAAGGGTGCGACGTAAACGATCCGTCCGCGAGAGTGCTTTCCAACTACGGAGCGAGCGGAAAATAACCATGGCGATTCATGAAGAGTGCGGAGTGTTCGGCATCATCTCCCCCAACTCCTACAAAATAGCCGAGACCGTCTATTACGGACTGTATGCTCTGCAACACCGCGGACAGGAAAGTTGCGGAATCGTCGTCAACGACGACGGCGTGTTTTCCTCTCATAAGGACGTGGGGCTCGTCTCCGAAGTGTTCGATTCGCTTTCTCTGTCCTCTCTTTCGGAAGGGACGATTGCAATCGGTCACGTTCGTTACAGTACGACGGGAACGGCGACGAGAAACAACTGTCAACCCATTCAGGTCAATCATCAGAAGGGCAAGATGGCGATCGCTCACAACGGAAATCTGAGCAATGCGTTCGATCTTCGCAACGAGCTCGAACTGACGGGCGCGATCTTTCATACCACGTCCGACACGGAGACCATCGCCTACCTCGTCACGAAAGAAAGGCTGACGGCGCCTTCCATCGAGGACGCGTTAAACAGGGCGATGTACCGTTTCGAGGGTGCGTACTCACTCGTACTGATGTCTGCGACAAAACTCATTGCGGCGAGAGATCCGCACGGGTTCCGTCCGCTCTGCTACGGTCGTATGCAGGACGGCTCGATCGTCGTTGCGTCGGAGTCGTGCGCGTTGCATGCCGTCGGGGCACAGTTTGTCCGCGATCTGGAACCGGGCGAAATTCTCGTATTCGATCGTGAGGGGAGCGCTTCAATCCGCGATCATTGCGGAGCGAAGCCGAAAAAGTCCTGTATTTTCGAATATATTTACTTTGCCCGTCCCGATTCCGTAATCGACGGCGTGTGTGTTCACCGTTCGAGAAAGATTGCAGGGCGCATTCTCGCAAAGACGTTGCCCGTCGAGGCGGACGTCGTAATTGGCGTTCCCGACAGCGGTCTCGACGCCGCGATCGGTTATTCGGAAGAATCGGGGATTCCCTATGAGATAGGTCTCATGAAAAACAAATATATCGGCAGGACGTTTATCTCTCCCGATCAATCGCGCATCGATCAGGTAAAAATCAAACTGAGCCCCATCGAATGCGTCTTAAAGGGGAAACGCGTCGTCCTCATCGACGATTCTATCGTGCGCGGTACGACGAGCAGACGCATCGTAAAGCTTTTGCGCGAAGCGGGCGCAAAGGAGATCCATATGCGCATCTCTTCGCCCCCGTTCCTGCACCCCTGTTATTACGGAACGGACATCGATTCGGAAGAAAATCTCATCGCAAACCGTCACAGCGTGGAGGAAATCGCAGAGATCATCGGCGTCGATTCGCTCGCGTATCTTCCCATCGAATCGCTCAGTGAGCTCGTCTGTTCGGACGCATACTGCTCTTCCTGTTTCGACGGGATCTATCCTACCGCGATTCCAACCGATACGAGAAAAGACAAATTCTCCCGTAAGCTTTCGGAAAAGAAAACTTGACTTCTTCGGACAAACCGTTCGGTTTGCCCGATTTTCCGTTTGTGTAAGAAATGAAGGTTGCATTTTTCGGAAAACGTGGTATAATATATATTAAGAAGAGACAGGAGGCGTAACATGGGAAATTTATTCGATTATCTCAAAGAATACGGACAAGTTCCGTTTGCGGAAAAGCCATTCAATGAGATCGATAATTTTATATTCTCGCAGATTTCGTATCTCGACTTCGGGTACGTCATTTCGGAGGACGTCATGCTCTCCGTGGTTGAGGCGAGTGCGAAATACTTTGACGTCCACCCGTCCATTTCTTCGCTCGGACTCGTCATTCCTTCTCAAATCATCGACCTTTTCCGTATTCTTCCGAAATACGAACGGTTTGCCGACGTCGTGCTTTCCGACTACGTCAGTACCTTTTCGGATACGGAACAATTCTCTGCGATTACATTCCATCTCCCCACGGGCGTTTCCTGCGTGGCTTTTCGGGGTACGGATGATTCCATCGTCGGCTGGAAAGAGGATTTCATGCTCTGTTATCGCGACGTGCCTGCGCAAAAAGAGGCGGTCAGATACCTCAATTCGATTGGAAGAAAGTTCCCTGCGCCGACGTACGTCTGCGGACACAGCAAGGGCGGAAACTTATCCGTCTACGCGAGCGCAAAGTGCAGACAAGAGGTGCAAGAGAGAATCGTAACCGTCTTTAATAACGACGGTCCCGGTTTTTGCGGAGATTTTTATCAGAGCGACGATTATCAAAAAATCAGCAAAAAGGTCATCGACATCGTACCGCAGGGCTCCATCGTCGGGATGCTTTTGGAACACTCCGAAGAATATAAGATCGTACAGAGCGATTATAGGGGAATCTTCCAGCATGATATTTTTTCGTGGCAGATCGACGGGGATCAGCCTCTCGTCGTAGACGACAGGACGAGACAGAGTTATTTTTTTGACGAAACGCTCCGCGCGGCGCTTAGAGATATGGATCTCGAAGAGAAGAAGAAATTCGTCGACGCGTTTTTCGGAATCATCGAGGAGGCTGACGTAAAAAATCTTGCGGAAGTTCCCGAAAAGTCGTTCGATCTCATATATCAGGCGATTCGTCTCGACAAGGAGTCCAAAAAATTGCTCCGTATCGTGCTCAGAAAGTTCTTGAAAGGGAGCGGTGTAACGATCAAAAACAATCTGAAACGGCGTATCCGCAAGCGTTAAATTCGTTTGTCACTGATTTTCAAATTTTTGGCTTTGGCATATATACTGTTTCTGTCGAATGAAAGTCGGGAATTTCATCGCAGGAAGGATATCTATGCAGGTTATTTTGGAAGTGATCGTCGGAATCGTCGTTTCCGTCGCGACCACGGCGCTCGGCATTGTGACAAGCCGATTGCAGAAAAGTCTGAAACAAAGGGAATTGGAGGAGGCGGAAGAGAAGGAACGAAGGGAACGCATCGCGGTGCTCACCATCGAGGGCGTGCAATCGGCGATCGCCCTCGGCGAGGCGAATACCATTGCGCTCAAACGAGGCAGTTCGAACGGGGAATCGGAGCAGGCGATGGCATACGCGAGGGAAATCAAACATAAAATCAAGGATTTCCTCATTGAACAGGGCGCAAGGGAGAGATAAGCATGAAAACCGTACTCATCATTCTTGCCGTCGCGCTCGTTCTTCTCGTCGGTTGGTTTTTCGTCTGCTATTTTTATTACAAGAAAAAGCTGACGGACGCGGCTTTGGAAGGAATCGTCGAACTCGAAGATCTCGACGTTCCCGGGGAAGAGAAGATGGAAACGCTCATCGCAACGCTCTATTCGTTGCTCCCGTCCGTCGCAAAGGAGTTCCTCCCCGAAGAAAAAATGCGGAAACTTGCACAATCGCTCTTCGATCTCATGAAAGCGTATGCGCTCAAAGCGATCGAAAAGAAAAGGAAAAAGAACCTCTCATGAGGTTCTTTTTTTTGTCATTTTTTATTGTGACAATATCATTTATTTTGTTGACATTCCCAAAAAATTACATTATAATGTGGAATAGTTTATGTCAAAAACTAGAAACAGGATGATTAAGCAAATGAAAAAGAAAATTGCAATTTGTTTGGGAACGTTGGCTGCGGTCGCAGGCACCTTGTTCGGATGTGAAAATCAGCTTCCCCCGATCGACGTGGATGAGAAATCGGAGTATTGCGTAACGTACGATCTGCCCGAAGACAACGATCCTACGTTACATACGGGACTTGAAAACCTTGGCTATATGGCGAAAGTCCTTTCCGAAACGGAAAACTATAAGGTGGAGATGACGAGCGATGTTGTCGCAAAGATCGTCATTTCCTATACGCAACACGTTCGCTCCGTCAAAAACTATGCCGACGGAGTGATGACCGTTACCGATATTTCCACGAGTTCTCTCGTTAATACGTGCAGTCAGACCTGCTTTATGGGAAATAAGGCGGTCATGAGAAAACCCGTCTCCAAAAATCCGAAGGACTGGGATGAAGAGACGATGGAATGGTCGAACGAAAAACCCGACGTCTATACGATAAAAGAGTATATGCCCTTGTACGGACTTGCCGGAACGGAATTTTCCGCTTACCTCATCAATGAAGATACGCTCGTCAGTTCGTCCGAAGTTACGAGAACGGCGGAGGGGTATTATTCTCAGACGTTTACGTTCGATACGGAAACCTCTTCTGCCTATTACCGTGCGAGAATGAAGCAGATGGGCGGACTTGCAGACTATCCCGACATGCACTCCATCGAGGCGACGTATGTGTTCAACGACCGTTGGCAAGTCATCTCTTCGCATTACGTCGAAAATTACGGATTCAAACTCAACGCGGTCATCTCTTCCGATCATGCGGTCGCAACTTCGGACAGTTATTATACCTACGGAGACGCGAAAGTACCCGATTATTATTCCTTCTTCTATCAGTTTAAGGATTCTGAGTCCGTCGTCGTTCCCGATGACGAGCCCGAGGCAACCGATTATCTTCTCGAAGCGTTCTCGCCTGTCCTTGCCGGAGGCGCGACCTATTCCATAAACGGTTTGTTCCGTGACGCAAATATCACGGGAGATATTTATCTCGGACTCGATCCGCTCGAACTGATCGCGCGGCTGGGCGATATTACCATCGGCTATGTAGACGAGAAACTCTATCTCGGTTATCATGATTTTGCAGGTAGAATCACGATCGAACGGCTCATCAAGTCGCTCGAAGACAAGTTGACGCCTTCCGAAGAGGGTTCGGACGACATGCTCGGATTTCTCGAAAACTTTGCGGACGGGGAACTCGTCAAGAACGGGGAAGAGGTGACGCTCTGCGTTTCGCTCGACTTCGAGGATACGAAAATTCCTCTGAAATTTGTGTTCCGCGAGGAAGATAGCATCACGCTCGACCGTCTGGAAGTGAGCCTTTCCGTGGAGGGAGAACCGCTCTACCTCGTCCTTACAGAGGGCGGAAGCAAACCGACCGTCGTTACGAACGAGACGAATATCGACGCTTGTCTGGATGAACTCTTTGACTTCGTCTATGCGGACAGAATGGGCGCTACCATCTCTTACGCCGATCAGAATTTTTCCGTCAAAGCGGAAGTCGGAATCGGCGACGTAATCTCCGCAGACTTTGCGGTGCAAGCGTTCTCCGTCAGTCTGAAAGGAAGAGCCGCGATTGCGGAAGAGGTCGTCTACCTCGATCTGTTCGAGGTCGACGGCGAACCCTGTACGCTCAAAGTCAAGACGCAGCTTGAAAATCTCACTTCGCTCTTGACCGACGAACTCGGCTCTACCGAGGAACAGTCGAAACTTGCCGACATCGTCTATGCGCTCTTCAAAATAGACTATCAGACCGTGCTCGAAGACGTACGCGAGGAGAACGGAACGCTTTGCGTTTCCCTCAATATCGATCCTCTCCTCAACGAGCTCGTCGATCTTTCCGTAGGTACGATCTCCTTGCGGCTTTTCGAAACCATGGCGAAGGTAGAAGTCAAGGGCGTGGAAGTGCTCCTTCATGACGAGGGATACGAATTCCTTCCCGAGGGAGAGTACACCGATATTTCCGACGCCGTTTCGGGCGTTGCTCAGCTCATTCCCTTCATCGAGGGTGAAAACTATTATATCGATCTCAAAACGCTTTGGCATGGAGACAGCGCGTTCCGCGTCAATGCCAACGCGAAGATATGGAACGACGGCGGATGGAAATTCGCAGTCAATCTGAAAGCGTTCCGCATCAGCGTAGGTCTGTTCTATGACGGTGCGCGGTATTGTATCAACCTTCCCGACTGCAACTTCCGTATTCTTGCGTCGGAGAGCGAGCTTAAATATATCGCAGACGAGATTGCGGCTATGTTCGGAGACGTCAACCTCGGAACGGCGGTTGAAACGTCTTTCTCGATTGCAAAGCTTTTGAACGGACTTACCCTTCTTCCCGATGAGGACAGCTTGTTTGCGTTCCGCATGGATCTCTCGTCCGTCTTTGACAGCGGCTTTGTCGACGTCAAAGGTACGGAGAACGGAATTTCCGCGACAGGTGCAAATCTCATGTTGGACGGGACTCGCCTTACAAGCCTGGAAATGAAGGTTTCCGACGGTAAAAATCAGTCCGTACAACCCGTAGGCGTCGAATATACGGTTTATCCCGATACGATCTATTCCGTTCTCGATTTCTTGGATTCCGACGCGTATGAACTCAATGCGCAGTATCAGGAAATCGGACTTCACGCGCTCGTCAATACGAAGGGCAATGTAAACGCGGAACTTACCATTGCGAACAAAACGGTTTATGTAACGCATTATGAAGAGACCGTCTATTTGAAAGCCGACGACGTTTCTCTGTCGGCTACGTTGGACGCAATCGGCACGGCGCTCAAACAGATTTTGCCCGACGCAAACGAAGAGGAAATTCAAACTTCCGTCAACTTGATCGAAGTTCTCTGCAAATTCGATCCATCTGCAATCCGCGTTACGGGTATGAGCGAGGGAGAGTTTGAGCTTACCGTCGCGCTCGGAAACATTCTTTCTGCGTTCGGAATTGCATTTGACGCGCCCGAGCTTACGCTCGCATATCAGAAGGAGAACAAAGTCGCAACGATCGGCGTATACGGCGCGGTCGTTACGCTGACCAAGACAACCGAGGAGGTTTCCGCTCCCGAGGGCGAATACGTCTCTATCGACGAGTTCCTCAAAGAGCTCGACCGTACAGTTACGCTGGAAATCAATACGACCGTCAAGACGGAAGAAAAAGATTTGATCGAATCCATCAAACAGGGGCAAGACGTATTCGTTCAGGTCGAGATGAACCTCTCCGCGCTTGTCGAAATCAACTTCGAAGAGGAGCTCGTGCTTTCCGCGGTACTCACCGTTCAGACGGACGATGGCGGAATCGTCTACGTAACCTTGATCTATGACGGAGACGAACTCACGCTCTCCTTCGGTAACTTCGGTATTCGTCTTTCCGCTGCAGACTTCGAAGATCTGCTCCTTGAACTCGAACAGACGGGCGAAGAAATCGTTGAAAACGTCAATAACGCTCCCGAAGGCGCAAAAAACGTCGCTCGGGACATCGTAAGGATCATCAACGCACTCAATCTCATCGGCGAGATTGACGTCGACGGCATCTTTGACAGCATTCAGTCCGGCGAGGAGCTTGACGCCGAACAGCTGATTCAAGAGATCGCGGGGCTTTTGGACGGTCTCGGATTCACTTTGAGCGCAGAGAGAGAGACGATTTATCTGTGCGTATCTCCCATCGAGATTGCCTCCGCGCGCGTCGAGAATACCGTAGTCGCCATTCGTCCTACGAAAGGCGAAGTATCCGCAAACGAATACTTCATCAAGGGCGAACAGGCAACGCTTTGGGAAAAGAGCGACGTCGAACGATTGCTTGCGACCGTTCGCGCGTCGAGCAGTCTCGTCAAGAGCGAGTACTTTACGCTCGGATTCGCATTCACCGTTCTCAATGACAGCATCGAGTATAACGCATACGAACACGTTCGTTTCACCGCAAACGGAGAAGTTTCCGTCTATACGGGAGACGATCTCAACAGCGGAGCGGTTCAAATCAAACTCACCTTACTTGCAAAGAATAAGGAGCTTGACGGGGATCTCTACATGACGTTCCTTTCCTATGACGGAGACGGCGACGGAACGATCAACTTCTACGTTACCGCGTCGCAGTATCCCGAGGGCTCTCCCGACCGAGTGCCCCTCCGTCTGGAAATTCAGCAGAGCGAGGTCAGAAAGATGGTCGAGACCATCTTCACCATCGCGGGATTCGAGTTCGATTACTACGACGGCGTTCTTTCCGACGATCTTCTTGCAAGGATCGAAGCGTTTGCGACGGGTGAACTCAATCTCCGCAGCGCGCTCATCGACCTACTCGTTCAGACGGGAGAGAGCGCTCCGGACGGCGTCGTGCTGAACGACGTTCTGAACGATTATCTGAAACGCCTTTCCTTCGAGGGAAACAAGCTGACCGTACAGCTCGATGGTAAGAAGTTGTTCGGAGATCATTCGTTCGCTTCTTCCGATTTGAACGATCTTACGTTGACGGTTGAAACGGCAGACGACGTAATCAGCAAGTTCACGCTCGATCATCTCTATCTCGTTTCTTCCGATCATACGGAGCTCGTGCGCGCTACGCTTACGCTCAGCAATAACGCCTTCACCTTGAATATGCCTTCCGCATCCGAGCTTGCCGGATATGTCAAAGCGGACGGCGTATACGATATGCTCGAAATGATGATCAATTCCGCGACGCATTCTGCGCAGGACGGATACCGCCTCAACAGCGACTTCGTCATCGAGGGTTCGGTATCGATGAAACTCAGTTTCATTACGCTTGCGACCGTCGATATCGGCATCCGCGTCCATTTCATCGAAAACGGAGCGCAGATCGACGTCAGAATCGTCAATGGCAGGACGACGAGCGATATGACTATTCGCATTTCCGATAGAGAAAGCAGGGTATTCGTCAGACGAAACGCAAACGGTACGATTATCTATCAGGAAATGAGTCTCGCCGCATTCAGCAGCAACATTCTCGATGAGATCATGTTCCTCATCAACGTCGATCTCCCCTTGTCGGACGGCAGCGAGAGCACGAACACGTCGCATGACTACGGTAATTATCTGATTTCCTTCACGCCGAATACGGACGGTTACACCTTAAAACTCAACGGCGCAAGCCTTACGGACGGCGTTCTTTCCGATATCGGCATCGGTATCAAAGAGAAAGCGCAGGACGGCGTCAAAGTGCTCGATTCCCTTACGGTCGAAACGAAGCTCATGTCCATCATTACGATCAAGGGCGCGCTCAACTACGTCAACCCCGGCAGCGAACACGCAAACGTACCCGTTTCGGGACAGAACGGCTATACGGAATCGGTCAACGAAGAAGTGCACCTTATGCTCGGCAAGCTTGCGGAAGATCTCGATGAAACCGAGATCGCGCAGGGACAGGCATATACGGTTACATTTAAGGTGAACGGACAGACGGTCGGAACGGAACAGTACGTTCCCGGCTCCGACAGAGAACTTTCCGTCAAGCTTTCCGATTATGAAAGCGAAGGACTCATTGCGGCATGGGAACCCGATCTCAACGCGATCTCTTCGAATACGACGGTCAACCTCGTCTATCTGTACGAAGTGACGATGCTTTCGGACTATGCGGTCGAGGAATTTGAGTGGAACGGAACCGCATACGAGGGAAGGTTGACCTATAAGGTAGGAACAACGCTTATTCTCCCTGAAATCGAGCTCGACAGCGAAGACCGTCTCTTCGACGGTTGGGTAAAAGACGGAGAAATCGTTACTTCCGTTTCCGACTGTAACGCGACGGTATATGCAAGGGCAAAGAGGGCGGTTGCCGTCAACTTCATCAGTAAGTACGCCATCGACGAAACGTATACGGCGGCAGGGGACGTCTACAAGAAGAGCGTGATCTTCGAGCTTACAGAGTCGGTATCCTCGTTCCGTCTTGCAGACTACACGCCCACGAAGCTTTCGACCATCGGCGACAGCAAGGCATATTTCCTCGGTTGGACGTTAAACGGCGTCGATTGCGACGAGAACACGGTTTATCTTGCGGACAAACGCTATGAGTTCGTGGCGGTATGGCTCGATCCTCTGACCGTCACGCTCGAAAGCGAATACGCATTCAATGCGAACAGACCCGAAACCGAAGGGGATTACCGTTTCCGTACGCAGGAATTGTATGCGGTCAACGATATTTACTATCTCACTGCTCCCGATTCCGCTTATAACGTAGACGGACACAGATTCGTCCGTTGGGAACTCATCACCGAGGGCGTTGACGAGGCGAACGGCGGTTACGTCGTAACCAAAGAACTTCTCTTCCGCGCCGTCTGGGAGAAATACTATGTCGTCAAGTACACTTCGTCGCAGGCGATCTTCGGCGACGATCGGACGCAGTACGAAATGAACGTTCAACTCAGCGAAGGCGAATCCTTTACGCTCGAACCGATCTCGTATGAGGTCGAGGGACTCAGATGGAAAGAGTGGAATATTCTTTCGGGAACGTACGAGATGCAGGGAGATCGGTTGATTCCCACATCGAATATGGAAATCGAGGCAGTCTATGAATGGCTTTCCTACGAACTGACCTTGCACGCAAACGGCAAAACGTGGACAATCGGAAACGAAACGCTCTCCGATACGCGGAAAGTCACGTTTGCAAACGGGGTATATGCGCTTCCCGTGCCCGAATGTACGGAAAACGGATACGTGTTCCTCGGTTGGACAACGTATGTCGACGGCGCATGGACGAATATTTCCCGTGCGTATGAAACGACGAGCGGAACGGCGATCTATGCAACGTGGGTAAAAGAGACGGTTACGCTGAACGTGAACGTTACGAAGAAAGACAGTTTCTTAATCAGAACCGTAAACGTGGCGTTTGCCTCCGTGTTCGAAGTGTCCGATTGCGTCGGCTCCGCCGTCTTAAAGTTCGAATGGACGATCAATACGTCATCCTCGCACAGTTCGACTTCTTTTAACGCTTCGAAAGAAATTGCCGCTACGGGACTGAGCGCATCCCATTCCGTAAGCGAGAAGAAAGCGAAAGTGACGTATTATTGTCACGCAAGGGCAACTTTGATCGTTACGAACGGAACGAATCAGTACAGCGTCTCTTCCGCAACCGTCAGCAAGACGTGGTAAAGAAAAAAGAGAGAGCAATCTCTCTTTTTTGTTGACAGAACGCTTGAACTGTGATAGACTGAGTATAATAAAATATCTCGATAAGGGAGTAGTTGACCCGAAAGGGTAATCGGATCTACACAATGGTTTATCCAGGTTCGGTTTGAAATAACGAGACTTATGCTTTTTCGGCATAAGTCTCTTTTTATTACATAGGAGTATAATATGGAATGGGCACTTTTCTTTCTTAACAGCGTTCTGCTCGGTGTCGGGCTCGCCATGGACGCATTTTCGGTGTCTCTTGCAAACGGATTGCACGAACCGAACATGAAATCTCTGCGTATGAGTTCGATTGCGGGAACGTATGCGTTTTTTCAGTTCCTTATGCCTTTGATCGGCTGGGTATGTGTTCATACCATCGTGCAGTATTTTCGAATCTTCGAGCATTTCATTCCTTGGATCGCGCTTTTGTTGCTCGGCTGGATCGGCGGAAAAATGATATACGAGTACTTCGCAAAGGAAAACGCCGAGGAAGAGGAGAGCAAACCTCTCGGAGCATGGACGCTCATAGTACAAGGTATCGCAACCTCGATCGACGCGCTGTCCGTCGGATTCACCATCGCGGACTACGACTTTTTTATGGCGCTTTTTTCTTCGCTCATCATTGCTCTCGTAACGTTTGCGATCTGTCTGTGCGGACTTATATTCGGTAAAAAATTCGGAACGAAATTCGCAGGCAAAGCAGGCTTGATCGGCGGATTCATACTCGTCGCCATCGGACTTGAAATTTTCATTTCGAATATGATTTCCCTCTACGCATGACGAAAAGGGGATCAAAGAATCGCTTTTGAAAAAAATGTCTTGCACGAGTAAGCAAAGTGTGTTATAATCATTTGGAAAAATAGTCGGTTTATGCCGAAAAGGAGAAATTATGGGACTTATCAAAGCGTTTACGGGCGCCATGGGCGGCACGTTTGCAGATCAATGGAAAGAATTTTTCTATTGCGAATCTCTGGATAAAGACGTCCTCATGACGAAGGGAGAGAAGAAAATCAACGAACGGCGTTCTTCCAACAAAAAGGGGAACGATAATATCATTTCAAACGGTTCGGGCATTGCCGTTGCGGACGGTCAGTGCATGATCATCGTCGATCAGGGTAAGATCGTCGAATTTTGTTCGGAGCCGGGCGAATACACCTACAATGCGTCCGGCGAACCGAGCATTTTCGCAAGCAATCTCGGAAAGGGGATCGCAGACATCGTGAAAACGACGATAAAAAGATTCGGTTACGGGGGAGATACGGGAAAAGATCAGCGCGTTTACTATTTCAACATGAAAGAGCTGATCGACAACAAGTTCGGTACGGCAACGCCCATTCCGTTCCGCGTCGTGGATTCCAGAGTCGGGCTCGACATCGACGTGTCCGTGCGCTGTTTCGGCGTCTATTCCTATAAAATCACGAACCCCGTCCTCTTCTATCAGAACGTGTGCGGAAACGTCAAGGATTGTTATACCCGTGACGAGCTCGACGGTCAGTTGAAAACGGAATTTATCTCCGCATTGCAACCTGCGTTCGGCATGCTCTCGGAAAAAGAACTCCGTCCGAATCAGATCGTAACGCATACGGCGGATCTCGAACAGGCGATGAACGAGGCGCTCAGCGCAAAATGGAGAGATCTGCGCGGACTTGAAATCGTGAGCATTGCGCTCGGTTCGGTCACGCTTCCGCCCGAGGACGCCGAGCTCATCAAAAAAACGCAACAGGCGGCAGTCTACCGCGATCCGGGAATGGCGGGCGCTACGCTCGTTACCGCGCAGGCGGACGCAATGCGTGCGGCGGCGTCCAATGCAAACGGAGCGATGACAGGCTTTATGGGTATGGGAATGGCGATGAACGCAGGCGGCGTGAATGCACAGAATCTCTACGCCATGGCAGGACAGTCTGAACGCAATGATAGTCCTGCGAAAAACGCATGGAAATGTTCCTGCGGCGCGACTGCAACGGGCAAATTCTGCACGGAATGCGGCGCAAAGAAACCCGAAGAAACGAAAGGTTGGAAGTGCTCGTGCGGAGCCGTCAATCTCGGAAAGTTTTGCAGTGAATGCGGAGCGAAAAAACCCACAGGCGAACCTTTGTACCGTTGCGATAAATGCGGCTGGGAGCCTGCCGATCCAAAACGTCCTCCTAAATTCTGTCCGGAATGCGGCGATCCGTTTAACGACGAAGACGTCCGCTGACGAGGTAACGCATGGGAGCAACGTACGAGTATAAATGTCCGTGTTGCGGAGGAGCGCTGTCGTTCGACGCGGAGACGCAGAATGTAAAATGTCCTTACTGCGACACCGAGTTCGAAACGGAATCGCTCAAAGAATGCGACGAAGGTTGGCAGGAAGAACAGGTAGAATGGAAAAGCGGCGGAACGGAGTGGTCCGAAGAGGAAAAGGAGCGTCTCTCCGTCTACCTTTGCGAGGCGTGCGGAGGAGAACTCGTCAGCGAAGAGACGACGGCGTCTTCCTTTTGTCCCTATTGCGGCAATCCCGTCATCTTCAAGGGCAGATTGGCAGGCGGTCTCAAACCCGACTATATCATTCCGTTCAAGTTTGAAAAGGAGAAAGTAAACGAGCGTTTTTCTGCCTTTGTCAAGGGGAAAATTCTTCTTCCGCGCGCATTCAGGCATGAATGTAAAACGGAGGAAATCAAGGGATTGTACGTTCCGTTCTGGATTTACGACGCCGACGTAACGGGGCGCGTGCAATACCGTGCAACAAAGACGCGGTACTGGTCGGACGGCAATTACGATTACACCGAAGTCAGACATTATTCCGTTTTGCGCGGAGGAGAGATCGGATTCGACCATATTCCGGTGGACGGTTCCAAAAAAATGGACGATACGCTCATGGAATCCATCGAACCGTATCGCTTTTCCGACGCGGTGGCGTTTCAGAGCGCATTCCTTTCGGGATTTTATACGGATAAGTACGACGTTTCGCAGGAAGAGACGTTTCCCCGTGCAAACGAGAGGATTCGTCAGGGAACGGAGGACGCGCTCAGAGATACCGTACAGGGATACGACAGCGTAACGACGGAGAAAAGTTCCGTGCGGCTGAACCGTTCCGAGGTGAACTATACGCTCTATCCTGTCTGGATGATGCAAAAGAGTTGGCGGGATAAAAAGTATACTTACGCGATCAACGGACAGACTGGAAAAGTGGCGGGGGATTTGCCGATGAGCGTGGGGCGTCTCATTCTTTTCACGCTTCTTATTGCTTTGATCGGCGCGCTGATCGGATTCGGCGTCGCCTATCTGGCGGAAGGAATGGACTCCGTCATCGTTGCCTCCGTCGTAGGGGCGCTGATTGCCGGCGGATTAGCCGCGCTCTTTTTGGTAAAACAGATCAAGACGGTCGTTCCGCAACGCGGCGCGTCGAGTTACTACCGAGACGGCAGTTTACATATTTCGGAACAAAGAGATACGTTCCTCTATCGCAACGTAACGCGTACGAAACGGCAAACAAGCAAAGACGATAAATAACAAATCGCGAATCGAAAAAAAAGCGCTCCGAACGTTTCGGAGCGCTTTTCACGTTGAACGATTACAGGTTTGCTTTTTTCCATTTTCCGGCAAGATAAAAGGAAACGGAAAGGATTGCCGCAATCAACCATCCGATCGGCCATGCGTACCAGATTCCGGTCGATCCGAAGAAAGGGGAAAAGATCCAAGCGAGCAGGACGCGCAGGACAAGATCGATCATCGTGGAAATCATGAACAGGTGCATTGCGCCCGAGCCGCGCAGTACGCCGTCCACGGTGATTTTGACGCAAATCACGAAATAGAATGGGGAGACGATGAGGAGAAATTCGCTCCCTGCATCGAGAGCCTCTTTTGTCGGAGCGTTGAGGAAAAATCCGATGCACGCCGCCCTTCCGATCGTATAGGAGAGACAGAGAACGAGCGCGACGAGTATGCTCATCGTGAGGGCGGCGATCAGTCCGGGTTTCACGCGTTCGGTGCGCTTTGCGCCCATATTCTGCGAAGTGAATGAGGAAAGACCGTTGGCGATTGCGGTAAAGCAGGAAGTGGCGATGTTGTTGAGTTTGATGGCTGCCGTAAATCCTGCCATGACTGCCTCGCCGTAGCCGTTTACGATTCCTTGAATACAGATGTTTCCGATCGAAATACTTCCTTGTTGCAGAATGGACGGAACGGCGACTTTGCATATTTTGGAAAAGAGCGTTTTGTCGAAGAGGGGTGCTTTTCCCTCGGTCTCGATGCTTTTCAACCTCTTAAACAGGAAACCGAGCGCCAAGATACAGCTCACGCCCTGACAGATCAAGGTGGCGATCGCAA
Organism: Clostridia bacterium; assembly: GCA_017626495.1. Lineage (GTDB taxonomy): Bacteria > Bacillota > Clostridia > Christensenellales > Borkfalkiaceae > RGIG8762. The sequence goes on along the minus strand of JAGAIP010000002.1, from coordinate 69,180 downwards.
CGCCCGCGACGCCGAGAGGGGTACGGGTAACAAAGAGAATGTCTACGGCTATATTCGAAAGTGAGGACGCCGCAAGAAAGAGAAACGGCGTTTTGGAATCTCCCATCGCGGAAAAAATACCCGTCGCGACGTTATAGAAGAATACGAACGGAATGCCGAGGGTGTACCACGTCAGATAGACGAGGGAATCGTCGAACGCGGAGAGGGGCGTGTTCATCAGGCGCAGAATGGGTGCGGAGAAGAAAAGACCGAACGCCATCAGGAGCATGCAGAGTACGCCGAACGTGATAAACGAGGTGGAAATGCAGGATTTGACGCCCTTATAATCCTTTGCGCCGAACAGTCTCGACACGACGACCGAACAGCCGATATTGCTCCCGAATGCGAACGCGGTGTAGATGAGCGTGATTTCCGACGCGTTTCCGACTGCGGCAAGCGCGCCTTCGCCCAAAAATTTGCCTGCGACGAAACTGTCCGCGATGTTATAGAGTTGTTGAAAGAGAATGCTTCCGAGAAGAGGCAGAGCGTATAGCCATACCGACTTGAAGGGATTCCCTTGCGTGAGATCTTTGTTCATAATCGCTAACAAATTATAGTCTTTTTTTGTCGAAAGTCAAGCGTTCGAAAAGGAAAACGGCGAAGATTGTTTGACGGAAAAAGACAGAATATTTTGCAAAATATAAGTCAATCAAATACAAGACGATCAAAAAATGATACAAGATAACATTGACAAGAGAAAAAAGAAAGAATATAATGAAAGTTATCAAATACTCGGAGGATATTCCGAGAAAAGGAGGTACTATGAATACGATGCTACTTAGAGAAGAAGACGCGGAAATGACGCTCGGCGAGTTTCTCAAAGAAGAACTTTTTCCCGACAGAAGCGCGACTCTCTTCGGTATTCCCGTCAATCCGAGTTTTGTGACCGCATTTTGGCTTACGGTCGGATTGATCGTGCTTGCCCTCGTATTCCGATTCCTTGTATATCCCCACTTTAAGCAGGATGTGCCTGGAAAGTTTCAATGCCTTGTTGAAAAGGCGGTCGAGGCGGTCGAGCGCTTTATGGCGGATAAAAGCCCGCATTCCAACGTACTGATCGGTATGGTTTCCTTTGCGGCTTGTTTTTACATCGGGCTCGGTTCTCTGTGTGAAATCATCGGTATAAGAGCGATTCTCGTGGATATCAACGCCTGTATTGCAGTCGCCATCGTCGGTTACGGCACGATGCTCATCGGAGGTATTTACGGCAACCGTTTCAAGGGCGCGATGGGAGTATTGAAAGATTTCTCCATGCTCCTTTCCATGTCGTTCCGTCTCTTCGGCGCAATGATCGGCGGACTTGTCATGACCGAACTCGTCTATTATTTCCCCATGATGCGTTGGGGTACGCCCGTTCTCGTCGGCGTTCTCTTCACCGTGTTGCACGCGCTCGTTCAGTCGTACGTCTTTATGACGCTCGTGGCTATGTTCTACGGCGAAGCTGTCGAACCCAGATTCCTGAACGGAACGTCCGTCAGACAAAAGAAAATCAAACTTTCGAAAAAATCAAAGCAAGGAGCTTAAACCATGAACCTTTCGTTACTCGCAGAAACCGTATCTCAATATACCGATAAGAGCATTTACGCCATTGCGGCGGCAATCGCGATTTTGGTCGCGGCGGCGGCGGCAATCGCGATGGGGTTTGCCATTTCCAAGGCAATCGACGCCATCGCCCGTCAACCCGAGGCGGATAAGAAAATTTCATCTACCCTCATGATCGGACTCGTCTTTATCGAGACCTGCGTCATTTACGCGCTCGTCATCGCGATCCTCATCGTCATCAATATTTTGTAAGGAGTTATTATGAATCTCATTTTACTTGCAGAAGAAGTCGTACAGCTTTCTCAATATACCGATAAGAGCATTTACGCCATTGCGGCGGCAATCGCGATTTTGGTCGCGGCGGCAGCGGCAATCGCGATGGGGTTTGCCATTTCCAAGGCAATCGACGCCATCGCCCGTCAACCCGAGGCGGATAAGAAAATTTCATCTACCCTCATGATCGGACTCGTCTTTATCGAGACCTGCGTCATTTACGCACTCGTCATCGCGATTCTCATCGTCATCAATATTTTGTAAGGAGAACATCATGACGAATCACTTACTTGCGATCCTCGGTTTGGATCCACTTGACATCATCGCGCATCTGGTCACGTTCGTCGTGCTCATCGTTGCGCTCGGTTTTCTCGTCTATAAACCCATGCTCAAACTCATTCACGGCAGACAGGACGCTTGCAGAAAGCAAATCGAAGAGAACGCGGCAGCAAAAAAAGAAGCGGAGACGATGAAACAGGAATATACCGCGCTCCTCGCAGACGCAGAGAAGGAAGTTTCCTTAAAGAGAAGAGTTGCGGAAGAAGAGGTTGCCAAGGTAAAGGAAGAAGAACTTGCCAAGGCAAAGGAAGAGGCGACGCGCCTCATGGAACGTGCGGCAAAGGAAGTCGAAGCGGAAAAGAGACAAGCCGTCGCGGATATGAAAGGCGAGATCGTAGACGTTGCCTGCATGATTGCGTCGGGTATTCTTTCCAAGGAAATTTCTTTGGAAGACGACATGAAACTCGTTGAGGAATGTCTCACGGAATGGAGCCAGACGAATGCTTAAAAAGAGAAAGCTTACGGTCACGACCGCGCGTCCGCTCACCGAGGCGGAACAAAAGAGAGTCGTCGACGTTTTTTCCGCAAAGTATGACGAGCCGATAGAGCCCGACTATATCATCGACGATTCTTTGATCGGCGGTATCATGATTTTTGACGGAAAGACCGTTTACGACGGCAGCATTAAGTCCAAGATTGAACGGATAAAGGAAAAGTTGGACAATGAAAACTAATTACGCATTTATTACGGAAGACCTGAAAAAGCAGGTCGAGGCGTTTGAATACGGCAATACGACGAGGGAGGCAGGGCGTATCGTCGCTTGCGGAGACGGCGTCATTACCATCGAAGGTCTCGTCGACGTAAAAAACGGAGAGCTCATCTATATCACGGGCGGAAAATACGCCCTTGCGATGAACCTCGAAGTAAACAGCGTCGGCGCGATTCTGCTCACCGAAACCAGAAATCTTGCGGAAGGCGACCTTGCGTTCTGTACGGGTAAGATCGTATCCGTTCCCGTCGGAAATCAGGTGCTCGGCAGAGTGCTCAATCCCATCGGCGTCGTGCTCGACGGCGGAAAGGAACTCGATTCTTCCTGTTCCCGCAGAGTAGAAGCGCCTGCGCCGTCCATTTTCGAGAGAAGCAAGGTAAACGAACCGCTGTATACGGGAATCAAAGCGATCGACTCTATGATTCCCATCGGTAAGGGACAGCGTGAGCTGATCATCGGCGACAGACAGACGGGTAAAACGGCGATCGCGGTGGATACCATTCTGAATCAGAAGGGCAAGGACGTCATCTGCGTCTACGTTGCCATCGGTCAGAAAATCGCGTCCGTCAACACCGTCATTCATACGCTCAAACAGCACGGCGCGCTCGAACATACCGTCATCGTCTCTTCGACGGCGAGCGAATCCGCACCCCTGCAATACCTCGCACCCTATACGGGTACGGCGATCGCGGAGGAATTCATGCATCAGGGAAAGGACGTTCTCATCATTTACGACGATCTTTCCAAACACGCGGTCGCCTACCGCGCCATCTCCCTGCTCTTGAAACGCCCTTCGGGACGCGAAGCATATCCCGGCGATATTTTCTACATTCATTCCCGTCTTTTGGAGCGTTCCGCAAAGCTTTCCGAATCGCTCGGAGGAGGTTCGCTCACGGCGCTCCCCATCATCGAGACGCTTGCGGGCGATATTTCCGCCTACATTCCCACCAACGTCATCTCCATCACAGACGGTCAGATTTATCTTGAAAGCGAACTCTTCCACGGCGGTATGCGTCCTGCGATCAACGTCGGACTTTCCGTCTCCCGTGTCGGAGGAAGCGCGCAGTGTAAGGCGATGAAAGCCGTTTCGGGTAAAGTCAGACTCGATCTCGCGCACTATCGCGAAATGGCGCAATTCTCTCGTTTCGGAGCCGATCTCGATACCGCGACGAAGGCAACGCTCGGGAAAGGAGCGAGACTTACGGAGAGTATGAAACAGAAACAGTGTTCTCCCGAAAAGCTCTCTTCCATGATCATCGACCTTTTCGTTACGGGAAACGATCTCATTCGCGAAGTCGCGGTTGCCGACGTCAATCCGTTCCTTGCGGAATTTTACGCTTACGTTTGTAAAAATGCGCCCGACTTGATTTCTCACATCGAGAGGACTGGTACGTTCTCCAAAGAGGATGAAACCACGGTCGGCGGACTTCTTGCAGGCTTTAAGAAAATCAGGGTGAACGCATGAATACCCGGGATTTGAAGCGGAGAATCCTGACCGTTCAGGACACGGTCAAGATTACGCGCGCCATGCAGATGATCTCTGCGTCGAAACTCTATAAAGCCAGACAGAAGAGCGACAGCGGTTACCGTTACATGAAGGGGCTCAGGGAAGTTTTCGCTCATGTGGACGAAAAACTCATCGACCGTTCTCCATTGCTCGCAGGCAACGGAAGCGAAAGAGTAGCCGTCATCGTCATTGCGGGAGATAAAGGACTTTGCGGAGATTGTAATCATCGCGTTCTTTCCCTTGCGGATGAGGTGATCGAGAGCAAGAACGTCTCTAAAATCTATACCATCGGTCAGGAGGCGAGAGAGTATTATCTCAGAAAGCATCTTCCCATCAACAACTTCTACGTTCATATCGCAAACGAGCCTCATTCGTTCGACGCCATCATGGTTGCAAACGACATGCTCGATTTCTACATGAAAGGGGAATACGGAGAAATTTACCTCATCTATACGTCCACGCCCACCTATACGCGCATGGTTCCCGTGGTAAAGAAATTGCTCCCGTTCGAACGCCCTCAAAGTGGCGACAGAGACTTGACTTTCGAACCGCATACGGCGGAATCGGCAAAGAACTTCCTCTGTCAATATCTGATGTCTATCGTTTACAGTGCGCTTGCGGACAGCGCGCTCGCCGTCAACTATAAGCGCATGCTCTCCATGCAGGAATCCACGAAAAACGGCGAACAGCTCATCGGCGAAGTGACGCAGGAATACAACCATCAAAGACAGGAAAGCATTACGAACGAACTTGTCACCGCAAGTTCTTCCAATTCTATGGGGAATCAATTATGATAAAAACACATATCGGAACGATCATACAGATCATCGGTTCCATCATCGACGTCGAGTTTGACAATCATCTTCCTTCTCAGAACGAGCTCCTTCTCGTCAACGCGGAAGATGGCAGAAAGGTTGAAATCGAAGTGCTCGCGCACCGTCCCGGCAACGTCTGCCGCTGTATCGCTCTGGAAGCGACGGAAGGTCTTTCCAGAGGCATGAAAGTCGAGAGTACGGGGCATCCCATCATGGTTCCCGTCGGCGAACAGGTCGTCGGCAGAGTTATGAACGCGCTCGGTAAACCCGTAGACGGAAAGGGTGAATTGACGGGGGAGACTTCGTCCATTTACCGCGACGCACCCTCTCTCATCGAACAGAGCCCGACTACCGAGATTTTCGAAACGGGTATCAAGGTCATCGACCTTCTCACGCCCTATGCAAAGGGCGGTAAAATCGGTCTGTTCGGAGGCGCGGGCGTAGGAAAAACCGTGCTCATTCAGGAGCTGATTTCTTCCATCGCGACCAAACACAACGGCAGATCCGTATTCATCGGCGTCGGCGAGCGTAGCCGTGAGGGATATGAGATGATTGAAGAAATGACGGATTCGGGCGTTCTCGATCATACCTCGCTCGTGTTCGGACAGATGAACGAATCCCCCGGCGCGAGAATGAGAGCCGCGTTTACCGGGCTTACCATGGCGGAACATTTCCGCGATCAGAACAGACAGGACGTGCTTCTTTTCATCGACAATATCTTCCGTTACGTTCAGGCAGGTTCGGAGATCTCCGCGCTTCTCGGAAGAATGCCTTCCGCCGTCGGTTATCAACCGACGCTTGCAACCGAGCTCGGACAGCTCGAAGAGAGAATCACCACCACGAAGAAGGGTTCTATCACCTCTATTCAGGCAATCTACGTGCCTGCCGACGACTTGACAGACCCCGCGCCTGCAACCATTTTCTCTCATCTCGACGCGACCACCGTCCTTTCGAGAAAGGTTGTGGAGCAGGGTATCTATCCTGCCGTCGATCCGCTTGAATCCTCTTCGAGAATTTTGGAACCCGACATCGTTGGGGAACTGCACTACAATACGGCAAAGCGCGTCGTCGAGACGCTCCAAAGATATAAGGAGCTTCAAGACATCATCGCCATTCTCGGTATGGACGAACTCAATCCCGAAGATAAACTCCTCGTTTACAGAGCGAGAAAGTTACAGCGTTTCTTCTCGCAGCCGTTCTTCGTCGCGTCCGTCTATACGGGCATGGAGGGAAAATACGTTCCCCTTGCAAAGACCATCGAGAGCTGTAATGCCATTTTGGACGGTAAGTGCGACGATATTCCCGAAAACGAATTTTTCTTTATCGGCGATCTTTCCGACATCAAGGAGTACAAAGGATGACCTTCCGTTTGATTATGCTCCGTCCCGACAGAGAATTTTTCGACGGAGAAGTAGAGAGCCTCTCGATTGAAACACCTCGCGGAAAGGAACAGATCCTCGCGCATCACCTTCCCATGATACTCAATCTGACCGCGTCGCTCTGTCATTTTTGCCTTGCGGACGGTACGAAGAAAACCTTTGCCATCAACGAGGGAACGCTCACCATTCTGCGCGATCGCGTCGTTTTGCAGAGCGATTTTCTCGCCTGGGAAGAAAAATTCGAGGCGGCTCTTGCAAGAAGAGAACGCTTTATTGCGCAGGAACGCAAGAAGAGAAAGGAGAGCTTTCTCGAATATAAGCAGAATAAACTCGAAATGGCAAAGACGTTTGTGCGCCTGCAAGGCAGACAGCATTTGGGAGAAGAACTCTGATGGTTACGATCGAAAACGAACTGCTCCGCGTCTCTATCGAAGAACTCGGCGCGGAGCTTAAAAGTATTTACGGAAAAAAGACGGGTACGGAATATCTCTGGCAGGGGGATAAAACGTACTGGGCAGGCAGGGCGTATAACCTGTTTCCCGTCATCGGCAGACTGTATGAGGGAAAGTACGACGTCTACGGAAAGACGTACGAGATGCCTCCGCACGGTCTTGTCAGAAAACGTATGCTTGTCGTTACGGCGCAGACGCAAACGAGCGTCACGTTTACGCTTCCGACAGACGACGAGATGAGAAAGAGTTATCCGTTCGAGTACGTATACTCCATCGAATACGTTCTGGAAGGCGCAAAGCTGAACGTGAACGTGAAAGTCGAGAACAGAGGGGATAAGACGATGTACTATTGCATCGGCGGACACCCGGGATTCAATATTCCGTTCGAGGGCGGCAAATTCGAAGATTATTTTGTCGAGTTCCCCGATGCAGGCAGTACGAAATGGCATAAATTCAGTCAAAATATTCTGATGAGCGGAGAGGTCGAAGCATACCCCCTTGAAAACGGGAAACTTCCTCTTTCACACGATTTGTTCCCTCTGGACGCAGTCGTGCTCGCAAATACGGGAGGCAAGGCAATCCTCTCGCGCGGCGGAAAACAGAGACTGACTGTGGAATACCCGTCCATGCCCTATCTCGGCGTATGGCATAAGCCGCAGTCGGACGCGCCGTACGTCTGCCTCGAACCGTGGTCCGCGCTCCCTGCGCGCGACAACGTAAGGGAAGATTTTGCCAAAAAAGAGGATCTCTTTTCTTTGGAAAGCGGAAAAACTTCCGTCCTTTCATGGAGTATCTCCGTTGAAGAAAAAAACTGAAAGGATCGTAAACGGATTTTCGATGCGAAAGTCCGTTTTTATATAGGTGAGGATAATACGATGAAACGACCGTTTCAAACTATGATTTTGTTGCTTGCATTGATGCTCTTCGGATTGTTCGGCTGTTCGGGTGAAAACACCGAAGTGAAAGATTACGAAGTACGGGAATTTACGTTGCAGCGCGAAGAGATGAATATTTACGGAGAACTGTACGTTCCGAATGATTTGGAGGGCAAGGCTCCCGTCGTCATTCTTTCCCACAGTTCGGGATTGAACGCCGATTCCATGCAGCCGTATTGTCACGGGTTTGCAAACCGCGGATACGTCGCTTACGCGTTCGATTTTTGCGGAGGAAGCAAACATTCGAGGAGCGACGGGGCGGAAACGGATATGACCGTGTTTACCGAAACGGACGATTTGAAGGCTGTCTTCGAGGCGATCTCTAAGCTCGATTTCGTCGATCCCGAACGCATCTACCTGTTCGGAACGAGTCAGGGCGGTCTCGTGTCCGCGCTCGTCGCAAACGACCTTGCAGACCGCGTGAAGGGATTGATCTTGCTCTACCCTGCGTTCAATATTCCCGAGCTTGTTCGCATGTCCGAGAAGTTCGGCGACTTTCAATTCGGATCTACCCAAACGGGCGAGGCGTTCAGGGAAACCTTGAAAGAGTTCGATCCGTACGAGCATATCGGAAATTTTCAGGGAGAAGTGCTCATCGTGCACGGCACGATGGATTTTATCGTAAAATCTTCCTATTCCCAAAGAGCCGCCGAAGTTTACGCTCGTTGCACGCTCGAACTCATTTCTGGCGCTTCGCACGGATTCAACGCAAAAAATTATTCTCTGTTCGGAGACTACGACGAACAGGTCTGGAAGGCGATCGACGCTTATCTCAACGAAAGCTCGTAAGCAAACGTTTTTTAGGAAAGAATACGGATTTTGCAACGAAGAATTGACAAAAATCAACCGATAGTTGCTTGAAAAATGCGACGGCGTGTTATATAATAGGAAAAAAATAAGGAGAACGGTATGTTTCAATTCAAAGAGGGATTCTATGCGGATATCCGTATAGAGGACAGATTTACAACGAATATCTCGATTAAGAACGGACAGCTCGAAGAATACAACGTTACGACGCTCAAAAAGGCGTTTCTTCGCGTGTTCGACGGCGAAATGTGGTACTATTCGTCCACGACGGACACGGACAACATTCAAAAGGAGCTCGATTCGCTCTACGGCTATGCAAAGGCGAATCCGAACATCGAAGAACATCCCATCGTAAAGAGATATGAAGTCAACAAAGACGAACTCTATCAATTTGCTTCCTGTTCGGTGAGGGACATTTCCGCCGAGGAAAAAATGGCAAAACTCACTTCGCTCGACGCCTTGCTTGCAAGCGAACACATGAAAATGCGCAGAGCGTTGTATCTCGACAGAAACTCGAAATTTGAGTTTTATTCCAGCAAGGGCGCTTCCGTTCGCTACGATTATCAGACGACGGGCGTCAGCCTCGTTGCGGCGCTCGCGCATAACGGAGAACAGTTTGCGGACGCTCTGCAAAAGAGCGGCGTTCGTTTCGAAGAGGTAATCGTCTCCGAACAGGAGATCAAATCGTTCCTCGATGAACTCGAAACGTACATTACGACGGCAAAGGCGATCGAGCCGGGCGCATACCCCGTCATTTTGTCCCCTCTGGCGACGGGCGTATTTGCGCACGAATCGTTCGGACACAAGAGCGAAGCGGATTTCATGGTAGGCGACGAAACCATGGCGAAAGAATGGGAGATCGGAAAAAAGGTAGGAAGCGAGCTTCTGACCATTTACGAGACGGGTACCTTGAAGGGGTGCGGCTACGTTCCCTACGACGATGAGGGCACGAAGGCGAAGATGAACTATCTCATTAAAGACGGACGCCTTGCGGGCAGACTCCACTCCTCTTCCACGGCAGCCGTCATGAACGAGGAGCTCACGGGCAATGCGAGAGCGATCAACTGTGACTATGAGCCCATCGTCCGCATGACGAACACGATGATTCAGGGCGGCTCGTCCACCTTTGACGAGCTTGTCGCAGGCATTAAACACGGATTTTACGTCAAGACCATCAAACACGGTTCGGGCATGAGTACCTTTACCATCGCTCCTTCCGTCGCCTACGAGATCGTGGACGGAAAAATCGCAGATCCCGTTAAAATCGCGGTCATTACGGGCAATGTATTCGAAACGCTCGGGCTCATCGACGGAGTAGGCAACGACGAAACCGCGCTCTCTTTCGTTACGGGCGGTTGCGGTAAAATGGAACAATCGGGACTTCCCGTCGGATTCGGCGGTCCGCACATTCGCGTCAGCAAAATGAACGTACAGTGAGGTGAGATCATGCGTGAAGAAATCATAGAGAAAAAGACAGTATCGAAATGCTTTAACATAACCGCAGGGGCAATCGACTCCATGCGAATCAATACGAATGTGGAAACGACCGTCCGCGTGTACGAGAACGAAAAAATCGGCATTGCGGGCCGAGTCGGCGCATGCAATATAGACGAGCTGAGAGAAGAGGCAAAGAAGAACCTCGCGCTCGGCATTCCCTATCCCGATCTGCCCAATCCGCCCGTTGAGCGCAGCGTGGACTGTTACAAGGAGATCGTGCCCGACGGCGAGCTCGTTGCGACCATGAAGAAACTCATGGCTCGCGTGTGCGCGGAGAATCCCGAGTTTACGTTCGGCAATAAAATCATCATCGAGGAGACGCAACAGAAATACGTTTCCGAAAAGACAAACTATTCCTATCGCGGCAATTCCCTCGTATTCAGCATCACGATTAAATTCAAAGGCTCTGCGAATATCATGGACGAGGGATACAGCGTAGAAGTGACGGAGTATGACGAGGACGAAATCGCAAAGGGAATCAAAAAGACGTGCGACTCGTTTCTCTCCAAGGCACAGTTCCCCGAGGGAGAAAAGGCAGTCGTCGCCATCGACGAGAGCCTTGCAGGCATGATGCTCGCTCATTTTACCGCAGACTATTATTTCAACCATTTATCTCTGTTCGACGGAAAACTCGGAGAGCAGATCTTCAATGAAAAGTTCAACGTATGTTGCGACAGAGATCCGAAACGCGCTAAGAACTTGCCTTTCTTTGACGCGGAGGGCGTCGTCTCGGAGAACGATTGCGCTTATCTCATCAAAGACGGCGTGATGAAAGGACTGTTTGCGACGAAAAAACAGGCGGCGCAGTACGGATGCGAGTATATCGGAGTTGCGGGCGCGAGCTATAACGGCGTGCCCTCTATCTCCGGGGCAGGCTTTAAGTTGATGCCGACTGCAGACGATATATCCGACGTCGTGAAAGGGGAAGTGATCTACGTCTCTGTTTCCAGCGGCGGAGATATGACTGCGGACGGAACGCTCTCTCTTCCCGTCATCGTGTCCTACCTCTTAAAGGACGGCGAAGTGGTCGGAAAACTTCCCGGCTTTGCCGTAACGGCGAGCGCAAAGGATCTGTTCGGAAAAGATTTCCTCGGCGTTGCGAAAAACGGATTCTATAAGCATTCGAATTCCGTCATCGTTGCAAAAGCGAATATCGTAAATAAAGAATAAACGAAAAGGTCTGCATTGCGATGCAGACCTTTTAACGTAATTTGTTTTTCGGACATACTTTGATGCAGATTCCGCACACCGAACCCCTTCCGATTCCCTGAAAGTGTTCTTTCATGTATCTCGAACAGAGTTCCGCGTCGAAATTCCGACCGTTTAAGCCGGGAAGCTCTCCGTAAATAGCGCCTGCCGGGCAGGCGTCTTTGCAGATCGTACAGCTTCCGCAACCGTTTTCGATAAGGGGGCGTTGCCGTTCCACGGGCATATCCGTGAGGACGGTGGCAAAGCGTACTTTACTGCCGTATTCTCGCGTAAGTAGCAGTCCGCTCTTTCCGACGTAACCGAGCCCCGAAAGAACGGCGACCGTTTTATGAGCAACGAATCCTTCGTACCTCTTTTCTCCGCCGAGACTTTGGCTTGCCGCGACGGGAAAGGCGTTGTAGCCGAGCATTTCGATTTCTCTCGCAAGTTGAAAGGCGGTCGCGTCGAGAATCGCGTTTGCCGTCCTGTAATGCTGAAAGTACATCGGCGTAGGCTCGTCCGCAATGGTCGAAAGTACGGCGTCCGAAAGTTTCAGCGCGATGGAGACGGCATAGGGAAGAGACGCTATGGGAGACGCATCGTACTTGCAAAAACCGATGAGAGACACGTCCTTCAACGCGAGAGAAGAGAGCGCTTGCTCATTCATCTTCGTCACCCGAAACGTATTCTACTTCGATTTTTTTCTTCTTTTCGAGAATACAACCGATAAATTCCTGTTGCCACGACGCATTGACTAGGATATTCATATAAGTTCCGTCCTTGAAATAGACGAAAAGTTTGTTTTTATCGGTATTGTAGACGAGTTTTTGCACGTCGTCGAGCTTGAATTTGCTCTTGATGATTCCGAATCTGGTGATGAGTTCCCGATCCGTGATTTCATATTTCGACGAAACCATCATGGAAATGAGAATGACGGGCGTAACGAGCGTAACGGCGAAAATCAGAATATACTGTAACGTCGTATAAAAGTTGTCCGAACCGAAGTTGACGAGCCGCCATATATTCGTTGCGAGGGCGAGCGCGCAGAGAACGAGCCCTGCGACGAGCAGGATCTTGATGGTTTTCGAATACTGATACTGAAATTTTTTCATAAATCGAGTATACCATTATTTCCCCGAAAAAGCAAGGGTATTTGTCTTTTTTATGTTCATTTTCGAAAATCCGAATGGTCATTCGGTTGAAAAAACAGAAAAGAAGGTGTATAATAAGAAAAAAACACGGAGGAAGAGAATGATCAAACTCATCAAAAACGGCGTTTATCTCATGGACGGTAAACTCGTAAAGGAAAAAGATGCATTCCGTACCGCGGCGCAAAAGGAAGAGGGCAAGGCGAAAACCATCGCTCATTCCATTTTAATGGCGCATAATCAGGGAGACGAAACCAAATTAAAACTCAAATTCGACGAGCTCACCTCGCACGATATTACATACGTCGGCATCATTCAGACGGCGAAGGCAAGCGGACTTGAAAGCTTTCCCGTTCCGTACACGCTCACAAACTGCCACAACTCGCTCTGCGCGGTGGGCGGTACGATCAACGAGGACGACCATGTGTTCGGACTTTCCGCCGCAAAGAAATACGGCGCGAACTACGTGCCTGCGCACCTCGCCGTCATTCACCAGTATATGCGCGAAATGAGCGCAGGCTGCGGAAAAATGATTTTGGGCTCAGACTCGCATACCCGTTACGGCGCGCTCGGAACGATGGCGGTCGGCGAAGGGGGGCCCGAACTCGTCAAACAGATTCTTAAACAGACGTACGATATCGATTATCCCGAGATCGTCTGCGTGTATCTTCGCGGCAAACCCAGAAAGGGCGTCGGCCCGCAGGACGTCGCGATCGCACTCTGCGGCGCGGTGTTCAAAAAGGGATTCGTGAAAAATAAAGTGCTTGAATTCGTCGGGCCCGGCATCAGAAACCTGTCTCAGGAATATAGAAACGGCATCGACGTCATGACCACCGAAACGACGTGCCTTTCCTCTATCTGGGAAACCGATTCCACGACGGAAGAGTATCTTGCCGAACACGGAAGAGCAGACGCGTATCGGGAGCTCAAAGCGCAGGACGGGGCGTTCTACGATTGCGGAATCGTCATCGACCTTTCGAGAATCGAACCCATGATCGCGCTTCCGTTTCACCCCAGCAACGCTTACACCATTCGCGAGTTCCTCGCAGACCCCGTTCCCATTCTGAAAAAAGTCGAGGAACAGGGCAGAAAGCTAAAAGGCGACGACTCGTTTACGCTCACCGATAAAGTCAGAGACGGGAAGGTATACGTCGATCAGGGAATCATCGCAGGCTGCGCAGGCGGTATGTATGAAAATATCTGCGAGGCTGCCGATATACTCAAAGAGAAAACCATCGGTACGGGTGCGTTTACGCTCAGCGTTTATCCCTCTTCTCAACCCGTTTACAGCGCGCTCTGCGAAAACGGAGTCATTCCCGAATTGATGTCCACGGGCGCGATTATCAAGACGGCGTTTTGCGGACCTTGTTTCGGCGCGGGAGACGTTCCTGCAAACAATGCGCTTTCCATTCGCCATACGACGAGAAACTTCGAAAGCCGTGAGGGCAGCAAACCCGCAGGAGGTCAGCTCGCGGCGGTCGCCCTCATGGATGCGAGGAGCATTGCGGCAACGGCGGCAAACGGAGGCGTGCTCACGTCTGCGCTCGACTTCGAGTACACGAAAAAGAGGCGCAAGTATAAGTTCCACCGTGAAATATACGAAAACCGCGTCTATCGCGGCGCGCTCGCGCCCATGCCCTGCGAACTTCAATACGGCCCGAACATTGCGGATTGGCCCGAACAGATCGCGCTCGGCAAGCATCTTCTCATGAAAACCGTTTCCGTGCTCACCGATCCCGTAACCACGACGGACGAGCTCATTCCCTCGGGAGAAACCTCTTCTTACCGTTCCAACCCCGTTCGTCTCGCGTCGTTCGCGCTTTCGAGAAAAGACCCGATGTACGTCGGCAGAGCGAAGGACGTGCAAAAGGACGAGGCGGTCAGGCGCGAAACGGGAATGCTTCCCGAAACGGTGTCGGAGGAAGTGAAAGCGCTTGAAATCGCGGAAGGAACGATTTACGGCAGCGTGGTCGTAGCGGTCAAACCCGGCGACGGCTCCGCGAGAGAACAGGCGGCTTCCTGTCAGAGAGTGCTCGGCGGCGTCGCGAATATCGCGAGCGAATACGCGACCAAGCGTTACAGAAGCAACCTGATCAACTGGGGTATGCTTCCGTTGACGGCAAAGAACTTCGAACCTGCCGTAGGCGATTATATATACATTGAAAACGTACGCGAATTTGTCGGCGAGGCGACTGCCTGCAAGGCAAAATGGTTGCACGAAGGCAAGGTAAAGGAAGTCGAGCTTGCGCTCGGAGGACTGACGCCCGAAGAAAAACAGATCATTCTCGACGGTTGTCTCATCAACTTCAACAAAAATAAAAGCTTATAACGGAAAAGGGAGAGATTTTCTCCCTTTTTCTCTGCTTTTTTCATTTTACCCTTTGACATCGCGGAAAAATATGGTATAATAGGGAGCGAATAAAATGGGTGAGTATGAGCATGAATCTTTTTGAATTTGGAAAACGCAAGAGAGAGGCAAAAAGGGGGAGTTCTTCTTCGGCTCGGCTCGTCGGCTATGCTTATTTGCAGGGCGACGGCGTAAAAAAGAACGAGGAGAAAGCGAGGGCTTATTTGTATCAGGCATTCAAAGGCGGTGAGGACGTTCTTGCCGATCTGATTTCTCTGTACGGAAACGGTAAGGGAAGAGACGACGAGGCAAAAGAAGTATTCTCCCTCGCCGTCGAACAGAAGAACGCCGAGGCGATGGTTGCCATGGCAGACCGTTTTGCAGAGACCAACGCGGAAAAGAGCGAACTCTATCTTTCCGCGGCAAAGCTCGACAGCAAAGAGGGTGCTCTCCGTTTCATATCGCTCCGTTTGCGCGACGAGAGCTTGCCATCCGAACGCGTTTTATACTGGGCGGAAAAGTACGCTCTCTTGGGAGACGGCGCGTTTTCCTATCTTGCTGGACTTTGTCATGAAAAGGGAATCGACGCCGTTCCCTCGGACGAGAACGCGTTCTACTGGTATCTGAAAGGGAGCGAAAAAGATAATCCCGATTGTATTCATGCGCTCGGCTTACTGTGCGAACAGGGCAGAGGAACGAAGCAAAACTTTGATTCCGCCACCTTCTATTTCTCTTCGGTAAAGGAAACGTATCCGTTCGATTACGGAAGAATCTTGTTAAGCCGTGGCGAAGAGGCAGGTATTCCCTATCTCGTGCGCGTTGCGGATCGGAACAAAGAGGCCAGCTTGCTGCTCGGTCGATATTATGAACGGTTCGATACGCGCGCCTGCGCTTTGTATTACGGTAAAGCGCTTTCCGATCCGTCGGCGAAGTTCCGCTTTGCGCGCTATACCGAAAATAAAGAGCTCATGCAGGAGTGTATTGCGCAAAACAACGCCGAGGCGCTCTCGTACGTCGGCGCGTTGGAGGGAAATGCGCAGTATCTTGAAAAGGCATTGGCTCTCGGCGAAGAAAGTGCGAAATTGCCTCTCGCAAAACTGTATTTTGCACGGGAAGAATATCGAAAGGCGACTCCGCTTCTCGATACGATTGAAAACGGCGAGGCGTACTATCTCGTCGGCGTCGGTTACAGAGACGGTTTGGGCAGAACGCAGAGTTACCGAAGAGCAGCGCTCGCGTTCGAATATTCCGCGGAAAAGGACTGTAAGGAAGGTCTGACCGCATACGGAAAGTGTCTCGATACGGGATTCGGCATGAAAATCAATCATGAAAAGGCGTTCGAATGCTTCAAGAAATCGACCGAACTCGGCGATACGGAGGGCTTGTTCTGCCTTGCAATGCACTATCTGAGCGGCGTCGGTACGAAAAAAGACGAGATGCTTGCTGCGAGATATTTCCGCGCAACCGCGGACAAAGGACACGCCGAGGGCGCATACCGTTACGCGCTCTGCCTGCGCGAGGGTACGGGCGTCAAGAAGAACGACAAGATGAGCATGTCTTTTCTCGTCCGTTCCGCAAAAGCGGGATATGCCGAGGCGCAGTACGAGCTTGCAAATATCCTTTTTGCGCGCGAAGAAGAAAAGAACAACGCTCTTTTCTGGTATGAAAGGGCGTACGAGGGCGGAGTAAAAGACGCGCTTTGGATGGTCGCGGAGTGTTACCGCCTCGGAATCGGAACGAAAACAGACCCTCAACGGGCGGAAAAACTGTACGAAAAAGGCGTATCTTTCCTCTCTGCGGACAGACTGTTTGAGGTATACGGTTATTATAAAGACGGCTCTCTTCCCGAAAACAAGAAGAAACAGAGCTATTTTCTCCTTCATGCGGCGCAGAAAGGACACGCTGAGGCACAGTATCTCGTGGGCGTTTCTTACCGCGACGGTTCGAGGGGGTGCGTCAGTATGGGCGACGCTTTGTTCTGGCTCAGAAAGGCAGTGGACGGCGGTTATGCCGAAGCGACGTACGAACTCGCCGTCTGCTATGAGAGCGGAGAATTCGTCAATTTGAATCCGAAAATCGCGTTCGAGCTGTATCTTTCCCTCGCCGAAAAGAAATATCGGCAGGCGCACTATCAGCTTGCGAGATGCTACGCGAACGGACTCGGCGTAAAGAAAAACGAGGGGATCGCCTACGAGCACTATAAAATCGCCGCGTTGCTCGGTAAAAAAGAGGCGCAGGCGGAGCTTGCGAGGTGCTACGAGCACGGCGTCGGAACGGAGAAGGATCTCGAAGCGGCGGCGTATTACTACGAGCTTGCAGCTAAGCAGGGAGATGCGGAATCCGCATACCGCGCGTATGTCTGTTCTCCCGAACGGAAAGAGAAATATCTCCTTCAAGCGGTCGATGCCGGAATTCCCGACGCGCTCTGTACCTATGGGCAGCTCCTTACGTCGGATAAGGCGATTGCCTACTATAAGCGTGCCGCCATGCTTTCTCACGCGGAAGCGGCGTATCTTCTCGCGACGTGTTATCTGAACGGAAAAGGCACGGAAGTGAATGAAGAAGAGGCGGTTTTCTGGCTGAAAAAAGCGACTGAACTCGGCGTCGGAGCGGCTGAAATTCAGCTTGCCGAATGCCTGATGAACGGAATCGGCGTTGAACAGAATCTGAAAAGAGCGGCTTATCATTACGAGATGCAGGCGGACAGGGGAAATGCGTTTGCCGAACTTAAAACGGGCGACAACTACCGTTTCGGCATCGGCGTGAAGGTGAATTATCGAAGAGCGTACGAATGGTATCTGAAATCTGCACAGCAAAGCGTTGCCGAGGCGGAATATAAAGTATCCATGTGCCTGTTCGACGGCATGGGGTGCGACGCAGACAGAGCAGAGGCATTCTTCTGGCTCAAAAAAGCGTTTGCCCATCTGTACGGCAACGCGGAAATGGGTATGAAAATCGACGCTTTGGCAAACGAAAGACCTGACGAACTGTTATGTTCTATCGGAGACGCCTTCTACTACGGAAAAGGCGCGCCCGTCGATTATCCGAAAGCGGCTTATTGGTATCGCAGGGCGTCGGATTGTCGCTCCGCACTCGCATTTTATAAACTCGGCAGAATGTTCCTCTTCGGCGTCGGCATGCCGAAAGATGAGCAAGAGGCGTTCTATTGTTTCTCCCACGGGGCAGAGCTCGGCAACATAGACGCAATGTACGAAACCGCCGTCTGTTATTTCGACGGCAGGGGCGTCGGAACGGATAAGGAATCGGCATGCAAGTGGTTCTCTGCCTTCAACGAGAAGAATGCGCTTACCATGCATCAAAAATTTGACCGCAAATATAACTGTACGGCGACGCTCAACGAGCAGTTCCTCTGCGCCGTCAACGATGAAAATACGGAGAGCTACTATATCCTTGCGTCGAGATTCCGCACCGCGTTCGGCTTGAAACGAAACGATGAGCGCGCCGCGTATTGGTATGCAAAAGCGTCCGATTGCGGAAACGCGGACGCGTCGTATTTCCTCGCCCGTCTGACAGAAAGCGGAAACGGGGTGGAACGGGATGAACGGCAGGCAGAGAAACTCTATCGTCTCTCTGCGGAGGGAGGAAACGCTCGCGCTCTCGCTTTGAAGAGAGCGGAAGCACAAGAGACGAAGGAGGCGATATAATAATGCTCTTTTCCTACTATCGCGATAGAATTTTTTTATCGGATTATCCGCATGACGATTCGCCCATGAGTATGAAGGAGAGGGAAGACCTTGCGGATCGCATGATCGACTATCTTCTTGCCGAACGGGGAGAGATTGCCGCATTCAACGTGCCTTACGCGCAGAAGAGAGACATCATTCGCGGTTACCTCAACGAGCGAGACCCCATCTTTTTTGATAGCGAACTTTTGAAAGAGTGGGATCATCTGCTTTGGTGTGAAACGAAAGAAAAGGGGATCGTGGACGTCAATTCGTTCGAGTACGGAAACGGGATCACCATGTGGCAGGGCGATATTACGAGGCTGAACGCCGACGCGATCGTGAATGCGGCGAACAGATCTCTCCTCGGCTGTTTTATTCCCCACCATTACTGTATCGACAACGTGATTCATTCGGGCGCAGGCCCTCAGATGAGGGCGGATTGCGCAAAAATCATGGCGATTCAGGGCAGACGCGAAAAGGAAGGGAACGCCAAAGTTACTTGCGCTTACAATCTTCCTTCCCGTTACGTTCTGCATACGGTCGGGCCTTTGATGAGCGGCGCGGTCACGGACGAGAACAGAGCCGTTCTGCGCAGTTCCTATATTTCCTGTCTCGACCTTGCAAACGAACTCGGCTTAAAGACGATTGCGTTCTGTTGCGTGGCGACGGGCGTGTTCGGATTTCCCAACGACGAGGCGGCGGAGATTGCGACGGGTACGGTAATCAACTGGTTGCACAGAAACCGTTCGGATATGCGCGTGATCTTCGACGTATTCACCGATCGCGACAAAGCGATTTACGAGAACATTCTCAAATATATTTAAGAAGAGCCGCACGGCTCTTTTTTCTTGACAAATTTTTCATATTGCCGTATACTTAAAAAGCCTAATTCGAAAGATTCGTCTGACGGCGCAGGTGAGCGGTTTTTATAGGATATCTCTGCCCTCACGCGCCGAAGCGTGGGGGAGTTTTTATGGAAACGAGACTTGCAATCGTCAGTATTTTTGTCGAGGATAGAACGGTCAGTCAAAAAATCAATGCCCTTCTCGCCGAATATGGCGACTATATCAAGGGAAGAATGGGACTTCCCTATCCCGAAAAAATGGTTAACGTGCTCGCAGTCGTGGTAGACGCTCCCTTGCCTACCATCAATTCTCTCACGGGAAAACTCGGTATGATCGAGGGCGTTTCGGCAAAGACGCTCATTTCGAAAGTTTAATTTGATGTCGAAGGTTCGCCTGAGACAAAAAAGGAGTTTATTATGAAAAAATCAATGTTACCTATCGTTTCGCTCGTTTGCGCGGCGCTTCTTGCAGGTTGTTCGGACAACAACCTCGTTCCTCCCGATCCGCCCGACGCTCAAAAACCTGCGTCCGTGCATATCTATGCCCCCGACGGTACGCCTGCAATGGCGATCGCAGGGCTCAAACGGAGTGAGGAGATGCAGGGCGTCGAGGTGGAATGCACGCTTGTGGCGGCGTCCGAAATCGGAACGGTGTTTTCCGCTTATCCCGATTGCGACCTCGCGATCATGCCGACCGTTTCGGCGGTTCAGCTCGCCGCGCAGGGAATGGAGATTTCCTACGTTTCCGCAAACGTTTGGGGAAACCTATATGTAGTCGGTTACGGTGAGGCGGAGTCTCTCTCCGACTTAAAGGGAAAAGTCGTCTACACCACAACGGGAACGACGATTGCGCTCCTCGAATACGAGCTCGCCGCAAACGGTATCGCGTTCGAGATGGGTTCCGAGGCGAAGGACGGCGTGGTTACGCTCTATTCCATGACCGCCGCTTCCGACTATCTTCCGCTCATCAAACAGGCACAGATGAAGGGGGGAGAGGCGTACGGCGTACTCGGAGAACCTGCCGTCACGAAATGTATGACTTCCGTTGCGACGGAGTCGAAAATCGTGGTCGATATGCAGGAGGAGTACAAAAAACTGACGGGCGAGAACGGGTATCCTCAGGCGTCCATGATTGCGAGAGGTTCGTTCGGAGCTCAGTATTCGGAGTTTATCTATCGGAATCTCATTCCCGCTTTAAGCAAAGTCAACGATTCTCTGATTTCCGACACGGAAAACCTTCAATCCGTATTCGAAGAGCTCGGCTCTACCGCGCTTTTGAATATACCCTATACGGCGGACACGATCGCGCGTTGTAATTTATCCGTCGGTTACGGACAGGGAATCGGCGATACGGTCAGAACGTATATTTCCAATCTGTCTACCTACGTTAAGCCCTTGCAGGGAATCGAGATTCCTGAGGCTTTCTTTGCGCTCAGCGAGGGCTGGTGGAACGTAGATTGATGAAAAAAGTTCTCTCTTCCCTCATTCCGCTGTGGGTTGCGCTCGGAGTGCTCCTCGTCTGGTGGATCGTTTCCCTTTTCATCGGCGTGGAACTCATTATGCCGACTCCGTGGGTTACGCTGAAAGAGACGTTCAGGCTCTTTTCGTCGGGGGACTTTTGGCTGGGTTTGGGGAACACGCTTCTGCGCTCCCTCGTCGCCTTTGCTTTTTCCTTCGTCATCGCCCTGTCGCTCGCCGTGCTTTCCTCTCTTTCGACCGTTTTTTCCAAGGCGGCAGGGGGGATTTTGGCTGTCGTGCGCTCGATTCCGACCATGTCGGTCATTCTGCTCCTGCTCATCTGGACAAAACCGACGGGCGCTCCCGTGTTCGTGGCGGCAATCGTAATTTGTCCCACGCTGTATTCCGCGTTCTGCGGCGCAATCGGTTCGGTCGATCCGAAACTCAAAGAGATGTGTAAGCTCTACCGCGTCTCTAAAAAGGAACAGATCGTCAAACTTTACCTTCCGTCTATGGCGGAAGGCATGTTTGAGGGAACGGCAAGCGGGCTTTCGCTCAATCTCAAACTCGTCATTGCGGCGGAGGCGCTCGCTCTTACGAAAAATTCCGTCGGCGGAATGATGCAGTCTGCGAAAGTCTGGCTTGAAACGGGGCAGTTGATGGCGCTTACGCTCGTGGCGGTTCTTTTGGGCGTTTTTGCGGAATGGATCGTCCGTTCCGTCGGAAAGGCGGTGATGAAATGGAAATAACGTTATCCCACGTTACAAAGCGGTATTTAGGCGAGACGGCGCTCGACGACGTATCTCTCACATTCAGACAAGGGGAAATCGTCTGCATTCTGGGAGAGAGCGGCGCGGGAAAAACGACGCTGTTGCAGGCAGTCTCCTCGCTGATCGAGACGGAAGGAAAAATCGAGGGCGTTCCCACCCTTTCGTATATCTTTCAGACGCCCAGGCTCATCGAAAACCTGACCGTAAGGGAAAATCTCGAATTCGTTTTGCCCAAAGAGCAGAGAAAATGCATCTCTGAAACGTTGCGCCTTCTTTCGCTCTCTGAAAAGGAGAACGCATATCCCTCGACGCTTTCCGGCGGACAGGCAGGGCGCGTTGCCATCGCGAGGGCGTTTTTATATCCCTCCGAGGCGATTTTAATGGACGAGCCGTTCTCTTCCCTCGATCTCTCTCTGAAAATCAGACTCATCTCTCTGTTTCGCGATCTTTGGAAACGGGAGAAACGGACGGTGCTCTACGTCACGCACGACGTAGAAGAGGCAATTTTGCTCGCGCACAGGATCGTGATTCTCAAAAAAGGAAGGGTGATCGCCGATTTACAGGCAGGCGTTTCGGACTCCAAAGCGCAGGACGAGTTGCGCAGGCGCGTTACGGAGTATTTGCTCGGATAAATAGAAAAAGCGGAAAAGTAACAAAAAAGTCCGCTTTTTTTCATTTTTTTGCAAAAAAATGTGAAATTCATTCTATACGGCGTTTGGATTCGGAAAAAACAGCGTTGAGTTGTAATATTTTCGTTTGCTATGCTATAATAATAACGGAAATGATGAAAAAGAATACCCTGAGGTGATTTTCGATTGAAAACCTTATATATTTCCGATTTGGACGGTACGTTACTGACCAAAGATGAGCGTATTTCAAAGTACAGTTTGGATATTCTCAACGATCTGATCGGACGCGGTATGCTTTTTACGTTTGCAACGGCGAGGTCGCTGGTAACGGCAAGAAAGGCAACCGTAGGACTGGAATATGCTTGCCCTGCCATTTTATACAACGGGGCGATGATCAAGGATTTACACACGGGAAAACTCTTCGACGTCGAACATTTTACGCCTTCGCAAATAGACTTTTTTACGAAGTTTTTCCGGGAAAATCATATCTCGCCTTTCGTGTACGCAAGTATCGACGGCGCGGAAAAAGTGTCTTGGCTGAAAGGTACGGAAACGGACGGCATGAAAAGGTATCTCAGTCGAAGAACGGGAGACGAGCGGCTCAATCCCGTCGAATCGTTTGATCGGCTCTTTCTCGGAAACGTATTTTATTTCAACTGTATCGGCGCGAAACAGTCTTTCGAGCATTTTGTCGGAGATCTGAAAAAGAATGATTGCGTCCGCATGCTCTTTACGCAGGAGACGTATCAGAGCGATTACTGGCTGGAAATCATGCCGAAAAAGGCGAGCAAGGGGGACGCGGCTCTCAAACTCAAATCCATCGTAGGGGCAGACAGAATCGTTTGTTTCGGCGACGGCGAAAACGACGTCGGACTGTTTGGCGCGGCGGACGAAAGCTATGCGGTCTTGAACGCGATAGAGGAGCTGAAACGCGTCTCGACAGGAGTTATCGGATACAGCGAAGAGGACAGCGTAGCGAAATGGCTGTCAAAACATTGCGAATTGTCCCGCGCGGAATAACAGAATTGCCAAAAACACGTTAAAGACGATGAGAATAGGCATCGTCAGCATTAAAAAGGGATTTTTTAACCGAAAACGGAAGATAAACATGGAACTGTAAACGGCGAGCGCACCGCCTAAGATCGCGGCGAGAAAGAGTTTTCCGTTTCCGCCGTCTTGATCGTATCTTTCGTTTTTGACGAGAAAAAATCCGTAAACGTTCGCTCCGACGAGATAGGCGGCGAGGAGTACGTAATAGAATATCATCCCGTTTAGTATGGGTCAGAACAGTAAAAACATTCCGGGGAGGAACTATGGAACAGAAAAAAAGAGCTTTGGTCAGCGTATACGACAAGACGAACATCGTCGAGTTTTGTAAGTATCTTACGGAATACGGCTATGAAATCGTTTCTACGGGCGGTACGGCGAAAGTGTTGTCCGAAGGCGGCGTAGACGTCATTCCCGTATCCGCTTTGACGGGCACGGAAGAATGTCTGGGCGGCATCATCAAAACGCTGCATCCGAAAGTCTATGCAGGGCTGCTTGCGGATAAGGAAAAGCAGGCGCACATGCAGACGCTTGCAGAGATGGACGTAACGCCCATCGACATGCTCGTCGTCAATCTCACGCCGTTCAAAGAGGCGATCATGCGCAAAAACTGCTCCGTAGAAGAGGCGATCGACAACATCGACGTCGGCGGACCTTCCATGTTGCGCGCTGCGGCAAAAAATTATACGAACGTCACGGTCATCGTCGATCCGAAAGATTATCAGAGAGTGCTCTGTGAACTTGCAATCGGTCGTATTTCCACCGAATTCAAAAAGTATCTTCAATATAAGGTCTTTGCGCATACCGCAGTCTATGACAGCGTGATTTCCAACTACCTCGCAAATCAGCTCGGCGTGAAATTCCCCGAAATCGCAACCTTTGCTTACAGAAAGACGCAGGAAATGAGATACGGAGAGAATCCTCATCAGAGATCGGCGTTCTATATCGACGAATTCGTGCGTCCCGGCTCTCTTCCCGGAGCGAAACAGCTTTGGGGAAAAGAACTTTCCTATAACAATATTTCCGATACCGAGGACGCGCTCTGCCTCATCAAGGAATTCGAAGAACCTACCGTCGTCATCAGCAAGCATGCGAACCCCGTCGGCGTCGGCAGCGCAACCACCGTTTTCGAGGCGTTCATCAAAGCATACGAGGCGGATCCCGATTCCACTTACGGCGGAGTCGTCGCCGCAAACGTAATCATCGACGCGAGAACGGCGGAGGCGATCTCCAAAATCTACGTTGAGATCATCATCGCCGTCGGCTTTACGCCCGAGGCAATGTCCATTCTTACGAGAAAGGAAAATATCCGCATTCTGGAACTCCCCGATATTCGCGTCAAGCGCGAAGCGGATTCCCTCGACACGAGAAAGGTTTACGGCGGACTTTTGGTACAGGAGTATGACGACGTTCTTTTTAACGAAGAGGATTTGAAGATCGTAACCAAGCGCGCTCCCACCGTAAGCGAGATGAAAGCGCTCCTTTTCAACTGGAAAGTGGTAAAGCATACAAAATCAGACGCGATCGTAATCGGCGTTGCAGATCAGACGAAAGGAATCGGCATGGGACAGACCAACCGATTCTGGGCGGTCGAACAGGCGCTCAGTCATGCAGGCGAACTTGCAAACGGCGCGGTCATGGCGTCCGATGCGTTCCTTGCAAGCGTACAATGCGTCGAGGCGGCGCATAAGGCCGGAATCAGGGCGATCATTCAGCCTTGCGGATACATCGACGACAAATCGGTTATCGAAGCGTGCGATAAGTACGATATCGCTATGGTCAGCGTCGGAATGAGACACTTCAAACGATAAAAATATTCTTCACGGCAAAAGGAATGTTGACAAAACATTCCTTTTTATGTTAGAATACCGTTGAGGCGTTTATGAACGAGTTTATTGCGATTTCATCTTTGTTTTTTACAGGCGGATTTCTCGGTTGGATCATGGAGGTTTTTTGGAGACGCTTTGTTTCGCACAGGAAAGAACATAAGTGGATCAACCCCGGATTTTTGAAAGGACCGATTCTTCCCATCTACGGATTCGGACTTGCGGGGCTTTACGAAATCAAACGTATTCTCTGTATGGTCTTTCCGCAGACGTGGTGGGCGACCGTCTGTATTCTTGCAATCATGATTCTGGGCATGACGCTCATCGAGTACGTCGGGGGTATCGTTTTTATCAAGGGGCTCGGAATCAAGCTTTGGGATTATTCCGACCAATGGGGGAACATTCAGGGCGTCATTTGTCCGCTCTATTCTCTCTTTTGGGGAATCGTCGCGGTGCTCTATTATTTTCTGATCGATCCGATTGCGGTCAAGTACGTCGAGCTCTGCGCTTCGTGGCAATGGAGCTTGCTCCTGATCGGTCTGTTAGGAGGAATCGCGCTCGTCGACTTTGCGCAGTCCGTCGATTTGTCCATGCGCATTCGCGCGTTTGCAAAGAAACACAGCATCGTCGTCAACTTCGAGAAAATGAAAACTTCCGTTACCGAGTGGAGAGAACAACACAAAATCCGTCCGAAATTCGTGCGATTCGTCACGATGGAAGAACTCAAAGAGGGGTTGCAGTATCATCTGGACGGACTTCTTAAAAATCTCAAAGACATCATTGAAAAATAATTACGGTGGAGAACGATATGATAGATAACAGCGTTTATCAGAACCCTTTGATTACGAGATACGCGTCCCGTGAAATGGCGCGCGCATTCTCCGACGAAAAGCGTTTCAAGCTTTGGAGAAAGCTTTGGATCGCCCTTGCGGAGTCTGAAATGGAAATGGGACTCAACATTACGCAAGAGCAGATCGACGAGCTCAAAGCGCACGCGGAAGACATTAACTTTGAACTTGCGGAACAGTATGAGAGAGAAGTCCGTCACGACGTCATGGCGCACGTCAAGGCGTACGGGGCGCAAGCGCCCAAGGCGATGCCCATCATTCACCTCGGCGCAACCAGCTGTTACGTCAACTGCAACGCCGAAGTCATCATGATCGACGACGCGCTCGACATCATCATCAAAAAGCTCGTCAACGTCATGGATAAGCTGAAACGCTTTGCGCTTACCTATAAAGATCAACCTACGCTCGGCTTTACGCATTTACAGCCCGCGCAGCTCACGACCGTCGGCAAGCGCGCCACGCTTTGGCTTCAAGATCTTTCCATGGACTATCATAATCTCATGGATCTCAAATCCCACGTCAAACTCCGCGGCGTAAAGGGTACGACGGGTACGCAGGCAAGCTTTCTCGATCTCTTTGAAGGAGATCACGAGAAAGTCAAGGAGCTCGAAAGGAGAGTCGTTTCCAAGCTCGGTTACGAAAAAGTATACGGCGTGACGGGGCAGACGTATCCGAGAAAATTCGATTATAACGTTCTTTGCGTCCTCTCGCAGATCGCGCAGAGCGCCTATAAGTTCTCTAACGACGTCCGCATTCTGCAAAGCATGAAGGAGATCGAAGAGCCGTTCGAAAAATCTCAGATCGGTTCGTCCGCCATGGCGTACAAGAGAAATCCCATGCGCTCGGAGAGAATCGGCGGACTTGCGAGATACGTCATTTCTCTTCCCATGAACAGCGCGATCACCGCGTCTACGCAGTGGATGGAGAGAACGCTCGACGACTCCGCTAACCGCCGTATCGCGAATGCGCAGGCATTCCTTGCCGTCGATGCGATTCTCAACATTTATATGAACGTAGCGGAAAATATGGTCGTCTACGACAAGGTCATCGCAAAGCACCTCAGAGCGGAACTTCCCTTCATGGCGACCGAAAACATCATGATGGAATGCGTCAAGGCAGGCGGAAACAGACAGGAACTGCATGAGCGGATCAGGGTTCTCTCTATGGAAGCGGGAAGAAACGTCAAGGTAGAGGGAAAAGAGAACAACCTCATCGATCTCATCAAAGCCGATCCCATGTTCGACGCCGTAAAAGACCGCCTCGACGGAATTCTGGACGCGAGAAACTTTGTCGGACGCGCTCCCGTTCAGACGGTGGAATTTATCGAGACGGAAATCGATCCCATTCTGGAAGAGAATAGATCCCTTCTCGGACAGAAAGGCGACGTAAAAATTTAGAAATATTTAGTCAGATATCCAAAAATATCTGACTTTTTCTATTTTCAAACGGAAAAAATTGTGATATAGTATAGAAAATACACAAAAGAGGAAAGAATGAGCCATTCTGTCAATTATGTAAAACCGAACGGTCTCTCCTATTTTATCGCAAAAACCGTTACGACCGCAGCGGTCAAAACGATGTTTAAGAGAAAGTATCTCCGCAACGAACTCAAAGGCGTGAAGGGACCTTACGTCGTCATCTGCAATCACGAATGTATGCTTGACGGTATCTTCACGTTTTCAATCAATCGCAACAAGCACACCCTCGTCATGAGCAAGTCTATGTTGGATTCGCTTCCCATTTACAGCTTTGTCAAGAAGCTCGGCGTCATTGAAAAGCATCAGTTTCAAACAAAGATTGCAGACATGAAAAAACTGAAAGCGGTCGTTGACAGCGGACATCAGCTCATTCTCTATCCGGCAGGGCTCATGACCGAAAACGGACTTTCCACACCCATTCCGCAGGCGACTTACAAATTTCTGCAATGGCTCGGCGTCGACGTTTACGTGGCGAGGGTATACGGAACGTACTTTGCCATGCCGAAATGGGCGAAGGGAATCCGCAGAGGCAGAACGTTGCTCGACGTCTATAAGCTCTTCGATAGCGAAACCTTAAAGGGAATGAAGGAGAGCGAAATCAAATCGCAGGTCGATGACGCGATTTTATTTGACGCCTATGAGGAGCAGGAAAGATTGCTCGTCAAATACAAAAAGGGCAACAACGTGCAGGGACTGCAAAACGTAGTTTACGCCTGTCCGAATTGTAAGAGCGAATTTACGATTGACGTAAAGGGAAAGCGAGAGGATACCCTCTGTTGCAGAGCGTGCGGATACGAGCAGACGGCGGATAAATACGGATTCTTGCATGCAAAGAACGGACGGGAGATTCGTCACGTTTCCGTTTGGGATTCCGAGATCTACGACAGTCTCCGTCAGAAAGTGCGCGCTGACAACACCTATTGTTTCTCTGCGGAAACGCTCGTTCGCAAGGTCGATATTTCCACGCATAAGTTTCAAACGGTCGGCGAGGGCGTTCTTTCCCTCTCGATGGAAGGATTTCGCCTCGACGGAAGGATATACGGGGAAGAAAAACACCTGCATATCCCTACGCATACGATTCCGGCTCTTCCAAATTCACCGGGCAGGCACATCGAGCTCCAAGACGGAGATGAAATATACCGTTGTTCGCTCAAAGAGGGGAAATTCGTACAGAAATTCGTTCACCTCATCAAGATTTTCTACGAGATGCATAACGGCGTTTCCGTCCGCACCTATCCGAAACATTATTCTTTCCGAGAAGAAACCTGATTCAATGAAAAGCGCCCGAATGGGCGCTTTTTTGTCACTGAAAAGGGGTTTTCTCCCTTTTTTTACTATAATGAAAGCGAAAAAAGGAGAAGAACATGATCAAAACAAAGAGAGAAATCAAAGTGGACGTAGCAAAGAGCAATCACAGAAAGTTGCTCCTTGCCAAACAACAGGACAACGCGACGAGGGAGCTTCGCATTCTCTTGACGGAAGAGGACGAGCCGTTTCCGATCGGAAACGTAACCGCATTTCTGAATATGAAACGCCCCGACGGAAAACGCCATTCCTTTTCCGTCGAGGTGGAGAACGGCGTCATCGAAACGGAGCTTCCGTCCTGGGCGTTTCGTCAGGTGGGAATCGTCACTTGCGACGTTACCCTGTTGGAGGGGGAGCAGTCGCTCACGAGTGCAAACTTCTATCTCGAAGTGCAGGAGAGCATCGCGGGAAACGATGAGGAGGACGAAAAGACGTGGGCAGGCATCGCAAGCGAAGTGCGCGGTTATTGCGGAAAGCTGAACGCGCTTGAAATGCAGTTGGACACGCTCGTTTCGGGGGATAGAGAGGTTCGCTATCCGTATTACGGCGAGGCGCTTTTTCTGCATTCCCAAAAGCACTACTGTTCTTTCGTTCCCTACCTTACGAAAAATTCCGTTTGCGGAGGGGGATTTTGGAACGGGGAGATTTTACAGCTTTTCGCCGACAAGACGGTTCGTTTGAGACAGGACGGCACTGTCATCGGCGAAATAAACGCGGGCGGAACGTATGCTTTTCCGATCGACGATTCTTATTTTTGTATCATGAACGAAACGGACGGAACGTTCGTCTGCGACGCCGCATCCGTCGGTACGCTCACCTTTCCGACAGGGAAAGTCTGTTACGGCGAGGATAAATTCTTTTGCGTCGGGGGAGGCAGTATTCTCTTGGAACGATATGTAAGCGGATCGCTCGTACTTGAAGCGAGATACGATTTCCCGTATGATCCGAGTGCGATCGCCTATGCGGAGAACAAGCTTTTCGCCGCGATCGGAAATGAGATCATGGTGTTTTCCGCAAGCGATTTTACGGCGGTAACGCGCATCGTGATTCCTGCATCCGTCAGCGACGACGTGCTCGCCATGGCGGTCTACGAATCGCCCCGACAGTTCGCCGATTGTCTGCATTTATTCCTCGACGGATGTACTTGCGTGGAGATTTTTTTCGGAGAAACCTTTGTTTCCGTAGTCGGGGAACGAGGAGAAAAGGGAGACAAAGGAGATAAAGGCGACCAAGGCGTCCCCGGCGATAAGGGGGACAAGGGCGATAAGGGCGACAAGGGAGATAAAGGTCTTACGGGCGATAAAGGGGATAAAGGAGACAAAGGCATTCCCGGCGATAAAGGGGATAAGGGCGTTCCCGGTGACAAGGGCGACAAGGGTGAGAAAGGGGATCCGGGCAGAGACGCAAATTTTATCATGTCGTATGACGCAACGAGCGGAAACTTAATTATTACGGGGAGCGGAACGTGATATACTATAACGGAAAGAAAGTGAATAAAGTCTTTTTCGGACAAGACAGGAAGCCGGTGCGCATCGTAATGATCGACGGCAGAGTCGTTTTCCAGGATAATAACTGGAAAAGTTAGTCGAAAAAATGAAAAAAGGATAGCAAAAAGATTTGACATTCCCTCTGATTTGCATTATAATGTTCAAGCAATTAGGGGAGTGGCTCAACGGTAGAGTAGCGGTCTCCAAAACCGTAGGTTGCGTGTTCGAATCGCGTCTCCCCTGCCAGAAAAGACAATCACAAGATAACGTGGTTGTCTTTTTTTATGCTGAAACAATCGACCTCTGTATAAACAGCTCAGATTTTGAGCTGTTTTTGCGTAAAAAGCGAAAATCAGCGTTAAATTTTTGTTTGCCTATTGAAAAAAGAAAAAAACTATGCTATACTGTTTTCATATGAGTGTGATTCAGGAGAAACTGAAATTATTGCCCGACAGTCCCGGCGTGTATATCATGCTGGATGCGGAGGGAATCGTCATCTACGTCGGTAAGGCAAAAGTCCTGAAAAACAGAGTCAGACAGTATTTTCACTCGTCGCCGAAACAAGAAAAAGTCATGGCGATGGTTGCGAACATTGCCGATTTTTATTATATCATCACCAAGACGGAAATCGACGCGCTCGCGCTTGAAAACAATCTCATCAAGAAATATAAACCGAAATACAACATTCTTCTGAAAGACGATAAGACGTATCCGTACATCAAAGTTTATACCAAAGAAGAATTTCCCCACTTCGTCATTACGAGAAAGATATCCAAAGACGGAAAGTATTTCGGCCCTTTTATGGGGGGAATCAGCTGTAAAGACCTTCTGGAAATCGTGTCCATGGCGTACAACGTGCGAACCTGTCAGACGAGCATTACGAGGGAACCGAAAAAACCTTGTCTCGCTTATCATATCCACCGTTGCCCTGCGCCCTGCGCGAGATTGATCGAGCCCGAGGTATACGCGCTCAACGTGAAGAGGGCGATGGAATTCCTCGGCGGAGATTATCGGGAAGTAGAAGAACTGTTGCAGGAAAAAATGGCGTTCTATGCGGAACACGAAGAGTTCGAGCTTGCCATGTCTTGCAGAGACAAACTCGCCATGCTCTCGAAGCTGAAACTCAAAAGAATTACGTCTATCAACCGCGACATCAATGCGGATATTATCAGTTATCGCACGAACGGGCTCTATTCCGCCGTCAACGTGTTGCTCGTAAGGAGCGGAATCATGCAGGGCGGTATGAATTATGCGCTCGAAGACGCCGTCATGAATGAAGAGGACGCGCTGTCTGCATTTCTCTTGCAGTATTATGCGCATCACGAAGCGCCCGAGGAGATCATCACCGAATCGTATTGCGAAACCGACCTTTTGAAATGCTTTTTTGAAGGACAAAAAAAGAGCATCGACATTACGGTGCCGAGCCAAGGCGTGAAAAAGCAGCTTCTCGATATGGCGAGAAAGAATGCGGAGGATTATCTCACCAAAGCCATCGAAAAAATCAAACATAAAGACGATATGACGCAAAACGCCTGCCGTCATTTGCAGGAGCTGTTGCGGCTCAAACGCTATCCCAAGCGCATGGAATGTTACGATATTTCCAACATCAGCGGAGTGGATAAGGTGGGGTCGATGGTCGTCTTTACGGACGGAGAGGCGGATAAAACGGAATACAGGAGATTCCGCATCAAGACCGTAGAGGGGGCGAACGATTTCGCATCGCTTCAAGAAGTGCTTGAAAGGAGACTTTCCAAACTCGGAACGGAGGAGCAGGAGCGGTTTATGAAACCCGACCTCATCGTAATCGACGGAGGAAAAGGACAGCTCTCCGCCGTGAAGGAGATTTTCGATGAGATGGGAATCGACGATATTGACTTGATTTCTCTCGCAAAACAGGAAGAAGAAGTCTTTGTAACCTTTCAGGATCAACCCGTTATCATCGAACGCAGAGATTATGCGCTCAGATTATTACAACGAATCAGAGACGAGTCGCATCGCTTTGCGATCACCTATTTCAGAACGCTGCATTCCAAGCGCAATCTCGAATCCGTTTTGAGCGAGATCGAAGGGGTTGGCAAGAAAAAGAGAATGGCTTTGATGGCGCATTTCGGGACGCTTGACAGGATCAAACGTGCCACCGTAGACGAATTGAAAGAGGTCGAGGGAATCGGCGATGCGCTCGCAAACGTCATACAGCAACATTTTAAGGAACGGGAAGAATGAATTATCGACTGATTATTTCCGATTATGACGGAACGCTCAGAAGAGACGACGGTTCGATCGGAGCGTATACGCTTGACGCCATCGAAGAGTTTCGCCGTCAGGGCGGCATTTTTGCCATCTGTTCGGGGAGAATGACTTCTTCTGTCTTGGAAATCGCAAACCGGCTCGGATTAAACGGGCTCGCGGTATCCTTTCAGGGCAGCGTGATAACGGACATGGAGACGGGCGAAACGCTCATGCAAAAGAGCTTTACCGAGGAAGAGGCGAAATGCGTCGTTTCTTTCATGGAAAAAGAGGGGTATCGCATTCATCTGTATACGCACGACGCGTTCTATGCGAACTACGATACGGAAGAACTCCATGCTTACGAGCGTTTGGTAAACGGAAAAGCGCGCATCGTTTCCGATTTGTCAAACCTGTTGGAAGAGCGGTCTTTTCCCGTCATCAAAGTGCTCGCAATGGTCGATTCGAAGGATAAAATCGCCGTATATCGAAAACTGTGCGAGGGGCTTGACGATAGATTTTACGTGACTTACAGCGCGGCAAGCCTCGTGGAAGTTACGCCTATCAGCGTGAATAAAGGTGTGGCGGTCAGATTTCTTGCGGATTATTACAATATTCCCATGGAAAAAACGATTGCAATCGGGGATAACCTGAACGATTCGACTATGCTCGAAGCGGCGGGACTGGGCGTCGCCGTGGCGAATGCGGCGGATGAATTGAAAGAAAGAGCTGATCTCGTCTCGGAATATTCCAACGAGGCGGACTGCGTAGGACATATCGTCAGAAAATACGGTTTGGGGGGATGAGAATGAAAGACATAAACGGCGAAACGCTGATGCTTGAAAAGTTTGCCAACGACTTGCATTTGGAAATATTATATGCAGGCAGGGGGATGCTCACAATCAACAGCATGAGCGTATACCGTCCCGGTCTGCAGCTTGCGGGATTTTTTAACTTTTTCGATTCCGCAAGGCTCATCGTAATCGGTCTTTCGGAATACGAATATCTGAGAAGCTTTTCCATCAAGGAAAGAAAGGCGAGGCTCGCCAAGCTTTTTTCGTTCGGCGACATTCCGGGCATTATCGTTTGCAGAGCGCTTCCGCTCATGCCGGAACTCATCGAACAGGCGAGAAAGAACAAGTGCCCGATTTTCCGTAGCATAAAAGCGACGACCGCCGTCATCACCGACCTCACCATTTATCTCAATAAGCTTCTTGCTCCGACCACGACCATTCACGGCGTTCTTATGGAAGTGTTCGGCGTAGGCGTGCTCCTTACGGGCAATAGCGGCGTCGGTAAAAGCGAAACGGCGATGGAGCTGATTAAGCGCGGACACAGATTGGTTGCGGACGATAACGTAGTCGTGAAAAAGGTTGCGTCCGAACTCGTCGGAACGGCTCCCGAAGCGATCCGTTACTTTATGGAGATTCGCGGTATCGGAATCATCAACGTCAAGAGTATGTACGGTTCGGGTTCTATCCTCAACGAAAAATCGATCGACCTCGTCATTGAAATGGAAACTTGGAAAGAGGATAATAATTACGACAGATTGGGTACCGATTCGCTCTCCGAGGAGATTCTCGGCGTGAAGGTCGATAAGTACGTCGTTCCCGTCAGACCGGGCAGAAACCTCGCCATCATCATCGAAGTCGCCGCGAGAAACCACCGTTTGAAAGAAATGGGTTACGACGCAACGCAGGAACTCATTGCAAGAACCATCGGCAGATAAACGCAGGGTTGTCCGTAAGGGCAACCTTTTTGCAGGGGATAAAATCAAAAACGAAAACGACGGATTTTATGTAGATTGCATGGAGACGGGAAATTATCCGTGCAAACGGATAATTTGTTGCAATAAAGGCATATTTATGGTAAAATAAACGCTATGAAAGAACTTTTGGCGCCCGCAGGGGATTTGAAAACGGCAAAGATCGCCGTCAATCATGGAGCCGACGCTGTCTATCTCGGATACAGCGCCTTTTCCGCGCGCGCCGGGGCTGTCAATTTCGGAGAGAGCGAACTTCGCGAGATCGTCGCTTATGCGCATTTCTTCGGAGCGAAAGTCTACGTCGCAATGAATACCATGGTCAAAGAAAACGAGGTCGAATCGTTTCTTCGCACCCTTTTGAACGTTTGGTCGATCGGAGCGGACGCAATCATCTTGCAAGACATTTTTCTCGGAAAGTATATTCACGAGACCTACCCTGAAATTTGTCTGCACCTCTCCACGCAGGCGGGCGTGAATAACGTTGAGGCGACGAAACTTGCAAAAGAGTGCGGCTTTTCACGCGTCATTCTCGCGAGGGAAACGAGGATCGAGGAGATCGGAGAGATTGCAAAGATTCTCGAAACGGAAGTATTCGTGCAGGGAGCACTCTGTACCTGTTATTCGGGGCAGTGTTATTTGTCGGGATTCGTAGGAAACAACAGCGGAAACAGGGGAAGGTGCAAACAGCCTTGCAGAAAGAAATACGTCTATCTCGATCAGACGAGGGAATATACGGGGTATCCTCTCTCTCTTGCCGATCTTTGCGTGGGAGAAAAAATCGAGGAGCTCGTCGAAGTCGGCGTTTCTTCCTTTAAGATCGAGGGGAGAATGCGGCGCAGCGAATACGTTGCGGCGGCGGTCGATTATTATCGCGATTTGCTTGACGGGAAGGAGAGCAAAACTCATCTGAGCAATCTGAAACGGGCGTACAATCGTGGAAATTACACGAGAGGGCTTGCGTTCGGTCAGGATAAGCGCTTGATATCGGATAAAATTCAGGGGCATATCGGCGAGACGATCGGAACCGTCTCCGTTCAAAAAGGGAACTATATCTGTCGCACGCAAGAGCGCGGAAACGAGGGAGACGCATATAAAATCATACGCGGCGGTACGGAAGTGTGCGGCGCGAGGTTTGCGGAAAACAGAAAGGACGGAATTTTGCTCTCCGCACCCGTTCCCCTCAAAGAGGGCGATACCGTTGCGATCACCACGGACGCGAACCTGTTTTCTTTGAACGATTTGTCGAGAAAACGGGTCGTCTCGCTTTCCCTCTATTTCGAGGTCGGAAAAAAACCCGTTGCGATCTATGGCGACTTGACCGTATACGGAGAGAAAGAAACGCTCTCGGCGCAAAAGCTCCCGATGAGGGAAGAGGACGTGCGTCAATCGTTTTCCAAGGTCGATCTCTATCCGTTCGAAGTGAATGCGGACGTGCGGATTACGGGAAATTGTTTTATGCCGAGATCCGAACTCAATGCGTTCAGGAGAAAGGTGTTCGAGGAGATCTTTAACTTTGAGACGGCTATAAAACGCACGGATTACGCCTATCGGGAAGTACGTTTCCCCAAACGGGAGACGATCGGGGGAACGATCGTCATCGGAAGTACCTTTTCCTTTGAAGAAAAGGTCGAAACGCTCGTATTCAAACCGTTCGATTATACGGACGAACGGGAATACGAACGCTTTTTCGCGTTTGCAAAAACGCACGCCGACCGTACCGCGCTTTACGTTCCGGGATTTCTGAATGCGGACGACGTGCGCATTCTGTCGGAAGCGATCGATCCGTTCGATTTCGTCTATACGGACGGACTGGAAGGAATCGGGCTCGCAAAGCTTTGGGGAAAGCCCGTAATCGGGGGAACGGGACTGAATATTTCCAACAGGATTCAGGCGTCGAATTTCGATGCGTTCGTCGTATCAAAGGAGCTCGATCATGCGGAGCAAAGGCAGGTCGGCGGAAGCGTGTTGAGCGTCGGCAGCGTCAAAGTCATGGATCTTCTCTATTGTCCGTTTCATAAAAACTGCAAAGAGTGCAATCGGAATGGTTTTTATCGGCTGAAAGATGAAGAGGGACGCATTTTCCTGCTCAGAAGATACCGTCTTTCCGCATGCAGATTTGAACTTTTCAACTGTGCAGACCTGGTTGCGCTTCAATCGTTCGCGCCTGCCGTCTATGATTTTTCGACCGTAGAGGAACAGGACAGGGCGCTCCGAGCGACAAAAAACGAATCATTAAAGGAATTGTTCCCCTCGTATACGTCGGGACATTCCGCACATACGGTATTATAAATGAATGCAAACGTACTTGAAAAACTGGAACTGAATAAAATTTTATTGCTCGCCTCGGGTTACGCCGTTCTCGAAAACGGAAAGGAATGTCTCAAACAAACCCTTCCCGAGTCGGAGCTTGCCGACGCGAACGCGTCGCTCGCCATGACGGAAGAAGCGACAAAACTCCTCTTTCAATACGGCGTGGGGAAAATCGAATATTTTCCTCCGTTCGGCGACGAGCTGCGCCGCGCGGCGAAGAGGGCTACTTTAACGTGCGGAGAGCTGATCTCCGTGAAAAACCTGCTCCGTTCCGTGCGCGTTCTCGCAAAGAGCGTGGACGGCGTAAACGATCCGACCATCGTGCTCGTTCGCAACAAGCTCCGTTATCTCTATTTCGACCAGAGGTTAGAGGACGATATCGAACGGAAAATCATCAACGACGGCGAAGTTTCCGATTTCGCAAGCGACAGACTTTACACGATTCGCAGAGAAATCAGACTTCTCAACGAGCGAATCAGGGCGAAACTTGCCGAATATCTGTCGGGCGAACAAGCAAAATACTTGCAGGAAGGAATCGTCACCATGCGCGGCGACAGATACGTTCTTCCCGTCAAAGCGGAGTATAAAAGGAGCGTGCGAGGATTCGTACACGACCGTTCTCAAAGCGGAGCGACGGTTTTTATCGAACCCGAATATATCCTCGAACTCAATAACGAGCTCGTTACGCTCGCAATCGACGAAAAAGAAGAAATCGAACGCATTCTGGCGGAGCTTTCCGCGCGCGTAGGCATGATTGCGGGTCAGTTGGAACAGGATATCGCCGTTATGGGAGAGACGGACGCTCTCTTTGCAAAGGCGGAATATTCCTATCACATACAGGGAATCAGACCGCACTTAAACGCGAAAGGAATCGTATCCGTCAGACGGGGCAGACACCCTTTGATCGAACCGAAAACCGTCGTTCCCGTTTCCGTCAGTTTGGGCGAAAATTACGACTTTTTGCTCGTATCGGGGCCGAATACGGGCGGTAAGACGGTTACGCTCAAAATGGTCGGTCTGTTCTGTCTGATGGCGGCTTGCGGATTCTTCGTTCCTGCCGGAGAGGATACGCGCCTTTCCGTATTTCACGAAATTTTCTGCGACATCGGCGACGCGCAGAGCATCGAACAGAGCCTCTCCACGTTCTCGTCGCACGTCACGAACATCATCTCCATCGTGGAGACGGTGGATGAGAAATCGCTCGTTCTCATCGACGAACTGGGCGGCGGAACCGATCCCGAAGAGGGACAGGCGCTTGCGAAGGCGGTTATTTCCTATCTCATGAAAAAGGGTTGTAAGGGAATCGTTACCACGCACTATACCGCCCTCAAAGAGTATGCTTTCAAGGAGCAGGGCGTTGAAAACGCGAGTATGGCGTTCGACGCGGATTCTCTCCGTCCTCTCTATCAGATCAAGATCGGACTTCCCGGATCGAGCAACGCGCTCTCCATCTCAAAACGGCTCGGACTTCCCGATGAAATTTTGGAGGACGCATACCGCAACTTGTCCGACGACGCGAAATCTCTCACGAATATTTTGAGAAGCGCCGAGGATTCAAGGT
The DNA here is from genome assembly GCA_017626495.1 of Clostridia bacterium. GTDB lineage: Bacteria > Bacillota > Clostridia > Christensenellales > Borkfalkiaceae > RGIG8762. The sequence goes on along the minus strand of JAGAIP010000002.1, from coordinate 30,962 downwards.
TGGAAGCGCAGGCGTCTTTGGACAGAACGCGTTCCATGGAAAAAGAGTGGGCTGAAAAGATTGCCCTTTTGGACGAGGAGAGGGAAAAACTCCGCAAAGAGAAAGAAAGGCTCTTCCTTACGGCAAAGGCGGAATCGAGACGCATCGTCAACGAAAAGGTCGCCGAGGCGGAAGAGCTCGTCGGAGAGATCGAAAAGATATTCGCGCAGGAAGAGATTACGCAGGCAGACCTCATCAAGGCGAGAACGCTGAAAAATAAGGTCGTTTCAACTTCCTTTCAAAAGGAAGAACAGGAGAATCTTCCGCAGTATATTCCGTTCGTCGGCGCGAGTGCGGGCGATACGGTATACGTCAGGACGGTCGGAGGCGAGGGGAAAGTCCTTACCGTCAACGAGCAGAAAAAAGAGGCGCAGGTGCAATGCGGTTCCATGCGGCTGCGCGTGACGTTTGCGGAGCTTATGAACGTCGTCAAGACGGCTCAACCGCCCAAACAAAAACCGAAGAAAAAAGAAAACGTTACAGTCGTCAGAAAAATCGGCCAACCGACGGGTTCCCTTCTCGAACTCAACGTCATCGGCATGACGGTCATGGAGGCGATTCCCGAAATCGAACTCTTTCTCGATCGGGCAATCCTGCAAAATATCGCAGAGGTTAAAATCGTGCATGGAATGGGAACGGGGCGGCTGAAAGCAGGCGTGCATGATTTTCTCCGCAAAGATAAGCGCGTCGCGGAATACCGTCTCGGTATTTACGGCGAGGGCGAGGCCGGAGTCACCATCGTAAAGCTCAAATAGCATGAACGCTCTTTGCTCCGAATATATTGATATAAAACGTTCGGAGCAAAGTATGAAACGATCTTGGAAACTCAATGCCGTTACGAACGGTATTCTTGCAATGGTGATTCTGTTTATCGGAACGGTCTGTTTTTCTTCCGTCACGCTCGCCGTGACTTCCTCGGAAGATAACGTTTACCGCACGGGAAAAGAGAGCGTTTCCCTCATGTTTAACGTGTACTGGGGAACGAAAGAGGTGTATGAGATCCTCGATATTCTGGATAAGTTTTCGGTAAAATCCACATTCTTTGTAGGAGGTTGCTGGGCAGACGACAACGTGACCTGCGTGAGGGAAATTCTAAGTCGGGGGCACGAGCTCGGAAATCACGGATACTTTCACAAGACGGAGCAAATGTCCGTCTCGGAGAATACGCAGGAAATCGAGCACACGCATAATCTGATCGCCCTCACGACGGGGTATCGGATGAAACTGTTCGCGCCGCCTTCGGGCGCGTATACGAATGAAACGATCAAGGCTGCGACAAGCCTCGGATATTACGTCATTCTGTGGTCGAAAGACACCGTGGACTGGCGCGATAAAAAGGCAAGCATCATCTACGAACGTGCAACGAAGGCGGTTGCGGGGGATCTGGTCCTCATGCACCCGATGGAAGGTACGGTCGAGGCGCTTGCAAATATTTTAAGCGATTATAAGGCGCGAGGTCTTTCGGTTACGACCGTTTCCGAAAACCTCGGCATGGGAGGTATAGAATGGCAGAGTGCAAGCGTTACGACAACGGTCTTCGCCTCGTAGTACAGAGAATCGACGGACTTCTGTCCGTCACGATGGGTATTTTGGTCGGTGCGGGCGCGTCGATGGAAACGGATGAAGAGGACGGTATCTCTCACTTCATCGAGCATATGTCCTTTAAGGGAACGAAAAGATTTGACGAAAGTCAGATTTCCAACGCGTTCGACGAGATCGGCGCGTCGCAGAACGCGTTTACGAGCAAGGATATGACTTGCTATTATGCAAAGAGCATTTCCGAACATACCGAACGCGCGTTCGAGCTGTTGTCCGATTTGTTTTTGCACAGCGTTTATCCCGAGGACGGCGTCAATCGCGAACGGAGCGTCATTCTCGAAGAGATCGCGATGAACGAGGATACGCCGGAGGACTATTGTCTCGATCTTCTCTCCGAGGCGTACTACGGAAAGAGAAATTACGGCAGAACGATTTTAGGTCCTGCGGAGAACGTGAAAAACTTTACCGTGGATGATATTCTCGCATACCGAAACGCGCTATATACGACGAATAACGTCGTTATTTCCTTTGCAGGGGATATCACGCTTTCCGAGGCGGACGAACTCGTGCAAAAGTACGTTTCAGACTGTATTCCGCATGGGAAACAGGAAAGGCAGACGAATATTTCTCTCTGCGGCAAACATATCTGTAAACAGAAACAGATCGAACAGGTGCATATGGGGATCGCATATCCCTCGTACGAACGGTATCATCGCAATACGGATGCGGCGGTCATTCTCAATTCCGCGCTCGGCGGAAGTATGAGTTCTCGCCTCTTTCAAAGCGTGCGCGAAAAAAAGGGGCTTGCCTATAACGTCTATTCGTACCTGAGTCCCTATCAAGAGGCAGGCACGCTGGTGATCTATGCAGGCGTCAACGCAAAGAACGTCGATTCGGCGCGCGACGCAATTTTCGACGTCGTGGAACAGCTGAAAAAGGAGGGTATCACGCAGGAAGAGCTTAAAAGGGGCAAGGAACAAATGAAAGCGTCTACCATCTTCGCTCAGGAGAGCACCTCTTCTCAGATGCTCTTATACGGGAAATATATGCTCTATCGCGATGAACTCTATGACATAGAGCAGAAAATGAGAGACGTGAACGCCGTCACGATGGATAATATACGCGCTTGTCTTGACGATCAGTTCAAGACGGAGCATATGGCGTCCGCCGTGCTCGGAAAGGTCAGAAGGACGCTTTTATGATCGTTCATCACGGATTCGGGCCCGTATTCGACGAGCAGAGCGAAGTGTTGATTTTGGGGAGTTTTCCGTCCGTTAAAAGTCGGGAGCTCTCGTTTTATTACGGAAACAGGCAAAACAGATTCTGGGATATGCTGTTTGGTTTTTTTCGGGAAGAAAAGAGGGAATCGATACAGGACAAGATTTCTTTTCTGAAAGAAAAGAAAATCGCCCTTTGGGATATCGTGTCCGCCTGTACCATCGTCGGTTCACAGGACGCAAAATTGCAGGCGGTAGAAATCAGCGACCTTACCGAGATTTTATCGCATTGCAATCTGAAAGTTATTCTTTTGAACGGCGCAAAGGCATACGAGCTCTTTATAAAACATTACGATTTGACCGTTCCGATTTGTAAAATGCCCTCTACGAGCCCTGCAAATCCGAGATATGACAGAGATATCTGGTGGGATACGCTTGCGAAATTTATACAAAAAAGGGAAGAAATATAACTTCTGAAAGAAAATGTCACAATATATATTGACATTTTGGCGCAATGAAGATATAATATAATCGTTTTAAGTACAAAAGCGAATGCTTTTTGAAACGGAGGAAAAAAAATGATTGAAAGAGTAATTGAAATGCTCGCATCTCAACTCGGCGTTCCTGCATCCAAGATTACGCCTGAAAGCGAAATCGTAAAAGATCTCGGCGCAGATTCCCTCGACGTAGTCGAACTTCTGATGTCCTTGGAAGAGGAAACAGGTATTACCATTCCCGACGATCAGGTAGAAGGCATTAAGACCGTTCAGGATATCGTCAATATGCTCGAAACATTGAAGTGAGGAAAAAGGTGCAGCTTTGCTGCACTTTTTCTTTTATGCGCACGCGCAAGTTTGATAGAAAATAACGTTTTTTTCAAATTAAAGTATTACGATTACGAATTTTTGAGGTTTGTTTTTGTTATAGATCGGCACAAGAAAATAATGAAAAGAACTTGACAATGAAGGGGGACCCGTGATATAATATCAGAGATTAAATCAGCAGTGTGGAAACGATGAAAATACGGATAAAAGATCTTTACGATTTAACGCATACGTTGGCAAAGACGTATCTTGAACGGTTTACCTACCCTTGGGAGGCGCTGAAAGGAATCAAAGAAATGATTTTGGAAATCGGCGCAAATTTACCTCGGGAAGAGTATGATGAAGTAACCGAACACGTTTGGGTACATAAGAGCGCTTCTATCGCTCCGACCGCATATCTCGGCGCGCCGTGCATCATCGGAGCGAATACCGAGGTAAGGCATTGCGCTTTCGTCAGAGGATCCGCCTTGGTGGGGGAAAACTGCGTCGTCGGAAATTCCGTAGAACTGAAAAACGTCATTTTGTTCGACAACGTGCAGACGCCCCATTACAACTATGTCGGCGACAGCATTTTGGGATATAAGTCTCACATGGGGGCAGGTTCTATCACGTCAAACGTGAAGTCGGATAAATTGCCCGTCGTCGTCAAGGGAGAAGAGAACATGGAAACGGGACTCAAAAAGTTCGGCGCCATGATCGGCGACTACGTCGAAATCGGATGTAACAGCGTCTTGAATCCCGGTACGGTCATAGGAAGAAACTCGAACGTTTATCCGCTATCCTGCGTACGCGGTGTGATTGCGGAAAACAGCATCTATAAAACAGGCGGCGTGATAATCACGAAACATTGAGGAGAACTATGGGAAAATATTTCGGAACAGACGGATTTCGCGGAGAAGCCAACCGTAAGCTGACGGTCGACCATGCGTTCAAAGTCGGAAAATTTCTCGGTTGGTACTACGGGGAATTAAAGAGAAGGGCAGGATCGGAGGAAGAACCCCGCGTCGTCATCGGAAAAGATACGAGACGGTCGAGCTATATGTTCGAGTATGCGCTCATCGCGGGACTCACTTCCACGGGCGCGGACGCATACATGTTGCACGTTACGACGACACCGTCCGTCGCTTTTATTGCGAGAGTAGACCGTTTCGATTGCGGCATCATGATTTCCGCAAGCCACAATCCCTATTACGATAACGGAATTAAACTCATCAACGGAAACGGCGAGAAAATGGACGAGGAGACGATTTCTCTCATCGAAGATTATCTCGACGGGAAGCTCGTATTGTTCGGACAGAAACGGGATGTGCTTCCCCTCGCCGAAAAAGGAAAGATCGGAAAGACGGTCGATTATGCTTCGGGCAGAAACAGATACATCGCATATTTGATTTCCCTCGGCATGTACTCCTTTAAGGGAAAGAAAGTCGGACTTGACCTTGCAAACGGTTCCGCATGGAACATTGCGAAATCCGTATTCGAAGCGCTCGGAGCGACGACGTTCGTCATCAACGCGGAGCCTGACGGAATCAACGTCAACGAAAACGCAGGCTCGACGCACATCGAGGGACTGCAAAAGCTCGTCGTCGAAAAGGGACTCGACGTAGGATTTGCCTATGACGGAGACGCCGACAGATGTCTTTGCGTAGACGAAAAGGGCAACGTCGTAAACGGAGATCATATTCTCTTCATATACGGAAAATACATGAAAGAGAGGGGAAAACTCCTCACGAATACCGTAGTTACGACGGTTATGTCCAATTTCGGTCTGTATAAGGCATTCGATCGCGAGGGCATCGGGTATGCAAAGACCGCGGTCGGAGATAAATACGTCTATGAATACATGACGAAAAACGGAAATCGTATCGGCGGCGAACAGTCGGGACACATTATCTTTTCCAAGTACGCCACGACGGGCGACGGCATTTTGACGAGTATCAAGATGATGGAAGTATTGATGGCGAAAAAGACGACGATGTCTGCGCTCGCCTCCGAGGTTACCATGTATCCGCAGATTCTCATCAACGTCAAGGTGACGGATAAGAAAGCGGCGCAGGACGATCCCGAAGTCAAAGCCGCCGTCAGATCGGTCGAGGACGAACTCGGAAACAGCGGAAGAATTTTGGTCAGAGAGTCGGGAACGGAACCCCTCGTGCGCGTCATGGTCGAGGCGGAGACGGAAGAATACAGCAGATTGCTTGCGCAACGGGTCGTAGATACCATCAAACAAAGAGGATATGAGGTCTGATTATGTGTGGAATCGTAGGTTATATCGGTAGAAAACAGGCTGCTCCCGTGCTGTTGGACGGACTTGCAAAACTTGAATACAGGGGATACGACTCTGCGGGCTTGGCCGTTCGTAACGGCTCGGAGTCCGCAGTCGTCGTGAAATCGAAGGGAAGACTCAGCAATCTTTCCGAGATGACCGATCGCGGAAATACGCTCGTCGGCACCTGCGGAATCGGACATACCCGTTGGGCGACGCACGGAGAACCCAGCGTAAAGAATGCGCATCCGCATGTCAGCGGTAACTGTGCGGGCTCGGGTTCGGGAAACGTGGAATCGGACGTTGTAGGCGTACATAACGGAATCATTGAGAACTATATCGAACTGAAAGCGAAGCTGGAACGGCACGGCTATACGTTCTATTCGGCGACGGATACCGAAGTCGTCATCAAGCTCATCGACTACTATTATAAAAAATACAAGATCGGTCCTGTCGACGCGCTTGCAAAGACGATGGTCAGAGTGCGCGGCAGCTATGCGCTCGAAGTCATGTTTTCGGATCGCCCCGGCGAGATCTGGGTCGCAAGAAAAGACAGCCCCATGATCATCGGTATCGCGGACGGGGAATCTTACGTCGCGTCCGACGTTCCCGCAATTTTGAAATACACGAGAAACGTCTATTATATCGGAAACTTTGAAATTGCAAAGCTGACGGAGGGAGAAGTTCATTTCTTTAATCTTGACGGCGATGAGATCGAAAAAGAACTCGTTGCAATTCAGTGGGATGCAGAATCTGCCGAAAAGGGCGGATATCAGCATTTCATGATGAAAGAGATTCATGAACAGCCCAAAGCCATACAGGACACGATTAACAGCTTGACCAAAGACGGGCATATCGATTTGTCCGCTTGCGGTCTTTCCGACGAGGAGATCAAATCGTTTTCCTCCGTTACGATCGTCGCTTGCGGAACGGCATGGCACAGCGGCGTGGTAGGGCAGTACGTATTCGAGAGGCTTGCAGGTATTCCTGTCAGAACGGAACTTGCGTCGGAGTTTCGGTACAGGCATCCTCTGCTCGGCAAAGATCAGCTCGTCGTCGTCGTGTCGCAATCGGGTGAAACGGCAGATACGCTCGCCGCGTTGCGCCTTGCAAAGGAAAACGGAGTGAAAGTGCTCGCAATCGTCAACGTCGTCGGCTCTTCCATCGCGAGAGAGGCGGATTACGTGCTCTATACCTTGGCGGGGCCTGAAATTGCCGTTGCGTCCACGAAGGCATACTCTACGCAGCTCATCGCAATGTACGCTCTCGCAATCAAATTTGCTTCCGTCAGAAAAGGGGTGGAAGAGAAACCCTATATCGACAGCATCAACGCTCTCCCGAACAAGATAGAAGAAATTCTCGCGAAGAAAGAACGTCTTCAATGGTTTTCTTCAAAGTATTCCAATGCGAAGAGTATCTTCTTCATCGGAAGAGGAATCGATTACGCCGTTTCTTTGGAAGGTTCTCTGAAATTAAAGGAGATTTCTTATATTCACTCCGAGGCTTATGCCGCAGGGGAACTTAAACACGGCACGATCAGTCTCATCGAAGAGAACACGCTCGTCATCGGCGTTTTAACGCAATCGGAAGTCCTTGAAAAGACGATTTCCAACATGGTGGAATGTAAGGCGAGAGGCGGTTATCTCATGGGTATCACCACTTACGGAAACTATCAGGTGGAAGATACGCTGAACTTTGTTACCTATATACCCAAGTGCGAGGAGTTGTTCGCCGCAAGTCTCGCCGTGATTCCTCTGCAACTCATGGCGTATTACGTCTCCCTTTCCAAGGGACTTGATGTCGATAAACCCAGAAATCTTGCAAAGAGCGTAACCGTCGAATAAACGTATAGGGAAAGAAATGAAAAAAAAATACAGAACAAATATCGTTAAAGCTTGTCTGATCGTAGCGGACCTCGTCATGGTCGCGCTTTCGATTCTTCTGTCCGTATTGCTTGCGCAGGGACAGTTCGTTTTCAATGCTGATCTTGCATTTTGGTATCTGACGAATGCGGCGGCGACCGTCCTTGTCTCTTTCCTTTTCAGACTGTACAATATCGTCGGAAAGTCTGCAAGTATCGTCGACGCAATCAAAATTACCGTTGCCGCGATGTGTCTGTTCGTCGTCAACGTGATTTTCGGAATCATCGATCCGTTCGTAACCTTCCCGATGGCGCTCATCTACTCGGTGTTTATGTTCCTCGGACTCGGTTTGACGCGCTTTTCCAAGAGGATTTTGATTTCTCTTTTGTTTTTCTTCCGCGGAGACAAAAGTTATGTCAGAACGATGATCGTCGGCGCCGGACGCGCAGGCGAGACCTTGCTCAGAGAAATACAGGGCTCTGAAAAGATTAAGTATTTGCCCGTATGCTTTGTGGACGATGACGACGGAAAGCAGGGCAGGAGACTCGGCGGCGTCGAAATCGTCGGAAAAACGGATAAAATTCCCGAATACGTCGCCAAATATAACATTCAGGAAATTCTCGTTGCGATTCCCTCGGCATCCAAACGCGATTTGAAAGTAATTTTGGAGAGCTGTAAGGAAACGCCCTGTAAAGTAAAGGTTTTACCCGGAATTTACCAGCTCGTCAACGGCGAGGCATCGGTCGGGGCTCTCCGTGACGTGCAGATTGCAGACTTGCTCGGAAGAGAACAGGTGAAAGTCGATCTCGATGAGATCATGGGTTACATCGAAGATCAGGTCGTGCTCGTTACGGGCGGCGGCGGTTCGATCGGAAGCGAGCTTTGCCGTCAAATCGCAACGCATCACCCCAAACAGCTGATCATTTTCGATATTTACGAAAACAATGCCTACGATATTCAACAGGAGCTCGTCCGTAAAATTCCCGATCTGAATTTGCTCGTTCTGATCGGAAGCGTGCGCGACGAGATCAAAATGAATCACCTGTTCAGTAAGTATCGGCCCGACATCGTCTTTAATGCGGCTGCGCACAAGCACGTTCCCTTGATGGAGACAAGCCCGAACGAGGCAGTCAAAAATAACGTATTCGGTACGCTCAACGTTGCAAGATGCGCAGACCGTTATGCGGTCAAGACCTTCGTGCAGATCTCAACCGATAAAGCCGTCAATCCGACTAACGTCATGGGCGCAACGAAGAGAATCTGCGAGATGATCATTCAGACGATCGGTCGACACAGCGAGCATACGAAATTCGTTGCCGTTCGGTTCGGAAACGTACTCGGATCCAACGGTTCCGTCATTCCTCTGTTCAAAAAGCAAATTGCAGAGGGAGGTCCCGTCACCGTAACGCACAAGGACATTATCCGTTATTTCATGACCATTCCAGAGGCAGTGTCGCTCGTCCTTCAAGCGGGCGCGTATGCGCAGGGCGGACAGATTTTTGTCCTCGATATGGGAGAACCTGTCAGGATCTACGACCTTGCGTATAATCTCATCAAGCTTTCGGGATACGAGCCGAACGTAGACATCGAAATCAAATGTACGGGACTTCGTCCCGGCGAAAAGCTGTATGAAGAACGGCTTATGAGCGAAGAGGGAATGCAAAAGACGCCGAACGGGCTCATCAATATTGCAAATCCCATCGACCTCGACGAAGCTTTCCTTTGGAGCTCTTTGAAAAAGCTCTACGATGCGGCGCATATGGAAACCGACAATATGAAGCAACTCGTCGCCGATCTCGTGCCCACTTATAAGATTACCGACAATTAGTGATTTTTCGTTGCGGAGAAGATCGCCATAATGATGACGCCGAAATTCGCACCGACAATAAATCCGATTGAAAGAAATAAAAAAACCATACTCACCTCCATTCTATGATTATTCCCGTCTTCTGGTTGAATATTCGTTTTATTGATGGAGGTGTTAGGTCTTTTCAAAATAAAAATATTCAGGAGTTTCAGAAATGAAAATAGCAGTGGCGGGAACGGGATACGTCGGACTTTCCTTAGCGGTTTTATTATCTCAACACAACGAAGTCGTCGCTGTTGACGTCGTGCCCGAAAAGGTGGATAAAATCAACCGTAGAATCAGTCCCATTCAAGACGATTATATCGAAAGATATCTCGCAGAAAAAGAGTTAAATCTCGTTGCTACGCTTGACGGGGCGAAGGCGTATCGCGAGGCGGAGCTCGTCGTCATAGCGGCGCCCACCAATTATGATACAAAGAAGAATTTCTTCGATACGAAATACGTCGAACAGGTCATAGAGCTCGTGTTAAGTGTCAATCCGAACGCCGTCATGGTCATTAAGTCTACCATTCCCGTCGGCTATACGGAGAGCGTAAGGGCGAAGTACAATACGAAAAATATTATCTTTTCTCCTGAATTTTTAAGGGAAAGCAAGGCGCTCTATGATAATCTCTATCCTTCCAGAATCATCGTCGGCTGTCCGAAAGGCGATGAACGAGTCGAGGCGATGGCGCATAAATTCGCAGAGCTTTTGCAGGAGGGCGCGATTAAGGAAAATATCGACACGCTTTTCATGAATCCGACCGAGGCAGAGGCGGTCAAGCTGTTCGCAAATACCTATCTGGCGCTTCGCGTCGCCTATTTCAACGAACTCGACACCTACGCGGAGAGCAAAGGGCTCGATACGAAATCCATCATCGACGGAGTATGTCTCGATCCCCGTATCGGAACGCATTATAACAATCCGTCATTCGGTTACGGTGGTTATTGTTTGCCGAAAGATACCAAACAGCTCAAAGCTAATTTTGAGGACGTTCCCGAAAATCTGATTTCCGCAATCGTGGAATCGAACCGAACGAGAAAGGACTTCATTGCGGAAGAAATTTTAAGAAAAGCAGGTTACTATGGAGAGAACGATACGCTCGGCGACGGCGGAGTTCCGGGAAAACACGTCGTTGTAGGGGTTTATCGTCTGACGATGAAATCAAATTCGGATAATTTCCGTCAAAGCTCTATTCAGGGCGTTATGAAACGAATGAGAGCAAAGGGCGCCGAAATCGTTATTTACGAACCCACGCTTTCCGACGATACGTTCTTTGAAAATAAAGTCGTTCACGATCTCGAAACTTTTAAGAAAATGAGCCACGTTATCGTTGCGAACAGATACGATTCCTGTCTCGACGACGTACAGGAAAAAGTTTATACGAGAGACTTGTTCAGAAGAGATTAAACATACGGTAAAGGCAGGCGTTATGCCTGTCTTTTTCGCGCATTCGGCAAAAGAACTTCATTGTTTTTATCATAAGGATTGACAAACGCAAAAAAAAATGTATAATAATATCCGACGGACAGAAAATGACAGGAGAATACAATGTCAAAATTTTTGGTAACAGGCGGCGCAGGTTTTATCGGGGGAAACTTCCTTCATATTATGGTCAATCGTTATCCCGAAGATGAATATGTATGCATCGACGCTTTGACGTATGCCGGCAATATGGAAACGCTCGCTCCCATTATGGAGAAACCGAATTTCAAATTTGTCCATGAAAATATCTGTAACAGAGAGGCGGTTTACCGTCTGTTCGAGGAGGAACAGTTTGACTACGTCGTCAACTTTGCCGCAGAATCGCACGTAGACAGATCGATTACGAATCCCGAAATCTTCCTTCAAACGAATATTTTGGGTACGCAGGTACTCATGGACGCTTGCCGTAAATACGGAATCAAGCGTTATCATCAGGTATCTACCGACGAAGTATACGGTGATCTTCCTTTGGACAGAACGGATCTGTTTTTTACGGAAGAGACGCCCATTCATACGTCGTCTCCCTATTCCGCTTCCAAAGCGTCTGCCGATCTGCTCGTTTTGGCATATCACAGAACGTTCGGGTTGCCCGTGACGATTTCTCGTTGTTCCAACAACTACGGTCCTTATCATTTCCCCGAAAAACTTATTCCGTTGATGATTCAAAAAGCGCTCAGAAACGAGAAACTTCCCGTATACGGAAAGGGTGAAAACGTCAGAGATTGGCTTTACGTCGGAGATCACTGTACGGCAATTGATCTCGTTGTCAGAAACGGACGGGACGGAGAGGTCTATAACATCGGAGGACACAACGAGCGGACGAATTTGGAAGTCGTCAGGACGATTCTGAGAGAACTCGGAAAACCTGAATCCTTGATTTCCTATGTAACGGATCGTCCGGGACACGATTTGCGCTACGCGATGGACCCGACGAAGATCGAGACGGAGCTCGGCTGGAAACCCGAATATAATTTCGATACGGGCATCGTCGAAACGATTCGTTGGAATCTCGAACATCAGGAATGGCTCTCTCACGTGGAAAGCGGAGAATATCAGAACTGGCTCGAAACAAATTACAAAAAGAGATAGGCGGAGTCCTCCGATATATTCAGACAGGGCGCAGAAGGCTGATAAGAAAAAGAAAATCTGTTTTATGCCTTGTCGCGAGAATGTTTTCTACGGTTAAATTTGCGATTACGGAAAACTGCCGTTATCAATCAAGAAGAAATACAGAATAACAGACGGCTGAATGATTTCAGTCGTCATATTTTTCAAAAAATACTCCTTAAAACAGAAAGAGCAACGAAAATCGTTATGAGATGAAAAAGGATATGCCGTAAAGACGGCATATCCTATCGTTGCGTATGGATATGCGAGGATTATCACCGTTTGGATACGGTTTGTGTATGATGATTCTTGAAAAAAATAAGGTGTCTTTTTTGAGCAAAAGACACCTTATTTGGCGCAGAGAAGAGGATTTGAACCTCCGGAGGCTTTTGACCTCACACGATTTCCAATCGTGCGCCTTAGACCACTCAGCCATCTCTGCAACAGCTCGTATATAATATAATATTTCTTAGAAAAAAGCAAGCGTTTTTTGCTACTTTTCAAAAAATTTTCTTGCAAATTTTTCTTTGTGCGCACACCTCGTAAATGCGTTCCGCCTTTTGTTCTAACGCATAGAAATATGCTTGTTCCCGATTCAAAGCTAAGGCGTGTTCTCCCTTGGTGAGGAGAGGAAGGGGCGATTCGGAGAGCGCCGACAAAATTTTTTTGTTTTCCCCCACAGCTAAAACTTTAAGATACAGAGGGGTACGCAGGGCGGTTTTCATATCCAAGCTACGGATTCCCAACAGATTGTGGAGTAAAATCCTTCTGATTCTCGATTTCGTATACCGTTTTCCGCTGACAGAATCGACGAGTTCGCCGTAGGAAACGTAATGCGATAAAATTGCATTTTCAAGCCCTTCCGAACAATCGGGACAGGATTTTAACGTTTCTTTATCGGTAAGGCGCAGAGCCGTCATGCATGCGATTTCATAATCGTGCTGAGGAGAAGGCAAAATATCGTCGAAAACGAAAGCGGGAAGATGGTTTTTGAGGTAGCCGCCGTCGTTGAGATGAGCGCGAATGGACGATGCGGAGGCAAATTCTTCGGCTCGATTTGTTTCGAGATAGCCCTGTCCGACGCGCTTGACGGGAATGATGGAAATATCAGCCTGTGCGGATAAAATCGCTCTTGCGTATTCGATTCCCAAAATATTATTCGGCGAGGAAAGAAAGGAACTCGGTTCGCCGTATGCTTTTTCACGGGCGCGAATGTAGCTCATGCCCGTTTTCATGCTCTCACAGATGCTCTCGCGAATCTCTTTTGTCTCGTTGTTGAGTTTTTCAGCCGCAAAACGAAAATCGTTCTCGGAGCCGTTCTCGACTCCGAACGCAATCGCTTTCACGGAAGGAATCGTCGATAATAGATTGATTGCGCCCTTTGCGAAAGTTTCGGCAGAGGAAGTCGCGAAAACGCAGGGCAGAGAAACGACCGCGTCCGCACCGCCTAAAACGGCATGTCTTGCCCTCGTGTAGGAATCGAGCATCGCGATTTCTCCGCGTTGCGTAAAATGTTCGCTCATGACGCATAAGATCGTGTCGAATTGATTTGTCTTTTTGATTTGTTCGATTAAATAGCGATGCCCGAGATGAAAGGGATTGTATTCGCAAATTATAGCACAAATTTTCATACTTTTTCCCATTGATTTCTTTACAAAACATAAAAAAAGGTGTATAATACCAATGTATGTATTGAAAAGACCGTTTGATTCATTATAAACGATTTTTTCTCAGAAAGAAAGTATTTTGAAGGAGAAAAATTATGCCATTGTTGGATGAGATCAAGGCAAAAGCCGCCGCGCTCCAAAAGACGATCGTTCTTTGCGAAGGAGAGGATAAACGCGTCGTAGAGGCTGCCGCCCAGGTAACCAAAGAGGGGATTGCAAAAATCGTTCTGATCGGTAACGAGGAAGAGGCTAAAAGAGTCGCTCCCGACGTCGATTTGACCGGGGTTACCGTCATTGATCCTGAAACGTCTGAAAAAACGGCTGAATATGCGAAGATTCTCTATGAAATCAGAAAGTCCAAGGGAATGACTGAGGAAGAAGCAAACAAGCTCGCGAAAGACAGAACGTTCTTCGGCGCGCTGATGCTGAAAGCGGGCGACGTCGACGGTTACGTTTCGGGCGCGTGCCATTCCACGGCAAACACGCTTCGTCCCGGACTTCAAATCATTAAAACCGCTCCCGGAACAAAACTCGTTTCCAGCTGTTTCGTCATGATCGCTCCCGAAGGCGGAAATCAGTTCTGCCCCGACGGCGCATTCGTATTTGCAGACTGCGCGCTCAATATTTGTCCTACCGCCGAAGAGCTTGCGGAGATTGCTATTTCTTCCGCGCAGACGGGTAAAGTCATTGCGGGAATCGATCCTAAGGTTGCAATGCTCTCTTTCTCTACGAAGGGCAGCGGTAACGACGCGAAATACACCAACACCGTTGAAAAGGTCAAGACCGCCGTTCAGCTCGCAAACGAGAAAGCTCCCGATTTGAAACTCGACGGAGAATTCCAGTTCGATGCGGCGCTCGTTTCCAAGGTCGCTGCATTGAAAGCTCCCAACTCTTCCGTTGCAGGCGCTGCAAACGTATTCGTATTCCCCGACATCAACGCGGGCAACATCGGATATAAAATTGCGGAGAGACTCGGCGGATTCATGGCAGTCGGTCCCGTATGTCAGGGCTTTGCAAAACCTTTGAACGATTTGTCCAGAGGTTGCAGCATGGAGGACATCGTTGCGACCGTGGCAATCACAGCGTTGCAATCTACATTATAATCAGAGGGTATCAATATGAAAATTTTGGTTATCAACGCAGGAAGTTCTTCCCTGAAATATCAGCTCATCGACATGGAGAACGAATCGGTCATCGCAAAAGGTATTTGCGAGAGAATCGGTATCGAAGGCTCCAACCTCGTACATAAAGCAAACGGCAAAGAGACGAAGTACGAACAGGCAATGCCCGATCATACCGTTGCGATCAAGATGGTCATCGACGCGCTCACGGATCAAGAAGTCGGCGTTCTTTCCTCTCTCGACGAAATCGGCGCGATCGGACACAGAGTGGTCGGTTCGGGGGAATACTTCACGAAAACCACGCTCGTAACTCCGGAAGCTCTTGAAACGCTCAAAAAGACCTATGAGTTTGCTCCCATTCATAACCCTGCGAACGTAATGGGTATTATGGCGTGTATGGAGGCTATGCCCGGCAAGTCCAACGTTGCGGTATTCGATACGGCGTTCCATTCCACGATGCCCGACGAGGCAAAGCTCTACGCCATCGATTATCAGGATTATCAGGATTATAAGGTTAGGCGTTACGGCGCGCACGGAACGTCGCATAAGTACGTTTCTCAGGAAGCGATCAAGTATTGCGACGCTGAAGGAAAAGACTTCAAAATCGTTACGTTGCACCTCGGCGGCGGTTCTTCCATTTCTGCTGTGAAAAACGGAATCTGTATCGATACGTCTATGGGATTCACTCCTTTGGCAGGCGTTCCCATGGGTACTCGTTCCGGCGATATCGATCCTTCCGCGGCGAAATTCCTTGCAGAGAAGAAGGGAATGACTTTCGACGAAACCATCAACTATCTCAATAAGAAGTGCGGCGTTATGGGCGTTTCCGGCGTTTCCAGCGATTTCAGAGACCTTCAACAGGCGACGGAAGCGGGAAATTACCGCGCGGAGCTTGCAGTCAATTTGTTCGCTTACAACGTAAAGAAATATATCGGCGCGTATACCGTTGCAATGGGCGGACTCGATTGTCTCGTATTTACGGCCGGAATCGGCGAAAACTCCGCTTTCACGAGAGCAAGAATCCTCAAAGGACTCGAATGCCTCGGCGTAGAGTTCGACGCAGAAAAGAATAAGCAGAGATCTTCCTCTATTATGGAGATCACGGGAGAGAATTCAAAGGTCAGAGTACTCGTCATTCCCACGAACGAAGAGCTTATGATCGCTCGCGAAACGCTCGCGCTCTGCTAATTTTTTGAAAAAGCCGTCATTTGTACAGAAAAAAAGTTGACAAGAAAGACGGAATAGTTTATAATACATTGCGGTTTGACATGGTTATCGATGTAAGAAAATGTCTAAAACAAGGAAAGTTCTGCGACGATTTTTCATTCGTCTTTGAACCGACGGCGGACATGATCGAAATTCCCTATGTTGAGTTTAACGGTGCGGTTGACGTAAAGGGTAAATTCCACATTTTGGAAGACGATTCTTTGGAAGTCGAAGGGGAGATCGCGTACAGGCTCAAAGGTCTATGTTCGCGGTGTCTGAATGAAACGCAGACGACGGTGAAGTATACTTTCCACGAGTACTTCGTAGTTGAGGACAACGAAGAAGATTATCTTCAACGCGGAGGACTTGCAGATTTGACGGAAGTAGTCAAAGATGCTGTTTTATTGAGTATGCCTGCATCTTTGCTTTGCGAAGATGGATGCGAAATGATAGCGTATCATTCCTGAGAAAAGAAGAATACAAAAAAGAGGTGTAGAAATATGGCAGTTCCCAAGACAAAGAAATCTAAGAGCAGAACGAATTCTCGTTATCATGCAAACTCTAAGCTTACGGCTCCCGAACTCGTTGAGTGCCCTCATTGCCACGAGAAGAAGTTGCCCCACGTAGTATGCAAAAATTGCGGATACTATGATGGTAAGGAAGTTGTCGCAAAGAGCGAAGACTAATCCAAATTAAAATCAAAAAAGGACATACCTTGCGTATGTCCTTTTTCTATTCGATCATATCGTCCAAAAAAGAAAGATCGTCGTACTTTTCTTTTGAATAATTGAGTAAAAGAAGGTGTTCGTATTTTTTTTCGTCCAGAACGGAGTATTCGGAGATGAAAGAAATCCGTATCTTCTTTTCGAGAGCGCGTTTCGTCAGAATCTCGTCGGAGAGATTCGTCTCGACTTTCAACAGGAAATGAAGTCCTGATTCCGTGGGGATAAGCGTATAGCGGTCGGCATGACGGAGAGTGGCGATTTTTTCGATGATTTCATTTCTCCTTTTTTTATAGATGTTCTTCATTCTGGCTAAATGCCGCTCGAAATATCCCCGCTCGATGAATTTTGCAAGCGTATGCTGCTCGAAACCGGGAACCGCGCTCGCGTAAAATCCTAATTTTTTACGGTACGATGCCATCAACCCCTCGGGCAAAATCATATAGCTGATACGAATGGAAGGGGAGAGGCTCTTGGAAAAGGTATTGATATAAATCACTTTTCCCGTCGTGTCGATGGATTGCAGCGTGGGAATCGGACGCCCCGAAAAACGGAATTCGCTGTCGTAGTCGTCCTCGATGATATACCGCCTTTCCGATTCGTTCGCCCAGGCGAGAAGCTCCTGCCGCCTCTGAATCGGAGTGATGATCCCCGTCGGATAATGATGGTTGGGAGAGATGTGAAGAATATCCGTTTCGCTCTCTCTCAATTCGGGCATGGAAATACCGTATTCGTCAAGCGGAAGGGGGAGGCACGTTACCTCGTTGGCTCTGTAAATGGATGCGGTTTTGGAATATCCGGGATCTTCCATACCGTATACGTATTCGTGTCCCAAAAGCTGTACCAAGAGCGTGACCATGTATTCCGTACCTGCGCCGACGATGATCCGATCGGGAGAGGTTTCGATTCCTCTGGAACGGTAGAGGTAATCTACGATCGCAACGCGTAAGTCGTAAGCCCCTGCGTGCGGTTCGGAATCGATGAGTTTGTCGCAATCGTTCAGGAGCGTCTCTCTCATCAGTTTTGCCCAAACGGAAAAGGGGAAACCGTCGGAATAGAGCTTGTTCGAGGTAAAATCGACCGCGTAGCTCTCCTCGATTTCCGTCTGCTCGTCCGTATGCGCCTTGGGTTTGTATTGCTGTACCTTTTCGACGAAAAAACCGCTCCGCTCTTTCGGGTAAATGTATCCTTCCGAAACGAGTTGAGCATACGCGTTTTCAACGGTGATGACGCTGACGCCCAGATTCTCCGCTAACAGTCGTTTTGAGGGAAGCTTTTCTCCTGCGGCGAGCTTGCCCGTCAAAATATCGTCCCTGATATTTCGATACAATAAATCGTACAGGGCGACGCCGTTTTTCTTTTCGAGCTTATATGTAAGCATAAACTGACCTGATTAAATATTATTATTTTGGATATTTTAATATTATCAAAAATCATTATAATAAAATAAACATAAAAAATCAAGAAAAAGGAGAATCTTTCTCATGAGAAATTTCAACGTAACAAAGTGGATCACGACAACGGCGCTCATGATGGCGTTGGTCATTGCGTCCGGATTCATTCCCCGTGTTCCGACCCCTGTCGGCAATATCTACTGGTGCGACAGCGTCATTATCATTTCCGCGTTTCTTCTCGATCCGCTCGCGTCTTTCCTGGCAGGCGGCGTCAGTATGCTGATTTACGACTTGCTTGCAGGAAGCGCATATATGGCTGTGCCTTCTATGTTTATTCACGGGTTACAGGCGGTGGTCATCTCGGTGATCATGCAGTACGTTTTCCCGAAAAAAGACACGATCCTGAAAGCGATTCTTGCCGCTCTCGCAGGTATGGTGATCGTCGTAGTCGGCTATTTCACCTATCGTATGTCGATGGCAGGATGGGAGATGGCAAATGCCGTTACCATTCTTTCCACAAAAACGCCCGGAAACCTCATGCAGGAAGGAATCGGAATCGTCGTATCCGTCGTTGTCGTTTACGTTTTGGGGCTCAAAAAAGCTTTGCAAAAGAACAATCTTCTCCCCGTTTCGATTTTCACGTTACTGCATAAATAAGAAAAGACCCGAATGGGTGTTCCTGTTAGGGATTATACTTGAAAATAAAAAATAATTTAATGAGAACACCTGCAAGGGAGTCTGTAAAGAGAGTTCAGAAAAATCTGAGCTCTTTTTATTATTTTCTGGTAAAGAGTGATAATGCTAATCAAGAACATCGCTCAAATCTAATAAATTATGCAGTAACTCAATTACGGCAAATTATCTTAAACTTTTTTATGGAAAAGTATTGACAATGGGTGGAAAATAGTGTATAATTGAGTTACAGCAATGAAAAACGCGCCGATTCGATAGAAACCGACGCGCTGATGGCTTTCGCCATACTTGATTGTGGTAAATTAAGTATAGCACACTTTGTAGACTTTGTCAAGAAAGGCATCATATTTGCGAGTAAAAATAAAGGAGAATATAATGGTTTACGTTGATAAGGTTCACTATACTAAGGATTCGTATGGGAACGAATTGTACATATCTGAAATGAAGTGGACAAACGCGTTATCAGAAAATGCTTACAACGGATGCACCAAGGCGGATATGATAAAATTCATAAACGATAACCCCGGTTGTGCTCACACGAAGTATTACCGATACGGCAGATGGTGCGACGGCGAAGAAATTCACGTGGTCGATAACAGTTATCTGAGAACTGACAAGAATAATATCAAGGCAGACAATCTTGAGAATCTTCCCAGATATTAACTAAGGAAGCGCGGGATTCTATCTTACCGCGCTTAATTTCCGATAAGGAGAATAAAGTGAAACAAATAAGATTAGCAGATGTAGCAGAAATCAAGTTTTGTGCAATTTCGCCTGGGCGAACCAAAAGCCAAGAAACGCCAACAAGATGGTTGGCTTGCGCAAATTTTTTAAGGAACAATACCATTATATACGATACAATGGAAACATATTATGTTCCGGAAAAAGAGTTTTTGATAAAGACTGGTGATATCGTGGTCAAGCGTATTACTCCTACATTTGTAAATTATATTGATGATATGCCTGATAATATATACGCAGGCAACAATCTGATCGTTATCTCTCCAAAGCAAGAAATGTATTCAAAATACATTGCGATGTTGCTCAACGAGAAAATACAAACATTATCGGAATCGAGTTCAGTCGGCGCTGTAATGAAATCTGTCAGTCGCCCACATCTTGATGATTTTACAATACCGTTGATCCCTTATGAAAAGCAAGTTCTTGTCGGTGACCTTTGGTATGGTGGAATTGAACTTGAAAAGATGAGAATTCGACTCGCAGAACTTGAAAGCATCAAACGAAACTATCAAATTAAGAAATACGTAGAAACCTTTGGAGGAAGAAAAAATGGCTAAGACTACATTTGAAGATATCAAAAAAGCTCTTTGGGCGGGAGCAAATACTTTCAGGGATAACATTGATGCCGCAAATTATAAGGATTACGTCCTTTCGATGTTTTTTGTTAAATATCTCAGCGATACTTATGCACAAAGCGTTGATGATCTTAAAGAAAAATACGAAGGTATTCGTCTCGAAAGACAGATTGAAAACCTTCCTTTTACACTCAAATACGAGTATACCTTTGATTACCTTTTGGAAAACCAATATGCTACTGATCTCGGAAACAAAATCAGTGAAGCCTTAACGGGAATCGAAAGTTCCAATGCAATCCTGAACGGTATTTTCAGAGGCATTGATTTCAACAGCGAAAGCAATCTCGGCAAGAAGGAGCAGAAAAACCCCATTCTCCGCAATCTTTTGAACGACTTTGCAAATCTAAATTTGAGACCGCGCAACATAGAGACGAAGGAAGGTCAGATTCCGGCTGACGTTATTGGCGATGCGTATGAATACATGATCGGTGAATTTGCTACAATGGCCGGGAAAAAAGCAGGGAGTTTCTTCACGCCTCAACAAGTATCTGAAATAATGGCACAAATTGTCGCGCCGACAGAAAACGATCGTGTTTACGATCCGACGTGCGGTTCGGGGTCCCTTTTAATTCGCGCGGCTCGTAAAGGCGGCTTTGATAAGGTGCAGATGTACGGTCAGGAAGTAAACAGTTCTGCTATCTCCATGGCGCGTATGAATATGTTTATTCACGGTGTTAAAGATGCGAATATTAAGTGGGGGGATACACTTGCCAATCCACAGCATCTTGATAGCGACGGGAATTTGATGAAATTTGAGTGTATCGTCGCAAATATGCCTTTCAGTAAAGACAAGTGGGCGGAAGGTTTCAACCCGGGCGGAGAGGTCTCCGTAGACGATGATGAAACGGATTCCGGCAAGAAAAAAGCCAAAAAGAAAGAATTTAAGATGGAAGCAAACCTTGACCGTTGGCACCGTTTCGACATGGGTGTTCCCCCTGCAAGTAAGGGTGACTGGGCGTTTCTTCTTCATATGATTGCAAGTATGAGCGGCAACGGTCGGGTTGCGGCAGTTGCTCCTCACGGCGTTCTCTTTCGCGGTGCGAGCGAAGGTCGCATCCGGCAGACCGTCATAGAAAAAAATCTGATTGATGCGGTTATCGGTCTTCCCGAAAACCTTTTCTACGGAACGTCCATTCCTGCGTGTATTATTGTATTCCGTAAAGGAAGAAACACGACGGACATCCTCTTTGTAGATGCGTCCAAGGAGTTTAAGAAGGACAAGGCAAAGAACGTTCTTGAGCCTGCTAATATTACAAAGATTGTAGAAACCTATCAGGCTTTCCGCAACGGAGGTAATGCCGAGGTTGAAAAGTACAGCCACGTGGCAACACTTGATGAAATTGTTGAGAACGAATACAACCTGAATATTCCCCGTTACGTTGATACCTTCGAGGAAGAAGAAATCATAGATATTGATGAGGTGAATGCAGAGATCGCAGACTTGAAAACGAGAATTGCCGAAGTGGAAGCACAGATGGCAAAATATCTTGAAGAATTAGGATTAAACTAAAGGAGAAATATAATGGATATTGTTAGCATTATTGTCGCAGCTGTGGGGTCTGGGCTTGTTGCGACTATTATTACTTTAATTGTTCAAAGGGTATCCGAAACGAGAAAATTGAAAATTTGTATTTTTGAAATTCTAATGTCTCATAGGTATTTAATTGCTGATAAAGAAAATGTTGAAGCATTAAACAAAGTAGAAGTCATTTTTCATAAAGATTCCGAGGTAAGGAAAGCCTGGACGGATTTTTTAAATGCAGCCGATGCTGGAGCAACAAATCCTATGCTTGCAAGCACGACTAATGACAAATACTTAAAACTATTAGAAAAAATAGCAAAAAATATTGGATACAAAAGTATAGATTGGGAAAACATAAAACACTTTTATTTTCCACAAGGTTTAGCCACAAAAATCACAGAAGAAGAACTTTTACGTAAAGCTCAACTTTCCCAAGCAACTGCTATTGCAGCTCAAGATAGTAGCACCGGACAATCGTCTTCTGAACAATTAGGTATGCAAATTGCGTTAAAAGCATTAGAGAATCCGGACGGATTTGAAAAACTTGCTCGTTTTGCTGAAATGATGAATCAAGGCAAAAAAACTGGAAAAAGGTAAGGTAAATAATATAATGAAACGAATAGTTACATATGATGTGAAAAATGGAAATAGCTATGAAAGGTTTTATCGGTTTGTTGCTGAGACATCTGCCGAAAAGATAACTGAGTCAACATATCTTTTTGATACAGAATTGACCCAAGAAGCGTTTGCAAAGAAATTGAAGTACTGTTTTAATAAGGGAGACAATGTATCTTACATTTCTTGCAACAGTAAAGAAGGGCTATTCTATATAAGGGTCAAAGTATTATGATATCTGAAATAAAACAACGAATAACCCAACTGAATAACGGCGAGGTACCAAACGGTTACAAAAAGACCGAATTTGGCATTTTCCCGTGCGATTGGGTAAAAGACAAAACCTTTGGTGATTTATTTGATTTTTATGGCGGGCTAGGAAAATCTCGTGAAGAGCTGGGTGAAGAAGGTCATGCTTATTTGCATTATGGAGATTTGCATAGAGGGTCTTTCAATGTAGTATCTCACGAACAGTATGATCAGCTTCCTAAATATGATGTAGCGCTAAAAGGCAAAGAAACCTATCTTATGGAAGATGGCGACGTAGCCTTTCTTGATGCATCGGAGGATTTGGATGGTACGTCTCGTTCCGTATTGGTTGATAATCCCGATAACAAGCCTTTTATTGCAGGCTTGCACATCATTTTCGGAAAATCAAAGGATAATAGTCTTGAAAAATGGTATAAGCAGTATATCACATCTTCTGAAAGTGTAAGAAAACAATTTCAGCGGTTAGCAGCCGGCTTTAAGGTTTATGGTGTTAACAGAGATACTTTGCCAAGAATTCAAGTCGCTTACCCAAAATCCACCGAAGAACAATCAAAAATTGCCGAAATCCTTATGAAATGGGATAAAGCGATTGAGTTGCAGGAGAAAACAATAGAAAAGCTCCATACAAAAAGAGATGCAGTTGTTCAGCGTGTTATTAAGAAAAAAGAAGGATGGCATAAGGAAATTCTTTCAAATATTTTGGTTGAAAGAACCGAATTTGCCACAAAGGAAGATGGTTATCCACATGCCTCTTTAACAATGGACGGTGTAACGCAAAAGACAGATAGATATAATCGGGACTTTTTGGTGAAATCCGATGACAAAAAGTATAAGGTTACGCATTACAATGATATTTGTTATAATCCTGCAAACTTAAAATTTGGCGTTATTTGCGTTAACAAATATGAAAATGATGCGATTTTCTCTCCAATTTATATCACATACGAAGTGAATCCGCAATATAACACTGATTTTATTGGCTCTATTCTATGTAGTGCTGACTTTATTCGATATATTAGAAAATATGAAGAAGGAACTGTTTACGAACGTCAAGCCGTTAAATCTTCCGATCTTCTTCGTGGTGTTATTTGGGTCCCAGATACAAAAGAAGAACAGGATCAAATCGCTTCAATAATATCAGAAATCAATACCTATATTCAAAAACAAGTTGATTATTGCAACTCATTAAAGCAGCAACGCAAAGCTTTACAGCAATATCTTTTGAACGGAATTGTGAGGGTTTAAGTATGAACGATAACAACCAAATCATCATGTACCAAACCGAAGACGGTTTGACAAAAATTGATGTTACTCTTGAAGATGAAACGGTTTGGTTAAATCAGGCACAAATGGCTGAACTTTTCCAAACAACAAAGCAAAACATCAGTTATCATATAAATAACTGTTTCAAGGAAGGAGAATTGAACGAAAATTCAGTTGTCAAGGATTTCTTGACAACTGCCGCAGACGGTAAACCTTATAACATTCATTACTATAACCTTGACGTAATTATTTCCGTCGGTTACCGTGTTAAATCCCTACGCGGTACTCAGTTTCGTATCTGGGCAAACAGTATCCTGAAAGAGTACCTTATTAAAGGATTTGCTATGAATGATGACCTATTGAAGTCATCCGGTGGCGGAGACTATTTCAAAGAGCTGTTGGATAGAATTCGTGATATCCGCTCAAGCGAAAGAGTGTTTTACCGCCAAATACTTGATATATATGCTACGAGCGTTGATTATGACAAAAATGCAGAAACAAGTATTTTATTTTTTAAAACCGTTCAAAACAAAATGCATTTTGCCGTAACGAAGCATACAGCGCCTGAAATTGTTTACTTAAGAGCGGATAGTACAAAGCCGTTTATGGGACTTACAAATTTCAAGGGAAGCAGACCTCAAAGGTCTGAAATTGCCATCGCAAAAAACTATTTGACCGAACAGGAACTGAAAGAACTTAATGCCATTACTTCGGCGTATCTTGATTTCGCGGAATTGCAGGCGCTTCGCCGTAAAACTATGACAATGAGGGATTGGGTCGCAAAGCTTGATGATTTTCTCCATATGAGCGATAGCGAAGTTTTACAAAATGCGGGTAGCATATCTCACGAGATGGCGCTTGAGAAAGCAAAAACGGAGTATGACATTTATAGCAAGCAAACAGCAAATGAATTATCTCAGGTCGAAAAAGATTTTCTCGACAGCGTAAAGAAAACGCAGAAAATGCTTGAAAGCAAAAAGCAATAAAGAGGGACCCCAAAAATGCCGAATCACTATATTTTCAACGAACGCCCCGAATGTCAAGATCGATTGATATCTTTCTTGCAGAAAATGGGATATACATACGTTTCAAGGAGCGAAGCCGAACAAAAACGAGGCAGTCTTTCCAAGGTGATATTCACCGATGAATTGATTCGATTTTTGAGTAAGCAGACTTATAAATATAAGGGATATGAGTTTCTGTTTTCAGGAGACTCCATTCAACGCGCCGTAAACGCACTGGATGCCTCTTTGCTTCAAGGTCTTTCCATGGCGAGCAAAGAGGTTTATAACCTTTTGACGCTTGGCATCAGCCTTGAAGAAAACGTTGTTCTTGATAAGGATATTCCCGTTCGCCAATCTTTCGACCTTTCTTATATCGACTTTGAACATCCGGCAAACAACATTTGGCAGGTTACAGAAGAATTCAGCGTAGAACGCCCCAACGGTCAATATGCCCGTCCTGACGTTGTTTTGTTGGTAAACGGTATTCCGCTGGTTGTTATTGAATGCAAAAAATCAAGCGTGGATGTAAAAGAAGGCGTATTGCAGAATGTTCGTAATATGATGCCAGACTATATTCCCCACCTTTTCAAGTACACGCAACTTGTTATGGCGATAAATCCTAACAAGGTGCTGTACGGCACTTGCGGAACAACAGCCGACTATTTTGTTGAGTGGCGAGAGGAAAATATCGATTGGCAAAAAGAGATATGTGATAGATGCTCCCCCGATGGACATGTCACCGAGCAAGACCGTGTATGTGCTTCTATGCTTGACCATACACGTCTTTTGACGTTGATGCGTGATTTTATTCTTTATGATAGCAATATTAAAAAGATTGCCCGTCATCAGCAGTTCTTCGCTGTTCAAAATGCGATGAACCGTATTAATGGTATTGATAACAGCGATTCGACAGGAGGCGTTATCTGGCACACCCAAGGAAGCGGTAAAAGTTTGACGATGGTTATGCTCGTTCGCAAGATACAATTTGAGAAGGCGAAAGAAAATCCTCGTTTTGTTATTGTTACCGACCGTATTAACCTTGATAAACAAATAAGAGATAACTTTGCCAACTCACAGATGGCTCCTGTCAGAGCGGCAACAGGTAAAGGCCTGAAAGCTGTGTTGAAGGATAAGGGCAACTTGGTTATTACCACCCTTATCAATAAATTTGAAACGGTATGTCGAAACCGCTATCTTGAGCCCGATAGCGATAAATTCTATGTTCTCATTGATGAGGCTCACCGTTCTCAATATAGCGCAATGTACAACTATATGAGAGAGGTGCTTCCGAATGCAACATTGATTGCATTTACCGGAACTCCATTGATTGCCTCAAAAAAGAAGAATACCTATGCGAAGTTCGGTGCTCCTATCCACAGTTATACGATGAAACGTGCAATTGAGGATAAAATCACTGTTCCTTTGGTTTATGAAGGACGCAAAGTAAAGCAGAATGACCCTTCGGATACGATTAATGCATATTTCGAAAGCTTGACTGCAAATCTTGATGAAGATCTCAAGAAAGAACTGAGAGAAAGATATAGCCGCTTTTCTAAACTTGCAGAAGCAAGTAGCCGTATCAATTTGATTGCTTTTGATATTTATGATCATTTTGTCAACTATTGTTTGCCCAAGGGATTAAAAGCAATGGTTGTATGTTCATCGCGAGCAACAGCGGTTGATATGTATAATGTTTTGGTAAACCTTCCCGGTAGTAAAGTAAATCCTCGTGTAGTAATTACTTTTGGTGACAAACGAGAAGGAGATGACGACGACAGCACACCCGCAGCTATCAAAAAAATAAAAGAATATCGCGAAAAGAGAGTTAAGCCGCTGTTTGGTGATAACGATGAAAAATACGATGATACTGTATGCAGTGATTTCAAGAATCCTGAAGGAGACATCAATATGCTTATTGTTAAAGACAAGCTGTTGACAGGATTTGATGCTCCTGTTGCAGGTGTTCTTTATGTGGACAAATCATTGCGTGAGCACAGTTTGCTTCAGGCAATCGCACGAGTAAACCGTGTATACAAGGGTAAAGATTTTGGACTTATCGTTGACTATTGGGGTATTTTTGGCAAACTTAAATCTGCAATTGATATGTATGACGATGCCGAATCTGAGATGAACAAGTTTGATCCTGATGATATTCAAGATGCTATTCTCGGTCCGATAGATGAAAAAAATAAGCTTGAAGCGGCGCATCAACAGCTTTTAGATATGTTTATGGGCATTGATAAGAATGCTCCATCCGAGGTTTGGCAGAGCAAACTTGAAGATGAAATCACAAGAAATGAGTTCTATGATAGACTCAAAACCTTTGCAAACCTTTTGAACAGTGCTCTTACAAACAGAAGTGTATTTGTTGAGGTTGGTTTGGATGCGATTGAAAAATATCGCGCTGACTATCTTTTCTTCAACAAGTTAAGATATGCTGTTGTTGAAAGATACGATAACGAAATCGATCTTTCAAAATACGAGGCAGGCATTAAAAATCTTCTTGACACATTCGTGAATGCTACAGAAGTAAAGATCGTGGTTGAGCCTGTCTACCTTGGCGATGAAGATGCGATGGCAAAGCTTTTGGATAGCAACGATCCCGACAATGTCAAAGCAGATAAAATTAAAACAAGAATTGAATCAGAGTTGAAACAGATTCGATATGATGATCCGTTGAAGTTCGAAGAATTTTCATCCAAAATCAAGAAAACACTCGCGGAGTATGATCAAAGCAGAGATGCAGATAAGTATTTGGCGACGATGGAAGCAATGGCCGACGATTTCAGGCACGGAAGAATGAAGCGTGACTATCCTGTGTCTATTGCTAACGATGGTGACACAAAGGCGTTTTATGGTTCAATCATTACCGTCCTTCGTTCTAATACTGAGCTTGAAATTACACATGAATTAGAGGAAGCCATTGCCGATAACGCAAGAATCATAAAGCAAGCGATTTCCGATAATGCTAAGCGAGATTGGAAGCATAACGAAGTTGTTCACAAGCAAATTCACAGAGTTTTAGATGACTGCCTATTTGATATGTGTGACCAAATCGGATTTGTTATCGATAAAACTAATGTGGATGTGATTGACTTGATGATTGACGAAATAATGAAAGTTGCAATAACGAGATACTAATGGAAACGATAATATTAGATTTGGGGGCAATCAACGGACAAGTATCGGTACAGATAATACGAAAAAACATCAAAAATGTACATTTGAAGGTGTTTAGAAATTTAGATGTCGTTTTGTCTGTGCCGATGACGGTTCCTTCTGATTGGATTGATTCTTTTCTTAATAATCACATAGAGTGGATTGACGATCAGATAACAAAATACAAAAAATCAAGCGGATATAACAATCTATCAAGCATCAGAAGTGGTTCTTCAACTCAACTTTTAGGAAAAGATGTTCGCATTTATAAAGAAGCATCTTTAATCGATCGAGTAGAGCTGGATGAGAAAAAAGTATTTATTTTTTTAAGAGATATTTCTGACGAAGAACAGGCTCAAAAGTTATTTGATCAATGGTGGAGAAATACCGCCAGTGATATCTTTCAATCTGAAACGGAGAAGCTATATCAAAAAATTTTCAAAAAATATGGGTTGAATCAGCCTAAAATCTTGGTAAGAAAAATGAAAACCCTTTGGGGCAGTTGCACTCCTTCAAAAGACAAAATCACTTTGAATGAATATCTTCTTAAAGCGGATATTCGTTGTATCCAATATGTAATTCTCCATGAGTTAACTCACTTGATTTATTTAAATCACAGCAAAGATTTTTATAGTTTTTTAACTATTCATATGCCTGATTGGAAAGAACGAAAAAAGCAGCTTGATAATGAAGTCGTTCAAGGTTTATAAGACATTATAATGGATTAACTTAAAACGGTGAATGACTCATAAAGCTGATTTGGTTTTCCTTTTGAAACGGCTTGATAATGCGAAAAGGAAGTTTGATTTAGTCAGGCTTCCTTTTTGTATGTGGTTGTTAAAAAAATTCACGTACCTTTTTTATCAGAAACCTTATAAAACCTATCGTCAAAGCCCCCTTATTATAGAGGGCATTTTCTTTTGCGAAATATACGAAGTTTTAGAGTGAAAGTTACCAATTATAGTAGGAGGACAATAAAAAATTTTTCTAAACACCCCCGCAAAGCAATTGAAACTTTCCAATAATATTGAGGATATGTAACGGTAACATAATAGTTTTTGCCCTCTATTGTCCATATAAAGTGAGAAAATCTTTGTCTTAATGAAAAAAGTTTCGTGAAAACCATTAAGTTTCATGCCGGAAGTTTCCAATTATAGTAGAAGGGTTTTTGAAGAAGTTCAGTCAAACACCCTCACAAACAGGCAAGCAAATGTCTATATAGTGAACGGAACAGGAGATAACAGATAATGAGTTACAAACAAGTGTACCCGCCTTAACGGGCAGAAAAACAAAACGTAAGCAAAAACATAAGGAGATATTCAGATTGACGCAATTTACGTTTTATGAGATTTACAAAGACGTTATGGAAATGCTGGACGACGATGCGACGCGTGGACAGTTTATGAAAGCGATCTGTAGATTTATGTTCGAAGAAGAGCCGGTAAAACCGCCGAAAGGAAACAAGTCAGAATATTTTTGGGAGAACATTATCGACGTGATGACGGAAAGCAAAGAAGCCGAAAAGATCGGAAAACGCCCGAAAAGGCTCAACATGAAGATGAAGCACTTCACCTTCCAATACGCTTACTACAAGGCAATCCTGCTGATAACCGACGAAGAGATATGGCAATACGTAAAAGCAATCTACGGTTATATGGTAGACGGCGTGGAACCCACGGATCTGAGCAATAACATTGCGCTCTATTTCGGTCTTGCCAAAAGGAAACTCGACATAAGCAAGACAAGAAGCGTTGTCGGAAAACATGGCGGTAAACTGCGAAAGCAAACTGCTGAAATAACGTTGAAACAGTTTTTGTCAGCACATCCGCACATCAGAAATAATCTTTACGGAAATGCAGTTGAACTTGTAAAAGGCAAAGACTTCTCTGTACTTTCGGACAAGTTGAAAGCAAGTCCCAAGTGGGCAAATGAACAAAGTCTTTACAAGATACTGTCGCACTACGACGAGATTATATCGTCATAACGGAAAGCAAAAGCCTGAAAAATAAATTGGAAAACGGGTACTTTTTACAAGCAGGATAAGGTTTTTGCAATCTATTTCAAAAACGGGCTTGGGAACAAGTCGGAAACCGACTTTTCCATGAGGCGAAACAAAGATAAAAAACAGAAAGGAAACATAAAAAAAATCAGAGTATCTACGTTCCGGTTCTGAAAAAGAGCTTGACTTTAAGAAGCAAGTATCGTAAAATATTATTGTCGTATATATACGATACTATATTCTAAGGAGATTTGCTATGAACAAAGACGAAGTTTTAAGAAAAGCGGAAAACGGCGAAGGGCTGACGGTGGAAGAAATCAAGTTGTATCAAAGTATCGTGAAGCCTGTAAAACACGTTTACGGCAAGTATGGTACGCTTGCGAAAATCTATCTTGAAGAGCATAACGTCGGGAAGATGTGGGCATTAGCCGGCGACCTCCCCGCCTATCTGCACGGGATAGACAAGCAGGCTGAAGAACTTTATTCGGTCATGTACGAGAAATTGTCCAAAGACGAACAGTATAAGCGGACGGGAAATTATATCGAGGACGTCAGACGGATAAATGAAATGCAAAGCCGTATCGAAGAAGAAATCTTAAATGAAATCGTCTATGTATAAGGAGCAGACGCTATGGAACGGAAAGAAGATACTGCAAGGCGCATAACCCGCAGGAAGTATGAAGAAAAGCACAAGGAACGAAGAAAAGAAATAAACGGGAGCTTCGGCACGATGATGCCGAGAGCATTATGTGATGAGATAAACGAATT
>JAGAIP010000019.1 GCA_017626495.1 Clostridia bacterium | reverse complement strand
TGTCGTGCTGCTTGTTATCTGCCATAGGCAATACTCCTTTCAGTCGGTAATCAGTTTCTTCATGCTCTCCATTTTCCGCTTGGCGGTTTCCTGCCGGAAGTTGTCGCCGGTAAAGCGTACCGGGACGCACATGGAAAGCAGGCGGTCATAAATCCGGGAATGGGCGGTGTCCTCCGGGTTGTGCAGGTCGTCCAGCGTAAGGTTGGTCGTGACGATCAGCGGCTTGCCGCTGCGGTAACGGCTGTCAATCACATTGAACACCTGTTCCAGCCCGTATTCCGTCCCGCGTTCCATGCCGAAGTCGTCAAGGATCAGCAGCGGATAACGACAAAGGCGGGAAATGTACTCGTTGCGCCCCTCAAAGCTGGCGGCAAGGTCATTGAGGATAAGAGCAAAGTTCGTCATGCGGACGGGGATTTCTTTCTCCATGAGGGCGTTTGCGATACAGCCTGCAAGGTAGCTTTTGCCGGTGCCTACGCCGCCCCAGAACAGGCAGCCGATATTGTCTGTCCGCATATCTTCCCAATGCTCCACATACCGGCGGGCAAGCCCGGTCTGCGGGTTCCTGCCGTTGTCGTTCTCGAAAGTCCAGTCCCGCATGGTGGGGTCGGTAAAGCCCCGGCGTTTCAGTTCTTCCACGGTGTCAAGGTGTCTGCGCCGCTTTTCGGCGGCTTCCCGTTCCTCGCGGGCGGTTCTCTGGCAGTCGCACTCTGCCGGGTGGCGGTCGCGCCCGAAGATAGCGGCCTTATCCGGCGCAAAATAGGCTTCTTTCGGCTTGCGGCACTTGCCGCAGTACAGTAAACCGTCCTCGCCGGTGTAGTCCTCCGGCTCCGGGATGGTGGTCGTCATATTCTCCAAAACCGCGTTGATTTCATTCTTCATAAACTCTCGCCCTCCTTGCATGAGTAGTCTGGTATGCCCTTTTTAGGGGCTTCCTTTTTGTCGTTCCCCGCCCATATCCGCAGGGCGGCGGCATAGTTCTGGTAGCTTTTCCCGTTGGCGGCAAGGTAGCGGCTCATTTCCTCGATGAACCGTTCCAGCCTGTCAGGGTACTCTGCCTGCAACTCGTCGTATTCGGTCTGTGACAGAAAAATATTTCCATATCGGCCATAGGGCGCGGACGGCCCCCCACTCACTCCCTTTGTTTGGCTCTCTGTAAGGTTGTTTATAGTAGTTTGGTTAGGGGACGGTTTTCCGACCATCATAAGGTCGGTTTTCTGACCATCAGTAGGACGGTTTTCCGGCTCTATGAGGGGCGGACTTCCGGCCATCAGTTGGTCTGAAAACTGTACCTGTGGCACTGGCGGTACTTTGACATAAAGCCGGTTCGGTGCGGAGAAGCCGCCCCGTTCCCGTTCCAACAGCCCCGCCGTGTCCAGTTCATTAAGCGCCCCCTTGATGGTGGTGCTGCCTTTATCCAGTATTTCTGCTATCTCCGCGATGGGATAGATAATATAAATCCTGCCCTCGTCGTCCAGCCACTTGTTTTTCTGGGAGAGGGTGGAACGGTCTAACAGCAGCGAATACAGCAGCTTGGCGGTCTGTGAAATCTCCATTTTCAGCAGGAAACGGGGATACGGCAGATAGGCGGGCAGCCGCGTGTCTGCCCTGATATAATCAGCGATAGGATCACCTCCCTCTGTGTTGTGTCGTTTTTGGGCTTT
>JAGAIP010000018.1 GCA_017626495.1 Clostridia bacterium | reverse complement strand
TGAAGGGCAAAAGTAGTCTAATGATATTTGATAAATTTGCAAACCTAAAGTATAAGTATGGGAACAGACACTTTTGGTGTAAGGGGTACTATGTAAGTACGGTAGGAAGAAATGAGAAGAAAATACAGGAATATATACAAAATCAGATTCAAGAAGATCAAGCGTACGAACAGAAGAGCATGAAAGAGTATATAGACCCGTTTATGTCAGAGGAGTCAATAGGCAAGAAATAAGGCTGCTTTAGCAGCAGCCTGAGAAAAATTGCGGTTGGCGTTAAATTCAGCGCGCGAATAGCGCTGCCAGTACCATGCCCTTATAGGGCTTGTGCAAACTACGCATTAAATGCGTAGTTTTGATTATCGCGTATAGTTGTCAAATATACTTGACGGTCTTTCTTGCCTCGCAAGCGGATAAATGCCGTTTCATCGCGGAACTATGCGTTCTCATTTACATGGCTGTGCGGATCGTTTGCGTGGGCAAAATGAGATAATAAGCAAAAGGAAAAAGATTAGAATTTCATTTCGACGACGGTGAGCGTATCGCCGTCCACTTTGAATTTGACGTTATATCCTGCAAAAGACATTCCGAATACGCGGCTCGGATCTTCGAGATAGGAGGGACGGGGATCCTGTTCGAGTACGGCGACGAGTCCCTTTCTCTTTTCGTCCGAAAGGGGACAGTCGCACGCGAATTTGACGGTCAGCTTTCTATCGAAGTCCACGGAGAAACCGCCCGTTGCGTCCGTATGGCAGTCGGTATAAGGCAGGTAGGGTTTTATATCCAAAATGGGCGTACCGTCCATCAGGTCGGCTCCCCCGACGCGCAATAAAATTCCGTTTTCCGTCTTTTCCACGCCTTCGAGGGTGACGGACGAAAGACCGATGTGATTCGGACGGAACGGTGAACGCGTTGCAAACACGCCCATGCGCTTGTTGCCGCCCAGTTTCGGAGGTCGAACGGTCGGGGAATACGGTACGTTGACCGCCTCTGAAAATTGCCACAAAAGCCAAAGATGGGAATACCCCTCGATGCCTCGGAACGCCTCTTCTACGGCGTAGTTCGGCTCAAAGGTGATCGTCGCGTGCAGGGAAGAAATTCCGCTTTGACGGGGAATTCCGAACTTCTCCGAAAAATCCGTGTGAATGTGTCCGATAATTTCAAGTTCCATGGTTTTATTATAGCACGACCGTTTTCTTTGCGTCAAGCAGCTTCGGATAAGTCAGGTCGATGAGAAATGCTCCGACGGGTGCGGTAACGAGAATGGACAGCACCGCTACGGTCAGGATGGTTTCTCCGCAGGCAAGCCCCATGGCGAGTGGAATGCCTCCGATTGCCGCCTGTACCGTCGCTTTCGGAAGATATGCGAGCATACAAAAGAGCCTTTCTCTCCCGTTGAGATTTGTTTTGACGAGGCATACGAATACGCCCAGCATACGGCATAGAAGGACGAACAGCAGGAGCAAAAGCGCTTTTCCGCCTGCTTGAACGGCATAGGCGGGGTTAACGCACGCGCCGACGAGAGAGAAAAGCAGGATTTCCGCACCTTGCCAGAGTGCTTTGAATTTGGGAGAAAGCTCCGCCTGTACTTCGGGCGTTTTACGTTTGAGGAAGATATGCATTAAAACGACGGAAACGAGTCCTGAAAAGGGAAAGAAATCGGCGTCCTCTAACGCGAGCAGCAGAAAAGATACGGAAAGAAGAACGAGCGTTTTTGTTACGGACGGCATACGGCACTTACGGAAGAGGAATCCGAACGCAAAACCGAGCGCGATTCCGATCAATGTACCCGTAACGAGGGAAACGGGGATTTTTATAAGCAGTACGGGCGAAAAAACGTTCGTTTCTGCAAACGAGGCGAATACAGAAAAGAGAACGATGACGAATACGTCGTCGAGAGACGCGCCTGCAAGAATCATTTGCGGTATGCTCTTCTTCGTTCCGTATCCCCGATCGATGAGTTTTATCATTCTCGGAACGATGACTGCGGGCGAAACCGCTCCGATGACCGCACCCAAAAGGAGAGACTCGGGAAGCGTCAGATTAAGAAGGGGACGAGCAAGGAGCGCCATGCCTGCAATCTCGAAGCAGGCAGGCACAAAACAGAGTAAAACGGCAGGGCGGCCGACTTTTTTGAAGTCTGCAAGGTTCAGAGAAAGTCCTGCCCGAATGAGAATGATGACGAGCGCGATCCGACGAATGGAAGAGGAGTTTGTCAGGATGCTTTCGTCGATGAGGTTGAGTGCGTACGGACCGAGCAAAATACCTGCGCCGAGCATTCCGATCAGCGGAGGGAGATGGATTTTTTTGCATATCCATCCGAAAACGAGTCCGTAAAGAAATAAAAGCGCGAGCGATAAAAGCATAGTTCCTCCATGAAAAAAGCCGACACTTCCCCTGCAAGCGGTAGAAGTCATCGGCGTCGTTGCGGTTTAGGGTTGCCCCAAGGGAGAACCTCATTCCCTTTTTTCCATTATACGGCTTACGTTTTCGCTTGTCAAGCGGATTTGGAAAAGGAAGGCGAATGAGTTGTTTTTTTCGCAGACCTATGATATAATAGGAGAAACGCTCAAACATTGATTTGACCACAGGAGGTCATGATACTTCATGCGAATCATCATTGCAGGTACGGGAATGGTCGGCTCTACCTTTGCCGAACAGCTTTCCCTCGAAAAAAAATACGATCTCGTTCTGATCGATAACGACGGGGAAGTGCTCGAAGAAGTGATCGACAGATTGGACGTCATGGCTGTTAAGGGCAACTCCGCGTCCGTCGAAGTCCTGAAACAGGCAGGCGTGAATCAGGCGAAAATCCTCATCGCGGCGACGGATTCCGACGAGGTAAATCTTCTTTGCTGTATGACGGCGCACGCGTTGAATCCCTCGCTGCACACCATAGCGCGTATTCGCAATCCCGAATATGCGGATCAGGTTTATTCCATGCGCGAGATATTCGGAATCTCCATGCTTTTCAATCCCGAAAAGCAAGCGGCGGAAGAAATCGAGCGATTGCTCCGTTATCCGGCGCTGTTGAAGAGAGATTCCTTTGTGAACGGAAAACTTGAAATCGTCGAGCTCAAAGTCGTAAAGGGAAGTCCGCTCTGCTCGGTATCGCTCTCCCATCTGAACATGATCGTCAAATGTCGCGTTCTCGTCTGCGCCATCGTTCGGGACGGAGCATGTTTTGTTCCGGGTGGTAATTTCGTCATCAAAGAGGGGGATAAGCTCTTTGTGACCGCTCCCGCAAATACGCTTTCCGTGCTCATCAGGAATCTCGGAATTTCCAAACACCGTTCCAGACGGGTTACCATCGTCGGCGGAAGTACCGTCGCTTATTATCTTGCAGACCTTCTTACAAAAGACAACGTGGAAGTACAGATCATCGAGCGCGACGAAGAGCGCGCGGCGGAGATGGCGGAACTTTTACCCAAAGCCGTCGTTTTATGCGGCGACGCGCTCGAACGGTCCCTTCTCGAACGGGCGGGAATCAAAGATGCGGACGCGCTGATTTCCTTGACCAAAGAGGACGAAGTGAACATGGTCCTTTCGCTCTACGGAAACAGCTTTTCCGTTCCGCAAATCATCACGAAACTCGACAGAGTAGAAGATCATAAAATCATCGACTCCATTCCGATGGGAACAGTCGTTTATCCGAGAAAGCTCTGTTCTTCGAATATCGTCAGATACGTTCGCGCGCTCTATAATCAGACGGGTGCGGCTACGGCGATTCACACCATTGCGGACGATCAGGCGGAAGCGATCGAGTTCGTGGTCGATTCTACGACGCAGAATAGGGGAATCCCCTTAAAGAACATCAAAATCAAGGAAAACGTTCTCATCTGCGCCATCGGCAGGGGAGCGCGCATTGAAATTCCGAACGGCGATTCTTCCTTTGAAGAGGGCGATACCGTAGTCATCGTTTCGGTCAGAGACGAGGTCATTATGAGCCTGAACGATATTTTTCATTGAGTTTTATCTTTTCGACTGAAATCGCAACAGGAGGTCTCAGTTCAACGTGAATTATAAAATGATGGGGCGTTTTAACGCGCTCATTCTTGCAATCGAAGGGGTATTTATGCTCCCTGCCCTCATCATCTGTCTCGTGGGCAGGGAATATTCCGTGGCGATGGCGTTTGTTTACAGCATGCTCATCACGCTTGGAATTTCGCTCGTTCTCTTTCTCTTGACGCGCAAGGCGAAAAAGGATTTCTTCGCCTCGGAAGGGCTCGTCTGCGTGGGACTCAGCTGGATCGTCATGAGCCTGACGGGTTGTCTCCCGTTCTTTCTTTCGGGGCAAATCCCGTCTTTTGTCGACGCGCTTTTCGAGACGGTTTCGGGATTTACCACGACGGGCGCATCTATTCTTTCGGAAGTGGAGCACCTCTCGAAGGGCATTCTTTACTGGCGGAGCTTTACCAACTGGCTCGGCGGAATGGGCGTTCTCGTCTTTTTGCTTGCCATCGTTCCCGTCGGCGGTAAAAACGAGGGGTTTACCATGCACCTTTTGCGTGCGGAATCTCCGGGACCGAGCGTAGGGAAACTCGTTCCTAAAATGAGAAAGACCGCATCCATTCTCTATCTCACGTATATCGTGCTGACCGTGGGCGATATTCTCTTTTTGCTTTTCGGAGGCATGTCCGTGTTCGACGCGGTATGTACGGCGATGAGTACGGCAGGTACGGGCGGATTCGGCGTGCGTAACGACAGCATCGCAAGTTTCAGTCCGTATATTCAATGGGTTTGCACCGTATTCATGCTCTTGTTCGGCGTGAATTTCAGTCTTTATTATCTCATTCTCCTCGGTCAGGTGAAAGCGGTCTTTAAGAGCGAAGAGCTCAGATTGTATCTCGGCATCGTGATCGGCTCTGTGGCGATGATTACGCTGAATATTTCCCATGCCTTTCAATCGGTTGGGGAGGCAATCAGACAGGCAGGATTCCAAGTTGCGTCCATTCTCACGACGACGGGATTCTCAACGGTAGATTATGAAACGTGGCCGACCTTTTCTCGGAGCATTTTGTTTGTCCTCATGCTGATCGGCGGCTGCGCAGGCAGTACGAGCGGAGGACTGAAAATCATGCGCGTGCTCATGCTGATCAAGGCGACGGGAAGGAATATCGGGCAGATTCTGCACCCGAACAAAGTTCGCAAGATCAGGATCGACGGACAGGTTGTCGATGAAAAGACGCTCGTCAATACTTCGTTTTATTTCTTTGCATATATGGCGCTGATTTTTATCAGTTTCTTGATTTTATCCCTCGATACGCCGTCGTTACTCTCCGATTTGTCTGCGGTCGTAGCCTGCGTGAACAACATCGGACCCGGTCTCGAAATGGTCGGGCCGACGGGTAATTACGGTTCGTACAGCATTCTTTCCAAACTCGTCCTCATCTTCGATATGCTTGCAGGGCGACTGGAACTATTCCCCATGCTCGTGCTCTTTTCAAAGAGCGCATGGGTAAGGCGCGCATAAAAATATCCCGAGATTGATATCTCTATGGAGCAGGTTCGGGAATAAATCGTGCAGGAGTGTACATGGGATTATTTGATTTTTTTAAGAAAAAGAGAGTGAGGCTGACGGAAGAAGGGCTGAAATGGAATAAAATGTGGGACCTTTGGACAAAAGAGCAAGTAGATTCGCCATATGAGGAACTCATGACGTACCAAAGCGAAGTCAATAACGGCGGACACGCGCAATATTTCGATAACGTTTCAAATACGAGCGATTTGCAAAGAGAGATGTCGGCGTTGAAAACGGTCTTGCCGCCACAACTCAGAGAAACGCTTGAAAAGGCGTACGAGGCATATTTGTTTTTAGAAGAAAAAGACGATGAAAACGCGGAAAAGATTTTAGAGCAGTGCGATAAGACGTTTTATGAAAATGAGGAAGAAATTAATCGCATTTTAGAATCATATGCCGCGAAAATCGAACTGTAATCGTCAATTCCGATTTGTTCAAATATCCGTTCACCGACGTAACAAAAAGCGATAGAGAGTGAAAACTCTCTATCGCTTTTTTGTAAAGAAAACCCCACGCTAGGCGTGGGGATAAAAAGCTTATAGCTATGGACAGAAAATAACTCCCTTGATATAATGAATATGGCGCCAACCGTAAACAGAATATCAAAGGAGAATCCAAGGAAATGGATGAATTA
>JAGAIP010000017.1 GCA_017626495.1 Clostridia bacterium | reverse complement strand
TAGCACGGTAGTCTATCATTATGGACAAATGATAAACTACCGTGCCTTTTTATTTTCTATTCAATTTACACTAAATCGACTTTATAAACGATTTGTATTTTTCTTGGCGTATTCTTGTCTTTTGGAGTTGCACCGATTATAACTCTTTCAATAAGTTCAACACTCATTGCTCTCGTTAGTTCGGTTACGTTTAGATAGCGTTTAATTTTAGATATAAACTCATCTACGTCGGCAACTGCTTGACTGCTTTTTGTAAGACTTTCGTTAAGTTCTTCAATCTCTGCCGTTAAAGAGTTTTTCTTATCGGTATATCTCGTTATTAGCATAACGCAAATATCTTCGGGGATTTTACCTTTAACTTTGTCAACGTAAGCGTTTTCGAGAAGCACGTCTAAATCGGTAAGTCGTTTACTTTTCTTTTTTAACTCGTTTTGGATAGACCGTATTTTCTCTTGAGAAAGTTTTTCGCTTCTTTCAAGGAAAGCGTTTCTAACTGCGTTTTCGTCGGCTATTACCATATCAATCTTGCTACGAATATCCGCTAAAATAATTTCTTCGATATCCTTTGCATTAATATGATGACTAAAACAATAAGCCTTACCAAGCCTGTTATGGTCGCCACACTCAAACGAGCAATAGACTTTGCCTTTCGTTACTGAACGTGCCATTCGCATTTTACCACCACAATCGGCGCAAAACATTAAGCCCGAAAGTGCGTGAACAAATCCGCTTCGTTTCGTTTGTCGTCCTTGACTAACCGAATTTAGCATTTCTTGTATGCGTTCAAAAGTTTCTCGGTCAACAATCGGCTCGTGCGTGTTCTTAATCACAAGAAACTCGCTTTCATCTCGATAAATACGCTTATGGTTTTTATACGAAACGGTAGTCACTCGTTGTTGAACTAAGTCGCCCGTATAGATAGGATTTCTTAATATCCATTTCACCGATTGCATTGACCAATACTTTAAGCCACGATTATCGCCTTTTTTGCCAAACTTTTCTTCCATATACAGTTGCGGGCAAGGAATACCTTCAAGATTAAGAACGTCTTTTATTTTACTCATAGAGTAGCCGTTTAATCTCATTTGAAATATTCGCCTAACAATACTTGCGGCAGGTTCGTCAATAACGGGCAACCGTTTGTCTTTATCCACGATAACGTATCCAAACGGTGCTTTTGGCGAGTGGTATTTTCCGTCTTTCGCTTGCGCGCGAATAACCGATTTTACTTTCTTACTCGTATTAGCGGCGTGCCATTCGTTAAACACGTTCATTATCGGCATCATTTCCATTGCGCTATTATCACGGTTAGCCGTGTCAACGTTGTCTTGAAGAGCGATAAAGCGTATTCCGAACGTTGGAAAGACATAATCAAGATATTGTCCGACTTGAATATAGTTTCTACCAAAACGGGAAAGGTCTTTTACGATTATCGTATTGATTATCCCGTTTTTCGCATCGTCCAAGAGTTTTTGTACTCCCGGTCTTTCAAACGTAGTTCCCGATATTCCGTCGTCAATATAAACATCGTGCAACGTCCAACCTTGCTCTTTAACGTATTTGGTTAAAATTAAGCGTTGATTTTCGATACTTGATGATTCGGCTTCTTGTCCATCGTCACGTGAAAGTCTTGCATAAATTCCTACTATGTAATTTTTATTTTGCTTAGGTTTCATTTTTACCTCCTGAACCCAAGCGAGCTATTTTCACTTGGCAGTAGTATATCATATTTCCTCCTTATTTTCAAGCGTTTCCGCATAGGCTTTATCCGTTGCGATACGCTGTATTACTGTATTTATATCTTTCCCTCCAAGATAAAAACTCTGCACGAGATATTTTTTATCCTTAACCTTTCTCACTGCGGTAGTG
Organism: Clostridia bacterium; assembly: GCA_017626495.1. Taxonomy (GTDB): domain Bacteria; phylum Bacillota; class Clostridia; order Christensenellales; family Borkfalkiaceae; genus RGIG8762. Next base: position 11,097 of record JAGAIP010000017.1, on the reverse strand, counting down.
GAAGGTGCGGAAAGATAAGTGTTGGTGCTGTGTTGCTGTTTAATAATTTTTTACCCCCTATAATTAGTTTTTTTAGTGATATTTAGTTTTCATAATTTTTTCTCCTTTTAATGCTTTTTGCATTCACGGACCGCTTTATTACGGTTTTTCTTTTTACAAGCAATGAATCTTTTTCAATCCTTATCTAATATATTTTCATCTTTATAGGACGCACGTTCATTCGCTTTTTTTCTTAGTATTGAGTTGTTGTTTGTTCGAAATAGGCATAGGCAAAAATCGGGTTTCCCGATTGTTTGAAAAGTCAAAATTGCACAATTATGGCAATTCCCTTTACCTGCTTTGAAAAAGCGGTAGAATTGCAACAAAATAATTTTTTAAGCGGTTTTCTTAACCTGCTTAGGATTTTGATATTTTCCGCTTTAATTTTTAGTCATTATTTTGCCTCGCAGAGCCCACCACTTTCAAAGGAAAGTGTAGTGGGCTACACTTATGCCGCCTATAAGTTTTTGCTTGCCGTTATGGTGGTCGTATTCTCATTATGTTGTCCTCCTTGTGAGTATGATAAAAGCCCGCAACGTTTCCGTTACAGGCTTTCTCATTTCTCTATTTAGTTGAGAGTTTTTCCCTCTCACTTATATAAGGACACACCTTGCCGTAAATTATGCAAGGATTTTTGGAAAGTTAAAAATTTTTATTTTTTTAAGGCTTCTAATCTTTTTTGTTCTTTCTTTGGTAAACTCTTAATCACCTTTTTAAGTTGTTCGGAAATAGGAGTTGTGTCGTCTTCTTTAACCACAAAAACCCCTAACTCTTTTTTAGCATAGGCTAAATTTTGCTTTGAGCATTTGCTTTCCAAGTAAGGTAAAAAGGTGTTCTTAAAGTATTCCATAGGCGTCGTGTTTGCCTTCTTTGCGATTGCTTTAAGTTCTTTAATAAAGCGGTTATGTTTACGTGCTTTCGGTTTTTTGAATAACGCTTGCCGTCTTTCTATTTCTTTTTGTAGGTGTAAATATAACCATTGATATTCTAATGGCAAGTCCGTCATAAACTGCAAAAAATATCCACGTGCATATAAGTCTTGTAAAGAAAACATTTCCGTATAGATATTTCGGTTTGAATAATCGTCTAATTTGTATCGCACTAAAAACTTTATGCCATACCGATACAATTCGCTTTCAGTATAAAACCAACAACGGATTCTTTCATCTTCTTCGGGTAATAAGTTAGAAAGAAAATCTTCCATAGCAACGTTTTCTAAATGTTCTAATTTGCCCGTTCTTCGATAGTAGTCGTAAATGTAATCCACTTTTAACGTAATCTCATCACGAGTTCCGTCGTCTAACTTCGCCGTATAAATAATTTCGTCAAGTTCTTTTAAGATTCGGCTTACTTGGTATTGCTCTAAGTTTAACGTTTTAGCGATTTCTTGCTGTGTAAAGTCTTGAATATACGATAGATTATATACGTCTTGTTGCTCTTCGGTTAAGCCACTTAAAATATTTTGAATGTCCAATCTTTCGCAAGTGTCCGCTTCGGCATAAAAACTTTCCGTATCGGCTTGATATTCCATAGGGTCGGCTTCGTCGCCGTCTTCATCTTGATAGATAGGAAAACGTGAAAAATATCTATCGTCATAGTGTTTTAGGTTGCATCTGTATAGTCTTTTGTTGAATAGATATAATTCTTTCCATTGTTCAATGGTTATTTCGGTTTTAGTAATAACGCCGTTTATCTTTTGAAAATAGTAAACCATACCTTCCGTTTTTGCTCGTTTCGGAAAGCGGTTTAAGTAATATTCTTCATTTTCTTGATAGCACATCACGTCTTTTGCGTGGAGTTGAACGCGTTTCTTCATTCTATTACACCTTGACGTTATTATATCATAGTAAATATGACAATTTTTGTCATAATTATATAAATTTTCGCTAAAAATAGCAACGGTCAAATGTCCAAATCTTGGGACATCTGACCGTTTTTTGAAAGTTTTTTAATTGTTTTCTAATTTTCTTTGTATCAATATACTGATTTCTTTAAGTTCTAACGCATCCTTATGCCATTGCTCTAATGTTGTAAGCGATACATCATCTAATCCTTCGTTAACGTGACCTATTAAACGGTTACAAAGTTTAGAAAACTTTTTAGTTATTTCGTCAGACTCTAAGGCTTTTGCTTTTTCACGTAAACCTTTAGTTGTGATATCGCCTGTAATCTCACGAATTGTTTTTCTTTTTGCTTCTAAATCTTCGTTATATTTCTTAACTTGCATCTTATGTTCAAACTGCAACAAGTCCGCATCGATTTGGATTAACTGTTCTATTGTGTAGTTTAATTCAGCGTTTGCTTGATATATCAAATTAAGTTGATACCCGCTTGCGTACTTTAAGAATGTTTTAGTAACAGTAACAAGCCAACCGTTAACAAGTCCACGCTCCATCAAATCCAATCCATAAAGCGCAATTTCTTTTTCTTCTTTTTTGAGAAGTAAACTGTTTACAACTTTTTGAGCTTTTTTATCGGATACATATCTTAGCATAAACAATATCGACTTTGGTTTAAATTCTCCAATAGTTTTGTTCTCTAAAAGAAAATCAATAACCTTATCGCAAAGAATCGCATTCCCTTGATATGAAAGGATATCTTCTTTATATATGTATAATCCATGCACTTTAGAAATAATGGTCTTTCTAACGCTATCATTTCTTATAAAGAAATGGTCTCCATTATCATAATAATAGTTGCGATTAGAAAAAAGATTATTAAGCGCAGAATTGTTAAGAACTCTCCATCCGTTTCCATCCACATTGTCGTGAATTTTACCTTGATAAGAATTTATATTGCCCAAATCTAAGCATAAAGATTCTTCAAAGATTTCATTATCAATAGGCAAATAATCATTCAACAATCTAACCCTAACGTTTTCTTTTTCATCAAAGGTTACCGAATATTGTTCAGGCTTAGTATCGTCCTTAATCGTTTCGATACTCATATCAATAATTTCTTCATTAATCATAATGATTTTTGGAAGATTATTATATATGCCTAAATCGCCTTGATAAATCTTTTTGTTAAATACCGATACGTTTAATTGCGGATAATACTCATAACGGTTTTTTTCATCGATTTTAAGCGTAGGAATCATAGAGTTCGCCATAATCTTAGAAAGTTGTTCCGCTGAAAACGTTTTTACTCTTGCATAAATATTTCTAAAATGTTTGTTAAGGCTACCTTCTCCCGTTACATCGTCAATATAGTCAAAAACTGTTTTATCTTGATTAGTATCGTTTAACGTTCTTAAGGCAAGACTGCAAATTAAATATTCGTCATATGTCGCTTTTTCAAAGGTATTATATTTGACTTTAATTTTCTTTATTTGTTTAGATAATTTTAATTTTAGGCTTACTTGTAAACTCATAATCAATACCTCCATCAAAAGTTATACTTTGCCCAAATCTCTTAATATCGTCAATAATATCTGCGAAATATCTTCTTTTTCCACCCGTAGATACCTTCATATCGATATTGGAAAGAGTAGTAGGATTGCCAAAGATAAACAGCTTGTCGCGCGCTCTACTCATAGAAACGTTAATTCTTCTAAAATCGTTTAAGAAATTCCCTCTAGACATATCAGTTACAACCGTATTGACTAAAACTATATCAGTTTCTCTGCCTTGGAAAGCGTCAACAGTATCGATTTCAAAACTCTTAAATGTTTTTCTTGCCGTATTAATAAGCTCTCTATTTTCTCTTTGGAATTTGTCGATTTGTGCGCCGTAAGGGAAAATTGCTGATACGGAAACCTTTTCAGGATTCAATGTGTTTTCTAAAAGCATTTGTAGAATTTCTCTCGTTGCTCTTAATTCTTCAACGTTATAACGTGATGTTCCTTCGGTTGCTTCTTTACCATTTTTAACGTCTACAAAGAAAACGTCTTTATCATTAAACATTTGATATTTATTACTAAACTGAACTTTGCTAGGCTTTACTTTTTCACGCATACCGATAAGTTCCCTGTTGTAGAAGATGTTATAAGCGTTAAGCACGGGAGCAACTGAACGATAATTAACGTTAAGAGTAACGAGCCTTCCAACTTTTTTTGCTTTTTCAAGAGTTTTTGCAAACACTGACTCTTCGTATGTTTTCTTTAATTTCTCAAACATATCCTCATTATATGCAGCAAGTTCTTCCACTTCTTCTTTTTGAAATTCAAGAAGAGGAGCAAGTTGGTAATCATCGCCAACCATAATAATTTTGCTAACATAAGGAAGGTATCTAAGCACTTCGGTTATCGGACATTTAGAAACTTCGTCAATAATAAGCCAATCATAGCCCTCGAATAGTTCCAATCCTTTTTTACCACCAATAGCACTAGTTGTTGTGGTTGCTCCAATTACGGAATAATCAGACATTTCTACGCTTTCTGAAAATCTAAATTTCTTCTCTCCACTAAAATTAGCCATATCTTGCAAGACTTGACTTGCTAAACTTCCATTTCTAGCACGCCTATTATGCTCGTTAAACTTCTTCGCCCACGTTTTATAAATAGTAGTATCAATCTCTTGACCAGAATATTTATTGCGTCGATTCGTAATACGATTAGGAATAATGGGGTCATAGTTTTCCATAATTTCGTCTAACACGTTATCAATCGCAACGTGCGTTTGAGAAGAAATTACAACTTTTTGCTTTAATTCTTTGGTTATATACTGCACAATAGCGTTAATAACGTAGGTTTTTCCCGTTCCGGGAGGACCTTTTATAAGACTTACAGGCGAGCCATCTGTTGCCATTAAAAATGCTTGTTTTTGAGACTCGTCTAAATGTTCAATATACTTATCTTTTTTATCATTAAAAGTTCTTCTAGAATAATTAGACGGCATTTGTTTGTCACCGATTATATATTCTAAAAGTTCTGCCGCTGCACCTGATGCACCTTGATTTATAAGACGCAGAGAGTTATCTATTGACTCTAATTTTACCTTTTGCCCCATATCGTAAAGATGCAAATATTTTGAACTGCTTACAATCGTCTTCGCTTCACCCGACAAAATCAAATAATCTTCTTCGGTGTAAACATTTTTCAAATCAAAGCTGTTAAGATTTCTATCGTTTTTCTCGTTAATTTCGCTTTCATCACTTAAATAAAGGTTGTCTGAAAATCCTCTTATTTTCTTAATATCTTTAATGCCGGCTTTAATTTTTATGTCAATAAGCCTTAAAACACAATCTTGTAAATCGTTGGAAAGATTTTCAAATTTATAATCTTCTAATTTGTAGCCGATTACGATACCGTTTTGGTTTTTAATAGCGTATTCTTCTTCGACCTCGATGTCTTTTTGGTCGATAGGAACAAAATAATAAGGTCTTGATACGCTTTCGATAGAGTAATGGGCATTGTTGTTTAATTCACTTGACAAAGCCTTATAGAACTCAAATATTTCCATAAACTCATCAAACTGTGAAAGGTTAAAAACAAGATTAGGGTCTTTACTAATTCTAGCAAGTCTCTCTTGCATCGCCGGTATATCAATTGGGTAATTTGAAAACATCACGTCCTCAAAAGCCCCAACAATATTATCAAAGACAGTGTTTTCTTCCACAACAACCTTCTTGACGAAAAATTCTCCTCCAAACGGCTGTCTAAACGAGCATCCTAAATTTCCTATCAATATAAGACTTCCACCATTAGCCATCTTGTAGATAAGCTTAACGCCATTAATAGAACTTAAAAGACGTTGGTCTTTTCTGTCATACTTAACATCTAAAATATTTGTTGTAATTTTAACAACGTGATATCTACCATCGTCAACTGCGGACAATAATTCTATTTGTTCTAAACGTCTTCTTTCTGCGTCTTCATTATTTTCCACTTGTAAAAAATGTGGCGCTTTAGTTAATTTTAAATTCAACATTTTCTTCTCCTATGTTTTAATGAAACGTTTCGTTCTTGATATTATATAGAAGCTGTTTTTCGTAGACTTAACAGTTTATTTTAACTTTTCTTTGAAATTTTTGTAAGTCCTACTTAAACTTTGCTCAGATACTCCGCATAAAACACCAATTTGCTTTGCAGTAGGCAACGCTCCGTTTTTATTGTAGTAATCAAAGACTTCTGCATTATAAATATCTTTATCTTCTAAAGATTGTCTTGCTTTGTCTAAATCTTCATCACAGGCCTTAATAATTTCTACGGTTAAGAGCATAGAAAGTAATTTCTTTTGTCGTTCTTGAACGAATGAAAAAGCGTCGTCAATTTTTTCCACAAGTGAAATAAACGCTGATTCATCAGCCATTTTATCTTCTGCTGTTTTTTCGTGGCTTGCTTGTAAATCAAACAATTCTATCTCGTCACCGTCTTCATTGGTAACGGTACTTGATACGGCAACGGCATCATCGTTTATACGAAGTAACTCTTGCAATCTACTAAGCGCAATTCCCAAAGCCATAGAGATTTTTTCTTGAACTGCAACATGATAAATGTCTAAACTTTTGCTATTAGCAAATGCTATTATTTTACGGATTAGTTTATCATCTTCACTTGAAACTCTAATACCTTGTCTTTTTTCTTCTATAATCTCTTTTGCTTTTGCAATATGTAAATCACGTTTCATAGAACTGTTAAATAAATGCAAAAACTCGCCTTTACTTTTGTTATAATATTTTATACACTCAATAGCCGTTTCCATTAGCGTCATACTGTACGAATCAAGTGGCTTATTGGGATAAACATATAAGCGATAGTAATCTGTAAGAACAGTTAAAAAGTTATATCTTTCCGTCTTGTAGAGTGCAGGCGAACTCTCCTTGTCTATTTCAAAGAGAGGAGAATTATTTATTAAGTTTTCATATTCTTCTCTCGTAAACATTTTTCACCTCTTATAAATCAAGCAAGGTGTCTAATGCTTTTACTGCGTCGTCGGAAGATTTATACTCCATAGAGTTCGTTACGTTGTTAAGATAGTAAAGAGGAGTCAAGTCATAAAGAACAGGGTTTACAGGCTTGGTTTTACCTGTACCGCTACCGTCGTCAACAAAATCTACTTTACCATAAACAATATTTTTGATTTTTGCCTTAAAGAATTTTTCGGCAAAGTTCATAACGGCAAACATAATGATAGGAAGTGGCTTTGGTCCATAAGTAACGTCCCCGATAATTTCCGCATTATCTTCAAGTTTTGCCACCATATCACGAAGCAAAGTTTCGTGAACGTCACGAGTTTCTTCAAAAGGTGTTGCAAGCGTGATATATTCAATATCAGCGCCAATATTACGGTTAATATCGTTGAGTTCTTTTTGGAACTTTCCTGCATTAATTGCGCTATTGCCTTCAATATCTACTTTTGAAAGGAGAACAACCTTTACCTTTTCACCTTTCTTCATTGTTTTTGCAAGAACCGAGTTAACGGGGAAAATAGTTTCGCCATCATACTCAATAGTTGCATTACCATCAACTTTATACTTAAAACCGTGTAATTCCTTCTTCATAGGAAGGTCACTAAATACAATCTTCATTTTTTATTTATTCTCCTTATGCTAATTTTTCTCTTTTATATTTTTCATCCATCAGATATTCATAATCTTCAATAGGTAGTTCGTTTAATCCTTTCTCCGTAATTCCTATCATTTTTAAGAAATCATCAAACTCCATAACACGTATATCTTTACCGTTTTTGATTTCTTCTTGAACAAACTCATATTTAGAACATCGTCTTTCTTCGCCATCTTCTAGCAAGTGATATTTAACAAAAATGTCTGCAGTTGAAGCCTTTTTAACATATTCGCCACCACAATCACAAATTAGCTGAACTATTCTCATCATATTTGTAAAATTGTAGGCTTCGTAATTTAAGCTTATAGAAATTTTCTTACCTAAAAGGGTTTGTTCTCTTGTGGTTTTGGGTTTAACATTTTCCATAAATCGTAAAAAAAGCAAATTATTTTTACTTCCTTTTAAGATATAATCTTTACATTCTTCTTTAAGTTCCCTAAACCCGGATTTATCTTTTCTTCCTGTGAAGCGTAATAACCTTTCGGCTTCTTTTCTTTCATATCTTTCGTCTCTAGTTTCTAATTGCTCATCATTAAAACCGTATTTAAATCCCTCAGTTTTCCCACTCAAAGTTTCGTCGTTTTCTATAAAGTCTAATATGGCTTTTTTCTCTCTTTTACATATTTCTTTTGCTAATTCCAAAGTAAATCTTGCATCAACATCACTTCTGTGCGCTCCCAAAGGAAGTTGTTTGCACCACGCTATATAAGCCTCACTTAAACCTTTGGTCTCTTTTTTAGAAATTTTAGCTTCTAATCGTTGTACATCAAAGAACTTAATTTTTATTGGCTCTAATTTATATCTTTCGCACTCGTCTAATATGTAGCCAACGTCGTCTTTTACACTAAAACCACAAACGGTAGTCTCTTCATCTTCTAAAAGTCGTTTAATTTTATTGTATTGTTTATTAAACTTTGATTTACTCTCAACATCTCTCTTTGAATACGCTAATATGTTTTTCAAAACATACCAATCCCACTTGTCCACGTCAGGATTCATAACAATATCCTTTTCGCTTTCAATAACATTCAATCCTTCGTCGGCAATAATATAACCAAAACTATAAATTTTTCCTCTTCTATCATTACAATTTGCGCATTCTATATCAAAAAACAAGTATTTCATTGGCATATCTTTTCCTTAAATATCTTTTCGCATTCTTCGTTTGTTTTTGCATTATATAACGCTAATACAATTTTCTCAAACTCTAAAACGGTAATTTTGCTCATATCCATTTTCTTTTTTATCAACTCGCAAATTCTAAAATATCGGCTTTCGTCTTTAAGCATTTCATAAATTTTTTCTTTATCTTTCTTGAGTTCTCTTTGAATATTAGCATATTGGCGAATCGTAATCGTATCACGATTATAGTTTCTAAAAATATAATGATTACGAATTTTAGTCCAAAGTTCCTCTTTTTCGCATTCTATCATCTCATCAATGCTTGTTTCTTGAATATCAACGCTATATTCTTTCGGAATTTCATAATCTTTTGCTATTTGAGGTATGCGTTCTTCTACTTCTTGACGAGTATTAACGTTTACGTATTCTTCAACCCAAGCACATCCGTCTCCATCGTGGTCAAAAACAAGTTTAATCTTATAATACATTACGCCACCTCCCAAGCATAATCTTGCCATCTAAAGGTATCGCGTTTATAAGGATTTTTCTTTTTAGTTTCTAACTTCTTTTTGGTCTTTTCGTAGATAGCTACGTCGTATTCTTTTTCAATATAACGAATATAAGAAGGAATCTTGTCCAAAGTCTTTTTTACCGCAGTGCTATGAACGCCCGAATAATTATTGATAGCGTGTACACCTACACCATTACGGAAGAATTCCTTGTTGCTTTTTCTAAAGTCTTGTTGGAAAAGGAAGTAATCTCTTCCACCTACTTTTACGAAAAACGATTGGGTTGCTTTTGCCGTTGTCTTACAAAATACTGTTGCTTGCATTTTTATATCTCCTATTTTTGTTTTGTGCCTTTATATAGAAACCTTATTTTTTGAACTTAACACTTTTTTGAAAAGTTTTTATAAAATTTCTTTTTGAGGTCCTTGTGCCATTATATAGGAGCATAAAAAACAAGACTTAACACTTTTAGAAATTAAATTTTATCAATTTTCACGTAATAGGTTGCACGGCTTGCACCTTTCTTTTCTATAAAGCCTTCTTTAGCGAGTTTTTTAAGCGAACTTTCAACTGAACTGTTGCTAAGTGATGGACACATAGCAACGATATCCATTTTAGTAAACTTGCCGATTTTATTAGCAACTGCTTTTCTAACCATATCAAGCGCAGAATCGCTTTCACTTACAAGTTTCATTCTATCTTCAAAATCTCTATATGCCGCAATAATCGTGCTAAGCAAATACTTAATAAAAGGAACAACGTCTTCGTTTCCTTCATCCCAACCGGCTTGTGCTTTTTCTAATGCGTCGTAATATGCGTTCTTATTCTTCGCAATTTTACTTTCAAGTGAGATATATTTACCAACCATATATCCATTTCTATATAAAAGTAGAGTTGTGAGTAATCTACTCATTCTACCATTACCATCGGAAAATGGATGTATGCACAAGAAATCGTGAATAAAAATAGGTATTAAAATAAGAGGGTCAACTTCACACTTTGAAATAGCGATATTAAACTCGTTGCAAATCTTATCTATTGCTTCGGGTGTTTCGTAAGGCGCAGGCGGGGTAAAGAGAATACTCTCCTTTCCATTTTCAGTTAAGGTAATGTAATTTTGAACGTTCTTGAATTTCCCACCAATACTTTTCCCTGAATGGCTATACAAAATCTTATGAAGTTGTAAAATATAGTTTGCGGTCATAGGAATATACTCAAAACTTTCGTGAATAACGTTAAGCACGTCTCTATAACCTGCAATTTCTTCTTCATCACGATTTTTAGGTGTGGTCTTATCCGATAAAAGTTGCTTTAACCTTGTATTCGTTGTTCTTATGCCTTCAATATCGTTTGAGGACTCCGTGCTTTGCACTTTAGCAATTTCTACAAGTTTATTAAGTTTTTCGGGTTGTTGCTTTAAGTAAAGTTCTTGCTTGCCTTTTGCTTCGTGGATAGCCGTTAAATAACTTACTATTTCTAAGTCCCATTTTAAGTCTTTAAGTAAGGAGTAATTAAAATCTCTCATTAGATACACCTCTTTATTTTTATTTCTCCTAAATTATAATTCTTTTTACGAGAAAAGTCAATAGGTTTATGCTCGAAACGCAAAAGTTTCTCACAAATAGTTTTGATTTTTACGAGAAACTTGTCTAATTTTGTGATTAATCTAAATACTAAAACTGCCACAAATCTGGGTAAAATCGAAGCAGGTAAAGAAAAGTGCCACAACTGACGCTTTTGACTTAAAGCATATGGGAAACCCATATCTATTTTAGAGCATAGAAAAAGAACTTGGATTTTACGTCCAAGTTCTCGTTTTCTTTGTGACCTATTGAAAGGTGAAGTAGTTGTTTGTGAATTAGCTCGCTTTTGTGAATTTTATTATTTGTCCATATTGTTGGTTTACGACACTATACTTTC
>JAGAIP010000011.1 GCA_017626495.1 Clostridia bacterium | reverse complement strand
GTCGCTATTTCTCCACCGACTTCTGCAAACCAAAAATACAGAAACAGCAATCCTGTCGCAGCCAACATTCCTATTTTAAATATTTTATTTTGAAAAAGTTTAAAAAGCTCCATTTTATAAAGTCGCATTTTTTTCTCCCCCCGTTATTTGTGTATGATAAAGATATGCATCTTCCAGTGTACTTTCCACATTTTCTGCACCTGCAACCGGCTGTCTTTCTGAAACAATTCTTAGTTCAACATTTTCTCCACTACTTCTCATATTGCTTACAATAAGGCTACTGGTTATCTGCCCTGCTTCTTTTTCAGAAACAATACACTTCCAAACACATCCTTCTACTTTGTCAGTAATCTCTTTCTCCGTTCCTTCTTGAATCAGTTCTCCATTCTTCATAATCAAAATACGGTCTGCAATATAATCTATATCAGATACGATATGTGTAGACAGTAAAACCATCCTGTTTTTTCCAAGTGAACTAATCACATTACGAAAGCGTACTCTCTCCTTTGGATCAAGCCCTGCTGTAGGTTCATCTAAAATCAAAATTTCAGGATTATTCAGAAGCGCCTGTGCAATTCCTATTCTTCGTATCATACCTCCTGAAAAAGTCTTCAGCTTTTTCTTTTTCACATTTTTTAACTCTACCATATCTAAAAGTTCGTCAATACGACTATCGGCATAGTCTTCCGGTAGTGCTTTCAATGCCGCCATATATCGCAGGAAGCGTTCTGCAGTAAAATCACCATAATATCCAAAATCTTGTGGTAAATAGCCCAATAACCTACGATACTCTGCTCCCATACTGGCTATCTCAATATTATCGCAATAAATACTTCCCCCCGTTGGCTGCAAAACACCACAAATCAATCTCATTAATGTTGTTTTTCCCGCACCATTTTCTCCCAACAGTCCATACACACCATTTGTAAATGTATAATTGAATTTTCTGACTGCTTCTTTATCCTTGTATTTTTTTTGTACATCCATCAACTTTAATTCGTGCATAATACTTCTCCTTTTTCCATTTTACTAAGCAATTTTTTTATCTGCATTACAAATAAAAGTCCCGACACAAGAAAAGCTACTGCCCATATCCAAAGAGTTGTTAAAAAAAGTGCTCTCGGAATCGAACCTATTACTCCATAACTTATTGATAAAAAGATGGCACTCATACCAAATAAAGATGAATTCTTTCCTCTTGTTTCCATTGATAAAATCCCTAATGCAGTTATGCTTGATACTAGATATGGAGTTAAGATATACAGCCCCACCTGTAATAATCCAACTCTCCAATGATAGTTCAAATAGCCAGCTATCAAAAACAATATCATAACATTTATCATCCCCGACAATACCAGCCATGCAGCAACACACTGTTTTGTATTGAAATAGCAGCTTTCTCCTAACTCTGCCATTTTTCCAAAAAACAATTTATCAATCACACTAATAGACGTTATGCTAAGAATACCTGATCCAACCATACATACAGTAATCATCTCATTTTGATTCAATCCGGTATATTGCAATGCTGTAATAAAAATAATTCCTAAACAGATAAGGACACCATAAACAGCAAAAAACAATTTATCCATGTACCAAAATTGATGAAGCAAAATATTTTTTGTAGACATCATCGGCGTTCTCTGCTTTTCCATTTCCTCAATCATTGCATAATAAGTCTTTTGTTTTCTTATTTCATCAACATGAACTTGCTCATCTGCCTTTGCAAAAAGAGTTTTTATTTCACTATCTCTCATAATCATTCTCCATTAACTTTTTTAACTGATTTACACCTAATCGAAATCTTGACTTTGTAGTAGAAACACTGCACCCCATAATCTTTGCAATATCTTTAAATTTCATTTCTTCATAAATACGCAGAATAATAACTTCCCTCGTATCCTGCGAAAGTTCCTTTAATAAATTTCTCAAATAAACGGCATCCTCCGCTTCGGTCAGCATATCTTTATTATTTGGAATTTTATCAATCTCCTCCCATTCGATGGCTGTTACTTTTTCTTTCTTATCCCGGAAATAATTAAAACATATATTTCTTGCAATAGTCAGGAGATAACCTTTGAGATTATGATGTTTATAGGAAGTTCCATATTTCATAAATTTCAAAAATGTTTCCTGAGCAATGTCGTAGGCATCATCCTCTGTTTGAACCATATATAGACAAAAGCGATAAATATCTGCATAATATCGTTCAATAATACTACCGACTGCCTCTTTATTTCCGCTATGTACTTTTTGAATCAATTCGCTGTCTTTCATAGCGTTTTCTCCAATCATAAAACGTCTTACATCTTATATAACCACTACAAAGTAGAAAAAGTTCACTATAAATTTATTTTTTAATATTTTTTGCCATTCGTGCTCAATCAACCACAATAACTTGCTTAATTCTATTTTCTGCAATTTTATTATACTACTATTTTCCATCCCTGCGATTATGTTATGTTCAAGCAAATAATTACTACCTTTTCCTCCGCTTAGAGTAATACTTCCCACACCACACAAT
>JAGAIP010000010.1 GCA_017626495.1 Clostridia bacterium | reverse complement strand
TTTGACCGTAATAGATTTTTCTACTCTAACAATTTTGTCGGTGCTATGCTAAATGAATATGTAAGTGTTTCACGCAAGCTGTAATGTTTCACGTGAAACATAGGGTTTCGCTAGCGAAACTAAGAGGAGATTTCTATATCTCCTCTTTTTATTCAGGTTCATATTCTTCATAATGTTCTATAGAAGATAACTGCTTTTCGCTCTTCAATATCGTACACCATGACGCTAACTCAATGTCATGACCATCAATATTAATCAATTCAGGCTTGTGAAATCCGTAATCTGCCCTAGTTCCGCCGCACTCAACGAACTTAAATTCGTCGCTTAAATTCTCAATGCAACCCAGTTCCATTTCTCTTGTAATCTTTGCTTTGCCAATTTGCTTATTATCTTTTGTTACTCCTGCTATTGTAATTGATAATGTTCCGTCTGAATGTTCGATTGCATAGCATTTTGCGTGCAAGAATTTAAATCTCTTAATGTCGTCTTTTTCATTTTCAAATGTGCCATAATACACTCTGCCCTTATCTGTATCAATACCGATATTCAATTTCTTAATCGCATTATTATACTTTTCAATTTTCTTCATGTTTTCTTCTGTAGCAACAAAGAAAATACTATCTGTATCCGCATATATAAAATATTGATAGCCTACTTCTTCTATCAGTTTGAACAGTTCGTTTCTTGCGTGTGCAGTAGTGTAAACCCCATATTGATATGACATAAAATTATTTCTCGAATTATAATATTTATTCAACTTTCCATTAATCAATTCTTTATTCTGACTTGTTTTTTTATAAGCTCTATTAATAGTCCATTCGCCAGTATCCAAATCAAGAAGAACGTCTGCTCTTATAATATCTGTTGCAGTCATTCCATAAATCGAGTTCAACCAGTTCTTAATCTTATCACGATATCGTTTTCTTATTTCAGTTTCTTTGATATAAAAGAACTCATCAATTACACTCTGCAACTCTGTCGGAAATGTACTTCTTTCAGAAGTCCAAACGTCAAGAATAAGAATACCGTCTGTATCATATTGCTTCTGAACCCAAATCCAATCTAACTCTGTCAACGTAAATAAGATTATTCCTTCAGCGTCTATAATCTTGCCGTTATCCGTTCCCTTAACACCTTTTTCATTTCTACAAATATAATTTGTATTTAAACTGTGTGATACGGACAGATACGGTGCGGTAACATTACGCTTTAACTTCAAATTTTTAAACGCTAACGTCATTAATACACATTTGTCATTACACAAATATTCAAGTTCTTTTAATGAAAAAGTTTCGTTAACGAAACTATCATTCACATTAAAATCTTCTTTTATTTCATACATATGTTTGAACCCTGTCGGAAAATAATTTAACTTTTGTCTGGAAGGGTAGTGAGATTTAAAATCAAAATGTGCTATCCACTCATTACTCGATAATTTTACCTGACATAAACCTATTTCCATGTGTATACCCCCCTGCAAAAGCTTGTCTACAACGTATATAACTGTCCGCATCTAACTTATATTTAACAAAATTATCACGAAACTCTTTGCAGCCTCTTACAGCTCTTCGACATTCTCTTCGAACATAACCTGTAGCCGTTAGGGGTACTGTCGCTACTGTGTCGTGTTCTAACGTAAGCTTTTTTGTCAACGACTCGTCAAGTGTAATCACATCATTAACCTGATATTCCCAGTCTGTTCTTGTTAGTATACTGTCTTGATACCTTATTGCATCGTAATCAATAGCACCCAGCATTTTTTTGTTGATTGTATTGACACTTTCCGAGAACATATCAAGCGACATATTAGACAACTTCCAACTACAACGAAATTCAAAACCATGCCAGTACACAGTTAAGAATTTATGACTGTCCAATGCTAATATTTCCACTTCATCAATCATATACATGAAATCTAACAAAAATGTAATGTCATAGCTTAAATTGTGAATGTAAATTACGCAACGCTTATCTGTTGATAAATTATACATATCAGATATCATAAGCAATTGTGCTATGAACTCACTCGGTTTTCGCCCACCAACGCATACGCCATTGAAAAAAAAAAAAGACCATTGATATACCCAAGCCAACCGCTTATCATGTTCAGTAGCGTGATTATGCGATGTTTCACTATCATATGAGATAAATTTTCGCAAGTATTCTCTTCCGTGATATCCGTATTTTCGTACCGTATCGATATTTAATTTTTCAAAGTAACTATCATACACATCAATAAAGCCTGTAGACAGTCCGTTATTCAGTTTGATTTTTTCCACTATCTTTTGCAATTTGCTTCGCCAACCTATTGAATGAATTTATTGTTGATAAATCAGAGCTTTCTGACATTGCCTGTAACGCGGTATCGACGTCATATTCTTTTACAACTTTTAATACTGTATCGCTACCAAATTTTAAGAGATTTTCCTCAAAATTCTCATGTTCCACAATCTCTTTCCATTCGTCATATGAAAGACTTGTATCTTTGTCAAAATATCCTGATTTTTTAGCATTCTTGACAAATGATTTATAAGCCTTTGAATATGCCGAACGTACCCCCCGAACCGTTGCAGTTTTTGCAGAATTATAATTCTTCGCAATTTTGTTCAAGTGTTCGAGTTCGCCTCTTGACATGTTTTTAAAATCAGTCCGAACTTGAACTCCTCTTGAACCAATGTTCAAAAACTCATCACGTCTTGACCATTTACTAGACACATAGTTATACGCTTTACTGCTTTTCTCCATGTCGTTCTTCTGTATATTCGCAAGATTTCTGTTCATTTTAGTAACATTCTTTTTAACAGAAGAATGTAGATTATCCAAATACTCACTCATTTTTTCTTTCTCCTAACGTATACATACCGCTTTTCAATGTCATCTTTTGTAATCTCGATATTGATTGTAGCTTTATTAATGTGATTGATATTCATGTATTCTAAGAGATTTGTCATGTCTGAACAATTCGGTAGCTTACCCTTAATTTTCAATATTCCTTTAATTTTTGTCGTATGCATATTATATTATACCACCTTTTTTTATCCCTACCGCCCACCCAGTTTCGTCAGCGAAACTTAATGTTTCACGTGAAACTACAGAATTGAAACGCGTGTCACATTCTTATTCTCTCTAGTCTTTGACTCTGTGAGCTTAATCGACAACCCACCTTCTTCTCTGAGAATTTTATTGACATTGTCGATTGAGCCGTAATCATTAACAAGCTCATCAATAATTCCAGTTAATATTTTGCCTGTACAATAAAAGACAGTTAACTGTTCCTTGAATATCACTACACCGTAACGTGTATGCTCATCCTGTTCAACGATATCTACCGCCGATATTGTTATCTTACCGTCAAAATTTCTAATAATATCCTCTGTTGAAATTTTTTCTCTGTCAACCATTAATTCTGACAATGTAGTTAACTCTCTTGCTCTTTCCCTTAGTGACTTCATATTATTTCCTCCTTTTTTTGTGCCAACCGCCCACCCTTATTTTTTATTGGTTATCTCTGCCGATTAATTCTGTTTTAATTTTCATTTTAGCTTTTTCATAAGACTGTCTAACGTACACTTCATCTGATGCGTCATAAACTTTCTTTGCCGCTCTATCAAGTACACGTTCCCAAGTTTCCAGCTGTGATTTGCTAAATATCCACATGTTATTTGCCGTGTTGACAACCTTAACTATGTCCATGATATCTGTTATCCCATTGAAATTAGTCACAATGTCATTTACCGCTTTTCTTACCTTAGCCACGATTGCATTATCAATGTTTTCAAATACCAAATTCAATCTATTTTCCCCCTTTCTTCAACTGTTTAATTAAATCGTATACTACTTTAGCCATAGCGTCTGTTGACTCTAAATCACTTGCCCAACATTCAATCTGTTCTGCCAACCACAAAGCATTTTCTTTATAAACGTGTATGTTAATAAATTGCTCAACGTCTGTTGACTCTTTTATATCAAGCTCAGATTCTTCTGTCTCATCAATATTCTCCTGTTTAACCTCAATCTTTTTTCTAGTGAGAAATTCTATAGCTTCCACGATGTCCATATCATCAAGTATTCCGTCGCTGATATCAGATATATGATTATAAATCATTGTATACGGAATATCCATTAATCTAGCGAGGTCATCTGCATCTGCGTCTGAAAATGTCATCATTAAATATTCATACCCCCTTGAAGCGGAGTTCATTTTTGATATTGTAGACTTTGATAAGCCGATTTCGTCAATAAGCGCTTTCTGTTCATATCCCTTCTGCACGTATGAGCCTACCAGTCTAGCTACTCTTGATGTCTTAGCTATTATGCTATTCATTTCAGACTTAATTTCGTTAATAAATTCACTTTCTGTTTCGATTGAAACAATTATTGCATTATTGATTTGTACCATATTTATACCTCTTTCCCCCCGTCGTGCCGTTAGGTCAGCTTAATTATACTTGAGTTTCGTTAGCGAAACTATAATAACTTCTCTAAATAGTCAGACATTTCCCTTTCCGTATCACAGCTAAACTTTATCTCTTCTTCCCATTTACTTGAGTCAAGTAAATATAACTTACAATTCCTTTCCATTATAATCACATCATTATACTTATATGCTCTTATAGCATCTTCTGAATAATCGCCATTTTTAATATCACATACATTTAATATCATATCGACCACCATACAACTTGCGTTGTTCCTTTCCTTAACTTCTATATATATATTACCACAGATTTTATTGTTTGTCCAATACTTTTTTATGAAATAATGCACAAACATTAATCGACAATTTTATGCATTTTTCACAAATTAGTATTGGACAAACATTAATCGACAATTTATGCATTTTCCACAATTAGCCTCGCCTAACCGACGTAGTATTGAATACTATATGTCATAGTCCATCCGTCTATGTCCTGTCGCCTTTGGCTCTAGCTGTCACGGCAATAAAAACAGTCCTGTAGTCTTTGTCAATTGTTACGGG
>JAGAIP010000001.1 GCA_017626495.1 Clostridia bacterium | reverse complement strand
AAGCACTGCGGTTGTGTACCAAACCGCGCTTGTTAGAGGGACACCCCTAAGACCCCGTCGCAGATAATATGAGTAGAGAACATCCAAATAGGAACAGAACCAATCTCATCAAAGTCTATCTCAGCGATGATGAATATCGTAACTTTAAGGAAAAAGTCAAGGCTTGCAAGCGGACAAACAGCTCCTATGTAAGAGAACTGATTGTTGAGACAACTCCTATCGAATTTCCTCCTATCGAATATCAAGAGCTTCTTCGTGAACTCCGTAAGATCGGTATCAACTTAAATCAGCTTGCAAGCAAGGCGCATACCCTCGGCTTTGTAGATGAAAGAGAATACCGAGCAGAGAGTGAACGCTTGTGGCGTGTTGTTGCGGAGCTGACCAAGCCGATGGCAAGAGGTGGTGTGAAGTTTGGCAACCACAAAGATATGGGATGTTAAAAGCCACTTGGGTCAGTTGATCGCCTACGTTTCAGACGTTGAAAAGACGATAGAGAAATTTGATGATGAAACCTTGAAGGCTCTCATATCGTATGGAGTTGATGATCTCAAAACTGAGGAGCGTAAATACGTTACGGCGGTGAACTGCACGACAGACGATGCCTCCGATATAATGGCATCCCTCAACAAGCAAACGCAGAGTAAATCGGATACGGTCGCGTACCACGGGTATCAGAGCTTTGCACCGGGCGAGGTCGATGCAGAGACCGCGCATGAGATTGGAGTGAAGCTTGCCAACGAATTATGGGGTGATAACTTTCCCGTTATCGTTGCCACCCATTTGGATCATGGGCATATCCACAACCACTTTGCACTTGGGGCGACGGGCTTCAACTTGAAACGCTACCACGATTGCAACGAGACCTACCGAATGATGCGCGAAGCATCCGACCGTCTCTGTTTGGAGTACGGTCTATCCGTAATCAAGAACCCACAGAGAGGAAAGACGCGGCATATCGGAGAGATCAAGGCAGAGCAGGAGGGCAGACAAACGGTGCGCGGGATTATCCGTAGAGATATGGATATTGCCATCAAGCATTGTCTGCGTATGCAAGAGTTCTATAACTTGTTTCAATCTCTCGGCTATACGCTTGAATGGAGAGGAAAGTATCTCCGCATCCGTCCCGACCACAGCACAAAGTTCTTTCGTATGGATAAACTCGGAGAGGGTTACACCTATGAGGACGTGCAGGCGAGGATCTTGGACAATGCGAGAAATCAACGCATCATTCCTTATGCTCCCTACAAACCGAAAGAGAAGCCGAAAGGACTACTTGCACTGTATATCCATTACTGCTATCTGCTTGGTGAACTCCCGAAACAGAAACCGAATAACCGTGAAGCATACGCGGTCATCAAAGAAGATGTGAGATGTGCGCGAATGTATAACGAAGAAGCAAAGCTGCTTGGTAAGTATAACATCAATACTGCCGAGGAGCTTTCTTTGTTTACCGAAGGTTTATCGAAAAAGTTCAAGGGACTTGCTTATCAGAGAGCCAAGCTACGCAACAAGCTCCGCCGTATGCACGATACTACAGAGATGCAGCCCATCAAGGACGAGATCTCACAGCTATCCTTGCAGATGGCAGAACTGCGAAAGCAGATGAGACTATGTGAGGATATTGCCGCGCGAAGCGGTGTGATCGAGAGGGTGGTGAATACCATCGACATTCCCGATAAGGAGCTTCAGAAGAAAGAAGCCAAAGATGCAAAAACCAAAGAAACAAAAACAAGAGAAAGAGAGGACAAGAGATGAACACATCCGGAGAAGCTGCCGATCAGGTCATGAGGATGATGCTGAACGGTGCGGAGGTGCTTATCAAGCTCTCGGGCAGCGGTGCAAAAAACGCCGCTGTTCTTTTGTATTCGATTGCTCGTCAGCAAAAGAAAACCAAAGGACACGCGAGACTTGAAAGTATGCTCCGAAGCGGTAAACCCTTGAAGGTCTATACCTTTAGGGATAGCGACCTGCCGAAGTTCAAAGAGGTTGCAAAGCAGTACGGTATCCTCTATGCCGTGCTGAAGGAAAAGGACAAGACGGGCGGTGTCTTTGACGTTATGGTAAGAGCTGAGGACGAAAGCAAGATCGCGCGTATCACCGAGCGATTTAATCTTGCAAGAGTCGATACTGCTGACCTCAGAGCCGAGATCATCCGCGAGAAAGAGGAGGTCGAAAAGAAAGAGGGAAAGGACGAAGTTCCCGAGACCGACAAACCCGAAAAGAGCGCAGAGGAGAAGCTTGCCGACGAGATACTTGAGACCCCGATCAAAAAGGAGGAGAATACGATGACAAACCCTACGGTAGCTCGGACGGACACTACGGGGAAAACGGAGGTAACGGAACTCATAAAAAATCCGTCCGAGCGCTCCTCCGAGACTGCCAATCCCGAAGGAAAATCTGATCTTCCGAAAGAAGGCAAGTCCGACCGTAAACCCTCCGTCAGAAAAAAGCTTGAGGAGATCAAGCGCGAAAGAAGCGAAAGAGCCAAAGACAGACCCAAGACCCCCGAGGTCGCAAAGGACAAGGGGAGCAAGTCAAGTAAACCGAAAGAAAGGTAAGGTAAAACAGAATGAGTGAATTTGATAACGTATTGAACGGTACTGCTGACAAGAAAGCAGAACAGACTGTTCCCGAAGCACAGTTCGACGATGCCCTTGAGGGTGGAGGCGACAAGAAAACCTATGGACAGATGATGGCAGAGAAGAAGGCAAAGTGTTATGCGATGATCGACGACGCTTGCCTTGCGGTTATGTCGAGTCCCGAAAAGCTCTATGAGTACCTTATGGTACAGAGTAGCTTTGAGAGATATTCGCTGAATAACAATCTTCTTATCTTTGCACAGAACCCCGGTGCAACCAAGCTGAAGGATTTTGAGGGTTGGAAGAAAGCAGGCTGCTACGTTAAGAAGGGGGCAGAGAGCATTATGATCTTGGAGCCTTCCAACTATACGGGAACAGACGGTAAGCCGCACAGAGGGTATAACGCGAAGAACGTCTTTAACATTGAGGACGTCAACGTACCGCCCGAAGCGCATCCCGAGGAAAAGACTTATGAACAGAAGAAGCTCGTAGAAGCTCTTGTTCACGATTCTCCCGTGCCCATCCGTAAGGCAGAACAGAACCTCGGAGATAACTTTGCGGTGTATGATCCGCAGAACAAGACGATCTACTTCAAGCCGGGCTTGGAGTTTGCAGAGGTCTTTCCCGCTATCGCAAAGGCGCTTGCACACGCTGAAATGGCAAAGGGCGATGCAAACTACCGCTTGAACGATAACGAGTTTAAGGCAAGATGCTCTGCCAATATCATCGCGCAGAAGTACGGCGTTGATATTCACACGGTAGATATTCACGTTATCCCTCCCAAGTATGCTTCTCTTGAAGCAGAGGACGTGAAGAAGGAGCTTGGCGCAGTTCACGATAACGTCAAGACCATTACTACCCGTATGGCAGAGTTGCTTGAAAAGACGCAGGAAAAGGAGCAGAGTCAGCCGCAGGCACAGAACAAAGGGAGCAAGAATAGGGAGGAACGCTGATGAATGAACGCAGAGTGATCGAGGTCGATGATTTTCAGCATCGTGTAATGATGGAGGCTCTTGCGGACAGACGGAACGATTTCATCGCGGAGAACAAGCCCACTGAGGACGTCAATGAAGTGCTCTTGAAGGTCATTGACGCACCTACGAAGAAGAACAAAAAGAGAGACCGTGAAGCAAGATAATAAAAAACTGCTGATCGTTCTTGGTGTGATAGGATTGCTTGTCCCCGTCTGGCTTGCAGTTCTCATCGCGCCGACGCTCGGGGGCGGACTTCCGGTTATGATTCCGAAGATGGGGGATGCGTTTTCGCATCCCTTTCGCTTTACTTGGTGTGATGCGTCCTTACCGTGTATTCTGATCTTCTCGGTCATATACGGTTTTGTTTTGTTGATCTATCACTATACCAAACCCAACTACCGCAGACGTGAGGAGCACGGTTCGGCACAATGGGGCGACGTGAAGGAGCTGAACAAGAAGTACCACCAAGAACCCGAGGAGAACAACAAGATACTGACACAGAACCTCAGTGTCGGGTACAACATGAGAGCACACCGCCGTAATATGAATACCCTCATCGTCGGCGGTAGTGGTTCGGGTAAGACCTTCCACTATGCAAAGCCAAACGCCATTCAAGCCAACACCTCAATGGTTATTCTTGACCCGAAGGGTGAGATCTTGCGAGACACGGGAGGTCTACTCAAAGCCAAGGGATATGATGTGCGAGTGCTTGACCTTATCAATATGGAACGCTCGGATAGATACAATCCTTTCAAGTATATCGAGAGCGACAACGACGTGCAGAGACTTGTGACCAATCTGTTCAAGTCTACCACACCGAAAGGAAGTCAGAGCAACGATCCCTTTTGGGACACGGCGGCATCAATGCTGCTCTTGGCTCTCATTTTCTACTTGAAGTATGAAGCACCGCCCGAGGAGCAGAATTTTCCGATGGTTATGGAGCTGCTTCGCGCGGGAGACATTGATGAGGAAAATGAAGCCGAGGGAAGCGCGCTTGACGATCTGTTTGCAATGCTTGAAGCAAAGAATCCGAATCATATTGCTTTGAAGTATTATAAGTCGTATAGATCGGGTTCTGCGAAAACCTTGAAGTCAATTCAGATCACCCTTGCAGCAAGACTTGAAAAGTTCAACCTTGAGAGCCTTGCAACGCTGACCTCTACCGACGAGCTTGATTTGCAGAGCTTGGGCGAGAAGAAGGTAGCTTTGTTCGCTATCATCCCCGATAACGATACGAGCTTTAACTTCCTTGTCTCTATCCTCTACACGCAGTTGTTCCAACAGCTCTTTTTTGTGGCTGACCACAAGTACGGCGGTTCGCTCCCCGTACACGTCCATTTCCTAATGGACGAGTTCGCAAACGTATCTCTCCCCGATGATTTCGATAAGATACTGTCGGTTATGCGTTCTCGCGGAGTCAGCGTTTCGATCATCTTACAGAACCTTGCACAGCTCAAGGCTCTGTTTGAGAAGCAATGGGAGAGCATTGTCGGCAACTGTGATGAGTTCGTATATCTTGGCGGTAATGAGCAGAGCACACACAAGTACGTGAGTGAACTGCTCGGCAAGGAAACAATTGATACCAACTCTTACGGAAGAAGCGACGGTATGAGGGGTAACTTCTCGACTAATTTCCAAGTCGCGGGCCGTGAGCTTCTCACAGCCGACGAGGTGCGTATGCTCGATAACCGATATGCCATCGTGTTTATCCGTGGTGAGCGACCGATTATTGACTACAAATACAGCATTTTCGGACATCCGAATGTGCATCTTGGTGTGGATGGCGGTGCAGAGCCATATACTCACGCGATCCCCGAGCTTACCGACGTGACCACCATTGAAATTGTCGATATTGCAAAATACCCCGGCAAGAAGATGGAGGACTTTCCGAGAGCCGAGGAATACCTTGAAAATCTTGTCATTTACGACGAGGAGGAAACAGAAGCTATGTGCGATTATTTAGAAAACAAAAACGAAAAGGAGAAAACAGAATGAGAAACAAGAAGAACAGAGAACCCATGCCCTCGGGTGCAAGAAAGATCTTCAAGGTTTGGACTTGTATCGTCATTGTCTGCCTTATGGTTTCGATGATGGCGGTGAGTGCCTTTGCCGCAGATGAGGATCCCATCACGGTTGTCAACAACCTCTCCGACTTTATGTTCGGACTTGTAAGAGCCGTGGGTATGATTATGCTCGGCTTTGCCGTTGTGCAGATCGGTCTGTCGCTGAAAAGCCATGACCCCTCGCAGAGAGCTAACGGCTTCTTGACCCTCGCGGGTGGCGTAGTCATTACCTTCGCAAAAGAGATTCTGACCCTTATCACGGGTTAAGAGAACAGATGGGGCGGACTTCGGTTCGCCCCATAACCATTGAAAAGGAGATTGTATGAAAAAGTATAGTATTATCTATGCTGATCCTCCTTGGCAATATAAGACCTATTCAAAGAAAGGGCAAGGGCGATCTGCCGAAAAGCATTATCCAACGATGACGCTTGACGAGATCTGCCTTTTGCCCGTTGAGCAGTTGGCAGACAGTGATTGCGTTCTCTTTATGTGGACAACGGTTCCTTTTTTAAGAGATTGCTTTTCGGTACTTGATGCTTGGGGCTTCACGTATAAGACGGTCGCATTTGTATGGGTGAAGCAAAACCGAAAAACAGACGGATTGTTTTGGGGAATGGGGCATTGGACAAGAGCAAATGCAGAGCTTTGTATTCTCGCAACCAAAGGTCATCCGAAACGCATATCCGCGTCGGTGCATCAAGTGATCGTTTCCCATATTGAGGAGCATAGCAAGAAGCCGGATGAGACAAGAGACCGTATTGTTTCATTGGTAGGAGATCTGCCGCGAATAGAGTTGTTTGCCCGTCAGAAAACAGACGGTTGGGACACTTGGGGTAACGAAGTGAACAACGATATTCAGCTTGAACAGTATATTGCAAGTGGGGAGGAGAAGTAAATGTCTAATAATTGGGTTGTAGAAAACCTTGAAAATGCCCTTGAGACATGGAACAGTAAACTCTCCGAAATATGGCGGCTCTTATCTGAGTCGCCAACCGAATTTAAGGGCGGCGGCATTTGGAACGTAATGGTGAACATCAACGACGCGCTCAAGGCGGTAGGATATGCACTTTTGGTGCTGTTCTTCCTTATGGGCATTATGCGTCAGTTCAATTCTTTCCAAGAGATCAAACGACCCGAGCAGGCTCTAAAGCTCTTTATCCGCTTTGTGCTTGCGAAGGCGGCGGTCACTTGGGGTCTTGACCTAATGATGGCGATGTTCACCATCGTGCAAGGAGTCATATCAAAGATTATGGCTGCTTCGGGTCTTAGCGGAAACGGAGCAACATACCTGCCACAAAGTATGATACAAACGATAGAGGATTGCGGCTTTTGGGAGTCGATACCTCTATGGGCGGTAACGCTCATCGGTAGCTTGCTTGTGTGGGTTCTGTCTTTCGTTATGATCCTTACGGTGTACGGCAGATTTTTCAAGCTGTATATCTATGCCGCCATTGCCCCCGTTCCACTCTCCGCTTTTGCGGGAGAAGAAACCTCGCATATTGGTAAAGCCTTTATCAAATCCTTCGCGGCAGTATGCCTTGAAGGTGCGGTCATCGTCCTCGGATGTATTATCTACTCGTTGTTTGCCGCGTCACCTCCGTCTGTTGCGGCGGGAGCTTCGGCAATTACGCAGGTATGGACGTATGTGGGTGAGCTTCTATTCAATATGCTTGTTCTTGTCGGAACGATCAAACTCTCGGATAGAGTTGTCAAAGACATGATGGGCTTATAAACAGAAAGGAAAGAGTAATATGAGTTATAAAAATCCAATCAGCAGAGAAGATCCCAACGCTATCGAAAAGCTCAATTTGAAGCTTGATGAATGTGAGCGTTTGCAGGATAAGATGAAAGAGGTCAATGCGTATTATCGCAAATACGGAAAGATTGAGGGGTGTCCTGCACTTACAACGGAGGAAGGATTAAGGCTTGCCGAGGATATGCGAAGAAGATACCCTATCCACACACAGCCTTACCCTCAATACGCATTGACCAACAATAACGCAGAGATCCGCAGACTCAAGAAACGTATTGAGGAGATCTCCCACGACAAAGAGGTAGGTTTTGTCGGTTGGCAATTTGAGGGCGGTGAAGCGGTTGCAAACGATGAACTTTGCCGCTTGCAGCTTGTCTTTGATGAAAAGCCTACCGAGGAGCAGATCTATTTGCTCAAGCTCAACGGCTTTAAGTGGTCTCCCAACAATCGCGCTTGGCAGAGACAGCTCAATCAGAGTGCGATCTATGCCGCCGACCGATTGGGGTTTGTGAAACCCATTGAGGGCGGTCGTGCATCTGCGCTTCAGCCTAAGATCGAAACCAAGGACAAGGGCGGTGAAGCAAGATGATCTATACTGCCAAGAACCGTGAGGAACTCGTTGAGCAGGTCAAAGAATATCTGAAGCGTAGCGATGTGAGAGAAAAGGTCAACGATGAGACTACCGAGGACTACAAGTTTATGTATATCCTTATGAAAAAGTTTGACCCGAAAGAAACAGTAGTTGCAGCATCCAATGAAAGGGGAGAGACCATTTTGTTCTATCCTTTCTCGGATGCAGAGGACGTGTGCAATTCGCTTGATTTTGATCCCGATTGGCTTCTGTTCTCGTATTTAGAGGACAACTTTGAGATCATTGAGTTCGATATTGACGCGCACAGCGACGTATGGTTTGGCGTAAACGCATTTGGTGCGGATTCAATTATTTTCCCGAAAGGATTTCAACAGTATCTTGCTTTTTGCAAACAAAACGATGTGACAGCGGAAAGGCTGAAACAGAATTGCAACTACGAGGGCATAGATCTGATGAAACATTTTCAAAGAAAACCTCATCGGAACAAGGAGCAAGAACGATGATAAGCAATAAAGAAATTATTGAAGTGTCGGACGCTTTTTTGACCGAGGTGAACGAAAGGCGCAAGATGGACGGTGACGAACAGCTTGTCAAATCTCATATTCTGACTCACAAAGAACACCCGGAGAGAACGGCTCTTGTAGTGATGTCTGAAGAATACGAAAATGCGTATATCTATCATCCGCTGTCGGATAGCAAAGATCCTATCCACCCCCTATACAGTGAACCCGATGGAATTCTACTTGAGTATTTGGAAGAAGGATATGAGATCGTTGAAATGGAGCTTCATACCCACGCTGCACTGTGGAACTATATAGGCGAGACGAACTTGGTTGATTGTAAAGACGGATTGCAGAAGTATCTTGAATACTGTATGCAGAACGGAATTACCATTGACAAGCTTAAGAGTGCTTATGACTATAAGTTCTACGATCTTCTGACTTTTTACTATGTAAGTATGAAAGAGGATATGTTTCTGCGAGTTGATGCTTTTAAGGATGAGCCGTGGTATAACGATGTAGCATTGTTCACCCGAATCGGTGTATGTAAAACGAAAGTTGAACACGCTCCCGATGTGTATAAAGCCCTCAAACAGCTTGGATATTCCGTCCGTCTCAAAACAAAAGATGGGGAGCTGTATATTCTCCCCGTAAAAGACAAGAAACCAAAAGAAACAGAAGCACGATAAGGAGAGCTTATGGAGATCAAGATAAACAAAGAGATAAAAGAATATAACGAGACTATGTTCTTCGGTTTATCGGTGAGACAGTTTATCTTCGCTATCCTTGCTTGCGGTGCGGCAGTCGGAATCTATTTCGGCTGCCGTAATTTTATGGGAACGGAAACGCTCTCTTGGCTCTGTATGCTCGGAGCCGCACCTTTTGCGGCACTCGGCTTTATCCGATATAACGGAATGTATGCGGAGCAGATCGCAAAAGCGTGGATACGAAGTGAGATCTTGATGCCAAGACATCTCACCTTTACCGGCAAGAACGAACATTACGACAAGAAAAAGAAGGAGGACAAATGAGTATCTTTCAGCCTAAAAAGAAAACGGTAGAACCGGATGCCGTTCCCACCAACGTGGAGCAGGCTATTCCGATCCAAGGGGTCTTTGAGGACGGTATCTTCCTTGTAGGGAGAAACTTGTGGTCAAAGACCTTTACTTTTACCGACATCAACTATGCCGTGGCTTCAAGAGAAGATAAAGAGGGAATGTTCCTCGGTTATTCCGAGATATTGAACTCCCTTGACAGCGGAGCCACAACAAAGATCACCATCAATAACCGCCGTATTCAGAAAAGCAAGTTTGAGGAGCGTAATATGCTCCCCCTTGTGGGTGATAGCCTTGACCGCTATCGCAGGGAATACAACTCTGTCCTGGAGCGAAACGCCAACCTTTCGGCAGGCGTTGTGCAGGACAAGTTTATGACTATTACGGTGGAAAAGAAAACCCTTGAAGAAGCAAAGGGATATTTTAACCGCGTAGGCGCAGAGTTTGCAACTCTCTTTGCAAAGCTTGGCTCCAAGTTTGAGGAGGTCAGCGAGGAAGATAAGATTCGTATGCTTTACGATTTCTTCCACAAGGGATATGAGGACGATTTCAGATATGACCGCTTTCTCAATGCAAAAAGAGGTCACGACTTCAAGATCGCACTTGCCCCTCAATCCCTTGAGTTCAGAAGCGACTATTTTAAGATGGACGGTCGCTATGCAAGAGTTCTGTATCTTAAGGACTATGCCAACTTCATCAAGGATAGCTTTATCGCAGAGCTGACCGATATTGACCGTAGCCTTATGCTGTCTATCGACGCAGACCCTATTCCTATGGATCAAGCGGTAAGGCAGGGCGAGAGTAAGCTCCTTGCGGTCGAGACCAATATATCGAATTGGCAGAGAAAGCAGAATCAGAACAATAACTTCTCGGCGGCAATCCCTTATGATATGGAGCGACAGCGCGAGGAGAGCAGGGAGTTCCTTAACGATCTTGTGGCGCGAGATCAGCGAATGATTCCCGCACTCATCACTCTCGTTCATAGCGCAGACAGTAAGGAACAGCTTGACGCGGATACCGAGAGCATTTTGCAGTGCGCGAGAAAGCACCTTTGCTCTATGTCTGTACTTCGTTGGCAGCAGCTTGAAGGACTCAATACTTGCTTGCCGTATGGCGGTACAAAGCTCAATATCCGCAGAACCCTCACCACCGAGAGCCTTGCGGTATTTATGCCGTTCCACGTTCAAGAGGTATGCCACAAGAACGGTCTGTATATTGGCAACAACGCGATAAGCAAGAATATGATTATGGTCAACCGTGGAGAACTGCTTAACGGTAACTCCTTTATTACGGGCGTTTCCGGTTCGGGTAAATCTATGATGGCAAAGCAAGAGCTGACAAGCCTGCTTCTCTCGGACAAGAACGCAGACGTGATTGTAATCGACCCCGAGCGAGAGTACACCCTTTTGACCGAAGCCTTCGGCGGTGAGACGGTTGTGGTATCGGCAACGAGCAACAGCCATATCAACGCTATGGCTATGAGCCGCGACTATGCGGACGGTGCAAACCCCGTAACTCTCAAATCCGAGTTTATTCTGTCTCTCTGTGAGCAGGTCATGAACGGAGGACTTGGAGCGAAAGAGAAGTCGATCATTGACCGTTGTACCGCTATCGTGTACCGCGACTATATGCTCGGTGGTTGTATTGCAGAGCCGCCTACTCTCAAGGACTTCCGCGAAGTGCTCCTTCAGCAGAACGAGGTTGAAGCACAAGATATTGCACTTGCAATCGAACTTTTTACGGATGGTTCTCTTAACACCTTTGCAAAACAGACCAATGTGAACACTCGTAGCCGATTTATCTGCTATGACATTCACGAGCTTGGCAAACAGCTTATGCCTATCGGTATGCTTGTTGTGCTTGACAGCATCCTTAACCGTATCACCGAGAACAGAGCAAAGGGAAGAAAGACCTATATTTTCATCGACGAGATCTACCTTCTGTTCCAACACGAATACTCTGCAAACTTCCTCTTTACGATGTGGAAAAAGGTTCGTAAGTACAACGCTTATATCCTCGGTATCACGCAGAACGTGGAAGATCTATTGCAGAGCCATACGGCAAGAACGATGCTTGCAAACTCCGAGCTTGTCATTATGCTCAACCAAGCCGCGACCGACCGCGAACAGCTTGCAGAGCTTATGGGGATATCCGATCTTCAGATGTCGTATATCACCAACGTAGAAGCGGGTCATGGACTTGTCAAGATCGGCGGTGCGCTTGTACCTTTCGTCAACAACTTCCCGAAGGATACACAGCTCTATAAACTCATGACAACGAAACCGTCTGAACGCCTATGAGTAGCTTGATACAGATGACGCCGAAGCAGCGAATACGCGCGAATAAGCTCATTCGCCGTATGTGCGCAAACTTCATGGACGGAGAGTGTGTATGCCTTGATTGCGAATGTCCGCAGATCATTTCTTATTCCTTGCTCTGTAAGTATTTCAAAAGGGCGGTACTGCCACTTGATAAGGATCTTGAAGCGGAAGTCGTGAAAACGAATCCCATATCTGTATGCAAGGATTGTGGCGCAGTGATTGAAAAGACCTGCAACAAAAGGCAGTTTTGCGATGCTTGCGCAAAGCGTAGGCATCGAAAGGTTAAGGCAGAATATATCAGAAACAGAAGGTATAGATGTAGACAAATAGAGAGCTGAAATTGCTTGTATAATAAGGCTTTTTAGACGCGCTTTTCGGGGTGGCAAGGTAGCAATACCTTACACCCCGTTTTTGCGGTTCTATTTGTCTACATTTCGATGTTCGGGCGGTAGCGATACCGCCCATTTTTATTTGGAGGTAAACGTGAGTAAAAAGAAACTCTATATGGTTTCTCTATCGGGCGGTAAGGATTCCACGGCTATGCTATTGCGTTTGATCGAGGAGAAACGCCCGATAGATTTGATTTTGTTCTGTGATACGGGGCTTGAATTTCCGCAGATGTACGACCATCTGAAAAAGTTAGAGAAGTATATCGGCAGAGAGATCACTTACCTTAAAGCAGAACACAGCTTTGAGTATTACTTCTCAGAGTATATGCCCAAGCGAAAGAATCCAAAACTTGAAAAATACGGCGGTATGAGTTGGGGTGGACCGTACAACCGTTGGTGTACTGCTATGCTCAAAACCCGTGTTATTGCGAAGTATCTAAAGGAACTGAAAAAGGAATACGATGTGATCGAGTATATCGGTATAGCCGCTGATGAACCCGAGCGCATCAAAGAGAATGGCTGTTATCCTCTTGTCGAATGGAGTATGACCGAAAAGGATTGCCTTGATTACTGTTACGCCAAAGGCTTTGATTGGGGCGGTCTCTATGAGATCTTTCACCGCGTCTCTTGTTGGTGTTGTCCCTTGCAGGCTCTATCTGAGCTTCGCAAGCTCTATGAGCACTTTCCCGATTTGTGGGCGCAGTTGCGCAGATGGGATGACAGCACTTGGCGGCAATTCCGCGCTGACTATTCGGTGCGTGAGTTGGAGATCCGCTTTGCGTTTGAGAACGAATGGAGTGCTGATGGCAAGAGCATCCGCAGCAGAGCTTTCTATAATGCTCTGAAACAGAGGATTGAGGAAAGCAGGGAGAGCGCATGAAAATCAAAACAAGGGAATCTCTAAAAACGATAAAGACCTTTGACCGCGCTGATACTCTCGCGCAGAAATCCAAAAGCGGCATTTCATCTCTCCATAATTCTGCGGAGCAAACGCAGAATATTGGGTATGAGTCGGAAACCGATTATGCCGGAAGTGAGCTTCAAGACAAGGAAGAACGTATCGCGCGAATGGCGGTGGTGGGAGCTAACAAAGTCGGACGATGGGGTGTAAAAGAAACTCGGAAGAATATTCATAAGTGGAGAAATCGACCGAGAAAACCTAAGCCGAATCTCAATTTGAAGCAATTACCCTCACCGCAAAGACCGATGCTTGAAGCACCCAAGAAGGGAATTAAGACGGCAAGTAAGGCACCCAAGAAAACAGTAAAGGGAACAAAGACCGCCGTTAAGGGCGCAAAGACTACTGCGAAAGCAACGGTCAAAGGCACAAAAGCGGCGGTCAAAGGAACGGTAAAAGCGGCTCAACTCATAAAGAAAGCCGCGATTGCTACTGTGAAATTCGTAAAAGTGGCGGTCAAGGCGATCATAGCAGCCGCAAAAGCCACGGTAGCCGCCATAAAAGGCATTATAGCCGCTATTGTGGCGGGAGGATGGGTTGCTGTCCTCATTATCGTAATCATCGTTATCGTGGCTCTTGTGGTCGGCTCGGTGTATGCCATATTCGTCCCGGCTGAAGATAGTGAGATAACGATTTACAGCGTAAAAACTGACCTTGAAAGAGAATACCATCAACGGCAAGCAGAGCTGATTGCAAACTGTCAATATGATATTCTCAATTATGAGGGAGATATAGCCGCGTGGGATGAAATGATCGCGGTTTATGCGGTCAAGCTCAATCTTGGTGATGAACCGCAAGAGGTAGCGACCTTTGATGAAGATAAAGCGGCTGAACTCAAAGCGATCTTTTGGGATATGAACTCAATCTCACTGCGTACCGAATCGAGAACGACTACTGTAACGCGATATGAAACAAATGCTGACGGAGAGCTTGTCGAGGTACAAGAAGATGTGACTATGATAATTCTTACTGTAGTTACTGACAGTATGAGTGCAGACGAGATCTCAGATGAGTATGGCTTTTCAACTAAGCAAGATACGATGCTTGATGAGTTGTTAAGTGAAGAAAACTCTGAATTATGGGCGGGAATACTCGGGGAGTAAACACGTTCATATTGAAAAATTCATCAAAAAATGATATAATAGAGTATATCAGAATAACAACGAGAGGGTGGTGCAAACCGTTCCTCAAATAGCGAGAAGCCGAGCATACCAAATATGTTCGGCTTCTTTTATATTTAGCAGGACAAATATTATATAAAGGCAGGATACAAACATGAAATACAAAGAATGGTTAGTTGAGTGGTTAGAAAACTATGTGAAGCAATCTTCAAAGGCAAAAACACACACTCGCTATACGCAAATCGTTCATTCTCACCTCATTCCACGACTTGGTGAATACGAAATGGACGAACTAACTCCGCAATTATTGCAACGGCATATTGTGGATATGCGAAAGTGCGGAAATCACAGAACGGGCGGAGGTTTAGCACCGAGTACGGTCAACCTTATTGTGGCGGTTATTCAAGATTCACTTGCAACCGCACATGATATTGATTTGTGTAGTCAGTACATCGCAGACAAAATCAAGCGACCTCGCATTGAGGAAAAAAAGGTTGAGTGTTTTTCGGTTGCCGAGCAAAAGCAAATAGAAGATGCAGTGAGGAATGACAAGCGGCAAAAGACCGTTGGCATTTTGCTTTGTTTATATACCGGACTTCGCATCGGTGAATTGCTCGCGCTTGAATGGACGGATATTGATTTTGAAAAGCGCGAGATCAGCATTAGCAAGACCTGTCACGACAGTACAGATGAAAACGGAAAATATTGCCGTTTCGTTAATGCTCCAAAAACCACAACCTCTATGCGTGTAATTCCATTCCCGAAGCAGCTTTTGCCTTTGCTCCGAGAAACCAAAAAGAAAAACGGCTCTAAATACGTTGTTGGTGACGGTGAAAAAATTATATCCGTCAGATCGTATCAGCGCACGTTTGAGTTATTATTAAAAAAGAATGGAATCCCGCATAAAGGGTTCCATTCATTAAGACACACTTTTGCCACCCGCGCGATTGAGTGCGGAGTTGACGTAAAAACACTTTCCGAGATCTTAGGACACAAGAACCCGACCATAACCTTAAACCGATATGCTCATTCCTTAATGGAGCATAAAAAGGATATGATGAACCGTCTTGGAAAGCTTTATATTGAAGCGTAGAATGTTATATTCTGTGGACATATTATAACATTCTTTTTTTATACCGTCAACGCCTTCGACAAAAGTAGTGTTTTTTCGCTATAAAAAAGTTTCATAGCTGCCTCTTTCGGTGTACGAAAGGGCTTTTTTTGTTCACCGTATATAACATTCGATGAACAAAATTAAGAGCAAAAGTACACCGAAAGAAAGGAAGGTTGTTATGACAAGATCATTGCTTGATAAATTAGACCGCATTGTAATACCCAAAGACATTTGCAAGGCACTAAGCCTTGCACCCGGTTCTCCCGTGCTTTTCTCGGTTGAGAATGGACGAGTTATCATTACTCCCGAAGATACCGTTTGTGCCGTATGCGGAGCGCAAATACCAAAGGGAAAATCTATTCGTTTGTGTAACGGTTGCATAGAACAAGTTGCTCAAATACACCGAGCAGAAGTCGCAGCGGTCATCTGAATACAGTACAAAGGAGGAAAAACAAATGCTGAAGTATAACAAAGGTAGATTTGAATTGGAATATCTTTCTTTTGCAATTCCCGACAATATGTACCTCACCACTTCAAACGAAGTGGAGTTGGAAGATGGATTAGAGCTTTTCACTGAGGATTGGAAAGTCAGAATTACGGTTGCAGGTAACGAGATCGCTGAAAGTGCGATTGAGAGTATAGAAAGCCTTTTCGATGAGGAACTTTCTCATAAAAAAATCGGTGAGATAACCGAGTTGCACAAGGCGGGATTGGACGGTTGTTACGTTGTTTACGAAAACGATAAGTTGATTCATATTGAAGCGTGTCTTAACACGCCCAACATTGAAGATTGCCACACGTTTATGATATGGGCGCGTACCGAGAAAAAATACGGAGAGGAAGAAGTCTCGCGGATGATGCGTTTATATACGTACATTCTCGATTCGATAGAGGTAAGAAAATAATTATGGTTATCAGACACACGGGTGAAAACTTAAAAATGAAATATCTAAAAGAGGACTATCCGAAGAATCTGTTGCTTGTCATTCAACTTACCGCTGTATACCCAACGGAGTTGCCGACAGAAGATATTACCGAAGATATAAAAGCGGGTTTAGACTATGCGCTATCAACTCTTGCGGAACGAGAGCAAACAATTATACGTATGCGCTATCAAGAGCATCTGTCTTTGCGTGAGATTGGTATTGAAATTGGAGTAACAACAGAGCGCATTAGAAGTCTTAGCGACAAGATATTGAGAAAGCTTCGTGAACCGCAAAGACTTGGTTATATCAAGTTTGGTAAGTGCGGATACGAAGCGTTGATAGCGAAAAGGGAAGAAGAAAAGAGAAATGCCAAGGTCGATAGCCAACTTCAAATGACATTGGAAGAACTTGATTTGACGGTTCGTTCCTTTAATTGCTTGAAGGTCAGAGGATGTGATACAGTTGGAGATATTGCGGCTTTGACGGAAGAAGAAATTCTCCAAACCAAAAATCTCGGTAAGAAATCTATGATCGAAATTGCCGAAGCACTGAAAGCAATAGGTGTTTATAACACGGCGTGGGATGAGTTTATTGAATAATAAGCAGAACACGAAGTACAAGAAAACTGCCTCCGAGTTCGCTCGGGGGCAGTTTTTTTCACTTTTTGCCTCTTTTTTCAAAAGTAATCATTGTATTGACAACGCTGTATATTCTTTCTCTTTCGGAAGAAGGTAAATCGGAGAGTGCGTCCGTCATTTCGGAGGACTTAATGTTATATCCGGTCGAAAGCACATCGGCAAGCAATAAATCTGCCGACACTTCCAATGCGTTTGCTATGGTAATGAATGTTTCAAGCTTAGGTACTTTTTCACCGCGTTCGATCATTCCCGTATAAGTAACGCTGAGTCCTATTCTTTCGGCAAAATCCTCTTGCCGCCAACCTTTTGCTTCTCTGTATTTTCTTATCCTTTTTCCGATAGATGATGTGTTCATAGTATACCTCAAAAATATCAGTTATTGTCCTTAACTAATAGTATAGATTAAAATCGTTTACTCATACAGAATATATTTGGAAGAAACCATAACCAATAGTTGATATATTCACATTTATATGGTATAATAAGTTGGATATAGATTAAAAAACTTAAAGATTGGATTGAATATGAGTGATTTTTTGGGGTAGTTGATATGATATGGGAAGATAGCCCATACAGAGTTGTTCTTTTCGGTCATCGTGATTTTTACGCACATCGTACACTTGATGATCGGCTCTATCCTTTGTTAAAGGACTTGTTGAGGACGAAGCCATTTGTGGAAATATATATTGGTCGCAACGGAGATTTCGATATTTATGCTGCCACGGTTGTGAAGCGTGTGCAGGACGCCATGGGCAAAGCGAACAGTGAGTTTATCTGCGTTCTTCCTTACCCCGAAAAAGATATAGAATACTACGAAAAGTATTATGATAACGTAATGATCCCCGAATGTATCGGGAGAACTCACCCGAAGGGAGCCATCACAAAGCGTAATCGTTGGATGGTGGAGCAAGCTGACCTCTTTGTTTGCTACGTTGAGCGAGAGGAAGGCGGCGCGTACACCGCGATGAAATATGCGAAAAAGCTTGATAAGCCTATAATCAATCTTGCAGAAAAGGAGAGTGACAGGGAAGAATGAAATTTAATGACGTATTTGATACTGACGAAGTTCTTGCGTGGTATGACGGAGATCCGCAAGACGGAACGTATTATCGTTCACAAGAGCCCTCGCACCAACCTTTTGAAAGCGATTTTTATGGTGTTGACGATAGGGATGATAGACACGAAGAAATCAAAAAACACGCAGCTTTGTATATCTGTGCTCATAAAGAACTTTTGAAGAAATCTGACTACCGTATCGCGTACAATAAATTGCTTGATGAATACGCAAGAGACTACGCTTATCACGTATTGGAAAAGCCAATAACCGTTGTTACTGATGAGGAAAGAGCTTTTTCCGACTCCACTCTTGATTTTGAACTGTGTCTCACAGAACCGAGCGAAGTTCAGACTTACAAAAAAGATGCGATATATATTGTTGATTGGGTTAAATCGGGAAAGAATTTGATGGTATATACATAAGGGGAAATGGTATGGTAATTACAGAGAAATACGGTTACGAAAAACATAATACCGATATTGTTTCGGACAAGGATATAAAACGAGTATGTGCATATTTCGTTGTGTCAGATCTTCATAAGATAACTTCAGCCGACATTCGCTTCAAAACAGAGGAGCTTATAGAAGAAATAAATAACCACGAGAATTGGGTTCTTGAATCCGTTGTGTGGGATGCAAACCACAAAATAGATACGAACAGACAAGGATTGAATATCATTCTTGATAAAGCAAAAAACAATGAATTTGATATACTTCTCTTGCATCACGTTACACTGATCTCGCGCTCGGGTAGTAAAACTTTCGATTATGCCGCACAGCTTTACGCGTTGGACAAAGTAGTTTACGGTATCATTGATAAAATACACTCATTCGACGATCTTGCCGACTCTTTACACTTAACCGTTGCAAGACAGAAGCAATACGATGAACTAAAGAAAAAGAAAAAAGAAAAATAATTTACCGGAGGAAAAGATATGAGAACAACGAAATCGAAAAAGACAGCAGTAATTACACCTGTAAGTGAACCCGTAACGAATGAGCATTGCAGCTCCTATCTCAGAATCAAGGCATACTTGGAGAAGCACAACGCGGAATTAGATCCGAATACCCGTCGTTTTTTTGATAACTTTTATTTGGGTGAAGGTACGGTAGTAAGAGAGTTCGACGATCAGATCATAGCTACAAATAGCCACGGTGTAGGCAAATGGGATGAGCTTTACGTAAGCTCAAGCGGTGTTTGCTCAATGAGCAAGTGCATCTTTGGCGGTATTTGACTTATAGTATCTTCAACACCGTGTAGGACGTTCTCTGTGCACGGTGTTCTTTTGTAAAAGCAAAACTTTAACATCGCATAACATTTCTCAAAATAGGAAAGCCGACGTATTGAAATATTCACGTTTTTGTGATATAATTGATTTACCAAATATAATTTTGAGGTGAAATAGGATGACTTTCTGTTATAAGAGACTTTGGAAACTATTGATCGACAAGGATATGAAAAAGAAAGACCTGTGTGAGAAAGCAAAAGTAAGCACGGCTACTCTTGCGAAAATGAATAGGGGCGAGTGCGTGAACACAGACGTTATTCTGAGGATCTGTGTTGCGCTGAATTGTGAGACTTCCGATATTATGGAAATTGTAGAGATAAAAGAG
Organism: Clostridia bacterium; assembly: GCA_017626495.1. Taxonomy (GTDB): domain Bacteria; phylum Bacillota; class Clostridia; order Christensenellales; family Borkfalkiaceae; genus RGIG8762. The sequence continues at coordinate 13,747 of JAGAIP010000001.1, read as the reverse complement.
TAACGAGGAGTTATGATATTTTTGGTGGAGTAAAATATACAATGACGAATTTTGAGAAAAAAGAATTATTAGAAAAAGAACTGAGAAAGCAACAAACAAAAAAACGTATCATACAAGCACTTGTTTTCTTTGGCTTTCTTACTATTGGAATTGTCTTTTGGACATTGAGGGAAGCAAGTAAAGAAGTGATCGTTCACGGAGAAGAATTTTTGGACGGAGCCTTTGCTTGGGAAACGGTTCGTTATAATGAGAATTATGTGATAGGTATGATAATCGGTTTTGTCGGCGGTGCAATGTCGATAGTAATTTTGTTGACCGATATGATTTTTTGCAGATTCGACTCAACCGAAGCTAACGGTCATTACATAACCGCTTATCGTGGTATGACAAAGAATATTGTGTATGTAAATGGCGAAGAAAAGGACAGAGTTGGAATGTTTAGCTTCACCTACGTGTTAGAAACTAAACTGCCCGACGGTGTTAAGATTAGTGTGACGTTTGCCCGAGGTGCTTTCCTGCTTGCTCACATTACTTTTTCGGATAACAACCCTTCAGTAGATTTATAAGATTGCTTGTTTATGATTTGCTTTTTTATTGAGGTGGATATATGACACGGGAAGATGCTTATTATGAGAGAATAATGCTGCTATGCGGTTATTGGGATAACTATGACGAGTGGCTTGATTCCTATCTTGAGACCGAAGATCCGCTATCGGATATTGTTCTTGAGTTGCTTGATTGTCATGGTGATATAAAAGAGGTTGAGCACCGCTTAAACCTTTACTGCCTTGAAGCTCCCTTTGACGAGGAATCGGTATATATCAGATTGCGTCTGTATTTGAGGGATGGCTATAAAAACGGGAATCTATCAAAAGACGATGTAATGTCGGCTTTATTCCTTTTCTCTCAGAAAATACCGTTTTGTGATTTTCAAAATCAATGTGGTGTGCTTTCAGATTATTGTGACCTTGCGGAAAACGGTATTTTGGTTATGAAAGAGTTTGATGTAGAGTTGAATAGATGGCTTGACCAAGGCGGTCAGGTTAATATTGATCCCCTTTGGAAAATGAGGTAACAATGAACGATTTTTTGAGAATGATATTGAACAGATTGAGCGATGCAATACCGCTTGCTATTATGGCGGTCGTGCTTTGTGCGATTGGTATAGGCGTGGCTTATTTACTGTTCAAGAAAAAATATAAGGACACAAGGAAGTTCCCATTTGCAAAGATCTTCCTTTGGTTAGCCCTCGCCGGATATATTGCTATCGTTTTGGTGGCGACCGTTTTGAGAGGGGCAGGTTTGCGCGGCAGTAACTTCCACTTGTTCAGAGCTTGGCGCGAAGCGTGGAATATCATGTCCTTTAAGAATTGGGCAAATGTGCTTTTGAATATTGCTATGTTTGTTCCGCTTGGTATCCTCTTGCCTTGGATACATAAGCTGTTCAGAAAATGGTATGTGATGCTCGGTAGCGCCTTTGTGTGTTCGTTGGCTATCGAAATAGTCCAAGCAATAACCCGCAGAGGGTTGTTCGACGTTGACGATCTGTTTGCAAACACGCTCGGTGCGATCTTTGGCTACGGTTTGTATATGGCTTTGCGCTCCGTATTCGTTAAAGCGGAAAGAAAAGCGGTTCGCATTACCTCTTATGCTGCCATTCCTCTTGTAATCACTCTTGCAATTTCAAGTATCTTTGTTGTCTATGCCGTGAAGGACTACGGAAATCTGCAAGATGCGGCTATTTATAAGGTGAATACCAAGGGAACTGAATGGGAAACCGCGATTGCACTTTCCGAAGATAAACAGACCGTTTCGATTTACAAGGCTATGACCTTTAACAAGAAAACGTGTGATGAGTTCGGTAAGGCGTTCCTTTACGGTCGTACAACGAGAGAACTTGATATTTGCTATTACGATCAAGAAACATATTACCTTGACCATGTTGAACATTCGCTGTTTGTTTCTCATTTGGATCGGAGCTATGAGTATGAGTATCATCCAAATGAGGGTAAGCGTGATCCTGCCGAAGCAGATCAAGCGACGATTGAAGCTTTGCTTGGCGAATATGGCATAGTGATACCCGAAACCGCCGTATTTACCTATGAGGGTGACGGTTGGCATCGGTTTGATGTTCCGATGGAAAGCAAAGAAGGAGATACCGTTGGCGGTACGCTCCGCTGCCGCTATTCTTCCGAAGGATTTATCTATGTTATCCACAATAATTTGGTATCCTTCACTTACTGCGCTGACGAGCAGATCATATCTGAAGCTGAAGCATTTGAGCAGATGAAGCGCGGTAATTTCTACGGTGGCGTGTTTGAAATGTGCTCTCCGAAGAACGTAACCGTCCTCTCCTGCGAGTTGGAGTATCAAGTGGATACAAAGGGTTATTATCAACCCGTCTATATGTTCAAGGTAATGTATGACGGAGTTGAGGACGAAATGAGGATTATGATCCCCGCATTGGATTGAGTTCGTCAATCAGATTGGAGCTTATAATGTTTGGAATGTTTTACGTAGTGTTCTTTCTCGTAATTGCGATGTTAATTTTCGTATTCGTGAAAGGCATTAGCGAATGGGTACACAATAACAATTCACCGAGATTGTCGGTGGACGCCAAGATCGTGGATAAGCGTTCTCACACAAGCCATCATCATCATAATCATAACGGGCATATGCACACGTCGAGTTCAACGAGCTATTACGTTACGTTTGAGGTACAGAGTGGCGACCGTATGGAGCTGAAGGTGCCGAGAAGCGAGTTCGGTCTGCTCGTCGAGGGCGATGAGGGTGTATTGTCTTTTCAAGGAACACGCTATCTCGGATTTGAAAGAAAGTATTGATTGGAGGAAACATAATGAAAAAGATTATCATACCGATAATTGTCATTGTTATACTCGCGGGGTTAATCCTTGGCGGTTACTTGATGGTTGACAGCTTATTCCCGAAAGCTGATCCGATCAACGTTCCTTCTACAAGCTCCGTGGTGTCAATGACGGTCAAAAAGAACGAGAATCGGAATGACGGAGATCTGCGCGAGATAGCAAATGCGGATGTTGATAGTATTTTATCGAAACTCTCTGAGGCAGAGCCCACACGCAAAATGAGTGTGCAGGACAGCCCCGATGCTAAAACATACTATGAACTTGCGGTCAAAACCAACGAGAGAACACATTACTTTTACGTTTATTTTGAAAATGTAGCTTGCTATGTTGAGATTCCCTACGAAGGGATATATACCGTAGATAAAGGAATTGTTAATCTACTTCCTACGGGCGACTATCGTAACGATGAAAAAGTAAAGATAATCAATACCGAGTCTGATATTGATGCCGAACAGTTAAAGGCTCATTACGAGAACGGCGGCATCATCGTCGTGAGAGATTGGCAGCTTGCCGATGATGTAGAAACCATTGTAAGAGGTACAGAAGCAAGCAAACACGATGAAAAGGATCTCGCAACAGTATTTTGCAAATGTAAATCCGGCGCTCCCTATACGGGTGTTGTTCAAGGAAACACCTCTGACTTGGAGAGTGAGATCGACGAAATGGTGTCAAAAGCAAAAAGTGAGCAGTAAGGAGAATGTATGATGAAATGCCCGTATTGCAACAATGAAATGGAAAAAGGACTTATTCAGAGTCCGCAAGAGATAAGTTGGCTGAAAGGCGAAAAGCGCAAAATGTTTGGTCGAGCAGAATTTCACAAGGATTCTGTTGTTCTGTCAGAACTGTCATTTATGAAAGGCTCGGCTTGCATCGCCTATAATTGCCCTAACTGTCAGAAGATAGTCATTGACTACGCTGACAGTAGCACAGATCTAAACTACAAGGAAAATTAAGTAATAACAACTAACAGTAAATTTAAAGGAGGACGCATAATGAAATGCCCTTATTGTCAAAAAGAAATGCGCTTTGGACATATATCTGCAAGCAACGTATTGGCTTGGACTCCCGATGGTGAGTCTGCTGATGGATTTACCCGTTGGGCAAGAAGCGAAAACAGCGTTCTTCTTGGAAAATGGTATGGTCTTGTTGACGCTTCGGTAGATGCCTATTTGTGTGATGAATGTCAGAAGGTTATCATTGATGTACCACAGCCGAAGGAGAAAAACAAAAAATGAACCTTTACGAACAATACATAAAAAAACAATTCGATCTCTCTGCCTTTGGCATTGAGAGGGGCGAGAGCAGAAGCGACTACTTCTGCACACCGAAGGGCGCGAAGATCATCGGTTGGACGGGTGTGGACGGTATTCACTACTGCACGATAAAGGCTCTTGGTGAAATCGTATTTGCAGTTGAGCCGATGGGATACGCAGGTCGTCACGCTTTCCCCGTAGCTGATAACTTTGAGGATTTTCTGCGACTTTTGATGGCTTGCGGTCACGAAGCATATATCGAGCAGGCACACGCTTGGAGTCGGGAGCAATACGATAATTTTGCAAAGGAAAATCCTATTACAGCAATAGCTAATGAGCAGATCTTGTACTTACAGAAAGAACACGGACTTGCTCCTATTGACGATCCGTACAACTATCTGAAAACGATTTACGATAACTTTGATTTCAGTACAGTTCCTTACAAGAAGGATTACTACGAATACGTACCCAAAGAAGCAATGCCTCTGCCGAAGGAATGGAAGGTCTATTTTTCTCTCCACGACCGCAAGGGCGGCGAGAGAGCCGGAGAAGAACTCCCGCTGAACACAACTTTCTCTTGGGCGGGATATGAATGGCTTATTCCTTCTGCCTATATATGCTCTAAAGGCTTGGTGCTTGATGTGTTTGCCGAAGCTGAAAGCGACAAGGTACACGCATTTCTGTTCAAGTGGATGTATGCCGCGGAAGATGAAAGCAAGCTGACCTCCGAGCAACGGCAGCAGATAGAAAACGAAAATCCGCTTGCTTTTGATTATCGTTCTTGGATTGAAGTGAACGGAACACTCATCAGAGAAAAGCAAGGCAGAGGAAACGGTTGGGTGCAGGGCTACGAAATGTACCAATCTAAGTCTATGAGAGATATTCTCGACCACTATGGACTCAGCCTTGATAAGTGTTGGATATGGCGACGTATGAGCTTCCCATGGGCGACTAAATCAAAGCCAAGTATCAAAACGCTATCCTTGAAAATGGAGCAACGCCCGGTATCCATTATTGGAGAACGCTTCAGAGTGACTAATGTAGGTCAGCAGATCAAGTTTATTCACCCCGTTTCCAACGCGGCACATACGCTGACCGTTACTGACTATGAACAAGATACAATGAGCTTTGACCGTCAGTTTTCGGACGGATACGAGCATCCAACTCATCTGACAAAGATGGCATATACGCTTGAACCCGAACTGACGAATATGCAGTTTTCAGTAAGCGATACCAAACAGAGTGATGCACCGAAAAAGACAAAGATAAGTGCGCCGAATAGCGACTTTGCAAGTGCTATTGCCATCATCGGCGGTGCGGACGGCCCCACCTCTGTGATTGTGGGCGTTCCGAGAACCGAAAAGAAGCTCCATGCAGCTTGCTCGGCTCTGACCTTTGAACCACAAAAGAAGGTGGAGTGGAAAATGACATTCAGAGAAAAGACGGTTGAGGATTTTGAAATTCAACTAAAGCCTTGTTAATGGAGGTGGATTATGAAAAAAGTATGTTTATGGTTAGCAATTATTTCTGCAATAGTCCTCTTTGTAACTATGGGCATTGTGGGAGTAAAGATACTTGACAATAATTATGATTTTATGGTCGAACTATATATTGCTATTCCTTTCTACATAATTTTGTTTGGCTCTATTGCGGGTTACAAGTTGATTGGAATTCGTTGTCCGCATTGTGGTAAGATCGATGATACTCTGCTTGGAAAGTCTAAGTTCTGCCCCCACTGCGGAAAGGAACTCTAAAAACAACGAGTTGAAAGGAATTTGATATGAAAAGAATCGGATCAATTTTGCTTGTTCTGATTTTAATGTTGTCTTTCGCAGGTTGTCAAAAGACAATGTATGATGAAGCAGACTTTATTGAGCAAGCAAGAAAAGAATATAATATTGCAAATGCTGAAACGGCAGTAATAACATACGTTGGTGAAAGCGTAGAGGGTGACAAGGCACTACTGTGGTTTGTGTCAGGCAACGAAAACCAAGGTCACACTTATCTTCCGATGAGCTGTTCTATAACAGAAGATGGTGGGCGTGTTTTTGAACACGCTTACAGCCCGTTAAAACGTGGAACTGATATTTACGTGCTGCCCGAATGGTGTGGCGGGTATGGCTTCTGCGTTAATAACCCTAAATGTAAAACTATAAAAATCGACGATTACTCGGGTGTCAAAGAAATTGAGGTAACTGAATATCCGTTTATTTACTATAATGACTTGCTTCCGAGTGAATATTTTTTCCTTGATGAGAATGGAGAAGAAGTCAATTAAAATCTAATAGCAAAAGGAGGGCAAAGGCATGAAAGAGTATTGGTTTATATTTCTGATTGCAATTTTCTGTGCCATATTTTCAAAACAAATTGATTCAATGATGTCTCGCATAATCAAAAACAAGAAAATTAGAATTGTCTTTTATGTTGTCTTTTGCTCTGTCATGCTTGCCGTTATAGTGTTTATTCTTTATAGTGTGTTGAGAACATATTATAATTCCCGTTTGGGATGAATGATGTGATTCTTGCTTGTCATTAAATGGAGGAGGTCGTTATGAAAAAGAAAAACTCCGAAAATCAGATACATTACATGCCTATCGGTATGTGTTTGGGAATTTCGATTGGTGTTGCAATAGGTGTTGCTACCGATTACCTTTCTATCTGTATGCCTATTGGATTGAGTATCGGAATGTGCATTGGAGCGTTAATTGATGCACAAAATCGCAAAAAAGCAAAAGACAACTCCGTGGATAGCAACGACGAAGAATAAAACTGATTAAAAGCGAGGTGATCCTTTGAAAATAACAAGATTTTACAACCCCGAAATACCGTACAGCCTTCACGATATGAACGTGATTGAATTTGAGAGAAACGGCGACAACCTCATAATGAGAACTCAATCGGGTATGGTGAGAACCGCACCAAATTGGGATCAAGTTGACGGATACCTCGAATTTCTCGATGTGAATTGGGATTATTGCTATGCTACCGTGTGTGAAGGATACTACGGCAATCTCGGTACTTACGAGGGCAAGAACTTCAAGAAAATGTACCTCAAAGACTTTATTGCCGAATTTCATAACGCAGGTTTCTCCATCACGGACGAATACTACGGTCAAGATCGTGCGCTCTATACGGGATATTTCCACAAGGGCGGTACTATGGGTGAGTGTACCATTGAGATTTACCATAACAACATCTTGTTCTGCGAACAGACCGATGACACCCGAGAAATGAAAGAGGTCGTATTGAGTGCTGACGGAGATCTGTCGCTCTATTTAGTTCCTGCCGACGTTGCGGATAACCTTGCTACGGTTGCCAATGAATTTGCGTTTAACTATGTATGGCACGGCGAGAAAAGCGGTAAGTTCTTGCAGCTCTGCGGAGAACAGTACGGCGCGGTGTTTGATGAAACAGATTTTATCGAATATTTGAACACGGTACTCTATCCCGATAAGCCGTCTAAAAAGCTCAAAACGATCCCGGCGGACGACGAGTGGGATGTGCCGGAGGAATATCGGAAATATCCGTACTATAACTTTTAAGGAGTTTTCGCTATGAAAAAAGAAAACATCTATAAATTCTTGTATATCGTAGCTACCTTGTTGGTCGTAGGCTTTGCCATTGCCTTTGGCGTGGATGCCTACAAATACAATACCGGCGGTTATTTAGGTTCGGCACCTCTGTACGCTTACGCGCTCGTGGATGCCGTTGAGTACCTTCTGCCGAGCTTGGCGTTCTTCATTGCCGCGATAATCTGCAAGAAGAAATTTGCGAAGAAAGAAAATCACGATAAGTAATGTTATGGGCAAACTACTGATCTTTAATTTTATACTGATTGCCATAATCGCTCTTGGCTTATGGCTCGTAAAAAAATGCGTTAAGAAAGAACGCACACAAAATATCATTCTGATAGCTGCCGCGATTTTCACTATCGTGTTTCATTACAGTTCTTTTATATTCAAGCTGTTGTCGGGTGGCAATGCGATAGAATACTTGGGTGAAACGCCTAATCTGATCTTGCCGATATATCCTTGCAACGTGGTGATGTGGTCGGCTCTAATCTTCTCACTCTTGAAGAACAAGAAATCAAGAGTTGGATCGTTCTTCATTGATTATTTGTTTTGGTTCGGTATCATTTCCACCCTTGTTGGTATGTTCGCCAACGTGGACTTTATAATGAATCCTACACTTGCCGATTATGAGAATTTCAAGAGTATAACGGCACACGCCACGCTTCTATTCAATATCCTTTTGCTCCCGATCTTCGGCTACATAAAGATAGACGTCAAAAGAAATATTACAAATATCCTCATTTCAATTTTTGTAATGGCGGCTATCGGGTGTTACTGCAACCTCGTTTTCCACGCTCTTGTATCCGAAGCGGCAGCGTATGACGTCAATTCAATGTTCTTAATACACTCGCCGTTTGATGGACTTGACTTCTTGACATATCCCGTGATCTCTTTGATAGCAGTACCGATTTATTTCGGAGTGTTTGTTATCTGCGATCTGTGCGTACATAAAAAGGGAGAACGGTTTTATAACAAAAATTTAGCGAAAAAGTGAAACCAAATCGCAAAAAAAGCGACTTAATATATAGAGGACAATGAAACTTTTACGGTGCAAAATCCGTCTATATATGTGAGAAAGAATATCACAAAGGAGGTACTTCTATGAAAAGAACATTTGCAACTATACTTGTGGTGCTCTTGTTGGCATCCACATTTGTCGTTCCCGCATACGCAAATTCCGCACAGACACATTGGCGTGGAGTTGATTCTACGGGTGCTGTGGTAGTTGACGGGAATTGTCCTATCGAGGTCACAAAAGAGGTGCTGACCTTTGATGTTTCGGAGTTTCCCGATAACTATTATCGAGAAATGGATGGATACCTCGCCTACACGGGCAAGGTAACTGCTGAATACACCTTTTATAACCCGACAGATTTGACCGTAACTGCAACCCTTGCTTTTCCGTTTGGAACGCAGCCCGATTATGCGAGTTTGTATGACGACGAAACGCAAGCCTTTCTTACATTCGCAGATACTCAAAAATACGATATAACGATTAACGGCGAAGCAATAGACAAAGAGATTCGTTACACGCTGAAGCCCAATGGCGCTCAGTTTAAGTTATCCGAGGATCTTCCGAGATTGTCCGATACTTATATTACGGATGCTTTCTATTCTCCTACAATGACGGTAACGAAGTACACCTACATTGTGGGTGGAGCTAATAAAGAAGGTCTGATCGACAAAGAGACGTATAACGCCGCAAACGTAGCCTTTGATTGGGATGGAGGCGACGGAAAATCTAAGATCTATTTCCCCGAACAGAGTGGATTCCATACACAAAAGGATGGCGACGGTAGATTCGGTATGTGGGCAGATAACGGAGATATTTTCTCCGTATATGTTATCGGTCAACCGCTTTCTACACCTCTCGTTATGAAGTGCTATCAAGATGGCGGTGTAGAGGACAAAGAAGAAATCGCCGGAATTGTATCGTTGACGAACACCGAAACAATGACGTTTGAAGAACTCGCACTTGAAAATTGGAAGGAAGAAACGGACGTATCCAAAGTGGATTGGTATAATGCCGTAGTTGCAGCTTTTAATGAGGGTAGCAAGGGCAATCCCACATACAACTATATATACCCGGATTCCAACGGCTTGAATATGTCCGCAGAGCGTTTTATGAACAGCCTTATGCGTTGGTATCAGTATGAGATCACGATTGAGCCAAAGTCGAGTATCACCAATACTGTCACAGCGCCCATTTATCCCGAAATAAACGGAAGATATGAGCCTTCGATTTATACCTACACATATCTGCTCTCTCCTGCAAGTACGTGGGCGAGCTTTGGTGAGTTGGAGGTCGTAATCAATACGCCGTTCTACATTACGGAAAACAGCCTTGAGGGATTTACCAAGACCGATACGGGATACACGCTGAAGCGCAACGGACTTCCCGAAGGAGAACTTGAATTTGTACTGTGTTCCTCCGAAAATCCTATCCGCCCGATCTCACCTTACTTTGACACGGTTTGGATTGTTGTTGGAGCAATCGCTGCTGTTATTGTAATTGGCGGTGGTATTGTGGCATTTATGGTTGTCAGAAAGAAGAAAAAGAAGGCGTAAAGCGCTTTGTTCTCGCATTTCGGGAGTGATTCCTTCACTTGAGGGTGGTATTCCTTCTGACGGAATGATAGAATTATAGCAACAAAACCCGAAATGCGAGGAGGCATTACTATGGAAAAGAAAACGATAGGTAAATTCATATCGGCATTGCGTCGGGCAAACGGTATGACACAAAAGGAGCTTGGTGAAAAGCTCTTTGTTTCGGATAAAACGGTGAGCCGTTGGGAGTGCGACGAATGTACCCCGGAGCTTTCCTTGATACCTTCGATAGCGGAGATCTTCGGTATCACTACCGACGAGCTTCTGCGCGGAGAACGAAACAATCCCGACCGAGAAGCAGCCACCTCGGAAGATGTGGCAAGTAAGCAGAAAGCAAAAAGCGACAAGCAGTTCAAGCTGATGCTACATAGCAGAAAGAAAAAGTTTACCAACCTCTCCTTTATCTCGATAGGTCTTATCATCGTAGGACTTATAGCCGCTATGATATGCAATCTTGGCTTCTCAAAAGGCCTGCTTGGCTTCTGCCTTGCAAGCGTATTCTTCGTAGCAGCTACGATATGTCAGATCTGCTTCACGGTGAGCTTCAGATTGCTTATCGACGAGGAAGAAGCAGAACACGCCGAGGAAATAAAGAAAGCTAACACAGATATGGTGTTCAGCTCGGTAAAGATATTCTTCGGAATACTTCTGACCTTCGCATTCTGTCTGCCGATAGCAGTTCTTACGCTCTCTTATTTCAATAGTCACTATGGACTTGTTATCGACTCTTGGATTTTGTTTGGCTCTTTGTTCGCTGCCGTTGCATTTCTCCTTGCGTTCTGTGTATATAAGATATTCGTATTAAAGGCACTCATAAACAAAGAAATTGTGTGGCTCGATGAGCAGGTGGTTAGCAGAGCTAACACAGAAAGCAAGCTTCTCGGCAAAATCTGCATCGTATTTACGGTTGTGCTTGCAATCATTATGCTTGCGACATATATTATCACTTCTTCCGTTAGTGAATCTACCTTCATAGAGCGTGAAAGATTTGACGATCCCGATAGATTCATTGCGTATATGCAGAGCGAATATGATGCTTGGTATGACGAGGGATATGGTAATTTACCGCCAAGTGAAGTTCCAACGCACGAACCTAACAAAAAATGGGCAGAAATCGACGGTAAAAAATATTACTACAATCCCATTTTATACGAGTCAATCAACATTCTTCAGCACGAGAACGGAGAATGGGAAATCGTAGTCACGACAGATGAAGCTGACCAAAACGGTCAAGCTATGTATTCAATACTAAGCGCAGGCTTGTTGTCCTTGCACGCTATCAATCTTGCAGTATGTGTGGTTTGGTATCTCGTAAAAACAAAGAAGCGTAAAACAGCATAAATACAGCCCTCGTTCCACAACGGAGCGAGGGCGAAACCACATAAAAAGCAAAAAGCAACTGTCGGTTGACACATTGAAAGCCCTCGGTTGGTGGTATGTAACCGTGCTTTTTGATACAATAAAGACACGATGAAGCACGGTGCTTTACGAAATTTTCAAACGAGGTGTTTATATGATTTTAGCTGACAAAATTATCAGATTACGAAAAAAGAACGGTTGGTCGCAAGAAGAACTTGCAGACAAGATGAACGTATCCCGACAAGCTGTTTCCAAGTGGGAGAGCGCGCAGACAATTCCCGATTTAGAAAAGATATTGCAGCTTGGCACGCTATTCGGCGTTACAACGGACTATCTCTTGAAAGACGAGATTGAGGCAGAAGAATTTTCGAATGATGATTCTTCAGACACAACCGTAAAGAAGATTTCTATTGAAGAAGCTAATACTTATCTTGAACAGAGGAAACTCGCCTCTTGGCGTATTGCTCTTGCCACGTTCTTGTGTATCCTTTCTCCCATTGCTCTAATTGTATTGACTACGTTATCAGGACTACCTAATCCGATTATAACGGAAACAACTGCAAGTGCAGTTGGGTTAATTGTTCTGTTCGCATTTATTCTGTGTGCCGTACCGATCTACATTTATTGTGGATTTAAGAATGAGCCGTATGCTTTCCTTGATAAGAATATCCCTTTTGAGCTTGAATATGGCGTAAAAGGAATGGTGACAGAACGAAAAAAGAAATTCAGAGATACTTATATTAAGTTCAACATTATAGCAGCTTGTGTGTGCATTTTCTCTCCGATTCCATTGATCATATCCGGCTTTACTGAAAATGAGCTTCTTGTTATAATGATGCTCGCAGTTATGATGATTGTTGCAGGGATAGGCGCAAGCATTTTCATTGTTGTGGGCGTACAAAATGCAAGTATGCAGAAGCTCTTGAAAGAAGGAGAATTTACCGAGAAAGAAAAAAAGAGAACGAGCGTAAAAGAAGCGGTTGGCTTTGCCTATTGGGGCGTTCTGACGGCAATCTTCTTCATTTGGGGATTTCTCGGCAATGACGGTAGTGGAATACAAGGAAACAGTTGGATTAGTTGGCGATATAATTGGATTGTGTTTGTGGTAGGCGGAATATTGTTCCCAATTGTGATGATGTTGTGTAATTTAGTAGCGGATAAAGATAAAAAGGACTAAAATATGCCCTCGTTCCATAACGGAGCGAGGGCTATTTTAATGTCAAAAACAAAAAAGTTATCGGCAAACATTAAAAACATATTGACAAACATAAATTTTCGTGCTATAATATTCAATGTTAAGCCAAAACACATTTTTTATTTGGAGGATTAAAGCAATGAAAAAACTTAACACATTTGGCAAAGCCATAACAAAAATTTTTGAGGTGTTCCATTGGATAGGAGCTGTTGGAATGGCGATTGCTGCTATCGGCATCATTTTTGCAAATAACAGCGTAGAGAACTTCAGAAGCTTAGTTGCAGAAAATATCACTCGTGAGGATTTATCGGTTTACGGTTTTCAGATGGGCACTCCCGTTGCGAACGAAGAATTGAACGTAGCAGCCTTTGTAATTTTCTGTATCGGTGCAGCGTTACTTATGGCGGTAGTAGCAATGATATTCCGCAATCTGCATCTGATCTTTAAAAAGTCGGAAAACTCCACACCTTTTCAAAAGGACAATGTTCGTATGATGAGAGAGATCGGTATTTTTGCGATTGCCATTCCCGTAATCGGATTTATTATGAGTGTGATTACTCGTTTGGTATGCGGAGTGGATTTTGCAGAAATCAGCATTGATATGGGCGGTATCTCTATGGGTATTATTGTTCTTTGCTTCTCTCAGTTCTTTGCTCACGGTGTAGAGCTTGAAAACGACGTTGACGGACTTCTTTAAGAGGTGACGGAATGGGAAAGATAATACTTCGACTTGATAGAATGATGGTGGAAAGAAAAATCTCGCTGAACGAGCTTGCCGAGCGCGTAGGAATCTCCAACGTTAATCTCTCCAAGATCAAAAATAACAAGGTCACGGCTATCCGCTTTTCCACCCTTGCGGCAATCTGTGAGGTGCTT
>JAGAIP010000009.1 GCA_017626495.1 Clostridia bacterium | reverse complement strand
TGAAATATCAACTCAAAATGTATGAAATACCAACTCAAAGAAAAATCAAGAAAACCGCATAACTACGCCGTTTTCTTTGCTTTTTTCTTTTTTTTGCTCTCTTCTATTATCAAGGCTCACCGCCTTGATAATTTGAGAGCGTTCCTCTCTCAAACTCTTCCCTTTAACGCTCCCGTATACACGGGAGCATATTCGGCTGATAAGCGGAAAAGGCTGTCAAGGTTTTTTGTTCTGAACGGTCGGAATTTCCGCTTGAGCGTATCGAGGGTGCGGGAACGGAGTCAAGGGGGCATACTTGAGGGTGGAGATTTTCGCAAGCGAAAATACAACCCGAACCCCTTGACGGAGTGACACGGTATAAGCTGTTGCTCTGAAGCTGTCCCTCATCGAGGGGCGGCTTCTGCCAAGCGGCGAGCTGGGGAGTGCAGAGGGGAACGCTCTGCCCGACCTCCGCAGAGGTCGGAACTCTCTGGGGTGCAGGGGTTTACCCTTGCCACAATCCAGTTTTGGCTTGCCTAAACTGGTATTGTGTTACTACCTTTGACAAGGTAGGCTTGACAGCTCGCCCCTAACAATGCTATAATTGATAGTATCAGATAGGCGAACTGGAAAGGAGAACGCAGTCAATGGGAGTTACTATCAGCACGCATAATGGCTCGGATGTTCGTCGGGAACATAATATACGCAATGAGAAAGTTGTGAGCAAAGAGCCGCATATTGACCCGAACGGCATACACGAAACTTGGATAGATGAGCCTGTTCGGAAAGCGTATGACAGGTTGTTCGGTGCGGCGGTCGAAGAATACAACTCGAAACAGGCTCGCCCAGAGCGACGGATAAAGAGCTATTACAATGATGTGTGCAAGGACAGCAAGAAACACCCTGTCTATGAAATGATTATCGGCATATATGGGAAGAATGAGGACGGCTCTCCGATATGCTCCGCAGAACAGGGAAAGGAGATAATGCGAAAATTTGTCGAAGAATGGCAAGAACGCAACCCGAATTTAGAATTGATAGGTGCATACTATCACGGCGATGAGCCAGACGGAGAAGCTCCGCATGTTCATATTGACTATATTCCAGTAGCACACGGATATAAAAAAGGCTTGGAAACGCAAACTGGACTTGTAAAGGCTCTGGGTGAACAAGGCTTTGAGAAAATCGGAAAGGCAACCGCCCAAATTCAATGGGAACAGCGTGAAAATGATTGCTTGACAAGGCTGTGTGAGGATATGGGGCTAACCGTTGACCACCCGAAAATCGAGGGCAGAAAGCATATTGAAACGCAAGTATTGAAGCTACAAAGCCGAATTGAAGAACTTGAAAGAGCTGCCGAGCAGGAAGCTACACGCTTCCTTGAAGCTGATGCCAGAGCAACGGATGCAGAGAGTAGAGCCGCCGCTGCATTGCGTGCAGCACAAAGTGCAGAGCAAAGAGCGACAGTAGCGGAACGCAAACTCGAAGAAGCTAATGCAAAGGTCGAAATTGCTACACAAGAAATGAAAACCGCCCTCGATAAAGCCGCAAAGGCTTCGGAAATCACAAGCCTTTCTTCTATGCTTCATCGAGTAGGACAGCACAAAAATACGGTGACTTACAACGAAAATATGCTTGATAGTACAAGAGCCATAGGCTAT
>JAGAIP010000008.1 GCA_017626495.1 Clostridia bacterium | reverse complement strand
TTAGATATTAATGTTTGTGTAAATTTTTTTGCCGTTATACTACAAAACCACTTGATAAAATCGACAAAAAGTACTATAATATCTACATAGATTATGTTATTCTATGTAGAAAACGGCGAGAGAGTATCTCGCCGTTTTCTTGTGTTTTTAGCGCGTTTATAATAGGAGTTTTCCAAGCTTATTCATCATTTCCGTTTTGTGCTCAAGCATAGAGTGGGCGTAGCGTTTTAACGTTATAGTAGGGTTTTTATGCCCTAAAATTTCCGATAGCGTTTTAATGTCCATTCCGCACTCTAAAGCGCGCGTTGCAAACGTATGACGAAGAGAGTGAAAACCTTTATGCGGTAATTTCAAACGTTTTAATAATAGTTCGAAACTCTTTTGATACGAGCGAACCTGTGCTCCATGTACGCGTTCACCACAAACAACGTAGTTTCCGCTTGACGATTTCTTATACTCTCTTAATCGTGAAAGCAGTTGCTTGGGTAAAGGAATAACACGTTCTGAAAAGTCCGTTTTTGGCGTGTCGATTACCTTAACGTATTTACCGTTTTCCCAACTGTCGTGACAAGATTTAGAAACGGTTATAATCCCTTTTTGTAAATCCACGTCGTCCCACGTAAGGGATAGAAGTTCTCCAATACGCAAGCCCGTGTAAAGACAAAGCACTACGCCGAACAACTTATTTTTCTTCTTTTCAAAGATAAATTGCTCGATTTTTCGTTGTTCTTCTTTAGAAAAACAATCTACTTGCTTTTCACGCTGTTTAGGGCGAACGATAGCCATTGTAAACTCTTTGTCCGTTACACCAAGTAATACTGCTCGGCGCAAAGAAGATTTAAGCACGGAAATAATGCCGTTTACGGTGTTTGCAGACAGACCTTTTTCGGATAAACCCACAGTAAACCGTTGCAAAACGGTTGCCGTTAAATCGCTAAGTTCAAACTCTCCAAGCGCGGGGAGTATATGTAGTTCTATTTGCCTTTGATACTTTTTGTACGTTCTTATTTTCGTAGTGGGTTTGACGTACAAAGCAAGCCACTCGTTTAACCAATTTTTATATTTCAATAAATTTACCTCCGTTTATATTTTGCCGTCCCCGTTATAGGGGAACGGTTTCATTATTTTTAACCGTTTTTTTATTTCGGGATACGAAAACGGTCAAAACCCGTCCGCCGTTGCTATATACATTTTACTATTTTCTTTTATCTAAATCGGCGGTTATCTCTATGTAATCAACGAGATTCTTTATTTTGTTTTTTATTCAGTTGTAATTTTTGCCTTTCGGCTTGCCATTCTTCAAATTCGCGCTTGCCTTCTTCGCTTTCAAATAACTTTTGTATTGCAGGCAACAACGCCCTTGCAAGCGAATCGATTTCAAAGTCAGGTATTCCCGTGTTGTTCTTACGCTTTCTTGACATTAACCTATAATAAGCCTAAGGAAGATGCAAGCGCACACATAGTGGGCATTTGCGGATATTCCGCCGGCTTAATACATCATATCGCAAGATATGATATAATTTTTTCCTCCTTATTAATCTCCTTTACTATTAAATTTTTTGTTCGTTGGTTTCGGCGATTTTTCACGCTTGATTTCTTCTTCGATTTGTTGTAAACGACTTTTGCCCAAGTTGGCGATAGGCTCATCTTTAGGAATAAACGCTCCAACGATAGACGGCGCACGATGAAATGCTCGCGTAAACGCTTCAGGTTCTCGTTCTCTAAAAAGAGTGTAAGCACGACTCATTTTATTGAACTTATCTTTATCTTTTGAAAGTTCTTGAACTTCCTTGTATAAAAAGCCGTTATCTTTTTGTTGACGGTCAACGACTTCTTCTAAACGTTTAACTTCGGCTGTTAATACGACGATTTGATTACGTAGTCCGTTTTTACTAAAAGCAAACTTGCCTTGCTTGGCATCTTCTAACACTTGGGTATAATCAGCTTCAGCATTACGTTCTTCAACGATTTTATCTCTCTCGGCTTTCGCCGTTGATATTTCTTTCATTGTGACCGCAAAATGCTCGTCCGCTTTTTGAACGGCTTTTTCCATAGTTGCTAATTCCGCATACGCACGTTTTCCTGCATCTGAAATAATTTCTGACGATTTATGTATCGCTTCATCCACAATACACTTTGCCTTAAACTCGGCGGTGGAGAGATGGGAAGCCGTGCTTCCTTCTTTACCACGCATTAAGCCCCAACGCTTTCCAACTTTCTCGTGAAATTCCGTTTGTAGTTTAGACAGCTCGTTGCGGTTGAGTAAGTCTTTGGCGCAAAGCCGTCCGTCTTTGATGGGGATAAGGTTTAGGTGCATATGCGGAGTTGTTTCGTCGTTGTGGACAACGGCAGAAATTATGTTTTTTCTTCCGTAGCGGTCTATAAAGAAATTTGCGCAGTCACGGAAAAATCGGTTTTGCTCATATTCGTCTAAACCTTTGAAAAATTCTCTATCCGAGCCGACCACGAACGAAGCCATTAGCACGGCATCTTTTCTTGGTGCTTTGGGTAAGTTTAACTCGCTTATTCTTGCGTTGATAAAATCCGTATAAGAACTGTTCCTAAACAACAGGCGGTAATTGTCTTTTGTCCTTGAACTGTCTATACAAGTATTTGAGCCGACGTAGTTTTCGTCACGCTCGTTTTCATTTTCTATGGGGCAAATATCCGTTTTGTGATACTTCTCCATATGGCATACTAAATACGATATTTTGGTTTCCTCCTTTTTATTTTTTTGGTCGTAAAATTTCTCGAACGGCGTGCGGTTTTCGCCGTTCTCGGTCACCGTTCGGGCAGGGCAAATGCCCTCACTCACCTCGTCCCTACAAAGCATTACTAATGCTTTGTTTAACGGGCAACTCGCCCTCGGCAGAGCACACTACTTTCAAGGAAAGTATAGTGTGCTATACTTTATAAGCCTTCCATAAAGTTTTGCTTGCCGTTTGCTTGCGCTTACGGCGTGTGGTAATGATGATTATTTTTCATTTTAATTTCCTCCTAAATTTAATAAAGCCCTACAATAGGTAGGCAGTGAAAACGCCTAAAACTTAACCTTTTAAGAAAATTCTTTCCTACTTATCCAAAGACAGAAAAATGGAAAAGTACACAGTCTTTCTTAAAAAAGGTGCAAAAAAGTCGCTGATAAAACTATCACCGACCTAAAAAGGTGCAAGGGCAAAATGCCTTTAACACATATTAAATTGTAATTTTTTCTACATAGTAACAACCTCCTTTACGATAGAGAATAAAAAAATCCGTGTAAAAATCTCTCCCAATAGGGTTGAACTTCTACACGGATTTATTATCCGTAAGTATTCAATTTTAGAGCGTAGTACCTAAAAAATTGTACCACAAAATAGACCTATCGCCAAACCCGTTTTTTGAACGTAGGCGCGCCTACTTGAAAAGTTGGTCAATCTTTCCAAGCCTTTCACTATGTAAAAGCGAAAGGACGGCACATTATCGTAAAAAATTGCACGACAATAAAGCCCTAAACAAGCCGTTTTGTTTCCCTTTACGTAAAACGACTTCGGGCAAACGGGAGAATATCTCCCACAAGCGTAAAAATGTACGCTAAATAAAGCCTGCCGATGCTTGCAAGCTTAACAAAGGGGTAAAACCCCTTAATTATATATACCCACACAAAGCATAATCTAAACATATGTTCGTGTTTGTAATTCTATTTTATCATATAAAAATACAAAAGTCAATAGTCAGGTGTACACGTTCTTGTACACCTGACATCTTTTTGAAAGATTTTTATCTTTTTTTTTCGTAAAAAGAAAAACGGCAG